>NZ_CP036200.1:3287500-4718011 GCF_004295345.1 Shewanella maritima | reverse complement strand
ATTTTAGGGACGCTTTAATTAGCTGCTCAGAGTTCATACCTTCACTGTATGCACTTGCTACCGCCTTGCTTGCCTGTGTTGGTTTGTAACCAAGTGCAAGGAGTGCTGCAATCGCATCTTCTTCAACATTATCTTCAACTGGCGCAGGCGTGTAGTTTGACTGCAGTACAAACTCACGCTCAGAACCTGCAGATGCTTCAAGTAAAGTTTTAAGCTTGTCACGCATTTCAACCACTAAACGCTCAGCGGTTTTCTTACCGACGCCAGGCAGTTTAACCAGTGTTGCGATATCGTCACGTTCAACGCAGTTAACGAATTCGTTTGCCGTCATGCCTGATAAGATTGTCAGCGCAAGCTTTGGTCCGACGCCATTAGTTTTTATCAGCAGTCTAAACAGGGCGCGTTCTTGCTTTGACTTAAACCCATAGAGTAACTGGGCATCTTCTCTTACTACAAAATGCGTATATAAAGTGGTAGTTTGCTCAAGTTCAGGTAATTCATAAAAGCTAGTCATCGGCACTTGAAGCTCATAACCAACACCGTTTACATCCAGCACTATTTCTGGCGCTTGTTTTTCTACTAATACGCCGGTTAATCGTCCTATCATTTATATCTTCCGTATGTTCTTTTGGCTGCGCTGCCGCCCATGGCGACAAGGCTTTGGCATGTATGATAATGGCAAACGGCAACAGATAAGGCATCTGCGGCATCGGCCTGTGGCGCGGCGGGTAATTTAAGAATCTGGGTGATCATATGTTGGACCTGCGTCTTTTGCGCCCGGCCAGTACCTACCACAGCTTGCTTGATTTGCGTTGCACTGTACTCGGCAACAGATAACCCTGAGTTGGTTGCCGCCACTATAGCGGCTCCCCTAGCCTGACCTAGCTTTAACGCTGAATCGGCATTTTTAGCCATGAATACCCTTTCAATCGCGAATTGCTCAGGTTGATACTGACGAATGATTTCGCTTACGCCTGTGAAGATCTGCTGTAAACGCGACGCAAGATCATCACCCGATGTACGTATGCAACCACTGCCAAGGTATTTTTGGGTTCGCCCCTGACAGTCGATAATGCCATATCCAGTCAGGCGTGAGCCTGGATCTATCCCTAAAATTATTGCCATTATTGTTGTTATATTTGCTCTTGTTAACCTATTGTTTGCATTAACTTAGTTGCTGCATGACTTCATCTGAAATATCAGCGTTGTGATAAACATCTTGTACATCATCATGATCTTCAAGGTTATCAATAAGACGGAGAAACTTCTCAGCCGTTGAAGCATCAAGCTCAGACTTAGTCGACGCCACCATGGTCACTTCAGCGTTAATAGAGTTTAGCTCAGCTGCATCGAGCGCATCTTTTACACTGCCAAACGCTTCTGGTGTGGTATACACATCCATTGAGCCATCGTCATGGGTAATAACATCATCAGCACCAGCTTCTAAAGCAGCATCCATCAAGGTATCTTCATCGGTTTCATTATCAAATGAAATCACACCCTGTTTGGTAAATAGGTAAGCAACTGACCCGTCTGTACCTAAATTACCACCAGATTTACTAAAAGCGTTACGTACACCAGAAACAGTGCGGTTTTTGTTATCTGTCATGGTTTCAACCATTACAGCGGTGCCGCCTGGACCGTAACCTTCATAAATAATAGTTTCTAACTGCTGACCTTCTAACTCACCGGCGCCGCGCTTGATGGCACGCTCAATGGTGTCACGCGTCATATTATTGGATAACGACTTATCAATAGCTGCGCGTAAACGAGGGTTAGAATCGGCATCTGAGCCACCTTCTCTTGCTGCAACGGTGAGCTCACGAATAAATTTAGTGAACAGTTTACCGCGCTTAGAATCTTGCGCCGCTTTACGATGGCGAATGTTGGCCCATTTACTGTGTCCAGCCATAATCTTGCTCCTAGTGTCGGCATTTTTTAACTAATCAATGCCTAGAAAACTTATCTGCCCAACATATAAAAAAGCACGCACCTAAACAAGTTAAGTACGTGCTTTTAAAGTTAGTTTGCAGTTATTTTATTCAGCGTCTTGTTCTGGCTGTTTTTCAATAACTGACACACCCAGTTCAACAAGCTGTTGTGGGTTAGCAAAACCTGGCGCATTGGTTAATGGGCAGGCTGCTGTAGTCGTTTTCGGGAACGCCATCACGTCACGAATTGAGCTAGCGCCAGTCATTAACATAATGATTCGGTCAAGACCGAAAGCAAGACCCGCGTGTGGCGGCGTGCCATAGCGCAGTGCTTCTAGTAAGAAGCCAAATTTGTCGTTCGCTTCTTGCTCATCAATACCTAAGATGTCAAACACAGTCGCTTGCATCTTGGCATCGTGAATACGCACAGAACCACCACCAAGCTCACAACCATTTAGCACCATGTCATAAGCATCAGAAACTGTGCCTGCAGGATCAGCCGCTAGCTGTTCTGGGGTTACACTGCGCGGCGCAGTAAATGGGTGGTGAACGGCATGCAAGCCGCCATTGATTTTTTCAAACATTGGGAAATCTACAACCCAAAGTGGCTTCCACTCACCTTCAAGTAAGTCGAAATCTTCACCCGCTTTAAGGCGAAGTGCGCCCATGGCTTCAGCAACAACCGTTGCATTGTCTGCACCGAACAAGATGATGTCGCCAGTTTGTGCGCCAGTACGCTCTACAATTTGCTTAACGATATCTTCGTTTAGGAACTTAAGAATTGGCGACTGCACACCTTCCATACCTGCATCAAGATCGTTGATCTTCATCCAAGCTAAGCCTTTCGCACCATAAATGCCAACATACTTGGTGTAGTTGTCAATTTGCTTGCGAGATAGTGAAGCACCTGTTGGAATACGCAGCGCGGCAACGCGGCCTTCAGCGTCATTCGCTGGGCCACTAAATACTGCAAATTCAACGTCTTTAACTAAATCGGCAACATCGACTAATTCAAGCGGGTTACGCAAGTCAGGCTTGTCAGAACCAAAACGCGCCATCGCTTCTGAATATGGCATGCGCGGGAACTCACCTAAATCAACATTAAGTAAGTCTTTGAATAAACCACGTACCATTTCTTCAGTTTTTGCCATCACTTGTTCTGATGACATAAATGAAGTTTCGATATCGATTTGAGTAAATTCTGGTTGGCGATCAGCACGTAAGTCTTCATCACGGAAGCACTTAACGATTTGGTAGTAACGGTCGAAACCCGACATCATCAGCAGCTGTTTAAAGATTTGCGGTGACTGAGGCAATGCAAAGAATTGACCTTTATAAGTACGGCTTGGTACTAGATAGTCACGTGCACCTTCTGGTGTAGCTTTTGTCAGGATTGGCGTTTCCATATCAAGGAAACCATTATCATCTAAGAAGCGACGAACTGCGCTAGTCACTTTTGAGCGGAAGATTAAACGCTCGGCCATTTCTGGGCGACGTAAATCTAGGTAACGGTATTTTAGACGCTGTTCTTCACTATTATTTTGGTGGTTATCCATGCTTAATGGCAGCGGCGCTGCAGCATTGATAATTGTTAGCTCTTTACCTAATAACTCGACTTCACCCGTTTTCATGTCAGGGTTAATTTGGCTTTCAGGACGCGCACGCACTAAACCTTTAACTTGAACACAAAATTCACTACGCAATGTGCTAGCTACGTCAAACACATCTTTTAGATCTGGGTCGTAAACAACCTGAATTAGACCTTCACGGTCTCGTAAATCTAAAAATACTACGCCACCTAAATCACGACTACGATTTACCCAACCAACTAAGGTAACTTCTTGACCAAGATGAGACGTGTTGATGTCTCCACAATAATGACTGCGCATTGAACTCTATCCTTTATCCACAAGCGGGTGTTTGGAACTTTAATATGATTAAACCAGGCATTATATACTGCTATTTAAACGCAACCAACGCCTAACTGCGCAGTATGTTTGAGATTGGCTAAATAAACCAGCTTAACGATGAAATTTGCTGCTAACCGACTAAAAAGCGGGCAAATAAGTCACCCGCAAAATAGAAAGGTAAAGGTGTATGAGACATGTATTAACTCAACTTGTGCTGATGACCACCGAACTTTTTCGCTTGATACATGAGTTGATCCGATTTATGTAAAAGGTCGGCTTCATTGGTGCCATCATCTGGGTAGAGTGCAATACCAATGCTCGCTGAAATACTAATGCTATGTTGCTCTATGCTGGTCATTAAATGCAGTCCCTGCAAGATATTATCTGCAATTTGCACCGCGACTTGATTGTCTACAACATGATTAATAAGTATCACAAACTCATCGCCACCAAAACGCGCCACGGTATCGCCTGGCTTCACGTGAGAAACTAGCAGCTCTCCTACTTTTGCAAGCAATAGGTCACCTACATGATGACCGCAAACATCATTTACCGCTTTAAAACCATCTAAATCGACAAATAATAACGCGAATTTTGCATTTGCTGCTTGATGATCTGCAATAGCTTGATTTAAGCGTTTATTGAGTAATATACGATTGGGCAACTTGGTGCCAGCATCATGATTGGCAAGATAAATGAGTTGGCTCTCGGCCGATTCTCTTCGGCGAATTTCTACGTTTAAGCGGCGGTTTGCCAATAATACTAATGCAGCGATGGCACTAAGCAATAACAAGCTAACGATAAGCACCCTCACCCAGCGTTGGTATGATGCCGTATCTGACTGCACATCTACCGTCACCCACTTTTGATATATGCGCTGCTGCTCGTTGTCGTCAATGGTCGCCAATGAGCGGTTAATTAATGGAATAAGCTGTTTCACGCCTGGAAAAACTGCAAGTTGGCTGTGTTGCTCTGCCAAATCAGCAAGCAATGATAACTTTAAGCTAGTGTATTGTTCACCCTGTAGATGGCTAGCGAGCACCGCGGCTTTATCAAGAAACATATCTACACGCCCGCTATTGACGGCTTCAATACCGTCTTCGACGTTAGCAACATTGATAAGATTGATGTGAGGATATTGTTGGTGCAGCTGATCAACAATAAAGTAACCTTCTACAACCGCTAGGCGCTGCTCACTTATCTGCGACAAGCTAAACACTGGGGCTGCGGCAATGTTAGTTACTATCGCCCACGGTGATGGCCAGTAAGGCTGACTAAATGACAGGCGTGATTCTCGCTGAGGCGTATTAACCACGCTGGCAACCATATGAATTTCACCGCGTTTTAAATCAGCAATTACATCGTTAAAATTATCATAGGCAACTGGGATAATGGTTAGATTTAGCTGTCTCACTAGATGATTTTTAATGTCAGCATTGATCCCCAAAAACTCACCGCTGCGCCCCTGGAACTCCATAGGAGGCCAATTCTTTACGTAACCTAGTTTAATAGCACCTAGACTAGATAAATACTCTCGCTCAGCTTTAGATAATTGTAACGCTTGTTGCTCATGCTGCAGGCTTCTATCATCAGGATTAATCAACCATTTGCGCTCAATATCAGTCACCTCCTGAGCCGAGATTAGGTTAAACCCAGTTTGAATACGTTCAACGATGCCACTGTCATCCACTCTTGTTAGACTAAACAAATCGGTTGAGAATTCGATATCTTGATATTGCTTAAACTCAGGCCAGAGTTTGTGCGCAAGTAAATAATGAGATGTCATCGCTGACGATGCAATAAACCCGTCAATTTCGCCGTTACGATTAGCGTCGATCATCTCTGCTAAGTCACCAAAGTAGCGTAACTGAGCGTTTGGGAAAGCAGATTTTATTTCATTAATGTAAGGTGAAGTTGGAAAGGTTCCTAGCCTGATGTTTAACCGTTCATTGAGATCGGATAAATGTTTATCCATACTGAACAAACGGCTTTTGATCGCTAGTACTTTCCATGCTTGCTTAAGCCCTGTGTTCATTTGCTGGCTTTCAGGGTATCCGATATGTACGTCGGCTAGCTTACGCTTAATCAATGAAATCGAACTATCCATGTCACCGGTGACAAAATCGATCTCTATGCCAGTTTTTTCAGACCAGAGTTGCCATAAGTCAATCAACAGCCCGTGTGGTCGACCATCTAAACCTAAATCAGCATAAGGCTCAACACCCGTTTGCATCGCAATAATCAGCTCTTTATCTTGATGATGATAGCCTAACCAGCGCCGCTCTATTTGTCTGATTACATCAGAAGACAATTGAGCGAACCCTTGATTTATATGCTTAATAATTGCTTGGCTGTTTGGACTCGATTTAGCAATAGCTGGAGCTAACTTGATACTGGTGATGGGAAGTCGCAATGAACTAAAATAGTCCATGGCAATATCTTGCTCTAAAATCATGTTCCGCTGATATCCTTCAATACCAGCGAAAACCAAAATTTTACCTTGCGCAGCCGCGTCGAGTAATGCTTGCCGGCTTGGGTAATAGGTAAAACTTAGGTTAGGTTCTATCTTAAGTAAATGCTCCTTGTGCGCTGCACCCTCTACAATACCAATCTGATATGGAATTAGGTCGCTAACGCTTGACTTCTTACTAACAGACTTATGAATAAACAAATAAGTAGAAAGAGAAGTAAATGGCTCTGCGAATAGGAACTGCTCTTGTCTAGATTGAGTTTTTGCCATCCCTGCATGAACGATGTCGTGACCTGAAAGCGTGGCTTCGAGACTTTTGTTCCATTGCTTCGGTACAAAACGTACATTTGATTGTGTCACTTTGGCCCACTCTTGCCACAAGTCAATCAGAACACCTTTCGGCTCTCCGTTGTCAATGTATTGGAATGGATAGGTATTTTCGCTCATGACAATCGTAAACTCACGATCGTCACCCTGAGAGTATACTAGGTTACTCAAGGTTAAGCATAGAATGCTAATTAGGATGGTAATGAACGGTCGAATCAATTGCTTACCTTTTGTAGATAAATGATCGTCAGACAAACGTACTAGCGCAATTATGTACTTATTCATGAATATTGTTAATAGTGTTTAACAATTATTTAAACTTACATGCAACAACGCCTGTAAATTTAAGCAAACGACAAATTAATCAAAGTCTAACTTGCTGCTTTAAATACCTATTAGCTAGAATATAGGGATAATTTAGTGATAAAAAGTTCAATGAATAGTCAATTAGACAATATTTACGCGTCAGCCGCTGACACAGTTGATGATTTTAAGTTTGATCAACGTGTCGCCGGCGTGTTTAACGACATGATCCGTCGCTCTGTACCGGGATATGGACAAATCATTCAAACTATCGGTGATTTCGCCAACGACTTCGTTACCCCAACTCTAATATCTATGATTTAGGTAGCTCTTTGGGCGCAGCAACGTTATCAATTAGACGGAACATAGACGGGCGTAACTGCCAAATTATTGCTGTAGACAACAGTGAATCTATGATCAGCCGCTGCCAGGAAAATCTATCAGCCTTCAAAAGTGACACTCAGGTTAACCTCGTTTGTGCCGATATTCGCGATGTTGAAATTAACAACGCTTCTCTTGTCATTTTAAATTTTACGTTACAGTTTTTACCACCTGAAGACCGCGATACCCTGATTAATAAGATTTATGATGGCTTAAAGCCCGGAGGCGCATTAGTGATTTCCGAAAAGCTCAGGTTTGAAGACGGCAAAATCCAGGACTTACTCGACAAGCACCATCTCGACTTTAAGCGAGCAAATGGGTATAGCGAGCTGGAAATTAGTCAAAAACGTAGTGCACTAGAGAATGTCATGCGACCAGATCCGTTATCCGTACACCAGTCCCGTTTAAATCAATGCGGATTTAGTCACTTTAGTGTATGGTTTCAATGTTTTAACTTTTGTTCAATGGTGGCCATAAAGTGATCAGCTTTAGCTCGTTTTATCAACAAATCGCCGACTCTAACCTTCAGCACTGGTTAGAAGAATTACCTGCAATTATCGGTAAATGGCAACGTAGCCATAAACACGGCAATCTACCTAAGTGGGAAAAGGTACTTAATAAGCTTAACTATCCCGAACCCGATCAAATTGACTTAAAAGACAGTGTCACCATTGGCAGCGGCGAGCAACTCACTGCGGGACAACAAGAAAAGTTAGCTAATTTACTAGGTTTGTTTCAACCATGGCGAAAAGGCCCCTTCACGATTCATGGTATCGACATTGATACCGAGTGGCGCAGTGATTGGAAGTGGGACCGAGTTAAACCACATATTTCTCCATTAAAGAATCGTACAGTTTTAGATGTAGGCTGTGGCAGCGGTTACCACATGTGGCGCATGCTGGGTGACGGCGCTAAGCGCGTAGTAGGCGTTGACCCATCGCCGTTGTTTTTGTGCCAGTTTGAGGCGGTTAAGCGCTTAGCTGGTAAAGACCACCCTGTTCACCTGCTGCCGTTAGGCATAGAAGAACTGCCACCGCTAGATGCCTTTGACACGGTTTTCTCTATGGGAGTGCTGTATCACAGACGCTCTCCTATCGATCATCTACTACAGCTAAGAGATCAGTTACGCACAGGCGGTGAACTGGTGTTGGAAACCTTAGTAATCGACGGTGATGTTAATGATGTTCTCGTACCTGAAGACAGATACGGCAAAATGAACAACGTTTGGTTTATTCCATCTGTTGATGCGTTAATGCTCTGGCTAAAAAAATGTGAATTTATTGATATCCGCTGTGTTGACGTTGATACCACATCATTAGCTGAGCAGCGCAGTACAAACTGGATGAAAAACGAATCACTAGTTGATTATTTAGACCCAAATGATGTTAGCTTAACCGTAGAAGGTTATCCTGCTCCAAAACGCGCTACGATTATCGCAACCAAAAGCCAACCAAATTTAGAGCTTAAATAGGAACAAGTATGTTAAAACGACTCCTTGCAGTATCCATTACCCTTGCCTTAGTTTCAGGCTGTAACTCGACTCAAAATAAGGTACCTACTGTTCCAGCTGTGACTAATGCCGAGCTTACGGCGGGTCTTGAAACCACTCAAGCTAATATTATTGACACATTAACAGTTCAGTGTGAAAAACCTAGCGAAGAAGTTGTAGCACTGACGAAAGAAGTCAATGCGCTTAATGATCGCGTTCGCCGCGCTGTTGAAAATGCGGAAAAGAAAAGCATCATACCTGTACCGGTAGAAGCAACCTCATGCCCTGAGTCGCAAATTGGTGACAAGTTTGTGCTAGGCGAAGTTGAAGGTGTTTATGTTGATGAAGTAAAAGCCAAATTCCCTACTCGTATTGACACGGGTGCAGAATCATCGTCGTTAGATGCGCGAAATATAGTGCTGTTCGAGCGTAACGGTGCTCAGTGGGTTCGCTTTGATGTAATGACTAACGGCGAAGGCCAACCTGGAAACACGTTCGAGTCTAAAGTAGAGCGATTTGTTCGCATCAAACAAGATGCTGAATCTAAAGATGATCGTCGCCCAGTTATTCATGCGCACTTAAAAATCGGTAAATACTCTGCAGAAACGGATCTGAACTTAACTGATCGCAGCCATCTTGAGTATCCGCTACTTTTAGGGCGTAAGTTTATGAAAGACATTGCCGTAGTCGATGTGAGCAAGCGCTATATTCACGGGAAAATTACAAAAACAACTGAAGTTAAAGCTAAATAGGCACCAATATGCATTCACGCAAACCGTTTTACATTCTGGTGGCATTGCTGTTCATCGCAGGGATCGCTTCTAGTATTTATCGTAGTGTCGAACACAACATCCCATTCTTTCCTGGCGAACAGGTACAGAGTTGGGCTATCGACGCGAAGGTTAGTTTCAATGGCCAAGGCCAACCAGCAGAGGTTGACTTTGCATTACCTAATGACCCAGCTTTTGAGGTCCTGGTTGAAAACGCTTCATCACCTGGCTACGGGCTAAACATTAACCAGACTGAAGATCAGCGCCGTGCAGTTTGGTCAATCAGGCAAGCAAACGGTCAACAATCTTTATATTACCGAGTAACCCTGGTACCTACAGGCAAGACCAAAATCAAAGCCGGTGAAGAACTCCCAAGCGCTAAGCCTTACAGCTGGCCTGTAACCGAACTTTCAGCGGCTGAGCAAATCATCAGTGAAGTATGGGAGCGAAGCGCTTCTAATCAGTCTTTTGCTCAGCAATTAATGGCGAAAATTAACGATGTTAATCAAAGCCAGAATATGTCGCTATTGCTTGCCTCTAACACGCCAACTGAGCTATTTGTTCGCATGTTAAATACTAAGGAGATCCCAGCTCGCATTGTAAACGGCCTGGTACTAGAGGATCAGCGTCGTCGCCAACAGCTTGATCAAATGGTTCAGGTGTATCATGACGGCTACTGGAAGTTATTTGATGTTAATAACAACATTCAGGGCCGAGAAGATAATGTCGTGCTTTGGGAAAGCAAAGGTAATTCGGTCCTTGATGTGATTGGTGGAACTAACTCCCAAGTAAATTTCTCAATGCTACAGGATACGCGCCCTGCTCTTTCAACTTCAATCGACATGATGATGAATGCGCAAGATGATTGGGATTTCTCTTTGTATCAACTGCCTATTGAAGAGCAAAGTCTATTTAAGGGGATTTTGCTTATTCCTATTGGTGTTTTAGTTGTAGTATTTCTTCGCGTTATCATTGGTATTAAAACCTCTGGTACCTTCATGCCAGTATTAATCGCGTTAGCATTTATTCAAACTACGCTGCTTACAGGCTTGATCGGTTTCTTGTTGATTGTCGCATTTGGTTTGATGATCCGCTCGTACCTATCGTCACTTAACTTGCTGCTCATATCGCGAATATCCGCAGTCATTATTGTGGTGATATTTATTATCGGCTTCTTCACACTAATTTCATTCAAGCTAGGCTTAAGTGAAGGCTTAACCATTACCTTCTTCCCTATGATTATTTTGGCATGGACAATTGAGCGTATGTCGATTCTATGGGAAGAGGAAGGCCCTAAACACGTGTTCGTTAGCGGTGGTGGTAGCTTGTTTGTAGCAACAATAGCCTACCTAGCAATGAACAATTCGCTTGTTCAACATTGGGTATTTAACTTCCTTGGTATCCACTTAGTGCTGCTGTCAGTGGTGCTTGTGATGGGACAATACACGGGTTACCGCTTAACAGAGCTTAAGCGCTTTAAACCTCTGGCTGGAGAAAAGTAATGAATTTTGCCTGGCCGTGGGAACTGCGCCGTAAAGGCGTAATGAATATGAATCAGCGTAACATTAGTTACATTGGTCGCTATAATCCGCGTAAGTTTTATAAGCGTGTGGACGACAAACTTGTCACTAAACAATTAGCGTTAGCAAATGATATTGCAGTGCCGGACTTAATTGGTGTTGTTGACGAGCAACATAAGATTGAAGACATCCCGCAGATGGTCGCCAATCGTGATGGTTTTGTAATCAAGCCAGCAAAAGGCTCTGGCGGTAAAGGTATCTTGGTCATTACCAAGGTACATAATGGCTGTTACTACAAGCCAAATGGTCACGAGGTAACCCCTGCTGAGATTTACCGCCATGTATCAAATACTTTAAGTGGCTTATTCTCACTCGGTGGTAAACCTGATGTCGCGATTGTTGAGGGTTTGATTGAGTTTGATCCTGTATTTAACGGGATCAGCTATGAAGGTGTACCCGATATCCGCTTGATCATCTTCAAAGGATTTCCTGTCATGGGAATGCTGCGTTGCTCTACGGCCGAATCTGATGGTAAAGCAAACCTTCACCAAGGAGCGGTAGGAATTGGACTGGACATCGCGACAGGAAAAAGCTTACACGCGGTACAGTTTGATGAACCGGTTAAGCTTCACCCTGATACTCAGTTCCCATTGGATCAGGTGCAAGTTCCTAATTGGGACACCTTGCTACATACAGCATCAAGCGCATACGAGATGTGCGAGCTTGGCTATCTCGGTACTGATATGGTATTGGATAAAAAACGCGGTCCTCTGCTTTTAGAGCTAAATGCCCGTCCTGGCCTAGCTATTCAAATTGCCAATGGCAAAGGGATTATTCCGCGCCTTAAGCATATTGAAGCAATGCAAGGCCCTTTAATGCCGGTTGCAGATCGTGTGGCTTATGCGAAAAAACATTTCTCAACTGATAGCAAATTCTAGTTTATTGCTGTTGAGCTTTATCGCCGCCGCAATTCCAGCGGCGGCTAACAACTCAATTGATTTACTCGTTAATCAATGTCTTAGTTATCAAGTACCTATTCCTAAGCCACTGACCGATAAGGGGTCATTGGACCAACTTGCTACCACTTATACACAATACCAGTCACACCTCTTAGGGTTGTACAACCTAAGCGATCGCGTCAGTTATTATCGTCAGTTCGCCAGCTCAAGCGAGCAGCGCGAAAAATTATTAAGTTGCCAAATAAAACTCAATAACTTGCTAACAGATACTGCTATACAATCACAAGATTTATTGCAGCGTGTACAGCAAAGCAACCTAGGTGCTCAGTTCAGCGCATCGGCAACGCAGCTCTTGAGTGAGATAGAACCGAAACATCAAGCCCAGCTTAGCGATAAAATAGTTGCCGCAAGCACAGCTTATCGCCATAACTTCAATAACAAAAAGCTGGCAATCAATATTGCCGGTAAGCCTTGCCAGCTAGTAGCGACTTCCAATCTCGTTAAACCGTCAGACGTCGCTAAATATTTACTTAAACAACAAAACGCACAATGCCGCAAACTCGTATGGCTTGATCACCAAATAAAAAGCAAAACGATTAATCAATCAATACTCCAAGACTTGTGGCAAATCTATCAACAACAAGCTCATAGCAAAGGCTACGTTGGTTATAGCCAAATGCAGCTAGCTAAGCATCAGTTGAACTCGCAACAAATTGACCAATTTTTTGATAACTTGGTTGGTGAGCTTGAATTGAAAACGGACAAGGTTGCCCCGTGGGACATTCCAGCTAAGTTAAAACATGCGGGTGAAACAAAAGAAACCGAGCAAATATCGTACAACAATTCGATACCCGGTCATCAATTATTAAATACGATTTTCAAAACACTAAGTAGTTTGCAGTATCGCTTCGAACAACTTGAAGTTGAGCCAACATCTGTATCAGCAAACAACAATAAGCAGGACGTAACCACCTTTCGAGTGTGGCAACAACAACGTCTGCTTGGCGAGTTAAGCATCATCACCCACGATAATAAAAACATCAGCGCAAATATGCTTAAACAAACCGTGGTAGGAGAACAATTTGGCAGTTGGGCTATTTCCCTGCCAAACACTGAGCTTAGTCAACGAAACCAAGCGAAACTAATTGAACGTGTATCGCGTAGCATTGTTTCTTTGTCGCAGACAAATCGCTTCTATAACCTAAATCATCTACCGCAAAATTCTGAGCAGCAAATAACCCAATATTGGTTAACGGCCTTTATCAAGCACAATATTGGTCACACACGTGTCTCTCAGAGGCAAAAACTTATGTCTGACTATACCTCGCGCTTAAGACTATTTAGGGCGGTGCTTGCTTACGAGTTTTTTGCCCTTAAGAGTTTTGATCAGCAAACATATGCATGGCACCAATTTGAGACGAGCGCAAACGAGCGATTTGTTCGTCTATTCGGTGAGGATCTCGAACATGCTGTCGACCTGCTCTATTCATATCGGGCACTTGTCAACGAAGGGCCAGTGTATTTTTTGCCCATTTGGTATGAACACCAAGCAAATCAACTGTTTGATCCTCAAGCAGATACTGCTAGTCTTCAACAAACGTATCAAAAATTGCTTCACCATTACTAGACGACAGCTATCTACTAGACCACAACTAGCGAAACATCATTAAATTTAAGTTTGCAGCATTTTAGGAAGATTATTTATGAATAAAGCGATTAACGCAAAATCTCTACTGTTAAAGGCTAGCTTAATTGCCTGCTTTGCTGCTGGTTCAATTGTCAATGCTGCCGAAGTCAAATCAAAGCCAGCTCCGAAAGTGACAGAGCAACAGATGTACGACCAAATAAAGTACAATCTTGAAACTAACCTGTACTCATTGCCACCTCGTATTCAAGGGCATTACGCGCTGCGTCAATACCGTATGACCGGCGATGAGAAATACGCTAATGGTGCTTTAGTTGACCTACTCGCTGTAGTTGATAGACAAGCTTACTTTGCTTGCCAGCTGGATGACCCAGAGTTTTTCGCTGAGCAAGCAAAGCTGGCAAGAAACCAAATTGGTAAAGGCCCACGAGCAAAAGCACGCAAGAAAGCCACTAAGCAATTCCCTGACTTCGTTTTGCTTAATGATTACGTGTTACGCTACGCAGCAAGAATTGACGAGATGGGCTTAGTTGGCCCATGCCATGAAAAACTTGTAGAGGCGATCTCAAAATCAAATCTTAAAGATGCCTATACCGACCCTGATATGATCCGCTCTTGGGCTGCTCAACTTGTTAACTATGTTTATTGGGCTGACCAACTAGGGATTGCCGACTTACGTGAACCTTACAAAAAAGCGTTCCAACAAACATACAGTGACGATAAAGACGCGCAGCTTTCAAAAGCCCAGTATAAAAATAAGATTTATGGCATGACCCACTTTATCTTCGCATCAAGTGGTTACTACCAACGCTTTGTTGATGCTAAAGACTATCAGTGGATTTTAGATTATTTCGCCGCCAACATTGACCGAATTCTACAAGATACAACTGAAGATATTATCACCGAGGTTGGCATCAGCTTCCAAATTACTGGTAACCCGGATCATCCAGTTGTAGATAAAGTGAAGCAACACTTACTTTCAGTTTACTCACCTGAGCACAAAATGGTGTTATCTCCTTCAGGTAAAGCAAGACTTGCTTCAGGTGAACATAGAAACGTGTTAGCCATGATGTTACTCAACTGGCCTGAAAAACTGCATGCAGGCCCTTATTTAAGTGAGCTCAAGCAAACCCGTAAGAATCTACCTAAGTTAGTTAGCCCAAAGCCTGAGTTAGCAAAGAAGTAATTGCCGATATATGAACCGAGCTAAATCGACACTAGAGCAATGGCGCATTCTACAAGCCGTGGTAGATCAAGGTGGATATGCCCAGGCTGCCGCCTACTTAAACAAGAGCCAATCTTCGCTTAATCACGCTGTTGCGAAACTGCAGCAACAATTAGGTACGCAAATATTGACCGTTGAGGGGCGACGCTCAGTGCTAACTCCCCAAGGCGAAGTGTTACTTCGCCGCTCTCGCCTTCTTACTCAGTCTGTTAATGAGCTAGAACAACTGGCAGCCAATCTAGGTCAAGGTTGGGAGCCAAGCTTAACCATTGCCCGTGAGATCATTTATCCAATGGATGATTTAGTGTGCATATTCAATAAGTTTCATCCGCAATCTCGTGGTTGTCGCATTAATGTCATTGATTCAGTATTAACCGGTACCCATGAACTCATTAACGAGCAAAAAGCTGACATTGCGATTTGCTCTACCCCACCAAAAGGTCATCTAGGAGAAGCACTGCAAAGTAGTGAATTGATCCTGGTTTGCCACCCAGGTCATTCATTAGCTGCAACGCCCAACATTAGTGATGAAAAAATCCTCGCTAATCAGTTACAAATCGTCATTCGAGACACTGGATTAAATGCCAAAGATGAAGCGGGTTGGCTAAAGTCAGAGCAAAGATGGACCGTGTCAAACTTTTATGAAGCAAAGCGTATTCTAGCTTCTGGTTTGGGCTTTTGTTGGATGCCAGCATTTATTGTTAAAGATGAAATCGATAATGGCAAATTAGCCAAACTTACTTTAACCTCAAGCAAAAGTCGTAAAGTGATTTTAAACCTAGTGGTCCCAAACCGCGACAGGCAAGGCCCAGCAGCTAAGCTGTTAGAACAATTAGTGCTTGCGCATCACCGAACCTAACAAGCGGTTATTACAGTGTTAAAGTAGTAAGCTAGTGAAAGTATGCAAGGGGGTTGTGCGTATAGCCTATTGAAACTCCGCCACACTTTGATAAGCAAGCGTCGCGGTTGGAGCATTGTTTGCAGGATTTATAGGTTCGACTGAATTGCCAATCCTAGAGCCGAGATTAGGGAGCACTGGATCTTGAGTTTGCTTAGCTTCATCATCAATTTTATATGGATCAAGCTGAGATTGCTGAGCGTTATCCGCATTTTGATAGATTTGCCCTAGCTCGTTAATCCGCTCAGAGTTGTCATTCTCAGCAAGCTGTTGTTGTCTTTGCTCGGCAAGCAACTGCTTGGCCTCATTCATCTTATCTAATGCCTCGGCCGCAACTCGAATATCTGTACTTGATGGCTGAACTGGTGCCATTGCCGCTGCGTAAACTTTTTGCATTTTGATGATGGTCGCTTGAGGATCATTGGGGATCTCAGACACATCTATCTGCACTTCTCCTTCCACAGCATAGCGTTTGCCGTCTGGCCCTTGTTCATACTGATAACTTGGTTGTCCAGCATAACTGCCGCCAACCGATGCATGAGCCTGCTCATGTTGCCGCACTTCTGTATCTCTAGTACTCAGCTCTTTAATAATTTGTGCTTCTTTCGCTTCTTGCTTTGCTAACTCACGCTCAAGCTTTTGTTTTTCGGTATCTTGCGCCGCTTGTTGCCTTTGCAACTCTTGTTGCTCAAGTTCCTCTTGCGTTTGTTTAGCCTGCTCATTATCTAATTGTTCAGCACCTTGCGAATTACCGTCTTGAGCTTGTCGGTTTGCTTGTGTTCCTGCTTGTTCACTGAACCCGTTAAGATTGTCATCACTAGATGCATCTTTAAAGTTAGCAGCGTTTGCATCGCTAAAAATAGTACGTGTTTGCGCAAGCGACTTGTCTTCAACGCCTGAATTATTAGCTTGTATCGCTTGTTGTGATGAGCTTTGAAACAGTTCATCTGCAGAGCTGACAAAACGAGTTTGCTTTGATTCAAACGGTTGCGGCCCAGCTAAAGATTGTACCGCCTCGCGATTGCCTCCCGATGGCAGTGATTGACTTACCCTACTCGTTAACTGAACTAAAGCACCAATATTTGCGGCCCCCGTATTAAGGTTAACGACGTCAGCACGTGTGCTGCCGAAGTTGGCATTTCGACTAGTATTGGTAACAGCACTTGCAACTTGATCAGATTTTAGCGCCTCGGATGCAGTTGCTAGTTGCGATGCCACCTTGCTTGCCTCTTGCGGAACAACCTGTGCTTTGGTTTGCAGAGTGGCCTGAGAATTAACCTGAGAAGAAGTTTGAGATTTGGATTGCTGAGCACGATGACTATCTATTGAAGTTGAGCCAACTGTAGATGAACCTGTTATTGATGCGTTGGCTTTAGACGAGCTTGTTGCTAATGAGTTTACTGCAGACGAGCGATCTGGAATGGCTGAGCGAAAAGCTTCAGCTCCCAGGCTCGCTGCAGATACCGGAGTCATGCTACACCGAAATGTTAATCAAGCTACCGACAGTTTCATTTTCAGCTTCAATCACTCGAGTGGCAACCTCGCCTTGATGGCCAGCTTGTGTCGCATCGATTAAAGCGGAAGTTTTATCTTGAGCCTGGCTGCTTAACGTAACCGTGTCAGACTTTAATGATTGGCTTTCTGTAGCCTCAGGCTGTGGTTTGGGATCAGGCTGCGCCACCGTTGTTGTAGCCTGAGCTAAACCTTGTTGAGCACTTTGCAGTGCTTGTAAACCTGATGCCGAAGCAGACGGAATTTGCATAACTCACTCCTGTCTTAATTTTATTGTGACTTAACAGACTAATTATTGCTCAAACACGGCGTTTTGTACAGTTTTACCAAGCCGCTTCCCAATCTTTCCAAACTGGCTGAAATCCCTTCGCTTTCATCACCTGGACAATCTCTTGCGTTGAGCGATCGTCACTAATTTCAAACTGATCAAGCTGAGATTGCGGGTTAGCGTAGCCGCCTGGCTCAGTAGAGCTTTCAGCGCTCAGGTTAGTCACACCAAGCCCAAGTAAATTATCTCTTAGCTCAGGCGTTTCTCGGGTCGATAAACTAATTTCAAGTTGTTGATTGAACAACCTAAACGCGCAAATAAGCTGGACTAAACCAAGATCGCTAATTTCTGATTTTGGCGTAATACCACCGGTACAAGGACGAAGCCTTGGCAGTGAGATGCTGTACTTAGTGCGCCAATATTTTTGCTCTAAATAAGCCAAGTGATGGCCCATTAACAGCGCGTCTAAGCGCCAGTCATCAAGACCGAGTAGCACACCTAAACCTATCTTATCAACGCCTGCCCTTGCGATGCGATCTGGCGTATCAAGACGATAACTGAAATCTTGCTTTTTACCGCGAGTATGATGCCTTGCATAGGTTCGCTGCTGATAAGTCTCCTGATAGATCATTACTGCATCTAAACCGTGATCGTTTAATCTCGCGTATTCATCTTGCTTTAACGGCTGAACCTCGATTGCCACATGGCTAAACGCCGACTTAACTTGTGCAAAAATAGCTTCAAAGTAATCAATGCCTACCTTGGTCTCATGCTCGCCAGACACAAGCAACACGTGGTCAAAGCCTTTTGCTTTGATAATGTCGATTTCTTGTTGCAGTTCAGTTTGATTGAGTGTTTTGCGTTTAATCTTGTTACTCATGGTAAAACCACAGTAATCACACTCATTAGCGCAAAGATTCGACACATAGAGTGGCAAGTACAAAGCAAGGTTTGCCCCAAAACGCTGACGGGTTAGCGAAGCAGATAGTTGCGCCATTTGTTCGATAAATGGCGTAGCTGCAGGTGATAGCAATGCAATAAGTGCATCAATATTGCCTTGAGGGTTGACTAATGCTTTACGCACATCCCGCTCAGTTTTGCTGTAAAGCTCGAGCTTGAGTTTATCTGGCTCAATACTGCGAAACACATCTGAAAAGTTCATTTAGCTGTACATGCCCTTAATTACTTAATAAACGAAACTATTTCTCAAACAGAAACTGCGTAAGCGGACTAGTATGATTTGCCGCTACAGATGTTTGCGCAACGCCGGCTTCAAACGCCTGCCTTCCGGTTACCACTGCATCAGCAAAGCATTTAGCCATAGCAACAGGATCGCTTGCTGTCGCAATAGCCGTGTTAACCAATACCGCATCAGCGCCAAGCTCCATGGCTTTACATGCATCTGATGGAGCGCCAATTCCAGCATCAACAACAACCGGTACTTGAGCTTGTTCAATGATAATCTTTAAGAAGGTTTCGGTATCTAAGCCTTGGTTAGTCCCTATCGGGCTCGCTAACGGCATAACCGCTGAGCAGCCAACTTCTTCAAGACGATGACACAAGACAGGATCTGCATGAACATAAGGCAGAACAATAAAGCCTTCTTCGCACAGTTGCTTAGCTGCAAGGAAAGTTTCTACAGGATCTGGCATCAAATATTTTGGGTCTGGATGTATCTCTAACTTGACCCAGTTGGTACCGAGCATTTCTTTTGACAATCGCGCTGCAAACACCGCCTCATTGGCATTTCGCGCGCCAGAGGTATTTGGCAGCAAGTTGACTCCTGAGTCCACAAGTGGTGTGAGTAATTCATCTCCACCTGTTTTAAAATCAACTCTTTTCATCGCAAGCGTTGCCAGTTGTGAACCAGATGCAGTAATAGCATCTAGCATGAGTTGTTGATTAGCAAACTTGCCTGTTCCGGTAAATAATCGTGATTCGAATGTCTTATCGCCAATCGTTAACATGCTAACCCCCTGCTACTACTGAAAATACTTCAATTTGATCACCATCTTGGCATTGGCGGTTTGTCCACTCAGACCTTGGCACCAGATGTTGATTAACCACGATGGCGATGCTGTTGGGTTTAAGCGAGTTTTCGCTGACAAACTCAGCTATCGATAAACTTGTTGAATATTGGCGAGACTCGCCATTGAGGGTAACTGAAATCATAAGTTATCCTTTTGAGCAGCAAACGCTACATTTACTGTCTCGGGTTAATGTCATTTGTAGCCAGCGAACGGGGTTCGCTTGAAAGCGAAATAGCTGACCATAATGGTTAAAGGTGCCAGCAAGATGACTTATGGCAAACATGGCTTGAGTAGAAGCGATATGACTAACTGTAGGGCCTAGTACTCCAATAGCGCTGCAGCTTTGACTTGTTGTGCTACCTTTCGGTACTAAACATTGGTAGCAGCCAAAGTCATGCTCTCTCGCCTTTTGAATGCCATTAGTCGTTTGACTTGCTTTGCAGTCAAAGTCTAAACAAAACACCTGACCGTCATTGCCAGCTACTGCGCCGCTTAACAGTGTAAGCTTATGGGTTACGCAAAGCTCATTTATCAAGTGTCTGGCTTTGAGGTTGTCAGTACAATCAATCACCAAGTCATAACCATCTAGCTCACAGCCATCGCTAAAGATATGCTCAAGCTTATCTGCTGCTAGATCACAGCTCACAGCGCGTACATTGGCATTTTGATACTGGCGGTTGAGTCTATTTGCTGCTGTTTTCGCCTTGTTTTCGCCAACATCAGTCATTGAAAACAGCAATTGCCGGGGAATATTCGATGTTTCAACAAGATCGCCATCAACAAGCTTTATGTGACCCGCGTTTATTCTCGTCTTCGCATCAAGATTGCCATATACGCCGGCACCGACACCCGCAGCAACGAGTTGGTGCGCTACTTGTGCCCCGAGTCCACCAGCGCCAATAATCAACACTTTGGCGTTAAGCAGGTTCTCCTGACCTAGCTCGCCAAAATCTTCGACAAATATCTGCCGTGAAAACTCAATAAACTGTTTATCGGTTAACTTGGTCCTATCTGTCGATGCGATAGTCGCTGAAGAGTCCGTGGTTGATGTAATAGCACCTGAAGAATTAGCGTCGTTTGTACTAGCTGGCATCCGACAAATCCTTAGCCAAACGCTTTGCACCTATAACGGTTTTACCCGCTAGCCAATCATCACGTAGGCGCTTAAAAGCCTCGATAGGGTCAGCAGCTTTAGTAATAGCACTCACCACCGCAATACTCGCTACCTGAGTGGCACTAACCTCGTCTAGGTTGGCTTGGTTAATCCCGCCAATCGCTAGCGTTTGGTAGTGCGGGTTAAGTAATTCACTGTAGCGCGCAAGCTGAATCAAACCTTGAGGAGCTGAAGGCATCTTTTTGGTTTGAGTCGCAAAAATATGCCCAGTTGCGATATAACTTGGACGCAATTGATGAGCAAGTAGAATTTCAAAGTAACTATGGCTAGATAAACCCAGTGCTACGCCAGCATTAGCTAAAGCTTCTAGGTCTGCTGTGGCAACGTCTTCTTGGCCTAAATGCACGCCAAATGCGCCATGTTTTAGCGCTAGTTGCCAGTGATCATTAATAAATACCTGACTATTAGTGTCCCGCCCTATCCGAACGGCACGTATTATCTGTTTCTCGAAGGATTGCTGCTCGACGTCATATGCATCAGTATTAGGCAAAGCTTGTGATTTAAGGCGTAGCTGCACTGTATTGCAACCTGCTCTGCATAGATTCTCAAGTAGCTTGATATCATCAACCACCGGATACACATCCATGACTTGAGGTAATTCAGCAAATTCAACCGTTGGCATCGATTGATTTAACAAATCAACACTAGGCATCAAGGTTAAATCATGTGGCCAGCCAGTACGCGCTAGGCAACCTTTACCAGCCCCTTTTGCGTAACCATTCGCAAGCCCCTTATTAACGTACGCCTTTGCCAACACAACTGCGTCATGAAGTACCAAGCCGTGGGCAAGAAAACAGGCGACTGCACTTGATAAGGTACAACCTGTACCATGATTATTGCTGCCATCGAGCATTGGCGAGCTAAGTACAAACGTTTTGTCGTTATGATCAACGCTCGCACCAGCCACAAAACGCGTCACATACACATCTTGTGCTTTGGGTGTGTTGCGTGAAGTTTCTAAACCAACTTGCTCACCAGATAGTGCATCACCACCTGTCACCAACACATGACAATCAAGTAAACGACCAAGCGTTAATGCGTCTTGCTCTATTTGCGACAGCTTTGAGAGATTAAGCTGTAGCAAAGGTCGATAATTATCATCAACCAAACGCGCAAGCTCGTGCTGGTTAGGTGTAATCAAGGTGATCAGCCCTTTTAAAGGACTGAAATCAAGACTTGAAGCTAAAGCATCGCCGCAACTGGCAACCATTACCGGGTCAAGAATAACAGGGACAGTTTTAGTCTTTGACTCTTTGCTATTCACCTTCGCTAGCATATTCGCGATGGCGCTAACCTGAGACTGCTCGGTTAATAAACCGATTTTAATTACGCTGGGCGCTAGATCGGCAAGTAGCGCATCAAGTTGCGCAGTAAAATCCTGCTCGCTGACACTTGCAACCCGAGTGACAGCTACAGTGTTTTGAGCAGTAATTGCGGTAATTAGGGTACATGGGTGACAATCTAAGTCGACAATCGTCGCCAGATCTGCCTGAATGCCAGCGCCGCCGCCACTGTCTGAACCGGCAATGGTCCAGACAATCGGTTTACTAGCGTTATTGTTTATAGACTTACTTTGTGATGTGTTAGCCATCAAGCCTCTTGCTCCTCAGCTAGGGGCTTTTCATGGTATAACGCGGCTCCCGACTGGTTGAACTCTTGTGACTTTTGCGCCATAGCTGAAGCAATTTCAGCATCTGACAGCGCTTGTTTCTCAAGTTGTGGCGTTGCATCTTTAACCTCAATCACCTGCTCTAAGCTTGCAGCATATTCGCGTACATCTTGGGTGATTTTCATTGAGCAAAACTTTGGGCCACACATAGAGCAGAAATGCGCAACTTTTGCAGACTCTTGAGGCAACGACTCATCGTGATATGCGCGTGCAGTATCTGGGTCTAAACCTAAGTTGTATTGATCTTCCCATCTAAATTCAAAGCGGGCTTTCGATAGCGCATTATCACGCATTTGCGCTGCAGGATGACCTTTTGCTACATCGGCTGCGTGAGCTGCGATTTTATATGCAATCAGCCCCTGCTTTACATCTTCTTTGTTAGGTAAACCAAGGTGCTCTTTTGGGGTAACATAACAAAGCATAGCGACACCATACCAAGCCATCATGGCTGCACCGATCCCAGAAGTGAAGTGGTCATAACCTGGCGCAATATCCGTTGTTTGCGCACCTAGCGTGTAGAATGGCGCTTCGTCACAATGCTCAAGTTGCTTTTCAACGTTTTCTTTTAAAAGCTGCATTGGTATATGACCTGGACCTTCAATGATGGTTTGTACATCATGTTTCCAGGCTTTCTTTACAAGCTCACCCAGTGTTTCTAGCTCGGCAAATTGCGCTTCATCGTTTGCGTCGGCAATTGAGCCAGGGCGCATACCGTCACCAAGTGATAGAGACACGTCGTAAGCTGCGCAGATTTCACAGATCTCATCAAAGTGTTCATAAAGGAAGTTTTCTTTATGATGGCTCAAACACCACTTAGCCATGATAGAGCCGCCACGAGAAACAATACCTGTGACACGTTTGGCGGTCATCGGCACGTAACGCAAAAGCACACCTGCATGAATAGTGAAGTAATCCACACCCTGCTCGGCTTGTTCAATCAAGGTATCTTTAAACACTTCCCAACTTAGATCTTCAGCAACCCCGTTTACTTTCTCAAGCGCTTGGTAAATTGGCACAGTGCCAATCGGTACAGGTGAGTTACGAATGATCCACTCGCGTGTTTCATGGATATAGCGACCAGTTGAAAGGTCCATCACAGTGTCAGCGCCCCAACGGGTCGACCACACCAACTTCTCAACTTCTTCTTCAATTGAGCTAGTAACCGCTGAATTACCAATATTAGCGTTAACCTTTACGAGGAAGTTGCGACCAATAATCATCGGCTCTGCTTCAGGGTGATTAATATTAACTGGAATGATCGCGCGGCCGCGGGCAACTTCGCTGCGGACAAATTCTGCAGTAATAGGCTCGCCAACCAGCGCACCAAAGCTTTCTCCTGGCGCTTTACGGTTTAACTGCTCATCTTGTTTAAGCTCAGCGCGCGCCATGTTCTCACGGATAGCAATGTACTCCATTTCAGGAGTGATTATCCCCTGCTTTGCATAGTGCATTTGGGTGACATTTTTACCCTGCTTAGCGCGAATAGGTTTAGGTAGCTCTTCAAAGCGCAAGTGATCTAAACCATCATCAGCCAAGCGTTGCTGAGTGAAGTTTGATGAAACATCAGCCAGCGCTTCGGTATCCTGACGCGCTTCAATCCAATGCGAGCGGATTTTTGGCACACCTTTACGCACATCAATCTCAGCATTTGGGTCAGAGTAAACGCCGGCACAGTCATAAACGTGAATAGCAGGATTCTTTTCGGTAATTGGCGCGTCTTTGGTGCCACCAATGATGGTATCGGTTTGGTTGATTTTACGCATACCGACTTTAATGCCATTGGGCCCATCTAGATAAACTTTATCTGAATTTGGATGCAAAAGCGGCTTTAAGTTGTTGATAAATTCTTGGGCTTGGTTTCGTGTTTGACGACGATCTGACATTAGCAACCTCGAGTAATGATTAATTAAGTTGCTTGTCTGGAGAAGTTGCCAGCGCATTGCTAGTGCAATGTAAGGAACAATAGATAGACCAAAGCTAAGCGGGTGAATTTCACTTATGGTTTATTGATGCCTATGTATCGTAATGACGCTTGTTTCCTTCGCAGGTGTTAGCCTGATCAGGTTCAACGGATCCCGAATTAACGGTCTCAGCCAATAATGGCACTCCGACAAGATGCTTGCAGTATAATCACAAGCTTATGTAGCATGCAATAGAATTTATCTTGGTCTAATACCAATTAGCATAAGTATTTGTTCATTCTTACTGGTTAAAACCACTTATAACTTCGTTAGAAATTTTGTCGGTAGAATGACTAGCTAGCGGCAATTTCCGCCTTGTTCTAAGCGGTTTTACCTGCGCAATATCTGACCACTTAATTACCCCAATTGGTATAGTTTGTTTCAAGAAACTGATATTTGCAGAGCGCAGAAACGACAAAAGCCTCATCTTTCGATGAGGCTTTTGTCTTATTTGGCGGAGCGGACGGGACTCGAACCCGCGACCCCCGGCGTGACAGGCCGGTATTCTAACCAACTGAACTACCGCTCCAAATTTTTTATTAATAAATACACTTCTTAAAATATATTTATTAATCACTTGATTGGCGGAGCGGACGGGACTCGAACCCGCGACCCCCGGCGTGACAGGCCGGTATTCTAACCAACTGAACTACCGCTCCACTCAAGTGCGATGAATAATAAAGACCTCTCGGATTAGCGTCAACACTTTTTTTATTGCTTTATGACTGTTTAGCTAAATTTTACTCACTTTGGTCAATTTGCAGCTATTTTGTGCCTGTACACATAAGCTTTTGCCCATAAATTGAGCGAACCGACAATAGATAATTATTCCGTAAAAACAACAAGTCACGTTAAATAATTAGAGGTTTAAGTTAAATCGCCTCAGCAAAACGACCCACCACGTCTATTTGTCATCAGGTATAGATAGATCAATATCATCCATACCTTGAGTATTCCCGGCTTGCAGCTCCTCTTCCGCTAACTCCTGCTCTGCCGCTGCAAGCGCCTTATTCAAGCTTTGCTTCTTACGCCAGATAATCAAAGCAAGCACTCCCAACAATAGAACGCTTACATTTATTGAAATAATCCAAAATACTGCTTTATCTTTGGCCTCTTGCTCGGCCTTTGCTTCCTCAGCCGCTGCGATTGCAGCTAATTCCTCAGCCGATGGTGGCGGTGCTGGTGGCTCAAGATAGTTAAAAAACATTTCTGGAAGATCGACAAAGATCTCTCGTCCACCCATGGTAGTTGATACAGCATTACCTTTAATACGATAACTGCCGTACTCAGTCACTTTTGGCAATGCTAGTAACGTACGCTTGTCGTTCATATCCAGCAAAGTAATTGGAATGTTAAGTCCGGCTGGGCCTATCATATCGAAGTGGAAATGGGTTTCTTCTAGCTTAACCGCATCAGTTATAGCAAGTTCTAAAGTCCACGAGCCCGATTGCGGATCTTCATCTGGATTAACTTTGGCAGTAATAGGCCTTTCTGATAATGTGAAAGGGCTGCTAAACTGGCGCTCGAAAATATTATTTCTAGCGGTGACTTGCAGCGTGTAGTCACCCGTAGGTTGGTCAAGATTGACATCACCTGTGAACTCACCATCGTCAGCGGCTTCATCGAGCTTTTCGCCATTGTCTTGGTATTTCCCAGCAATAACGATACCTGTAGCAAAGTTCTTGTCGCTACTGTCACTGTCACTAATAAATCTTGCTGTCCACTCCAACATATAATCCATGCCTGGAATGGTAATAAGCTCTTCATCGCCATTGAGATAAGCATGAACTTTGATACGCTCACCGCGAAATAGAGGCTGTGGAAACGGGTCGACCTCAATTTGCAGGTCGCTCACCTTCTTTATTTCTGAGCCTTGAACGATTGCGCCAAGTAATTGCCAGGGACCTGGCATGGGATTTTCGATGTAAATCATATCCCCAGCAACACCATCCACCCACTTAACGTTTTCTGGGTGACGAGATGAATACCATTTACTGCCGTCGGGCAACACAATAACAACGGGCGCACTACCATATTGACGTTGGATCAATAGCGTCATCTTGCTTACCATGCTATCGATTCGAAAGCGGTTTTTTAATTCCTGAGCTGTTGAAGCATTAACGATTTTACTTTGCATTTGTGCAACTGCGCCTAAGCTAACTAAAGTTAAACTCAGCAGCGCTGTCGCAACAGTCTTTATTAGAAGTTGAAATGAATGCTTCGCAATCGATGCCATAGAGAAATGCTTATCCTCGCCAGAGACATTTGCCAGACTTTGCTACTAAATCAAGTCTTTGTTCGTGTGATACTAATTCATCGGCAGATGCGGAGATCACTTTAAGATTTAATCCGCTAGTATCAATTTTTGCGAAGCCACCATCTTCTTGGTTGGCTTCATCGGCAGACAAATTGAACTTGATTTGCCCACCTGTCATGATCAGGTAAACATCGGCTAAGATCTCGGCATCGAGTAACGCGCCATGGTAAGTACGACGACTATTGTCTATGCCGTAACGCTTACATAAGGCGTCAAGGTTATTCTTTTGTCCTGGATGCAGATGCTTGGCAACTTCAAGGCTATCGAGAATTTGACAGATATTAGCGGTGACAGGCCCAGTTGGCTGCAGCATACTAAATTCATGATCCATAAAGCTAATATCGAACGGTGCGTTATGTGCCACGATTTCGGCGCCATCAATAAAATCGATAAAGTCTTTCGCTATTTCATGAAACCTTGGCTCTGAGGCGACGCGCTCATTAGTGATACCGTGTACTTCAATCGCCTCTTCATCAATCAACATACCCGGATTAATATACTGGTGATAAGTTCGTCCAGTTAATTTACGGTTGATAACTTCAACACAACCGATTTCAATAATTCTGTGACCGATATAAACCGGGCCACCAGCTTGGTTCATACCCGTTGTTTCAGTATCGAGAATAATTTGCCGTGGGGCACTAGAAACAATATTCATTAATGATAGTTCTCAGTTAACAAGGCTTTATGGGCACAGTATAATCGCGCCAATTACAAATTAAGACTATGGTAGCAATTTGATGCGACAACTAAAACAGATCTCAATATTTACTGACGGTTCATGTTTGGGTAATCCAGGCCCGGGGGCTATGGTGTCGTTATGAAGTACAAGCAGCATACCAAAGAGCTATCAGCTGGATTTGAGTTGACTACCAACAATCGTATGGAGCTACTCGCCCCAATTATCGCCCTTGAGGCACTATTTGAGCCTTGTAAGATCATCCTCACCTCTGACAGTCAATACATGCGCCAAGGGATCACAGGCTGGATTAACGGATGGAAACGTAACGGCTGGCAAACCAAAGCTAAGACACCAGTCAAAAATGTAGATTTGTGGAAAAGGCTCGATAACGCAATCGCGCAGCATGAGATCGACTGGCGTTGGGTAAAAGGTCACTCTGGCCATATTGAGAATGAGCGCTGTGATGTGTTAGCTAGAACAGCCGCAGAAAGTCACCCTACCACTGTTGATGAAGGTTACATCGCCCAAAATAACTAAGTGTAAAAAGTTAAGCGCTAGCAGTTAACAGATAAATGCGTTTATTACGAGCCAGCACAAGAGTACCCGTTACTGCTTAGTATTAGTTACCACTTGGAAGACTATTTGGCTGAACGCCCGGCACTGGGTGCGGGAGACCAATTACCTGCGCGCTGCTCACGTTTACTCTTAACCCGAGTCAATGGCGTTTCAATTTTACGCGCTACGATTAAGTAAACCGAGCCAGTATTTGGTAGCCAGGATTGCAGCTTATCTTGCAAAGCCTTTAATGTAGAATTAGTCGTCAGCAGCGAGTCAAACATAAAGCGCTCATCACTTTGTACTTGAAATCCAAGTAGTCCTAGCCAATCTTTAATCCTCGATGGCATAAACAAGTGACCACACCAAGGCAATTGCGTTTGGTACTTAGGCAGTAGCTTTCCGGCAAATAACGGGCTGATTGGGTTGAACCCGACAATAAACAAATAACCGCCACTTACTAGTACCCTATCCATTTCCCTAAGTAGCTGGTATGGATCTGATTCAAACTCTAAGTTAAACGCACTTAAGATTGCGTCAGTCGATTTGTTTTGAATTGGTAAATGATGGATATCTGCAACTATGTTGGCTTGAATATCACTTTGCTGAATGTCTAACTCACAATGTTGCTCAGCTTTTTTTGTTACTTTTTGCTTGGCACTTTGCTCTGCTCCAAGCTCGGCGAGATCAGCCTCAAAGACATTGTAATGGCGCGATACACTGCAATGGAGAGAAGAAATTTGGCTGCTTAAATGTCCTAACTTGAGCAAGTGGTAACCAAACACTCTAGGCCACCAAGGCTGCAAATGCTGCTCCACTTGTTGCTGAATTTGTTCGCCATGTGGCAAAGCGTGCCAGCTGTCAGGTTTTAACAAAGTCTGCAAAAACTAACCCCGCAAATTAATGATATAGGTAGCACTTTAGGTTAACCTAAGCATATCAGCAATTAACCATCAGCCCTATGCTAAATATACACGCAATTAATGCCTTCGATGACAATTATATCTGGCTAATTGAACACAAGAATATCGCTTGTGTTGTTGATCCTGGCTGCGCCAGTTCGGTATTAAACTTCTTAAAGTCAAACCCGCATATCACCCTTGGGGCAATTTTAATTACCCATCACCATGCCGATCACACCGGTGGCATCAATGAGCTACAACAAGCATTTGCAGAAAAGCTACAGGTATACGGCCCACAAAATCAAATTGCGGGCATCAATCATCAATTAACGCCAGCGACAGAACTAGATCGTGCCCAAAATTTATCAATTGCGCCACTAGGTATTACAGCCAAAGTATTTGCTACACCCGGGCATACATTAGATCACCTGTGCTATGTAATCGAAGACAAGCTATTTTGTGGTGACACCTTGTTTAGTGGCGGCTGTGGGCGACTATTTGAAGGCACGGCAACGCAAATGCATCATTCACTCAGCGAACTTGCAAAGCTTGATGACAGCACCAAAGTATATTGTGCCCACGAATACACCTTGGCCAACCTAGCGTTTGCCAAAGCGATAGAGCCAAACAATGATGACTTAATGGCGTATGCGAAGCAGGCTGTCACGCGAAGGGACAATCAACTCGCCACCATTCCAACCAATATTGGAGTAGAAAAAAGCATTAACCCTTTTTTACGTGCACATTGCGAGACAATTTGGCAACATCTACAACAAGAATACTCACTTACAGTTAATGATCCATTGCAGGCATTTACCTCAATTCGCAAACTAAAAGATGAGTTTTAACCTTAGAAGCGATCACAAAGACATTGGCGCTAATTTAATCTACAATGCCGCGCCAATAGATAATTAAAAAATCGTAGTGCTCAGCAGTTACCAATATTGCATTACCCTGAAACCACGGATTTACCAGTTAATGAATTTTAAATCGACATTGGTTGTTAGCAGCCTGTTTATTATGGGCGGCTGTCAAACCTTGAC
Source organism: Shewanella maritima (assembly GCF_004295345.1). NCBI lineage: Bacteria > Pseudomonadati > Pseudomonadota > Gammaproteobacteria > Alteromonadales > Shewanellaceae > Shewanella > Shewanella maritima. The sequence continues at coordinate 4,688,070 of NZ_CP036200.1, read as the reverse complement.
CGCACCAACACCAGTTGAAAACCCGCCAGCTGATACAACCAAGATAACCCAGAGCGAAAAACACCCCACTGCCGCAGAAGAAGTTGAACAAGAAATCGCACAAATAACAGATGTTTGGCAGCGTATTGGCCAGTCTTTATCTATGCCTGTGCCAGACGAGAAATTGGTGAATCAATATCGCGACTGGTATCTAAAAAATCCAAAGCATTTAGCGATTGTGTCGAAACGCGCAGCACCTTACATGTATTACATTGTTGAGGAAGTTGAGCGCCGTGGACTGCCACTTGAAATTGCCTTACTGCCTATTATCGAAAGTGCGTTTGATCCACATGCTTACTCAGGTATGCACGCCTCTGGCCTTTGGCAACTGACCGCACCTACGGCAAAAACCTTTGGCGTACAAACTAACTGGTGGTATGACGGCCGCCGCGACGTGATTGCATCAACCGATGCTGCGCTTGATTTACTCGAATACCTTTACGCCAAAATGGGTAACAACTGGCTATATGCGATCGCTGCATATAACACAGGCGAAGGTCGAGTATTCAATGCCATCAAGCGTAACAAGTCTAAAGGCAAACCAGTTGACTTTTGGTCTTTAAGATTACCGCGCGAAACCTCTCGTTATGTGCCTCAGTTACTGGCACTTGCCGATGTAATTAAACATGCCGACAAGCATAAATTGGCACTTCATCCAATTATCAATGAGCCAAGTATTGAAGTCGTTGATATTGGTAGTCAGTTAGATTTGAATCTTGCGGCTAACATGGCTGGCGTTAGCGTTGATGAAATTAAGCAACTTAATTCAGGGCTTCGCAGCTGGGCAACGCCACCACAAGGTCCGCATCAGTTAATGCTGCCTAGCCACAAGGTTGAGCAGTTCAGTAAACAACTTAGCGAGCTTGATCCAGCGAGTCGTATCAACTGGCTAAGATATCAAATTCAACCAGGTGATAGTTTAAGTGTAATTGCAAGGCAGTTTAATATCACACCTAGCATCATTCGTAGTAACAATGGTCTAGCCAACAACAATATCATCGCCGGCAAACATCTATTAATCCCTGTTGCAGCCAATGGCGATGCGCTTGATGTGAATCATATTGCGCTTACTGACAAACGCACACTTGAGCAAACTGAAACTAAACGCAAAGTTACTTATCAAGTTCGCTCTGGTGATTCACTGTGGAAAATCGCCAGACGTTTTGATGTGAAAGTGGCGCAGTTAACTCAGTGGAACAACCTATCTGCAGATCACACACTATCAATCGGTCAGCGACTACAAGTTTATCCAGGCTCACCGAGTGGTATGCGCACAGTTGAGTATAAAGTTAAGTCAGGTGATTCGTTAGACAGGATCGCAAATAAGTACAAGGTATCGGTGAAAAACCTTATCAAGTGGAATAGCTTAGAAAACAAGAAGTACATCCACCCAGGCCAAACGCTTACCTTGCGTTTATCAAGTACCTAGTACTGTTAATTAAATAAATGCGGTAGATAACTTCATACCGAACCAAATAAAAAACGCGGCAATTGCCGCGTTTTTTGTTGCTCTAAGCCAATTTTCGATTGCTAATAGTTAATGACTAGTGGTTTATCAACACCAGTTAACTTATAGCTTATCGAAATCATCAACATTGATTGCCGCTAAGCGTAGCTTGTCTGTATCTAATAGTTGCTGATGCTCTTGGTCGGTAATCACACCTTCAGCTAAGGCTTTATCAAGTAAATCTGGCATTGGCAGTTTAGCAGGAAGTTTCTTCGCCTTCTGCGCAGCTTTCAGCTTTTTGTACAAGTCTTTAGCTTGATACTTGGCAACAAACGCTGCTTCTACTTCAGCAATACCACTAGTATCACCTTCGAACTCACCACATAAGAATGTAATGCGCTCGCGAGCTGGACTTGGTTTCATCATATTAACACATAAGTTAACCGCATCTTTGTCAGCAGGTAATGTAAAGTGATTACCTAGTGGGAATACGATTAATTTAAGTAAGATTGACACAAACTTGTTCGGGAAGTTGCGTACAGCTTCTTCCAATGCTTTTGCTGCAAAGTGTAAACGCTGCGCCATGACAAAGTGTACGATTGGCAAATCGTCATGTTGACGGCCATTATCTTCATAATGTTTTAATGTCGCCGACGCTAAATATAGCTGGCTTAGCACATCACCCATACGAGCAGAGATCATCTCTTTACGCTTGAGATCGCCGCCCATAATCAACATTGAAATATCGGTCATCGTTGCCAAGGCCGCAGATATACGGTTCATGTGACGATAGTAGACTTTAGTTTCGCCGCTAACTGGCGTGCTCGAGAACACACTACCTGTTAGTGCATTACCAAATGACGACAATGCGTTACGAGTAGCATAACCAATGTGACCCATTAGCAGGTTATCAAATCTATCTAAACCTGCTGCGCTATCTTCCATACCTGCCGCTTCCATTTCTGCAAGCACGTACGGATGACAACGGGTTGCCCCTTGGCCAAAAATCATTAACGAGCGGGTTAAAATATTCGCGCCTTCAACCGTAATGGAGATTGGGTTTGCCATAAACGCATGACCTAGATAGTTCTTAGGTCCAAGCTGGATACCCTTACCTGATTGGATATCCATGGCATCTTCCATCACATCACGACCAAGTTCAGTCATGTGGTACTTAGCAATGGCGGTTACAACCGATGGCTTCACTTTCAAGTCAATACCAAGTGTTGTTAAACGACGAGCTGCTTCAAGCTGGTAGGTATTTGCAATAATACGCGCCATAGCTTCTTGCACACCTTCGAAGTAACCAATTGGCATTCCAAATTGTTGACGTACATAGCTGTATGCCGTTGTAGTCTTAGTGCTCACGTGACCAGATGCAGTTGCTAGTGCCGGCAGTGAAATACCGCGACCTGCAGAAAGACATTCAACCAGCATTCTCCAACCACGACCAGCGTATTGAGGACCACCAATGATCCAATCAAGTGGAATGAACACATCTTTACCTGAAGTCGTGCCGTTCATAAATGCCATATTTAATGGGTTATGACGACGGCCAATTTCCACGCCATCATGATCAGTTGGGATCAACGCACAGGTAATACCAATATTCTTGTTGTCACCAAGTAACCCATCAGGATCACGCATTTGAAACGCTAAACCTAATACAGTAGCAACTGGGGCTAATGTGATGTAACGCTTATTCCAGGTAAGGCTAATACCCAGTGTTTCTTCACCATTAAACTCTTGACGGCAAACCACGCCAACGTCAGGTATTGCACCTGCATCGCTGCCCGCTTCTGGACCTGTAAGCGCGAAACATGGAATGTCTTTACCCACAGCGAGACTTGGTAACCAATGATCTTTTTGCTCTTGCGTACCATAGTGAGTTAATAGCTCGCCTGGTCCCAATGAGTTAGGCACCATGACGGTAACTGCAGCGCTGATACTACGAGTTGCAATCTTAGATACAATGGTCGAGTTGGCATAAGCTGAGAATTCACGACCACCATACTTTTTAGGGATGATAAGTGCAAAGAAGCCTTCTTTCTTAAAGTAATCCCACAGTTCTGGAGGTAGATCTTTGCGATTATGCACAATGTCAAAATCATCAATCATCGCCAGTGCAGTTTGTACTTGATTATCGAGGAAGGCCTGCTCTTCAGGAGTCAGCCCTGGCTTACCGTAATCATGCAATTTGTTCCAGTCAGGCTTACCGCGAAATAGCTCGCCTTCCCACCATACATCACCCGCTTCCATCGCTTCTTTTTCAGTGCTAGAAAGTGGTGGCAGGACTTTCTTGAAAAAGCTAAACACTGGACGAGTGATAAATTTGATCCGCAGATCTCGCACACCAAAGAGTATGGCAACTGCAATAATAATTAATATAACAATACTCATATTGGGCCTTCTTTATTTAGTCGGTACAGGTACAGCAACGCCGGCTGCCATGTATGGGATCACTTTACGCAAAATGGCTTCAGTATCATTGTGTTCATCATAATCGGCTGCTGCGATGTCGTTTAACGCATCTGCCGATGCCATAGTGAATACAATGGTGCCAAGGGTAAAGTGTAGACGCCAAAACATCTCTACAGGTGGAATATGTGGCGCACTTTGTTTAACCGCTTCTACAAATGACGCTAAATGCGCACCATAATGGGTTGTGATAAACCAACGCAGATGGCCCTGGCTTTCAATATAGCCGCGCCCTAGTAGCTGCAAGAAGATAATCGTGCCGCCATGCCTAACTTTGTTAAGCTCAAGCAAAGGGTCAATGAGTGTTGAGAAAATCTCATCCAATGATGCTTGCTCAGGTTGCTTTTGCAACTTAGCAATTTCATTTGCAGCATTAGGCATAAATACATCTAAGTATCTGGCTAACACTGCGCGTATCAGCTCTTTTTTAGAGCCAAAATGATAATTAACTGAAGCTAAGTTAACTTCAGCTTTACTTGTAATGAGGCGCAAAGATGTTTCTGAAAACCCCCGCTCAGCGAAAAGTCTTTCAGCAGCATCTAGAATCCTTGTCTTTGTATCTGTCCGGCTTGCCATCCTAAAATCCAAGTTATATTTAAAACACCCGTTTAAATTAATGTTTGAGCGAACAGATGTCAATTGAAAAATGACACAACAACACGGCGATATCAGGGTAATTTACTAAGGAATCGAGATAGGTAAGGATATGTCACTAGGCAAGTTAGTAAGTCCCGCTGTCGAGTGCTAAGGTTTTGTAGTCATTTGTACCTGTGCATAGAACACGGAGTCTCTTTTAAACATACGTATGTATCGTATCAAGCAAAGTTACATTTTAATTTGAGTTTATAGCGAATTAACTTATCAACAGCTAAAGTAGCGACCAGTTAATACGTTAAAACTAAACATAGAAACTCAACGCAAACTAATGGGACCGAAGTGCCCCCTGCTTAGATTAACTTTTCCAGGGGCCTGAGTTATAGAAGCGGTAGGAAATTACCTAAAGCCGTGCCCTTTGCGGTTCAGTTCACTGTTATCAATTCGTTTTTGCTTAGATTTCGTTAGCATTACAAACAAAGCACCACTGCCACCAAGTTGGGACGTAGCACTATGATAAGCCTGAACTTGAGGTAAACAGCTAAGCCATTGAGCTACCGCTGATTTCAATAGTGCAGGAAACGGTTTGTTGTTACGACCCTTACCATGGATTACCAATAAATTGCGCTCTCCAAGGTATTCTGCCTGATAAATTTGATTGAGCAGAGCTTGCCTTGCATGGCTAAGGCTGAGCCCTTGCAGCTCAACTATGGTTTTACAATCATAAGCGCCCTGCTTTAACTGTTTGAATACTTCAGCTTGCACGCCATCAATCTTATATTCAATTACATCATCACTTTTAACAGGTGTGATCATCGCGGGATCAATTGTCATTAACGTCAGCAACTCGTCTTCATCGGCTGCAAGCTTTTTGGCTATTTGTGCTTCAGTTTGTTTGAACTGTTGCTGCTCAATCACGTTATCAGCAGTAGCAGTGTTCTTTAATGGTTTAACATCGGCCATTGCTTCAAAAAAAAGTTGATTATCATCTGACATAATGGCTCCTACACACTTTGTAAACATTCTGAGCTATGGTGGGCAGCACTTTTACTTTATAGTTTTACCCATCAAGCGATAGCCTGTTAACAACTAAATGTTAACCCTCTAGGTTGCTAACTTAATACAACGGTCTTGCCAACACATGGCCAGTCGTACTTAAGTTATCAACATAATATGTACCCTAATAATTATCGGCTTCGCAAACAAAATATAAGAGAGTTTAATCTGAATGGCTATCATTCAACCGTTCCAACTTATTGTCATCGTCACTTTGATGTTTTCGAGTTTCAGTCACTTAGCTATTGCAAAAGAAATTGCAGACGTGCAGCAAGACATCAATTCACAACTGAACACAAAGCTCAGTGAGTTTCAAAGTGCGTTCGAGCAGCTTGATACCAAATCACTCACTTCCATCTACGCCAATGATGCGGTATTTATTTCTGAAAGCCGAAACGATGAGATAGTGCAAGGCAAGTCGAAGATCTTGAAGCTATACCAGAGCTTTTTCGACAAAATCACTCGCAAGAAAGCCACGCTCGAAGTGGATTTTAGAGTCATCGAGCGACGCCTACGTCCTCAAAGTGCCATTGATGTCGGCTATTACATCGTGCGTTTCCATCCAGCAAAAGAGTCTGGTGAGCCAGTTAGCGAATTTGCGGGCAAATTTATCAATAATTACGAACTTGATGAAAGTGGCAATTGGTATTTAGCGGTTGATGCTAATACGCGATCGCAAGCCGATTTGTATTACAATGCCAAACCAGCGGCAAACTTGTATTTTGGTCGTCAGTTTATTGAGCAACAATCTTATAAACAAGACGAAACACCGACACCGCGCCAAGATCAATACAAAGATGAAGATCAGGCGGCAAATGCCAATGAGCAACACTAATCAATACCAACTATAAATAGACGTTCAAAGTCGGTTTGCCCTAGCCTATTATCGAATATATTGAGTCTTTATCATGTCTTTATGTCCTTGTGGCAGTAATCACAATTATCAAGATTGCTGCCAACCATTACACTTAAAACAACGCGTCGCTGAAACCGCAGAAAAACTTATGCGCTCGCGCTATTGCGCCTTTGTCAAAGCTGAATATCAATATTTAATAGATACCCATGCCAGCGAATTTGCTAGCGGGCTAACAAAAGAGCAACTTGCTGAAAACTCAGCAAACTGGGTTGGTTTGCAAGTTGAATCAGCAATTGAGCGCGCAGACACTGCCAAGGTCACTTTTAAAGCCTGGTATCAAATTGACTGCGGCTTTGATGCGATTTATGAGTGCTCAGACTTTATAAAGCGTGATGGTATCTGGCTATATACTACGGGCGAGCAATTTGAAGCAAAGTTACCTAAACGCAACGACATGTGTATTTGCAATAGCGGCAAGAAATTCAAGAAGTGTTGTGCCTTAACGCTTTAACTTAGAGTCAGAGGCAAAATCTCGGCTAAATCAACACCACTAAAAAAGCGCCGCTATAAGCACCAAACTGTCAGCGGCGTAACTTCACAGCATTCAGTCTAGATAAACTATATTGACGCCATCACAGCCATATTACTTAACGGCTCACTAGGGGCTATGACATTGTCATTGACCTGGCTTAAGAACTGCCTAAATTCATTTTCACGTACAGGTTTACTGTATAAATAGCCCTGGGCATGATCACAGCCATTATCAACGAGGAACTGTTGTTGTTCTGGCGTTTCAATCCCTTCTGCAGTGAGTGATAAATTTAACGCCTTAGCCATAGCGATAATCGCACTCACAATCTCTCTGCTCTCGTAGTTATGGTTGATGTCCATAATGAATGAGCGATCGATTTTAAGCTTAGTGATCGGGAACTGTTTGAGGTACTTCATCGAGCTGTAACCAGTACCAAAGTCATCAATCGCGAGTCCAACACCAAGCTCTGTTAACTGATGGCATAGCATGGTTGCATAGCGCACATCTCCCATTAGCTCAGTTTCGGTAATTTCTAAAATTAGCGTGTGAGGTTTAATCCGATAACGAGTCAGCAAGGTCCATACTTGCTCGTATAGGTTGTCACTAAAAAACTGGCGCGCAGCAACATTCACGTGCATACGAATATCGACATTTGTATGTTGCCATAAATTTAGCTGTTTACAGGCGGCTTCGAGTACCCACTCACCAATGGCATTGATCTGGCCTGATTGCTCAGCGATATCGATAAATGAGCCTGGATAAACCACACCTTTGCGCGGATGATTCCAACGGATCAACGCTTCAGCACCGATGTAACCACCCTGCTGTAGGTCTTTGAGTGGCTGATAATAAAGCTCAAACTGACGTCCACGAATTGCTGCTTTTAAGTCACGTTCGATTTCAATGTTATTGTCGTATTGACTCAACAATTCCTGATTGAAGTACTGAATATGTTTTGTAGATTTACGTTTTGCGTATTGCAGCGCAATATCAGCACAACTTAGTGGAGCATGACTGCCAACGACAATGGTTAAATCCACCACAGCCACAGCTGCTTTAGGCTCAATTTTTTGTCTCGCAATAACCGAAGGCAGCAATAAAGAATCATAGAGTTTAGTAAACAGAAACTCGGCATATTGCGGACTTTCTTGTACAGGCAAGATAATCGCAAATTCATCACTACCGATACGAGCGGCATCAATAGCGTTATTGGCACTGGCAAAGTGTTTTAAGCGGCGGGCGATTTCAACGAGCAGCTTGTCACCCACTTCATGTCCATTGGTATCGTTAAAGCGCTTAAAGCCAATTAGGTCAATGACTAGCAAATAGCCTTTGTTGGCATTAGCTAACTGGTTTTTAAAGTAGGCGCGATTGTGTAGCCCGGTTAAACCACATTGCCAGGCAAGTCGCTCAAGATCAGCTTTATGCTCAAGCTCTGTAGAATTATCATAACAATTCACCAGTGCATACAAGTTGCCTAATTCAGTATTAAATGGTGATACGTGATAATGCACAGATTGTGGCTTACCATCACGCCTAATCAATTGGGTATCACCTTTTACAGTCTGACCATGTTTGAGCTTGTTGAGCATAAGATCTAGCAGCTGCAAGTTGTTGCGAAACACATCTAATTGCATCACGGTACTTTTGAGTACCTGCTCGCGCTTCAAACCGCTCATTTCTTCATGAGCTCGATTGACATACTCAATCACACCGTTTTCTAAGCTCACCACCATCACCACATGCTCAGAGTGCTCTACTGCACTACGAAGCAGGTTAATTCGCTCGGATTTATCATAGGAATATCGAGTGGCAAGGGTAAGTGCTAATTGATCCGCACACTGAATAATAAATTGCAGATCATCGATTGGCCATTGCTTAGCTGCAATGTGCTCGATCGACAATATGCCTTCAATATGGCCATTAATACGAATTGCAACATCGAGCACAGAGACAATATTGGCTGCCTGATAATAGCTTGATAACTGGGTGAGTAACGGATGATTTTGCGCATCGTCTGTTTGGATGTAACGATGCAAGCGTAATTCGTCGACATACTCTTGGTTAGTACGCGCGAGTTTACGATGACTTGCGTAGTCATTGAACAAATCGCTATCACCATGGGCATGTGCCACAAGTTGATAGTAGTTTTGTTCACTACGTTTTGGCTGCTCTAAAATGGAGCTATTAACTACGGGTTGATCAAACAGCCACACAAAGACTTGTGTTACCTGGCAATACTCCCGTAGTTGCTGACATACTAATTCAGCGGTAAGAGCAAAGTTACCTTGCTGTTTAGCACTGGAATTTACAATTAATTCCAACAAGTGCTGATGTTCTTGTCGATTCATTGGTATCCCGAAAACAACATGCTTTACATCCTGTCTCTGACAAACTTCTTAGAGACGACGACTAATGTTTGCACGTAGGGAGAAATTATTAACGGTAAAATAGCGCGTTTTGTAATACTTTTTTATGACACCAAGATAACATAACACTAACGCTAGGCGCAATTTGTAACCACTAAGTACATGTTAATAAATGTAACTTCGCTAGTTACAGTTGATTCTCCAATTGAAAAATCATCTTCTCTGCGGCTACATCAAACACGATATCTACCGACTCGCCATCACCCGTATGAGTATAATTTACCTCTACATTGCTAAATCTCTGTTTAGCTTTCTCTACTATTTGCTCTAGCTCCTGAATTTTATCGCTACTACTTTTAATAGTAAGTACACAATCGTGCTCGTCGATGACTGCACCGATATCGACAAAGCTACCACACTCCGGGCAGCTATCATTTACATTACCTTGCTGCTCAATAATTTTCTTAACCATATGAACCTCTTTAATCAACTAAAGGTTAATCATAACTAAGAATCGAACTTGATATCGCTAAGTGCTTCACAAATCAAGCTTAATACTAAGCTGCTATGCGGCTACCTGTATGCATTTAGCCATCGTACGTTGCTGCTCAATCTCACTGACATAGTTAATTGCAGCTAAATTAACCTCTGCTCCATTCCCCAGTGCACTATTCTGCTGCCCTTTATGCTTAAGTTGCGTTAAGTGGCTACAATTGGACAAGCACAGCTGCATGTCTAAATCGTTTTCACCTCTTATCACTTGGGGTTCAGGTAATAATGCTTGCGATAGATTAAATTGGCTTTGCCCTTGTTGCTGGAACACATGGGCATGATCGACAACATCAGATTGCTGTGAAAGGTCATGCAGTAAAGGTTGCTTTGGCGGTAATTGCAGTTCCTTGGCTAACTTTTGATCGAGCGACAGATGTTTTTCTAGTTCAAATTGAGCCATGTCGCGTGCGTCAACAGACAGCATCGCTAATATCAAGCCAAAGTCACCACGTTGGTTTTGGTGAATATCTTGATTTAAGCGCGTGCCTAAATGTAATTCGTTGACTAAAGCTGACTCAATTTGCATATAAAAACATCATCTATTGCATCTATTGATAGATAATCGACCAAACGAGCCAATACTTGAGGTTTTTTTTGATTTTTTGACTTTACATGCTGACCCATTGTGACTACTATGGCGTCCGCAAATTGAGGAGGGGTTCCCGAGTGGCCAAAGGGATCAGACTGTAAATCTGACGGCTCAGCCTTCGAAGGTTCGAATCCTTCTCCCTCCACCATTTTGCACAAGTGATAAATAGACCGTTCGTGGAGGGGTTCCCGAGTGGCCAAAGGGATCAGACTGTAAATCTGACGGCTCAGCCTTCGAAGGTTCGAATCCTTCTCCCTCCACCATTTATCGGTGCTATGATCACTTACAATAACTATTGTGGCTAATAGTTTATAAACAACACTAGTAAGTGTCTTGCTTATTAGTTCAGTGGAGGGGTTCCCGAGTGGCCAAAGGGATCAGACTGTAAATCTGACGGCTCAGCCTTCGAAGGTTCGAATCCTTCTCCCTCCACCACTTTTCTTTTTTACCCTCAATAAACATTCTGACTTCATTAGTAACTTGCAAATCCCAGTAGTTCAACTGCTCTGTGCTGCGCTTTACACGGTTGTCTTAATTCCAAGCGAAACCGCTAAACCACATTTACCCGCCATATAAATGTTACCTTGTATCATAAATTATGATTAAGTCATTAAGCCTAGGTGATGTGAATTAACATTTACGCCCTTTATTCCGTCAATTGAATACTCATTGCAAACCAAAGCTTGGTTCGCTGCGCAGTGTTGTTTATGCTCTAGGCATCAATAACTAACCGAGCTTATTATGTCTACCTCTTGGATCAACAGTGCTATTGCAAAAATTGAAGCTGATTATCAACGCTCAGCCGACACTCATTTAATTAAGCTAGATTTGCCGCAACTAAAGGGTATTGATATCTACCTTAAAGATGAAAGCACCCACCCAACTGGTAGCTTAAAACATCGTTTAGCACGCTCACTTTTTTTGTACGCCCTGTGTAACGGTAAAATTAAACAAGGCACCACTATTATTGAATCTTCGTCAGGCAGCACTGCTGTATCAGAAGCTTACTTTTCTCGCCTATTAGGTTTACCGTTTATTGCTGTGATGCCAAAGTCGACCGCGAAGAAAAAGATTGAGCAAATTGAGTTTTATGGTGGCAAGTGCCATTTTGTTGATACAGGTGACCAAATTTATGCCGAATCAGAGCGCCTAGCAGCAGAGCTAAATGGACACTATATGGATCAGTTTACTTATGCCGAACGAGCAACTGACTGGCGTGGTAACAACAATATTGCCGACTCGATTTTTAACCAAATGAAACGTGAGCCAAACCCTATTCCTAAATGGGTGGTAATGAGCCCTGGCACAGGCGGCACATCGGCAACAATTGGACGCTATATTCGCTACCAACAGCTAAACAGCCAACTATGTGTAGTAGACCCGGAAAATTCTGTCTTTTACGACTATTACCAAACGGGTGATGTAACGATTACCGGTGACAAAGGCAGCAGAATTGAAGGTATTGGTCGCCCACGGGTTGAGCCATCATTTATTCCTGGCGTCGTAGATACCATGATGAAAATCCCGGATGCGGCGTCAATTGCCACCATCCAATGGCTAGAAAAGCTAATAGGCCGTAAAACAGGCGCATCGACAGGAACAAACCTTTATGGCGCGTTGACACTAGCAAGCCAAATGCAAGAAAAAGACGAAACAGGTTCTATCGTTACCCTGCTGTGTGATTCTGGCGAGCGTTACCTAGATACCTATTACAATGACAGCTGGATAGCAGACAATATCGGCTGCTTTAAGCACTTCCAGCAAGTATTGAATAAGTTTGATGAATCAGGCTTGATTGAAGATAGCTGCCAGTAGTACCTAGGCAATAATATCTAAGCTGCAAAGCCATTATTTTATAATACTTGATATAAAACCATTGTTTCAACACTAAAAAAGCCATTCATACGAATGGCTTTTTTATTGCTGCTTGGTTCAATTAGGCACAAGTTGAAAACCTGAGTTAATACAGCGAGAATTAACTCCGAGCTAACTAATCAATATTTAGATACTTGTGGGTCTGTACTGACAAGCGCCAATTTCGTGCAATACACGTTGCCATTGCAAGCTCAGTTGCACGCGGCTTTTGACTAATCGGCTGTAAGCAAATGGTTTTGCCTTCAATATTGATTGGCGCTAATAATTGGTCTAGCTCGTCAATGTGTTTATCTGTGGCAACCGGGTGTTTAATTTCGTTCGCTCTAATTAGTGCTTGCTCAAGCACTTCCATGCCACCTTTCATGTTCACTTTCGGTGATACCGTCACCCAGGTATCAATGTGACACTTAACTTCAAACGTACCACTCGTTTCTATCTGAGTTTGGTACCCTGCTGCATTAAGCACAGTCGTAAGATCAGTTAAGTCGTACATACATGGCTCGCCACCAGTGATGACTACATGCTTTGCGGTAAAGCCCTTTGCAATAAACGCATCAATTAAGTCTTGAGCTGATAGCTCACTCCAACGCCCGATTACGCCATCAACTTGAATTACCTGAGCAGGGTCGACTTTGTTGTTTTCTTCAAGCTCCCAAGTATGTTTGGTGTCGCACCATGCGCATCCCACTGGACACCCTTGTAGACGAACAAACAGTGCTGGCACACCGGTAAACATGCCCTCACCTTGGATCGTTTCAAAGACTTCATTCACTGGATATTGCGTCATGCTACTACTCAAATTGTTTAATCGCGTTGTTGGGTGGGCAGTTATAGTGTAAAGCGTAACTAGGTGCAAGTTTTCGGGCTATTTAAATCAGTGTTTCGGTAAAATTTAGCCCAATCGCATAGTCTGCTTAGGATTAAGCATCAAACTAATATAAACTTGGTAACAAGTTTAATTAGGTAAGTAAATCATGAGCAAATCAGTTAACTCAGCGTTGGTCGTATTCAGTGGTGGCCAGGACTCTACGACATGTCTAATTCAAGCATTAGCTAAGTATGACCAAGTACATGGCATTACATTTGATTATGGTCAACGTCACCGCCAAGAAATCGAGATCGCTAAAGAACTCGCAAACAAGCTAAATTTGGCCTCGCACAAGGTAATGGATGTTGGCTTACTAAACGAACTTGCCGCATCTGCGCTAACACGAGATGCCATTCCTGTATCAAATGAAGTGATGAACAACGGGCTGCCTAATACGTTCGTACCTGGGCGTAATATTTTATTTTTAACCTTGGCTGGTATTTACGCTTACCAATTAGGTTGTGATGTCATTATCACTGGCGTGTGTGAAACCGACTTTTCAGGCTACCCTGATTGCCGCAATGAGTTTATTCAATCAATGCAGTCAAGCCTTGCACTGGGTATGGACAAGCCAATAACCATTGACACGCCGTTAATGTGGCTTGATAAAGCAGAAACCTGGGCGTTAGCAGATAAGTATGGCCAACTCGAATTGGTCGAGCACGAAACTCTCACCTGCTATAACGGTATTAAAGGCTATGGATGCGGTGATTGCCCTGCTTGCCACTTGCGTACGCGCGGTATTGAAGAGTACAAAGATAACCGTGAACAAGTAATGGAGCGTTTAAATAGTAAGCAAAAGAGTCAACTTTAGACCGACTAGCTAACGTTATTTCTAAGCTATACTTAACAATATCAAGGATGTAAGGAATAAAAACTATGTTAGGCGATAAAGGCGCTAGCCCATATCATGTTCTTATATTGACCAGTTTGATATGTATTGTGCTATTCGCTATGGATATCGCAAATTTTGGCTTTGATGTCAGTAACACCCTGGCCTATCGCCGCGACAAAATTGAATTTTGGCAGGTTTGGCGTTTAGTCACGGGTAATTTTCTGCATACCAATTTGTGGCACTTACTGATGAATCTCGCAGGCTTGTGGATCATCGTGTTTTTACACGAGATCCATTACAAGCATCACGTTGAAAAGTTAGTGTTATTGATTTTTAGCTTGTGTTTGTTTGAAGGCGTTGGGCTGTTTTTCCTTTATCCCGATTTAAATGGTTTTGTCGGTTTGAGTGGCATTCTTCACGGCTTGTTTGCCTTTGGTGCCATTATGGATGTGCGTAAAGGTTTTCGCTCTGGCTATTTATTATTGATTGGTGTGATCATGAAAGTCATGTATGAGCAGTATTTTGGCTCGCTTCAAGGCATGTCGAGCTTGATTGAGGCTAGAGTAGCGACAGAGTCACACTTTGTCGGATTATTTGTAGGCATCGCAATTGGGCTATTTTGGCTACCTTTGGCCAATAGGTTTAAGCGAAGAAACAGATAGCGTATAAGCAGCTGATTAAGTTTTTACCTGGTTAATTTTGGCGTCAATTTAGAATTTGCACTTACTCTAAAAAGTATAACAAGTACCGCTAACCTTAGTTCGCGGTGCTTTTGTTTTTAATCTGCGAAATCCGCTTTTCTAACGACAGTTCTAACTGTTTCTTTTGCTCATCTTCTCCACAAAATTTAGCGAAACCTAATCCCTTTTGGTGAGGGTTAATTTGAGTCGCTAAATCTACCTCTCGATAACAGTAATCTCCCTTGCGCACCACTCGCATGGGATCAAATTGATGATCATAGGTGTGATAATCTACATCGTGGGCCTCAGGTAGCACTGCCTCGACCACCTGGTTTGGCTGAGGGGTAATTGCGTTTAACTTTTGCGAGTTGTTAGCCCATTTATCCATTAGGCTTTGCGTGTTTAACGATCGGGCAGCATTATCGATTACCTCACCATACGCCGCCTTAGCGTGTGTAGATGCAATCGAATCAAACAACTTAGGTGAAAGCGTCTTAGCCTTCGGCATATTGGAAGCAGGGTTCTTATTCATCATCAAAACTTGGCTAGCTTTAGGTAGCTTTGAAGGCTTTTGTTCATGGTTGATGCTTTTCTGTACTGCGTTCTGAGCTTGTTGCTCTTTTAGTTGCTGTTCTTGTTGCTGTGTTTGTAGATCGGAGCGCGCGTACTTATCTCTTACTTTATCACCTTGCTTGTGCTGGTGATTAGCTTGAGGCAAGCCTGATGTTTTAGAGGGCTGTACTTCAACAGATGCGGGCAAAAGTGCAGGATCTAATGGTTGCCTAAATTTAGGATTGTTATTCAACAGCGCTAGATCGGCTACAGACATTAAGCTAACACGTGTTAGCCCAATAGAATCATCATTACGTTGCTGGTTGGCAATAAAGTAGTCAACTTTTTGATCGACTTGATGCTGATTTAGCATTTGTAAGCTAACAAAAAGCAAGACATGTGCAAGTAGCGATATCATTAACACTTGATAAAAAGGCTTTATCGAGCGATGCCAATACCCTAGCCTTGCATCAGTTGAAGGCCGCTTTAATTCATGTTCCTTACTCGCTATAAATTCGCATCCTGAGTACTCATTAGCAAATAGAACCTGTGATGTTTCGGCGTTATCAGTAGCATTATCAGAGCTTAGCACCCTTGCTGTTATATCCATACCAAAAACATCGACTTGTTCATCGCACTCACAAGGCCAGTTAATTTCCAACTCATAGCTTAGCTCGTCCATGTTCAGGCTAACATTCACATCGAGCTTTGAGTCTAGAACGACATCAAAACGGCCTAAGTTGTGCTCATGAATATTCGATGGGACTGAACGTTTAGGGTACATAGATGAGCTATCTTTTAAATAAATGGCTTAACACTATTGGCAATCTATAGAGTTAATAATTTGTTAATAGTTCAATTTAAAGCAACCAAGGTAATGATTCACGTAAGGGAGCATTTAAAGGAAGGGTTGTTTGGGAACGTTTAAACAACAGTGGATACAAGTTAAACAACCAGATCTGATAGACCTAATTCCAACAAAGCAAAATTCAGCTAACACATGTTAGCTGTAGATTTGTTTTTTTGATGCTGTTACACTGGTCCAACCAAAAAGATTTCAAGCGAATATCAATGTCAGTCAAGCAGTCAACAATCGTCGGTTATTATCCGCCAGCGCATTCACAATACAGTGATAAAGAAGAACGCTTAAATGCACTAACCCACGGCTTAGGCGTGGTGCTGGGCGTATTTGCACTTGTTGCTATGCTACTTAAACCTGCAGATTTAAACTCGATACAAATTGCTGGCATTATCACTTACGGTTTATCGCTCATCTGCTTGTTTCTCGCTTCAACCCTTTATCACTCAAGCAAAAGTGAATTGTGGCAAAAACGCTTCAAAATGGCAGATCACTGCGCCATTTATACCTTGATTGCAGGTACGTATACCCCACTTATGCTGATTGCCCTATCAAGTGAGTCAGGTTATTGGGTGTTGCTAGCCATCTGGCTACTTACTGCAGGTGGCATAGTATTTAAAACCCTGTTTATTGGGCGTTTTAAAGCATTTAGCGTGACCTTGTACTTAATTATGGGTTGGTTGTGCTTATTGGTAATGGGTCAACTCTATAACGCGCTCAGTGTGCCAGAGTTTAGCTTGTTATTACTTGGCGGCATGCTTTATAGCTTAGGCGTCATCTTCTACGTTAATAAACGCATTCCTTATAACCATGCAATTTGGCACTTGTTCGTTCTTGCTGGCGCTTATAGCCAATTTGCCTGCATCTATCTAATTATTTAGCAATCTCGGAGTTCACGCGTTTGGGTTAAAACTAACCGGCTCGTCAACGCAAGTGCTGTTTGTTATGCTCGATTAACGAAATTTAATTGATGCCACTAACCTTGCAACCAACAGCAAAGCTCACATCTATCGAGCGTATTCAATACATAGTGTCACTGATCCCGCGGGAAAAGTGTTAACCTACGGGCTCGTCGCGGACTACGCGGGATTGCCCGGTCGTGCACGTCTTGTATCTAAAGCACTTAAACAAGCACCTTCACACCTCAATTTGCCCTGGCATAGAGTGATAAATAGCCAGGGCAAGATTTCAATAAATAAGCAATCAAGCGCCTTCGCGCATCAAGTCGAACTATTAAGGCTTGACGGAGTCACAGTAAACACTGGTAAGATTTCATTATCTGAGTTCTTGTGGAAGCCCGATATGGCCACTCTGGTACTCAGTCTGCCGTTTTAGATGACTACTTTAGGGAACTAACTTAGGTGACTAAATCGGTTGATATGTTGACTTCATAAATAGGTACTTAACTTTGATTCATAGATTTTCGCTTAGCGCTTTAACACTTAGCCTTGTGAGCTCGCTCACACTAGCTAATTCACAAGCCATTGAATCCGCAGTTCATACAGAGCAAGGCGCTAGCCCAATAGAGCAATCGAGTCAGGTTGAGACAGCACCAGCGCAGCACATCGCCTTCACCAAAGCTGCTCGTGCGGCAATCATGTCGCCATTAACGCCACATACAGCAAGCTATAAAGTGTTCTATGGCAGTTTTGAGCTTGGTGATGCTCACTATACGCTACCTAAAACAGATTCGAACTATTATAAGTATCACTTCGATAGTGAAGTAGGTCTGTTGATGCTGTCTGACGAGCGTAAAATTGAGAGCGAGTTTCTAGTTGAAGACGGCCGACTCACACCTTATCGCTACTCACATGAACGTACAGGCACAGGTAGTGACTATGAAGAACAAACCTTGTTCTTAAAGAACGAGCAATATGTTCATACCATATATAAGTCTGACGCAATAAAGCTTGATTACAAAGAAGAGCTTTTTGATCCTTTAATGGTGCAGCTGCAATTTAGAATGGACTTAGCAGCGAATAAAAGGCCACTTGCTTTTAAAATGGTCAAGGACATGGAAGTAGACGACTACTCTTTTCGTGTTGTAGCCGATGAGAAGGTCACGCTAGATAGCGGCACATACGACACGGTCAAAATTGAAGTTGTACGCGACAGCAGCAAGAGACAAACCTTTTTTTGGATGGCCAAAGATTTAGCCTACTTACCTGTGCGTTTAAGCCACTTCTCAAAAGGCAGTAAACAATTAGATATTCAACTTGCAAGTTATCAGTTTGATGCGCCGCTACCACCAATGACCACTGCGATAATTGATGGTAGTGATCCTGAGCAAACCAAAAAGGCATTGGAATGGATGCAACAGGAAAACGACACAAGTGAATTAGAAGAGCTAAAGCGACTCGCTACCGAACATTAAGATGCCTTTGCGGAACACTTTCCACTCACCAGGCTTGAGTATGTACCAGTCTTCATTGTCGGTAAGCGGTCTTGTAGCAATCACAGTTACCACGTCATTTGGCGTGGTTTCTTTTTTGAAATCAATAACCACATCAGTATCAATCAATTTCGCTTTACCAAATGGCGCTTTACGGGTGATGTAACTTAAGTTGTTACTGCAATAAAACATTAAGTCATTGCCATCACTGAGTATCATATTAAATACACCAAGCTCGCGAATTTCATCAGCAAGTGTCGCGATATAAGCAAACACATCGCTCATACTCTGCGGCGCAACATCACCAAAGCGATGCACCACTTTATCCATTATCCAGCAAAACGCTTGTTCACTGTCGGTATCACCGACGGCTTTAAATCGCCTTGTGACGAACTTTTCTTCATAGTTACTTAACTGGCCATTATGCGCATAAGTCCAGTAACGCCCCCACAATTCGCGGGTAAAAGGATGGGTATTTTCTAGCGAAACGCCACCACGATTCGCCTGACGGATATGGCTAACGACGGTTTCACTTTTGATCGGGTATGATTTGATCAACTGCGCAATATGCGACTCGCTGCTAGGTTTAGCATCTTTAAACGTGCGGCTGCCTTTACCTTCATAAAAGGTAATCCCCCAACCATCAATATGAGGTCCTGTCACGCCACCGCGCTCGGCTAATCCAGTAAAACTAAACACAATATCAGTCGGAACGTTAGCGCTCATGGCTAATAATTCGCACATTTTTTCACCTTAAAACTTGTCGCAAAAGCCTATTCTGCTGACATTTTACCTCTTTGGTTTAATAGGATAAATAATCAAATCAAACAAAAATTTAAACAATTGTTTGAAAATTACTTGTATTCGATCACACTTAGGTTTAATTTTATGTGATACAGGTCTGACCTCATTAGCGACTTGTGACAATAATCATTCAAAAAGTCTTCCCAATCTTAAATTGGGTATTTAAGGAGAAGTAAAGTGACCACCCTACTATGGATCATCGGAATGATCGCAGTACTTGGTGCCATGGCATACCTGAGGGTATCGCTATTTACTACAACAATTGCTGCGGCAATTGCTGCGGCAATTGTTATGGCTGCAGGTAGTGCGTTAGATATCGTTCATAACTTAGCTTGGATTGTGTTTCTTGTTATTGCACTGCCGCTTAACATCAAATCATTCCGTCAAAATGTTATTAGTCGCCCTTTACTTAAAGTGTACCGCGGCATCATGCCTGAAATGTCTTCGACTGAAAAAGAAGCCATTGAAGCTGGTACGACTTGGTGGGAAGCCGATCTTTTTGCTGGTAACCCTAACTGGCAAAAACTCCACAACTATCCTAAAGCACGCCTAACTGCTGAAGAACAAGCTTTCTTAGATGGCCCTGTTGAAGAAGTCTGCGCCATGCTTAACCAGCACCAGGTGTCACACGAGCTAGCAGACTTACCTGCTGACATTTGGCAGTACCTGAAAGATAATGGCTTCTTCGCCATGATCATCAAGAAGAAATACGGTGGCTTAGAATATTCAGCTTACGCACAATCTCGCGTGCTACAAAAGCTTGCTGGTGTAAGCAGTGAGCTTGCTTCAACCGTAGGTGTACCAAACTCTTTAGGTCCTGGTGAGCTATTACAACACTATGGTACCCCAGAGCAACAAGACCACTACTTACCTCGTCTAGCCAAAGGTTTAGAAGTACCTTGTTTTGCCCTTACTAGCCCAGAAGCTGGTAGTGATGCTGGCGCTATCCCAGATTTCGGTGTGGTATGTAAAGGTGAGTTCCAAGGCGAAGAAGTGCTTGGTATGAAACTAACCTGGAACAAGCGTTACATTACCCTTGCGCCAGTTGCTACCGTACTCGGTCTTGCATTTAAACTTCGTGACCCAGAAGGCTTACTTGGCGGTGAGGAAGACTTAGGTATTACTTGTGCTCTTATCCCTACAGATATTCCTGGTGTTGAAACTGGCCGTCGTCACTTCCCGCTTAACTGTATGTTCCAAAACGGTCCTACTCGCGGTAACGAAGTATTCGTTCCATTAAGCTTCATCATTGGTGGCCCAGAAATGGCAGGCCAAGGTTGGAGAATGCTAGTTGAATGTCTATCAGTCGGTCGAGGTATTACCCTTCCATCTAACTCTGCTGGTGGCGTTAAAACTGCTGCATTGGCAACTGGTGCATACTCACGCATTCGCCGTCAGTTCAAATTACCAATTGGTAAACTTGAAGGTATTGAAGAGCCAATGGCGCGCATCGGTGGTAATGCTTACCTTATGGATGCAGTGACCAGCCTAACAACTACAGGTATCGACCTTGGCGAAAAACCATCAGTAATTTCAGCAATCGTTAAGTATCACTTAACCGATCGCATGCAAAAATGTGTGATTGATGCAATGGATATTCACGGTGGTAAAGGTGTTTGTCTTGGCCCTAGCAACTATCTAGGCCGTGGCTACCAAGCTGCTCCGATTGCAATTACAGTTGAAGGTGCGAACATTTTGACTCGCTCAATGATCATCTATGGTCAAGGTGCGATTCGTTGTCACCCATATGTACTTGCTGAAATGGAATCTGCATTTGATAAAGACGCAGCTCGCGGTTTAGCTAACTTCGATTCAGCAATCTTTGGCCATATCGGATTCGCAACATCTAACTTTATCCGTAGCTTCTGGTTAGGCTTAACCAGTGCTCGTCTGTCTAATTCGCCATATTCAGATAAGACTAAGCGTTACTATCAGCACATGAACCGTTTTAGTGCCAACCTAGCACTGCTGTCTGACTTAGCGATGGCAACACTTGGTGGTAACCTTAAGCGTAAAGAGCGTATCTCCGCACGTTTAGGCGATTTACTAAGTCAGTTATACCTAGTATCTGCAACGCTTAAGCGTTATGAAGACGAAGGTCGTATTAAAGAAGACTTACCACTAGTTCAATGGGCATGTGAAGATGGTCTGTATAAACTACAAGATTCGTTAGATGACCTACTGGACAACTTCCCAATGGGATTAGGTAAAGTACTGCGCTTTGTTATGTTGCCATTTGGTCGCCCTGTTAAGCGTCCTGGCGATATCCTAGATCATAAAGTTGCTAAGATTTTACAAACACCTTCTGCTACTCGCGATCGTATTGGTGAAGGTCAATACTGGGCTGCAGTTGAAAACAATGCTGTTGGTGTTCAAGAGCAAACCTTTAAAGACATCCTTGCTGCAGAGCCGCTATACGACAAAGTTTGTAAAGCAGCCGGTAAACGTCTGCCATTTATGTGGTTAGATAAAGTTGCTGAAGAAGGCAAAGCGCTAGGTGTACTAAGCGAAGCTGAAATTGAATTACTGCAACGTGCCGAGATTGGCCGCATGAAGACGATCAACGTTGATGACTTTGACTCAGATGCGCTAAAAGCGAATGAAGTAAAGCTAACATCGACTGAGCAAGCTGCTTAATCAAAGCTCGCTTTAATGCACACATTCAAGGGTAAAGTTAACGCTTTACCCTTTTTATTTGCTTGAAGCTAAACCCAATGAACAACTAAAAATAAATCAATTTAAGTTAATAGAGCAAGAATCGAAGGAAACTAGTATGACCGGATTACAAGCAATGCAAGCCATGATGGTAGGAAAGATACCGCCACCGACAATGAGCCAAACCTTGCCCATGGCATTAGTGAAAGTAGAGACCGGCATGGTGGTGTTTGAAGCCACTGCAGATGAGCGCCATTTAAACCCAATGGGCGGTGTACATGGCGGTTTTGCTGCCACAGTGCTTGATTCAGCAACAGCATGCGCTGTGCACAGTGCATTAGCTGACAATCAAAGCTATGCCACCATAGATTTGCAAGTAAAAATGGTGCGCCCTGTTCCAAAAGGTAAGCTCATTTTCGCCCAAGGTGAACTGCAGAATTTATCTAAATCTTTAGCAATATCCCATGCCACGTTAAAAGATGAGCAAGGCAAGTTATTGGCAACAGCGACCTGTAGCTGCTTAGTTAAAACTCATGAAAGTTAGCCGTACTATTATGTAAGGCAAACCAACGCCCAGGGCGAGATCATAAACTTTAATCACGCGTTTTCTTATGGGATTAATGAGCTTTGAGTAAGCAAGCCTCTTTAACAGGGATGCTAAAGCGGAGCCGCTAACGTAACTATAGGGGATGATTTTACGGCGTCTTGTGCAATCAAAGTTCGTTAACCCTTAGTGCATGACTGATAATCAATCAACATGCGGCAGCCATGAACCGCTGCCTTGTTTCGTAATACGTATTAATATATCTACTAATAAAAATGGCTAGTCGTCTGACTAGCCATTTTTTGTTCGCTGCAAGTAACTTTTAATTAGTCAGTTTTATTGTTGTAGCTCTTTCTCCAGCTGATTTGCAACTGCTTGTGGCGAGCTGCTGTTTCTTGCGAATAAGCTATATGTCACTGGAATAACCAGCAAGGTAAAGAAGGTTGCCAATAAAATTCCTGACAACACAACAACACCAATCACAAAGCGTGTTTCACTGCCCGCGCCTTCAGAAAGCACTAGAGGGATAGAACCTGCTGCAGTGGTGATACCTGTCATTAGAATTGGGCGTAAACGTTGGCTTGATGCTTCAAGAATCGCTTGTTGAAACTCAACCCCTTTGTCGCGAAGCTGATTGGCAAACTCTACAATCAAGATACCGTTTTTAGCTGCCAGACCAACGAGCATGATAATACCAATTTGACTATAGATATTGATACTTTGATCGGTGATCCACAAACCAATGAGCGCGCCAAGTGTCGCTAACGGGACTGTCAGCATGATAATCGCAGGATGAATATAAGACTCAAACTGCGCTGCTAGAACCAGAAATACCACACCTAACGCTAATGCAAATACAAAGGTCATTGACGATCCAGAATCCTGGTAATCAAGTGATTGCCCTTTATAACTGATATCCGCTTCGGCTGGTAAATACGTATGCGCTAGGTCGTTCAAGTAATTCAACGCTTCACCTAGTGTGTAACCATCAGCCAAATTGGCCTCTAGCGTAATAGAACGCATGCGGTTGTAGCGGTTTAATGTTTCAGCATCGGCAAACTCTTCAATACTCACCAGGTTTGACAATGGAATAAGCTCGCTGGTTCTATCTGAGCGCACATAGATGTTTTCCATGTCTGTGGCAGTATTTTGATTATCACGATTACCTTCCACTATCACGTCATATTCTTCACCATCGCGCATAAAGGTGGTAACCAGCTTGGAACCTAACATGGTTTCTAAGGTTCGACCGATATGTGAAATAGATACTCCCAGATCAGCCGCACGATCTTTATCAATGACGACTCTTAGCTGAGGCTTAGTCTCTTTGTAGTCATGATCTAAACCCACGAGCTTAGGGTTGTCTTTGGCCTTTTCAATCATGATATCGCGCCAGCTGGCTAGCTCTTCATAACTTGGCCCCCAAGCACGAACTGCACAGGTTTGCCGATACCGCGACCAAATGCTTGGCGCATGATTGGAAACGCCCTCACCCCAGCTAAATCACTAATACGACCACGGATATCGGCAATGATCTCTTGTGCTGGTCGGCGCACGCTCCAGTCTTCTAACACTATAATGGCCATACCATTAGAGAAGTTAGCAGCTGTGCCAAATCCACGCGGCGCGCGAATAAGTAGGCGTTTGATATCACCGGCTTCAACCAAAGGCATTAACCGGCCTTCAATTTCGTCCATGTACTGTTCAATGTACTCGTAGCTTGCACCTTGAGGCCCATTGACGAACAAGAACATTGAACCACGGTCTTCCTGAGGTGCAAACTCTTCAGGAACTTGCTTAAGGAGATACCCGCTTAAACTAAAGGCACCTAAAACCATGATGACTACTAACAGCGGTTTATTAATCGCAGCTTTCAGCGACTTTAGGTATACCTGACTAAGCTTGGCCATGATGCTGTCAACTTGGCGCACCAGCCAAGGAGGTGTTTGCTCTTTCTTGAGTAGCTTTGAACACATCATAGGGCTCAGCGTCAACGCCACAATACTTGAGAACATCACCGCTGCGCTCATTGCTACCGCGAACTCTTTAAACAGTTTGCCTAAATCACCCTCAAGGAAAGTGATCGGCATAAACACCGATATCAACACTAAGGTTGTTGCGATAACGGCAAATGCGACTTCTCGGGCGCCTAAAAACGCAGCCTTAAGTGGTGTATCACCGAGTTCAATTCTGCGGTGAATGTTTTCAAGCATTACAATTGCATCATCCACTACCATGCCGATAGCGAGGATCATCGCCAACAATGTCAGCAGGTTAATGGTGTAACCAAGAGCATATAGCACGATAAAGGTTGCAAGCAACGAAACCGGCACCGTTAACGCCGGGATTAGCATGGCGCGAACGCTGCCTAAGAACAAATAGATCACCACAATAACCAGCACCATCGCAATGATTAGCGTGTTATAAACCTCATTAATAGATGCCTCAATAAATACTGAACTATCGTACGAGCGCTTAATCTCCATGCCTTCGGGTAAGGTCGGATTGATCTGGCTAACAAGCGCGTTAGCAGCGCGAGCAACATCAAGGGTATTAGCGGTAGATTGCTTAGACACACCGAGACCAATCATGGCCTCAGTGTTACCTCTAAACATAATACGATCTTCTTCTGAGCCGATTTCAACTTTGGCAACATCACCTAGTCTTACCAGGTAACCGTCTTCACCTTGGGTAATTACCAAGTTTTCAAAGTCATTTTCAGTCAAGAAACTACGGTCAACCCTAACAGTAAAGTGACGTTCTTTAGACTCAACTGAACCTGCGGGTAACTCGACGTTTTCTGAGCGCAGCGCGCTTTCGACGTCCATCACAGTAAGGTTACGAGAAGCCAACGCTTGGCGGTCAATCCAAATGCGCATCGCATAAACTTTACCGCCGCCTAAGCGAATATTTGCTACGCCATCTACGACTGAAAAACGGTCAACCAAGTAACGTCTAGCATAGTCAGTGAGCTCAAGTGTGGTCATTTGATTAGACACTAAATTAAGCCACATGATCACTTCATCACCACTGTTAGCCTTGCGAACTTCAGGCGGCTCAGCTTCATCTGGGAGGTTATCAAGTAAGCTTGATACTCGGTCGCGCACGTCATTGGTTGCAGCTTCAATATCACGGCTAATATCAAACTGGAGCGTGACAGATGATCGACCATCGCGGCTCTGTGAGCTAATATGCTTAATACCTTCAATCCCGCTAATCCTGTCTTCCACCAGCTGGGTAATACGACTTTCTACAACAGATGCACTGGCTCCACGATAGCTGGTATCAATTGATACTATCGGCGGGTCGATGTTTGGGTATTCACGCAGCGGCAGCTTCTGAAATGAAACCAAACCGATGATAATTAATAAGATACTTAAAACTGAAGCGAATACCGGGCGTTTAACTGAGGTATCAGTGAGGATCATACTGCGCTCTCCACATTACCTTTTAATGCAAAGTGAAAACGCTCAGCTTCTTCAGGGGTCACTTCAGCGCCAGGACGCACTTTTAAAATACCGCGAATAATCACAGGATCGCCCACTTGGATACCGTCGATAATTTCTACCCACCCACGAGTGCGCAAACCAAGTGACACAGCTACTCGCTCTACTTTGTTCTCGTTATTTACCAGATAAACATAGTGCTTATTCTGTATAGGAATAATCGCAGACTCTGGTAGCAGCAAAGCTTCACGACTTTGCTTGATTAAGTTGACCTTCATCAACATGCCAGGAATTAACTTGTAGTCGTCATTTGGTACGATTGCGCGCACTGTTACGGCGCGTGTGGTTGGGTTAATTCGACTATCAATACTGGTCACTGTGCCTTTAAAGATTTTATCGGGAAATGCGACTGTTTCAGCAATGATTTGCTTACCTTCTTGTAAGTCTTGAATAAAACGCTCCGGCACCGAAAAATCGAGCTTAATCTTAGTCACGTCATCTAGCGTTGTAATTTGCTCTGAAGGAGTCACAAAGCTACCTAGGCTCACATTACGTAAACCCAGACGACCAGAAAAAGGCGCAACAATTTTCCTGTCTGCCACATTCGACGTCGCTTGATCTAAGCTCGCTCTTGCTGCATCGATTTTACTCTGCAGGCTATCTCGCTCTGTTTCAGCCACTGTCTTGCTTAAAACAAGTGAACTAATACGATCAAACTCACGCATATATTCTTGCAACGCTACTTTAGCCTCACGTACTTTCGCCTGTTGCTCAGTATCTTGCAGTTGCACTAATAGCTGACCTTGCTTGACCAGATCGCCATCATCAAAATTTAGAGCAGTGATTACTTCACTCACCTTAGCGGTAACTGAAATAGACTCGGACGCTTTTGCAGTGCCAAGTGCCTCAACTTCATCGCGAACCTGCATCATTTTAGCGTTGGCTACAACAACATTAGGAATGGGTTTAGGCCGCTTAATTTCTGCCTGCTTGGTATCAAATTGTTGATACGCAAACACAGCGGCAGCTGCGGCTAAAATAGTTATTATAATTTTGTTCATTTGTCCTAACCTAACAACGCACATAGAGATGGAATTTTGAAGGATACATTATTTGATAATGCCTAAGCTTAGATCAAGGCAGTTTAACTTTTGTTTACAAATAAAAATCACACAACACATTTATGTAAAGATAGTTAAAGACATAACGATTAAGGCTAGCTTAAGCTGCTGTTTTAATGGGATTAAAATACTTTCATGTTTGTTTCATATAACAAATAAAAAGTATTACAAAATGATATATAGAACGGAGTGTTGATACTTTATGTTGCAATAAAAAAGGCTCCTTTTGGAGCCTTTATTGTTTTATGAGCGATTGACCTTATTCTAAAACTAGTTCAGTTTCATTTTAGTCACTGCCCAACTAAATTGTGCTTGGCTAACGAACCTTACGGTCTTCTTCCATTAACTCAGCCAATTTGTCGTAAACCTCAACAATTGCACCGTCGTCAACAGGTTCATTATCAACAGTTCTAAACATCAACTTAGTTTTATCTGTTTCATTTGCCTCTTCTAGCACTAGGCGGTAATTACCTTTGTCTAGTTCCAACGCGTCATCGCCCCACAACGAGCTCCAGAAACCACCGGAATCGTCAAGGCTGATATAGTAAAGGCCCTTAGATTTGTCCATGTCGATAATTTCAAAACCCATCTCAGGAAGCACAATACGCAGACGATCCCATGCATTTTCAAATGGCGCATGCGCCATCCAGTAAGCACCTTCGTCTTCAGTTGGGTTAACTAACTCAAGCTGAATACCTAAACTGCGCTTAATGCGAGCTTCACGTAGTGCTTTCTCACGATTCACACTGACGTAAGCAATGGCATTGTTTAACATGTCAATCGTGTAACGGCGCTTGTCATCGCTAGTAAGCAAGATTTGTTGAATTTCTTCATCGAACACTTCTTCATGTTCGATAAGATCAATTTTCAAATCGCCTGTACGGCCATGAGGTTTAACATCAACCGTAAACATGTAGCGCTGACGTAATACATACTCTTTATCGCTACCCCATAGGCTCGTTTCAACCACTTCACTGGTTTCAATCCAGTCGGTTTCGACCACACCGGAATCAAAATCCTGTGAGCGAATAGCAATAGATTTCTTGTTCAAGTAAGCAACGACGTCATCGTAAATTTCTTGTTTAAGATTGGTTTGATTATCGATTGACTCAACCACAATTTTAATATTGTCAGAGCCTTCTTCCACACGAGTACCTTCAGCCATCGGCAATACCTGCAATGGCGGACGAATATCAAGCTGCTTACCCAGTGGGCTATTTTGCGCTTGCTTACCAATTTCAGGAACCTGGTATTCTTCGCTGTACCTTGGGGTATCAAGCCCTTCAGGTATGGTCAATAACGGCTGCGTAGATGCATTAATATAATCTTCCGTGCCGTTTACCTGACGACGCTCGATTGGCGTGCTGCATGCTGTAACGGCCAGAAGTAATACAACTGGGGTGGCTTTTTTTATCATCAATTTATTGCACCTTAATTTGCGCTTGTTGCATTGTTTCTAACAACAGACCATGAAACTCATCAGAAAGTTCAGTCAAAGGTAAACGAATATGGCCAGATTGTATTAATCCCATACGATGAACCGCCCATTTTACTGGGATTGGGTTGGCTTCAGAAAAGAGTGACTGATATATACCGCGCATATGACTATCGGCTTGTTTAGCCTGTTCCACGTTGCCAGCAATTGCCGCATCGCACATCTTTTTAAACAAGTTAGGTACAATGTTATTGGCTACCGAAATCACACCATTGCCACCTAATGTTAAAAACTCACATGCGGTAGCATCGTCGCCACTGTATAGTTTAAAGTCATCGCCGCAAAGGTTGCGAAGTTGCGCAACACGGCTTAAATCTCCCGTTGCCTCTTTGACACCAATAATATTTGGATGCTTAGCCAGTTCAGCAATGGTTTCAGGCAACATATCGACTGAAGTACGGCCTGGCACGTTGTATAGGATTTGCGGAATGTCAGTGCTGTCAGCAACAGCAGTGTAATGCGCAATCAACCCCTTTGGAGATGGTTTGTTGTAATAAGGGGTCACGCCAAGCATGGCGACAACGCCGGAATCTTGCATTGATTGGGTTAACTCAATTGCTTCTGCTGTGGCATTCGCGCCATTTCCGCCAATAACTGGAATGCGACCAGCGGCGAACTTAACTGTTTGGCGAACGACTTCTACATGTTCTTTTGTAGGTAAGGTGGCAGACTCACCTGTGGTACCAACTGCTACAATGGCATCAGTGCCTTGTTCAATATGAAACTCAACCAGTCTTTGCAGGCTTTCATAATCTACTGTGCCATCACTATTCATAGGAGTGATTAAGGCTACGATGCTTCCGTTTATCATCTAAGCTCCCCAAGGTTTAAGGACAGGCTATGTTACTGTTGCAGCCAAGCAATGACAAGCGTTTGGGTCACTGAAACATAAAATAGGTTAATCTGTTTGCAATATCTAAATAACCTTTAATTTAACTGGTTAACCGAAATGGGTTTAACTCAGGCAAATCGTCTAATCGTTAGCCAAATTGCGATAAATTTTACCTTAGCTTAATCGCTGGCTAGTTACTTGTGTTAATATCGCCATCATTGAATTATTTGCAGCTAACAGCGGTGGCATGAGTGCTACCGAAATGGGGATAGATTATGACCAACTATCTGGTCGTGACAGCCATGGGCGCCGATCGCCCTGGCCTTGTCGGAAAACTTTCACGCCTAGTAAGCGAATGTGATTGTGATATTGTCGATAGCCGCATGGCGCTATTTGGTAATGAATTTACCCTTATTATGATGGTGTCAGGCTCTTGGTCGTCCATTACCAAGATTGAAACCACCCTGCCCAGCCTCAGTGTTGAATTAGACTTAATGACGGTGATGAAACGCACCTCTAAGCACACACCACAGAATTACATTTCTCGAATTGAAGTTGCCTTTAACGGTGAAGATCAACGCGGAACCATGAATACCATTACCCAATTCTTGGCCGACCGCTCTCTTGACCTAGCAGCCGTGCGCTCTCATGCCGATGATGATAGCGACCTTAATACCCAGACGATTTTGTTATCGATTAACATTCCAGAAAAAGTTGATCTAGCCAAACTCGAAGTCAGTATTAAACAGCTTGCTGAGCAGCTTAGCCTTGAGTGCACAATCAAACGTATGCAAGGTATTGCCGCTCCTTAGTGTAATAATTAAAAGGCATGCTTAATCGCACATATCCTTTATTAACGACCTATTTTTTCAAAGCTAGTTTTAAAGCTATTTTTAGAACTTAATAACACAGTGGACGTAATATGAATACTTTAAATGTTGGTGATAATGCACCTATGTTTACCTTGCAAAATCAATATGACCAAGCAGTTTCATTACAAGAGTGCTTAAACTCGGGACCAGTTTTAGTTTATTTCTACCCAAAGGCTTCTACGCCTGGCTGTACGGTTCAAGCTCAGGGTCTACGTGATATTAAAGCTGATCTTGACGGTTTAAACATGACGGTATTAGGTATTAGCCCAGATCCAGTTGCCAAGCTATTAAAGTTCTCAGATAAGCAAGAACTTAACTTCCACCTGCTAAGTGATGAAGACCACGCTATAGCAGACGCATTTGGCGTGTGGGGCGAGAAGAAGTTCATGGGTAAGGTATACGATGGTATCCACCGCCTAAGCTTTGTTATCGGCACTGACGGTAAAGTCAGTCACTTTATCAACAAATTTAAAACCAAAGAGCATCACCAGGTGCTGCTTGATACTGTGAATGGCTGATACGGGTAACGTTTAGTATCGATTGATATTGATGTCGTATATAAAACACCAAAACGCCCAGCTGATGCTGGGCGTTTTTTATTCTGCCTGCTCTAGTTACTTAATTATTTTAATTTGATGCTTACTCGCTAATTTCCTTCGTCACCCTTAACGGAAAGTTTGGTGTTAGCAAGCTCAGTCTGTTTATCTTGCCCTTCATTATGGATCAGTTCATTGCGCTCTTCTTCTAGCATTTCTTGTTGTTGCTGCGCTTCAAAATCATTTAACTCTTGCTGCTTACGCTGCAGCTTTTCTTCAGCTAGTTGTAGCTCTCTCTGTTTTGCAGCTATCTTGGCTTGTTGCTCAGCCTCAATTTTTGCAAGACGCAGCTTTTCTTCGTCAATGGCTCGTTGTATTTCAGCTTGTTGTTGAGCTTCTACAGGAAGCAGGCAAATCAACTCAATCCCAACTGGATATTCTTGCAACTTGCTCCCGGAGATCACTTTAACCTTACCCTCTTTAGTCAAATACAACAGCGGGATCGCGGTATCACCATAACGCTTTAAAAAGTCATCAAAGCTAAAGTTGTCGGTAATATTGGTGACTTTAAGTTGCCCACCTTTTGCCATAATGCTGGCAATTTTTGCATAGGACACATTCTCACCAAACAAGCATAAACGTTGCAGATAAGACTCAGACAACTGATGGCGTGCACTGGCAGCATCTGAATTATTTAGCCCGTAGACCTTGTCATCACCAAGTACATCTTGAAAATGAAACGTAACCAACGGATTTAGCTGTCTGTATGGCGACATCACCAATACCCTGCCTATGCCGCTCAAATCCATATAGGTCTCTGCATGTTCAGATGCTGGATTGCCGAAGTAGACCGGAATATTATCCATGCGTGCCTGGCGTATGCTGTCCCAGTTGTTATCAGCCAGGATAACGGGGACATTCTTTGAAGTAAGTAGCTTGGCTAGCTCTCTTGAAAATTTAGAGGCGCCAAAAATCAACAACCCTTGAGCAGAACCTTGTTTAACACCTAGTATTTTTGCCCAAGTGCCCGCAGTTAAGCTCTGTATTACCACTGTACCTATGATGATCATAAATACTAACGGCACAATTGAGCTTGCACTGCTAAAACCAAGTGCCTCAAGCTTAATCGCAAATAACGACGAAATGGCTGCAGCAACGATACCTCTAGGGGCGACCCAACTCAAAAACCATTTATCTTGGCTGGTCAAGTTTGTGCCGATACCGGAAACCCAAATGCTCAAAGGTCTGGCAATAAACATCACTACCAGTAAAACCAGTATGCCACCCCAGCCCAGATCTAGCATGGCATTAGAATCCAACCTAGCTGCAAGCAAGATAAATAAAGCCGAGATAAGCAATACGGTGAGAGTTTCTTTAAACTCGAGAATATCGGCAATATCAACGCCGCGCATATTGGCAAGCCAAATTCCCATGACCGTGACAGTTAACAGTCCAGCTTCTTCCTGCAATAGATTTGAGCCAACAAATATCCCCAACATAATGGTTAACACAGCGGTGTTTTTTAAATAATGCGGAAATAGATTACGGCGCAGCGCAACACCTACAAGATAACCAGAGAGCGCTCCGCCACCTAGACCAATCAATAAGGTCAGGCCAAGCGCATACAATACATGGGTAGTAGGATCTGCTGTTACCGCAATATACTCGTAGACTAAAACCGCAAGCAGTGCGCCTATTGGGTCAATAACTATGCCTTCCCAACGCAAAATGCTAGACAGTTTTGCGCTTGGCTGCACAGTTCTCAGCATAGGAACAATTACAGTCGGACCTGTAACCACCACTAAAGCGCCGAACAGGCAAGCGATCGACCAATCAAATCCAAGGATATAGTGAGCTGCTGGCGCGATACACGCCCAGGTAATGAGAGCGCCAACCGATACAAGATGGCTGACCATACGTCCATGCTCATTAATTTCTTTAAAGTTAAGGGTTAACGCCCCTTCAAACAGGATAACGGCAACACCTAATGAGATGATCGGGAATAATAAATCGCCGAATAATTCATCAGGCTGGAGAACATCGAGACCAGGGCCAAGCAGTAAGCCGCACAACAACAAAGGTAAGATTGCAGGGAGCCTTAGCTTCCAACCAACCCACTGACAAACAAGCGACAACACACCGATCAGCGCTAGCATCCCAGTAATATGCTCTACCATAAAATCTTCCCTATAATGTATGGCCTTGATGCTAAGTGTAAATTCACGCAATCCAGCCTTACTGATATCAATGACAGTTTGATGACAAATGAAACACTAACTTAATTGGGATAATAGGCTAAACGACTGTTATTGCAACACTAAGTTAACATTAAAATCAAAGTGTTCGCTGCAAGTTGAAATAGCTAGATCACCACGCTATAAACCACAACTAGCACTAAACTGAATGCGAATAACTGTTTAATGCGCATTGCGCGCTCAGGCGAATCAACGACCACACGACTAAACCAAGGCTTGGCTAAACCGCCAAGCACCAACCATGCACTGTCAACAACAATAGCAACCAATAAACAGATGGTCGCTGTGTAAGTCATGCTCGTTACCTGAGATTCCAACGACAAACTCACACTTGAGAAAATGGCTAACATAGCTGCGTAGGCTTTAGGATTAATCAGATTCAAAGTAAACCCGTCAAGAAATCCAGGATGCGGATCCCCTGTTTGCTGCTTGCTAGTAAGCTGTTCTTTTGGCATTGGTAATGGCGCCTTAGCTATTTTGTACGCCACATACATGAGGTAGGCAAATGCCAAATACTGCAGGGTAAGACTAATGGTCGGCATAGTTTCAATTACCAAGGCCAAGCCAATGCTGGTAGATAGCATCACCCAAACTAACCCAGTCAAAATACCAAACAGATAACCTAAACTTGCTCGCACGCCAAAACACATACCGTTAATAGCAAGACTTATCGGTACTGGGCCCGGTGAGCCCAAAAGCAATGCTGTAGTAGAGATCAATAAAATTACTTGCTCCTGCAACTTACTACTCCTTAAAACGGATTATTTGATACCTAAAATGCTATAGAATTGCAATTAATCCCAAATAAAATCTTTCACCATCCATTAACTATCAAATTTTTTGATATCAAATTTGAGTAATAAAAAAGCAGCGGGGTACGCTGCTTTTTAAAACTAAATGTGCTCTTGTGGCACACGTACGTTTCCTTCCATCAGTACCCTTGCGCTGCGGCTCATACTGACTTTGTTGACTTGCCAATTACCGGTGTCATTAGTCGCAACTGCGCCAACTTTAAGCGTGCCAGAAGGATGACCAAACACAACTTCGCCTTGAACATCACCACCAGCAGCGAGGTTAACTAAGGTGCCAGGGATAACCGCTGCAGTGCCGATGGCAACCGCCGCAGTACCCATCATAGCGTGATGCAGTTTACCCATAGATAACGCGCGGACACATAAATCAATACTCTGTGCATCAACGTCAGAGTCACTTGAACTTAAATAGCGCTTAGCTGGAGATACAAAAGCAATTTTAGGCGTATGTTGACGCGTCTTGGCTTGCTCAAGATCGGTAATGAGCCCCATTTGCAACGCACCGTAGCTGCGAATGGTTTCAAACCGCGTAAGAGCTGCTTCATCATTGTTTATTGCTTCTTGCAGCTCAGTACCGCTGTAGCCTATCTCATCAGCATTGACAAAGATGGTCGGAATACCTGCATTAATCATGGTCGCTTTAAACGTGCCCACGCCGGGGACATTTAAGTCATCAACCAAGTTACCTGTTGGGAACAGCGCTCCGTCACCATCTGCAGGGTCAACAAACTCAACCTTTACTTCAGCGGCAGGAAATGTCACACCATCAAGCATGAAGTCGCCTGTCTCTTGCACCTCGCCATTGACGATAGGCACATGGGCGATAATGGTTTTACTGATATTTGCCTGCCAAATACGCACGACAGCAATACCATCATTTGGAATACGTGAAGCATCCACTAAACCTTGGCTAATGGCAAAGGCGCCAACAGCTGCGGTTAAGTTGCCACAGTTACCGCTCCAATCAATCGCGGGTTTATCAATAGCAACTTGACCAAATAGATAGTCAACATCGTGATCTGCCACTGTACTTTTTGACAAAATTACTGTCTTACTTGTGCTCGACGTTGCGCCGCCCATACCGTCAGTATGTTTTGCATAAGGGTCGGGACTACCAATAACGCGAAGTAATAGGTTATCACGTGCGCGGCCAGCAACTTGGGCGTCAAGTGGCAGATCAGCAAGGTTAAAGAACACCCCTTTACTGGTTCCACCGCGCATGTAAGTTGCTGGAATTTTTAACTGAGGTTTAAAAGACTGTGTTGTTACAGACATTATTGCCCCTTGTTTTGCAGAGAAAATTTGCTAATTTCTAGCAGCCAAGCTTTAGCAAATAAAGCTGCCAGAACAACCTGTCGCTTGAAAGCTATAGCAAGCTAGCCCGTGTATTGTTCGAGCTAGCTTCTATAGACTTAAGCTTATATAGACTTAAATGACTTATGCGTTTTGCGCTAAAAAGTCTTGGGCAAAGCGTTGTAATACGCCGCCAGCTTCGTACACACTCACTTCTTCAGCGGTATCTAGACGACATTTGACCGGAATATTAATTTGATCGCCGTTTGATTTACTGACAATAAGCGTCAATTGTGCACCCGGTTTACGCTCACCAATGACATCAAATGTCTCAGTGCCATCAATCTGATAAGTATGACGGGTATCGCCACCGGTAAACTCAAGCGGCAGTACGCCCATACCAACCAGGTTGGTGCGGTGAATGCGCTCAAACCCTTCGGCAACAATCACTTCAACACCCGCAAGGCGTACACCTTTTGCAGCCCAGTCACGTGATGAGCCTTGACCATAATCCTTACCGGCAATAATGATAAGCGGCTGTTTACGGTCCATGTAAGTTTCAATCGCTTCCCACATGCGTGTCACTGTGCCTTCTGGCTCAATACGCGCTAATGAGCCTTGCTTAACTTCACCATTTTCCTTAACCATTTCGTTGAACAGTTTAGGGTTGGCAAATGTTGCACGCTGAGCAGTTAAGTGATCGCCGCGGTGAGTCGCATACGAGTTGAAGTCTTCTTCAGGTAAGCCCATTTTGTGCAGATAAGCACCCGCTGCGCTGTCTAACAAAATCGCGTTGGATGGCGATAAGTGATCGGTCGTGATGTTGTCACCAAGCACGGCTAATGGGCGCATACCTTTCATGGTACGCTCACCCGCTAACGCGCCTTCCCAGTAAGGCGGGCGGCGAATATAGGTGCTTTGAGGGCGCCAATCATATTGCGGATTAGTTTCATCACCGTATTCCACTTTAAGGTCGAACATTGGCTCATAGACTTTCTTAAATTGCTCAGGCTTAACGCTTTGGGCGATGACTGCATCAATCTCTTCATCTGTCGGCCACAGATCTTTAAGGGTAATATCATTACCTTGCGCGTCTTTACCTAAGCTGTCTTTTTCGATATCAAATCGAACTGTACCCGCAATAGCATAAGCGACAACAAGTGGCGGTGATGCTAGGAACGCTTGCTTAGCATAAGGATGGATACGACCATCAAAGTTACGGTTACCTGACAATACTGCAGTGGCGTATAAGTCGCGATCAATCACTTCTTGTTGGATCTTAGGATCTAATGCGCCGCTCATACCGTTACAGGTAGTACAGGCAAACGCCACAATGCCAAAGCCCAATGCTTCAAGGTGTGGCAATAACCCTGCTTCCTCAAGATAAAGCTGTACTGCTTTTGAGCCTGGAGCGAGTGACGTTTTCACCCAAGGCTTACGCGTAAGTCCTAGCTTATTAGCATTACGTGCCACTAGACCTGCGGCAATCACGTTGCGTGGATTTGAGGTATTGGTACAGCTAGTAATAGCAGCAATAATACATGCGCCATCTGGCATTTCGCCATCTTTAGCCGCTGGCTCGTTCGATACAGAGATCCCCTGCTCGGCTAAATCGCTTGTCGCAACGCGGCGATGCGGATTAGAAGGACCCGCGATGTTACGTACCACTGTTGATAGGTCGAACTTAAGTACGCGCTCGTATTCAACTTCGGTTAAATCATCAGCCCAAAGCCCAGTTTGTTTAGCGTATTGCTCGACTAGCTTGATTTGCTTGTCATCACGGCCAGTAATACGCAGGTAATCAATGGTTTTATCATCGATATAGAACATAGCAGCAGTAGCGCCGAACTCAGGCGTCATGTTTGAAATGGTTGCGCGATCGCCAAGGGTTAAATCAGCAGCGCCCTCGCCGAAGAACTCAAGGTAGGTAGATACAACACGCTCTTGACGTAAAAACTCAGTGATTGCTAAAACGATATCCGTTGCGGTAATGCCAGGCTGACGTTTACCAACTAGCTCGACACCAACAATATCTGGCAGACGCATGTACGATGGGCGGCCAAGCATCACACTTTCAGCCTCTAGCCCACCAACACCGATAGCGATAACACCTAACGCATCAACATGTGGTGTGTGACTGTCTGTGCCAACTAAGGTGTCAGGAAATGCTACACCATCGCGGGCTTGAATGACCGGCGACATCTTCTCTAAGTTAATCTGATGCATAATGCCGTTACCCGGCTGAATGACATCAATATTCTTAAACGCAGTTTTAGTCCAGTTAATGAAGTGGAAACGATCTTCATTACGTCTATCTTCAATAGCGCGGTTCTTCTCGAACGCGTCTTTTTCAAAACCAGCGTGCTCCACGGCTAATGAGTGGTCAACAATCAGCTGAGTTGGCACAACCGGGTTAACTTTAGCTGGGTCACCGCCCTTTTCTGCAATCGCATCACGTAGACCAGCTAAATCAACTAGAGCAGTTTGACCAAGAATGTCATGACAAACTACTCGCGCTGGATACCACGGGAAATCAAGGTCACGTTTGCGTTCAATTAGCTGTTTAAGGCTATCAGTTAGGGTTTCTGGTGAGCAGCGACGGACTAGGTTTTCCGCTAGTACGCGTGATGTGTAGGGTAAGGTTTTGTAGCTGCCTGGAGCGATGGCTTCAACAGCTTCACGGGTATCAAAGTAATCTAGCCCACTGCCGGCTAGTGTCTTACGATATTGGGTATTCATAGGCGTTCTCTATACTGCAATGCAGCTCAACTTGGCTTATTTGTTGTTGTGATACAAAACCAAAGCGCAGGTTAAGTGCATACTGCTATGTGCTTTGAAAGTGCTCAGTGATTATGGTTACTTGAGCACTTTCATTGTTAATTACTGCAAATATGTAAATTAACGCTCAGCAATTGGCACAACTTTACGTGGCTCGCTACCGGTGTAATCTGCACTTGGGCGGATAATACGGTTATTGGCACGTTGCTCCATCACGTGAGCCGCCCAACCTGTTAGGCGAGAACACACGAAAATTGGCGTGAACAACTTAGTTGGAATTCCCATGAAGTGATACGCCGAAGCATGGAAGAAGTCTGCGTTACAGAATAGTTTTTTGGTGTCCCACATGTATTCTTCACAAGCAACAGAGATGTCGTATAGCGAGGTGTCACCAAATTCTTGCGCGAGCTTTTCAGACCAAGCCTTAATAATCACGTTACGCGGATCTGACTCACGATAAATCGCATGGCCAAAGCCCATGATTTTCTCTTTGCGCTCAAGCATGCCAGCCATTTGCTCTTTGGCATCTGCTGGAGATTTGAATTTTTGGATCATGTCCATAGCCGCTTCGTTTGCGCCGCCATGTAATGGGCCGCGAAGAGAACCAATCGCGCCAGTGATACATGAGAACATATCTGACAGTGTTGAAGCACATACGCGAGCGGTAAAGGTTGATGCATTAAACTCATGCTCAGCATAAAGAATTAATGACACGTCCATCACCTTACGGTGCTGTTCAGATGGCGTTTCGCCGCGCAGCAGTTTAAGGAAGTGACCGCCAATAGAGTCTTCGTCAGTCACACAATCAATTTCAATACCCTCATGTGAATACTTGTACCAGTACACCATGATTGCCGGGAATGCGGCTAATAAACGGTTAGCTGCTTTGTTTTGCT
Organism: Shewanella maritima; assembly: GCF_004295345.1. Lineage (NCBI taxonomy): Bacteria > Pseudomonadati > Pseudomonadota > Gammaproteobacteria > Alteromonadales > Shewanellaceae > Shewanella > Shewanella maritima. The sequence continues at coordinate 4,649,158 of NZ_CP036200.1, read as the reverse complement.
CGCTAAAGTCGTTCTCTGGTTCTAAATTACCTAAGAAAGAGCAACCTGTACGCATCACATCCATTGGGTGTGCATCAGCAGGAATGCGTTGCAGCACTTCTTTTAGTGCTTGCGGTAAGTCACGCATAGCGTGCAATTCAGTTTTATAAGCATCTAGCTGCTCGCTTGTTGGCAGCTCACCATTAAATAGCAGGTAAGCGACTTCTTCGAATGTTGCGTTATCAGCAAGATCTGATACGTCATAACCACAATAAGTCAAACCAGAACCTGATTTACCTACCGTACATAAAGCAGTTTCACCTGCACTTTGACCACGTAAACCTGCACCACCTAATTTTTTATCTACCATGACTGCGTTCCTATTATTTTAAAGTGTTGTCAGGCCCAAACGATAACTCAGCAATTGCAACTAGCATCAGCTAACATCTGGGCGGTTGAAGTTTGATTTACTTGTTTTTTCCTTCAGCAAAAAGCTGATCTAACTTTTGCTCGTAAGCGTGGTAACCAAGGTAATCGTAAAGTTCCATGCGCGTTTGCATGCTATCGACTACCGCTTTTTGATCGCCATTTTCTAAAATCGAGGTATAAACCATTTCGGCGGCTTTATTCATTGCTCTAAAGGCACTTAACGGATAAAGCACCATAGCGGCGCCCCACTCGCCAAGTTGCTCTTTATTCCAAAGCTCGGTTTGGCCAAACTCAGTAATGTTGGCCAAAATTGGCACATCAAGGGCGTCAGCAAATGCGCGGTAATGTTCTTCAGTTTTAACCGCTTCAGCAAAGATACCGTCAGCACCTGCAGCAACATAAGCTTTAGCACGCTCAATTGCCGCTTCTAAACCTTCTTGTGCAAAGGAGTCTGTACGCGCCATGATGAAAAAGTCTGGGTCAGTACGCGCATCAACGGCAGCTTTAATACGGTCAACCATCTCTTCAGTTGAAACGATTTCTTTATTTGGGCGATGACCACAACGCTTTTGTGCAACCTGATCTTCCATATGCACAGCTGCTGCGCCGGCTTTTTCCATATCACGAATAGTTTTTGCGATGTTAAACGCGCCGCCCCAACCAGTGTCGATATCGACCATTAACGGTAAGTCACAAGCTGAAGTGATACGTTGCACGTCTACGATGACATCGTTAAGTGAGGTCATACCTAGATCAGGTAAGCCATAAGATGCGTTAGCGACGCCGCCTCCAGACAGATAAATAGCCTGGTGACCAATTTGCTTTGCCATCATTGCCGTGTAAGCGTTGATCGTGCCGACAATTTGTAGTGGCTTATTATCAACAAGTGCTTGGCGAAATTTCTTTCCTGCGCTCATAGTGACTCCCTTTAAAAATGAGACAGACTCAATTTACTTGAGCTTGTTTTCGATATTATTTCTTGAATACATGATGTGACGGCGCATTAGCATTTCGGCTAATTCAGCGTCACGGTTACTAATTGCTTGAACGATATGTTTATGCTCATCAAACGCAGTACTTACCCTTGGTCCAGCCATACCAAGCTGAACCCGATACATGCGAACCAGATGATAAATACCATCAATGAGCAAAGAGATAAGGTGTTGATTGTTGCTGCCTAGAATAATGCGGTAATGAAAGTCGACATCGCCCGCTTCTTGATAGTAGCTAGTGCCGTCTTTAACGCGATCAAAATGGTGATTAAGCAAAGCGTTAAGATCGCTTACTTCTTGATCTGTCATGTTCTGCGCCGCTAGGCGTGCCGCCATACCTTCAAGCGACTCGCGAACTTGATAAAGCTCTAACAAGCCATCGAGTGATAGTGATACCACGCGTGCACCAACATTGGCTTTACGCTCAACTAGACGGCAAGTCTCTAATCGATTAATGGCTTCACGAATAACCGCTCGGCTAACCTGATACTTTGTCGACAATTCAGGCTCACTTAGTTTACTTCCTGCTGAAATAACACCTTCAACAATATCATTTCTTAATGAAATGAAGGTTTTATCAGCAGAAGTAATCGGTTTTGCTTGCGAAGGCGACATGGGTTACCAAGTTGTTAATCAAATCATTGTCGACAATATAGCAATTTTGAGACATAGATCAACATTAATTTGCGTAAATTGTCGACAAAACTTAGTAACCTGAAGTTTAAACTGATAACTAAGACCTACGATTGTCGACATATTTGCACGTCTAACGAGTTTATCTGAACGATGAGTAGCATAAAGGCGCTAGCCCCGGCTAGAGTTTAAAGGTACAGCTAGCGACAAATTGATGAAGATAATACGGGGTTAATATAATGATGAGGAATTGAAGAAGAATTTATTGATTTAATTTTTTAATCACTTTTGCTGGTACGCCGCCAACAACAGTATCTGCTGGTACATCCTGATTAACGACCGAGCTAGCAGCGACGACACTTCGTGCCCCGATCGTCACGCCTTGGTTAATCACCACGTTACCGCCGATCCACACATCGTCCTCAATAACGATTGGTTTACAGAATGTCTTCCACCCACGGCGCGCTTTATAATCTAAGGAGTGCGATGCGCTATATAACTGAACAGAAGGAGCAATAAGCACATTGTCGCCAATACGGACTTCAGCACCATCCAAAATAGTGCAACCCATATTGATAAAGCTATTGCTGCCGATAATGATATTCTTACCAAATTCACATTTAAACGGCGCTGTGATAAATGAATTATTACCGATTTGACCGAGCAAATCCTTTGCTAGTTGCTGGACAACCTCGCTATCGCCACAATGATTGATTTTTGTCGTTAAGGTCAGTGCATTAGCGCGCACTTGGCAGATTTCCTTATCGCCGGCATCGAAATCGTAGCCCTGCTTCATTTTTTCGTATTCAGTCATTTTGTTATCTTGTTATTGTTATCTACTTCGACACGGCGCAAGCATGATTTAGCTAGCCAATTGTAGAGGCGCGAACGTTAACATATTTATATATGTACTAATAGAGCTAGTATAGTAAATTGATATTTATAAGGATAATGTGAGAAAGGTAAATTTATGGGCAACTGAGCTACTTAAAATAGCTTCAGTAAATACCTGGCCGGCCAGGCTGCTCCACCACATAGATAAAGCATTTAAATGTCTAATTTCATAACGATAACGTCATCGCCTTTATCCACTATCTGATGCACTTTTTTAAAACCAAACTTAGCATACAAACCACCTGATAAGTCTTCGGTTTGCAAGTACAAGTGTTTCATCCCAGCGAGCCTTGCACGCTTGATAGCTTCATGAACTAAGCTAGACGCCACACCTTGCCCTCTTGCATGTTCACTAACATACACGCCACCAAGCCAATACTGGTACTCTGGATACCGCTCCATTTCGTAGGTTTTTAGTTCAGCAGCGCCCAGTAATTGATGTAGGTCTTTTGCTAGCATTAACATTGGCAATTTATCACGACTAGCCGCAGCATCGACCTTTTGTCTCACCTGCTCTAACGAGTAACGCCCAGACTCCCTGCACCACTCGTCAAAGTACCATTGAGCAACCGCAGGAGCACTGCCGGGGTCATCTGCTAGCAATATAACTTTCATATCAACCTTATTACCAAGTTTACAATGGCGTGAAGCACAGGATCAGAATCTAAACCAATTACGGGTTTATAGTAAATCCTAGCCTTAAATCGTGCGACATTGCTGTGATTACTTAGTCAAGGCTAATCTTAAATAACTAAAGTGGCACTCCTTCTTTTCAACAAGAGCACGTGGGATTTTAAATTCACCAAAATTTTACTGTAGGTATAACGCAAAAAAACCCCAACTTTCGTTGAGGCTTTGATACACCACTCTTAACAGAGTTAATAATGGTACCCGAGGCCAGACTTGAACTGGCACGCTTATTCAGCGAGGGATTTTAAATCCCTTGTGTCTACCGATTCCACCACTCGGGCAAAGTGTTGTTTTAACCGATGTAAATACATCCATTAAACACAATATTGTGGAGGCGCGACCCGGAGTCGAACCGAGATCGACGGATTTGCAATCCGCAGCATAGCCATTCTGCCATCGCGCCTTTGGAGCGACATATCGGGTTCGAACCGATGACCTAAACCTTGGCAAGGTTTCGCTCTACCAACTGAGCTAATGTCGCAATCAAATATTTATACTCTCTTGACTAGAGTTGGTAGCTTCAAAACTCACCTTGAAAAGGTTTCAACTTTCCACCTAACAACTGAGCTAATGTCGCTTCTTTCACTTCAAACTTGCTAGCTAATCACCAGTGCCGCTTGAGTGAGATGAATTCTACGGATTTGAGTTAAAGTGTCAATCAACAAATCCAAATAAATGACATAATTATGACTGCTTGCTGCAATTGCGATCAAACTGAGTTATTAATCAGCGAAAGCAGCATAAATTATCAACTCATTTATCCACTTGTAAACAGCCTACGTGTAAACATGCCTACATCAACAACAGCTCTATTGCTTAATGCTATTTAGTTGATGCTCTTATCTAAGTTATCTAGAACCAAACACAAAAAATGCCACTTCATTAAAAAATGAAATGGCATTTGTGTTTTTAACGCAAAACCGAGTTGAATATTCAGTGCCAAGCTTCAACTGCTATCGGCAATGAATGGTAAAGCGAGATTAGGTACTTACCACATTAAATCGTCTGGAATTTCATAGCCTGCATACGGATCTTCTTCATCACTAACCTGCTCTGTTGCGCTATTGTCTTCAGCTTGCCATAAGTAACCACACCATTCTGGGACAAGCAGATTAACGCGCTCAGCAAGCTTATGCGGCACAAGGTAGCTTTTATCTTCATGTCTAACGATACCTAGAGTACCGTTAAGTAATTGCTTTTGAATTGCTTCATCGATATATAAGCTGTGGATCTTACTATCTAAAGTGAAGTTAAACTTAACCTCAGCATCAGTAGGAATAGCAACTGCACGGCGAGTGAACTCTGTGATCAAGCCTCGTACCAGGCCTTTTTCTGATGCCTTGGCAAAACGCTCTTCATTTAACGCTTTATCTTTTTCTGCTTGCGCAGCTTTTTGCTGGGCAATTTGCGCTTTTAACTCAGCGCTACCGTCATCAACTTTTGCTTTACGATTGCGACGCTTTTGCGTTTTCACATCGCGCACTTTCTGTTTACTTGCTAAACCAGCTTTTAATAACTGATCTTGTAATGCATTTGCCATGGTTCACCTACACATTGCATCTAAAATTAACACTTAAGCTTGTAGCGAGTTATAAATCGCCGTTAACGCCGCTAATGGGTCGTCTGCCTTAGTAATTGGTCGGCCGATAACCAAATAATCAGAGCCAGCGGCAATGGCTTTTTCAGGTGTCATCACCCGGTGTTGATCGCCAACGTCAGCGCCGACAGGGCGAATGCCTGGCGTGACTAATTGGAAATCTTCACCTAGCGTTTGCTTAAGTGTGCAGGCTTCTTGCGCCGAGCACACAACACCGTCTAAACCAGCTTCTTGAGTCAGCTTAGCTAAACGCATGACGTGCTCATTAGCTGGTACATCGATACCTAATAGTTTCAAATCGTCGTCAGACATTGAAGTCAGCACAGTTACAGCAATCAGGATTGGTGCTTTTTCGCCGTACGGCTCTAATGCCTTTTTAGCTGCTTGCATCATTGCTAAGCCGCCACTTGCATGAACATTAGTCATCCACACGCCTAATTCAGCAGCGGCTTTAACAGCTTTAGCTACCGTGTTTGGAATGTCATGAAATTTAAGGTCTAAGAATAGATCAAAGCCACGGCTGTGGATCTGTTTTACAAACTCAGGACCAAACAGAGTAAACATTTCCTTGCCAATTTTCAGGCGGCACATTTTCGGGTCTAACTGATCAATAAGTGCCAGTGCTTCATCTTGGTTATCATAGTCTAGGGCGACTACAATGGATTTATTCGACATAGGAAACCTCTTTTGTTACTTACTCACCGTCTAAGCCTTTAACCCGCTTGATACTGCCCCACTCTTTACAAGATGGACAATGCCAATATAAGCCGTGTGACGGAAAGCCACATGAATTACAGCGGAAACTCGGACGGAACTTAATCTGTTGCTCAACAAGTTGAGATAACATGGTCAAACTTTCTTTAGCCGCACCATCTTCAGCTTGTTGTATGTGTAATTTCATTAACTGTTGAAAACCACGCATTGTCGGATGTCTATAAAGGTTTTCTAACATGAGTGATTCGGCTTGGTTCAATAATCCTTGGTTGATTTTAAACTCGGCCAACGCCACTATCACGCTAGCACCTGCACCAGCTTCCATGGCTGAATTCAGCATGGTTTCGTAGCCTTGCTTATCACCTTTCTCCATCAGCAAAGACTTAGCAATACTGATTGCATCAACAAATAACTCGGCATCGGCCTCTATTAAGCTGTTGAGTGCGCGTACGCTTTCGGCGTGTTGATGGTTATCAAAGTAAATACCAGCAAGCGACAGCCAAGCTCGGCCACACTTATCATCAAGCTTGATCGCTTGAATAAACAGTTTAAGTTTTTCACCGTGCTCGGTAGACTCATCAGCAAGCTGACAATAAAAATGTGCGGTAGTTTGCTTAAGGGTTTGCTGACGCTTTCGTGGCAAGCGCTTGGTGGTATTTATCGCCTTTTGCCACTCTTTAGTGATTTGATAAATGGAAATTAAATGGGTTTCCGCTTCTTCACTGTGTTCTTCTTGGCTCACCAAATTGGCAAAAATTTCTTCGGCGCGATCATAAAAGCCTGCCGCAAGGTAATCTTTGCCTAACTCCATCATGGCAATGTCACGCTGCTCGGTTGTTAAACTTGGGCGAGCAATTAAGTTTTGATGAATACGAATTGCGCGGTCGACTTCGCCGCGTTTACGAAATAGCGAGCCTAGCGATAAATGGGTGTCAATCGTTTCATCATCAACGTCGAGCATGCTAATAAACAGATCGACCGCTTTGTCAGACTCGTTCGACAACAGGAAATTTAGCCCAGTAAAATAATCTCGACTAAGCTTTTTAGATTTGTGGCTTTGACTCAAACGAATACTTCGTCGTCCCATATACCAGCCATAACCGGCAGCAATGGGTAAGAGTAGAAACAGCAGCTCCAGCATATTAGGCTGACTTTTCCTCTAACATTCGTTCGTTGTCTAGTTGTAGTTTTTCGATTTGTTTCTGCTTACTTCTTAATGTTAATTTGAGGCGCACTAAATAGAAGGATGCAAATAGCCAACTAATGATGAACCCTAAAAAGAATACAACGGCTAATACGATAGGTAATCGATATTCACCCTCGGCAACAAAATAACTAATAGTGACGACTTGCTCGTTTCTCGCGCCAAAAATCAATGCTAATACAAAACACAATCCAACAATTACGATGGCAAAAAATGATCTCACTATCTGCTCCTTGCATGTGGGCCAATATCCTGATTATCCAAGAATTTGCGGCCTGTGACTAGCGTTGCTTAGCGTTAGATACAAAAAAGCCTCCAATCGGAGGCTTTTTTAGACAGATGCTAATTAATGGTTAACTGCATCTACACGTTCACGTAGTTCTTTACCCGGCTTAAAGTGTGGTACGTACTTACCTTCCAACTCAACTGAAGTACCAGTTTTTGGGTTACGGCCTGTACGCGGCGCACGATAGTGAAGTGAGAAACTACCAAAACCACGGATTTCAATGCGATCTCCGCCTTCTAATGTTGTTGCCATTTGCTCCAACATCTCTTTAATGGCATTTTCCACTTCTTTCGCCGACAGTTGCGACTGCCTGGTGGCGAGTTTTTCGATAAGTTCAGATTTTGTCATCCTAGCTATCCCCTATTATCAAGCCAAAACTCAGTCGCCTAATAGGGAGCGAACTCCCTATACAACAGACGAACGTGATTACTTGCGAGCTGCTTTGAATGCTTCAGCCATTGCGTTGCCGATTGAAGCATCTTCTTGCTTGTTCAGTGAAGCGATCGCTTCCTTCTGCTCAGCTTCGTCTTTCGCGCGGATAGACAGGCTGATAGAACGGTTCTTACGATCAACACCCATGAACTTAGCTTCAACTGCGTCGCCTACTGAGAATTCAGTAGAAGCATCTTCGATGCGCTCAGCAGAAATGTCAGCTACACGGATGTAACCTTCTACAGTTTCAGCAAGCTCAACAGTAACACCTTTAGCGTCAACTGCAGAAACTGTACCATTTACTATAGTACCTTTCTTCTTATCTGCTAAGTAAGCGTTGAATGGATCGTCTTCAGTTTGCTTAACGCCTAGAGAGATACGCTCACGCTCTGGGTCAACTGAAAGAACAACTGCGTGGATTTCGTCACCTTTCTTGTACTCAGATACAGCGTCTTCGCCAGTACCGTTCCAAGAAATGTCAGAGAGGTGAACAAGACCGTCGATGCCGCCGTCAAGACCGATGAAGATACCGAAGTCAGTGATAGACTTGATCTTACCTGAAACTTTGTCGCCCTTGTTGAACTTAGAAGCGAAGTCATCCCATGGGTTAGTCTTACATTGCTTAAGACCTAGAGAGATACGACGACGTTCTTCATCGATGTCTAGAACTAGAACTTCTACTTCGTCACCTAGGTTAACAACCTTAGATGGGTGGATGTTCTTGTTAGTCCAATCCATTTCAGAAACGTGAACAAGACCTTCAACGCCTTCTTCGATTTCAACGAAACAACCGTAGTCAGTTAGGTTAGTAACGCGACCAGTTAACTTAGTGTTTTCTGGGTAGCGCTTGCTGATTTCTAACCATGGATCTTCGCCTAGTTGCTTAAGACCTAGTGAAACACGAGTGCGCTCACGATCGTACTTAAGAACTTTAACGTTGATTTCGTCACCAACGTTTACGATTTCAGATGGGTGCTTAACGCGCTTCCAAGCCATATCAGTGATATGTAGAAGACCGTCAACGCCACCTAGGTCTACGAATGCACCGTAGTCAGTAAGGTTCTTAACGATACCTTTAACTGCTTGACCTTCTTGAAGGTTTTCAAGAAGAGCATCACGCTCTGCACTGCTTTCTGATTCGATAACAGCACGACGAGAAACAACAACGTTGTTACGCTTCTGGTCAAGTTTGATTACTTTGAATTCTAACTCTTTGTACTCTAGGTGAGCAGTGTCGCGAACTGGGCGAACGTCTACTAGAGAACCTGGTAAGAAGGCACGGATACCGTTTAATTCAACAGTGAAACCACCTTTAACTTTACCATTGATGACACCGATTACAGTTTCAGCATCTTCGTAAGCTTTTTCTAGAACAATCCAAGCTTCGTGGCGCTTAGCTTTCTCGCGAGATAGTTGAGTTTCACCAAAACCATCTTCAACAGAGTCAAGAGCTACGTCTACTTCGTCGCCAACTTGAATTTCAAGAACGCCTTGAGCGTTTTTGAATTCGTCAGCAGAGATAGGGCTTTCAGACTTAAGACCAGCGTCAACTAGTACCATACCGTTTTCGATAGCAACAACAGTACCACGTACGATAGAACCAGGGCGGAACTCAAGTTCGTTTAAAGATTGTTCAAATAAATCAGCAAAAGATTCAGTCATGTTTAAGTTACTTATGTAATAAACCACTATCCATCCTAGATGTGGAGTCGAGTAATATTATTCGAATTGTCCTTAATTCAAATACCAATCGCCAAGTAGTAGAACTACTCAGCGATTTTAGATTTGTTTACTTGCTCGAGTACTAACTCGAGCACACCTTCAATACCAATACCCGTTGTATCAATGGTAATGGCATCATCAGCTGGCACAAGAGGCGCAGCTGCGCGGTTCATATCACGTTCATCACGCTCAATAATTTCCGCTAAAAGGCGGTCGATTTTAACATCGAAGCCCTTGTCCTGCAACTGATTAAAGCGTCTTTGGGCACGCTCTTCAGCCGAGGCTGTTAGGAATAATTTAAGCGGTGCTTTTGGGAACACAACTGTGCCCATGTCACGACCGTCTGCGACTAAACCAGGCTCTGCACTAAATGCACGCTGGCGTCGTAATAAAGCTTCTCGCACGCGAGGTAAAGAAGCGACTTTTGAAGCGGCGTTAGATACTTCTTGAGTACGAATTGCATTGGTTACATCTTCGCCCTCTAATACCACCTTGCTACCTTCACCTTCTGATGAAGATACGAATTTCACGTCTAAATGTGCAGCTAGAAGCGTCAGGGCTTCTTCATTTTCTAGTTCAACATCATGATGAATAGCTGCTAGTGCTAACACACGATAAATGGCACCGCTGTCTAATAAATGCCAGCCTAAATGCTGTGCCAGTAATTGGCTAATCGTCCCTTTCCCTGCACCGCTTGGACCATCAACGGTGATAACTGGAGCTCGCTCAGACATATTTTCCTCCGAAATGTAACCATCTTCCATGAAAAGTAAAAAGGGTTAACCAGAAATTAGCGGCGGCATTGTATAACAATTCTGAGGTAAATACTGCGAATATTTTTAGTTTATTCGGTACGGTCTTCTTATCTAACAACAAGAAAACCGTACTGTTTTATATCTGTATCAACTACTTTGCGAGACGCGCAAACTGTGTGAAGTAATCAGGGAAGGTTTTTGATGTGCAATCTGGATCGTTAATGGTGATCCCACAATCGGCAAATGCGATAAGCGAGAAACACATTGCCATACGGTGATCATTGTATGTGTCAATCGCCGCAGTGTTAATTGTCTCAGGTGGCGTGACGCTAATGTAGTCATGCCCTTCATCAACAATTGCACCTACTTTGCGTAATTCTGTCGCCATCGCAGCTAAACGATCTGTTTCTTTAATGCGCCAGTTGTAGATGTTAGTCATACGCGTCGTGCCTTTGGCGAACAAAGCCGCAGTTGCAATAGTCATCGCTGCATCAGGAATATGGTTCATGTCCATATCAATTGCGGTTAGGCTTGAGCGGCGCGCAATAATATAATCATCGCCCCACTCAATGTCAGCGCCCATTGCCGCCAAGGCATCGGCAAACTTTACGTCACCTTGAATGCTCTTTTTACCTACACCGGTAACTTTAACTTCACCGCCTTGAATGGCGCCCGCCGCTAAAAAGTACGATGCAGACGAGGCATCACCTTCAACTAGCACAGTGCCTGGCGATACATATTGCTGGCCAGATTTAATCTCAAAACGCTGATAATTATGGTTGATAACCTTGACACCAAACTGCGCCATTAATTTGATGGTGATATCAATATAAGGTTTAGATACCAGCTCGCCCGTAATATTGATATTAACGGTTTCACGGGTTAGCGGCGCGACCATGAGTAACGCGGTAAGGAACTGACTGGATAAATCACCGGCAATAGATACTTCGCCTCCATTTAGGCCTGTTGCGTTAATTGTTAATGGTGGAAAGCCATCATTTTTTAAGTAAGTCACGTCGGCGCCAAGTTGACGAAGCGCATCCACTAAGTCGCCAATTGGGCGCTCTTCCATACGTGGCTCACCTGTTAGGGTGAACTCACCTTGTCCAAGGGTTAAAGCTGCGCAAAGTGGTCGCATTGCAGTGCCCGCGTTACCCAAAAATAGTGTTTGTGCTTCTGTAGCAGTCAATGCACCGCCATTGCCATCGATGTGACAAACCGTATTATTACTTTCCAACGAATAATTCACGCCAAGCTGCTTTAACGATGTCAGCATGTGCCTGATGTCATCTGAATCAAGTAGGTTAGTTAATGTTGTACGCCCGCGAGCTAACGTTGCCAATAATAGTGCGCGGTTAGAAATACTCTTGGAGCCGGGAATGTTGATTTCGCCATTTATCTTATTAATTGGGTCTAAACGTAACTGCTTCATGACTTCTCTTTATAACTGGGTCGGTGTCGCCTACTTGCTTAATTGCTGTGCCAAAAGGCAAATGACGACATGCGATAGGATTACTAATCAAATTACGTCTGTAAATTATTTATGCCAGACAAACATGGAGACGGTAGGTGTTTATAACACTACTGATCGACGGCGATCTTGCAACCTTTATTTACCGTAAACAGTCGCTTTTAACGCCTAATTGAAAATAATTTAATTAAACGAGTATTTTCATACGTTTTGCAATTGCACCTTGCTCGGCAAGCTTATGTCACAGATACTTTCCAGGTGAAAAATCAACGCCAATGTCAAAATTGTGAGTTTGCTCTAAATTCTCTTTATGAACAGCAGCTAGCAAGTTATCCTAAATCTACTAGTTAAATTGGGCCAGCGCGAAGCGATTAGCCCCATAAAATATAGGTAAAAGGAATGTTCAACACACTTACCGCCCTACCCGCAGATCCGATTTTAGGTCTTTTAACCCAATACCGTAACGATAACCACCCACAAAAAATCGACTTAGGTGTGGGCGTATATAAAGACCCACAAGGCAACACTCCTATTTTGGATTGTGTAAAAAACGCCGAGCAGCTGCGCACAGATAGCGAAACCACGAAAGTGTATATCGGCCCTACCGGCTCTGAGCAATTTAACCAATTAATGTCTCAGTTAGCATTCGGCTCAGACCACAGTGCCTTGCTAGCCGACCGAGTTCGCACCGTATCGACGCCAGGGGGTACTGGTGCTCTTCGCGTAGCAGCCGAATTCATTAAACAGTGCAATCCAGACGCTACAATTTGGGTATCAGATCCTACGTGGGCAAACCACACAGGTTTATTTGAGGCAGCAGGTTTAACCGTTAAAACTTACCCATATTATGACTATGACAGCAAAACACTGAAGTTTGAGCAAATGACTAACGCGCTTAAACAAGTCAGTAAAGATGATGTAGTGTTACTCCATGCTTGCTGTCACAACCCAAGCGGTATGGATCTAACAAACGCTCAATGGGATGAAGTCATCGCGATTGCAACCCAACAAGGCTTTACTCCCCTAATAGACATGGCGTACCAAGGTTTTGGTGACGGTATAGATGAAGACGCTTATGGCGTACGAAAAATGGCGCAGGCCGTTGAAAATATGATTCTCTGCTCGTCATGCTCGAAAAACTTTGGCTTATACCGCGAGCGCATTGGCGCTTGTACCTTAGTAGCGAGCAACACAGCTGTAGCAAATACCGCGTTTTCTGTACTGCTTTACGTTATTCGTTGCATTTATTCTATGCCGCCAGCACATGGTGCAGCGCTAGTTGAAACCATTTTAGGTACGCCAGCGCTTAAGCAACAATTGATTGATGAATTAACCGTGATGCGCGATCGCATTAATGGCAATCGTCAAATGCTAGTCGACAAGCTTATCGAAAATGGCGTTGACCGTGACTTTAGCTTCATTGCTAAACAAAAAGGTATGTTCTCGTTCCTAGGTATTAATGCTGCGCAGGTCGAACAGCTTAAACAAGAGCACAGTATTTACATGGTTGACTCGAGCCGCATGAGTATCGCAGGCATTAGCGAGGCTAACGTCGACTACTTAGCAAAATCAATCAAAGCTGTGCTTTAATACCAATTTGCACAAGGACCAAGATAAATTAATAAAAAAGCGAAATGGCCACGGCTATTTCGCTTTTTTATTGCTGTTAGTTCATTGTTTATATGAAGGTTTTAGCTATAATTCTTTAATATCAATCAGGATAAATAAGTGAGCAGAGATTACACAGGTAAAATCGCTTAGAACAAGGCAGAAATTGCAGCAAGCTAGTTTTGTTCTACCTTCAAAATTTTTAACGACGTTATATGCGATTTTAACCAGTAAGAATGTTCAAATACTTGTGCTGATTGGTATAACGTTTAGCAATACAAGGTAGCTAACATCGATGCGATTAACATTCATCTTTCCACTGCTTTTTGTCGTCAGCGCCACAACGGGCTGCTCAACACACTACCTCGCCGATACTTCTCCTATAACCCCAAGCAATAAAACCAACCCTAGTCTAAATGTAAGCATAGACAGCTTAAGCCCTTGCACTGACGGTTTAGATACCAGCTTAAAACTAGACCCAAACAAAAGCGTGACAATATTGGTCCACGGCTGTGATAGCTCAGCCGGGCGTTTTAGGCAACTCGCGCAGCTGTATGCTTTTCATGATCAGCAAGCTGTTTGTTATAACTATGATGATCGTAAAAGCTTAAAAGATGCAGCCGAGACGTTAGCGAAAGCAACTGATGAATTAGGCAGTAAGCTTAATAATCAAGACATTACGGTAGTAGGTCACAGTATGGGCGGCTTAGTTTCAAGAAGAGCGTTTGAACAAACACCAGCTCAACTTGACACCTCTCAAGAGATTGATCTGGTTACCGTATCAGCACCGATTGCGGGGATCCAAGCTGCCAATACCTGTGGTATTAAACCGCTTCATTGGCTCAGCCTCGGTGTAGTGCCTGGGATATGCTGGATAATTACTGGTGATAATTGGACTGAAATTACTGCTAACTCACCTTTTATTCAGCAACCTAGTGAATTGACGAGTAACGTAAATCGCTACGTGAAAATAGTTACCGATGAAACCAATACTTGTAGGCGTAAAAATGACAATGGAGATTGTATTGAAAGTGACTATGTGTTTAATGTCAGCGAGCAGTATCACCCAGTGATTGATCAATACCCTCAACTGACTAACATTCAAGTGAATGCAGGCCATGTGGCGATTGTCGGCGATGATACCAATATCCCGCGCCAACTTATCTCAATTTTACAACAACAAGGCATTATGCCAACAACGCCTGAAGCACGCCAAGCTGCGTTCGAAAAGCTATTGACCGAAATTTACCTTGAACCAAATGTCACACAAACTATATACAGTGCACCTTAGCTGATTTCATTACCAATTAGTATCTACAGAGCATGCTAGTTAGTGCAGTAACCACACAAATCGGATACTTACTTCTTTAAACTACAGGCATAAAAAAAGGAACCCGAGGGCTCCTTTTTAAACACACAACAACTAATTACTTAGCTAGTGCTTCTTTTGCTTTTTCAACTAAAGTTGCGAAAACAACTTTGTCGAATACAGCGATGTCTGCCAAAATCTTACGATCGATTTCGATAGACGCCTTTTTCAGACCGTTGATGAAACGGCTGTAAGACAGACCATTTTGACGAGAAGCCGCATTGATACGTGCAATCCATAGTTGACGGAATTGACGTTTCTTTTGACGACGGTCACGGTAAGCATATTGACCAGCTTTAGTTACAGCTTGAACTGCAACGCGGTAAGTACGGCTACGAGCGCCATAATAACCTTTAGCTAACTTAAGTACTTTCTTGTGACGAGCACGAGCGGTTACACCACGCTTAACTCTAGGCATTTTTCTTTACTCCTCTAATTAAGCGTATGGTAGTTGACGTGCGATTGCAGGCACATCACTCTTAGCTACTAAACATTTAGCACGTAAGTGACGTTTACGCTTAGTGCTCTTCTTGGTCAAAATGTGACGTAAGTGTGCTTGTTTACGCTTGAAACCATTAGCGGTTTTTCTGAAGCGCTTTTGAACACCCTTGTCTGTTTTCATTTTAGGCATTGCTAAAACTCCGCATTGGGGGATTAATAAAACGTAAGGCGAGCGAAGTCCTCAAAAAGAGTCTTCGCTACTTTTAGTTAGGTTGCCCTACTATTTCTTTTTAGGTGCTAGCACCATAATTGCTTGTCGGCCTTCCATTTTCGGGAAAGACTCAACAACCGCGATTTCGGCCAGGTCGGCTTTAATACGGTTCAAAAGATCCATACCTAAGCTTTGATGAGCCATCTCGCGACCACGGAAACGCAGCGTGATTTTCGCTTTGTCACCGTCTTCTAGAAAACGAGTCAGGTTGCGTAGTTTTACCTGATAGTCGTTTTCATCAGTACCAGGACGGAATTTAACTTCCTTAACCTGGACCTGTTTCTGCTTCTTCTTTTGTTCCTTCAAAGCTTTAGCTTTATCAAAAAGGAACTTACCGTAGTCCATAATGCGACAGACTGGAGGCTCTGCATTAGGGCTGATTTCAACTAGGTCTACACCTGCTTCATCAGCTGCGTTTTGAGCTTCTCTGATACTAACAATACCAATGGACTCACCATCTAGACCTGTAAGGCGTACTTCAGGTACGTCAGTGATTTCTTCATTGATGCGATTAGGGGCTTGCTGTCGCCCTGCTGTTCTTTTGATCTTTATGACCTATTCCTCCAACAATTTGAGACTACGGAGCGAAATTTGTTGACGAATCATAGTAGCGAAGTCTTCAAACTTCATCTTACCTAAGTCGACACCGTCACGTGTACGCACCGCAACTTCCTTATTTTCCATTTCTTGATCACCAACGACCAATAAATAAGGCACACGTCTAAGAGTGTGTTCGCGTATTTTAAAGCCTATCTTCTCATTCCTCAAGTCCGAAGATGCACGAATACCTTGTTCTTTGAAGAATTTAACAACTTCATCAACATAATCTGACTGTTTATCGGTAATATTCATAACAACTGCTTGCTGAGGAGCAAGCCAAGTTGGGAATTTACCGGCATATTCTTCAATCAAAATACCGATGAAACGCTCTAACGAACCTAAAATAGCGCGGTGGATCATAACTGGTGTGTGACGCTCGCCGTCTTCACCAATGTAACTTGCACCTAAACGACCTGGCATAGAGAAGTCTAATTGGATCGTACCGCACTGCCAGTCACGACCTAAGCAGTCGTGCAGTGTGAATTCGATTTTAGGGCCATAAAACGCACCTTCGCCTTCTTGGATTTCATATTTAAGGCCATTAGCACTTAATGCATCCGCAAGGGCTTGCTCTGACTTATCCCAAACTTCATCGCTACCGACACGCTGCTCTGGGCGAGTTGAAAGCTTGATATCAATCTCTTCAAAACCAAAGGTTCTGTAGGTATCGAACACCATTTCAATACAAGAGCTTACTTCTTGTTGAATTTGCTCTTCAGTACAGAATACGTGGGCATCGTCTTGCGTGAATGAACGCACGCGCATTAAACCATGCAGCGAACCTGATGGCTCATTACGGTGAACTAGACCAAACTCAGCCATGCGGTATGGTAAATCACGGTATGACTTAAGACCCTGGTTGAAGATCTGTAAGTGACCTGGGCAGTTCATTGGCTTAACAGCGTAAGTGCGCTTTTCAGATTCAGTTGAGAAGATCATGTCACCGTACTTATCCCAGTGACCAGACTTTTCCCACATACCTACATCAAGAATAAGCGGTGCACGTACTTCTTCGTAACCATACTTATCTAACTGACCACGCATAAATGATTCAAGATCTTTAAATAAGCTCCAACCATTTGCATGCCAGAACACCATACCCGGTGCTTCTTCTTGCCAGTGGAATAAGTCTAACGCTTTACCAATTTTACGGTGATCGCGTTTTGCCGCTTCTTCTAGGCGGGTTAAGTGTGCTTTTAGCTGTTTCTTGTCTGCCCAAGCAGTACCATAGATACGCTGGAGCATTTTATTATCAGAGTTACCACGCCAGTATGCTCCGGCCACACTCATTAACTTAAAGTGGTGACAGAACTTCATGTTTGGCACGTGCGGGCCACGACACATGTCTGTGTATTCTTCGTGGTGATAAAGCGCTGGCGTTGAATCCTTGCTGATGTTTTCATCAAGAATCGCCATTTTGTACTCTTCACCGCGCGCTTCAAATGTATCACGCGCTTCTTGCCATGACACAACGCGCTTTTCTACTGCGTAGTTGGTTTTGGCAAGTTGCATCATACGCTTTTCTAACGCATCAATGTCTTCTTGGGTCAACTTGTGGTCTAGGTCAACGTCATAGTAAAAGCCGTTATCAATCACTGGACCTATAGCCATTTTGGTTTCTGGCCAAAGTTGTTTGATAGCGTGACCTAATAAATGCGCACACGAGTGACGAAGGATTTCAACACCCTCTTCGTCTTTAGCCGTGATGATCGACAACTCTGAATCTTGGTCAATAATGTCACATGCATCTTTTAATTCACCGTTTACACGGCCAGCGATACACGCTTTTGCTAAGCCAGGACCAATGTCCGCAGCGACTTCTAGAGTTGAAACAGGGTTGGCAAACTCGCGTTTGCTGCCATCAGGCAAGGTAATAATAGGCATGAAAATTCCTTATCCAGTGGTGACCCACACGTAGGGCCACATGGTTAGTTAATTAATTCGTAAGTTAGAACCGCCAATCAAGGTAAAACTTTACAATTGTTTTACTCATTTGATTGAGGAAACAGGCATTCTAATTGAAATACAAAGCCTGGCGCAACACACGGATGCAACAAAGTTTACGATTTCAACAATCTGTTGCATAGATTGAAGGCTGTTGCATGGATTTAAAGTATAACGGATGCGATCACGACGAATTCGTAAAATTTGTGTTCAACGCTTAAAGACAAGCATCAAAGCCTTTGAACTGACTTTTTACAATAAAAGAATAACTTGCGACTGAGCTTTTTCCACAGTGCATTTTGCATTGAATATGGTTGACCGCAACAAGGTCAAAATCATGCCATCGCGTGATTTTAACACGCCATTTTCGCACTATATTTAATGTGAGGGTGTTTAAGCGAGGTAAGCTATGAGATTAATCAACAAAGTGATTAGTTGCCCCCACTGTGGGCACCACCAGCATATCAACATAGATACGAGTCTTGGCGATCAAGAGTATTACGACGATTGTCGTGTTTGCTGTAACCCAATCCATATGCGAATGCATATAGATGAAGCACAAAATCGTGTTGAGCTATTTATAGACTCAGATGACGAGCAGGTTTACTAACTAAAACCTGCTCTACTCTGCGCGAGGGCTGAAGCAGCTAATTGTCCAAAATGGTAAGTTCAATCAGCTACAAACTAAATCTACTACGAGCTTCTTGTTTGCGTTTAGAGCATTAGGGTTAGCAGCTAAGCAACGATGGGTAAGTTTAATAACTCTAGTCATCAGCTAGTTAGTCGGCGAACTTGCGTGCCATGATCTTAGCAACCGTGTCGACAATCACTTGAGTTTGGCTATCGATTTCGATATTCACCAACGAAGATTGTTGTAGATCTGACAAGTTAGTAATGCTGAGTGTTTCTGGAATTAGGTGGATCCAGAAGCAATTACCTTCAATTTCACCAACCGTCAGGCTGCATCCATTAATACCGATAAAGCCCTTATAGAAAATATAGTCCAACCACTTCTCATCAACTTCCAGCAAAATGTTGTAATGCTCAGCAGTATGACTAATGGTTTTTACTGTTGCCTGAGTGTGTACATGGCCAGATAACACATGGCCACCAATTTCACTGCCATAAGTTAATGAGCGCTCAATGTTAACTAGATCACCTTGTTTAACATTTCCTAAATTGGTTAGCTTTAAGGTCTCTTCCATCACATCAAAAATAGCGATATTATCGCGCAACTCTGTGACAGTTAGGCACACACCGTTATTCGCGACACTCGCACCGTGTTTTAAGCCCTGTAACAACTCGGTACCTAAAGCGACTTCAAATGTTTTTAAACCCGCTTTTTCGATGATTTTTTCCACTTTACAAGTGGCCTGAACAATACCAGTAAACATAGTTATCTCTTTTTATTAGGTTTTATATGAATAATGCAGGCTATCAAGCCAAACGCCTTACCCAACTCGCCTTGCCAGTATTAGTCGCGCAAGTCACCCAAACCATGATGGGTTTTATCGACACGGTAATGGCGGGACAAATTAGCGCCGTCGATATGGCTGCTGTAGCGGTTGGCTCAAGTCTTTGGCTACCGTCAATCTTATTCATTCAAGGGTTATTGCTAGTATTCACGCCAGTGTTTAGTGAACACCATGGCGCAAACAATCAGCGCGCAATACCACCTTTATTATTCCAAGCTGGATATATTGCCATAATTGGCGCATTTGCTGTGATGATCTTTCTAGCAAGTTCGAGTTTTATTCTCGATTTAATGAACCTTGAGCAAGATTTATATCAGCTAACAACCGGCTACATAAACTTTTTGCTTTGGGGCGCACCAGCATTTTTGCTTTATCAGGTACTTAGGGGTTGCAGTGAGGGACTATCCCATACAATGCCGCCGATGATCATCGGCTTTGTCGGTCTTGCTGTGAACATACCGGCAAACTATATCTTTATTCACGGAAAATTTGGCATGCCAGCCCTTGGCGGTGCAGGATGCGGCGTGGCAACTGCACTGGTATTTTGGGCAATGTTTGCCTCGATGCTCATATATATGAAGTTTGATCGCACATTTAAAGAGTTAGCACCATTTAGAAAATGGTTTATCCCTAAATGGGGCAAGATGTGGAAAATGGTAAAACTGGGTCTACCTGTCGCACTAGCACTGTTTTTCGAGGTCAGCTTATTTGCGGTAATCGCGCTATTTATCGCGCCTCTTGGCTCAACAGTCGTTGCTGCTCACCAAATTGCGATGAATTTCTCATCCATCGTATTCATGCTACCGCTTTCAATTGGTATCGCGGTTTCAATACGCGTGGGATATTACCTAGGTAAAGAGCAACCAGAAATCTCCGCACTTGTAACTAAAGTGGGCACAGCAATCGCGCTGTCGCTTGCCGTGGTCACCGCGATAATTACAGTGGTGTTTAAGCATGACATTGCGCTTTTATATAACGACAATAAAGAAGTGATCCAACTTGCAGGCTCATTGATGTTGTTAGCTGGCCTTTATCAAATATCAGACTCCATTCAAGTTGTCACAGCCGGTGCACTGCGTGGTTATAAAGACACGAAAAGTGCATTCTATATTTCGCTGATATCATATTGGTTTATCGGTATGTCACTAGGCTATGTATTAGCTTATACCGATATCATTGTTGAGCGCATGGGTGCCAGCGGTTTCTGGATTGGGCTAATTGCCGGCTTAAGCACTGCAGCAGTGTTGTTCGCCGGTAGGTTAATTTACATCCAAAAGAATCCAAAACGCTTTGTTATCAGCTGACAGCTGGATGAAACCAACATAGTTTAAGAGATTGAACAATAAATAGGCTTATTGAACCACCAATTGACTCTAGTTTCTCATTGTATGTGTTCTGCAGCCGAGAACGGCTGCAAAGTTGGATAGCATTTGTTCGTTTAAACACAAATTGTATTTTTTTACTTGCAAGGCTTAGTTAAGCCACTTAATATAGCCAGCGCTTTGAAGGGAAACGCTTTTTAGCAATACAACCGTAGCTCAGTTGGTTAGAGCACTACCTTGACATGGTAGGGGTCGGTGGTTCGAATCCACTCGGTTGTACCACTCCCTTTCAAATACAATTCAGATATACAACCGTAGCTCAGTTGGTTAGAGCACCACCTTGACATGGTTTTACCACGCCCCAGTAAGTACCCCACAACCCAGACAGTGCGCTGATTAGTAGAAATCTAACTATATCATTAGAGATGTGCATGCACAACAATGTGCACATTATGCTGCTAAACACCCTGCACGAGCCTGTACCGCTTCCTCTCTAGTATCGAATGTACCCACCGTAACCTGCTTATTACCCTCGTAATAATACGCTGTGAACGTCTTGCCGCGCTTCCTAATTCCTGCATCATGCTTGCGCTCTGGCTGTGCCCTATTTTGATTGTTCACACTCGGTGTAACCACTCGTAAATTGGATGGGCAGTTCGCCGTACGCTCTCGGTTGATGTGGTCAATTTGATACTTTTGACACCCCTTACGCAGTAGGTGCGCATCCGGTATGCCTGCAAGTACAGCAACGATACGATGCACTCTATAATGCCTACCGAATAGCACCACCGTGTAATAACCGTTTGTCGTTATGGTGCCCGCTTTATCTCCTGCTGCGTACGAGCTGCGCTTGCTACTCTTACACTTCCAACTCAACCCGCTAGGACTTTCAGGGTCAATCTTGAAGTACTTATCGAACTTGCTCTTTAATGTAATTAACTGCTTACCTTTCATGTCTCATACCTTTTATTTGGACAATAAAAAGGCACCCGTTTGGATGCCTGTTATCTTGATTTAATGAATCGCTTTCTATTGGCTTCACGCCTCTTTAGCCAGAAGTATTTACTACGCACTCGCTACCTCTGTACCAATATGCTCAGCAATATGACCGACTGTATTAGCGTGTGTGATTTTATGTAGTACGTATTTAAATACAGTACCATCACGAACAACGTGACCATGTAGTACGCCTTTGTGCTCCTGCGGCATGTAATCACGTAGACGCTCTGGATATGGTACGTCTTTAACAGACTCTTTTAATGCGGCCACACGAGCCTCCTCGTATTTACCAAATTGTCGCATATCTATTGAGTGGTTAAATCTATGCAAGCTGTATACCCTACGCGACATGCATACAAATTTAATAACGCGCTGCATGCTTACATTCCTATCATACGAATCGTGATGACGGCGTATTTCTTGCCGCAACTCCTCTGGCGACATATTGTGCGAATGAGAGTCCTCATAATCAGCGCCTGTAATATACTGCTCTGGTAGCTCGTAAATGTTGGTCATTTCTTTGTCTGTCATTTCTTTCATACCTTTCTCCTTTCGATGTACCTACGGGCTGTCTCATCAAGACCTTGGAGTACATCTGTATTACTGCTGTATTGTTCTAATGTGGTTAACTCTTTTGGTAATGGTTCGCTGTGCTTTGAATGGCTGTGACGTAACCAGTACTTACGAGTACCGCCTTGTACATCACTGAACCATAATGATTCATCAAGCTGCTCTGCTTGTTCTTTTGTTAGCTCTTTTGACATTACACCTCCTGATTAGATGGCGCGTAACGTGCGCCAAGCGGGAATAACTAACGCAAGGAACCACCCAAGCGTTAAGGCTTATTGACCGTTCGTATTAACGACGACAGTACCATTACCTGTAAAGGTCATACCGTTACTGAACGCCATATCAGGCGCTAAGTGACCACCGTCTGGGATAGTAATAGAACCACCATTATCGAGCGTGACAACCACCTCAGTTTCGGCAATCACCAATAGGTATTTACGGTTAGAGTTTTGTGATAGCGCTAGGCCATCTGCTGCTAGTGCAACTACTGAACCTGTGTACATGCCTGTACCTCCTTGAATTTTAATTTCATTTCCATAAGACATTACGCCTCCCGTCCGTCCATTCGGATAATGGCTACCTGTGTATCGACTGTCCCTTTACGGCCAGCGACACGACAGAAGTAGTTACCCTGTGTTGCCTCGGACATACTATTGATAACCAAGATTGGCTCTGCAGTGCCTGAGTACGTCTCACCATCATCGATTGGTCGATAGTCCGCTGAATCATCATTGAAGTACCATTGGTATTCTGGGTAATCACCTCCCGCCTTAGCTGCAATAGCTAAGCACTGGACATCCTTTACCGAACCCTCGGGCACTGTTACGTCACTGAATGGCTCAAGCTTAATAATCGGCCAGCCACCATAACCCTTGTAGGCTTTATATGTTGGCGATAACTGCTTGTACCATTGGTGAGCTTTGTATAGTTCTCCCATACAATCTCCTTGCTGTTTAAATGATGTGCGTATCCGAATGACACGCACGGCTAATCCCTGCGAATGCAGTTGCATGTTTGAATGCATGTACTTGATGTACTATTACGTTGCTGAGTAAGGGCTACTCAGGGCGCGTCAGGAGACGCTGGTGGGGTGTTCTGTCTGGTCTAGCCTTTGTGTAGCTTAGCTGGGATAGACTCATCAGAGCCTGTCTGCATTGACCATGCTGAATCGTCAGGCTTAGCCTCTGGCTTTTGTAGTTTCTCGATACGCTTACGCTTAGCCTCTGCTAGCATCTTGTCATGCGTAAGACTTGCGTACATCCTGTGCTTTAATTCAGCGACACGGGCATCAGTGTAATCAACACCATCCCAACCAGCACGACGCGCTTTAAGCAAACCATCAGCGTACTGCGCTTGCGTGATGTACTTGTAACCATCTGGTTTTGATGTTTCATTCCTGATACCTGATGCATATACTTTCTCGTCAGAACTAAGACCAACATTAGCGGTTGCACCTGTTGCCTCTGCCCATTGCATATCTGGCTCCCAATGCTGTACCGAGCCGCTAGTGAACTCTCTATGATTTAGAACTTGTGCCATAAACCCTCCTTATAGCTGGTTCAGGTTAAGACCTGAGTATCTACCATCTTGACCAGTCTTAGCTGCCTGCTCTGCATTGCCTCGACGGAATGACTGCATGTTCTGTAGCATGCGACCTGATAACTCTTTGACTGCTGGGTGATTGTAGTTCTCACCATCCCATGCACCTGACTTACGTAAGCGCTGTAATGACTCTGCGTAAACACGCGCCGTCATTGGCTGACTGTCAGTACTGATACTGTCTTGTACAATCTCTTTCGCGTTCTTACGTTTAAAGTGGTCACCTTGTGGTGCTGCGGTCTTAGAGTTCTGCGCACGTACAGCCATCTCAAGGATTGCATTAGCTGCTGCGCTATCCGGTGCTGCATTGAATGTCTCTGCTAGGTCTGGGCGTTCTGCACGTAGCGCATCGAGCGCTGCTTGCGCTTTCTCTTGGCCGCCTGCTAGGTTAATAATATTACTTCTATTCATTTTCATACCTCTGTATTTGTGTTGGGTTGTGGTCGTGTTAAACCACGTAGTTTATTACTATCTTTAAGTGCGTAATCAGGACGCATTGCCTTACTTGGTTGTGCTGCTAACTGCCTGAGCTGTCCAATCTCGATGTACTTCTCTCGCCAGTACCTGAACTTGTCCGCATCAGGATTACTACCAGTGACGAAGTGGAACATCCTGAATCGCTCGTAGATGTACCGCTCGTCGTACTGCAATAACTTCTGCTGGTCAGGCTCGTCACCCTTGGCAATGCACTGCATGATGTAGTCTTTAAGCTCTTGGTATGGCCTATCGATATCTGCATCAATGTCGCGCTTTACCTCGACTGGTTTAGCAGGTAACTGCATGGCATCAATCTGGCTCAGAGACGCACCGAATCGCTCTGTGTTAAGACGTTTAGCCTCAAGGGTAGTCATACCCCTACTCGACTGGTACTGCGCCATATAAGCCTCCTGTATGCCATGCCTTATTGGTCTGGATGAGCTGCATAAGCGACAGCACAAGACCAAGGTTAAGACCGTACTGGTCTGCTAGGTCTTTAGCCGATACACGCTCGTGCTCGTACTGCATCCAGTACGTATGCCTACGTGATTTAAGGCTTGCCTGGTTAATCACCAGGTAATCAATCAGGTCAGTCCTATTCTGGTAGTACTCAGCTTGCCGCTGCTTACGCGCTATGTCCGTGCATGTTGGTATATCCTTGATGCGCTGCATAATCACACACCAGTTGGTTGATGAATAAGCTCACGGAACACACGGTAACGGACTGCATCGACGAACTCTTGAGCCTCTGCATTAGTCGGGTCGATATCAACCAATAGCTTACGGACGTACTTGGTGACCAGTAGGTCATTAGGGATTAGCTCGATGAACTGCGGGTACTCTGTTGCTACTGCGAATACACCACTAGCAATACCGTCGACACGTTCGTCAATGCTTACTGTATTGATTGGTTGTGCTTTAAAGATGTTACGATTAGCCATACGTGACTCCTTGATAGTTATTGATACTGTTGCTACTGCTTGCGACCGACCAGCTTTAGTAGTCGCTCATCCATACCTGTTGGTACAGAACTCTCTTGTGCTTTCTTAATCTCTGCTTGCCAGATATCGAGTACACCCACACGCTCTAGGATTTGACGAGCCTGTGATAACGATGCTGATTGCACGGATGATTCATCACGCAATGCAACCTCGAACTGATTAATACTCTCGTTGATAACTAGGTCACCTAGGTACTGCAATCGCTCTGCTGTACTGGCATCAGGAGATACCCCTGAGACCTCCTGTACGGCCTTGTGCGAGGGCTTCTCCTGCTTCTGGCCTAATGGTGCTGCGAGGGGTTGAGCGAACTGCTCTGCGTACAACTGAGCGCGTTCTGCTGCTGTCTGTTTAGGCATGTTATTCTCCTTGCTCTTGAACGAATCGACCGGTGATATCACGTGACCGTGCATGCACGAGCCTACTGTAATGCTCAGTGTTAGGTACTGATTGCTCTAGTGCTGCCCGTACTTCATCTTTGGTCAGGCAATCCTCTGGGTCTGTGTTACGTACTGTGCTGTTCTTGGCTACCCAAGCGTAAACATTCTTAGCTGTTACTTTCTTATCTGGGTTAGTCCCGTTAATAAGCTGCACAATCTGCGGTACGCTGTAGCCCATGATGCGAAACATCTTAGCGGCCTTGACAACTTCGCTGCTGTGCATACGTGCCTTGATGTAAGCCTCTAGGTTGTTCTTTGGTTTACCGCAAGGGATACCCTCGTGTACTGCTACGTTTAGGCCAGCTTGCATAATGTCTAGTGCTGATTTACTAGCTGATTTCTGTGTGGTCATGTTGACCTCCTTGATTAAGTTAAAGTGTATTGTTTCTTTGTGGGTGAGGAATGTGCGCGTTCAAACGCATTAGAAAGTGACACACAGCCAAAGAGCTGCCCAAGCTACGGCCAAGGTATGAGTGCCGTGCTGTGTATCGAAAGGGTTGGTGATACTGAAAGGATTGATTGATTAGCTGTCGTGACGGCAGGTGTAGTGCGACTGACGCTGCTCTAGTTCGTACTGGTGAGCCTGCTCGACCTGTTCGTACTGTCGCATCTGCTCGTCTGTCATAGTTAGAGCCAGATGCAATACCTGCCTAACCTCTTGGCCTGTGTAATCATCTAGCATTGGATGATTCAATATCTCTTGTGCTCGCTGTAATAACTTACGTTCTGTCATAGTGTTTACCTTGAATGTATTTAATTAAATGTTCACGTTCATATTGCAACGGTAGACCAAGTATTATCACGTAGCTTATATACTTATATATAAGGGATAACTGCTGATTTACCGTTGCAATGCAACGCTTTGTGCAACGCTACTTAGAGCGACTAAGAAATGAGCGGACTGTGCCGACGTTGATATCTAACTGCCTGCTGATATCTATTGGCCTAATACCATCTGCTGACATAGCAAGTGCCTGAGTTTTCCAGTCTTGGTCATTCAATCTAACCGTTGCTGATTGTTTGAATGCTTGAAGCTCTGCCATTTCTTTACGCATCTGCTGTATCTCATTCTGTAATTCACATAATGATTTCAATCGACCATGTTTCTCTTGGATGCTCTTGACCATATGGCTAACTGATTTATTACAAGCATCTGCTTTATCGGTTCGAGTTCTGTACTTTGCTGCTGTCATAGCTAATGCCTCTGGATGGTTACTGTTAGCGTCCCACGCTGCTCGATTCATCCTTGGCACTTCACGTCTAGCGATTGCTGGTTGGTCTGATTCTGGTACACCTGCTAAGCCTAAGCACGTATGCACTGCTGGGCTGCTACCCACTGCTAATTCGTCATAAACCTTTTTGATAGTTAAGTTGAATTGGTTCTGACTGAATGGTGCGTACTGCTCATCCTCATCCCGTGGTCGTTCACGCTGTTCTTTCTTGAGGTCATTAACCTCTTTGATTTCTGCACGTTTACGAGCCTGTACTTTAGAGCCTCTTGATTCTGATTGGATAGCTTGTACATCTTGGATTGATACACCATGGATGTGCGCTACAGTCTTAGGTGCTGCTCCTGACTTCAAGGACTTACGTATGGCTGCTTTTAATTTATGTACGGACACGAGTAGCCCTCCTGTTGAATGGATTAGTTATGATGATTAGTTCAATGATTGGATTGGTTGATTAGATTGATTGGATTGAGCTAGCTGCTATCTTTCTATACCGATACGGCTAGAGTTCTTTCTAGTAATCAGTGTTAATTAAGAGTTAGCCAAGAGTTAGCCAAGAGTTAACAAAAGATTCTATTGGAGGAGACTATTTGGCTATCAATGTAGATTTCAGTCGAGTCTTTCCTAGTAAGGTGTGGGAATTAAAAGTTGACCGTGGAAAGACTCACTGTGAAAGCTGGAGATTCAGATAAATCACGCCTTGAGAACACGTTGAACGGTGCTTGGATTGCAACCTAGCTCTTTCGCTATGCCTCGTATGCTCACGCCGTCTGTACGTAGCTCTCTGATGCGTTCATGCAGTGCTGTGTCTGCTTGCCTGCCTTTGAACTTCTCTTGCCACTGCTGCTTACTCAGTGCGTCTCTGCCTGCCTGTGCTGATGCCAGTCTATTCACTCGGTCTGCCTCTGCCATACCTGTTAATAAGGTAATCATCAGGTCATTGAGCATCTTCTGCTGTGTGTTCGTGCTTGACGTAAAGGTAAGGTCTTGGTTCACAGTCCTGATGTTGACGCCTTGGTCAAGCAATGCCCTGATAGTGCTGGCCGTGTCACTGTAGTCTCTACCTAATCGGTCTATCCACCATACGATTAATGTGTCACCTCTGCGCAACCTGTTAAGGCACTGCTTTAGCTCTGGCCTGTCAATACCTTTAGATGTACCTGTAATCGTCTCTGTCCATACCTTATCAACGCTTAACCCTTTATTGTCTGCATAGGCTTTGATGGCCTCCTGCTGTGACTCGTAGCCTTGCTGCTTGGTTGATACCCTGATATACGCGTGTGTCTCATGGTGTTCGTTCATGCTGTTATCCATTGTGTGCCACCTGTGTTCTACTCGGTCACAAAGAGCGTGACCTCGTGTGCTATTGGTTGTGTGTGCTCATTGTGGCGTATGCTTTAAATGAGGTCAACTCTAAATGCATACAGATATGATAACTTTGTGATGTGTGCTGTAGGTTATGACCATATACGTACGGTCATTCTGACTGAGTGCTTTCTGTGCTGGGTTAGTCGCCCCAGTTGTTTCAGCAGGGTAAACGTCGAGAGCGTTAGTGCATGTGGTGATTTGTTGGTGATGGTGTGAAGTCAGTACAGCAGGTTACGCGATTTTGATAACGGAATAGTAACAAGTACATGCTAAAAGTGTGATATGTAAAGGGTGTACGGGGACATTGCGCGATGCCTTGGCTTGTATACCCCCACGCATTTTTAAATTATTTTAGAAATCAGAACCAATTAAACTACGGCCTCTTGAGCCAACAGTATCATCATGCACCGATCGAATAAACGCTTAAATTTTAAGCAGTTGTTTTGCTGAATGATAGGAATATAAAAGATATTAAGAAATACTACTGATAAATCATGATCTTACATGTGATCTGGGGTGATTAGCGGGGATTTTATAGATATGTTAATATGTACATAGTCTGAATTTCAGACACAACAAAGCGAGCACTGGCATGCTCGCCTTATTAATTTATCTATATAACAGACCTTGAGGAGGTACTTAATGAGACATAGATTGTTTACATGTAAATTAGTACTTATTTACAACTCGCGATTCTACCCCAAACATAGCACCCTAGAAATCAGACCAGTTAAACCCAACAGTTGGCATGATAAATGCTTTGGTGGTTTATCTGGTTTAATCAGGTGGTTTTTTGGGGTATTGAAAAGATTACTTATATTAACCTGTCAGATAGGTATTGTCACTGGAGTGAATTCAGAGCCAGTACAGGCCTTTATCGCAGCGATTTTTACTAAGTAAAACTTTGAACTAAGGGCTATCTTTTTAGCCCTTTTATCTCACCAAATAATATAAAGCCTAGTGCACTAACTCTGGGTGACCATAAGATACTATAATGCCTTTGGGACTACCCTAGAATTCTGGCTACATCCTTAGCTTGTACATGCGTGTACCTCTGTAAAGACCTGTAATCCTTATGGCCTGATACTGCTTGGAGCTGTGGTATTGATAAACCTTTCTTAGCGTATCTAGTGCATGCTGTATGCCTCAGGCTATGCAGGACTGCTCCCTTGATACCTAGCCTATCGCAGCTACGTCTAAACGCCTGTGACACGCTGTAAGCGGTTAAATCAAATAGATGTTGCCTAGTGTACCCTAGACGGTTTAGCTCTTGAATTACGCCATTCAAGACTTGCACTGCCTTAGTACTTAACGGTACGTCCCTAGCCTCTCCGTTCTTAGTATCCGCTAGATGCAACGTCTTATCATCCCAGTTAATACAATCCCTTGTGATACTAAGTACCTCACTTCTTCGCATCCCAGTTTCCCATAGGATAACAACGATAGGCATAACCTTAGGGCTAATGTCCATAAGGATACGGTTGTACTCCTTTTCGGTCAGGACTCTATCCCTTGGCTTTGATGCCTTGGGTAACTTGTAATCCTTGAAGATATCTAACTCACGGCTAATCATGCCTTGAGCTCTAGCGTACTTCATGCAGCGTGATAGATACTGCAACTCTGCGCGTACTGTACCGTTAGATACAGCTCTATATTTTATGTATTGGTTTAAATCTTGTGTTGTGAATACATCAAGCGGACGTGAACCAAAGTATTGTACTAACGGTTTAAGTCTGTACTGATATTTATCCTTGGTCGATGCTTTGAGTTCATTCAATAGGATTGTACCGATTGAGCTAACAGATACGTCTACAGGTTTAACCTCAGAACGTAACTGCTGCTCGAGTTGATTAGCCCATGCTAGAGCCTCGTCATGTGTGCTGAATGTCTTACTGGTTGGTTTGTGACCACTTAGACGTACTTGTGCTCGATAATTGCCCGATGGGAGTGCCTTGATAGTTGCCATTGTGCACAGTTCCTGTATTATGCACACCGTTCTCCAAGCACGATATACAACCGTAGCTCAGTTGGTTAGAGCACCACCTTGACATGGTGGGGGTCGGTGGTTCGAATCCACTCGGTTGTACCATTCTCTAAGAATACCAGCATTTCTCTCTACATTTCGATTGGTTTGTCTCTTTTGCTAGATATCCACAAAACAGTCCTGATTAATTATTTTCATATTTAATCTGCGAATCAATACCTTACTTGTCTTGTAAAAAGTTGATAACAGCAGTCCAACGGTATCACTGACGGCTCTCCCGTTACACTGACCATTCAGTCGCTGCTCTCATGACCTTTATACATTTTTATACTGCATCTATTTCGACAACATTGCTTTAAATACAAACTTTGGCAAGCGTAAGCAGGTGATTGGTTTTGCCATAACATTAGCTTGCTCTTAGTTTAAAAGGCTCATTGCAAATAGCACATCGCAATCAACCAACGCATGATCGCATGTTCTGATCTAAAAGCACGCTTTTGCGTATAAGTGTACGATGCTAACTTAATCTCGCATCCTTGAAACACTGACCACGATAATAGAGAGCAAACTATTGAAACCTAAATCTTTAATATTTGACCTAGATGACACCTTAGTTAGCTCAAACCTAGATTTCGCTACAATTCGTGAGCAAATTGGCTGTCCGCCGGGAAATGACATCCTTAAATTTACCCAAAACTTACCTCTGCCAGCACGTTTAGAGGCCGAAAAGATAATCTACGGTCACGAAATGCGAGACGCAGAGTCAGCTACGATTATCCAAGGCGTAGAACAAGTCCTAGCTGAACTTGCTAGTAACAGTATCAAGTTGGCAATCGTCACACGAAATTCAAATCAAGCAACACAAATCAAACTGCAACGTACAGGTATAAAGGTCGATAAAGTCATCACTCGAGAGGACGCACCGCCGAAGCCTGCACCAGATGCCTTACTCAGCATTGCAAACGATTGGCAGATTAAGCCACAAGACTGCATCTATGTGGGTGATTTTCGCTATGATTTGGAGGCAGCGTTAAACGCCAACATGCACGCCGCTTGGTTTTCAAATGGTACATCCCCTGCCCCTAAATACAGCGAGATGGCCCACTTTAGTTTTGCTCACTATGATGAATTTATAGAACGCCTCGACAACTACTGGCACTCTGCTCGCCGTCTCTAGGAGATAATTCCATGTTTTCTTTTTTAAAACCTGATCCTGTTAAAAAACTCGAGAAACAGCTAGATCTTATACTCGAGCAAGCTATGAATGCACAAAGAAAAGGTGATATAAGACAGTATTCTCAGTTAACACTTGATGCAGATAACCTTGATAAGCAAATTCAAAAGCTTAAACAGAACAAAAACCAGCAATAATGGTTAACGCTACCTAGGGCCTTAGCCACTTATTCGATAAGCCCTAAAGCGCATCGAGATTCTCAAGTAAGTATTCAGCACGGGAAAGAATAGCTTGTTGTTGCTCTACACTTTGTCGGTTCCAACTTTTATAGGTCAAAGCAGTTCGAGGGTTATGTTCAAATCTAGTTTTATGGCGTTGCAGAAAGTGCCAATAGAGCGAGTTTAGCGGGCAACTATTATCAGACGTTTTATCTTTTACGTCGTACGTGCATTCCCGGCAATAGTCGCTCATTTTATTGATATAGTTACCACTGGAGGCATAAGGCTTAGTTGCAATCAGGCCACCGTCAGCGAATAACGCCATACCTCGAGTGTTGGGCTGCTCTACCCACTCTATCGCGTCGACATAAATACCTAAATACCACGCATCAACTTCATCTGGCTCAATACCTGCTATTAACGCAAAATTACCTGTCACCATTAATCGCTGAATATGATGAGCATATCCATAAGTCAAACTTTGCTCTATCGCTTGTTGCTGACAACGCATTTGTGTTTTACCGGTCCAAAACCAATTAGGAAGTTTACGAGTAGCATTAAGGGCATTGGTGTTGGAATAACTGTCGCCATTAACCCAATATATTCCTCTGACATATTCGCGCCAGCCAAGAATTTGCCTGATAAAGCCTTCAACTTGTGCCAATGATATCTTGTGTTGATTTTGATTAAAGGCATCAATTGCCACTGAGATAACTTGCGCAGGACTTATCATTTTACTATTCAATGCAAAGCTTAATCTCGAGTGATAGAGGCTCCATTTATGCTCAGATTTTGCAGTCATTGCATCCTGAAACCGACCAAAATTAGCTAAACAATGTTGGCAAAAAAAGTTGAGTAAAGCGATCGATTGCTTCCTAGTTACTGGCCACAATAACTCTGGTTCAGCCTTGCCAAAAAACGACACTTGATGTTTGTCCAACCGCTTTAAGATGTGGCTCACGTCATTAGCGAATGTTAATGGCACGGGCAAATTTTCGATATCAACAGGTTTCAGTTTTTGTCGATTTTCTTGGTCAAAGTTCCATTGCCCTCCCAAAGGGCCACCATCATCCATCAATATGTTGAAACGCTTTCGCATTTTCCGATAAAAGCTTTCTAGACGATGGTGTTTACTGGGCGAAAAGTGTGTAAAGAGTTCTTCGTGAGAAAGTAAGAAATGCTCACTACTTACTTGGTGACGAACTACACCAGAGGGCAAATCAAAGCTAATTAACTGTGCGGATAAGCGAAGCTCATCCGGTTGTTGGTATTCAAAAATCTGACACTGATGTTTTATGAGTAGCGCATTTATCAAAGCAGGTAAATCAGCATAATGGCAAGTTTCATCTAAGGTCATATAGCACACTTGATGACCCGCTTGACTCAATGCTTTAGCGAACTGCTCCATTGCTGAAAAAAACGCACAAACCTTTTGCACGTGATGCTTTACGTAACTGGTTTCTTGCGACAGCTCAGCAATTAAATATAGGGCACTATTATCGACTTCTCTAAACCAGGAATGACTTGCGTTAAGTTGATCGCCAAGAATCAATCTAATCCGTTTAAACTGCTTCATTTGTGCCTTTCCTATTGATGATTTGACGATTACCTCTACAACGTTTTGAGCAATACCTCACCTCTTGCCAAACTTTTTGCCATTTTTTACGCCAGTCAAAACGCCGTTGGCACACTGGACAAATTTTATAGAGTTGATTTTTGTTACTAGGCTTATGACTCATACACACCAACATCAAGCAATTGGCCAGTCAGCTATATCGAGACTATCAGTTATGGATACATTGTTTCCTAGCCACTTTTTAGTATAAGTTGCGTCAGGGTCAAAACACACGGCTTGTTTATCTAGGTTAAAATGCCTACCGCCTCTAGGGTCACACCCTACTCCAGCGATGTACTGCCAGTTTCCCCAATTAACGGCTACATCGTAATCAATGAGATGTTGTTGAAAAAATGCAGCGCCAAATCGCCAATCCATTGCAAGTTCGTTCACTAAGCAGCTCGCCGCGATTTGACGACTCCGGTTTGTTATATACCCTGTTTCGGTTAACTCGTGCATTATTGCGTTTACCAGCGGGAACGCTGTGTTCCCTTGAGCCCAAGATACAAATCGCTCCGAGTAAAAACTGGTTAAGGGTTTACTTTTATTCCGCCCACGAAACTTGAATAATTGCTTACCTAACTGCAGTGCGGCCCATTGAAAGTATTCTCGCCACAGTAACTCAACATAAATCCACTCATTTGAATTATTAACACCATGTTCTGTTTGGTATTGAGTTAAATGCCAATACACTTGACGAGGTGACAAGCTACCTGACGCTAACCAGGGAGAAAATTTGCAGGAGTTATCCCAGCCATCCAATGAGTTACGAGTTTGTTTGTAGTGATCTGCATGCCCGTTTTCAAAGAAGCGAGTCAACTGTTTTGAAGCCGCACGCTCGCCGCCAATAAACTTGGTTAATGAGTGGTTTGAAGCGGTTAATTGATTTGCCAAATTAGCGGGGAATACAAGTGATGTTTCATAGGGAATAACCGAAGAAGGCAGTATATCGATTTGTTGCTCCAACCTTGGAACAGAAAAGTTGCTCGCCTTGTGCCTAAAGGGCGTAAATTGCTTTGGCAACTTGTCAATCAACGCAGGAGTATCACTCGAACAATAAAGAGTATAGTTATCAACCTCTATAACATCGATGTCAGGATTTCTCGCTATCACAGCTTTCAGAATGCGTAGCTCATAAAAACCAAACTGTCTGGAAATGATTAGCGTATCAATGCTTGCCTGGTTAATAATATTACTAATCTCAGCCACTGTATCACCATACAACACCTTAATGCCCTGATTAACCTCACCGAGCGCGGTATGCAGCTCGACAAGGCAATCGTGGAGAAATCGCCAACGTTTACACCCCAAATACTGACACTGATAATTGTCTTGTTGAAGTAAACGATCATCGATTGCATAAACGCAAGTTAACGACTGAGCTCGAGAACAGATAGTTAAGGCTTTATTATCGACAATTCTTAGGTCGTGACTGAACCAGTACAAAGCGTTTTTCATTGTTTAATAAATTCTTAATCCAGGAGTTAAGCACCAATAACGTGCATTACGAACCCAACTTCCTGATAGTTCAACGCTATCTAATAAGCGACTGTTGAGCGACGCTACTTGCCTTTAATCAAGCAAACGTAATACCTAAGCTGAATGCGTGAATATAATATGTATTTACTTGATGGCATCACTGCAGCAAAGGACGTATCTTTTAAGCGCCAACCAAATCGCCACCAGCAAAATCCGGTACAATGAGTAAAAGTGGTCATCTCAGCAAGTTATTATTGAGACGCTGCGCTAAAGGACTTTTAGAATAAAAGGCAAAATAAACGCTAAAAGCGAGTGTTAAGTTTTTTAAATTAGCGAAGTTGAAGCTAAACCTTATCGTGGCATCAACGTATTAAGTACCAAGTGAAACGCTATAAGCAATCAAGGTAAATACATGTCGAACCCTAAAATGACCCAATCTAAAATCCCCTCTTCGCGTTTAGCAAGGTTAGGTAAATTTGGTGGCTTAACTGCCAAAATCGTTGGCAACATGCTTGTAGATGGCACTAAGGAACTAACCCAAGGCAAAAAGGTGAGTCGAAGTCGTTTATTATTAACGCCAGATAACGTCGAACATGTTGCCAACCAGCTCGGTCATCTGCGTGGTGCAGCGATGAAGTTAGGGCAAATGTTATCCATGGATGCAGGAGAACTACTTTCGCCTGAGCTCAGTCATATTCTTGCTCGCTTACGATCTGACGCAACGCCTATGCTACACAAGCAACTCAAGGCGATACTCGATGAAAATTGGGGCAAAGATTGGCTAAACAGATTTTCTCATTTTGATTTAAGACCCTTTGCCGCGGCCTCTATCGGACAAGTACATCTAGCCCACTTAGAAAACGGTAAAAAATTGGCTGTTAAGATTCAGTATCCTGGTGTGCGACAATCCATAGCCAGCGACATTGATAATGTTGCGGTGTTACTCAAGTTATCAGGGTTATTACCCAAACATCTAGAAATGGATAAGCTGCTAGAGCAAGCAAAGTATCAACTGCAAAATGAAGCAGACTATCATCTTGAAGCAGACTATATCGCAAAGTACCAGACCCATATCAACACCAATGAGTTCTCACTACCTCAGGTCGTATCTGAACTATCAAACAAAAATATACTAGTGATGGATTTTGTTGAAGGGATCAAAATCGAAGAAGCAGTCAGTTATCCTGCAGAGCAAAGAAACAAAATCGTCGCCAATTTAATTGCACTTTTTCTACAGGAACTCTTTGATTTCAGATTGATGCAAACAGACCCAAATTTTGCCAACTTTTTATATCAACCACACACAGAAACAATCGGTCTATTAGACTTCGGCGCCACAAGAGCAATCCCAGAAACCATTTCCAAGGGATATCGTTCACTCATGAATGCCGCTGTGCAAAAAGATAAACAGGCAATGCAGGTTGCCGCCAAGCAAATCGGCTTTTTTGGTTCAGCAATCGATCAAAGCTACCTCGACGACGTGTTGGATATTTTTGAGCTAGCATGTGAGCCTCTTCGCGTTAACCAAGAATATGACTTTGCATCAAGTAACTTAGCAACACGGGTGAAAACCAAAGGCTTGGCAATAAAACAACAAAAACACCAATGGCATACTCCACCAGTTGATGCTGTATTTATTCATCGCAAGATAGCAGGCATTTATTTATTGGCAGTAAAGCTGAAAGCCAAAGTCAACGTGCACAGCTTGTTTCAGGCGTATGTGCTGTAGAGGATCAACTTTCTCGAGGCGTGTGAACATAGGTATGTTGTATGTAGTGAACGAGCTTGACTAAACCACTCAACATAAGGCCAATATGGCCACCCCAGTTTAATTACGAAAGAACCTTATTGCATACCGAGGCATCACTTCTCATCAGCCTCGAAATCCATCTAGCGATAGTAGTAACATGCCATGTTATTACTATCGCAGACTGCAGAAGGTTCATGTGTGTTAGGTTTCTTTTTCGAGAAAATCTACCGCTGTAAAATTACTTTTGAAGCTAAAAGCTCGTGGTGTATCTCCATTTTCCCTTAGATACTCTAGCTTTTCTAAAGCCTCATCTATTGACGGTATGTGCCCCTCAGGAACCCACCATAATACATAGCTATCCGTTGGGATATTATCGAACCATTCCTTTTTACGGCGAAGAAAATCTCGATGGTGAGTTCTAAAGATGAAGTTTTTCAGTGCATCAACAGATTTCCACACTGACATATTTACAATAATATTTGGGTCTTCAAAAGCCTGAATATCAGTAGCATCGCCACTTTCATCTTTTAACCGCCAAATAAAACCATCGCTAAATTCAGCTAACTGATTAATAGGATCTAAATTATCTACAAATTCCTTAATTTCAGGTGCGTCTAATGAATATTTGGCTTTAGCTATATTTAACTGTGCTAGGTGCATTAAATCCTCCTTGATGCCTAACGTCCGCTTAAGGGCCGGATAAAACATGGCAATACTTGCGAGTAACGAGAATGAGCCAAGCGTTTTGCGTCCTTTTGAGTACCCTGTTAGGTGAGTGTTTAATCAAGCCCTAAATCTTTTACAATATGTGACTTTAATGTAATTTGCTCTAACGGAACTCCATAGTCTTCATGCAGAATCCTCTTTAAGTAAGCTATAACCGGCTCTATTTCGATAAGAACACCGTTGTTTTGCTCACACGAATTAACGATATATAGAGCTAAGTCACCTACTTTTCCAAGTAAATAGGCGTCTTCATCTGGAATTGAAATATCATACTCTTCTTCAATTTGTATTAGAATTTCGACTGTCTCTAATCCCATGCTTATTCACCAAACGCCGCGTTAAACGGCTAAGTAATAGTTGGCTAAAATGTGTAGCGAAGCGGAACCGAGCCAACTGTTACGTGTCCGCTTATTTGAACCCCTTGTTATATGCCTAGCTGCACCACTCTGCTAGAGCATCACTTGATGAACAACCATGTAGCTTTAAATCTAAAGGATTTTCACCAAATGCGAGTGCAAATTCCTGCTTTCCTTCGACAGTTAACAACCAGTTCACGCCTGATCTAGCTATACCCCAAACAGTTGCTGTTCTGAACGTGTCAAAGTCAGCATCCTCAATTATTGTAGAGGTGACTTTTACAGAGACCGGCTCAATAACAGACTGAAGTAATTGCTTCGCGAGTTGCTCAATATGCTCCTCATAAGTTTTACCTTTCGGAGTAATAATCTGAGGCTCACTGCTATCAAGAGAAGCTTGAATTTTAGTAATTACGTCGACTTTTCTCATGGCATATAACGCTCCGTTAAGGGGCGGATAATGCGTGGCTATAATCGTGAGGAACGAACGTCAGCCACGCGTTAGACGTCCATGCCTTAAACGGCTTGTTATGATTCGTTTTGCGATTTTATTTTGTGCATAAATGAATACCCATCTACATCTCTGGGTAAAACAACTTGATGGTCGGTTTGCACCTTCGGGTTAGTCACCCAATCAATAAAACCCTGTATATCTGCAACAAACGCCTCAACTTCTTGGTTTGTGAAATTTACATTTAATTCGTTTTCACCAGATAAAGTTAATAGATCTGCATGGGCTAGTACTTTGTTGCGCCAATCTTTGATACCTGAATTTTTGTAAAATTCATACAATAGATCAAATTGATTTTGTAATAGTGAGGATTTGGTTTGATTGATAAATCTACGCAAAGACAAGTTTTCGTTACCCATACTCTTAGGTGGATCCATAAGAGTAGCAACTTTAAGGCATATTCTTTCAAGGTAAGCTCGCTGCAAGCGAGAAAAAACAAAGCCATTAAATTTATTTAATTCAGTTATATTGGCTTCTTGTGAAAATAACTGCATATAAAGTGTTAAATCAGTACATATACCTGTGAAGTATTGTTTAAGAGCTTGTAGTTCATTTTGGTTTATATCAGATAAGCTAAAATCTATTTGATTCATAGGATCAAGATGCGCCATCTCAGGAAACCTTTTGACGAAGTCATCAAAGGTACTAGTAGTTACTTTATCGTTACTCATTGACTTCCTCAGAATCATAACGCCAAGCTAAGTGGTGAGTAACTCGTGCCATGTCTGAGCGAATGCGAGTCGGCACGCGTTACGAATCCATCTTGAGCGCCTTGTTATACGATTATAAATTTCTTGCACAAACACAACCATTTAAAACCGAAACTTCAAATATGACAACAAACCTTGCCACTTAACTAACTACGCGAACAAAAATTAATTTTTGACCTTTCATCTACTTGTATGTGACGAGGTTTCAGCACACGCCTTGATTGCGTTAACAGCAAACTCACAGCGCGACCCAATCTCACTTAAAGCGAACGATTAAACTTAAATTGTGCGAGTTTGCAAACAGATAAAATGCAAACTAAACCGAGCCGAAACACTCAACTCACCCACTGAATACACCCAACTTTCCAAATCGTATAACGCCCTGCTAATAAGTGAACCAAGTGCTGGCGGGCGATTTGCTCAGCAAATGGCATGACAGCCTTGGTGAATCTCAGTTTAGCAGCTTGTTAAGTGGCATTTTCATTCTGTTCTACAGATTTCCGGATCTCCGGCAATTGGTACTGTAGTATGCCAAAAATTACAATAAGCGGAATTAATGCAAGCCATAATAATCCATCAAGAAACCACAATGAGGCGAAGAGGATCTGAATAAATACATATAAGGTCAACTTGAGCAAAGATGGAAGTATGAGCATTTGCCCTATTACTAGAAATGGTAAACCAAAGAGCAAAGTACCAAACACAACAAGTGCTGGATGAAACCCAAGAGATTCTGCACCAACCAACCCTTGGTAGAAGTCATAACCAAAAATTACAAATATTGGAAATAGTGACAAAGCCAAATAGAGCGCACTATGCCTTTCCTTAGCTATCAACTTCGAATGTTCATCATTTTTCTGTTGAAGAGTCTTCATGCCATCTTTTGCCATTTAACGCCCTGTTAAGGGGCTTTTTATCAGCCTGCTAAAATGTGTAGCGAAGCGGAACTCAGCAGGCTATAAAAAGTCCCGATTAAACAGCTTGTTATATGCGAATCATGCATACTTAATTGTTTAATGCATAAATTTTATTTATTTCTTTTACACTTAATTTTGATAAAGAACTTTCAACTTGCTCTAAGCTATGTTTTAAATTGAAATACATTGTATGAACTTCACCTTGAGCATTAGTATGTACAGTCTTATCTTCCCAATCGAGATCGCAAGTTTCAGTTACATAATCGTCAATAAAATCGAAAAGTTCATAATCTTCGATACTTACTTTTACAGCACCGTACTGATCTAGGCCGATTTCAATGTGAGGCAATATTTTCTTCATAGCATATAACATTTGTATAGTGCGCATGCGCGTTTACCATGTCAGACCAGTAAAAACGCGCACCACTAAATTATTGAATTGATTCAGCTTACTTAAATTTTATTCAATACACCAGTCTGAAAAACGCGCATGCGCATTTATCTTGCTCGCTTTGTCAGCACAAGTGAGATTAACCATCTGAAAAGCGGCTATATTCTCATTACTCACAAGTGAAAACGCGCAAACGACACGTCTCTAAAACAGTAAAAAGTGGCTAAACCCAATAATACTGTATAAAAACACAGTTATCGCAAGGCTGGTTCAAATCGAATAAAAACTCAAGCTACTTATAAAAAGCCTATAAGCGAATATCGACCGAAATTGGACAGTGATCGCTTAGCGCATTAGAAAGCTCTCTAGAGTACTCACCTTCGAATACCAGCTGCTCAAAAGAACCTTTGACGTAATTGGCTTTAGCGTTGCTATCAAACACGATGTGGTCAATGTAGTCTTTGTAGTAACCGCCCCAGCATTTTGAGTCTTGGGTTAATGTAGGTGACCACAACTGACTCTTATTTGCGCTTTTGTCGCCGCTTTCGTTTGAGGAAAGACTAGGCTCATTATCAGCATTTTGGTTATTTAATGCCTGCCATAAGCCCTGCTCTGGCGTGAATTCATTGGCAATATCTTGCGAGAATCTGCGGTTAAAATCGCCTAATACAATAAATGGTGTTTGCTCCGTTTTGCGGGCATCAATCCAATTTTTTAGTGGTTCCACCTGTTTACTTAGCACTTCACACGCTATCTTGCGCCTTTGCTGTTTCTCATCGGTATTTGGCATAGCTGCTATCGCTTGTTGCTCTAGCGACTTATCAAAACAACCTGACTTTAAGTGCACCGCAAGCAGTCTCACTTCATTACCGCCTCTACTGATAGTCACGTCCATACCATAACGAACACGGCCGACATCGAGTGCTTTGTATTCTATCGCATCGATTTGTAATCCAGCAGATTTGCGTACGGCGACGCCAACTCGCTGTACCCAGTCTTTAGTCGAGAAATAATAGTCATATTGATCGCCCAAAACCTTGTGCGCCCATTCTTGCCCTTCTACTTCTTGCAATGCGATAACATCAGCGTCTAACTGAACTGCATAGCGAGCTAATTCAGCATAATCCGCCTCAGCTCTTTGGTTGTATTCGTGAGAGCTAAGCCAGGCGATATTCCAGGTTGCTAGCTTGATTTCAGCATTACTATCAACATTCTGTGTGTCAGCAC
The DNA here is from genome assembly GCF_004295345.1 of Shewanella maritima. NCBI lineage: Bacteria > Pseudomonadati > Pseudomonadota > Gammaproteobacteria > Alteromonadales > Shewanellaceae > Shewanella > Shewanella maritima. The sequence continues at coordinate 4,607,592 of NZ_CP036200.1, read as the reverse complement.
ATCCGCCAATAAGCGCTATGGCAGGGAGCAGTGCAATCAGTGTTCTTTTTATCATTATTTTATTAAGCCTTTCGCATGAATAGTTTGATATATGTAGTCTGTAAGACCTAGGTGGTAAAAAATAAAGCCTTCCAATGGAAGGCTTTAACATAAATTTATGTATGACTAACGTTTTAACGCTGCATCAATCATTTGCTGTGCTTGTTCAAGTAGCAACTCTAGATGCTCGTTCGATACCAAACTCTCGCCGTACAGCTTAAACAAAGCCTCGGTACCTGAAGGCCTTGCAGCAAACCAGCCATTAGCCGTAGTGACTTTAACGCCGCCAATGGCTGCGCCGTTGCCAGGTGCATGAGTTAACACAGCGGTTATTTCATCTCCCGCTAGCTCAGTTTCAACAAAGCTCTCTTGAGTTAGCGAGGCAAACTTAGCCTTCTTCTTAGCGCTAATTGGGCTATCGATACGTTTATAGAAGCACTGACCAAACTCTTGCTCAAGTTCAGCATAGCGCTGCGCGGGTGTTTGCCCAGTGACTGCGAGTATTTCGGCAGCTAATAACGCTAGAATGAATCCGTCTTTATCGGTACACCAGGTTGTCCCGTCACGCTTTAAAAATGCAGCGCCGGCGCTTTCTTCGCCGCCAAATGCGAGTGTTGCATTGGCTAAACCATCAACAAACCACTTAAAGCCTACAGGTACTTCAACACACTCGCGTTGATGCTTGTGGCAGACTTTATCAATGATGGCGCTTGAAACTAGGGTTTTACCTATACCTAATTCCTTTGACCATTGCGGGCGATATTGGCACAAATAATCAATTGCGACCGCCAAAAAGTGGTTTGGATTCATTAAGCCTGTTTGCGGACAAACAATGCCATGACGGTCGTAGTCTGGGTCGTTGCCTAGGCAAATATCGAACTCATCCTGGTGCGCAAGTAGTCCCGCCATAGCATAAGGTGATGAGCAATCCATGCGGATCTTGCCATCTTTATCTAAGGTCATAAAACCAAAACTTGGGTCTACAGCGTCGTTCACAAGAGTAATGTCTAAACCGTATGTTTCAGCGATATGCTGCCAGTAATAAATACCTGAGCCGCCCAATGGGTCAACACCTATCTTGATATTTGCTTTAGCAATCGCATCTAGATCGATTACATCGCTCAAGCAATTCACGTAAGGCGCAATAAGATCTTGAGATTCTATCCACGGCATTGTCGCGGCAATACCATAGTTAACCTTAGTGACACCGCTTAGTTGCTTAGCAAGATACTCGTTGGCGCGTGACTCGACCCACTTGGTGATCTCGCCTTCTGCTGGGCCACCGTGAGGCGGGTTATATTTAATGCCGCCATCTTGTGGTGGATTGTGCGATGGCGTAATGATTAGACCATCAGTTAACGCTTGTGCATTTACATTGGCGGCAACAATGGCTTGTGAAATAACAGGCGTTGGAGTAAAGCCATCATCTTGATGAACAATCACTTGCACCTGATTAGCACTTAACACCTCAAGCACTGACAAATACGCTGCGTAAGATAACGCGTGGGTGTCAAAGCCCACAATCATTGGGCCATTAATGTCGGCCTGCTTGCGGTAATCAACCACGGCTTGGGTGATTGCCCAAATATGATTTTGATTAAAGCTTGAGTTAAGTGCACTGCCACGATGACCAGAAGTACCAAAACTCACCGCTTGCGTCGCGTCTTCTACATTTGGAATATTGCGATAGTAAAGGCTCATTAGCTTTGGAATATTAACTAGATCAGCCTGAGTAGCTTGCGTCCCTGCTCTATTGTGTACTGCCACAAATTGCTCCTATTAAATATGCTCTACTAAATATGTTTTACGATCGATAACGCTACGCTTTCATCACAACCTAACTGCAATAGCACTTCTTTTAAAATATTGCGTTTCTTTGCGGTGTTGTTATTGGTGGTAACCCAATATGTTGTATCTTCAATTTGCTTAGGATTAGCAGACTGACTTGCCGCCAATAACTCTTGCTTTGATCGAGCAAAATACAAGCGCCCTTTGCCTTGAACCTGCAAAACTTGCTCAAAACTATCGCCGGCAACTTGTGCCAGGCTTTGTAATAAAAACATAAAACGCCCGACGGCACCTTTTTGCTGTGCAATGAGATGTTCGTTGACGATTGTTGCAAAATCATTACTGCTAGCAACAATATTGCTCTTTGTTGTTTCTTCACCCGCAGCTGGTGATGTGACTTCAGCAACTTGTTCAGCCGTGTTGCCTTGCGGCTCTTTTACATCAGCAATATGCTTAGTGCTCACTAGCTTTTCTACCGCTTCTTTCGCTTTGTTAAACAAAGCGTTTTGTTCTTCATTTGACAGCGGTTTGGTTTCTAGGCTTGGTTGGCTTATATGGACATTGCTTTGTTGATCGATATTTTCAACAGTTAACCCTAATAAGCGACGAAGAATATCTGAGGCGCTTTCACCAATGCGCTCTGTTTTACTCGCAATGAAACTATATAATTCTTCATCAATTTCGATGTATTTCATCTCAGTCATTTCCTTTGGCCTTAGGGTAGGATGGATCTTAATTTTGATTAATTTGTGAGATCGCCATGCGATCGCTTATCGAGTTAGTGTAAGACAAGCTGATAGTGATAATAAAGTGTAAATTAAACAAATACCTTGTGCTTGACCGATATTCGTGATGACTGAGCGTTTTTCATGCTTTATCGGCGCAATAGTTTGGTATTTGAAGCCAAGCTTGATCGCTAGCGATAGATAAATCTCGCCAACTACAGCTTGTGATCTTGATCTCACCTTGTGTTTAGCACACAATCGCCGCAGCAAAATTTACTTCCAAAAATAATAAACAATTTACCTCTGAACACACGTATAGGATAACTATGCATTATGAAACGCGCGGCCAAGGACAACCCGTTATTCTCATTCATGGGTTGTTTGGCAATATTGATAACCTAAAAAATTTAGCCATTAGCCTAGAGTCTGACTTTCAGGTTACCCGCGTCGATGTGCCCAATCACGGCTTAAGTACTCATTGGCAGCACATGGATTACGTTAACCTCGCGAGCGCATTTATCGAATTGTTAGATTCGCTAAACATTGAAAAAGCCAACTTTGTGGGGCATTCAATGGGCGGCAAAATCGCCATGGCAATTGCACTGCTGCACCCGAAGCGTGTGAGCGGTTTAGTTGTCGCCGACATTGCGCCCGTTGCTTATCAGCCAAGACATGACGATGTATTTCGCGCATTAAACTCATTAAATCTTAGTGATACCGACCGTAAACGTGCGCTAGCACACATGCTTGAGCACAATATTGATGAAGGCACGGCGCAGTTTTTACTTAAGAACCTGCAGCGTAGCGATGGCGGGTTTAAATGGAAAATGAATTTGACAGGTTTACAGCAAAGTTATCCTGACATTATTGGTTGGCCATTTACAAAGCAAAGTCAGTTGCCTTGGCAACCTTTTCAGTTACCCTGCTTGTTTGTTCGTGGCGGTGACTCCAACTATGTTACCGCTGAGCATCGACAAGAAATAATTGAACAATTTCCAAAAGTTGCTGCGAAAACGCTTAATGGCACTGGTCACTGGCTACACGCACAAAAACCAGAAATATTTAACCGAATCGTTAAAGACTTTCTTGTACAAAATCAGAGCAATTAGCCTTGGTTTTCAGCAAGCACAGTGGTTTTTTAGTTTGCATCAATAGCAGACACTTAAGCGATGTGATATATTCGCGCCTCTTTTTCACCGTACTTGTTGTTCAGGCTTAAAGGAATATAAGGTCACCCGATGTTAAACCAATACATGGAACAGATTGAAACACTTGGGTTAAACTTTTTCTTTGCTGCCATCTTCTTTTTTATCGGCATGGCAATCCGTGACGTATTAAAACAAGGCGATGTGCCAAAGTTTGGTCAGTACATTGTATGGTTAGTATTATTTCTTGGGTGTGCAGGCTTCGTCGCTAAAGGCATTATCCAAATGACCTGGGAAAGCTCAGGGATTGGTTAACAGTTAAATGGCAAAAGAAACAACAGATAGAACGACAATTGACCTTTTTGCCAACGAGAAACGTAGAGGAAGACCAAGAAGTAATCCTCTTTCCCGTGAACAGCAATTAAAGATCAATAAACGCAATCAAATTCAGCGCGATCGCGCAAACGGTTTAAAGCGAATAGAGTTAAAGGTGTCACAAGATTTGTATGACGCCTTGAACCAACAAGCTTTGGCCAGTAACATCAGTCGAAGCCAGCTAATCGAGAGTATTCTCCAGCAGCAAATCGACAACTGATTCGAATACGTAAACGCTTATAGCGCAACAATTTAAGAAAGGATAGACAATGGCAACTGTAGGTCTTTTTTTCGGTAGTGACACAGGTAACACCGAAGCTGTAGCCAAAATGATCCAGAAAAAACTGGGTAAAACTATGGTTGATGTAAAAGACATCGCCAAAAGCACCAAAGAGCAAATCGCTGAGTTCGATTTACTGCTTTTTGGTATCCCGACTTGGTACTATGGTGAAGCACAATGCGATTGGGATGACTTCTTTCCTGATCTTGAGCAAATTGACTTCACTGACAAGTTAGTCGCAATCTTCGGTTGTGGCGACCAAGAGGACTACGCTGAGTACTTCCTTGATGCAATGGGCATGGTTGGCGATATTGTTGAAGCCAAAGGCGGCATCATTATCGGTCACTGGCCAACAGAAGGTTACGATTTCGAAGCATCTAAAGCATTAGTTGATGACAAGCACTTTATCGGTCTAGGTATCGACGAAGATCGTCAACCAGAGCTAACTGAAGAACGTGTTGATGCTTGGGTTAAGCAAATCTATGATGAAATGTGCTTAGCTGAGCTTGCTGACTAATATGTAGTCATCTATTGTAAATTTAAAAGCGGCTTTAGCCGCTTTTTTACTATCTAACGTTTAAAATTAGCGAGGCTGATATTGCTACAATTTAATCAAACTACACGGCTTGTCATTGACGATGTTGTTGTGCAATATCATATCTTTAACCCTAGTGAACCTGTAATGGTCACCTTCCCGCCTGTTTGTCAGGCAATCGCCAAAGACGCTAACTTGGACGATGCATTTGTTTGGGGATTTGATTACTTCGCCAAGAAACACATGAATGTCATCGCCTTTAATCATATCGGCGAAGGCAACTATTTCGACTCACCCAAGCTGTTAGCATTCATTGACGATTTAGCGCCACAACTTAAGCAATTCCCGGCAAGTATCGGCTATGGCGCAAGCCTTGGCGGCTTCGCGTTAGGTTTGTTGGCTGACAGATTGCAGCTTTCCAAAGCATTATTATTGATGCCCCAAAGTACCTACTGCAAGCAAACAGCACCTTGGGACCCTATCGTTGTAAATTCTGTACCTAGCTCGCGCAGCGACATGGCTACACTTGATGCGAAAAGCTGCAAGACGCCCTTAACCATTATTTATGATCCCCTGTCATTACAAGACAAAAACCACATGGATCGCTTTGAGCAAACGCTAACTAAGTTCAAGGTGTATGCTGTTGGCCATCGCATACCAAGAGCACTGCAACATTTGGGTATTTTAAACGATGTTATTTTGCAGTTCAGAAAAGGCGACATTGATGAAGATGCATTTTATCGAGGAATTAGAGGCCGTCGCTACTTAACTTATTACTATCGCGATGCTTATAAAAAACCGACTTCTAGCTACACCAGTAAACGCCTAATGGTCATCTATCGCCATAAAGCAACATATCGCTTAAAAACAGTGAAATTTGAGCCGGCTAAAATAGCTGATCGCTTAAAAACCAGTGTCCAAAAGCGTATCAACAAAATTCGTAAAATATTCAACAATGACAACTAATCCACTTTTAGCAGATCAAAATGGCGTAAATCCAGACGGAACAAATCAAAACGGCGCAGCAAACGGCAGCTCCAAACACTGGGATATCTTTTGTCTAGTTGTAGATAACTATGGTGACATAGGCGTAACCTGGCGCCTTGCCAAGCAACTCGCCAATGAGCATAAGATTAAGGTTAACCTGTGGGTTGATGACCTAAACAGCTTTGCTCACATTTTACCTGAGCTAACCCCTTCAAGAGCAAAACAATCCTTTAATGGCGTAACCATTTATAAGTGGGACGAGACTAATCTAGCGCCATTTACGCCAGGCTCGGTACTTGTAGAAGCGTTTGCCTGTGAGTTACCAAATGCAGTAAAAGACAAACTGAATCAACACAAGCAGACGTTTGGCACACAACCTGTCTGGATTAACCTTGAGTACCTTTGCGCCGAAGACTGGGTTGAGGGTTGTCATGCTCTGCCGTCAATGCAATCAAATGGCTTACAAAAGTGGTTTTATTTCCCAGGGTTTACCACCAAAACAGGCGGGCTAATTTGCGAAAGCAATTTACTCGAAACCTGCGAGCAATGGCAAAGTGACGCTAGCAATAAACTGGCGCTGCTCAATGAATTTGGCATTACTGGCATAAAGGCCAATGATTATTTTATTAGCCTCTTCAGCTATGAAAATAACACTATTAGCGCGCTATTGAATCACTACGCCAGCAAGCCAGAGCAAGCCACGCATGTACTTGTGCCGCAAGGTCGCAGTGTTGCCAGCGTTGAACAATATCTACAGGCTGAATGTGGTTTGACTTACGCCACACTTACACTGGGCAAGCCAGTCACCATAGGGCAAATTACCTTGCACCTATTGCCAATGACTAATCAAGAAAGTTACGACAAGCTACTTTGGAGCTGCGATCTCAACATTGTCCGCGGTGAAGATTCATTTTTGCGCGCGCAGTGGGCACAAAGGCCGTTTATTTGGCATATCTACCCGCAAGATGAAGACTATCACCTAGTTAAGCTCAACGCTTTTTTAGCGCATTACTGTAAAGACTGGCCACAAGATGTTGCTGAGCATTACGTCGAGCTGGTAAATGGATTCAATGTCTACAACGCACAGCAAGTCGCTTGTGAGCTACAAGCGTTCGACGACCAGTTAGAATTCATTGAGCAAATGGCAAAAATTTGGCCACAGAGTGCGATTAATGATACAGATCTAGTATCTCGACTAGTCCAATTCGTCAAAAGTCGTTAATATACGGCAACAAAACAACACCTTGAAATAGGAACTAATGCAATGAAGACTGCTCATGAACTCCGTCCAGGAAACGTGATCATGTTAGATGGCAGCCCATGGGTTGTGCTAAAAACAGAAACTACTCGTTCAGGTCGTAACGCGGCGATCGTTAAGCTAAAGCTTAAGCACGTGCTACAAAACTCAACCACTGAACAAACCTTCAAAGGCGAAGACAAGATGGAAGACATCATTCTTGATCGCCTAGATTGTACCTATTCATACTATGCAGATCCTATGTATGTATTTATGGATGAAGAGTACAACCAATACGACGTTGAAGCTGAGAACCTAGGCGATGCTAAAGACTACATCGTTGATGGTATGGAAGAGCAATGTCAGGTGACTTTCTACGAAGGTAAAGCGATTTCTGTTGAATTGCCGACAACAATTGTTCGTGAAGTAACTTACACAGAGCCTGCTGCTCGTGGCGATACTTCAGGTAAAGTGATGAAGCCAGCTACCATCGAAGGCGGCGCGACAATCACTGTAGCAGAATTCGTTAAAACAGGTGACAAGATTGAAATCGACCCACGTACGGGCGAGTTCAAAAAGCGCGTATAGTATTTTGCGTGCTAAAGCCTAGTAACGCTTAGTTACCCTAGAAAATGCCAGCACTTCGCTGGCATTTTTGTTTGAATAAGTGATTAGCTCCAAATCAAACCCATCATTCAGTACAACTCTCTACCCGCAACATATCTACAACACCGTAATCAGTAGATTATTTCGCTAACTCGCTCAAATATTTTATAAAATCCCTTTTAACCACTGCCGATATTGGTTATGGTGCGCTTAATCACTCATGAAGTAACGAGACAGCTATGCGCCCTATAATTAAATCTAATAAACTCGACACCGTCTGTTATGACATAAGAGGACCGGTTCACAAAGAAGCAAGGCGCCTAGAAGACGAAGGTCACCGCATTCTAAAACTCAATATTGGTAATCCTGCGCCGTTCGGATTTGATGCACCCGAAGAAATTGTACGCGACGTTATTCTTAATCTGCCTAGCGCGCAAGGCTACTGCGAATCTAAAGGATTATTTTCTGCGCGTAAGGCAATCGTGCAGCATTATCAATCTCATGGTATTCAGGGCATCGACGTTGAAGATGTCTACATAGGTAATGGTGCGTCTGAGCTGATTTGTATGGCGCTACAAGGGCTGTTAAATAATGACGATGAGGTCCTAATCCCCTCGCCTGATTATCCATTATGGACTGCAGCGGCAAACCTAGCTGGCGGTAAAGCTGTGCATTACCGCTGTGATGAAGAATCAGATTGGTTCCCTGATCTTGAAGACATCAAAGCAAAGATCAGCCCTCGTACCCGTGGCATTGTAATAATTAACCCTAATAACCCGACTGGCGCAGTCTACAGCCGCGAATTATTGCTAGAGATTGTTGAGCTATGCCGGGTGAATGACATCATTTTATTCGCCGACGAGATCTACGACAAAATCCTTTACGATGAGGCCCAGCATATTCACGCTGCATCATTGTCAGACGACATCTTAACCGTGACCTTTAATGGCCTATCAAAGGCGTATCGTGCAGCTGGTTTCAGGGTTGGCTGGATGGTGCTCAGCGGTAACTTAAAAGCAGCGAAAAACTACATTGAAGGCTTAGATATGCTGGCCTCAATGCGCCTTTGCTCAAACGTACCTAACCAACACGCCATACAAACCGCGCTAGGCGGTTACCAAAGTATTAATGAGCTTATTCTGCCGTCAGGGCGCTTAACCGTGCAACGAGATGTGTGTATTGAAGCGCTAAATAGTATTCCAGGCGTTAGCGTTAAAAAGCCAAAAGGCGCGTTATACGCTTTCCCAAAATTAGACATCAAGAAGTTCAACTTAAGGGATGATGAGCGTTTAGTATTAGACCTGCTTAAAAGCGAAAAAATGTTATTAGTACAAGGCACCGCATTTAACTGGCCAGAGCCAGATCACTTGCGAGTGGTGTTTTTACCGCACAAAGAAGACTTACAAAAAGCCATGCAAGGTTTTGGTAACTTCTTAGAGCACTATCAACAATAACCACTTAATCTCTGAAATCGCTAAAACAATACTAAAGCCATGCGTTTAAGCATGGCTTTTGTGTATTTAACTAAAAGTACCACGTTAACTAAGTAACAAGTGGTCTAAAGCAAGGGACTGAACAAATAAAAGAACTGCTCTACAAAACGCTTATAAACAGGTCTGCTACGCCATTCATCAATATCAACCGTCTGCGACTGTTCTATGTATTGTTGCTGCAACTGTGCAAGCTTTTGACAGAATTGAACATCATCAACAGCAAGGGTTAGTTCAAAGTTAAGCCACAAACTGCGCATGTCGATGTTAACGGTACCGATTAAGCAGTGCTCGTCATCCATTAGTACAGATTTGGTATGTAATAACCCACCAGCAAACTGATGAATTTTTACACCTGCATCTAAAAGCTCAGAAAAAAATGAGCTGCTTGCCCATTTAACCATAATTGAATCATTATCTTTGGGGATAATGATATTTACATCTACACCCCGCAGTGACGCGGTAACAAGAGCATCAATTAAGTTATCACTGGGAACAAAATACGGCGTAGTGATCACCACCCGCTTTTGGGCCTGATATAAGCTTTGTAGCAGTACCTGGTGAATTACATCTTCAGGCATACCTGGGCCAGATGGAATAGTTTGCACCAAAGACGTGGTAGGTGAGCATTGGGCTAACGTTGGATGCTCAGGCTTAACTCGCTCACTGGTCTCCACCTCCCAATCCCAGGCAAAGATGCAGTTAAGCACAGGAACAACTGGGCCTGTTACTCGCACCATTACATCGACCCACTGACCTACGCCACTGTCCTGCTTGAAATACTGTGGGTCAACTAAATTCATCGAACCTGTATAACCAATGACATTATCAATCACCACTACTTTGCGGTGTAAACGTAAGTCTAAACGCCTAAAGAACATACGAAGCGGACTAACCTGTAACGCTGGGCGGATATCTATGCCAGCCTGCTGCATCTTCTTAGGCAAAGCAGATTTAAAAAACGGTCTACTGCCAGCAGCATCGAGAAGTACCCTAACTTGAACGCCGCGTTGAGCAGCATCAAGTAGAGCCTGCACCACTTCATCAGCTAAGCCTCCCGCATGCCAGATGTAGAATGCCATGTGAATTTGCTCTTGAGCCTGCTCAATATCACTAATAATTGATCGTAGAATTTGATCGGGAGTGTTTTGCAGCGCTAACTCATTAGACACTAACGAGGGAATATGCAGTTGGCTATTACATAGATTGCTAATTGTTGTCGCATAATTGCTTTGATTTTGTGGCTGATGTGAGCTGTGACTATAAAGCTTATTAAACCACTCAGCATAAGGCTCAAACATCGCTTTGGCACGGCTTGCTCGGGTTTTACCTAGGTTTAATTCGCCAAATAACATGTAGGCAAAGATACCGGCGAACGGCAAAAAATAGATGATCAAAAGCCAGGCAAATGAAACACCAATACTTCTGCGCTTGATAACAATACGAATACCAATGGCCGCAAGTATCAGCCAGTAAGCAATAACGCCTACAATCGCTAGAAGTTGGGTTAATTTATCCATTGTTAGCGCAAGTACTCTTCGTTATATATTTAACTACCGACATTGTACTCACATAAGGTTAATTGGGTATAGTGCAAGCAGAAGGTAAATTAAGGTTAAACGCTACAGATGAAAAAAAGGCGGATAATAAAAGGGTTTGCAATCATCACCGCACTTTTTGTCGCGCTAGCCGTGCTGTATTTTTCGCTGATTAAGTATCTAAATGGGGAGCCGCAGATCATGTTGAATAAGCAACAAGCTCAGTTTATTGAGCAATGTGGCGAGCAACACTCTCAGCAGTATTTAGACTCAAACGGAGTGCTAAACCTCGCTGTATGGAACATTTTCAAGCAAAAACGCAGTCATTGGCAGCAAGAGCTATCTAAGTTGGTTCAATCACATCAATTGATATTGTTGCAAGAAGCTAAACTTAATAATGGCCTACATGACTTTGTCAATAGTATTGAGCAACACGCACTTATGGCAAAAGCCTTTAAGCTTTTCAACACTCCTGTGGGAGTGATGAACCTATCACAGAGTAGAGCGACTCAGGCCTGCGTGTACACAGAGGTAGAGCCCTATATACGATTCGCTAAATCAAGTCTGGTAGCCGAGTACCCCTTATCTAACGGCCAATCATTATTAGTCGTCAATCTTCATGGTATTAATTTTGACTTCAAACTGCATCGCTTTGATAAGCAGATAAACCTTGTATTTACCCAGCTAGAACATCATCAGGGCCCAGTGATTTTTGCCGGTGATTTCAATACCTGGAGCCTAGATAGACTTAGCATCATTCAACAGCTTGCTAAGCGCCATCATCTTGTAGAAGTGAGTTATGATGTTGATGTAAGAACGCGTATTTTTGGCTTACCCTTAGACCATATTTATTATCGTGGAATGAATTTAATTCAATCCAAATCTGTCAACTCAAGTGCTTCAGACCATACTCCAATAACCGCTAAATTTAAAATTGAAAGATAACACCAACATAAGATGAATTAATTTGAGCTAAAAAGTGCCCGTTTTTTTACCATGAATCGCTTGCTAGCCAGTAACTTGTTCGCTGTATAAACATTATGGAGAATTCAATGAAACAAAGTACTTTTATGGCGTGGATCACGCGTATGCCGCTACTCAAGCGCTGGGCATTAATGCATTGCTTTCAAGAAGAAAATGTATCTGAGCATTGCCATCAGGTTGCTGTTATCGCCCACCTGCTAGTCGTCATTAAAAATAAACGTTTTAATGGCAAATTAGACCCACAAAAAGCCGCAACGCTGGCGTTATACCATGAGGTGTCAGAAACCAAGCTGCAAGACATGAACAGCAACACCAAGTATCACAGCCCAGAGTTCACCCAGGCCTTTAAAAAGCTAGAAGATTTAGCTGAGAAGGAATGTCTTGCCACCTTACCAGAAGATTTACGTGAAGAAATGGCGCCGCTAATTGTGCAGTCTCAAGTTGACCCTGAGTACAAAGCGATAGTGAAAGCGGCAGATATTCTCCAAGCATATGTTAAAACAGCCAATGAGCTAAGGTTCAGCAATGATGAGTTTTGTCATGTAAAAGACAATCTCGATGCCAAACTAGCAGAGCTGATTGCGACCATGCCCGAGGTAAAGTGCTTTGTAGATATCTTCCTTAAAAGCTGCACTTCAACGCTAGACAAGTTGTCGCAAACAAACTGATCCTTACGCTATGGTTGAACAGATATAACAAGCGCGACTCACTTATACTAACCACATGATATTAGTGTAGTTTAATGATTGCGTAGTCAAAGCTATCTGTTACAGTTAAACGTGTATGTGTTAGATTTAAACCAAGCTTGGCTTCGAGGTGTTCATGGATTCAAAACCACAATTCGACAACCTAACCATTAACCCACAAACCCAAGCCTGGCATCAGCGAATTCACGGTGAAGATAAACATCGACGGCACGATCACCGCACACCATTTCAGCGTGATCGCGCTCGGATCCTCCACTCAGCGGCGTTTAGGCGATTACAGGCAAAAACTCAGGTACTCGGTATTGGCATGAACGACTTTTACCGTACTCGCCTTACCCATTCGTTAGAAGTATCGCAAATCGGCACAGGCATCACCGCCCAGCTAAAACGTAAATACCCGCAGCTTAAACCTGTATTAGATTCTAACAGCCTGATTGAATCACTCTGTTTGGCCCATGACATTGGGCATCCGCCATTTGGTCACGGCGGAGAAGTGGCACTTAATTATATGATGCGCAGCCATGGAGGCTTCGAAGGAAATGGGCAAACCTTTCGCATTCTGACCAAACTAGAGCCCTATACCCCCAACTGGGGAATGAACCTCACCAGGCGCACGTTACTGGGTATTTTGAAGTATCCAGCGCATTATTCCGCATTAGTGGTACCTCAACGCCATCCCGAGGTGAGTAATTTTCGTCAATTAAAGCCGGCTAACTGGTTATCGGTAAAAGGCGTGTTTGATGACGACAAAGCATCACTAGACTGGGTGTTAGCCAACCTGACCGACAAGGATAGACAAGCATTTATTTCATCGGCTCAAGAAGGCACTAACCCTAACTATCCGCATCTAAAACCGCTACATAAGTCGCTTGATTGCTCGATTATGGAGTTAGCTGATGACATTGCATACGCCGTCCACGATTTAGAAGATGCAATTGTGATGGGCATCGTCAATCAGAACCAATGGCAGCATTCAGTGGTTGAAAAACTACAGCAAATTAATGAGCCTTGGTTAAAACAAGAAATCGCCACAATCGGCATTAAGCTATTTTCAAACGAACATCACCTTCGAAAAGACGCGATCGGTACCCTAGTCAATGGCTTTGTTACCGCAATAGAAATCATCGAGAAGAGTGAGTTTGAAGACATCTTGCTTAAGTACAATGCCAAGTTAGATAGCGACTTTGCAAAGGCATTAGACGTGCTAAAAGCCTTTGTATACCGCTTTGTTATCCGTAAACCCGAAATTCAGATGCTCGAGTTTAAAGGCCAGCAAATCGTGATGGAGCTATTCGAAGCCTTTGCCTGCGATCCTGAAAGGCTATTACCAGAGAACACACGTTGTCGCTGGCAACAAGCCAATGCCAACAACGACAATGCCATGCGAGTGATTGCAGATTATATATCCGGGATGACAGACGAGTTCGCCTCTAAGCTCCACCAGCAATTATTTGGCACCAAGAACATGGGGTTGATTGATATCTCACAGGAAAGATAAGCAGCTGAAGCAAGATAAGCGCATCTAACTAAATTTATACGCACATCAAACTGTTAACTATCAGATAAATAATGTAATAATATCGAAATTAACAAGGATAATACCAATTGGGATAAGTGAGTGTTCAGATATTACGCGGAAAAAATCGCTTAGAACAAGGCGGAAATTGCAGCTAGCTAGTTGTTCTACCTTCAAAATGTTCAACGAAGTTATAAGCCATTTTTACAGGTAAAAAGTAGCCAGTAAGAATGATCACATTTTTATGCTGATTGGTATCATAATAAAAGGAAGTTTCATGGCTAGCTGGTGCGTTTTAGGTCACAGCAAAGTACGCAACTTACGTTATGTAAGTTTCAATTCGATCAATTTTTACCTGCGTTTTGTCGCACTTTTTTTCCTAACTTGTGCGCTATTCACCGGCCCTAACGCGATTGCCTCAACGCATTCCACCACGGCTAGCTCTTCAGTTAATAGCTCGTTAAGTCGGCAGCAACTCGATCAAAATTGGACCAATAGCGATTATCGTGATTATGGTTTAACGCAAGCACCCCAACCTAGCTGGGTTAAACCTAATACCATAGATCAGCCTCAAACAAGGCCTGATCACCAAATAACTAACGGCGTTTATTACCTACTCGTCGACAACCAATACAAGGTGACTGACAATCAAACCCGCGTGTTTAATCACTTTGCTACCCAAGCAACCAATAGCAAGGGGCTGGAAGCGACCAGTCAAATTGATATTGAATACGACCCTTTCTATGAAAAACTTGAGCTTCACCAAATTCGTATTCACCGTGGCAATCAAGTTATTGATAAAACACGTACCAGCCAATTTACACTAACCAAAGCTGATACCGACAGCGACCTCATTTACGATGGCACAATGCGCGCATTATGGGTCGTCGACGACGTGCGCCGTGATGATATTGTCGAGTATAGCTATAGCCTTATTGGTCAAAACCCTGTCTATCAAAACCAATTTAGCCGCACCCGCACCCTGCAATGGAACGTGCCAGTTCATAAACAATCAATACGAGTACAATGGCACAAATCCGAGCCTTTATCCTATCGACTCCATAACAGCGCAGACGAATTCATAGTCAGCCAGCATAGCGATTATATTGACTATCAATTAACGGTTAGTCAGCAATCCCTTGCACCTGATCTAAATGATTCACCACAATGGTATAAACCATTTGCCTGGGTTGAATTTGCCCAAACGAGTAATTGGGAGCAGATTGGCAAGTGGGCAGCAGCTTTATTCGAGCAAGCTGCCAACGCAAAACCTACCGAGCCTTTGCAAACATCCATCGCAAGTACCGCTGAAAAACTCACAGCGCCCTATAGTAAAACCCAGGATAAAGTCATGGCCTTGATTGACTTTGTGCAGCAAGACATTCGCTATCTTGGCATTGAAATGGGCGTTAACAGCCACCTACCAGCGAGTCCAGCAGATACGCTTACTCGCAGGTACGGCGACTGCAAAGACAAATCCCTACTGCTGGTGGAGCTACTAAAGCAAATCAATGTCAAAGCATCGCCGGTGTTGGTAAACACCACCATTGGCCCTAAACTCGACACTTACCTGCCTGCCGCCAACCTTTTTGACCACGCCATCGTCAATATTCAAGTCAATGGTGTCGACTACTGGGTAGATGCAACAAGGCAAAACCAGGGTAAGGATTTAACCAGTCTATACTTGCCTGACTACGGCCATGTATTGGTTGCTGACAAGCACACCCAAGCACTCACTAAACTACCAGCTGCGCCAGAGCGGCAAAGAATCGTCTTTAAAGAGGTTTACGATCTTTCTAAAGGCTTAGGTAAAACCGGTGAGCTAACGGTAGAAACCAAGTACTTTGGGGCCCAGGCTGAGCGTATTCGTAATCAATTGCAGCGCAAAGGGTTAAATAAACTTGCGTCGCAATATCAAGATTATTATCAAGGACTGGTAGGAGAGCTAGAGGAGAGTCAACCGCTAAGCTTTGTTGATGATGACAAAACCAATCAAATTACGGCGACCGAGCACTACCGAATTAGCCAACCTTGGGTTGAAGATGAAGCGGCAGAAGAGCCAGGTGAGTTTTATTTTTACGCCTATGAAAATCAGATAACCTCATATCTCACCCCGCCGAAAGGTGAGCCAAGGTTGATGACGCAAGCGTATCCGCTGTCAATCAAAGGCGAGCTAATTGTTAATTTGGATGACCGCAACTGGTCATTTGAAGATGAAACAATTGACGAGCAAAATGAATTCTTTGATTTTAACTATCAAGTTAGCTTCCAAGACTCCAACAATCAGCTAAGGATTGAATACCAATATAAACACAATACTGACGTCATTAACCCCGAGAAATTTGACCAATGGGTAAGTGCATTAAAACGCGTTGATAAGTACGCTAGCTATGGCTTAGTTAGCTATGAGCGCTCGAGTAGTGATACTGCAGCAGCACAAACCGCGGCAACTGATACCGGCTCTTCCGAGCAGAGCTTGCCTTGGTGGGTAGAAGATCTGCAAATGTGGATTTTGGCGGGCATGCTGGCACTACTGTTGTTCGTCTATGCGTTGGTGAGCTTAATCATTGATGAAGAAGTTGAGCACGAAAGTGTGTTTTACCCAGTATCAATCTCGAAGTTTGTGCTGTTAACCATATTAACCTTAGGGATCTATCCATACTATTGGCACTACAAAAACTGGCAGTACATTAAAAAGCAAGACTCGCCAACAATTATGCCGTTCTTTAGAGCATTCTTTGGTACGTTATGGTTTTATCCGCTATTCGCACAAATCAACAAACGTACACAAGAAAGTAAAAGCCACAAGTTCATTCCGTTATGGCTCGGTGCCATCCTCGCATTGTTACTGATCACAGTTACGGTTGCAGACCGCTACTTTGATGAGTCGACCATAGTGCTTTGGGTAACCATTGCGGTGACCTTGCCATTAGTCATTCATATCAATGGCATTAATGGCGCAAACTCTAGCGCACTTAAAGCTAACTCGCGCTGGCGCCCACGTAACTACATTATGGTGTTAATGCTGCCTTTGTTTGCCATGTTGCTGGCAATGGACATCAAACTTCTTCCAAGCGACAAAATAGTATCAGGTGAAGATTTGTGGGGGCACGACATTGAGTTTATTAGAGACAATGGTTTGCTTGCAGAAGATCAAAAGCCCATTTACTTCTACAGCAATGACTTTCTCTCGAATCGTAATGACGGTAATGGCATTACCGAAACTGGGGTGTTCTCATACTGGGTTGAAGAGGATGAGCTTCGCAGTGAA
This sequence comes from Shewanella maritima, assembly GCF_004295345.1. NCBI lineage: Bacteria > Pseudomonadati > Pseudomonadota > Gammaproteobacteria > Alteromonadales > Shewanellaceae > Shewanella > Shewanella maritima. Next base: position 4,590,369 of record NZ_CP036200.1, on the reverse strand, counting down.
CAAGCAAAGTTTGCTGAAATTACTGACGTTGAAGTCTACTACCCTGAATCGAATGACGAAAATACGGAAGTCACCGTTTACTATGGAGATAAATTTTTATTGCTCTATCTTTCATCGATAGACAAATTAGACAAAAAATTTGTCGAACTACTCGAACAACGCTGGCAACAAGCTAACGCTCAAGAGCTTTCCGATCAGTTAGATTCAGACTCACAATTTAAAGTTAATGTGATAACGCAACAAGGCAGTGAGTAAACTTCCAATAGACCACAGCCGCTAAGTTACATTAGCGGCACTTTGGCCGAGACCAATTGCTTCTTACTATTAGTCAAATGTACCAATACTTAGCTTTAAGCTTCGCGTACTTCAATTTGATTCGATTTAGCTATGCCACATGGCTGAGTGCAATTGCTGCAGTGAATCTTTTTTGCGCAATTTATCAAGCACATTTGCCATACGGCTTGCTTAGTTTCACTATCAAGGCAACGAATATCTGCCGCACATAAGGCACCAGTACCTATTAGTTGTGCTAATTGCTCGTATGACAGTGAAATATTCATCTGCTTCATGCTTGTACCCTACTCAAAACAACATGGGTTTACATTAACCTTATTGATAATGATTATCAATTGCATGTTAAAAAATTTCCTGTATCTCTTCCGCCTATGTGAGCTTGATCTACACTTAAAGTAAGCGGAACTGACTAATTGTTTGCTGTTGCGATTAGCCATTGTTTTTTAACCCTGACTTGAGGTGATCAATGCTCCTAGATATGGCCAAAAAAAGTCCGTTGTTTGCAGGTAAGAAAAAAACGAGTAACGAAAAAATATTACCGACATGGAAAATTCTCATTGTCGATGATGAGCCTGATATTCACAGTGTAACTAAGCTGGCATTATCTCGGTTCAAACTTGACGATAGAGGTTTGTCGTTCGTTAACGCCTACAGTGGTGAACAAGCGAAGGAAGTATTAAAGGAACATACTGATATCGCAGTCGCCTTTGTCGATGTGGTGATGGAAAGTGACCACGCCGGATTAGAGCTTGTACGCTGGGTTCGGGATGATTTGAAGAATAAAAACGTGCGTATCATTTTACGAACGGGGCAACCGGGGCAAGCCCCTGAAGAAGACGTCATCGTTAATTATGATATTAATGATTACAAGGCAAAAGCCGAACTAGACTCTCGTAAACTATCTACCAGTATGTACTCTGCGCTACGTTCTTATCGCGACATCATGGAGATTGAAGCCGCTAGGCTCACCCAGCATAAGCACCGTCAAGGCTTAGAAAAGGTCATTGAAGCTACATCGGGTCTGTTTGAGTTAAGAACCCTGCACCGTTTTGCTGATGGCTTGCTTAACCAAGTTGCAGGATTACTTAATCTGCAAGCAGAAACCCTACTCCTAACCTGTAATTCTATCGACGCAATTAGTGGTCATGTTGAATCATCAGAAATTGAAGTGCTTGCGGGTACAGGTAAGTTTGAAAACTGTGGCAGCGAAAAAATCCCCGAGTCTATCTACACCCTGCTCAATCGCGCTTTAGCGGAGAAACAATGTTTATATGTTGATAACGCATTTATTGGTTATTTCCCAACGAAAACCAGTAAGTGGATCAATTTGCTATATGTCGACGGCGTAAACGAATTAAGTGAGCTAGACAAAAAGCTGATTGATATTTTTGCTATTAATGTTGGCGTAGCCTTTGAGAACTTGTTGCTTAATCAGGAAGTTGAAGATACGCAATCAGAGTTAATTCTCCGTTTAGGTGATGTAGTTGAAAGCCGTTCAAAAGAAGCCGCCAATCATGTTAAGCGTATGGCTGAGTACAGTTATGAACTGGCGATATTAGCGGGACTCACTGAGTATCAAGCAGATCTGTTAAAGCACGCCTCACCTATGCATGATGTTGGCAAGATTTCGACGCCAGATGCAGTGCTGCTAAAACCAGGAAAGCTTGACGATGATGAATGGAAAATCATGCAGCAACATCCGCAGATCGGTTATCAAATTCTTGAAAGCTCCAACAGACCAATTCTGAAAGCTGCCGCAACTATCTCACTGCAACATCACGAAAAATACGACGGTAGCGGTTACCCTAATGGCTTAAAGGGTGATGATATTCATATCTACGCGAGAATTGTAGCTATTGCCGATGTATATGACGCGCTCACTCACAAACGTTGTTATAAGGAAGCATGGGCGCTAGATGATGTGCTTGAAGAAATGAAACGCTGTAGCGGTACCCATTTTGACCCGCATTTGCTTGCACTATTTATCGACAATATTGATATTTTTGAACGTATTAAGCTGCACTGGCAGGATGTACCGAGCGCTTAACCAATACTCAATAGCAATTCGCCCCTACCTACATACGAGAAAGCTCAGCATTTGCTGAGCTTTTTGTTGTAGAGTTGCCGCGCTTATCTGAAGCAACTTGCGTATCGCGTGCAATGCGATAAGTACAGATTTACAGTACTGGAATAATCACCGGGTGTAGCACCGTTTTACTGCTATCTTGCAGCTTACCAGCAAACTCTACTTGAAAACGCGAGCCCTTAACTAAGGTCTGCATCACTTTTTCTGGAACCATAAATTGCGATTTAATTGATTTACCCGCAGCTAAAGTTTTGCTACCTAGTGCTTGAGTAAACATCATGTCGTCACTCCATGCCCATACCTTTCTATTCCGCGCATCAAATAACACTAAATCTGCAGTTTTGCCTGAGTTAAAGTTAATCTTCACCGATTGCTCGAGCGGGTTGGTGATGGTTAAGCGAAATACCCCTTTACCGTTTTGACTTGCCTGCTCGTCAAATACTAAATGCCCATGAAGCACTGACTGGGTATGAGGCGCAACTTGTTTACCAATCGTCACATCAGCCATGGAAGACTTAAGCTCCTTGATTGTCGGTTTCGCTTTGAGCTGTTTATCTTGTGTTTGAACAGCGCTTGCCTGCTCGTTTACTTGCGCAGGCTTCTTCGCCACGTCCGCGTCTGCTTGATTGGACTGACTGCAAGCACTAATTATGGTTGCAGACAGAGCTGCAACCACAAGCAGGCTAGAGTTTGTTACGTAACTTGCTGACATTAAAATCCACCTAATTTTTCAAACAATTTGTCTTTTAGCTTGTCTTTGGCTTTTTCAGTTTCTTGCTTAAGCTTTTGATTGAGTAACGCTTCTGTATCAAGCGCAAATTTTGGCTCGGCAAAGCTTCCGCTAATGCTCAATGGTATATCAACGCCTGATAGCGAATCATCACCGCCTTGCCCTGCAAGTGAACCCACTACACTGGTTGTTAAGCTATAGTCGATAGTTTGCGTATCGATATTGGCATTGCCTTTACCGGCAAGCCTCAACAATGGTGATGCCATAGCGAGATCTGGGTTATTTAGTACCGATTTTGCTAAGGTAAATGACCCTGTCAGGCTAGTGAAATCGGTTTTTTGCTCTTCAGGCTTAGCACTTGATAAATCGCCAGACAGCTTTTGTTTAGCACTGCGGATCATTTGCGGAATGTTCACGCCATACAATGAACCGTCTGCAATCTCAAAGTTACCCTTGGCATTAAGGTTGCGCTTTAGGTTATCTGGGATCAAGCTTTTACCGCTGCCAGTCACTTTGATATTGGCGTTGCCTGAAAGCATATCCACTTCAGCAGCATCGGTCAGTAAAGGTCGGAACTGCACGCCATTTACCGACATATCAAAGTTATAGCTTGACACTTTAGCGCGACCATCAAGTTTTGCTTTTGTGAGTAAGCTACCCTCATACATGTCGGCGCTTAAATTACTCAGGTTAATCACGCCATTTTTAATGCTGGTCGTCATGTCCCAGTTTTCAGTCACCAGTTTCTGCGCTTTAATTGATTTGGCCTTAAAGGTGAAGTCAACATCAAGCGTTTTTAAGGCTGATAAGTCAGGTTCAGTAGCAGGAGTTGAAGCTTGGTTACTATCATCAGGTGCTTGTTGACTCTCACCATCTTGCCGAGCAGGCATGTAAGGGTTTAAATCAATTTCATTAAAAGCAAGGTTTACGTCAATTTGCGGCACCTTAGTACCGTAATTGACCTTGATATCGCCGTTACCATTAATGGCATCAACTTGAATTTGGCTAAGAACTAACTCAAGTGCTTTGCTGGCAAGGTTAACGTTAAGCTCGGCGCTGACATTACCCACAACTTTATTATTCGGTAGATTAGCACCCGTCAACGTGTTCTCGATACTAAAGCCAGACACAGACACGCTTTGAATATCCTTACCTACAGTTAATTGCCCTTTGCCTTGAGACTTGGCGTTCATGTCAGGTAACACAGCCTCAAACACATAAGAAAAATCTGCGGTTTTACCTAATTCGAACTCACCCAATTTAAATGACGTCAGGGTAAACGCTTGTTTAGTTGCGCTCTGTTCATCAATCAGGTTTATTTGGGTGTTGGTTACACTAATGCCGCCTACATAAACACTGCTTGGATCAAAGCTTGATTTACCGTCCGCTTTAGGTTCAGATGCTTCAGACTTTGCTTGCTCTTCTTTAGTTAGACCATCAAAACTGGTGCGGCCATCTTTGGTGGTGACTAAGTTAACCACCAAACCATCAAGTACTAGCTCTTCAACTTCAATCTGTTTGCTCAGCAGTGGCATCAACGACACATTAGCCACCACTTGATTGACTTGAACCATTTGCGCATCGCTAAAACCTTGAGGGTTCGATAAAGCAATGCCACCAAGGTTAATGCCAATTGATGGGAAAAAGCTCCAGCTCAAATCTTGATTAATTTGCAGCTTGCGCCCGGTTTCCGTTTCAACCGCTTCAATAATTTGAGGCTTGAAGTCATTCAAGTTAAAGATTTGAGTGATATAAACCACGAAACCTGTTACCAGCAGTGCCAGCGCAATAACAACCCACTTAATAATTTTCATTACCGCATCCTTGAGAGATAAATTAAGTCAATATTAGCTTATTACTGAGAGATCTAACGGTTTGTTACTGCAAGCAACACCATTTAGATCGCCATAGATATGCATACCTGGTCTAATTTCTACGCCAGCTATGTTTATTGAACAGTTTACTTCGCCAAGATCGCGCTTGGCGGTTTTAATCGGATTAGTTCCCAGCGCTTTAACCGCAACATTAAAGCTATTGATAGTACCGGCATCGCGAATACACCCTTTGATCACCACACCTTCCCAACCACTGTCCATTGCGCTTTGCGCGATCATGTCACCGAGTAGCGCACGATTCATCGAGCCTTGCCCATCGACGACTAGCACTTTACCGGCGCCGGGTGTTGCTAACAGCTGTTTGACCTTAGAGTTGTCCTCAAAGCAACTGACAGTGACTACCTCGCCATGGAAAATCGCCTTCGCCCCAAAATCACGCCAGTCAAGCTGGATTAACGTCAAGTCGTCTGGGTAATGGTCAAATAAATCGGGTAGTAAATCTAACATCGCCACTCCTTTGCCGTTCGCGCACAGTGTTGCGCGTTTAATCGTCTAAATTTGTTTAAGTTAGATTACTGATTTAATAGAGGTTCAACAAGCGTATCAAGGTGTTATTACAGCACTATTTACATTAGAGGTTAAATTACACTGAGCCTAAATTGGGTTATCAGCTCTAAAATCAAACACTGCAGTTTGCACGCCGTTTTCGGTTTCGAAGTTTAATGTCATGCGCCAAATCATATAGTCACTACTACATGAGCCATATATGAGGTTGCCTTCAAAGAGTTGCTGGGCATTGTTGACAGGGCTAGCAGCGAGCTTGCCTGGGATAACTCCCATAAACATATCGCGGCCTTCAACTACATAACTGACATTGTTAACAGTTTGATCAAAATTAACTGCTAACTGCAGATTTTCCTCACTTGGCGCATGCTCTGGATAAAGCGTTAACGACACGCCTACCCCATCCACAAGCTGCTTACAAGCCCCTTGCTGAAACTGGCATAAACTTGGGTCTTGAACAAAATTTTCATCTGCGCTAGGGGAAGAGTCACCGCATGCCGTAAGAAAAGCCGAGAAAACTAATAGAAATAAGGTGATGCAACGCATTTGTGTCATTTTTAACCTAATAAACATAATTTTTAACATTATCTTGTAGACCTTGATCTAGATCAAATTTCATCTACGGCCAATAGTATCTTTTTTGAATCAGCTCACGTATCATTAACACGCTTCATGATGAATGTTAAAATCATGTTGTAAACCATTGACAAACGTAAGATTAAACGCGCGTCAACAGCGTGTTTTTTGAGCATTGTTAAAATAAACAGGTAAAGCTTGCCTTTACTATAACTACAAAGTCAAAGTAATAAGCCGTGGAAGCATTATGATGAACCATTCCCAGTCTACAGGCGCTGATTACAACTACACTATTGTTCGCCAATTTGCTCTCACAACTGTGTTGTGGGGTATTGTTGGTATGGCAGTAGGTGTGTTAATTGCGGCCCAGTTAATCTGGCCTCAGCTGAACTTCGAAACTCCTTGGTTAACCTATAGTCGTTTACGACCATTGCACACCAATGCAGTTATTTTCGCGTTCGGTACATCAGCCCTATTCGCAACATCCTACTATATCGTTCAACGCACATGTCAAACCAAACTATTTGCCCCTAAATTAGCGGCATTTACGTTCTGGGGATGGCAAGCCATTATTTTATCAGCAGCAATCACTCTGCCATTAGGCTTTACCTCAGGTAAAGAGTACGCTGAATTAGAATGGCCAATCGACATCGCCATCACCGTCGTTTGGGTGTGTTACGCCATTGTATTCTTTGGCACCATTATTAAACGAACTACCTCGCACATTTACGTCGCGAACTGGTTCTTTGGTGCATTCATCATCACGGTTGCAGTGCTTCATATTGTTAACTCTATGGCTGTTCCAGTCAGCATGCTTAAGTCGTACTCTATGTACTCGGGCGCTGTCGATGCTATGGTGCAATGGTGGTACGGTCACAACGCGGTTGGTTTCCTACTAACAGCGGGTTTCCTTGGTATGATGTACTACTTCGTACCTAAGCAAGCTGGTCGCCCTGTTTATTCTTACCGTCTATCTATTGTTCACTTCTGGGCACTGATTGCACTTTACATTTGGGCTGGTCCTCACCACCTTCACTATACAGCGCTACCTGACTGGACTCAGTCTCTCGGTATGGTGATGTCGCTAATCCTATTTGCTCCATCTTGGGGTGGTATGATTAACGGTATTATGACGCTTTCTGGTGCTTGGCATAAACTGCGTACTGACCCAGTACTGCGTTTCTTAGTTGTTTCATTGTCTTTTTACGGTATGTCTACCTTCGAAGGCCCAATGATGGCAATCAAAACTGTTAACGCCCTATCTCACTACACTGACTGGACTGTTGGTCACGTGCACTCTGGTGCGTTAGGTTGGGTTGCAATGGTATCAATCGGTTCTTTATACCACTTGATCCCAGTACTGTTTGGTCACGGCCGTATGTACAGCACAAGCCTTGTTAACGTTCACTTCTGGTTAGCGACGATCGGAACAGTGTTATACATCGTATCTATGTGGATATCTGGTGTTATGCAGGGTCTAATGTGGCGCGCGGTTAACTCTGACGGTACGTTAACTTATAGCTTCGTTGAGAGTTTAGAAGCCTCTTACCCATTCTACTTTGTTCGTTTTGTGGGTGGCGCATTCTTCCTTGCTGGTATGTTAATCATGGCTTACAACGTGATTCTTACTGTTAAAGCGAAGAAAGATTCTCTTCCATCACTTTCAGAAGCATAAGGAGCCGATTCGATGAAATTTAATCATGAGTTAATTGAAAAGAACATCGGCTTATTGGGTATTTTCACTGTTATCGCCATTAGCTTTGGTGGTCTAGTGCAAATTACACCGCTTTTGTTCCAAAAAGACACCACAGAGCCAGTTGAAGGCCTACGCCCTTATTCTGCGCTTGAACTTGAAGGTCGCGACATCTACATCCGTGAAGGTTGTTATAACTGTCACAGCCAAATGATCCGTCCACTGCGTGCCGAAACCGAGCGCTATGGCCACTACTCTGTAGCAGGCGAAAGTGTTTGGGATCACCCATTCCAATGGGGTTCAAAGCGTACTGGTCCTGATCTAGCACGTGTAGGCGGTCGTTACAGCGACAAGTGGCATGAGGTTCACTTAATCGACCCACGTATTGTGGTACCTCAATCAAATATGCCTGGTTTCCCATGGCTTATGGATAACACCCTAGACGGTAAGTTAACCCGTAAGAAAATGGAAATCTTGAGCAACTTCCATCCTGATCACAACATGTACAGTGAAGAAGAGCTTGCCGGCGCTGAAGAAGCGGTGAAAGGTAAGACTGAAATGGAAGCGCTAATCGCATATTTGCAATCATTGGGTCACGCACTCAAGTAGGAGGCAATGATGGATTACGGCACTTTTCAAGGCATATTAACCATTATCGTAATGGTCACCTTTGTCGGTATTTTCTACTGGGCGTACAGCTCTCGTAGCAAAAAGAAGTTTGACGAAGCAGCAAACTTAGTCTTTACCGACAAAGAACTTGCTGAAATGTCGAAGGACTCAGGAGAACAAAAGTAATGAGTAACTTCTGGAATATTTGGATTATCATTCCAACACTTTTGGTCATCTTTGGCTGTGTAGTTCTACTTATCGCTTGTACTAAAAACAGCACAGGCGTAGAAGAAGGCAAGTCAATGGGCCATAGTTTTGATGGTATCGAAGAACTAAATAACCCACTGCCGAAGTGGTGGTCTTATATGTTCTACGTCACTATCGTATTTGGCGTAGTTTATCTACTGCTATACCCAGGTCTTGGTAGCTACCAAGGTCTATTTGGCTGGACCAGTGCTAACCAAAGCGTACGCTCTATGGAAGAGTCAAAAGCTGCGGTTGAAACTGCAAAAGCAAATAACCACCTTTCACAGTATGATGCCGAAGTCGCCAAAGCTGATGCGAAATATGGCCCTATTTTCGACAAGTACTTAGCAACGCCATTAGAAGAGCTAGTAAAAGACGAGCAAGCATTAAATGTTGGTAAACGTTTGTTTATTAACAACTGTGCACAATGTCACGGCTCTGACGCTCGTGGTTCTAAAGGCTTCCCTAACCTAGCTGATGGTAGTTGGTTATACGGTGGTGAGCTTGCAGATATCAAGAAGAGCATCATGGATGGTCGTAAAGGTATGATGCCGCCAAAAGGTGGCTTACCAATCGAAGATAGCGAGCTAAAAGGTTTAACCGAGTATGTGGTTAAGCTTTCTGGCCGCGAGCATGACGCAGCACTTGCAGCACAAGGTCAAGGCTCATTCATGAAAGGTTGTTTTGCTTGTCACGGTATGGACGGTACAGGTAACAAGTTCATGGGTGCACCAAATCTAACTGATGACGCTTGGTTATACGGTGCGAGCCGTGGCGCTATTGAAGAGTCAATTAGAGATGGCCGCGCAGGCGTAATGCCAGCTTGGAAAGATATCTTAGGTGAAGAGAAAGTTCACGTTATCTCTGCCTATGTTTATAGCTTATCTAACAAATAGTTAGCATAAAACTTCATCAAAAGCCTCGATACAAATCGAGGCTTTTTTTTAAGTGAACATTAAGTTATTTCAAGGTAAAATATCTCTACTAATTTATGTCGTATTTTTATTAGGAATTTGTATGTCTGCTCCCCTTCCCTGGTACAAACAATTTTGGCCTTGGTTTCTGATCGTATTACCTATGTGTGCTGTTGTAGCTAGTGTAACTACCCTTAAAATTGCTATGGATAATTCTGACTCATTAGTTGCAGAGGACTATTACAAGCAAGGTAAAGGCATCAATATGGATCTTAAGAAGATCAAACATGCAAAAACCATAGGTATGCAATACCTAGTGACAGTTGATGACCACCAGCTGGTATTGTCTCAACAAGGCGGCCCAGAATACGGCGCAGCATTGACCGTAGACTTCTTTCATCCAACCCTTGAAGACAAGGACTTTGAAGTTTTGGCAACGGCAGACGCCAAAGGCAATTATAAAATAGCACTTCAAGAATCAATTTCTGGTCCTTGGGAGGTGCGTCTTGAAAGCTTTGATGGTAAGTGGCGTATTCAACAGCGCATTGATATTCAAGATGACGTTGAGTACTGGTTAAATTGAGCAATTGCGCACCACAATCACATGCAGATGAAAACAAGTGTTATCACTGTCATGAGCCTATTCCAGCCAATTTACATCTGACGACAAATATCAATGGTCAAGCGCAGCCGATGTGCTGCCTTGGCTGTCAGGCTATTTCACAAACTATTGTAGATTCTGGGCTAACCAGCTATTACCAATACCGTAGTGAACCTGGCACCAAAGGCGCTGAGTTAGTTCCTTCACAATTACAGCACTTTAACGCTTACGATCTTGAAGAAGTACAGCAAGACTTCGTTCACAAAGACCAACAACGATCCGCTACATCATTAACCATTGAAGGCATTACTTGCGCCGCATGTGCCTGGTTAATTGAACACAAATTAAAGTCTATTGATGGCATTCATTCGATCATGGTTAATTCAACCACCGAGCGTGCGATGGTGTCATGGAACAATGAGCAAATATCGCTCAGTGAAATCCTAACTGCGGTCAGCAAAATTGGCTATCAGGCTGCGCCCTACCAGGTTGATGAGCAAGAAAAAATTGCCAAAAGCAACAGCCGTAAATTCTTATTGCGTTTAGGCCTTGCCGGCTTTGCCACAATGCAAGTTATGATGTTTGCCCTGGCATTGTATTCAGGTTATTTCACCGATTTAGAGCAAGAGTATCGCGATTACTTTCGCTGGGTCAGCATGATATTTGCCGCGCCAGTGGTATTTTATTCAGCTCAGCCATTCTATTTTAGCGCCATAAGAAGCTTACTTGGCGGTAAGTTGAATATGGATTTTTCAGTATCACTTGCTATTGCAGGCGCCTATATCGCCAGCATCGTCGCGACGGTACAAGGCGACGGCGAAGTCTATTTTGAGTCGGTATCCATGTTCACCTTCTTTTTGTTGCTTGGGCGCTATTTTGAGCAAGCGGCAAAACAAAAGGCCAGCGTCAGCTCAAGTAACTTACATAAGTTAGTGCCACTTACAGCAAATTTAGTTACCGATGAAGGCAGTAAACAAATCGCCGCAAAACAGCTAAAACTAGGGGATATAATCAGCGTCAAACCAGGAGAAATGATTGCTGCCGATGGCCTAATAACCAAAGGTTTAAGCGCAATTGATGAATCAATGTTGACTGGTGAACACTTGCCCGTTAACAAAGTGATTGGTGATAAAGCCTATGCCGGCACCATCAATAGCGAGCAGCCTATTGAGTTAAAAGTGACCGCGATTGGACAAGACCAATTAGTTGCCGAGATCATTCGTTTGCAGGAAGTGGCTAGTAACACTAAACCCAAAGTGGCACTGTTGGCAGAGCAAGCCGCCAGTTATTTTTCCGCTATCATTATCGCCATAGCCGCCATTACCTATATTGTTTGGCAGTTTGTCTCTCCTGAAGATGCATTTTGGGTCACTTTGTCGGTATTAGTGGCAACCTGCCCTTGCGCACTCGCATTAGCCACACCCACGGCGATAACCTGTGCCACCACGTTGTTTACCAAACTTGGGATCATCACCCGTAAATCAGGCGTGTTTGAAAAACTCCCCAAAATTGATCAGGTTGTGTTTGACAAAACCGGTACCTTAACCCGAGGTCAATTGACCATAGATAGCATTGAATTGCTAGGCAATGATTTTGATAAACAGCAAGTTTGTGAGTTAATTGCTGCGCTAGAGTCATCAAGTTATCACCCGATTGCGCAAGCCTTTAAACCCTTCCCAGCAATGCAAGATGTCACGGACATAGTGCATCACACTGGCGCAGGCATTAGCGCAACTTTCAATAACCAAGCGACCAGCGCAGATAACAATTCCAATAAGGTTAAGTTCGGCTCTGCAAGCTTTGTTAATGCAAACAATAATTCGCACACTTTGGGCAACGCCAATTCAAGTACTGTAGCTCACCAGAAACAACAAGTTTATTTATCGATTGATGACCAGCTAGTCGCCGTATTCACGCTAAGCGATGCAATACGTGAAGATAGCAAGCACACCATTGCAGATTTGAACAAACTTAATATTGCATCGAGCATTGCCAGCGGCGATCAATCAGGCCATGTCAATTACGTCGCAGACACCCTCGGCATTGCTGAAGTACAATCAGGACTCTCACCTCAAGGTAAACTTGATTATGTACAGCAGCTACAAGTAAATAAACAGGTCGCCATGTTTGGCGACGGTATTAACGATGCGCCAGTACTTGCCGGTGCCAACCTCTCTGTAGCGATGGGCAGCGGTACTGCACTCGCGCAAAATAGCGCTGATTTAATCTTACTTGGCGACAAACTGTCTCGATTTAGCCAGGCAATTGATATCGCCAAAAAGACCCACCGTATTATTCGTCAAAACTTGATTTGGGCGCTGGGATACAATGTGCTGATCATCCCATTAGCGGTAACCGGACACGTGTTTCCTTATATCGCTGCAATTGGCATGTCGTTAAGTTCGATTATTGTTGTCAGTAACAGTCTACGTCTGCTTAGGACTAAATTATGAGTATTATCTACGTACTGATCCCCATTGCGATGTTGTTTGTGCTTATCGCTGTGGGCATCTTTTTTTGGGCTGTGCGCAGCGAGCAATTTGATGATTTAGAGCGTCAAAGCGTGTCAATTTTATTTGACGATGACACTAAGCCTGCTGCCAATTCAGGCTCGTCAAACCAAGCTGACGGCGATAGTAAAACCGAAAATAGAGCCGCAGAAAGTAACCAACAATCATCAGCCCAAAAAGAGCCTAACTAATGGAGCTTTCAATTTGGGGCGCATTTATGGTTGGACTAATGGGCGCCGCACATTGCTTTGGTATGTGCGGAGGCCTTGTTGGCGCGTTTTCAACGAGTATTGCTAACTCCAACCAAGGTAATTATCTTGCACGCCAATTGGGCTTTCTTGTTAGTTACAACCTAGGGCGCATAATCAGTTACACCCTGGCAGGTATGTTAGTCGGTGGCGGCGCAGCTGCGCTAAGTCAGCTATTTGCCATTGATAATTATCTGGTTTTTTTGCGGTTATTTGCCGGCATTATGATGATTGCGACTGGGCTTTATATTAGTCAGCTATGGATGGGTATCACCCACATCGAGAAAATGGGCCAAGTCATTTGGCGTTTTCTTAATCCTATCGCTAAAAAGCTGCTGCCAATACGTCATCAAGGCCAAGCCCTTGTAGCGGGATTAATATGGGGCTGGCTGCCATGTGGGCTAGTTTATAGCACCCTAACCTGGTCTATCGCATCAGGCAGTATGCTCCAAGGCGGCCTTATTATGCTGGCCTTTGGTTTAGGTACTTTACCAGCGCTACTAAGCGCTGGTGTGGCAGCAAAGCAGCTTGCACAATGGGTGCAACACAAAGCGGTACGCCTTATCAGTGGCTTACTGATTATCGCTTTTGGTATGCAGACGATTTACATAGCAATTGCCCAGCTAAGCTAGCTGAAAACTCAGATTTGGTTTAACATAGGCGGGTTAGAATTGATTGAGACAAGGTATGCCTACAGATCTAAATAAAGCTCGTCGCGCGTCAACAGGTGGTTGTGCAATTCATTGCCATGATTGCAGTATGGGAGCATTGTGTATTCCCTTTACCCTTAACGACTCAGAATTAGATCGTCTCGACAATATAATCGAGCGTAAAAAGCCAGTGCAAAAAGGTGATCAGATTTTTAAATCTGGTGATCAACTCAAAGCACTTTATGCGATTCGCTCAGGTACCATCAAAAGTTACACCATTACAGAACAAGGTGACGAGCAAATTACTGGCTTTCATTTAGCTGGCGATGTAATTGGTTTCGATGGCATACATGATTTAGAACATCAGAGTTTTGCGCAAGCGCTAGAAACCTCAATGGTGTGCGAGATCCCATACGATACGCTTGATAACCTTTCAGGCACCATGCCTAAACTTAGACAGCAAATCATGCGCTTAATGAGTAATGAGATCATGAGCGACCAAGAAATGATTTTGCTGCTATCTAAAAAGAATGCTGAAGAACGTCTCGCCGCATTTATCCATAACCTAGCCACTCGTTTTGGTAGCCGTGGATTCTCACCAAATGAATTCAGGTTGACTATGACTCGTGGTGATATCGGCAACTATCTTGGCTTAACCGTTGAGACTATTAGCCGTTTACTAGGCCGCTTCCAAAAAGCGGGAATGATCGAAGTTAAAGGTAAATACATTGTCATTGTCGACCAGCAAGCACTAAGCGTACTTGCCGGAAGTGCCAGAATTGCAACGTAAAAAGTAGCTTTTTTGATCTAATTCAATGTTTATTTTTCCCACAGTAGTGATACTGTATTTAGTAGAAAAAGCTAAAATACAATTGCTTGGGAGTGAACATGAAGGATTACAACAAAGTACTCGTCGTCATCAACCCGACTACAGATCATCAAGCGGCATTAGACCGTGCGGTAGACTTGGCATCCAAAAGCCAGGCTGAAGTTATCGCCTTCTTGTCTATTTTTGATTTTTCTTACGAAATGACCTCTATCTTGTCACATCAAGAGCGTGAAGCGATGCGACAAGGCGTTATCGATCAGCGTAAAGCCTGGCTCGATGATATTCTCGTGCAATACCAACCGCGCGGCGTCAATATTCACTCAGAAGTAGTTTGGCATAACCGTCCATTTGAAAGTGTTATTAACTACGCAATGGAGCATGATGTCGACTTGATCGTCAAAGGCACCCATGACCATGACAAACTCAAAGCGGTTATCTTCACGCCTACCGACTGGCACTTGATGCGCAAGGCACCTATTCCGGTGTTGATGGTTAAAGAGCATGACTGGCCAGTTAATGGCAAGATTATTTGTGCAATTAACGTAGCTTGCGAAGATGAAGAGCACCAAAACCTCAATGGAAAAGTCATCCAATATGCTAAGCACTTAGCTGATAAGTTCTCTGCCTCGGTCCACCTAGTTAATGGCTACCCAGGTACACCTGTTAATTTGGCTATTGAGTTACCAGACTTTGACGCTAACAGCTATAACGACACCATCAGAATGCAACATGAGCAGCGAGTGCAGTACATAGCGCAAACCTATGAGATCCCATTTGAGAACTGTCATGTTGAAGAAGGTTTACCTGAAGATATCATTCCAGATATGGCGCAAAAGCTTGATGCCGAGTTAGTTATCTTAGGGACCGTTGGTCGTACTGGCTTCTCTGCAGCGCTTATTGGTAACACCGCTGAGCATGTGATTGACAGCATTAACTGTGATTTACTGGCAATCAAACCTGATGGTTTTAAATCACCACTTGAAGAAGAGTAACCGCTTCATAAGCGTCACAGAGCTTAACGGTAAGCAAAGTTTGAGCTGGTACATTCGAGCAGACAAAGCCCAATGATTTTTCATTGGGCTTTTGATTTTAACCACAGGGAAAATTCGTACTAGCTGGTCTTACGATTTACCTTTTCATCATCGACTCCATACTGATCAATGCTTCACAACTCCCCCGCTTTTTAATTCACTTTTTGTAGCTAAACTTTTTGTAACTCAACTTTCTGCAACTCGAGAATGTCATCACATACTGCGTTAAGTAGCTCACCGTCGTGACTGACAATGACTAGCGTAATGTTAGTTTCGCGCACAAACGAGACTAAAAGCTGCATCACTTGTTTGGCAGTGATAGGGTCAAGCCGCGATACGGCTTCGTCAGCGAAAATAAACTCAGGTTTCAGTAGCATAAGCCTTAGTAAAGCAAGTCTTTGTAACTCACCACCAGATAATTGGCTAGGAAGCTTATCTAATAAACTAGCGCTCAAATTTAATTTTGGCAGCAGCGTCTGTACCTCATCGGATTTTACATGCGCTAAAGACGTCAAATCTTGCAATTGCACTCTAATGCTGCAACTTGGCTCAAAGCTACTAATTGGGTCTTGATACAGCTTTAACCAACGAGCTTTGTTTTCATGCGCTACTTTGAGCTCACCCGCAATTGGCTCAATCAAACCTAACAAGGTATCACCTAAGGTGGTTTTACCTACGCCGCTGTCGCCTGCTAAGCCAATGATTTGTCTCTTATATATAGTGAAGTCTATCGGCTTGATAATGGCTCGCAGCGCCCTTCCCACTTGCAGCTTTTTTGCTTGAATAAGCGGAGTTCGCTCATCATCTTGTCGACTGACATCATTACCTTTTGCACTAGGAAACACTTGTAGCGGTTTGGCTCGATGATTAACATCAGCGCGCCAATGCTTAGGGTTGGCTTGAATTAGGCTATTTGTGAATTCATGACTGGCATCAAGCTCAATTGTCGCGGCATTAATTGATTCAATTAACAGGCCCTGCTTGATAACTAAGACCTTGCCACCAATGGCTTTTACCAAGTTCAAATCATGGGTCACGCAAATGAGTCCAGCTTGAGCGCCATAAGCATTGAGGTTAGCGTAAAGCCGCTTACAGCAGCCATCATCTAGCCCTTTAGTAGGCTCATCTAGCAGCAATAGTCGCGAGTTGTTGGTGGTAGCACATAAGTAGGCAAGACGCTGCGCCATTCCGCCCGAAAGATGTCTTGGGTACTTGTCATAGGCACTTATCAAGCCCGCATCTTGCATCTGCTCGAGACTATGACTCACGGCTGCTCGCCTACCAATGCCATTTAAGCAGGAGTGGATTTCGCTGAGTTGTTGATAGTTAACCATTAACGGGTCAAGTAATGTCACAGGCTCTTGAGGAAGCAAAGATATGCTTGTGTCCCACAGCGCCGCCAGCTGTTTGTCTGACAAAGCCACGCCATCAAATGTGATTGTGCCTCGTCTAATTAACCCTGGGGGAAGGCAGCCCATAATGGCTTGCAAAATTAAGCTCTTGCCCGCGCCTGTTTCTCCAATAATACAAACAGGGTTATTGATATTAACCTCAAATCTAATTGGCGCGACAAGTAGTTGCTTGTTAGCACTAGCAGTCGATAGCTGATTTGATTTGAGCTTGGTTAACAACTGCTTAAAGTAAGCTGAGTGTGAAGCCAACTCAATGCTGAGGTTTTCAACTTTAAGCAACGAAGGTTTTGACTTGAGTTTAGGCGCAGGTTTGGGTTTAGAGATAGTTTTGGGTTTATAAATAGGTTTGGGTTTAGAAATAGATTTGGGTTTAGAAATAGATTTGGATCGAGAGGCCATCATAGTTTGCTCACCTCGGCCGGAGATTGGTTTTCTGCCGTACTTTCCTTTGCAGAGCTGTCGTTTGCAAAGTTGCCGTTTGCAGAGTTATCACTCGCCAGATGGCACTCAGGCGAAACTTTGCTAGACGTTCTATCACTGTCAGCCATCAAGTGAAAACTTAGCACCAGCAGTGAAATAGCCACTAATGGCTGCGCGACCAACCAAGGTGCTTGTTGATAGTATGGAAATAGCTCAACACTCATTAATCCAAGCTCCGCGGTAGGAGGCTGAATGCCAACATACACAAACCCAAGCCCTGCCATCATCAATATCGCGTTAGCCGCACCAAATGCCATCATGGTAGACAGTGTCGGCGCAAGATCTGGGATGATATGACGCTTTATCAGGTAGCGGTTGTCAAAACCCAACAAGCGTGAATTTTCAGCTCTAGGACTCGCGAGAATGGCTTTAGCTCGTTGACGCGTTACCCGGTAATACTCAACCCATTGCACCAACGCAATGGCGATATAAATCATCAATAATGACCCGGGCACCATTGCAGATAACAACAGCACAATCACTAATGCTGGTAAAGCCAAAACGATATTACTCACCCCATCGATAAAGCCCGCCAGCCTAGCCGGGCTAAATACAGAGACTAAACCTAAGCCTACCCCAACTATGCTCGCCGTTAGTACGCAAATAACCCCAAGCATTAATGACAATACAATGGCACTGGCAAGGCGCATTAACATGCTACGACCATACTGATCCGTACCTAACCAATGCTCTAAACTCGGTATGGTCAACGTATGCTGCAGGTTCTGCCCATCTATCGAAAAACCGCTAAAACAAAGCACCAACAGACTGAGCCCAAGCATGGCAATTAGCAAAACTAGGCCAACAAATTGCTTTACGGACATGCGATTAAAAGCAGATACAGTCAATTGCAACAGACTTGTAGGATAATTTGTTGGCATTTATTCGAGCCCTCTTGGGTCAAGCTTGTAGCAAATCAAATCGGTTATGGTGTTTACCGCGACAAACAAAAAGCCCATCATCAAGGCGCAGCCTTGGATAACAGGTACGTCTCTGGCAAATATCGCGTGGGCAAGCCCGTGGCCAATTCCCGGCCAGCTAAACAGCGACTCAATCATCACTATGCCTTCAATCACAATTACCAGTTGAATGCCAAGATAAGTCACCACAGGCGCGGATATATTCTTTACACCGTGGCGTAGCAATGTTTGCTTAACCGTTAACCCTTTAAAACGAGAGAACTGATAAAAGGCAGATTGGCTCACATCAAGTGCGTTGACGTATATAACCCGATTAGTCACAGCTGCCAAGCTTATGCCTAAGGTAAATGCAGGGAGCAATAAATACTGCCAGGAGCCGTAGCCCGCAACAGGCGCTAAGTTAAGCTCAATGGCAAATATCGCAATCAAAACAATGCCAATCACAAATACTGGCATTGACTTAGTCAATACAGATATCAAACTAATGAACGGGTTTAGGATGCGCGGATACTTCACACTTAACAGTCCAAAAGGGATTGATATGAGTAACGCGATAAGCACCGCAGATATTGCCAGCACCAGTGAATGGCCAACTTGGTGGTATAGCATGTCAGATACGTTCTGGCCGCTAACTAGCGAGGTGCCAAAATTAAAACGAATGAGATCGTTAAACCAATACATCAAGCTCTCAACAAGCCCTGCATCTAGATTCAATTCAATCGCAACTTGCTGCGCAGCCAACATCGACACATTGTCTTGCCCATAGCGCCCTGCGGCAATGCGGTAGGCCATGTCACCGGGCAGAGAGTGCATGATCAAAAACGACAACACGCCCACAACCAGCATTACCGAAAACAGTTGTAATATGCGCCGATATAAAATATCTATTACCATTGTTCACACACCCGCTTATTTTCGCGCCTATTCGTCGTGAACCTCATTGTCGATTTGCTCACTTTCGATTTACTACTTGCTCTGAACCTTGTCATTTGCGCGGCTCACCTTCTGAACGTTCCTTAAAACTCAGCTGATTGATGAAATAGCTGCGCTCAAACGGGTCGAAAGAGAAATTTCTGATACGTTTATTTACGCTGATGTTTTGCCGATAATGGGCAATGGCAAGCACAGGGAATTGTTGTTCAATGACGTTTAGCGCATCTTGTTTTAGTTCACTTGAAACGTTAGATATCTGAGCTTGTTTAAACAGAGCGTCGACAGCATCGTCTCGCCAGTTCATCGCCCCCAATCACCGCCGCCATTGGCGTAATCCTGCAAGATTGTCATCAACGGGTCGGCTAGAAAACCAAAATTTCGCGCCATCAATCCAACTTGTAAGCTGCCATCATGGTGACCTGCGGGGATCATGCTTGAGTTAGTTACATTGATATCAAGCTTAATACCAAGCTTTGCCCACTGCGCCTGCACGGCTGTCGCCACTTTAGTTAACTCAGGTCTATCGGCATAGGTCACTAGCGTTAGTTTAAAAGGCTGCTTGTGAGCATCGAGCAGTATTCCATCGATTTGTTTCCAACCAGCTTGCTTGAGTAACTGCTTAGCAAGCGTTAAACGCTCAGAGCTTGATTGCAGCTGTTTTTGATGTTGTGTACTTGGTAACTTATGCCACTGTGTGAAACTTAGTGGTAATAAGCTTGTACTTGCCGCCGCTTTATCGCCGATGATGGTAGCGGCTATACCTTGCCTATCAAGAGCAAGACTCAGTGCTTGGCGTACACGCACATCGTGAAGCTGGCTATCACCGCTGTTTAATTTCAGGAGTAGCGTTCTTGGGATCGGCGCAGAGATAATCTCAACCGGCGCATCTGCTAATTGTGGGAATGACGATGATGCCAGCGTAAATACAATATCTGCTTCTTGTGATTTCGCTTGCAGCACTCGACTTTCCGCTCTATGACCAGTTAAGTAGCTGGCATAGGTAATTGACGGTTTTTGCCCCCAATAACTATCATTTGCCTTAACAATGAGTTTATGTGGTGGCGAGAAATGCATAAGTGAGTAAGGCCCGGTGCCAATAAGCTCGGTGACCTCGCCATCTGTAAAGCTTGCTGGGGCGATTATCGCATTAGCATAATGGGTGAGCAGTAAACCCAGCATGGGATAAGGCTTGTTTAAAGCAATCATTATCTCTCGCTCATCAATAGCCTCAATTGATGCTATCGGAGCCATTCGCAAACTGCCGTGAGTCGCTAATGCGGCTTGCAGACTTTGCTGTACGGCGTGGGCGTTTAACTCGCTGCCATCATGGAATGTCACCCCTCACGCAAGTTAAAATGCCAGCTCAATCCGTCACTGGTTTGCCAGTAATCTGTTGCTAATGCAGGTTTTAATTGCCCTTTTTTGTCGACATCCAGCAGAGTTTCAATCACCTGCATGCGGGTATAGATATAACCATGCTTGGCTGGCTCAAATGAGGTGAACTCCCATGGGCCACTAATGGATACAGTGTTATGCCGCTGCACCTGATAAAACTTATCCGCAAGAATGTGGTTAAACAGCATTGCAACGAGTATGAATGCAATGCTTGCAACAATAAGCAGTTTGACCCGAGCAACTAACACTCGTCGAATAAGCTGCGCGGTTAATGGATGGGACATATAGGCTCAATAAAACCGTCATTAAACTTGGCGGCTAACAGTGGCACAAAATTTTAGAAGATACAGAGTGTTATACGCAATTACAGCCAAGGTTCTCAAGGGAACAGATCACATATCTTTAAGCTGATTGAGCTAAGCTTTTCAAAAACAGATCTCAGCTGCATTTTGAGTAACTAGCACTTGCTAGTAGTCGAGCAAATGCTTGTTAACAACTCGTTAGTTTAGGTCAAGTAATGCCGCGCAAAGCTTTACCATTCTTGCTAATACTGGAATAATACGCGCCCTGAAACTCAAGTAAGCAAGCGGTCAAAGGTATGTCTGAACTGGCACAAGAAACCATCAAGAAAAATATTACTCGTATGAACAAGTTACAAAAGCGTCTGCGTCGTGAAGTTGGCAGTGCCATTGCTGACTACAACATGATTGAAGATGGCGACAGAGTAATGTGCTGTTTATCTGGCGGTAAAGACAGCTATGCCATGCTAGACATCTTGCTTAATTTGCAGCAGCGTGCACCAATCAAATTTGAAATTGTGGCGGTAAACCTTGATCAAAAACAGCCAGGGTTTCCAGAAGATGTATTACCAAGATACCTAGATCAAGTAGGCGTTGCTTATCATATTCTTGAAAAAGACACCTACTCAATCGTTAAAGAAAAAATCCCTGAAGGTAAAACTACCTGCTCTTTATGCTCGCGCCTACGCCGCGGCACGCTATACGGCTTTGCTCAACGTATTGGCGCAACTAAAATTGCCCTAGGGCACCATAGAGATGACATCATCGAAACCATGTTCTTAAACATGTTCTATGGCGGTAAGATGAAAGCCATGCCGCCTAAATTACTGTCTGACGATGGCGCTAACATGGTGATCCGCCCGCTTGCCTACTGCCGCGAAAAAGACATTGCCGAATACGCAAAACTCAAAGAATTCCCGATTATTCCGTGTAATTTATGCGGTTCACAGGAAAACCTTAAGCGTCAAGCAATTAAAGATATGATGAAGCAATGGGACAAGCAGCACCCTGGTCGCATTGAAACCATCTTTACTGCGATGCAAAACACCGCGCCATCTCAGGGTGTTGACCGTGAGCAGTTTGACTTTGTAAGCCTTAAGCGCGATCCAAATGCACCAATGAAGGGCGACGTGGCTGAAGCTGACTTGCCAGCATTTGATTTCTTAGATATCAGTAACAGCGGCCACATTAATCTTGATGAAGCTGCACCTGATAGAGGCCAGCGCATTGATGTGGTGGAGACCTTCCAGCCATAAGCTTGGTCTAGACATAGCGAAATAAATATCGACTCTGAAACAAAAACAGCCTCAAATGAGGCTGTTTTTTTGTGCTTGACTAGGGCCTGTTAATCTTTGCTGATTAGAATTTGTTCGAATTAAAAGCACTTTAATTGAGGCGTGAGCGATGACGTCTAGTCACCTACACAAATTCGCTCGCAATAATGAGTAAAGTGCTTTTAAACGAACCTTTCAGGCAGCGCTTGTTGTCATTTCTACTATGTTAACGACTTACTCATGTGGAATAACCACACATCAAAGTCGTTGCCTTGTATAAATTTCCAACAAGCAGCTGTAAAAATAATCTTGAAAGATCAATAGGCCCTAACCTCTTATAACTAAATGTAAGCGAACTAATTCAAATGGGGGCTGATCACCGTTGGCATTTGACTAAACTCGACCTGCTTCGCGTTTTCGATTAACTCACGAGTTAAGGTTGCACTGTAGTGTTCACCTTGCATAGATTGCTCTAATTCCACTGATTTGCCATCGATCAACACACTGTTAAGCTCTGATTCAAATTGCAGCTTAATGCCCGCAACAGGATCAGAAAAATACTTCATCGGAAAACCCAGTAAGCTATCAAGCAGTTTATCCATGTCTGCCATCAGGTCTGTTAGCTCGCTTGCTGAGTAACTCTGCTTAACTGATTTCGCGCGCACTTGCACCGCTATCCCACACTGTTTACCATCGCCATCAACGGTTAGGTTGATCAAGGCGCGATCAGATTTAAGCTGCGGGTCGTAAGGAATAAATAGTCGCTGCTCAGCGTTATAGGTCAGTGGGAACTGTTGCTTCTCTGTACGTATATCGCCACTCACTATCTTGCAGCCCGGTTTTTCAGGCACAGAAAAGACTAAATCAACTAATGGATGATTACTCTTATGAGCACGCTTAAGCTTGTCATAAAAGCCGTTGTATTCGAGTGAGATAGTTTCACTGTAAGCAACACTGGAAAACAGGCTAGTTGTGAAAAGACCAGTAACAGATAATGCGACAATAACTGCTTTACGCATTGACGGCGGTTCCTTGTAATAGTTTTTTATTGTGACGCAGCATATCGAGTAGCTCGTCGATATAAGCTTGTTTACGCTCAGAATAATGCATAAGCCCATAAACTAACTCTTCGGCAGTAGGCTCTATGTGCTGGGCACGAAGATCAGCTCGAATTGAGCGAAACATCTTGTATGCCTGATTGTTGTTTAGGTTATTCATATAGGCGATTACTGAGTCTTTCGGTGAGTCAAACACCGCTACCTCATGGTTCAACCCCGGTGTACGCGACAATGGCACGAGACCGCAACCTTTTGAGAAGCACCACTGACCAAAATAGTTATTACCTTTTTGTGAAAAGCGCGAGCTACCCCAACCGCTTTCATTGGCGGCTTGTACCAGCACAAGTTCAACAGGGATAGTGTCGACTTTAAGCAACAACTGCCTGAGCTGTTTAATGCCAATGTCTTTACCCGCCAGTCGGTAACGTTTAGCGATTCTATCAAGTTGAAGCTTTTCTGCTGCAGTGAGCTGCTCGCCTTCTTGCAGGTGGGCAAGAATAGATTGGATTTGTTTGCGCTCATTAATGATCATGGTGTTTTCTTCAATCACTAATGGGCGAAAGTAGTTAAAAAAGGTCAATTTTTTCTGAGTGACATCGTCCACCGCTTTAAAGTCTGGCAGTGGTGTCTCGTCTTTTTCAACTTCAGATTTAATGACTCTTGAAATACTAGGTAACTGTTTATCAATAAATGGGATCACTCCTGCTCTAAACACAATAATCAGTACTACTATGGTTGCCAAAGCTAGGGTAAATTTTCCAACGCGACCTGTTTTCAAGCTGTCATCCTTATCGCAATAATTTGCATGGATTATAAACCGAACTCGTCATAAAACAGAAATCTATTCTTGTTTGGCTTGGGTAACTAATTGCATAAGTAAAAACAAAAAACGAGCACCTAAGTGCTCGTTTTTACTATGTGTTTAGTATTTGGTATCTAGTAACTAATAGCTAAAGCACTTGTGCAATCGCTTTACACACAACTGGTAAGTTTGCCTTTGTTAAGCCAGCGACACTGATGCGGCCAGAGCCAACAATATACACACCAAACTCGTCTTTTAGTCGCGCCACTTGCTCTTTGCTTAGGCCAGAGAAACTAAACATACCATTTTGTTTGGCAATAAAGCTGAAGTCTTGGGTCACCCCCTCTGCTGCCAATGTGGCAACAAACAGCTCGCGCATCTGGGCAATACGGCTACGCATTTGTGCAAGCTCTTGCTCCCACTCAGCGCGAAGCTCAGCGTCGGCTAAAATTGTCGACACAATTAAGCCGCCATGTGCAGGTGGGTTTGAGTAGCTAGAGCGAATGGTTTTCTTAACCTGGCTAAATGCGCGCTCAGCTTCTTCGCTATTTACTGCTACTAAGGTAACTGCGCCAATACGTTCATTGTATAAACCAAAGTTCTTAGAAAATGAGTTAGCAACGATAAGCTCAGACACTTGCGCAGCAACGGTGCGTAGACCTTGCGCATCTTCTTCAATACCCGCGCCGAAACCCTGATAAGCAAAATCAAATAAAGGCACTAGCTGCTGCTTAACACATAACTCGCCAATTTGACGCCATTGGTCGATCGTGAGGTCAATACCGGTTGGATTATGGCAGCAACCGTGCAATAGCACGATATCGCCAGCTTTTGCGTTAGCAAGACTGGCTAACATTGCATCAAAGTCAATGTCGTGTTGTTCAGCAACATAGTAATCGTAAGTTTCGATATTTAGACCAGCGGCACTGAAAATACTCTGATGGTTAGCCCAGGTTGGGTTACTTACCCAAATCGTGTCCGCACTGGTGTTATTAACTAAGAACTCTGCCGCCATACGCAGTGAGCCGGTACCACCTGGAGCCTGCGCTGTACGCGCGCGCTTATCTGCAATAATTGGGCTAGCATCACCAAAAAGCAAAGCTTGTACTGCTTGGTTATAGGCTTGTACACCGTCAATGCCTAAATAGCTTTTAGATTTCTCAATCTCAATCAACTTAGCTTCAGCTTTCTTCACTGAAGAAAGTACCGGCGTCTGCCCTGCTTCATCCTTATAAATACCTACGCCTAGATTAACTTTAGTTGGGCGTGTATCGGCTTTAAATGCATCGGTTAAGCCTAAAATCGGATCCGCTGGAGCTTGAGTGACATTAGAGAAAATCATACTAGGTGTCCTAAATTTCTTTTAAGGGTAACAATTGAGGGTAATTGATGTTTCAACCAGCGTAACTTATACCATTGTATTGCCGTGGTGAGTAGCGAGAACTCATCATGTTGTTAAGAAACTCATAATTTATGAACAATACTCAGTTTTCGTCCTACAAAATTATTAAATCAACAATAGTTTTAACCTAATAGACAAAAATGTCGACTCAAACGCCAGTTTCGCAAAACAGATGGATGGTAGAGTTGAATTAGGGAATAGTTCGCTCAGGACTGAAAACAAAAAAGCACCTTTAAAAGGTGCTTTTTAAACGTCTAATTAGACTCAGTTTAAGGTTTTGAGCCTATTTTTGGCTTGGCAAAGATAGCGTAGTTAAACCTAGCATCTTCTGCATAACACCAACTACCTGGCAGCTATAGCCAAACTCGTTGTCGTACCAGACATAAAGAATAGCGCGCTTACCATCAGCAATCGTAGCTTGTGAATCAACAACACCAGCATAACGAGAACCAACTAAGTCATTTGACACAATTTCAGTCGACTCAGTGAAGTCGATTTGATATTGCAGATCAGATTGCAATGCCATGTGCTTCAAGTAATCGTTCATTTCGTCACGATCAGTTTCACCGTTTAGGTTCAAGCTGATAATCGCCATCGATACATTTGGAGTAGGTACGCGGATAGCATTACCGGTTAGCTTACCTTCAAGAGCCGGTAGCGCTTTAGATACTGCTTTCGCAGCACCTGTTTCAGTGATAACCATGTTTAATGGTGCACTGCGACCGCGGCGGTCAGCTTTGTGGTAGTTGTCGATAAGGTTTTGGTCGTTAGTGTACGAGTGAATCGTCTCAACGTGACCATTCTCAATACCATACTTATCGTTAACCGCTTTAAGAATTGGGGTAATGGCGTTAGTAGTACAACTTGCCGCAGATACGATAGTGTCAGTATCTAGAATGTCACTGTCGTTCACACCGTAAACGACATTTTTGATTGCGCCTTTAGCAGGAGCAGTCAATAGTACCTTGCTAGCACCTTTACTCTTAAGGTGCAGACCTAGGCCATCTTCGTCTTTCCAGATACCCGTGTTATCAACTACTAGCGCATCATTGATGCCATATTTTGTGTAGTCAACTTCATCTGGCGAGTTTGCGTAGATAACTTGAATGTAAGTACCGTTAGCAATAATTGCATTGTTTTCTTCATCGACTTCAACCGAGCCGTTAAATGCACCATGAACTGAGTCGCGACGTAGCAAGCTTGCACGCTTTTCAAGGTCACCCTTCTTACCACCACGCAGTACAATTGCACGTAAACAAAGCTTGTTGCTTTGACCTGTACGTTCAATCATAAGACGCGCTAATAAACGACCGATACGACCGAAACCGTATAATACAACATCACGTGCTGGTGTGTCGTCACCATAGTTCATTGCACCTTCTAGCTCACGAGTCATGTAAGCTTGGATTTCAGATGCATCTGAATGGTTTTTCCAGTAGTTAACCGCTAGCTTACCGATATCAACTTTACAGTGTTTAACAGCAAGTTTGCTTAATGCTTCTACGAATGGGAAGCTTTCACGTAAACGTAGCTTTTCACCAACGTGACGACGTACTAATCGATGAGCTTTGATAACCTCAATGGTTGAAGCACTTAATAACGGCTTACCATACAACATAACCTCAACACCTTGGTTACGGTATAGCTTACCGAGCAATGGTTGCATTGCTTCTGCCATTTCAAATCGTTCTTGCCAGCTACGTAAATGTTTATCTGCGCTCATGAAGGGATCCTTTATCTCACTTTTCGTCATTTATTTGAAGAAAGGTTTGAGTAACAAAAAGAAAAGACCAATAATGATTTTATAATAGGGGCTCAGCCCCGCTAGGTCGGCGACATTGTAATGAAATCTCATCGATTTCGCCAGTAACAAATTTCCTGTAAACATGTAATTTTATTAGACAAATTTAAGATTTGGAGTCAATTTGAGACGGAATTTTGTAATAATTACATCAATTGGTTTGTCGGGGTTATTTTTCGGGCTTTTTGGCTGCGAAAATGACCGAAATAGCGACCAGATTTGTAAAAATAATCCTCAACTTTGTGCTGATCTTCATCGAGATAGTTGGTGTCGATACGAAAAAGGCGACCTGATCCGCCATCGTTACCAATTAATGAACAGCCAAACACCGAGTGGTAAACAATTATTCGACCTTCTCATTCACCTTGAAGATTACAGTAACTGTATTGAACTTGCTGCAGGCGTTGAGCACATCTTGCATCCTGAGCGAACTCAAGACAGAAAACGTGCGTTTGCAGTGAGCACGCAAACGCTAGCTGAGCTGCGCGAATACACTAAAGATAACCCCGATTTACATTTGGCCTACTATCGCTGGCTCAGATTTAATGACTTCCCCTCTTTGCAAATCGTATTAGACCAGTTTGCACAAGGATTAGTTAACGACAACCAAATAAAGGCATCATTAGCAAGTCACTTTGTGCGCATTGACCAAGCAAAATCAAAAGCACTTTATTTAGAACTACTGTCCGTCGACGACCCAGATGGCTTTAATACTGACTGGTTATTGGGTTTAGCTTCGGTTTATCAAAGGTTGCAAGATTTTGAAAATGCCTACTTGTTCACCAAGGCTAATATTCTCATGACAGACAATAAAGCCGATGAAAGACAGCTACTCGGCTTCATTAATGGCAATAAACAATTGGCAAACCAACTAGACACCCAAGCACAAGCGTTAGTTGATTCCATCGAAAGTGGAAATTTTGCCACTTCAGAAATTGGTCAAAAATTAATTAACCTGCAATAAACCAATTCGTAAAAAACGTCTATCATAGGTGTTAACTTGACGTGACACGTGTTTTTGTAAAAAAAATACGAAATTGTTAGTCGATATGACGATAAAAAGCGCATTTTAGCTTGACCAAGTCGTACAATTTGGTAATTTTACTACCAGGCGTTAGACGAACCACCAGATTATTTTCACTAGAGGGATATGAGATGACTATCCGTGTTGCAATTAATGGCTATGGCCGTATCGGTAGAAATGTTTTACGTGCACTTTACGAAAGCGAAAAGGATTACCCAATCGAAATCGTCGCACTCAATGACTTAGGCGATGCTTCAATCAACGCACATCTAACTAAGTACGACTCAGTACATGGTCGCTTCAATGCAAGCGTTGAACATGATGAAGAAGCTATTTATGTAAATGGCGACAAGATCCTAACTTTCCAAGAGCGTGACCCTTCTAAGCTTCCTTGGGCTGATCTAAAGGTTGACGTAGTTTACGAATGTACTGGTATCTTCACTTCGAAAGAATCAGTTCAACCTCACCTAGATGCTGGTGCTAAAAAAGTCATTATTTCTGCGCCAGGTAAAAACGTTGATGCGACCGTAGTATATGGCG
This sequence comes from Shewanella maritima, assembly GCF_004295345.1. NCBI lineage: Bacteria > Pseudomonadati > Pseudomonadota > Gammaproteobacteria > Alteromonadales > Shewanellaceae > Shewanella > Shewanella maritima. Next base: position 4,561,613 of record NZ_CP036200.1, on the reverse strand, counting down.
TAAACCAAGAAGTATTAACTGCAGACATGACAGTTATCTCTAACGCTTCTTGTACCACTAACTGTTTAGCGCCATTTGCTAAGCCGTTAAACGATGCTGTTGGTATTGAGTCTGGTTTAATGACCACTATTCACGCATACACCAACGACCAACGTCTGTCTGACGTTTACCACACTGACCTGCGCCGCGCTCGTGCTGCTGCTATGTCGATGATCCCAACTAAAACAGGTGCGGCTGCAGCTGTGGGTCTAGTCGTACCAGAGCTTCAAGGTAAGTTTGACGGTATGGCTGTACGTGTACCAACAGTAAACGTGTCATTGGTTGACTTAACCTTTGTTGCTGGTCGCAACACTAGCGTTGAAGAAATTAACCAAATCGTGACTGATGCTGCTAAGCAAATGCCACTAGGCGAAGTACTTGCGGTTAACGAGCAGCCTTTGGTGTCTATCGACTTTAACCACAACCCTTACTCGTCAAACTTTGACGCGACACAAACCAAGGTTAACGGTCGCCTAGTTAAAGTGATGGCTTGGTACGACAACGAATGGGGCTTTAGCAACCGTATGCTAGACAATACAGTTGCACTAATGAACGCCAAGTAATTTCGCTCAATTAGCCAATTCGAATCATCAAAAGCCTCGCTCATGCGAGGCTTTTTGTTTTGGATATTAGCTATGCGCTCTAACTTCCACCCATAAAAAAACCGCTTCGAAAAGCGGCTTTCATATAACAAACTCAAAATTAGAGCAATTAAGCGTTACCCTTCACTTTCATATTTAGGGTTTTAGCAAAATCTAGCATGCGAGTTAGCGGAATGAGCGCCTTTTCACGCAGTGCATCATCTACAAAAACCTCGTGCTCTGCTTTATTTTCTGCAGTAAGCGAGGTGTAAATGGCTTGTAGGCCGTTCATTGCCATCCACGGACAATGAGCGCAGCTACGACAAGTTGCGCCGTTACCGCCTGTAGGTGCTTCAATTAAGGTTTTACCTGGTGCAGCTTGCTGCATCTTGTAAAAAATACCTTTATCGGTTGCCACAATGAAAGTATCATTATCCATTGTCTGCGCGGCTTTAATTAGCTGACTAGTTGAGCCAACCGCGTCGGCAATCGCTACCACATTTGCAGGTGATTCAGGGTGAACCAATACCGCCGCATCAGGGTATTGCTGTTTTAACTGCTTAAGTGCGTTCGATTTAAACTCATCGTGCACGATACAGTCGCCCTGCCACATCAGCATATCTGCGCCAGTTTGTTTGGCGATGTAAGAGCCTAAATGACGGTCTGGGCCCCAGATAATCTTTTTACCTTCGCTATCAAGGTGTTCAACAATTTCTAGTGCGATGCTTGAAGTGACAACCCAGTCTGCACGAGCTTTAACTGCAGCAGAAGTATTAGCGTAAACCACAACAGTATGGTCTGGATGAGCGTCACAGAACTCGCTAAACTGCTCGATTGGGCAACCAAGGTCTAGCGAGCAAGTCGCTTCTAACGTTGGCATGTACACGGTTTTTTCTGGGCTTAAGATCTTTGCTGTTTCGCCCATGAACTTAACACCCGCGACAATTAATTTATCAGCAGGATGATCACGACCAAAACGCGCCATCTCAAGCGAGTCAGAAACACAACCACCGGTTTCTTCCGCCAGCGCCTGAATTTCAGGGTCAGTATAATAGTGTGCAACAAGTACCGCGTTTTGTTCTTTTAGTAATTGCTTGATACGTGCTTTGTAAGTTGCTTTTTCATCGTCAGACAACACGGCAGGTTTAGCTGGAAATGGATAGTCAATAGTTTCAATTTGAGGTGCCGACAGACTCATAATACTTCCCAATACAAAATAAGTGGCGCAATTATACGAAAACGTCACATAAAACAAAAGGACGCAGTTTGCGTCCTTTTTAAATAAATGTTCAATTATTCAACATAATTTGAACAGGTTGAATTACTTCATCGCCATCAGCATTTCTTGTGGATTCTCTAGATAGTGTTTCCACAAGTTACAGAAGCGAGCAATAGTGCCACCATCAATCACGCGGTGATCGCCAGACCAACTTACTTGCATGATCTTACGTGCTTCTACTTCACCATTATCATTAAAGCGCGGTAAGTTTTGCAGCTTACCGAGAGCAACAATTGCCACCTCTGGTTTATTGATAATTGGCGTAGCGACTGTGCCACCTAAGGCGCCAATGTTTGAGATGGTAATGGTACCTTCTTTAAGATCGGCTGGCGCAACACGGCCGCTACGAGCGTCGTTGGTCAAACGGGTGATATCAGCTGCAACATCTAAAATCGACTTAGCTTGTACGTCTTTGACATTAGGTACTAGCAGGCCAACTTTTGAGTCAACTGCCATGCCGATATTGTGGCTTGCTTTGTACGTTAGCTCACTACAATCAGCATTCACTTGCGAATTGAGAATTGGGTACTCATTGATCGCTAGCGACATCGCCTTCATAAAGAATGGCATCATGGTTAGCTTAACGTCTTCAGTCGAGTAGCGTTTCTTCATTGATTCACGCAGCGCAACGAGTTCAGTTAGATCAAACTCTTCGCAATAGGTGAAGTGCGGAATGGTAGACACAGACTCTACCATCATCTTCGCCATCACAGCCTTAACGCCTTTGATTGGCTCAACGAGATCACCAGCGCTTGCCACAGGAGCTGGAGCAACAGGAGCATTTGTAGTAACGGGTGCGCTTGGTGTTGCAACTGTCTTAGCAGCACTAACTTGACCACCTTGACTATGACGCTCAACATCTTCTTTGTATACGCGGCCATTTTTACCGCTGCCTTTTACTTCAGCGATATTAATATCAAGGCTACGTGCTAGGCGGCGAACAGCTGGACTTGCCAGTGCTTTACCTTGCGCAACGCCCTCACTCGGTGCTGCTGTAGCAGTTGTTGCTACTTCAGCTTGTTCAGCTGGCGCAGCTGCCGGCGCAGCACTGCCTTCGACTTCAATCGCAAATAGTGGCGAGTGAACTTTAGCGAGCTGGCCTTTGCGGTAATAGTGCTTGACCATTTTGCCCGCCTTAATTGCTGGAATTTGCACAAGCGCTTTATCAGTCATCACATCAGCGATGGGTTGATCTTCTTCGACCATTTCGCCTTCTTGCACTAGCCATTCAACCAATTCACACTCAACAATACCTTCACCGATATCGGGTAATAAAAAGTCTTCTACAACCGCGCCACCAGTGCTAGTAGTAACAGGGGCAGTTGTATCAGGCGCAGATTCAGCTGCGCTAGCACTTGCTTCATTAGTGTCGTCAGCTTGCTCAGCGGCAACCTCACCCGCGTCACCGTCAACATCGACTGCGTAGAGTGGCTTGTGCACAATAGCAATGTCACCTTTAGCGTAATACAGCTTAGTGATCTTACCTGCGTGCGGCGCTGGGATTTGCACTAATGCTTTGTCAGTCATCACATCGGCAATCGGTTGGTCTTCAACGACGATATCGCCTTCTTGTACTAACCAATCAACCAGCTCACACTCAACTACGCCTTCGCCAATATCTGGCAAAATAAAATCTTTAATCATTGCCAACTACTCCTAGAAGCCAACAGAAGCTTTAATGGCTTCGTATGTTTTATGCTCATCTGGCATGTATTCTTTTTCATGAATTAGCGGGTACGGCGTATCTAGACCACACACTCGGCTAATTGGCGACTCTAGGTACAAGAAGCACTCTTGTTGAATAGTCGCGGCAATTTCACCAGCAAAGCCACCAGTTAACGGCGCTTCGTGGTTGATCAGTAGGCGGCCTGTTTTTTTAACTGATGCGGCAACGGTATCAACATCCCATGGTGCGAGTGAACGTAAATCGATGATTTCGCATGAAATGCCTTCTTTTTCAGCTTTCTTGCATGCATTCTCAACAATTTCCATTTGCGCGCCCCAAGCAAGCACTGTGATATCAGTACCTTGCTTAACCACTTCTGCTTTACCTAGTTCGATCTCGTAATCGCCCTCAGGTACTTCGCCCACCGATGCGCGGTAAAGGCGCTTAGGCTCGAAGAATACGACTGGGTTAGGATCGCGCATTGCCGCAAGTAACAAGCCTTTTGCTTGCTCTGGGTTTCTTGGCACCACCACTTTCAAACCAGGGGTTTGAGTAAAGTAAGCTTCTGGAGATTGTGAGTGATAATGACCACCAGCAATACCACCGCCATAAGGGGTACGGAACGTCAAACCGCCAACGTCAAACTGATTACCACTACGGTAACGAAACTTTGCCGACTCATTGACGATTTGGTCAAACGCCGGGAAGATATAGTCAGCGAACTGAATTTCAGCGACGGCAGTTAAACCTGCAGCAGCGTAACCGTTAGCAAAACCAGCAATACCTTGCTCAGTTAGCGGCGTATTGAAACAACGCTCTTTACCAAACTTTTCTTGCAGTCCTGAAGTTGCACGGAAAACACCGCCAAAGTGGCCAACGTCTTCACCAAATACGATCATTGATTGGTTTTTTTCCATCTCAATGGATAACGCCTCATTAATGGCGTGTAACATATTCATTTGAGCCACGGCTTAAATTCTCCCTGCACTTTTAGGATAAGCATTTGGATACTTGTTAATATGCTCTTTCAATTCACTTAGTTGCTTCTTAAGCGCTGGTGTTGGCTTGTCAAAAACATCTTCAATGATTTCATCAATATGTGGAGCAGGCAGTTTTTCAGCGGTTTTCACAGCTGACAATACTTCTTCACGATACTTTTCGTGTAGCTCAGCGTCTGTGGCTTCGTCTAACCAACCCTTGTTGATCATCCATAACTTAAAGCGCTTAACTGGGTCATGTTGCTGCCATTTTGCTTCTTCTTCTTTTGAACGATAGCCTGATGGGTCATCTGATGAAGAGTGAGCGCCAAGACGGTATGACATGGCTTCAATCAATACTGGTCCATTGTGCTCAAGTGCATAAGCTCGAGCCTGCTGAGTTGCAGCTAACACGGCCAACATGTCGTTACCATCAACACGGATAGTGTGCATGCCGTAGCCTACACCACGGCTAGCAATACCATTGCCTGCATATTGCTCTTCAGTTGGTGTTGAAATTGCGTAACCATTATTACGGCAAAAGAAAATAGTGGGTGATTTAAGTACCGCAGCCATGTTTAGACCTGCGTGGAAGTCACCTTCCGACGCTGCACCTTCACCAAAGTAACATACAGCCACATTGCGCTTGCCTTGTAGCTTAAGACCATAAGCGACACCCGTTGCTTGTGGAATTTGCGTGGCTAGCGGCGATGAAATGGTTTGGTAATTTAACTCTTGGCTGCCATAGTGGATCGGCATTTGACGACCTTTACCAAAGTCTTTCTCGTTACTGAACATTTGATTCATAAACTGCTCAGTCGGAAAGCCGCGGTATCTTAGTGCCGCGTGTTCACGATACTGCGCAAGAATAACGTCGCCATCATCAAGCGCTGCAGCACTGCCAATCACGGCCGCTTCTTCACCAGTACATGTCATATAGAAACTAATACGACCTTGACGCTGGGCACCGAGCATACGCTCGTCTAGCACTCGCGTGAATACGCAAGTGTCATAAATTTTGTTCGCTAGCTCTTGATCAATATTTGGCAAAACCGCTTGTTCATAAGTGGTGCCGTCCGCTTGCAAAATGCGCAAGGTTGGAATGTGCAATGACGCTTTATCTAAGAAGCTGACACGATGCACAGTGTCATTATTCGTTGTTGCGTTGCTCATATTGTGCTCTTAGTTATAGGGTAAATAGTTACCTGATATTATAATCTGCTGATAAACATTACGTTAACGTAAACTACCTAGCAATAGTCATTATTTGCCGTGGCTCATTTTAGCACTTGGGCAAATGTATATAATGGTTTACGACTGCGACAATGTTACTGCACATCTTCATTTGGTGCAGGGATCAAACATAATACTGTGCGTTGCCCGACAGGAACTTTTGCATTTGGGAATACAATTGCTTCAATATCATGCTCAATGATGACTTGTTGGCCACCTTCAGTGGCTAACACCTCGCCTTTATTAAATTGAGTAAAGTTCTCTGTACTATCTGCAAAGCTGAATGTGAAGTCTTCAAAGTGTTTATTCACTGAGCGTGACACTTTATATAGGTTTAGCTGCTCAGCTTCATAGGCTGGTAATTCAACTTCAGTTTGAGTCACAAGCGCGGTTAGCATGGCTTTCGCTTTAGCAAATTTACTCATATCGTTTTGCCCAAACGGCATGACCTTACCTAACTCAACCGTAAACGCATCGGCGCCAAACTCATTAGATGAATAGTAGCTAAATGTGGTTGTCGGTTCGTGGTGATACAAAATGGTATCGACACCACATGCGGCCAAAAACATCATCTGCTCACCACTGTAGCTCTTACCATGACGATAAGGGTAAATGGCAAACTTCTCATGCTTTGATGGTTTTATTGCGGTGTGCAGGTCATAGTGAATACGCTGTTTGTCATCATTTTGCTCAAAGAAGTCTCGTACATAACCTTCTAAGGCTTTAGCGCGCACTCGCTCTTGGTTTTGGGTGTCACCGTTTGCATGCCCGCCGCTAAATAAACGGTTCATGTTCTCTTCGACAAATCGGGTCTTGTTGTGAATAGATGGCGGATTGCCAATTAGAAACAATACTCGTTGCTTTAGCGTTAACTCGCCAGTTAATAAGCCAGTAATCAACTCATTGCAAATTTCAATTGGCGCCGTCTCGTTACCGTGCACAGCGCAAGACAGTACGATGTCCTTTTGATAGTCCTTAGGTGTAAAGCAAATTACCCCAGTATCGAGCACTTCAACGTTAACATTGCTGTTGGTATTTACCTTAAATGGTGCGTCGATTGCTTGTGGGTGAGCTAACGTAAATGCGAGGAAATCATTATCTTTAATTGATGCTTGTAACACTCTTCTCTCCTTAACGGTGTTTTATTTGGCGCAGATTCTAACACACGCCACCATCCTTAGGGTTATATGCTAGGTAAATTTGTTTTCACAAATGACTTGCAATCAACTAATAATTTTTTATTATAGCCATCTAAACGTCTAACAATCTAAATATCTAAACGTTTAAACATCTATTGTATGAGTGAGGGGTTATCCATGGCATTAGCAACATTTGGCGCAGGCTGTTTCTGGGGTGTTGAGTATTTCTTTCGTGAAGTTGAAGGTGTATCAGATGCTGTTTGCGGTTATATGGGCGGAGATGATAGCAAGGTAACCTACGAGCAAGTAAAACAAGGTAATACCGGGCATGCCGAAGTGGTGCAAGTTGAGTATGACCCAGAACAAGTCAGTTACGAGCAGCTGCTTGATATCTTTTGGACCAACCACAACCCAACCACCCTTAATCAGCAAGGTGGTGATATTGGCAGTCAATATCGCAGTACAGTGTTCTTTCATAACGCAGAGCAAAAGCAATTAGCCGAGGCTGCAAAAATAGCGCTAATCAAGAGCGGCAAATGGGGCATTAAGCAAATTGTTACTGAAATTGTGCCTTTGCAAAGCTTCCACCGCGCAGAAGAGTATCATCAGCAATATTTAGAGAAAAATGGTCTGCCGAGCTGCCATATTAGTTACTAGATTGATATCCACCTTGATGCTGTAGTGCATGGATAGCTTTACAGCACCGATTAAGCTAATCGAAATACTCGTTGTAAGATCCCTTTACCCTCTTAGCTAAATTCCCTACAATCCCCAGATTATGCGAATGCATTTCATTGGAGAATTAAAATAATGTCTGAATCTCGTCACAGTAATCTGCTTATCTTAGGCTCAGGTCCTGCAGGTTATACAGCTGCCGTTTACGCTGCTCGAGCAAACCTAAAGCCTGTTATGATCACTGGTATGCAACAAGGTGGTCAGCTAACCACTACCACTGAAGTTGAAAACTGGCCTGGCGATGCTGAAGGCCTAACTGGCCCAGCTTTAATGGAACGAATGAAAGAGCATGCTGAGCGTTTCGAGACTGAGATTTTATTTGACCACATTAATGAAGTCACATTAACTGAGCGCCCTTTCAAGCTTAAAGGTGACAATGGCGAATACACATGTGATGCACTAATTATCGCAACGGGTGCATCTGCACGTTACTTAGGTTTACCATCAGAAGAAGCATTTATGGGCCGCGGCGTATCAGCTTGTGCAACTTGTGATGGATTCTTCTACCGTAACCAAAAGGTCGCGGTTATTGGTGGTGGTAACACAGCTGTTGAAGAAGCACTTTACTTGAGCAATATTGCTTCAGAAGTTCACCTAATTCACCGCCGTGATAGCTTCCGCTCAGAAAAAATCTTAACTAAGCGCCTAATGGACAAAGTTGAGAACGGTAATATCCTACTACACCTAGACCAAACCCTTGAAGAAGTGGTTGGCGATGACATGGGTGTAACAGGTCTTAAAAAGAAAAGCACTAAAGACGGTAGCATTACCGATTTAGAAGTAGCAGGTGTTTTCGTTGCTATTGGTCACTCTCCAAACACAGGTATGTTTGAAGGCCAATTAGATATGAATAACGGCTACATTAAAGTGAACAGCGGTCTTGCGGGCAATGCGACTCAAACAAGCATCGAAGGTATTTATGCTTGTGGTGATGTAATGGACCAACACTACCGCCAGGCGATTACCTCTGCAGGTACAGGTTGTATGGCTGCACTAGATGCTGAGCGCTACCTAGACGCTAAAGGCTAACCACTAAAGTAGTTACATAAATGCTAAAGGGCTCAACTGTATAAACTCAGCTGAGCCCTTTTGTTTGTCTTGAACAAAGTAATAACTAAACTAGTTTACACTTTGAATTGATCCACTAGTTTAGCCAGATCAGCGGCGCCTTGGTTTATTTGCTCGCTGTTGTCGTTTATTAACGCATTCTGCTGATGGTTCTCTAGCGACATTTCGTTGATACGGGTGATATTAACGTTTAGCTCGCTAATCACTCTATTTTGCTCTTCAGTTGCATTGGCAATATGACCATTCATATCTGAGATTTGTAAAATACTCGCCTTAACCTGCTCTAACACATCAACAACGGTTGCTGTTTCACTGACGGTTTCAGAAGACGAAGCTTTAGCTTTAACAACAGACGCATTGACGCTGGCAACTGAGCTTCTTATCGCTTCAATAATATTATTAATCTGCTGGGTTGAATCCTGGGTGCGACTTGCAAGGGTACGCACCTCATCAGCTACCACAGCAAAGCCGCGACCAGCTTCACCTGCCCTTGCAGCCTCGATTGCGGCATTTAGTGCAAGCAAGTTTGTTTGCTCAGCAATACCGACTATCACCTCCAAAATCTGCCCAATTTCACTTGAGCTTACTGTTAAGCTGTGGGTCATTTGCTCAGTATGTTCAAGCTCTTGCGATAACGAATTAATTCTATCCATAGCGCTGCTGACGGCTAGCGACGCAGTGGTGGTTTCGTTTTCAGCGCTTTTGACGGTGTGATTAGCATCTTGTGCATTGGCAGCGACATCTGTTGCGGTAACCGCCATTTGGTTAACTGCTGTGGCTACGCCTTCGGTTTCGGCTTGCACATTGGTTGAGATGTCGTTGGCTGTATTAGCGATGTTAGATAAGTTGGCCGCTAAATCGCTGCTATCCACCACCAGCTCACTGACTGATTTCACCAACTGCTGGATTTTCTCGGTAAATAAATTGAAGTACTCAGCAATTTGTTTAAGCTCATCACTGCCTTCTTGAGATAAACGTAAGGTTAGGTCTCCCTCACCTCTGGCGATATTTTCAAAGGCTTCAATGGTTTGCTTCATTGGTGAAGCAATACTGACCATGATAACGTAAAGCAACAAGAATACCGGTATCCACACCGCGATTAGTAAGCCAAGGTATTCCCAGATAAAGTCCCACACCGCAACATCTATATCATCCACATAAACGCCGGTACCAATAATCCAACCCCAGGCTTGATGCTTGATCACCATCGACATCTTAGGGCTGGGCTTATCTTGATTAGGTTTATTCCACATGTAGTCTACCCGCGCAGTTTGAGCGCTGCGGGTTTTCACTATCATCTCATCAAACAACATAACGCCATTAGGGTCTTTGAGCTGTCTGACATTAGTACCAACCAACTTCTTAGAAAACGGGTGCTGGATCATCACTCCCTGGTCGTTTATCGAGAAGTAATAGTCATTGTCCGAATACCTTAAACTATTGAGTTTAGTAATCGCAGCTGCTTTAGCTTGCTCTTCAGTCATGCTACCTGACACTGCGTGCTGACGATATTGCTCGACAACAGTGTGGGCAACCTCAACCAGCGAAGTGAGTTTTGACTGCTTTTCATCAACAAGGTATTGCTCAACCTTATTAACGGCAAAGCCGAAAATGAGTAAGGTTGCAATAATGGCTAGTGCAACCATAAACAATAGCCGATTGGCTATGGTAGTTTTACGAAAATATAGGGTAATTGCGTTCATATAATCACCAAACCTTTATTTGTAGGCACAAACACTTCCTGGTGATGCAGACATCAAACTTTAACGATGTGCGGCGTTCCTGCCGTTATTATTAATAATGTGCAACATCATCCATTAACTGTTGTTGTTAAAGGCTTATTTGTCAAAGTGAACATCAGTTTATTCGGCAAAAAACATCAAAAACCGTGAATTTTTTTACTTTGTAGGTAGATGAGCAAGTTAACTACTTTTATGTCCAAATAAAGTAAGTATGGAACTGCGTTAAGTAAGCTGTTGATGCATGAAATGTCATAACTATGACACAACACCAAGGTTCTCAACTTAAACCCTAAGTATCTAGGCAAATAAATTAATAACAGGATTTTGATGAAAGGAGAGTAAAACGAGTAATCGAGAATAATACATGTCCATTAGCGGCCCGTATTATCCAACTGAGATAACAGGCAACTATTTACTGCATGTAGGAAGATCTATTAGATTGGCGCTAATGCACTTAACTAGTACAAGTAGCGGGCACAACTAACTAGCGTGCGAATAGCTTACTTAGCTATGCCGCCACAACCTGTTTGGCTGGCATACGACGCATAGGTTGCAGTCTGTCGTGCATGACTTTAATCGTGTCAAACTGCTGCAGTAACTTAGACTCGGTTAACTGACAGTTATGCGATAAAATCATCACCGTTGATGCTTGTAGGCTGTCATCAACAACCATGACGAGTACTGACTCACCATTGCATTTCAAGTTAAACAACTTACCTACTTCACTGTAAACACATTCATTACTGGTTTCAAAAAACCACGACTTAGGCATTTGCGGCTTAAGTAGGAAATGAGCCGCTGTCGCATTTAAGGCTGTTTGCACAATGGCAGCATCTGATAGCTTTAGGATTTTAGGTAGGCGCTCCAACATAGCAATATAGAATTTTGCGTGCTCGACACAAAACTCACTGGTGCTCAGTGCGTCTGGGATAAGTAGCTTAGCTTTATATGGGGTCAAGAACTCCATCTCGGAACCCAGTGAGATGCTTAATTGGCCATAAGCTTCATTGAATTCCCAATGCCAGTCCTTATTTGGCATCAATAACATCGCTAGTCACACCTTTATGTTGAAGATGATTCATATACTAGATGATATTTCAAGCGATTACAAAATTTTTTAACAAAAAATGAGCTATTAATCATGCAGTTACCGCGATCTAAAGATCTTACTTTTTGATCGCGGCACGATTTTTGATCAACAGCTTAGATCAAATTAGCGATCGTGACTATTTGACGTCACATTGATCGACAATCTGCTTCACTAGCTGTGGTCCTTGGTAAATAAATCCAGAATAGATCTGAACCATTTTAGCACCGGCCGCAAACTTATCTTGCGCATCTTTAGCACTGTTAATACCGCCTACACCAATCACAGGCATAGCACCGTCTAAATTATCTACAAGCTTTTTAATCACTTGCGTTGATAAATCGGTCAGAGGCTTACCGCTTAGTCCGCCGGTTTCTTCTGCATGCAATAACCCTTCTACAGCATCACGGCTTAGTGTAGTGTTAGTTGCAATGGCTGCATCAAAGTTATTTTTGATCAAAGAGTCTGAAATACTTTTGATCTCATCATCAGTTAGATCTGGCGCAATCTTTAATGCTACTGGCACATATTTACCGTGCTTTTCAGCTAGCTCGGTTTGTTTAGCTTTGATTGAACTCAGTAAATCATCAAGCAGTTCACCATATTGCAGTGTGCGCAAACCCGGTGTGTTTGGCGATGAAATATTCACAGCGATGTAGGCTGCATGCTGATAAACCTTGTCCATGCAAATAAGGTAATCATCTTTACCCTGCTCTACTGGCGTATCTTTGTTTTTACCAATATTTACACCAACCATGATATCGGTTTTCTTCGCTACTAGGTTGCGTACTAGGTTATCAACACCTTTGTTGTTAAAGCCCATGCGGTTGATAATGCCTTTGGCAGGCTTTAGGCGGAATAAACGAGGCTGATCGTTACCAGGTTGTGGTCTTGGGGTAACCGTTCCAACCTCAATATGACCAAAACCCATCGCGTGAAACGCATCTATTGACTCACCGTCTTTGTCTAAACCCGCAGCTAATCCAACCGGATTAGGAAAAGTTAAACCCATACACTCTACTGGTGCAGGCTTTACTGTTTGACGATAAAAACAATTCAAAGGGTTGTTTCCCGTCATTTTCAGACTACCGATAGCAATGTTGTGCGCTACCTCTGGGTCCATCTGAAACATCACTTTTTGTGCGAGCTTGTAAAACATGTTTTCTCCTAGGCCTAAAAAAAGCCCTAGCTATTGCTAGGGCCCTTTTATTATAAAGAATTATTGCTGTCCTTCACAATGGAGGATGAGCAAGTTTAATTCACGTAATGCAACTGAGAACTTAGCAAATTCGTGCGTTTGCGAAACTTTGAAGTCAGACAACATATGGTACCAACGTTCTAGTAACGAACCATTGTTAGTAATCCACTCGTTAATCACGGTATCAGCGTCACAACTATCAGTGCAGGTTCTTAGTACTGCTGAGCTTAGTGCGCGTTGTTGCCAATCAAGCTCTTCCCTGAAGGCTGCACGAGCAAGTGCTTGCCAATGGTTTGTTACCGGCTGAGCGCTAATTTGTTCTAAGAACCAATGCAGCTCAACCTTCGCACCTAACTTGAAGTAAGTTTCAGAGACAAGCTCTACCGACTTATCTTCAATCTGTGCAATCTGAGCGATATCGAGCGCTGAGAACAAGGTGCTCATCTTAGCAACCACATTCGCTACGTCTGTTGGCACATTCTCTCTGGTTAACGCATGAATTTCTGCATTAATTGCAGTCACTTCCGCTTCAATCATGTACTGATCAACATTATCTTTAAGCTGATTGAACACTGGCTTAAAGAAGGCAACGGTTTGCTCGATGTTATGTGCACGATTACGGTGGCGGATAAACCAACGACATGCGCGGCGCATGTTGCGGCGCAATTGGTGCAGCATTTCACCTTGAACGATTGCTGGAACAATACCGTTTAAATCAGTAATTGATTTAGTTAACTCCTCTAAACCAAAGACTTCGCGCGCCATAGTATAACTGATGGCAGCTTCTGCAACTGAGGCACCTGTCTCATCTTGCATACGCTGTACGAAATTAAAGCCCATGTCATTAACTAGCTCATTGGCTAAAGAGGTAGCAATAATTTCGCCGCGTAGAGGATGGCTTGGCATTCTGTCAGCGTATTTTTGCTGAAGCTGTTTCGGGAAGTACTCCACCAGTAACTTACTTAAGAAGCTATCTTCAGTGATTTCTGGTGTTACGAGCTGCTCTTTTAACACCATCTTAGCGTAGGCAACTAGCACTGATAGCTCTGGGCGAGTTAAAGTCTTACCGTTTGATAGACGTTCAGCGAGATCATCCTCTGTAGGCAAGAACTCTAACGCACGATCCAGCTTGCCTTCTTTTTCAAGATGGTGAATGAAGCGAATTTGTTCTTTAAGCTGGGAAACACCATGTACTTGAGTTACCGAAATGGTACGAGTTTGGTCATTACAATCCTGCAGTACAATTTCACTCACTTCATCAGTCATATCTTCAAGCAACTTGTTACGTTGCTTCATGGTGAGTTCACCGTCTGCAACCAGCGTGTTCAAGAAGATTTTGATATTCACTTCGTTATCTGAGCAGTCTACACCACCCACGTTATCAACAAAGTCGGTATTCATGCGGCCGCCATTAGCTGCATATTCAATACGCCCAAGTTGAGTACAACCTAAGTTACCACCTTCACCGATAATACGTGCACGTACTTCGCTACCATTAACGCGCAGCGCATCGTTCGCGCGGTCTCCCACCTCGGCATGGGATTCTGACGTCGCTTTAACGTAAGTACCAATACCGCCGTTCCAGATTAAGTCTACTTGCATTTTAAGTAGGCCAGTCAACAGCTCGTTAGGGGTCATTGAATCTTTGTCAGTCTCAAGCATTTGCTTCATTTCATCAGTTAAACTGATTGATTTCGCTGAGCGCTTGAACACGCCGCCGCCTTTCGAAATAAGCTTAGCGTTGTAGTCTTCCCAGCTAGAGCGAGGCAGGTCGAATAAGCGTTTACGCTCTGCATAGCTTTTAGCCACATCTGGATTTGGATCAATGAAGATATGCATATGGTTAAATGCAGCAACAAGCTTGGTGTGCTCAGATAACAACATACCATTACCAAATACGTCACCAGCCATGTCACCTACAGCTAAACAGGTAAAATCTGTGGTTTGGCAATCAATACCAATTTCACGGAAGTGACGCTTAACCGACTCCCACGCACCTTTCGCGGTAATACCCATCTTTTTGTGGTCGTAACCATTACTACCACCAGATGCGAACGCATCACCCAACCAGAAACCATATTCAATTGCGATTGAGTTAGCTATGTCCGAGAAGGTTGCCGTACCTTTATCGGCTGCAACAACCAGGTAAGCATCGTCTTCATCGTGACGAACTACATCTTTTGGTGGAACAACTTCACCGTTAACAATGTTATCGGCCAAATCTAACAGACCGCGAATAAACAAGCGGTAACAAGCTTGGCCTTCATTGAAGAACGCCTCACGACCGCCTTCGGTCGGCAGTTGCTTACAAACAAAGCCACCTTTTGCACCCACAGGCACAATTACCGTATTTTTAACTTGCTGTGCTTTAACTAGCCCCAGTACTTCAGTACGGAAGTCCTCACGACGGTCTGACCAACGCAATCCACCACGGGCAACTTTACCACCACGTAAATGCACACCTTCAACGCGCGGAGAGTATACGAATATCTCGAATTTAGGCAGCGGCTTAGGCATTTCCGGGATCATCTCTGGTGAGAACTTAAAGGAAATGTATGGCTTGTTTACACCGCCTTCTAACTGTTGATAGAAGTTAGTACGCAGTGTTGCGTTAATTAAATCAAGGTAGCGACGAATAATACGGTCGTCATCTAGGCTAGATACGTCATCGAGTTGCTTGTTGATTTGATCAACAAACTTATCAAGTGTGCGTGTCTTAAGCTTAGGATTAAACTTACGGATGAACATTTTCACCAATAAGTCAGCAATTTTCGGGTAACGGCTAAATGTCTCTTCAATGTATGACTGGCTAAACGTCGCATCGATTTGGCGCATGTATTTAGCGTAAGCGCGTAAAATCGACACTTCGCGACCATGCAAACCACTTGATAGCACCATGCGGTTAAAGCCATCATCTTCAAGTTGCTTTTCCCAAACTTGTGCAAGTGCATCTTGGAAGCGGTCTTGGCTATCTGCCAGGTTATCCGTCGCTGCGCCCTGCACTGTCATTAAGAAGTCTAGTACCCAGAAGGTATTTTCATCAGCTGTCTTAATTTCATATGGACGCTCATTAATTACCCGTAGACCAAAGTTTTCAAGCATTGGTAGCACGTCTGATAGATGAATAGGCTCATCTTTATGGAACAGCTTTAAACGCACTTTATTGTCATTTAACGCTGACTCCTGTGGCTGATAAAACAGCATGCCTAGCTTGTGCTCATCATCCAGCGCTTCAAGGTGTTGAATGTCAACCACAGCTGAGCTTGGCAGTACATCGTCTTTATAGCTTTGCGGGAAGGCATTGAGGTAACGCTTGGTTAGCCCTGTACCTTTTTGTTCACCTACAGCATTATTAAGTGCGGTATGTAGTTTGTCTTCCCAAGAGCGCGCCGCTTCAGTTAGGTTTTGTTCGATTGCAGCCACATCCACATCCATATTGTTATTATCGACTTTTACGATGTAATGAGTACGAGCCAAAGTAGACTCTGAGAAGTATGTGGTAAATTCCACGTCTTCATTACTGTTAAAATGACGCGCCAAAATACGCTGAGTATCTTCACGCAGCTTAGTGTTATATCTGTCTTTAGATACATAAACTAAGCAAGAGAAGAAACGGCCAAACCCATCTTTACGAACAAATAACTTAAGCTTGTCACGGTCTTGCATTTGCAGCACACCATGAGCAGTATCAGAAAGCTCTTCTACTTTCGCTTGAATCAACTCATCACGCGGCAGCGTCTCAAGAATATTGGTCAACGCTTTATAGTCATGTGAGCGCGGCGTTAAGCCGGACATATCCAACACGCGCTTAACCTTTTGCGCAAGTAAAGGGATTTCACGTGGGCTGCGGTTATACACATTTGATGCATACAGACCGATAAAGCGGTCTTCACCAATCACATTACCTTGCTTGTCAAAGCGCTTAACACCGATGTAGTCAACATAAGCTGGGCGATGCACGCGGCTTTTAGCTGAGCTTTTAGTTAACACGAGTAAACTTTCATCCAGCGCTTCTTTACGCGCACTTTCAGACAAAGTCGATAACAACAAGCCTTTATCAGATGTATTCTCTTTCGACTTTGCCATCAAACCTAAGCTTGTGCTCATGTCAGGCACTAGCTCCACGTCACCTTTAACACGTTTTAGGTCGTAATAGCGGTAACCCAATAAGGTGAAATGATGGTCATTGAGATAATTCAAGAATTCAATAGCTTCGTTTAGCTCTTCTTTGCCACCTGGGAATGGGCGCTTAGGCATCTGTTTGATGGTATCGCCAAGCTTGTCAGATAAGTTTTTCCAGTCATTGACCGATGCAGACACATCATTAAGCACAGATTGAATTTCTTTTTCTATGGCTTTGATATCAGCGTTACTGTTTTGACGGTCGATTTCGACTAGGAATACCGCAACTTTATCGCCGTCTTGTTTGGCATCTTGGATATACGATACCTGCTCAACAAGTTTACCTTTGCGCTGAACATTCAATGGAGTATGCAGCATCACGTGGGCGGTAATTCCCATGCGATTAAACGCCATAGTCAGTGAATCAACCAAAAATGGCATGTCAGGTTGGATCACTTCAATAATACTGTGAGTCGACTGCCAACCATGCTTGGCCTGACTTGGATTAAATACACGAATATGGGTTTGGTCAGCTGCGGTTTTATTTAAGGCATTCCAAAGACTCACCACAGCGCCGTATAAATCACTGTCGTTACGCGCATGTAAATCGTCTTTTGACATATGCGCATACAAACATGTGGCGAACTGCTCGACTTGTTTAGCTTGTGAATTAGGGATTTTGGAGTGAATAAGAGTGACTACATTTTCCAGTAGTACTGAAGGCATTGCATCTTTCAAGGCCATGTTGCAGATTCCTTAAGCGTCTATGGCAGCGCTTTTATCATTATTTGAATGCTTCGCTTGTGATTCAGATGTCGTTAAACAAAAACGAACTGAGATCTGGCGCAAAGTTTATTACTAAATTGCTGCTTTATCGAGAAAAATTTTAGTGGTAGATCCTGTAATTTTCCAGTTTTAAACGAGGTGCTAGCGTTAAAGTGATAATTGAATCGCATTAATAGGTTATATATGCAAAAAAAAAGAGAAGCATTGCTTCTCTTTTGATAAAAAACACTAACGTTTACTTAGGATTACGCCAGAAAATTGCGGAGAGCGCAGGAAGAATAATAATTGCACCCAGCATGTTCACTAAAAACATAAAGGTTAACAAAATTCCCATATCCATTTGGAACTTCAGCGCAGAGAAAAACCAGGTGCTCACACCGATTGCTAAAGTAAGACCTGTAAAGATAACCGCACTACCACGCTCAACTAAGGCTTCAAAATAAGCTTGCTGCACTGGCATACCGTTAGATAACTTGCCCGACATTGTCGATAAGATATAAATACCGTAATCAACACCAATACCTACGCCCAAAGCAATGACAGGCAAGGTACTTACTGCAAGACCAATTTCTAGCCAGGTCATTAAAGCTTGCGCCAACGTTGACACCACATAAAGCGGGATAATCACTGCAACGGTAGCTTTTACAGAGCGGAAACTGAGTAAACAAAGCACAAACACTGCGCCATATACGTAGAGCATCATAGGTAATTGGGCATCACTTACCGCTTCGTTCGTTGCCGCCATAACACCTACTGGACCCGATGCTAGCTTAAACTGAATCTCATCTGTATTGAGTTCACTTGCAACCGCTTTAACTTTATCAACTACTACCTCAATCGTTTCAGCCTTATGATCTTTTAAGAACAGATATACTGGCATGACTGAACAGTTACCATTTAACAAACCAGACGTCGTCGGAACGCGCCCTACTGCTTGCACCAAGCTTGCGGTAGTACGCGGTAACACCTGCCACTTAGGATTACCTTCGTTAAAGCCCGCGTTCACGCGTTTTGCAACAGATGCCAAACTTGCCGTTGACTCAACGCCAGGCGTGTTTGCTACCAACCATTCAAACTGATCAATGCGCTCTAGAACGCTATGATAAGTACACGCTTCCGGTGTTGCTTCAACAATCACTGACATCACATCTGTGGTAATTGAGAAATGATCGGTAATGAAAAAGGTATCCTGGTTATAACGAGAGTCTTGATGAAGCGCTGGCGCCCCACCTTGTAAGTCACCAATTTTCATCTTGGCAGACTGCTGATAACCAAAACCGTAAAGCACTGCGGTAAATGCCAACACCACAACGGCATATTTTGGCGTAGCAAACTGCGACAGTTTGTGCCAAATCTGTTTAACCTTTTGCTCGCTCTCTTCACTGCTTGACAGCTTTGACAAGTCAGTAAATGAAATAACCAAAGGCAATAAGATAAGGTTAGTTAAAATAATTACAGCAACACCCAGCGACGCTGAAATCGCAAGCTCACGGATAATACCGATATCAATTGCCAGCAGTGTTAAGAAACCTACAGTGTCAGACAGCAAGGCTACACCACCTGGCACTAACAAACTTCTGAACGCACTTGCTGAAGCCGCTTTTGTCGCTTGCCCTTTCACCACGCGGCTACGCACGCCGTTGATCATCTGTACGCCATGACTCACACCAATGGCAAATACCAAAAACGGTACCAGAATTGACATAGGGTCGAGGCCAAAACCGACAACGGTTAATAAGCCTAACTGCCATACAACCGCCATTAAGCTGCATAGTAAAGGTAGAATCGTTAGGATGATTGATTTAGAAAACAGGTAAACCATCACTGCTGTAATAGCGATAGCGATTAAAAAGAACAGTAATACGCCTTTAGCGCCTTCCGCCACATCACCAGCCATTTTAGCAAAGCCAATGATATGAATTTTAATTTTGTCGTTTTCATACTGACCGCGAAGCTGCTCTTCAAGTTGTTTCGCAAACGCAATAGTATCAAGTGGCTCGCCCGTTTGTGGGTCAAACTCCATCAACTGAGCAGACACCATGGCAGCGGAGTAATCGGTTGCGATTAGACGTCCTACAATCCCTGCCTTTTCAATGTTGTCACGCACCACACCTAAACCGTATTCGTCTGTGGTGAAGTCTGCCGGAATAACTGGCCCGCCAGCAAAACCATCTTCAACAACCTCAGTGAAACGAGTCGATGGTGAAAACAGCGATTTAACCTGCGAGCGTTCAACGCCGGGAATAAAGAATAATTGGTCATGCACATTTTTCAGTGCATCAAAGAACACAGGATTGAAGATATCACCACTGGTGTCTTCAACTGCCACCATAATACTGTTGGCCCCACCAAAATTCTTTTGGTGTTTGGTGTAGGTTTTCATGTACTCATGGTTTAGCGGGATGTTCTTACTAAAAGCCGCATCCATTTTAAGTTGGCTTGCTTGATAGCCTAAAAACACTGTCATTAAAATAAATGACAAAATCACCCAAACGCGATTGCGAAATAAATGGCTCTCAAATCCATTAACGAGTTTCTCTAACATCGTGAAGCCCTATTATTGTTGTTATATCCACTTATACAGCGCCTTAAGGCAACTGAAATAGCCCTTTGGAACCGGCAAACCATAATTGGCCTTGATTGTCGCTAGCGACACTAACAATGTTTTCACCTTGTCTGCGCGCTAACACTTCAGCAGTGCCATTATTCATTTGTAAAATAACCCCGGCATTACCGACAAGTAGTAAGCCTTTGTCATCAGTCACTATGGCGTTGTTGATTGAAGACTCAACTGGCAACTCAACTTCTTGCCACTGAGATAAGCTCAAATCAGCTTTAAATACATTGCCTCTGAGGCCCATTACATAAACATCTTGCTGATGCTCAATGGCGCTGAACATGGAGCCATCATAATAAAAATCAGTTTTGGTAAAGGTTTTACCTTGGTCATTTGAGTAACTCACTAAACCAAGCTCACCCACCATCAATAAACGACCATCTTTGAGCGCCAAAACTCGATTGAAGTGAGGCAGCAATGCCGCTTTTTCTGACTCATACAAGGCAATATCTTCTGCCTTTAAGTCAGCTAAATAAGCAATGTCTTCTTCAAACAGCAACTCTTCATGGAACTCCTCATTCCACAATTCGCCGCCATTACCAGTGCGATAGAACAAACCATAGGCGCCAACAGCAATACCATGGTTTTCATCAAAGAAATACACATCTAAAAACGGCTTTTCGATTTCCTGAGATTGCATCTGCAAGCTCCAGGTTTTACCGCCATCTTTCGTATGAATAATGGTTGCATCATGCCCTACAGCCCAACCTAAGTTGTCATTATGGAAAAACACCTTAGTTAACTGAGCTGACACAGGCGTCGTAACCTGCTGCCATTCAGTTCCTTTAACTAGTACATGCCCGCGCTCGCCAACTGCAATCATTGAGTTAGACGTTGAAGCGATATCGAGAACTAACGAAGAAGATGAGAGAGGTTGAATTTGTGCAGCGACAACCTGGTTGTCAGCAAAAGCAGAAACAGAGCTAAAATACCCTACAGCTACCAATACTGCGCTGCGAAGTATGCTATACGACATACAAACTTCCTTAACAGTGAATGGGGCACCAATGTGCCCCACCTATTGGACGACTATCGAATACCTGCGCGGCGCAGTGCATCTGGGGTGAAGTTACGACTTGATAACTTAGCATCGAAGTTATACATCTTGCCTTCGTTATCTAAGCCCATTGCTAGATAGCGGCGAGATTGTAGATCATGGAAGATCTCCAACGTACTCCAGTGCGTTGGCACTTCGTAGTAGTTAATGCTGTGCGCAGTCGCTACACGATATAGCTCATCGCGATTATCGTACATTTCAGCTAACGATACCTGCCAAGAATCTTCATCGATATAGAACACGCGAGTTTTATAAATGTGGCGCATGCCATCTTTCAGGGTAGCTTTCACTTCCCAAACGCGGTGTTTCTCCCAACGGGCATACTCAGGATTAATGTGACCTGGCGTCAGGATATCCTTGTATTTAAGCTTATCTGAATGCAGACGATAATCATTATAAGGAATATAGATTTCCTTCTTACCCACTAGCTCCCAGTTGTAACGCTGAGGTGAGCCGTTAAACATATCGAAATCATCTGTTGTACGCAGACCATCAGACACTGTACCTGGCGTATCAAATGCAACATTTGGCGCTTTACGAACGCGGCGCTGACCTGTGTTATACGTCCATGCCTGACGTGGCAACGCTTCTTGGTCCATGGTTTCTTTTACAAGCAGTGCAGTACCTGCAAGACGTGCAGGTTGAGTCACGATTTGCTTAAAAAAGAATAAGGTATTGGTTTCTTTAAGTTTTTCTAGCGTGATCTCTGGGCGAGAATACTCAAAGCGAATTTGCTCAGTATTTTCAATCAGCGTATAAGAACCTGATGCTGTAGGTGCAGCCTGACTACGGCTAGTCGCCACATCAACGCCACGATAACGCAAAATATGGTTCCAAATTGCTTCTAAACCGTTGGCAGGAATTGGGAAAGGCACACCAATTGACGCACCGCTAATTCCATTACCGCCAGACACTAGCTCGGCGTTAACCGCATTGGCTTTAGTAGCATCATATACATATTGCGGCACAGACGCTGTACGGCGTGTTTGATACACATTCATCTTGTAAGTGTCAGGATACAGTTCAAACAACTTCATCTGACCTGGAGTTAAAAACTCTTGATACTGCGCCTTATTAGCATTAGTGATAGTAAATAGTACTTTGTCACCAGCGAAAGGATCTGGGTGATGCATACCTTTTTCATAACCCGCAACAGGCTGAGTAATACCTCCATCCCATGCCGGGATTGAACCATCCGCGTTGCCAGCTTTCTCACCACCAAGTGGCGTTAGCGTGGTCCCCAGTTTGTCAGCTTCGGCTTGAGATACCTTAGCTGATGCTATTGGTGCGCCCAGCGCAAGAACAATAGCAGCAGAAATAAGTGTCAGTTTTTTCATTATTGTTATCCTTATTATATTGAGAACTTAACGTTAAACGACACGTAATCTCTGTCGCTCATCGCGTTCGTCGTCCCTACACCACCAAAGAAATTGTTATACGAGAAGTCGAAACCCCAACGGCTTTGGTAATCAAAGTTAACCCCAACAGCAACCGACTTACGACCTTCTGTGAATAAGAACATAGGATCAGGCGTAATACCGTCTACGTCATGGGAGAAGATAATACGTGGCGACATATTCATGCCTGCCATTAAGTTGTTAAAGTCAGCTTTGGCAACTAAACGGTAACCCCAAGCAAAATCTGTCGGGAAAGGATTAGTTTCCGGGCCATTGTGCAACGCTTCAATAATACCCGGCATGTCTGGGTTGCCGCCCGAGCGAGCCGTACCTGGACCATTTAAGCGTAGCTCGTCAAAGCCAGGCATATCATGGATCCACACACCACCGACTTCGGCCAGCATTACTAGGTTATCTAAACCAAGGGTTGGGCCAAATAAGTGAGTTACTGTCATTTGCGCTTGAGTGGTATCACGCTGGATAAAACCATCAACGGTAGCGCCTGGGTCAACATTACCCATTTGCGAAATGCCGTCTAAATCTGGGCGCAGACCTGCATTGGCTAACTGCTGTGGCATTGCAGCGAACAACAACTCAACGTCATCAATCTGCAGTGGTTCATCTTTACGGTGAGCAACTTCACCGGCAACTGAAGTTTCACCTACAAGCGTGTTGAAGCTTGCACCAATCAATTGAATATCTTCTGGATAAACAATTTGTGCTTTAGTAAAGGTTTCCATGCTTAGCATGACTTCGCGAGTGATGTTACCGCCACTTTGCGCTAAACGGCCGTAGTCTCGAGCAATGGCTTCTGCGGTAAAGTTAGACGCTGTACCACTAATAAGTGGACGGCGGCTATGGTAATTCATGTAATAAAGACCAAACTCAGTTTCCCAAAGCTCAGGCGAGTAGTAACCCAACTTGATACCAAACTGGCCATCATCGGGTGCTGACTGTGAGTCTTGAACCAAAGCAACTTTAGTTGAGTAAGCTGTCATAAGTGGTGCCAAGCTCGGGTCAAAACCTGTCGCCGCAGCCATTTGATACAAGTTGCCATACTCTGACATTAAGAAATCAAGATTGATATCTGGGTTGGCGTTGAAGCCTAACTGCGCATTTTGGTTATAACCACCAAAGCCGGCAAAGTCATTTGTTGCGAAAATTGAGCCTGGTGTTGGTACCCACACTTCTTGCCAGTCATATTGATAGTACGCTTCAACGTTCAGGTTATCGGTAAGACCAAGCGATGCCCAAACCATACCTTGTGGACGGAATGCTTCTTTAAGCTCCGCACCCGGCGCATTTAGGATGTTAAGGTCTACAGGGTTAATTACACCGATACCGTGTGGAATAAGTGTGCTTTCACCCCATGACACAACCTGATTACCAACACGTACTGATAATGGGTTGTTACCATCGTTTAGGTCCCAGTTGGCATAGATGAATGCATCAAGTAAGCGAATATCTTTACATTGCACCTCAGCAGCTTTTGAGTCTGCACAAGGGTCATAAGTTTTACCTGTAAGCGGGTCATTGAAATCATAGTGACCGTCATTTAGCTTACGATCGTAGAAATACATACCACGCATAAACAAGCCGTAGTTTTCCCATTGTAGAGAAAGTTCATGTAAGCCTTTGAAGATTTCAGAAGTGCGGTCACCTTGAGAGTAAAGCAGGTTACTTAAATCGTTGTTACTTGAATAAGAACCGTTTTGTGACCAGATTTGCGCAGAGGTGTATTTTGTGTTGCCGAATGCCGAGTAGCCTGACCAATCGAATTGAGGTTGGTTAACTTTACCAATTTGCCCCGACCAGTCTCTTTCGCTAACTCGCCAACTGGCGCCTAATGTCCATGTAGAGTCAAATGTGCCGTCAATCTCTCCCCAATTAAATGAGACTGCAGACGCAGAAGGACTCATACCTAGGTATAAAGCCGACACCACCCCCAAAGCAAGTGCTGACTTGTTGAATCGTTTCTTCACAATTTGCATTTTATTATCTCCGTAACCTGCCGGATCTGTTGTTATAAGAATTAGCCAACATCTTGTTAGCCTACAGGTAACACCATTGTTACAGCATTTAACATCTGTGAGCAAGGTCAAAAACAAAGAAATGTTCAATAAAATGAAAGGGATTTGAGGCTTCTAGCGAGAAATAAACAGTCGTTTATTTAAATAATAAAATCTAGTGCAGTTACTGCGAATAATTAGGTCGTTAAACCATCGTTTATTCATACACTTAGCATTAAAGCAATGACTTGAACGCACAAGTAAAAACTAAATCAGTCGTTTGAAGTTTTTACTCTAAACTTGAGTGAGGGAAATAAAGTTGCCATTACTGTCTGTTTGTAAACAGAAATGTCCTCGTATGCCATCTCGAGTCAGATAGGGTTTGAAGTATTTGGCATTGATATGCAATACACGTCCAGCGTTATCAGTTACTTCGACTTTATTGACCGCACCTTGATAATAGGCAAGAAAATCGTCATATCGAACATAACAACTAAAATAGAACTGCATGTAAATCTCTTATACTGCATTTTATCAAAGCCAGCACTATGCAGTTACGCACAGAGCTGGCTTGGAATTGATAAATTAAAGCTACAAATTAGCGCGCTTACGAGTTATTGCGCATACAAACTAGTGCTCTAACGCTTTATTCACTTTTTCAAATAGATCTTTAGACAGATTCGGTAAGTCTTGAAGCACTTTAAGCTGCTGCTTCATCAGTGCTTGGCGATTCGCATCAAACTTAGCAAATTGAATTAGCGGCGTAATAAGCCTTGCTGCAACCTGAGGGTTGGTGTCATTGAGTTTAACCAGTACCTTAGTTAAATACTCATACCCTTTGCCATCTGCACGGTGGAACTGCGCTGTGTTACCACTTGCAAATGCGCCTATTAATGAACGAACGCGATTAGGATTACTAAAGCTAAAACTCGCATGTGCTGTCAGCTTATCAATGTTGCTAATAACAGCGTCACTATTAATGCTCGCCTGCAACATAAACCATTTATCCATTACCAGCGGCGTATCATTCCACGTAGCTTCGAACTCTTTAAGCAACGCATCCATATTATCGGTATTGTTATACACAGCCGCTTTTAGTGCGCCCAGAGAGTCAGTCATATTGCTTGCCTGGCTAAACTGATCACTAACTAAGTTATTAGCATCAACATGGACACTGCAGAGCAAGTTCAAACATGCATTTTTAAGTGCACGTGCACCAGCGCTGTCGATTTGGGTTACTTCGCGATAGCGAGCGATAAGCTCATCTTCACAATCAGTGGCAATTTGTTCAAGTACAAAAGCACGGCTACTGATAAGGTTATCAAGGTCAACTTCTTCAACCTGTTCAATCAGCGTGTTCAAAGTAGGTAATGTAAGCACTTCAGCGATAAGAGCAAGATCAAGTTCGCTATCGAGCACCATTCCTTTGAAAGCATCAACAACGCGGGGATCGACTCGCATTGCTTCGCCGCTTTGCAGATGCTCTACGTTTTGCCAAATGCTGTCACTAACTAGCTTAACTGACGCTTCCCAACGCGCGACTTCACTGCTAGCAAAACGCATCAAGTGGGCAAGTTGCTCAACACTTGAGTCAAATACCAGTTTTACCGGTGCAGAGAAGTCTTGCAGCAGTGAAGCTACTGGCTTTTGCGCGATATCATTAAAGGTAAAACGCTGGCTTGCCTTTGTAACATCAAGCACTTGATTAAACAGGCTCCTTCCCTTTGAATCGAGCAGTTCAATACTAAATGGGATGTGTAGCTCAGCGCCCTTCTCACCTTGGGCAAACACTTGCTGAGAAACATCTAAATGATAAGTATTTGACGTAGTGTCATACTCTTCGCTAACGGTTAACTCAGGCGTGCCGGCCTGACTATACCAACGTTTAAATTGAGTGAGATCTTTACCTGATGCATCAGCCATTGCATCCACGAAGTCGTCACAAGTCACCGCTTTGCCGTCATGACGCTCAAAGTAGCAGCGCATCCCAGCCTGAAATGCTTCCTCACCTAAGATGGTATGCATCATACGGATAACTTCTGCACCTTTATCGTAAACTGTCACTGTGTAGAAGTTGTTCATTTCAATAACAGATTCTGGGCGAATTGGATGTGCCATCGGGCCAGAGTCTTCGGCAAACTGATGGTTCTTCATCACTTTAATTGCATGAATCCGGTTCACTGCCCGTGAGCCAACATCAGAACTAAACTCTTGATCTCTAAATACTGTTAACCCTTCTTTAAGGCTTAACTGGAACCAGTCTCGACAAGTTACGCGGTTCCCTGTCCAGTTATGGAAGTATTCGTGGCCAACAACTGACTCAATGCCGTGATAGTCTTCATCGGTCGCACTTTGTCTATCAGCAAGTACATACTTGGTGTTAAAGATATTTAAACCTTTGTTTTCCATTGCACCCATGTTGAAAAAATCAACCGCGACAATCATATAGATGTCTAGGTCATATTCTAAATCAAAGCGCTCCTCGTCCCACTTCATAGACTTCTTTAAAGACGCCATTGCGTGGTCGGCTTTATGTAAGTTGCCTTTATCAACAAACACCTGCAGCGCCACATCACGACCAGAGCGAGTTACAAACTTATCTTCTAATAAATCAAAATCACCGGCGACTAAAGCAAACAAATAGCTAGGCTTTGGAAATGGGTCTTGCCATTTAACAAAGTGACGCCCTGAACGTGGCATTTCGCCCTGCTCGACTTTATTGCCGTTACTCAATAAAAATGGAAATGCTTGCTTGTCAGCCTCGATACGGACCTGGTATTTCGCCAGTACGTCGGGTCTATCTAAAAAGTAGGTAATTCGTCTAAAGCCTTCTGCCTCGCACTGGGTACAATATGCACCATCTGACATGTACAAACCTTCAAGGCTTGAATTAGCAGCTGGGTCTAACTTGGTGATCACTGTCAGCGTAAAATCATCTAAATCCGCTTCAATAATCAAATTAGTATCAGTTTGTTGGTAAGATGCAGGCTTACCGTCAATCAGCACAGCTTCTAACGTCAGCTTGTCACCGTCTAGCACAAGTTGGGTTGCGCTCTTTAAACGAACAACTTTACTCACAGCGGTGACTTTTGTAGCTTCGCCATCAAGAATAAAGTCTAAATCGATATCTGTAATGGTAAATTCTGGAGATTGATAATCTTTTAAGTGCTTTGCTTGTATTTGCGTCATAACGCATCCTTTTTTATTGTTCGCATTAAAAAAACGCGCTGAATGCGCGTTTTTTTGTATTAAGTTTTGCTAATTACTTGCTAGCGTTTTTGGCCAACCTTTTAGCATCTACCATATCTAACGTGATTAAGGCGGTTTCATCCAAGAACGGGTCCGGTTGATCTTCCGCTTTCACATCTTCTACATCATCAAGCGATTCAACAGGTTTTAAGTTGTTGCGAACGCGGCGCTCGTTTTCACGTTTCAGCGCGCGAGCATCATCATCTTCACGAGACGCGATACGCTCTGACTCAACCAAAGAAATTGTTTTGTCTTCTTGATGCTTTTTAAACTCTTCAATGTCTTCAAGAATATAACCAAATTCAACATCGCCAACGATACGAGAGCTGTGTTTTTGAGTTAGGCTATCAATCAAACTGGTTTGAATATTACCAAGCACACCGTATTGCGCTGCTGGCACCTTATCCCAAGGTAGTGCATTTTTCTCTTCAGACTCGCCATATTCGCCAGGCTCTAACGCACTCGGGAAGGCTATATCAGGAGTAACGCCTTTTAATTGCGTGCTACCGCCATTGATACGGTAAAACTTAGCAATGGTGTACTGGACATGGCCGACAGGCTTTTCGTACATATCGTAAATTCGGCCCAGGCTCTTATGCTGCTGCACCGTACCTTTACCAAAGGTCGACTCACCCACAATTAACGCGCGGTCGTAATCTTGCAGCGCGGCTGCGAAAATTTCAGACGCTGACGCACTGTAACGGTCAACCATCACAGTTAATGGACCTGAATAAGCGCTCTTACCGTCATTATCACGATTTTGCGTTACGCGGCCATTAGCATCACGGATCTGCACCACAGGGCCTGCATCAATAAACAAACCGGTTAGCAATGTAGCTTCAGTAAGCGCACCACCACCGTTACCACGTAGGTCGATGATAATGCCTTCAACATTCTCTTGCTCAAGCTTGGCTAACTCTTTGCGTACATCTTCAGACAGGTTCATGTAGAAACCTGGAATTTGCACCACACCCACTTTACGGTCAGCGTATGGGCCAGTTTCTGGCGTGACAACTTTTGACGTTGCAGCTCTGTCTTCAAGGCGGATTTTGTCGCGAATTATGGTCACTTCAAAGGTCTTGGCGTTAGCGCCGCCTTTTTTCGGTAAAATCTCTAAAATGACTTCGCTGCCTTTAGGACCTTTAATCAGGTCAACTACGTCATCTAAACGCCAGCCAATCACGTCGACAATTTCTTCGCCTTTTTGACCAACACCGACAATCTTATCTTCGACAGACAACTTTTCACTGCTAGCCGCTGGGCCGCCGGCAACCAAACTTTTAATCACAGTGTAATCATCTGTCATTTGCAGCACAGCGCCAATACCTTCAAGGCTTAGGTTCATCTCCATTTGGAAACGCTCTGCATTACGCGGTGACAGGTAGCTAGTGTGTGGCTCAACTGTGCGAGCGAATGCATTCATTACGCTTTGAAATACATCTTCGCTGTGGGTTTGGCTCAAACGTTTAATCGCATTGTTATAACGTTTGCCGAGCACTTCTTGGATTTCTTTCCACTCTTTACCGGCAAGCTTAAGGTTTAGTGCGTCATACTTTACGCGTTGACGCCAAAGCTCATCTAACTCGGCTTCATTTTTAGGCCAGCTTGCGTCTTTACGGTCGTACTCGTACTTATCACTCGCTTTGGCGAAGTCAAACTCGTTTTCAAGTAACGACAGCGCATAGGCAAAACGTTCATAACGGCGTTTTTGAACCACTGCATACATTTTATACGCAGGGCCCATATCGCCTAGCTTCACCATGTCATCAAATTGGTTCTGATACTGGTTAAAACTATCAACGTCGGCTTGAGTAAGGATGTTTTTGCGGAAATCTAACTGCTCAAGAAAGCGCGTATAGATTTGCTGGGAAAATGCATCATCCAATTGGAAGCGATGATAATGGGCACGAGTAAAACGATTAGTGACACGTTTACTCGCGACCTTGTGTTGCGGCTCTTGCGCTAACTCAGGTAACTCGCTGATTTGAATAGTTGGTGAAATTGCCCACGCCGATAATCCGACAAATAAACTGGCAATTGACGCAGCCAAGGTTAGTTTTCGCATCAACAAGTTACTCCTTATTTATACCAAGATGTGTTCAACTTTTACTTTTACAGATAATCCTGAATCTAATTGAACTTGAACATCATCTTTTTTGATGTCAGTGATCACACCAGCTACTGGTGCAGCACCTAATTTTACGTTTACGCGTTGATCTTGTTTTAGATCAGACATGTTGGCCTGAGTTAAGTTCAAATCAACTGGCGGTGTTTTAGCCGGACGATCTTTTTTGCTCGGTACACGCTTGTTAACTGCACGTTTAGTATCTTTACGTGGCGCTCGTTTCGCGGCATCTTTCTTAGGCGCTTGTGCTTGACGCTTAGCTCTAGCCTTTTCTTGGCTTTCCTTTAATGTAGTTTGAGCATGTTCAATATGCTCTTGCTCAAGCTCACCACATTCATTGCCATCAAGATCAACACGTTGAACACCCGCTTTGATCCCTTTTAAATAACGCCAGCTGCTGGTATAGCGTCTTAGCGCTACACGTAACTGAGTTTTACTTACTTTAGAATCATCAGCTAACCGTTCAGCTAAATCTTGAAATAAACCAATTTTTAGAGGTTTAGTTTCACCTTCTTTAATAAAACATAAAGGAAAGGTTTCGTATAAATACGCTAAAATAGCGTTAGTGTCGGTCAACTTTTCTGTTGATTCCATCATTACTTCCACGTTAATAAAAGGGACTCTTAAGGTAGTGGTTACCACGAGTCGTTCATCTTTTGTTAAGCGCTTAATGGTCGCGACAGCATGTTTACCATCGCATTGTTTACCTAGCTCTTAACCTACAAATTAGCACTATAATATATTTTGCAAAAGGAAATGAAACAATCCTTAACAAAATACTCGCCGCCAGTTGCGCACAAACACAAGGCTGCAAGTAGCGGCTTATTATAAAGCTCATGACGACGATTGCGACCTAGAATTACGTAATATTGGTCGCAAACTAACCAAATAAGACTTTTTCGAAGCTAGAAACGAGCATTTCTAAGCCTTGTTGATCTTGCTCATCAAAACGATCAAAGCTTGGGCTGTCGATATCGAGTACCCCAATCAGCTGACCGTCATTGCAAAACGGCACCACAATTTCTGAGTTACTGGCTGCATCACACGCAATGTGTCCGGCAAATTGATGCACATCTGCAACACGTTGGGTTTGCTTTTGCTGCGCGGCAGTACCACACACACCTTTACCTAAGGCAATACGTGTGCAGGCAAGTTTGCCTTGAAATGGGCCAAGAACCAGTTGATCATTTTTAAGCAGGTAAAAACCAACCCAATTAATGTCTTCTAAGTTGTCATTTAACAGCGCAGAGAAATTGGCCATGGCACAAACTAAGTCATCTTCACCTTCAAATAATGCAGTTACTTGACGGTTTAGTACATCATAAAACTCTTGCTTCATCGTGTTGCCTTTATCTAGACGTAAAATCAGTAATTATTCAGACTCTTGCTTAGCTTTTGCTTTTTTCGCAGGAGCGGGTTTAGGTTTTACCACACCTTTTAACAAATTGCCGAGTTCATCTTTATTTTGTGCAAGATAAAATGCCAGTTGCTCACAAGCTGTTTCATCTAAACTTAACTCTGATTTTTCTAGAAACGGAATCAGGTTATCCGCAATATCGAGCATTTTGTCATAGGCATCGGCTTCTTTTTTGGTTGTGAAGGTCATCTTCTCTTCCCCTTCTCTGACTACGACGAATTTGGTGATAACAGCCATGATTCCTCCGCTACTGTTTTTATATACAGTAAACAAGGTTCTCATACATTGAAGTTATGATGCAAGTATTCTGATTAATCTGATATTATTTAATTTTTATGCAATGTGATCTTGAGCAATTTATTTGTTTGCTCAATCTTTGATGGTTCACACGATATAGGGATTTCACGGTCAATATGGCTCATACGGATCAGCATCAGTGTCATGTACTTTGCCGCTCGTGCGATTTGGTGGTACAAAAGCGCGCACTACCCTCGCCAGTTAGAGCACTGTGCCCGCGTTGTGGTACGGCGCTTTACGATACACCTTACTGCTCAATTAACGGTATGCTGGCTTTGTGTATTGCTGCGTTAATTATGTTTTTCCCCGCCAACTTGCTACCAGTGCTTGAAATCCACTTCCTTGGCAGCATACGTAACACCACAGCATTTCAAGCTGCAATCGCTGTGGGCGACCAAGGTTATTGGGTTGTTGGAGTCGCGGTCGCGATATCAGCGGTAATCGCGCCCTTGTTACTACTTAGCTCAATACTCGCGCAAGTATGTATTGCAAAATTTGCCCTGCATTTAGAACTTGGTAAGAAAACTCTGCGGATGCTACTTAAACAGCAAGGGCTGTTATCACAGTTAACCATGCTTGAAATATACGTGTTGAGTTTTTTAGTTTCGGCTTTCCAGCTGTCTGATTTTGCCGACGTACACATGGGCATGGGCACGTTTTGTTTTACCATGTTATTTTTATTGCTGTTGTTTTTACAACGAGAGTACAACCTTGAACATATGTGGGGCTTGTTAGATGACAACTAGCTCTTCCCTAGACAATCAAACACAGATTCAAGGTATGAATAAGGGCTTATGCCTTTGTAAAGTCTGCCGCAAGATAAACCTAACAAGTAACGGCTCTTGTACCCGCTGTCATGCCCCGTTAGCAACTCGAAATTATGCGAGTATCGGCCAAAGCTGGGCTTTACTAATCACAGCGGTTATCTTGTTGGTGCTTGCCAACATTTATCCAATTACATTGATTACTAATCGCGGCGTCGTTACTAATGACACCATTTTCAGTGGCACCGTACACCTGGTAAAAACTGGCATGATCCCGATTGCCATCATTGTATTTACCGCCAGTGTGTTGGTGCCATGGCTAAAAATCATTGGACTTGCGATTTATTTAACAGCGATTAGCTTTAACTTACCAGTTTCTAAGAAGAAATTAATGGTAGGCTTTCATATAATTGAATGGATTGGCCGCTGGTCGATGTTAGATTTGTTTGTTATTTCTATTACCGTAGCTTTGGTTAATATGGGGCAGCTTCTCGATGCAAAACCCGCCCCAGCAGCTACCGCATTTGCACTAGTTATATTGCTGACACAATTAGCAGCGAAAGTACTTGATACTCGCTTACTATGGGATCGTTTGGAACCTCAAAATGACGCAAAGTGAATCACCTAAGATCGTTAAAAAGAAATTATTCTCTCCAGTATGGCTGTTACCTATTGTTGCGCTTGTACTGGCTGCCTGGCTTGGATATAAAAGCGTAAAAGAAGCCGGCGTTGAAATTCAGATTCACTTCCCAAATGCCGCTGGTATCGAAATTGGTAAAACCCTAGTCAAATACCAAGGTCTCACCGTAGGTAAAGTGACTGACATTAGTCTCGATGATGACTTGGTCGGGGTAAATGTGCGTGTATTAATGGACTACCGTTCAGAGCCATTTTTAAACGAAAGCAGTCAATTTTGGCTGGTTAAACCAAAGGCAAGTATCACTGGAATTGAAGGACTAGACACCTTGTTCTCGGGAAATTATATCGCGGTTCAGCCAGGTGAAGGTAAAGCCACTACAGACTTTGTTGCCAAGCAATCTGCACCAGCTATTCTTCCAGGTTCTCGGGGAATGGTGATTTCGTTAAAGGCGGATAAGCTTGGCTCACTTGACGTTGGCTCACCACTTTTCTTCAGACAAATTCCTGTTGGTAATGTCGTTAGCTTTCATCTTCAAGACGATAAAAC
The DNA here is from genome assembly GCF_004295345.1 of Shewanella maritima. Taxonomy (NCBI): domain Bacteria; kingdom Pseudomonadati; phylum Pseudomonadota; class Gammaproteobacteria; order Alteromonadales; family Shewanellaceae; genus Shewanella; species Shewanella maritima. The sequence continues at coordinate 4,527,843 of NZ_CP036200.1, read as the reverse complement.
CATCATCATCAATAGCTTTATTGAAGATCAATACGCTCACCTAGTTAAACAAGACTCACGCTTTTGGAATGTTTCAGGGTTAAAAGTTGACGCGTCTTTGTCAGGCATTAGCGTTAACACCGAAAGTATTGCATCTATTCTTGCCGGCGGCATTAGCTTTAGCTCAGGCGACGGTGAACAAGCCACTTATGGCGATCAATACCAATTATACGACTCACAAGAACTCGCCATTGACGGTATTGAATTAAAATTCAAAATCGACACTGGCGATGATGTAAGTAAAGGTACGCAAATTGTTTACCGCGGACTAACGGTCGGTGAAGTCACTCAGGTTACCCTTGACGGTGACAAGGTTGCTGTGGATGCCAAGCTTGAGCAAGAATACCAAGGGCTACTAACCGCAGACAGTCAGTTCTGGCTTGCTGGCGCGCACATCTCCCTTGATGAAGTCAAACATCTTTCACGTCTTGTTACAGGCCATGTCATCAATATTTTACCTGGTAACAGCAAAGAATCATTACCGGCTTACTTTGAACTGCAAGCTGAGCAACCTGACTTATTACTAGCAGACAAACTACCACTCACATTAAGTGCTGACATTCACACAGGTGTCAGCGTTGGCGCGCAAATTCGCTATAAACAGTTGCCTATCGGTGAAGTACTAGATATAGCATTGAGTGACGATTTCAATAAAGTTAGCTATCAAATTGAGATTTACCCTGAATATAAAAAGCTACTTACCCAAGGAAGTTACTTCGTTCATGAAGCGGCTTTAGACATAAAGGCATCGCTTGATGAGGTAAGTGTCAAAACCCGCGATATTAATACGTTTATGAAGGGTGCAATTAGTTTAATACCTAGCTTTAAAGGTGAGAGTGTACAAGCAAATGCGCAAATGAAGCTGTACGAGTCAGGTGATGTCGCACAAGATGAATTTAGACTGGCAAAAATGCACAAACTGAGTTTAAGCGCCAACAACGGTGCTGACTTGTCTGTGGATTCTCCTATCTACTACAAGAAAATGGTGATCGGCCATATCAACCGTATTGACTGGATAGCCGAGCAAGATAGCTTCGAGTTTGAGTTGGCTATTGAGCCCAAATATAAAAAGTTGATAAATGAACGTACCGTTTTTTGGCGTAACAACGCCCTTAGCGTAAATGCGTCACTTGCGGGCGTAGAAGTCGACGTAGCGCCTTTGGCCGGCGCAATTAAAGGTAGCATTTCTCTCGGCATGATAGATGAAGGCATAGAGGTTCAACCAAGCGCTAAAGGGTTGCTTTATGAAGATAAACAGCTTGCCATGCGTCAAGCGCAACTGGTCACTCTTACTGTGCCGGCTAGTGTCAAACTCAATGACAACGCAGCTATTCGTTATCAAGGGCACCAAATCGGCTTTGTGAAACAAGTCAAGCTACAAAGTGACTTAGCATTCATTCAGGCAAACGCTTATTTATATGGTGAATACGCTGATCACTTCAGTAAGTCCGACAGTGAATACTATATTGTTGATGCCAGCATTTCGCTTGCTGGCATAGAAGCTCCTGATACTTTAATTACCGGCCCTTATCTTGGAGTACTACCAGGTAGCGCCGATACCAAAGCCCGTAGTTTTAAGGTTAACCTTGAATCCAAGTTTGATTCCCATCGCCCATCTGGCTCGGTTGATTTCGTCCTAAAAGATGAACAACTCGGCTCAATTAAACAAGGCACACCTGTGTTTTACCGCGGCATTGCCATTGGTCAAATCGACGGTTACCAACTAAGTAGCAGTGGCAGTCATGTGGAAATTTTTGGCCACATTGAAAAAGAATACACTTTCTTGATAAACCAAAGTAGTAAGTTCTGGGATGCATCTGGGATCAAGCTAGAAGTAGGCTTATTCTCTGGCGCGCAAATCGAAACAGGGTCATTAGAAACCTTGCTAGCAGGTGGCATCTCAGTAGTGACTGAAGAGATCACAACCGATAACAACAAACTCACCTCAGGCTCACGCTTTATCCTGCACCATAAAATGAACAAGGAATGGCAAGATTGGTCACCTGAGCAGCAACGTTAACTCTTATCTTTTTATAACGAAAGCCAGCAGTCACGCTGGCTTTTTTACTTTCAAACATATGCGCTTTATCCGCGTAACTTTACTAGGATTAACTTGGCTTACATAAAACCATCAAACACAAATTTACCCTAGCCATAAAACCAATAGCAAACAGATATCGCAGCGACAATCCCAGCAAAATCTGCGGCAAGTCCACAGCCCAAAGCATGTCGACCATGTTTGATCCCAACTGAGCCAAAATACACAGCTAATACATAGAAGGTGGTTTCAGTGCTACCCTGCAATACTGCGCTTAGTCTACCTGCGAAAGAGTCAACGCCATGATGCTGCATGGTTTCCAGCATCATAGCCCGCGCACCCGAGCCGCTAAATGGCTTCATCAAGGCTGTTGGCATCGCATCAATAAACCGAGTGTCGGCGCCAAATGCACTGACTATTGCGGCTACCAGACTGAGTAAATAGTCTAGTGCTCCTGAACTCCTAAGCAGGCCAATCGCGAGCAACATGGCAAGTAGGTATGGAATAAGCTTAATTGCTTGCTCAAACCCTTGTTTAGCACCACTGATAAACTCGTCATACACGGCAACACGCCTAACGCCAGCTACCAGCACAAAACTCAAGATAAGTAATAGCAAAATACCATTACCTAATGCTGTAGAAACCGCACCAATCGCTTCACTTGTTAAACCAACGAGGCTCCAAACTAACGCGCAAAGCAGGGAAACTATCACCATGCCATAGCCAAGTACCACTGTGTTAAGTAAAGATATCCTCTGCACTAAGGCGACAATGATTAAGCCCACCAGCGTTGAGCATGTTGTTGCTAATAAAATCGGTAAAAAAATATCTGCTGGCGCCGTCGCTCCCTGCTGTGCTCGGTATAGAAAAACCGTGACCGGCACTAAGGTGACTGAGGATGTGTTGAGCACCAAAAACAATATTTGGGCGTTGGTGGCAACGGACTTGTTTGGGTTAAGCGATTGCAAATCGTTCATTGCTTTCAAGCCCAGTGGTGTAGCTGCGTTATCTAGCCCTAAAATATTCGCAGTGAGGTTCATCGTCACACTGCCATATGCTCTGTGCCCTCTTGGCACCTCTGGCATTAATTTGGCAAGCAAGGGCTCAAAGGCTTTGGCAAATACACCAACAACGCCAGCTTTCTCACCAACTTGCATTAGCCCCATCCACAGTGCAAGTACGCCGATTAAGCCAAGCGAGATTTCCGCAGCCAGCTTAGCACTAGCGAAAATGCCAGCGACACTTTCATGCAGAACCTGAGTATTGCCCGAAAAAAGCTGAGCGGTTATCGCTAGTGCAGCGACGATAAAAAACGTAAACCAAACTCGATTTAACACACAAGCTCCAATTATTTATCAGCGTTGATGCAATAGTTGATTTTCAAGTCAATTCAACCAAACTAGATCACGCTTTCGCATACAAGTGCAGCCAGTTAAGGTATGATCGCTGCAAACTTAGCATGACCGCAAAACTCAATGGCAAATATCAACCCTAACTTTATCAAACATATCGAGCAAGAGCTGCCTGAACACCTCAATATTGATGATTTAATTGAATATTGTCAGCGCCCACTGCGTAAATCAATCCGAGTGAATACCTTAAAAATTTCGGTAGACGAGTTTAAGCAGTTAATGCATCCCCATGGTTGGCAATTTGAGCCTATTCCTTGGTGCGACTCTGGCTTTTGGATAACCGTTGAAGATGACGCAAACCTGGGTAATCTTGTCGAGCACTTGCAAGGCCTGTTTTATATTCAAGAAGCCAGCTCTATGTTGCCGCCAACCGCATTATTCTCAGCATGTGATAACGATGATTTTAGTGATCACTATGTGCTCGATGTTGCTTCAGCGCCAGGCTCTAAATCGACTCAGCTCGCCGCTTTAATGAACAATCAAGGGCTACTCGTTGCCAATGAGTACTCGTCTAGCCGAGTAAAAGTGCTGCACGCTAATGTTCAGCGTATGGGCGTAAGTAACTGCGCCCTCACCCACTTTGACGGTCGTGTGTTTGGCGAATACATGTATGAGCAATTTGACGCTATCTTACTCGATGCGCCTTGTGGCGGTGAAGGTACGGTGCGTAAAGATGCTAATGCACTAAAAAGTTGGGACATTAGTGATGTCGAAGCAATTGGTGATACCCAGCAAGATCTCATCGAATCTGCATTTTTAGCCTTAAAACCCGGTGGCAGTTTAGTTTACTCAACCTGTACATTAAGCCGCGCTGAAAACCAAGCTGTATGTCATCACCTCAAGCAAGTATTTGGTGAAGCAGTAGAGTTTGAAAGTTTGGCTAACTTGTTTGAAGATGCCGACAAGGCCACAACTGAAGAAGGCTTTCTACATGTTTGGCCGCAAATTTATGATAGCGAGGGCTTTTTTGTTGCCAAAATCAACAAGCTAACTTCAGTTGAACGAGCTAAAAAGCAACCAAAGCCGCAACGCAAATTCCCGTTTAGCGATATCAGTAGTAAGCAACTTTCGCAGCTGCAAGTCTACCTAGATAACATTGGGTTATCGATACCTGAGCACTTTAACGCCAAAGTCCGCGATGAAGAAATTTGGTTATTCCCGCAAGCATTCGATGAGTTTGTCGGTAAGATGCGCTTTCAGCGGATTGGCTTCAAGCTGGCCGATATTTTGAAAAAGGGCTTCAAAATCCGTCACGAGGCAGTGATTGCTTTAACTACAGTAGACACCAACAACCAAATTGATACTCAACACAGATTTGAGCTCACCCCAGAACAAGCCAAACTATTTTTAATGGGGCGCGATATTCAAGTTAGCGAACTAAACGACGCTCAACAAACAAAGCTTGCGAGCTACAACAATGGCGAGTTAATCGTCACCTTACATCAAGTTACTTTAGGTGTAATGAAGTTTCTCGGTCACAGACTAAAAAATGGCTTACCAAGAGATTTAGTCCACGACAGGGTTTATCACTATTGATCAAACGAAAGCTGCCAGTTAAATAAGAAACGCTAATTCAATAGGTTATAAATAGATACATTTTTATCAACAAAAAACTGTGCAAAACTTGTGTAGAATTTGTGCAAAACCAAAATCACTGTCTATAATTTATTCATCTTGAATTGAAGATAGCGCACGGCTCTGAGAAGAGCCATTCCCCTAGGCCCAAAACAATTGGATAGTTTTGGGTCTTTTTTTGTCTGAAATTTGTAGCCTGTCACCAAAAAATAAAGCCTTAACATAATTCAATGTTAAGGCTTACTGTAGCAACGCAGTTATTTAGAAACTGGCGCTGTTAACTTAAGAAGAAATTCAAACTCAAACTAAATAAGGCTTTTAGCCTGAGTGAACAAGTTGAAGAAGTTCTCTGTGGTGTAGTTGGCAAGATCTCCAAACTTTTCACCACGCAGCTCAGCAACAAACTCGGCAACATCACGCACATAAGCTGGCTGATTCTCTTTACCTCGGTGCGGCACTGGCGCAAGATACGGTGCGTCAGTCTCGACTAACAATCTGTCTTTAGGGACTTTTCGGATCACCGAGCGTAGTTCACCTGCATTTTTAAACGTAACAATGCCTGAAACTGAGATATAGAAACCTAAGTCTATAGCCGCTTTCGCCATTTCCCAGTTCTCGGTAAAGCAATGCAGTACCCCGCCTACTTTGTCAGCATTGCCGTTTTTCAACATAGCAATGGTATCTTCACGGGCATCACGAGTATGGACAATCAGCGGTTTATCGATATCTACGGCAAGTGCAATTTGCTGCTCAAAGCAGCTTTGCTGCAGAGCTTTAGTTTCGTTAGCATAGTAATAATCTAGCCCAGTCTCACCGATCGCAACCACGCGCTTTTCGGCGGCGAATTGGCGAATTTGCTCCACGTTTAAGCCGTCTTGCACATCAAGCGGATGCACGCCTGAAGATAAAAACACATTTTCAAATTCAGCCACTTTATCGCGCATGGCTTCAAAACCTTGCTGACGCACGTTAACGCAAAGAAAATAATCAACGCCGCGTGCTTTCGCGCCATCAATAATGGCTTTTAAACTCGGTTGATCTGGCGCAGATTTAAGACGGTCAAGGTGACAGTGTGAATCAATTAACATGTTTAGCAGGTTCTATGGTGAATAAAGCGCAGAGGATACCGACCTACATAGTGCAGGTCAAATCTCCTGAAGAAAGCTCATGGGACAATAGCTTTTCAATATGATGCTTATGGCTTTCCGCTTCGGTGTTGATCTTCAAACCGATACCGGCAGGACGACCGCCTGATGCACCGAGTGGATTAATCCAAACGACTGTGCCTTGAAACTCATTTGATTGTGAAGCGCCAGGTAAACGGTAAGAAATAGTCAGTTCTTGACCCAAAAAGTGGCTTTCTGTTGTTGCAACAAACAGCCCTGCGGGCTTAATAAACGGCATATAAGCACGGTAAAGCTGATGTAATGTATCGTAGTTAACAACTAAATCGACCATAATAAATTCACATATTCCAATAACATAGTTGTTGCTAAGACAAAATTAGTTGCCTAAAAGAAATGATGTACTGCTGACATAAAGCCGTCGTATTGACGTTTGGCATACTCGACAAGCGTTGACACATCTGCATCACCTCACCTGCAAGTGAAATAATTTTAGCCTGAATAAAAGGTGATGTCTTGGTATTTTTTAACACATATTGGCGTAAGTACAAATAAAAAACATTAAGAGCATCAATTATTTGCTCCTCACTTACCTTGCTAAGTTCCCCACTCACATAGCCTTGTTTAGCGGCAAGTGCCCAATCCTGTCGGTAGGCAAGTAATTGTTGATAGCGTCCGTTAGCTAAACTGTCAACCAAAGCAATTGGACCACCGAGAATGCCAATACACCAGGTAACATCTTGAGGTTTATCGTTTTTATCTAGCGGTAGCTGAATATTCAATGCCCCTAACCAGGACAACAGCTGTGCTTTATTGGGGCGGGTAAACTCTAGAGCCTGACAACGACTCTTAATGGTTGCCAGCAACTGAGCACCATGATTCACTTGCAAAATAATCAAGGTCTCTTGACCTGGCTCTTCTAATGTTTTCAACAGCGCATTTGCCGCGGCAAGGTTAAGTCTTTCTGCTTGATGAATAACGGCAACACGTCGCCCACCCTGCTGAGCCGTTTGGCTGAGACTGCTACAAAGCTGACGAATTTGATCGACTTTAATCTGATGCCCATCAGGTGCCACAAGGTGTAGATCAGGGTGTGAGCCAGCAGCAATCAATTGACAGCTCTTACAATGACCACAAGCGCCTTGTTCACTTGGGTTATAGCAAAGTACAGCTTGCGCCATCACACTGGCCTGCAATTCACCGCCATAAGCCTTATCGGCATTAAGCATGTATGCATGACTGTAGTGCTCATCAACAACTTGTCGATAAAACTGCTGCGTCATTGCACTAAGCCATGGCAGCTCGCCATGGTTAAGCACAATAGAATTTAGCGCAGTATCTGGGCTGCTCGATTTAAAAGGCAATGGTCTTCCTTCCCAAACGTCTAGTTTAAATTTGCTAAATGTTGATTAAGCTGGCTACGTATATCTTGATGCACCTTTTCCATCGGCTGTGAGGCATCAATGACCACAATTGATTCGTCTTGATCTGCAAATGATAAGAAGGTTTCACGTGCCCTATCAAAAAAGGCAATCTTTTGCGTCTCGATGCGATCGAGCTCACCACGCTGTGCTGCACGAGCAAGCCCTAGTCTAGGGTCAATATCAAGGTATAAGGTTAAATCAGGTTTGAAGCCTTGCAAGCTAATATCACTGATAGATTGCACGAGTGTCATTAACCCTCTACCACCGCCCTGATACGCAAGTGAAGATAAGTTGTGACGGTCACCCAACACCCATTGACCTTTGTTAAGTGCAGGCTTGATGACGTTGGCGATAAGCTGGGTACGTGCAGCATAGAATAATAAACACTCTGCTTCATCACATAGTGGATCCGATTCATCAGCAATTTTCACTAAATCGCGCATTTTCTCGGCAAGTGGAGTGCCACCAGGCTCGCGAGTACATACTGGCTCTTGCTCAGTAAACTCGGTGATAACCTGCTTAACTAACTCGATTGCAGATGACTTGCCCGCACCTTCTAGGCCTTCAATGACGATAAACTTACCTAAACTCATTATTGGTTTCTCTGAAATTTATTAACAGCATTATTGTGATCGCGAAGATTGGTTGAAAACACATGAGTGCCATCATTACGCGACACAAAATACAAATAGTCGACGTCAGCAGGCTTGGCTGCTGCGATTAACGATGCGCGGCTTGGCGCAGCAATTGGGGTTGGTGGTAAACCATTAATTCTATATGTATTAAATGGCGTATGCTCGCGTAAGTCTTTACGAGTAATATTACCGTTGAAGCGATCGCCCATGCCATAAATCACGGTTGGGTCCGTTTGCAGACGCATGCCCTTTTTCAGACGATTATTAAACACCGCTGACACCCAATCACGCTCAGTCGATTGCGCAGTTTCTTTTTCGATAATCGACGCCATGATCAACAGTTCATAAGGTGTTTTTAACTTTAACTGCGGATCACGTTGTTGCCAGGCATTGTCAATCTCCGTCTGCATACGCAAATAACTACGCTCAAGCACACTTTGCGCGCTGTCGCCGGCATGAAATTGATAAGTGTCAGGATAAAATTTGCCCTCTGGAAGCCCAGACGTATCACCGTGTTTTGCTAATACCTTATTGAACACATCTTCATCGACGGTCAGTCTTGATTGTTCATTGAGCAATGCTTGCCATTCTTTAATGGTTTTTCCTTCGATCAAGGTGACAGAAAACACCATTTGCTCACCAGATTTAATGCGATTTAATACGTCCGCTAGGTTGTCACCCGGCTGTAGCGCAAATAATCCCGTTTTGATTTGCGCCCAATGTGGCTCAAGTTTAAGCAGGTATTTCATTTTCCAGGCATCGGTGATTAAGCCATCATTTTGTAGCCGATGAACTAAACCGATAGCAGTATTACCGCGAGTGATCTCTATCTCGATTGGCGCATCAAGGGAAAGCTGTTGCTGTGGAAATGCACTTAACTGTTGGGTAAACCAATAAGCAGCAACAATCGCCACACTAGCCAAAGTAAAGGTACTGGCTAAAATCCATTTAATTATTTTTGTCATAACCTGTAATTATAATTGTCATCAATCATTATCGCTTTTTAAGCGCTGAGTTTTTAGCACTGAGATTTTAGCAAGTCGGCAACCATAGTGGTCTTAAGCTTGAATCGCGCCATTATAACCATTGCCTTTCGCTCAAAGCTATTAATCCTAAAGTGCCTCTAACTGCCACCTCTTACACGAAGCATTTGTGTTAGCGCTTTTCGTTTGCATAGATTAACTCAGTAAGCTTTTTAGTTTCAGCAAAACGCTCAAAAACCTGGTTACCTATTGTAGTCACGTCAACCACGCCAAATAGACTATTGCTGAGCATCACATGATCACAGCTTTGCAAGAAAGTAACATCAAACTCAGTACACTCCACACTCAGCCCAAATTGCAGCAAAGCATCAATTACCCGTTCACGGGTAACACCAGCCACACCAGAGTATGCCATTGACGGCGTATAGACCTTACTTGATTTAATCGCAAACAGGTTCGCCATTGACGATTCAATCACTTTGCCTTGAGTATCGACAACAAGCCAATCTTGAACATCATTTGCAAGGGGCTGCGCCTTAATCAACACTTGCTCCAGACGATTTAAGTGCTTGATACCGGCAAGCAATGGTTGTCTGCCAAGCTCAACTTCAGACAGCGCAAGCTTAATGCCCTCACGCTGCCAAATCGGATAATGCGAAGGCAACGGGTGCACCGAGGTAATTTCGGTAAGCTTTGCATGCTCTGGCGGCATATAACCGCGCCCACCATTGCCGCGAGACAATATTACCTTAATACAATGATTAGGATTACTAGCAGCCAGTTGCTTTAGATGAGCAATAAAAGATTCAGTTGGCGACCAATTGATACCGAGCCTAACAGCACCTTGATGCAAACGTGCTAAATGGGCATCAAGCAATAAAATAACGCCATTATTTGTTTGAATGGTAGCAAATAAGCCATCGCCATAAGCAAGTCCGCGATCAAACGGGCTTATGGTGCCAGCCTCATCTTGATTGACCCATACGTTAGTGTCTAGGTTTTGCGTCATGACTCATCCCATAAGTACGCAGGTACAAAATCTCATATAAAAAAGAGCCGTAATAACGGCTCTTTCTAGACTGCATTAGCAAGGGTTAATTAGCAATGCTTTTAACCTCAGCTAATTGCCCATTGGTTATTTGCCCAACAAGTGCTGTAATCGCGCTTTAAGAATATCGATTGCAATGCGGTTTTTGCCGCCACGTGGCACGATAATATCAGCGTATTGTTTTGACGGTTCAATGAACTGCAAGAACATAGGCCGAACCGTTGCTTTGTACTGACTAATTACAGACTCCATGGTGCGCCCTCTTTCCTGCACGTCACGCTGTAGGCGGCGCAAAAAACAAATATCTAAAGGCGTATCCATGAATACACTCGCGTCCATCAGCTCACGCAATTTTGGATCGGTTAACAGCAAAATACCTTCCAAAATAATCACCTTTTTCGGGCTCATACATTGGGTTTGCTCCATACGCGTGTGCTCGGTGTAACTATAAGTCGGGATCTCTACCGGCTTTAGTGCTTTTAACTCGCGAAGGTGGCTCGCCAATAACTCATGATCAAGCGCCTTAGGATGGTCATAGTTAGTCTTAACACGCTCATCCATGGTGAGGTGACTCTGGTCACGGTAGTAAGCATCTTCATTGATCACACCAATTTGATCTGTGCCCAAATCGCGGCATAGCTCGTTAAAAATAGTGTTAGCAATTAGGCTCTTACCAGACGCAGACGCGCCAGCAATTCCAATAATGACACATTGCTGTGAATTCATATAAAACCTTATTCGTCGTCTGTAATACTGATTGCGATGCTAGATTGTACCGTTTGCTGGGCTAGCTGTGCACCTAATTTGCGAGCTATCTCGCGGTAAATGCCCGCAACTTCACTTTCTGGCTGACTCACGACACATGGCGCGCCATCATCCATCGACTCGCGAATATTAATATTTAGCGGCAGTGCGCCCAATAAAGGCACATTGTATCGCTCAGCAATCGCACTACCACCATGGGTTCCGAATGGGTGCTCTTTATGACCACATTCTGGGCATAAGTGGAAGCTCATGTTCTCAACAATACCAAGTACAGGAATACTCACCTTGTTAAACATGGTGATGCCTTTTTTGGCATCAGCAAGTGCAATATCTTGCGGTGTGGTGACTATCACAGCGCCGCTTACAGGGAACTTTTGCGATAAGGTTAGCTGAATGTCACCGGTTCCTGGCGGCATATCGATAACTAAATAGTCTAGTTCAGGCCACTGGGTTTCATTTAACAGTTGTGACAGTGCGCCCGCAGCCATTGGCCCGCGCCAAACCGCAGCTTCTTCATCGGCTAGCATAAAACCAATTGATTGCGCAGCAATGCCGTGAGCCTCGGCCGCTGTCATGATCTTGCCATCTGGAGACTGAGGCTTAAAGTGCGGCACACCCAGCATGATAGGGATTGACGGTCCGTAAATATCAGCGTCAAGAATACCGACATTAGCACCTTCTGCTTTAAGGGCTAATGCTAAGTTAACCGCGGTGGTTGATTTACCTACGCCGCCTTTACCAGAGGCAACAGCAATCACTTGCTTAACATTTTTGACCGGCGCTACTGAGGTAATAGCTGAGTATGTTGCTGGTTGAAAGTCTATCTCACATTCAACTTCATCAATTTCATCCAATACCGCGAGCTTGTTGGTCACAGCCATAACTGTATCGCGGTATTGAGTCATACATGGGTATGGATATACCAAACCTAGCTGCAAGCGCTTATCTTCAATGGCAAGTTTGTTTACCAAACCTGCAGCAATGAAACTCTTATTTAAATATGGGTCTTGGAAATCGTCGAGAATAGCAAGAACTTGGGACAATAATTGATCAGGTAACTGATAATCTGGATGCGGATTAGACAAAACATCAACTCCTCATTGTAATTTCGAGCTAGTGTAGCAGAACTTAGGCAGCAATTTACTGCTTTGTTGAAGAATTTGTATCATCTAATAATGAAAAGGTGACCGCAATCAGGTAGTATCTTGGCAATATTTTTGAAGTAGATCGATATAGAGATAAAATGACAAATTCAACGCGTAAAATTTTGGTCACCAGTGCCCTTCCATACGCTAACGGCCCAATCCATTTAGGCCACATGCTGGAATATATTCAAACTGATATTTGGTCACGTTATCAAAAATTACGTGGCCATGAGTGCCACTATATTTGTGCAGATGACGCTCACGGCACACCTATCATGCTAAAAGCGCAGCAGTTAGGTATGACACCTGAAGAAATGATTGCTCAGGTGCAAAAAGAACACGAGCAAGACTTTGCAGATTTTCATATCCAGTTTGACAATTTCCACAGCACTCACAGTGATGAAAACCGTGAGCTGGCCAGTCAAATCTACCTAAAGCTTCGTGATGGCGATTACATCAAAACCAAGACCATCTCGCAATTGTTTGACCCAGAAAAACAAATGTTCTTGCCAGATCGCTTCGTTAAAGGTACTTGCCCGAAGTGTAAGAGTGAAGATCAATACGGCGATAACTGTGACAACTGCGGCGCGACCTACAGCACCACAGATTTGATCAACCCATATTCGGCTGTATCTGGCGCAACACCAGTAATGAAAGACACTGAACATTTCTTCTTCGACCTACCAGCGTTTGAAGGCATGTTAAAAGAGTGGATCCAGTCTGGTTCATTACAGCAAGAAATGGCCAACAAGCTAAATGAGTGGTTTGAGCAAGGCCTGCAACAGTGGGATATTTCTCGTGACGCGCCTTACTTTGGTTTTGAGATCCCAGATGCACCAGGCAAATTCTTCTATGTTTGGTTAGATGCGCCTATCGGCTACATGGGTTCGTTCAAAAACCTATGTGACAAACGTGACGACCTTAACTTCGATGATTACTGGGGCAAAGATTCAGACGCTGAGATTTACCACTTCATTGGTAAAGATATTGTCTACTTCCACAGCCTATTCTGGCCAGCCATGCTTGATGGCGCTGGAATTCGTAAACCAACTAGCGTATACGCCCACGGCTATGTCACGGTTAACGGTGCGAAAATGTCTAAGTCTAAGGGTACCTTTATTAAGGCACGTACCTACTTAGACAACTTAAATCCAGAATACCTACGTTACTACTACGCCGCTAAGCTAAATAGCCGTATTGACGATTTAGACTTAAACCTTGAAGATTTTGCTCAGCGTGTGAACTCTGATCTTGTGGGTAAGCTAGTTAACCTGGCATCACGAACTGCCGGCTTCATCAGCAAACGCTTTGACGGCAAACTTGCTGCTGTGGAAGATAAATCACTTATCGACTCATTCTTAGCTAAGCGTGAAACCATTGCCGAGCTTTACGAAACTCGTGAATTTGGTAAAGCGATGCGCGAAATCATGGCGCTTGCCGATATTGCTAATGCTTACGTGGCAGATGCTGCGCCTTGGCAATTAATTAAGCAAGAAGATCAGCAAGATGCCGCGCACCAGGTTTGTTCAAACGCGCTAAACCTGTTCCGCATTCTTGTGACTTATTTAAAACCAGTGCTGCCAAAACTTGCTCAAGACGTAGAAAGCTTCTTACAAGTTGAACTAACTTGGGACAACATGGGCGATGACTTTGCTGGCCATGAAATCGCTAAGTTTAAGGCGCTAATGCAACGCATTGAGATGAAGAGCATTGAGGCTATCATCGATGCGTCGACTGAAAACCTACAAGTATCTCAGCCGGAACCCGCAAAAGCTGAGCAAACTGAGCTAGAAAAAGAGCCTATTGCCGATGAAATCACCTTTGACGATTTTGCGAAAGTTGATTTACGTATCGCCCTGATCGCCAAAGCGGAGCACATAGAGAAGGCGAATAAACTGCTACGCCTAGAGCTAGACTTAGGCGGTGAAACTCGCCAAGTATTTGCTGGTATTAAGTCTGCTTATGCTCCAGAAGACCTAGTTGGTAAACACACAGTAATGGTTGCTAACCTAGCTCCGCGTAAAATGAAGTTTGGTGAGTCGCAAGGCATGGTGCTAGCTGCAGGCCCAGGCGGTAAAGACCTATGGATCTTAGAGCCACACGCTGGTGCAAAACCTGGCATGCGCGTCATGTAATTCGCATTTGCATTCATTAAAAAATGGCGACCAATTGGTCGCCATTTTTGTTTCCCCCTAAATCACCTACTTCATTAGGTGGTTATCATTCGATTTGGCTTTGCCTGTAAATTCTGGTTTTCTTCAGTTCCGACGACTTTAGTAACGAGCTCACGTTGCAATGACATTTAAAACTCTCAGCACTCACATCTCAGTAGGCTCAACGAACTCAAAAGCCGCAAACCTTTATACAGGGTTGTAAATATCAATAAACTGATGTTCTAGGCCAAATTTGTCTGCTAGATGTTCGCCAAGCGCCTGAATACCGTATCGCTCAGTTGCGTGATGCCCTGCGGCAAAATAGTGAATGTTTTGCTCCATAGCGGCATGGAATGTTCGCTCCGACACCTCACCACTGATAAATGCATCCACACCTAATTCCACTGCAGCATCTATATAATCTTGTGCCCCGCCAGTACACCAGGCAACAGTTTTAATTAGCTCAGGAGCTTCACCAATATGAAGCGGTTTATGCGCTAGCGTTTCATTAAGTCGCTTAGCTAACTGCTGCGGAGCTAATGCTTGTTCAAGCTCGCCATGCCAAAGCAGGTTTTGTTTAACTGACTCGGCGATTTTTGGTAAGGCTACGCCAATTTTACTTGCAAGCTGAGCGTTGTTGCCTATTTGCGGATGTCCATCAATCGGTAAGTGGTAACCAAATAGATTGATGTCGTTTTTAATTAACGCGCTAATACGCTGGTATTTCATCCCCGTTAACACTTCTGGCTCACTTTTCCAGAAAAAGCCATGATGAACCAAAATGGCATCTGCATTAACTTCAACCGCTTTATCAATCAGCGCCTGACATGCCGTTACACCGGTCACGATACGAGTAATTTGCTCACTACCTTGTACCTGAAGGCCGTTGGGCGCGTAGTCTTTATATTGGTCAACTTGTAGGTAGTCAGCTAAATATTGGGTAAGTTCAGTTGTAGAAATGGTCATAAGGCTATTATTACATTAACGTTTAATATGTGAAATTGTACGGCACTAATCATACTCAATCATCAAAAATCACCTAAAAAGCCCCACTTTGGCCTCAAATACGGCATAAAAAGTAATGAAATTGGACTTTTTGGGTCATTCCCCATTAGAATTGTCCGCTGAAATTAATTTACCCTAAAAATAGGTTATAGATAAAATGACTGCACTAAGCAAAGAAGAAGTCATCAGCGCATTGTCTGCTGCGCTAGAGAAACAATCTGGTAAAGCGGTATCGATTGAGCAATCTGGTAGCTGGTACAAAATTGATGGCGGTAAATCGGTTCGTTTTAGCGAACTAGAAAAAATGCTAGCTGAGTTTGATGGTGGTGAAGCACCTGTACAAGCTGAAGAAACCAAAGCAGAGCCGGTAAAAAAAGAAGTAAAAGCTAAGCCTGCTAAAAAAGCTGCGGCTAAATCAGAAAAGAAAAAACCAGCAACTTCTGCAAACGGTGGTCTAACACCTAAGCAGCTATGGCGTCAAAAACTTGCTAACGCAGGTAAAAATACCCTACCTCGTGGTTTCTAAATAGTCTCGTAAGTGACAACCATTAAAAAAGGAGCTTAATGCTCCTTTTTTAATGCGCTTAGCATACTACATCGCAATATCAACACGCACAAATCCTGGCAAATACACCACACGCACTTCATCTCCTGCAGCTAACGGCATACCTGGATCTAGATCCTGAATCACCATTACTTGGGTGCCATCTTCTTGCTTGATCATTAACTCGATAAGCTTGTGCTCTATATAGTATGGCTGTTTGTGATATTCATTGGCAGCACGGCCACCAATCAAGGCGCCTAGTACCGTCGCCGCATCCTTACCACGACCACTACCAAACTGGTTACCAATTAAGCCACCAATTAACGCGCCACCAAAGGTACGCCAGCCATTATTGCGATCTTCAACTAACTGCTTTTCAGTAATATGCTTAATTGACTCTACATTACCATAAAGCACCTTCTCAACTTGCTGAGCAGTATTACGCTGATAATTAGCCTCAACCGAAAAACTTGCGCTCAACAACGCTGCAATCATCCCAAATAGACAAGCTATTTGTTTTATCGATATATTCAACATAAGCATTTTCCGCTAAATTATAGGTACCTATTCCCCTAATATACGCGATTTGTGAACGCTCTGTCTTATTTAAATCCATTTGATGATTTCCCCGATCCAAACCTAGCGCTCAGCGAGCCCAATGGGTTGCTGGCTGTCGGCGGACAACTCACACCCGAGCGGTTAGAGCAAGCCTACTTTAATGGCATCTTTCCCTGGTTTAACGTTAATGATCCCATTTTATGGTGGAGCCCAGATCCAAGAGCTGTTTTTACGCCTAAGCCAAACGCTGGCAGTAAAAGCCTCATTAAGTATCTCAAGAAGCAACCCTGGCGTTATACCATCAATCACGCCTTTGAACAGGTCATTGAAGCTTGTGCAGGCCCAAGGCAAACTCAAGATGGCACCTGGATAACTAAAGAGATCCAGCTGGCTTATATCAAGCTACACCAGCTAGGTCACGCTCACAGCGTTGAAGTTTGGAGCAAAGATGAATTGATTGGCGGACTATATGGGATCAATGTGGGTAAAGTGTTTTGCGGCGAGTCCATGTTCCATCATCAAACGAATGCGTCTAAAGCGGCTTTTTTTGCGCTCAATAGGTTTTTAGTTGAGCACGATTTTAAGCTCATTGACGCGCAAATCATGAACCCACATCTTCAAAGTCTAGGCGCAGTTGATATCCCTAGAGTCGAGTTTTTAGCCCAATTGCATGAGCTGCGCCATCAAACAACAGATACAAGTATCTGGCAAGCCAAGGAGTTAGCACTTGAGTTCTAACAACTTAATGGTGGGACTGACCAACACCTTTGATTGCAATTACATTCCAGGCAATCAGGAGCGACTGTTGGTCATTCAAGAACAGCAACTCAATGATCACCTATTTGAACAACTTTTAGGAATGGGCTTTAGGCGTAATGGTAACTCAATCTACAAACCACACTGCCCAGCCTGCCAGCAGTGTCAGTCTATTCGGGTGCCGATAGCCGAATTTAGCCCGTCAAAGAGGCAGAAACGTACACTAAAACAAAATGTTGATATCCAATGGCGACTCAGTCATCAGCACGCTGAAGGTCACTTTGAACTATATGAGCGTTATATTAATGCTCGTCACAGTGATGGTCCCATGTTTCCACCAAGCCGCGAGCAGTTTAACGAGTTCTTAATATGTGATTGGCTAGAGCCAACCTTTATCGAATTGTTTCATCAAGATAAATTAATCGCTGTTGCGGTAACCGATCTCATGCCTAATAGTTTATCGGCAATTTACAGTTACTTTGACCCTGACTACAGCAAGCGCTCGCTCGGTTCTTTAATGATCTTATTGCAATGTGAGCTCGCTAAGGTCCTTGGTAAACGTTATCTATACCTGGGGTATCAAATCGATGAGAACGCTAAAATGAACTACAAGCGCTTGTACCGCCCGTACCAAATTCTTACTGCACAAGGTTGGCAACAACAGCAATAACTTTCATGTCAAAGTACAACGGACTTTACAGCGCGGCTATTTTGCGGCATGATACGCCCGTTTTTTATATTTAAAGGCTAATGGGATAACTAATTAATGGCGAAAGAAGATAACATTGAAATGCAAGGTACGATCCTTGAAACCTTGCCAAACACAATGTTCCGCGTAGAGCTAGAAAATGGCCATGTGGTCATTGCTCATATTTCTGGAAAAATGCGTAAAAACTATATCCGTATCTTAACTGGTGACAAGGTAACAGTTCAGCTAACACCTTATGACCTATCTAAAGGACGTATCGTTTTCCGTGCGCGTTAATCGTTAGCCCTGAAGTTAAAAACCGACACTATGTCGGTTTTTTTGTGCCTGAATTTAACTAATTTGTTGTACCAGCCTTAACGTTAATGGGTAGTGAACCAGCGCGAGCGCATGAGTGATTAATTATCAACCATGTAATAAGAGTTAACGGAATTTGATTGCACAAGACACCGTAAAATCATCCCCTATGGTTACTTTAGGGGCTCCGCTTTAGCATCCATGCTAAAGAGGCTTGCTTACTCAAAGCTCATTAACTCCATAAGAAAATGCGCGATATATGTGCATGATCTCGCCCTAGGTAATGAAGCGCTTTAAATAGGCTACAGGTAAAAACCAAAGTAAAACTAAATGTTTATATAAACTCATCAAAAACAAAGCCACGACGATGCGTGGCTTTGGAAGTGGTATCTGTTAGCTTTGAAGCCAGAGCTTAAACTTATGAAACTTTTTCTGTCGTCTGACAATCAATGTTAATCTCGCCGTCTTTGACATCAATTACGGCGACGCCACCTGACTCTAGCTCACCAAATAAGATTTCATCGGCTAAAGGACGTTTAATCAGCTCAGTCACAACACGTCCCATTGGGCGCGCGCCCATGGCTTTATCGTAACCTTTCTCAGCAAGTAAGGTACGCGCTTCATCGCTCACGTCCAGAGTCACGCCTTTATCATCAAGCTGAGCCTGTAACTCTACCAAGAACTTATCGACCACTTTGGCGATAACCGTCATATCAAGGTGATTGAACCACACAATTGAATCTAAACGGTTACGGAACTCTGGTGAAAACACCTTATTGATTTCTGCCATGGCGTCTTGTGAATGATCCTGCTGCCTAAAGCCTATCGACTTACGCACAGTCTCTTGCACACCCGCATTGGTTGTCATCACTAAGGTAACGTGTCTAAAGTCAGCTTTGCGGCCGTTATTATCGGTAAGCGTGCCGTGGTCCATCACCTGCAGCAGCAAGTTATAAACATCTGGATGGGCTTTCTCGATTTCATCCAGCAGCACCACACAATGCGGATTCTTAATCACGGCATCCGTTAGCAAACCGCCTTGGTCATAACCAACATAACCTGGCGGTGCACCGATTAAGCGTGACACAGTGTGACGCTCCATATATTCGGACATATCAAAGCGGATTAGTTTTAAGTTCAAGCATGCCGCCAACTGATTCGTCACCTCGGTTTTACCCACACCGGTTGGGCCTGCAAACAAGAAACTGCCCACAGGCTTTTTATCGACACCAAGACCGCTACGAGACAAACGAATTGCTGAGCTAAGGCTTTCAATGGCTTTATCTTGACCAAACACCACCATCTTAAGATTACGCTCAAGGTTCTTAAGTAGGTCTTTGTCAGATGACGAGACAGTTTTTTCAGGAATACGGGCAAGTTTAGCGATGATTTGCTCAATCTCGCCCTGCCCAATGGTCTTTTTACGTTTGCTTTGCGGCATCATAACCATGCGCGCGCCCGCTTCATCAATCACGTCAATGGCTTTATCTGGTAAGTGACGATCATTAATGTGTTTATCAGATAAACTTGCAGCGCAGCTAATCGCCGCCTGGGTGTAGCGTACGCCGTGATGCTCTTCGTACTTAGACTTGAGTCCCATCAAAATCTTAGTGGTTTCAGCAACACTTGGCTCATTAATATCAATTTTTTGGAATCGACGTGCCAAGGCACGGTCTTTCTCAAAAATGCTTTGATATTCCTGGAATGTGGTTGAGCCCATGCAGCGTAGCTGGCCACTTGATAACAATGGCTTTAATAAGTTAGATGCATCCATCACCCCGCCTGACGCAGCGCCTGCGCCGATAATGGTGTGGATTTCATCGATAAATAAAATCGCGTGCTCGTTGGCCGTGAGTTCTTTTAGTAAACTTTTAAAACGTTTTTCAAAGTCGCCGCGATATTTAGTTCCGGCAAGCAACGCGCCCATATCAAGCGAGAACACTTTGGCGTCGTTCATCACGTCCGGCACTTGGTTATTAACAATGCGGTAGGCTAACCCCTCTGCAATGGCAGTTTTACCGACACCGGCTTCCCCCACTAGTAATGGGTTATTCTTGCGGCGACGACAAAGCGTTTGGATTGCGCGCTCAACTTCAGCGTCACGGCCAATTAATGGGTCGATATTGCCATCTAATGCTTGTTGATTTAGATCGCTGGCAAATTGCTCAAGCATTGTGCGAGTTTCAGATTGCTCTGACTGCTCATCGGTATGCTCGTTCTCAATGCCCTCGTTAGCTTTCTCATCTTTCGAGAAGCCATGTGAAATGTAATTAACCACATCAAGGCGAGTAATATCGCAGCGGCGCAGTAAATACACAGCTTGTGATTCTTGTTCACTAAAAATCGCAACTAATACGTTAGCGCCGTTTACTTCGTTACGGCCAGAAGACTGCACATGAAATACAGCGCGTTGCAGTACGCGTTGAAATCCTAACGTTGGCTGAGTTTCTTTATCTTCGATTGGTTCAGCGATCAGCGGTGTGGTTTGCTCAATGAAAGTCGCAACTTCATCTCTAAGTTTGTTGATGTCCGCACCACATGCAACGAGTGCATCGTAAGCCGCTGGGTTGTCAATTAACGCTAATAACAAATGTTCTACCGTCATGTACTCATGACGCGAATCTCTCGCTTGCTGAAAGGCAAGGTTCAAGGTTACCTCTAAGTCTTTATTCAGCATAAGCTCCCCCCAAAATTAACTGCTGCGGCGTTAAGAATCGGCATAAGGTTTATGCCTTTTCTAATGTACACAATAATGGATGTTGGTTTTCTTTAGAAAATTGGTTTACCTGTAGCACTTTGGTTTCTGCTATCCCGAAAGGGTAAACCCCGCAAAGCCCTTTTCCTTTATGATGGATGGCTAACATGATGTCAGTCGCTTGTTGTTCAGTCTTATTAAAAAATCGCTGTAATACTTCTACAACAAAATCCATTGGCGTGTAGTCATCGTTATTCAAAACAACCTTATACATACTAGGAGGTTGTAGATCTGTCCCTAAGGTCTCTTCCGTGTGTTCTACGCTACCTAATTTAGCCATGAGTTAATACTAGCCTCTCGTTTGATATACTACCACTTGATAACATTAATTTACTTAAATGTTGAGTTTTTGTTAATTTTAGCTTGACTTCTTTTCGTACAAATTTCATTCTGTTTGCTAGGCGGCGACATGAGACCGCTGGATAATAAGTTTTACTATCTTACTGGTAAGTAGACAACAGAAGGAAGTGGAAGTATGGCAAGCGGAACTGTTAAATGGTTCAACAACGCCAAAGGATTCGGGTTTATCTGCCCAGATCAGGGTGGCGAAGATGTATTTGCGCATTATTCAACAATTGAGATGGAAGGCTACCGCACATTAAAAGCGGGTCAGCCAGTTTCCTTCGAAGTTGAGCAAGGCCCTAAAGGGATGCACGCTTCGGCCATTTCACCAACAAAATAGTGTGGTGAAACTATAAAACAAAAAGACAGGGAGTGTAATCCCTGTCTTTTTTTATGCGCGTTTTTTATACCATCAAAATGAACACGTTGACTTACCACAATATGCAACTTTGTAAGTACCAATAAAAAACGGCCAGATGTTCGCACATCTGGCCGTTTTTATGTCTTTATGTCAGCGCTTATTAGGCTGAGATAATTGCATTTAGCGTCGAACTTGGGCGCATTGCAGCAACGGCTTTATCAGCATCTAAGCGGTAGTAACCACCTAGATCAACTGCAGGGCCTTGTGCTTGATTAAGCTCGGCAACAATAGCAACCTCGCTTGAAGACAGCTTTTCAGCTAACTCACCAAACTGAGCGGCAAGTTCAGCGTCAGTTGTTTGAGTAGCAAGCGCTTGTGCCCAATACATCGCAAGGTAGAAGTGACTACCACGGTTATCTAGTTCACCAACGCGGCGAGATGGCGATTTGTTGCTATCAAGGAACTGACCAATTGCACTGTCTAGGCTATCAGCAAGCACTTGCGCTTTAGCAATGCCAGCTGTTTGGCTTAGGTGCTCAAGTGAAGCTGCTAATGCTAAGAATTCACCAAGTGAGTCCCAACGTAGGTGGTTTTCCTTCTCTACCTGCTGAACATGCTTAGGTGCACTACCACCCGCACCCGTTTCGAATAGGCCGCCACCATTCATTAGCGGCACAATTGACAGCATCTTAGCACTGGTGCCTAGCTCAAGAATTGGGAATAAATCGGTTAAGTAGTCACGCAGTACGTTACCTGTTACTGAAATCGTATCTTCACCTTTCGCGATGCGAGCCAACGTGTGCTTTGTTGCTTCAACGGGTGAAAGAATACGTAAGTCTAATCCGTCAGTGTCGTGCTCTGGAAGGTATTGCTCTACTTTCTTAATAAGCTGAGCATCATGGGCGCGATTTTTATCTAACCAGAATACTGCAGGTGTGTTACTTAAACGCGAACGTTTAACAGCAAGTTTCACCCAGTCACGAATTGGCGCATCTTTAACCTGACACATACGGTAGATATCACCTTGCTCAACCTCGTGGCTCATTAACACATCGCCAGCTTGGTTAATCACTTTTACCGTACCTGCAGCAGGCACTTCAAAGGTTTTGTCATGGCTACCGTATTCTTCTGCTTTTTGTGCCATTAGACCCACGTTTGGCACGCTACCCATAGTGGTTGGGTCGAATGCACCGTGTTGTTTACAGAATGAAATGGTTTCTTGGTACACGCCGGCATAACAACGATCAGGGATCATTGCTTTGGTATCTTTTAATTGACCATCTGGGCCCCACATTTGACCTGAAGAGCGAATCGCAGCTGGCATAGATGCGTCGATAATGATGTCGCTTGGTACGTGTAAGTTGGTGATACCCTTATCAGAATCAACCATAGCCAACGCTGGGCGCTGAGCATAAACCGCAGCAATGTCTGCTTCAATTTCTTCTTTTTTAGCAGCTGGCAGGCTAGCAATCTTAGCGTAAACATCACCAAAGCCATTATTTGCATCAACACCTAGCTCTTCGAAAAGCTCAGCGTGTTTAGCAAACACATCTTTAAAGAATACTTTTACTGCATGACCAAATAGGATTGGGTCAGATACTTTCATCATGGTTGCTTTCAAGTGCAAAGAAAGCAACACATCTTCAGACTTAGCGGCTTCGATTTCACGAGTGTAGAAATCAACTAGCGCTTTCTTGCTCATAACAGCAGCGTCGATAACTTCACCAGCTTGCAAAGCAACAGACGCTTTTAGCACTTGCTCACTACCGTCAGTCTTGGTCAGTACGATTTTTACGTCATCAGCAGCGCCAACAGTGGTTGATTGCTCGCTACTATAAAAGTCGCCTTCACTCATGTGGGCAACGTGAGATTGAGAGTCACTCGCCCACTTACCCATTGAGTGTGGATTTTTCTTGGCGTAGTTTTTCACTGAACCTGGAGCGCGACGATCTGAGTTACCTTCACGCAATACTGGGTTTACCGCACTACCTTTGATCTTGTCGTAACGTGCTTTTACTTCTTTCTCTGCATCGTTTTGTGGCTCGTCAGGATAGTTTGGAATGTCGTAGCCTTTTGCTTGTAGCTCAGCAATACATGCTTTTAACTGAGGAATTGAAGCACTGATATTAGGCAGTTTAATAATGTTGGCTTCTGGTGTTTTCGCCATTTCACCTAACTCTGCAAGTGCGTCAGAGATTTTCTGCGCGTCAGTTAGGTTTTCAGGAAAATTAGCAATGACACGACCAGAAAGTGAAATGTCACGGATCTCAACTTCTACGCCAGCAGCGTTAGTGAATTTGCGAATAATAGGTAGAAAAGAAACTGTGGCTAGCGCTGGCGCTTCATCAGTTTCGGTATAGATGATCGTTGGAGCGTTATCTTTCATGTTGATTCCTACATTATATAAAATAATTTTTTAGAATAATTATGCTGTCTCGCAATGGCTGCGAGTTAAGATAAATCCAAGAAAGGTATCTGTTGCGTCACGCTGCTGAGCTAATAATAAATCAGCGGATAATGTGAGCTTGCCTATCCCGGTGTTCATCAAAGTTGCAGATAATGAACGGCCACCTCTGCAACTTAAAATTAGGTGTAGATCACATTTTTACGGCAACATAATATACCCAAAACGTCACATTTAGCGAGTTTAGCGCCAAAATTTTTTACACTTCTGGCTGTAAACCGCGAGCAAAAACAGTTAAAGCACTGATTTATAATCGAAAAATATTGGTCAGACAAACTAACCAACTTTAGTCTAAGCTAACATTCTTAAGAGCAAGTGAATCCACTTAGATGACGTGCCGCTTGACAGCGATGCAGCATAGTTCGTCCAACACAGACAGGTATGGATTTAACATGCTAAAATAGCCCGGTTATTTCATTACTTAGCGCAAATTACCTGTTATCTATGCCTGTAGACTCCAACGCTCGCAAATCAAATAGCCACAAACCTCGCCATAAATCGAGTGCCAATAAAACCGGTGCTCGTAAACCCTTTTCGAACATAGGCAAAAGTCATTCACGTGCTGCGCATAAGAAGACCAACAAGCCTGCTCGCCAGGTTAACGATCCTAAAATTGTATTATTCAACAAGCCATTTGATGTCTTGTGTCAGTTTACCGATGAGCAAGGCCGTAAAACGCTAAAAGACTTCATTGATGTCAAAGACGTGTATGCTGCGGGCCGGTTAGATCGAGACAGCGAGGGCTTATTGCTACTAACTAATGACGGCAAGCTACAAGCACAGATCACCCAGCCGAAAAAGAAAACCTTTAAAGGCTATTGGGTACAAGTAGAAGGCGAAGTGACACCAGCTGCGATAGCAGCACTGCAAAATGGCGTAGAGCTAAAAGATGGCCCAACTTTACCCGCCAAAGTAAAGCTGATTGAGCAACCAAATATTTGGCCGCGAACGCCACCTGTGCGCGAGCGAAAGTCTATCCCTACCAGCTGGCTTGAGATACAGATCTGCGAAGGACGTAATCGTCAGGTTAGGCGCATGACGGCGCATGTTGGCTTTCCAACACTGCGACTGATCCGCTACAAAATAGGTCAATGGCAATTAGACGAACTTAAAAATGGCGACTATAAAGTGATAAATCAACTGATAAAGCCTCTAAATAAGCAGCCTAATAAGCAATAACTATTAAAACTAAGCTATACAGGAATTTGCCATGACTCGCTATAAACCCAACACAACTGTCGCTTGCATCATCCACTGCCAAGGAAACTACTTGTTAGTAGAAGAACAAATCGACGGACAAAAGCGTTTTAACCAAGCAGCGGGTCACATCGAAGCCGGTGAATCAATTGTAGCGGCTTGCACTCGGGAAGTATTAGAGGAAACCGGCTTAAGCGTCACCCTTGATGGCTTGGTTAAAATCTATCAATTTACTGCAGCCGATGGCACTCGTTTTGTGCGCTATACCTTTGCCTCTGAAGTACAAGAGTTAGTTACGGCCGTCCCACAAGACAGTGCGATAACTGCCTGCCACTGGCTGAACCTAAATGAGGTTAAACAATGTGAAAATCAGCATCGCAGCCCATTAGTACTGCAGTCAATTATCGACTTTGAGCAATCTCAGCAATTACTGCCATTAAACTTTATTGATACGCAATATCTGTAGCATTTAAATTCTGCGCGATAGCTTTAGCGCGACGGTGGCGATATTGATGCAGGTCTTAATAGAGATGTTCAATAAAAACTGTCAAAATCCACTCAGTAATGCACGTAATAACATCAATGAAACCTAAGCATTACACTATTACCCACACATCATTAGTTAGCTCACCACAATCATAGCCCGATAACTTAATGCGTGATAGAATACGCGCCGCACAAAACACCGAGTTTTGCGAGCTAGTTTCAGGTATTTGCCATCAGTTGGCTTACGGAATCCATAGCCAGTTGGCTAACTTGTATCAATCAATGCCCTTAAGGGGTTGAAGATACAAAGGCAGTCCCCATATTGAAACTCTCAAACGCGGTTTTTCGCAATTTTTCAAACATAGTGACGGTTTAGGATATATGACATCAGCAAATCCCAATCATGATAAAAAAGTCATTGTCGGCATGTCTGGCGGTGTGGACTCTTCAGTTTCAGCATACTTGCTTTTAGAGCAGGGATATCAGGTAGAAGGTCTGTTCATGAAGAACTGGGAAGAAGACGACACTGATGAATACTGTGCCGCTGCCGAAGATTTAAAAGATGCCCAAGCGGTTTGCGACAAGCTAGGGATCAAACTGCACACAGTTAACTTCGCCGCAGAGTACTGGGACAATGTATTCGAGTACTTCCTAGCTGAATACAAAGCAGGTCGCACGCCAAATCCAGACATCATGTGCAACAAAGAAATCAAGTTCAAAGCTTTTCTAGACTTTGCTGATGATATTCTTGATGCCGATTATATTGCTATGGGTCACTATGTTCGTCGCTTTGACGCGCAGGATGGCAGCACACAAATGCTGCGCGGCGTTGATAACAACAAAGATCAAAGCTACTTCCTTTATACCCTAGGTCATGAGCAAGTAGCGCGCAGCCTCTTCCCTGTGGGCGAACTTGAAAAGCACGAAGTTCGCGATATTGCTAAGAAAATGGGCTTAATCACCCATGACAAAAAAGACAGCACAGGTATCTGTTTTATCGGTGAGCGTAAATTTACCGACTTCTTATCAACCTACCTACCTGCTCAGCCAGGCGATATCGAAACGCCTGAAGGTGAAGTAATTGGCACCCACCAGGGCTTGATGTATCACACGCTTGGCCAACGTAAAGGTTTAGGCATTGGTGGCCTTAAGAATTCAAGTGAAGATCCATGGTATGTGGTAGAGAAAGATCTTAAGCGTAACGTGTTGATTGTAGGCCAAGGTGCGAACCACCCTCGCCTGATGTCAAATGGTATGATGGTAAATCAGCTGCACTGGGTTGACCGTAAAGGCCCTGCAGATAAAGCAAGCATTACTGTTAAAACTCGCTATCGCCAACAAGATGTCGCTTGTACTGTGTACCATAAAGATGAAGGCACAATTGAAGTCGTCTTCGACGAGCCAGTAGCTGCAGTTACCCCAGGTCAAAGCGCAGTATTTTATGATGGTGAAGTTTGCTTAGGCGGCGGCATCATCGATAGCTTAATTCGAGGATAAACATGGCTCAGTCAGGTACTGACAATTTATATGAGCGTACCATGGCGTTTGCAGGTATCTTGCACGCCATTGGTCAAGTTCAGTTTATCGCCAGACACGGCGACAGTGACAATGATGCCCTAGGTGCTAGCCTAAACACCATTATTGTCACTAACCCAGATTCTATTAGCGACATCTATCCAGACAAAGCCATGCTGCGTAAAGGCTATCAGTTAATCCAAGATCAGCTTGGTGACGGTAGCAACAAAGATGTTGAAACCACGCGTTATTTGGTCGGTATGCTAGCACTTGAGCGCAAACTCAGTCGCTCTGCTAACGGTCTTGGGATGCTAGCTGAGCGTATTAGCCAGGTTAATCGCCAACTACACCATTTTGATATCACTGACGAGCAAGTTGTTGCCAACTTTGCCAGCATCTACAGCGATATCATTAGTACCCTTGGGCCTAAGCTGCAAATATCGGGTAATCCAACCTATTTGCAACAGCCAAGCGTACAGAATAAAATTCGCGCCTTATTACTTGCAGCAATGAGAAGCGCAGTGTTGTGGCGTCAACTTGGTGGCAAACGTCGCCACCTAGTATTCAGTCGCAAAGCAATATTCGAAATGGCTAAAAAAAGCCAACATAATCATTAATCTCACCCTACAGAAAGTTCATTAAGGAGCTTAAAATGGATCTTTCCGCATTAACAGCTATCTCGCCAGTAGACGGTCGTTACGGTAGTAAAACAGCCTCTCTACGCGCTATTTTCAGCGAGTTTGGTTTAACTAAGTACCGCGTACAAGTTGAAATCAACTGGTTAAAGCTGTTATCTAGCTGCCCAGAAATTGAAGAAGTACCGCCATTTAGCGAAGAAGCACTGACTTTGCTAGACAGCATTAAAGACAATTTCTCTGAAGAAGATGCACTTCGCGTTAAAACCATTGAAAGCACCACCAACCACGACGTTAAAGCGGTAGAGTACTTCATTAAAGAAAAAATCGCAGACAATGCAGAGTTAGCAGCAATTGATGAGTTTGTTCACTTTGCTTGTACTTCTGAAGACATCAACAACCTGTCACACGCTTTAATGCTTAAAGAAGCGCGTGAGCAAGTACTTGTGCCTTACTGCCAACAAATCGTTGACGGCATTAAGCAGATTGCTCGCGACAACAAGTCTGTGCCTATGATGTCTCGTACCCACGGCCAGCCAGCATCACCAACAACGCTTGGTAAAGAAATGGCGAACGTGGCAATCCGTTTAGAGCGCCAATTAAACCAAATCAACGCAGTTGAAATCATGGGTAAGATTAATGGCGCGGTAGGTAACTACAACGCTCACCTATCTGCATACCCAGAAGTTAACTGGCATGAGCTTTCACAGCGCTTTGTGACTAGCCTAGGCATTAACTGGAATGCATATACAACGCAAATTGAGCCACACGATTACATCGCTGAGCTATTTGATGCAGTTGCACGTTTCAACACTATCTTGATCGACTTTGATCGCGATATCTGGGGTTACATTGCATTAGGCCACTTCAAGCAACGCACTATCGCTGGTGAAATTGGTTCTTCAACCATGCCACACAAAGTTAACCCAATCGACTTTGAAAACTCTGAAGGTAACCTAGGTATTGCCAACGCGCTAATGCAACACTTAGCCGCTAAACTGCCTGTTTCTCGCTGGCAGCGCGACCTAACAGACTCAACAGTGCTACGTAACCTAGGCGTGGGTATGGCTCACTCGCTAATTGCTTACCAAGCAACCCTAAAAGGCATGAGCAAGCTACAAGTTAACGAAGAGTCACTACTTGCTGAGCTAGACTCAAACTGGGAAGTATTGGCTGAGCCAGTGCAAACCGTTATGCGTCGCTACGGTATCGAAAAGCCATATGAGAAGCTTAAAGAGCTGACTCGTGGTAAGCGTATCGACGGTGACCAACTAGCGGTATTCATCGATGGTCTTGAGCTGCCAGACGCAGTAAAAGTTGAGCTGAAGAAAATGACTCCAGCCAACTACATTGGCCGCGCTGAAGCATTTGTTGCTGAGCTAGGCTAACAGCCTTTTTAACTCGATAGCACAGCAATAAGCTAAGACAATGGCGGTATCTATGATGCCGCCATTTTTATTCGTTAACCCTAAGCGATAAAGCCCGACACTAATCCATATTTTCAGCACCATAAACGAGTCTTGTATGTATCAACTAACCTTCGACATAAACGAGTTCCTGGCAAACACCTGGCAGAAAAACCCAGTACTACTTCGCGGCGCATTTAAAGATTTCGTTGATCCGATCAGCGCTGAAGAGCTTGCGGGACTGGCGTGTGAAGAAGACATTGCATCACGCGTGGTAAACACAACAGCTGATGGTTGGGATGTTATCCACGGTCCATTTGAAGACTACAGTGAATATGGTGAGCAAAACTGGCAATTGCTAGTGCAAGCCGTCAATCACTGGTATCCAGACTCACAGCCGTTAGTCGAAGCGTTTCGTTTTATCCCCGACTGGCGTTTTGATGATCTTATGGCGTCATTTGCCACACCAAAAGGTGGAGTCGGCCCCCACATTGATAATTACGATGTATTCATTATTCAAGGCGAAGGTGAGCGCCGCTGGCGCGTTGGCGATCTTGGCAACTATCAGCAACGTGACAACAACCCAGACTCGCCGCTAATTGAAGACTTTGAACCAATTATCGACGAAGTATTACAAGCAGGCGATATTTTATACATTCCACCTGGATACCCACATTGCGGTGAAACCCTAACGACTGCCATGAGCTATTCAATCGGTTTTCGCGCCCCTAGTCAGCAAGAAGTAGTCAACGAACTTGCAGATTACTTTATTGACAACAACCTTGGCAGTCAGCGATTTACGTCAAATGATGAACCATCAAGCCCTGGTGTTGTGTCTACCTCCCACCAGCAAGGCATCATGAAGCTATTAGCTGAGCTAGCAAACAACCCGCAAGCTTATCAAACCATGATGGGTAAGCTGCTTAGTCAAAACCGCTTTGAGCTAGATATCTGCCCAGATGAATCGATAACTGAGCAAGAGCTCATCGATGCTCTGACACAAGGTGCGACTATCAGCCGCATTGGCGGCCTCAAAGTGCTCAAACTCGAAGATGACAGCGCTCAGCGTATTTTCGTTAATGGTGAAGTATTTGAGCTTAATGAATTAAATGCTGAAACGCTTACACTGCTCACCAATCAAGTGAGTTTTACATCTGAGCAAGCACTAGCACTAATTGATGCGGAGCCACAGCTACAAACACTCTTTACCCAGCTGCTTAGCCAAGGCTTTTATTATCTTGCAGAGTAGTGAGAGCCGCAGATAACAGACATAAATAGGGCGCCAATTGGCGCCCTATTTATGGTTATAACAATTACAAGCTTGGGTAATTTGCCCCGCTATTTGTTAACCCCACAATTTGTCGTCATTGTGCATGTGATACAAACTCTCAGCACGTGAGACCAACAGATTGGCAAACTCACGTTGAGTTTTATCTTGGGTTAAACCAGATTGATGTAGATTTTCAGCCTTTAGCTGCCACATCATTGAAAAGTGACGCAGTGCATCACGGGCTGTTGCCGCCACTTTTACATCAACATAATCTGACGGTAAATCACCAGACATTACCCAGAATGTTTGTTTCTTAGGCTGCTTAGCATCCATTTTCCATACAGCTAAGTATGGCGCTAGGTAACGGCTTTCTTCGGTATGAACTTTTGTTGGGATCACGCCTTTCTCGGCTAAAAACTTATTCGCCTTTTGAAAATGTTCACGCACCCATTGTGCTCTTAACGCTTCCTGCTCTTGAATTTGCTCTGGAGTCAGTTCTACTGCTTCTTCACTCATAATACTTCCTATCTTATTGTTATACTTTACAAATCTCGCTGAGCACGATATTCAAAAATTCCTCAATAATGAGGCTACCAACCAAGAAATAACAATCGGAGTTTTGCGGCTAACTTAGTCAAAATTGAATGGAATTCATCAACTTCTTTACGTTTACGTAAAGTGGCAAGCAAAATTGCCACGTAGATCACAAAAATAACCCTGTCAAACTTTGTTGAGATTATTCCTAGATGCTATCTTGCTGCAATAAATATAACAAGTAGGTGTTAGCCTCACGCTAACAAATTTTTATCGCAAGCGGAGAATGCACGTGACGGTATTTAATCATGTCTCGTTCGATGAACACGAAAATGTGGTGTTCTGCCATGACAAACAAAGCGGCCTAAAAGCCATTATTGCAGTTCATAATACCAACCTAGGCCCAGCAGTTGGCGGCTGTCGTATGTGGAATTACGACTCGGATGACGAAGCACTCAATGATGTTCTGCGCTTATCTCGTGGCATGACTTACAAAAATGCCCTCGCTGGCCTAGAAATGGGTGGCGGCAAAGCAGTTATTCTTGCCGATCCGAAAACCCAAGACCGTGAAGCTTTATTCCTTGCATTTGGTCGCTTCATCAACAAATTAGGTGGCAGTTACTACTCTGCTGAAGATGTTGGTGTATCTACCGCTGATATTATGATCGCTAACCGCGAAACTGAATTCGTCGCAGGCCTTGAGGGAAAATCAGGCGACCCATCACCATTCACGGCACTTGGTACATATCTAGGCATTAAAGCAGCGGTTAAGCATCAAAAAGGCCTAGATAGCCTAGAAGGACTAACGATTTCTGTACAAGGCGTGGGTCACGTAGGTTACTACTTATGTAAGCACCTACATGAAGAAGGCGCCAAGCTTATCGTTACTGATATTCACCAAGAGTCGCTAGATAGAGTAGCAACTGAGTTCGGCGCAACCGTGGTAGCGCCTAATGATATCTATCATCAAGACGTCGATGTTTACGCGCCTTGTGCCCTTGGTGCAACTATCAACGACACCACAATCCCAATGCTAAAAGCATCTATTGTTGCCGGTTGTGCCAACAACCAGCTAGCTGAGCCTCGTCACGGTGAAAAGCTAAAAGAGCTTGGCATTCTATACGCACCAGATTATGTGATTAACGCTGGTGGTATTATCAATGTTTCGTTTGAGAATAACTATGACGAAGCGGCTTCGACTGCCAAGGTAGAACAAATTTACAATACGCTAATCAAGATTTTTGCCGCCGCAGATGAGCAAAATCGCACCACTGCAGACGTTGCTGATGAAATGGCAAAAGCCATTATCAACTCGGCGAAGAGCTGATTCTGCGAGAGAGCTAGCTGTATACATACTTATAAGGAGACCTCAGGGTCTCCTTTTTTATAATACCAATTGGGATAAATAAGTGGTCAGAGATTACGCAGGAAAAATCGCTTAGAACAAGGCGGAAATTGAAGCTAGCTAGTTGCTCTACCTACAAAATTTCTAACGAAGTTATAAGCCTTTTTTATCAATAAGATGTAACCAGTAATAATGCTCACGTTTTTGTGCTAATTGGTATAATCTACAGTTTAATAAAAATGCCACAAGGGTTTCATGTAGCTGTCAATTTTGCTTTTTATTCTTGGTGAAACTTTGCCACAGAATGGATTGGCTATGCACAGCATGAATCAAGTCAAGCGTCAGCACAATTCTCACCACCAAAGCATTTCACAACCCAACAGCATTTCACAGAGAGAGCAAACGAGCGTCTCTCACCTGCCCTCATCTACTCAGTCAAAGAATTCTTGCAAGTCTAATCAATATCATGCGCTTTGGATATCTGACGTTCATTTAGGTACACCAGATTGTAAGGCCGAGTTCTTATTGCAGCTGCTTGAACAAGCTCAGTGTGATTACCTTTATTTAGTCGGCGATATTGTTGATATTTGGGCATTAAAGCGCCGTGTATATTGGCCTGAACCGCACCAGCGTGTACTACAAAAAATCATGCAGATTGCTGCAGATACTGACACGCAAGTGTTCTACATACCGGGCAACCATGATGAAGCTTTTAAAGCATACTCTGACAGTTACTTTAGAGGCATCACGATTAAACAAGAGCACATGCATGTGTCTAAGCAAGGTAAACGTTGCCTGCTGATCCATGGCGACCAATTCGATTCCGAGGTCGGAATTCACCCTTTCTATGCCAAGCTTGGTGACCGTTTATATGACGTGTTGTTGTGGCTTAACCGTGGCCTACACAAGGCAAGAAGCTTGTTTGGTTATTCCTATTGGTCATTAGCTGGCTATGTCAAACAGCGCGTCTCAAAAGCACAAGCTGCAATCAATCAGTTCAAGACGGCAGCTTTGGCTTATGGACGTAAACAAGGCGCTGATCTTGTGGTGTGTGGCCACATTCATCAGCCTGAACTTTCACACAATTTAATTAATGACCGCGCCATCATCTACGCCAACGACGGCGACTGGGTTGAGAACTGCACTGTTATAGCTGAATGCCCTAGCGGAGATTTCCATTTACTCAAATGGGAAGAGAAGCTCTCAGGGCTTAAACCGTTAAGCAGCATAATGTTTTCAATCTCACAATCTAATGAAATAGAACCAACTAAGCCACAACAAGGTGATCGACATGTTGCTTAATAACGAGCAAGAAAACAACAATAACAATGCACTTCTCAATGTAGAGCAAATCGTCAAACAAAGCTTTCCACGCATCGAAGCTTCACCTTGGCTAGCAAAACCAACCAAAGCCATGCTTAAGTATTTACTCCACGAAGAGCAATGCAACACCTTTGCTGAGCAATTTGCTCATTTGCAAGGCGTCGACTTTGTTGAGCAAGTCCTTGCTACGTTTAATGTTAGCTATACCGTGCCAGACAAGGAGGTGGAAAACATCCCTTCAGAAGGCAGAGTCGTCATCTATGCCAATCACCCAATAGGGTCGATGGATGCGTTAGTGTTAATTAAGCTAATCAGCCAATTTCGCCCTGATATTAAGGTTGTTGCCAATGAACTGCTCATGGCAATTAAGCCCTTACACTCCATTTTATTACCAGTACGAAACATGACTGGCGGCACGCCAAAACAACACCTAAATGAAATTCATCAGCATTTAAACAATGAAGGTGCAGTATTAATTTTTCCTGCAGGTGAAGTATCGCGTCTGCGTCCACACGGTGTCACGGACTTAAAATGGCATACTGGATTTTTACGAATTGCAA
The DNA here is from genome assembly GCF_004295345.1 of Shewanella maritima. NCBI lineage: Bacteria > Pseudomonadati > Pseudomonadota > Gammaproteobacteria > Alteromonadales > Shewanellaceae > Shewanella > Shewanella maritima. Next base: position 4,493,443 of record NZ_CP036200.1, on the reverse strand, counting down.
AGAGCTGTGATGCTCCCCTGCTACCTATCTATGTCAACGCCAAGAACTCAGCGGCCTTTTACAGCACTTCGATGATCTACAAGCCATTAGCCAGCCTGCTATTGGTAAAAGAGATGTTTAAGCAAACAAATAAAACACTACCGGTAAAAATCGGTGAGCTTATCGCGAAAGAAGTGGTCAGCCAAAAAGACTTTCCAATTAAAACCCAGGTCAAGTTACTTAAAAATCACCTCTATCGTGTGGGTAAAGGTCGCGACCCTATTTTTAATACCCAAAAAGCCATCGCGCACCCGGAGTCAAAACAGGCTATTCAGCACGCACTTAAGCAATGTGAGCATTTAGGAGAAACACCCGATAACAAGCAAATCTACTTATATCGCCACGAACAGAGTAGTCCAATAATGCGCGAAATTGGCAGGCTTAGAGAAGTCGCCTTTCGCGCTGTAGGTGAAGGAACGGGCAAAAAGCGTGATATCGACCGATATGACAGCCACTATCTGCACTTGGTTTTGTGGGATAAAGACGACTTAGAAATTGTTGGTGCATACCGCTTTGCATGTGCAAAAAGTAGCGTTGATAATTCGAGTTTAGGGCTTTATAGCCAAACGCTATTTAAGTACTCATCAATCTTTGAGCCATACTTCGAGCGAGGACTAGAGCTTGGCCGAAGCTTTGTGCAACCTAAATACTGGGGACGTCGCTCACTAGAATACTTATGGCTAGGCATAGGCGCTTTTTTAACTAAAAACCCGCAATATCGCTATCTGTTTGGACCTGTATCTCTTAGTGCAAGCTACCCTCAACACGCTAAAGAGCTAATGACTTACTTCTATCAAAGTCAATTTGCCGATACTCAAGGGCTAGCTCACTCATTCAAGCCTTACCAATTACCTCAAGTAAAACAGCGAGAACTAGCGCAAGTTTTTTGCGGCGCTAACTATAGCGAAAACTTTAAAATTTTAAAAAGGACACTTGCCAATATGGGCGTATCAGTACCCACGCTATTCAAGCAATATGCAGAGCTATGTGACAATGATGGAGTTAAGTTTATCGACTTTGGCACAGATCCCGATTTTGGTGACTGCATCGACGGTCTAGTCTTGGTTGATGTAAACCAACTTAAGCCGAACAAACGTCAAAAGTACCTAGGTGCCGCGCAATAAACGAATAAACGTTGTCAAAGTACTAGTCGCCGACCTATGCTTAACTGTATGATTATCAAACAAGTTATATTATGCGGTTTAGCATAGGTGAAACCATATGACCCTAAATGCAGAGCAAATTTCAACCCTAGCAGCTAAAAGTGCCAATTCGGCGTTAGTAAAAGATATCATGACAACGCGTGTTGTCACCGTTGACCTTGATGATCGCCTGCATGTCATTCGGACCATCTTCGAAAACGTTAGCTTTAATCACTTGCTTGTATTAGAAGATAACAAACTTGTAGGCTTATTATCTTACCGTGATTATCTCGCAGCCCTTAGTCCGCGTATTGGTACAGCGGCGGAGTTTGCCAGAGACACGCGTACACTGGAACAGCGCGTACATCAGGTGATGAGCCACAACCCAATCACGATATCTCCTAATACAAGTATCAAAACAGCCACCGAAGTATTGCTGGAGCACAAGATTGGCAGCTTACCTGTTGTCGAGGACGACAAGGTAATTGGTATTATCACCTGGAAAGATCTGTTAAGCGTGTACCTTGTGATTAATGCGTAAAACTATACTGCCAGTGTATAGCGCTTAAGCGAGCTAGCAACGCTTTCATACAATTTCCGCGCGTATTCAAGTAACCTTTTGCAGTTAGCTAAATTAGCGCCAGTTTTTTGTATTACCTCAACAGCTTTAAGCTTGGCGAGAAACAAGCACCTTCCTTTTCCAAAACCAAGTACGTCAAAAAGCAAACCCAACCAACTCGATGCGTCACCTATTTTTACCAAGTTCAAAAACAGAGAAAATCAAGACAGCACGTAGAAAAAATAAATTTTGTTTAGCAGCAACAAGATAGCAATCTATGACATTTTATTGCTTGAATTCCAGCTGATATCTACCAAGCTTTGACTATTGAATTTGCTCGTTGCATGCCATGACAAACATGGCTTTAGTTGACAAGGTGGTCTTTATGGTGACGTTTAATTATCAGTTTAATCAACAAGATATCTTGCTAAAAGTCAGCAACTGGTGTGGACTAGAAAGTGTATTCGTCAATGGTAAGTTAGTATCACGCAAATTTAATTTTGGCGTCAACAGTACCCACAAGATCAAACTCAGCAATGGCAGTCTATGTAAACTTCAACTGTTATTGGATGGTCAATCGGATTTATTAAGTTGCCGCGTTTATAAACACAACGAGTTGATGACGACACTTAAGCAAGGCAAACAGCATCTATCTTCTACTAAACGCTTTATGGAACTATCGACGCTGACGATAACGATAGGCGTATTTGCCCTATTGCTTGGCTGGTAACCCTACACCAGCAACTACTGTATCGAAAACTCTAATTCAACCGACGTAGTAGCAACAACTGGCTTACCATTTTCAAACTTTGGTGCATATCGCCACTTTTCAATCGCTTCAACAGTCTTACGAACAAATTGACTCCCACCTCGTGAGTCTATGACTTTGGTTACGCTAACAAAACCGTTGGCATCGACCTCAACTTCAACCTTTACCTTACCATCAACGCCATTAAGCAATGCCGACATAGGATATTTTGGCGCTGCTCGATACACAGGTAATTGTTGCTGATTGTCTTTCCAAGGTCTCATCGCACCTATTGCAATACAGTGCTTAGTCGCTTTGTCACTATCACCTAACTCCTCATAAGCCTCTACTAATTGAGCATGAGATGCCAGCGCATATGGATGAGTGAATTCGAGCTCATTGAGCTGTGACAGGATGGACTCAAACTGTTCGGAAGCACGCTGATATTTTTTGTTACTCACGAACACTTTAGCACTTAGAAATTCCGCCTTTAGTTGCGACGGTGAGAAGCCATGCCCATGTTCCTGAAAAATAGCTAAAGCCTTACCCGGCAATCGGCTCACTTTTCTGGAATACAGTTTAGTCGAAACTAGTCTCTCGAAAGTGGCTAATTGCACCTCTGCTAACAACAAAGGGTTGTTAGCATCCTCAGCGATATCTAATGCGTCGAACATCATAGATTTAGCCTGTTTATCATTATCTATGCGCTTAGCGTAAGGCAGTAAGATATCGATGAGCTCGATCGCATCATCGTTGTAATGGCTTTCATATAACTCCATAGCATCAGCAAATAGCGTTAGCGCTTTGTCTTCTTGCTCTGCATCTAGCAATTTAGCGAGGTTGACCTTTAAATAGGCTAAAGTAATGTCACTGGGTTGCAAGCGTGCTTCCCCTAGTTCGAGAGCTAACTTTGCATACTCTAATGCAACTTCATTGTTATTATCTCTAAGTGCCTTTTGGTATTTTGCATAAGCGCTATTTAAGCTTTCCGGTGATGCTAAACTTGTCGATGGTGACATTAAAACTAAAACCAGAAGCGTCGCTGCACATACTGAAGTTTTCATTAAATCAATTCCTTTTGCCTTACTATTCACATCTCTTGCGCGATAAAGCCCTACGCGCATTTACTTATCATTTCCTACAGACACGCTACTAACTTCGAGTAGGCCTACGCTAGCAAGCACTCCTAGCAATTCATGATTTACATATATTTGATTCACATCAAAAAATTAACAATTAAAGTTAAATAATTGTTGCCAGATGGTCAACAGCTGGCAAACTTAAATTAACCTTAAAATTTGCCTAGCAGGAGAATGCATGCCCGCAATAATGAAGCTATTCAGCGCATTATTTTCAAGCTTTAAAGATCTTGTTCCTATCATCCTCGTTGTCGGCTTTTTTGAAGTATTTGTGCTGCAACAAGCTCCCGACCATTTAGGTAGTATTCTGATTGGCCTAGTATTTATCGTACTCGGTTTAACGTTTTTTGTATTTGGCTTAGAAATGGGGCTATTCCCTATCGGCGAGTCACTTGCCCATGCACTTGCACAAAAAGGTAGCTTGTTCTGGCTAGTCATTTTCTCATTCTCGCTAGGCTTTGGTACTACGCTGGCGGAGCCCGCATTAACCGCTGTTGCCAATGAAGCGGCTGAGGTTGCCGCAGAATCAGGCGCTATCGGCTCTACTGAGCAAGCCATGGATGATTACGCAATGGGGCTTAGGTTTACCGTTGCCTTGTCTGTAGGGTTGGCGATTTTGCTTGGTGTTATTCGCATTATCAAAGGTTGGCCTATCCATTATCTGATTATTGGAGGCTACATTTTGGTAATGGTACTGACGAGCTTTGCGCCAGCCAACATTATTGGTATCGCTTATGACTCTGGCGGCGTCACAACCTCAACCATTACTGTGCCTCTGGTCACCGCACTGGGTGTCGGTTTAGCCACCGTCATTAAAGGGCGAAACCCCATGTTGGATGGTTTTGGTTTGATCGCTTTTGCCAGCCTGAGTCCAATGATATTCGTGCTGATTTACGGCATGGTCTTTTTAAGCTAGTAAGGAGCAGCTAATGATTGAACAATTATTTGAAACCTTACTGTTGACTGCTCGCGACGTTATTCCTATCGCGGTTATCTTATTTGGATTTCAGCTTGGGGTATTAAAGCGCCGTATTACCAATGTCAAAACCGTTATTCTCGGGTTTATCTATGTGATTTTTGGGCTGACATTCTTCTTGGTGGGTTTAGAAATGGCGCTATTCCCTATTGGTGAGTCGATGGCAGATCAGCTAACTAGCCCGAGTTTTTTACACCCTGATGGCAGTGGCGGCCCTTATATTTGGCAAGATTACATGTGGGTATATATCTTCGCAGCGGCCATTGGCTTTAGTACCACAATCGCTGAGCCCTCATTGATTGCGGTTGCGATTAAAGCGAATGAAGTATCCGGTGGAACCATTGGCATTCAGGGACTTAGGATCTCTGTGGCCATTGGTGTGGCTATGGGAATTTCGCTTGGCTGCTTTCGCATCGTGGTGGGCGACCCAATTCATTACTACATTATGGCGGGTTACGTCATCGTAGTAATCCAAACGTTTTTCGCCCCAAAAATGATTATTCCCCTCGCCTATGATAGCGGCGGCGTAACCACCTCTACGGTCACCGTACCACTTGTAGCAGCTTTAGGATTAGGGCTTGCTACCAATGTCGAGGGCCGTAACCCGCTAATTGATGGCTTTGGATTAATCGCATTTGCCAGTTTATTTCCAATGATCACAGTAATGGGCTATGCCCAGTTGGTCGAATTTATTAATAAAGACAAGTCTGCTAAGGAGCAACAAGATGCGCTTTAAACTCATTGTCGCGTTCGTTGACGACGATTGCACAGATAAAGTGATGGATGCCGCGAGAGAAGCTGGAGCGACCGGCGCTACTGTCATCAATCATGCCCGCGGTGAGGGTATCAAGAAACGTAAAACCTTTATGGGTCTGGGCTTAGACATCCAACGTGATGTGATTTTATTTCTCGTTGAAGAGCACATGAGCCGCCATATTCTTGAAACCATATCTACCGTTGGTGAGTTCGACACTAATTCAGGTAAAGGTATTGCTATTCAACTAGACGTTGAGGACGCGGTCGGCGTCGCCCATCAGGTAGAAGAACTCAGCAAAGAGATAGAGGACCAAATATGAATACTCGTAAGCCAGTATTTAACAAAGATGTACTCAATAATAATTTCGCTTATGTCGATGGCATGCGCACTGTGGCAGAGGCAATTAATGTTGCTACCACTAATCAAGTCAATATCTTAATCGTTGAAAAGCGCCACGATCACGACGAATATGGCATGGTGTTACTGTCGGACATTGCCCGTAAGGTACTTGCCGTTGATAAGTCGCCTGAGCGGACCAACATCTATGAAATTATGAATAAACCAGTATTCTCTGTCCCTGCAGAAATGGATGTAAGATACACAGCCCGTTTGTTTGAGCGCTTTGACATTAATAAAGCGCCAGTTATCGAGAATGGTAAGATTTTAGGCTTTGTTTCTTATGACGATATTGTATTGAAAGGCATGTGTTCTCAAAAGTAATTTGTCGTCAGTACCTAAGCTAACTAATAAGCTTATCTATCCAATTGTTCGCGGCCACTGGCCGCGTTTTTTCTTCAAAGACTGTTATGGTCTACATACAACACCACCGCATACGTCAAACAACTCTATGCTAATGCAATAGCGCGACTAAACTGCTACATTAAGACGATATTAACAATTTATTATCAATTCGCTTATGCCGTTAGCTCCTCTTATAAACCTTGGCACTCAAGGGCAAGCTTTTTCATCAGCCAACCGCATTAAAACCACCAATATTATTGCGCTGATCACCACTGGGATTTCCTTTGGTTACACGCTGTTTTTCCTTATTGCAATTAATCACTTACACGTTGGGCTGATAAACTTCGGCTTTACCTGTGCGTATTTTGCGACTTTAGCTTTTAGCCTGTTGCAGCAAGCCAAACTAGCTAAAATTTGGTTTTTTGGCGTACTGATGGCGCATCTTTTAGTTTGTACCTTTGTTTACATGACGAAAGACAGTGGTTTCCACCTGTATTTCTTTTTAGTGCCCACAGGTGTGTTTTTACTCTTTGAACTCAACGAACGCGCTGAAAAACTGTTGCTTAGCGTTATAGCGGTCATTCTGTTTTTGTATTGCGAAAACACCATGAATGCTGACCCGCTACTGCTGCTAACTGAAACAACAAATCATATGCTGTATCAATCAGTTATTTTGGTAAATATGATTGAGGTAATTTTTGTGCTCAACTACTTTGCCAAGCAAATTGACTCAAATGAGAAACAACTCGTTCTTCAAGCCTCTACAGATTCGCTCACGCAATTGATGAACCGCCACCAATTTTTTATCACGGGCAACCACTTATTTGCACAGTACCAAGCGTCGAATAAGCCGTTTTCATTGGTGCTATTGGACATTGACCACTTCAAAAAGATTAATGATAAATACGGTCACATCAATGGTGATAAATGTTTGAAAGCCGTTAGCCAAACCTTAATCGAAAATAGCCCTGCAGATGCCAGCGTTGCACGTATTGGCGGCGAGGAATTTGTGGTATTAATGCCAAATACTACATTTGAACTTTGTCGTACTAAAGCCGAGAAACTGCGCAAAGCGATAGCTGATACCAAGATTAACCTTGGTGTCTTAACTCCGGGGGCTCAAGCTGAGGGCGAGCAAACAGAATTAATCTGCACAGCCAGTTTTGGGTTCATTAATGCTCACGACAAACATACAGAATTTAAAGACTTATTGATCCAAGCAGACAAAGCGCTGTACAGAGCAAAGGAAAACGGTCGTAACCGCGTAGAAAGTTATTTAGATCACGTTGCATAAAGCTTGTGGTAAATGATGCTCAAAGAATTTTGAACGCTTTATTTGCGAGAGTAGTAAAACAGGTAGAGATGATTTTTAACTAAACTGGTAACGGTCACAAACTACTCTACAGTTATTCCGCTTGCTTAAACCCGTTTATCTTATTAAGCAGTGCAATCAATGTAGCTTGTTCTTGCTCATCTAACGCCGCTAGGAATTGTTCATTGACCCATTCGGCCTCTTGCACTAGATCTTGCTCTAGCGCTTTGGCATCGTCAGTTAAATAAATTTGAAATGCGCGGCGATTATCCGCTTCTTGATGGCGAGTGATTAAGCCTTGAACTTGTAATTGGTCAAGCAGCCGCGTCATAGTGTAGTTGGCAACGTCACAACGCTTTGACAGCTCAGTTTGCGTCTGGCCTTGCTTCTCCCACAAAGCAAACAGCACCGGCCAAAGCTTAATATCGAGTTGATAACGCTTTAACCTATCATCTAACTCCTGCTGAAGAGAGATGTTCAAGTGGGAAACTAAATAGCTCAGGCTTTCATAACGCTTCATCACCACCTCCTCATGACTTCTGGTTAGAGTGAAACTTGTACGCACGTTAATATAAGTCTATACGAAAACCACACTAAATTTAGTCAATAGATAAAATTTCATTAATGTAGCGATAGTAACTCGCGCGATTAAACTGAATAGATAACCCTCTTTCTGCGTTGGCAACAATAGCATCATCTGTCACAGTAATATCTTGAGGCTTAACCGTGAATTGGGTATCTAAGTTAGTGGTAAGTGTAAATAAACCTTTGTCATTGACCGATGAGTCAAAATCGACGGCAAGCAGCGGATAAGCTTGCACCTCAACTCTGACTTTCTCAACTGGCGTAATTAAGTAAAACTCACCTTGCTCACAGCAAAGAATTTGACTGAACATACGGGCAAACTTGTTCGGCAGTGGTTCATTGCGATAAAGCCAGTCACCGTTCGCCTGAATAGTAAACAGCACTTCATCACTACATAAAGCCACTTTAGTCAGTGAGTTAAGCTGCTCACCTACATCATGCTGATTATCAGTCCTTTGATCGAACTTGTCATTTGAGGCTTGAGTCATTTGAACCCTTAATCGTGAGTCACTAGCTCTAGTATGGCTTCGATTGGATGTTTAGGCTTAAATCCGTCAAAGCGCTTAACCTGGCTGCGGCACGAGTAACCAGACACTAATATCTGTCCTTTATCTGCCTGCTGCTTAATTTGCTCCTTCCACGACATTTCGTACAAGGCTTTAGAGCGTTCAAGGTTATCAACTTCATGGCCGTAAGTCCCTGCCATGCCGCAACAACCTAGGTTCACAGTTTCAAGCTGAGCACCAAAGTGTTTGAAAATAGCTTGCCACTCTTTTGCGGTATTAGGTTTAGCCGTTGACTCAGTGCAGTGGCTATACCAAGTAAAGTGCAGTTTAGACTCACTTTCTTTACTGGATAGTTCACTTGGCGAACCATTTTCTAGCTGCTTTGCCACCACACCGACGAGCCACTCGTTTGGCAGTAACACTTCAAAATCACCGCGTTTGTCACCCAGTATTTGCTGATATTCGTCGCGATAACACAGCACTAAAGCAGGATCTAACCCCACCATCGGCATACCAAGTTGGTGTACTTGATTTAAAAAGTCTGCACTGTCTTTTGCCATCTTGGCAAACTTAGCCAAAAAACCTTTAATATGTGCTGGTTTGCCGTTTGGCTTGTACGGCAGTAAAACGGGTTTTAACCCGAGTTTTTCAACTAATTGAATAAAACGGAACACTAACCCTGCATCATAAAAACTATTAAATGGGTCTTGAACGACAAGCACGTGCTGCGCTCTTTGCTCTTCAGTTAGTGCTTGCAAGTCCTCTAAATCATAACCACGGCTAGCATGACCATCTAAGCGCTGTTTTAGGGTCGGCACTGACAGTAACGGCGAGTCTACGTAACCAATAGACTTTTTAATCAGCCATTTGCTTAAGCTATTTTGCGATGCAAAGTTAGTGAATTTTGGCATTGCAGCCATGAGTGGTAATGAGTCTTCAATGCCGCCAACTAAATAGTCTTTTGCCGGGCGCATATAGCGTTTGTAGTAAATATCAAAGAACTGCGCTCTAAATTTAGGCACATCCACCTTTACCGGGCACTGACTCGAACAAGCCTTACAAGCCAAACACCCTTTGAGCGACTCCATCACTTCATGAGAGTAATCATAGTCCCGGTCACTGCGCAGACTATTTTGAATACGCTGCATCATCCCAAGCGGCTTGGAGTTGGCAAGTTCTAGTACATCAACGCCTTCGGCTTCAAGTAAACGCAGCCACTCGCGCATCAGCCCTGCTCGCCCTTTCGGTGAGTGAATGCGATCGCCTGTCGCTTTAAACGATGGGCACATTGGTGAGTAATGACTGTAGTTAAAACAAAGCCCGTTACCATTGCAGTTCATCACATCAGGATAAGCTTCGCGCACATTTATCGGTATTTGTCTGTCAAAAGTGCCGCGTTTGACGCTATCAACATTAAATTGCATCGGGCCAAAACCCGGCGGCGACACTAACTTACCGGGATTTAAGCGATTATCAGGGTCGAACCAGCCTTTAATTTGTTCAAGCAAGGCAAATAGCTCATCGCCAAACACATCTGGCCCATACTCACCACGCACGCCTTTGCCGTGTTCGCCCCACATCAACCCGCCATATTTAAGCGTGAGCGCGGCAACCTCATCTGAGATGGTCTTTAACAGCCTTTCATCTTGTGGATCGCACATATCCAGCGCAGGCCTTACATGCAGCACACCTGCATCTACGTGACCGAACATGCCATATTGTAGATTGTGAGAATCTAGTAATGCGCGAAACTCCATGATGAAGTCGGCAAGGTTCTCTGGCGGCACTGCGGTATCTTCAGCGAACGCTAGTGGTTTGCGGCGACCTTTTACAGCACCAAGTAAACCAACCGCTTTTTTACGCATGGCGTAAATTTGAGTAATGCTAGATTTATCTTTGGTTATTTGAAAACCAACTAGGCCATATTGCTGATTTTCAAGTTGCTTGGACAAAGTAGTTTCTAGCGCCACAAGTCTCGCCTCAACATCTTGCTCGTCACCAGCAAACTCGACCATGTTAAGACCTTCAATCGTCTTATTGGGTACATCGCTGATCAGCTCTGACACTGAATGCCAAATGATATCTTCTCGGGCAAGGTTCAGTACTTTGGAGTCAATGGTCTCCACCACGGTAGCCTTAGCAGCAACCAATGACGGCGCATGACGCAATGCTGACTCAAACGAGTCGTACTTAATGTTAACCATCACCCTTTGTTTCGGCAGCGGCGTAAGGTTTAGCTTAGCTTCGGTAATAACGGCTAGTGTGCCTTCACTGCCAGTTAAAATACGTGATAAATCAAACTGAGATAGCTCGTCATTCCACACATGTTTTAAATCATAACCAGTAAGAAAACGATTCAAATCAGGAAACTGAGATAAGATTTGCCCGCGTTTATCTTCACAAGCCTCCGCAATTTGTTTGGTAAGCTGCTGTCCAAGGTTTTGTGGCTCTGAGCTAATATCAGTTTTGGCAACGGGCTCTGTCGATAATACCGAGCCATCAACTAATACACTGGTTAACCCAAGAACATGATCAGAGGTTTTACCATAAACTAATGAGCCCGCACCCGATGCATCAGTGTTGATCATACCGCCAACTGTTGCGCGATTTGACGTTGATAGATCAGGGCTAAAAAAGAAACCATGTGGACGCAGCGCATCATTCAGCGCATCTTTCACCACGCCAGTTTGTACCCTTGCCCACCCTTCTTTCGCGTTAACCTCAAGCACCTTATTCATGTGGCGCGACACGTCCACAATCAGTCCATGGGTCAAAGACTGGCCATTAGTTCCAGTACCGCCACCACGGGCACTAAATGTTACCTGCTTAAAACGCTCAGTTGACGCCAGGCTCAGTAACAGCTCAATGTCTTGTTGGTGAGCTGGGTAAATCACCGCCTGTGGCAAAAATTGATAAACAGAGTTGTCCGTCGCTTGCACCATTCGGGCGCTATAGCGTGAGTCGATATCGCCCTCAAAGGCACTTTGAGCTAACTCATCGAGAAACGATAAGTAGACAGGTTCTAAGGTTTGCTGGTGTGAAAGTAGAGGTAACATGGCGCACTGTTGTTATCGATTTATGACAGCCATTATAAACAAAAAAAAGCCGCTAAAAAGCGGCTTTTTAATAACTTGATCAAATTGCGTTATCACGATTATGTGACTCGCGTTGAAATTTAACTAGAACAATTTTATAAGCTAAATTTTGTCAACTGTGTTTTACAAGCTTAGCTTATGCGTGCTCTTGTGCTAGGTATAACCAAGTATCGATTACTGTATCTGGGTTAAGTGATACTGTGTCGATACCTTGCTCTACTAACCATGCAGCAAAGTCTGCGTGATCCGATGGACCTTGACCACAAATACCTACGTAAGCACCTTTAGCTTTAGCAGCTTTAATTGCCATAGATAGCAGTGCTTTAACCGCTTCGTTACGCTCATCAAACAGGTGGCTGATGATACCTGAGTCACGGTCAAGACCGAGTGTTAGCTGAGTTAAGTCGTTTGAGCCGATAGAGAAACCATCGAAGTACTCAAGGAACTGCTCTGCAAGCAGTGCATTTGAAGGTAGCTCACACATCATAATCACGCGTAAACCGTCTTTACCACGCTCTAAACCTTGCTCTTTAAGTAGCTCGATTACTTGACGCGCTTCATCAAGCGTACGCACAAATGGGATCATAATTTCAACATTCTTCAGACCCATCTCGTTACGCACACGCTTGATTGCTTCACACTCTAGTGCGAAACAGTCGCGGAACGACTCAGAGATATAGCGGCTAGCACCACGGAAACCAAGCATTGGGTTTTCTTCTTCCGGCTCATAGTGTTCACCACCAACTAGGTTAGCGTACTCGTTAGACTTAAAGTCTGACATACGTACGATAACTTTCTTCGGATAGAAGGCACTACCGATAGAGGCGATACCTTCAACTAAGCGCTCAACATAGTATTCAACTGGTGATGCATAACCTGCGATCATATCGTTGATTTCTTGTTGTAGCTCAGCGCTTTGCTCGTTGAACTCAAGCAATGCTTTCGGGTGAATACCGATCATGCGGTTAATGATGAACTCAAGGCGAGCAAGACCCACACCTTCGTTTGGCAGACGAGCAAAGTCAAATGCACGGTCAGGGTTACCTACATTCATCATGATCTTCATTGGTAGATCTGGCAGTGCGTCAACGCGGTTAGTAACCACATCAAACTCTTGCTTGCCGTCATAGATGAAACCTGTATCACCTTCTGCACAAGATACTGTCACAACTTGACCGCTCTTGATTTGGTCTGTGACATCGCCACAACCAACAACTGCAGGGACACCTAACTCACGAGCGATAATCGCCGCGTGACAAGTACGGCCGCCACGATTAGTAACAATCGCGCTAGCGCGCTTCATGATTGGCTCCCAGTCTGGATCAGTCATGTCAGTAACAAGTACGTCACCTGGCTGGATTTGGTCCATATCATCAATTGAAGCTAGAACTTTCGCTACGCCGCTACCAATCTTATGACCGATTGCGCGACCTTCGCTTACTACTTCACCTTTAGTTTTCAGGTGGTAGCGTTCAATTAGCTGCACATCTTCACGGCTACGAACAGTCTCTGGACGCGCTTGAACGATGTAAAGCTTGCCATCGTTACCGTCTTTAGCCCACTCGATGTCCATTGGACGACCATAGTGCTTCTCGATGATACAAGCTTGCTTAGCTAGCTCTTGAACTTCTTCGTCATTGATAGAGAATTCGCGGCGCATTTCTGGCGCAACGTCTTCAATTTTAACTTGCTTACCATGTGACTCATCATCTGAGTACACCATCTGGATTAACTTGCTGCCGATATTACGGCGCACAACGGCTTTGTGCCCTTGCGCTAAAATTGGTTTGTGTACGTAGAACTCATCTGGGTTCACCGCACCTTGTACAACCATCTCACCTAGACCGAATGATGAAGTAATAAATACAACGTCATTGTTACCAGACTCAGTATCCATGGTGAACATTACACCTGATGATGCTTTATCAGAGCGCACCATACGCTGGATACCAGCTGATAACGCTACACCTTGGTGCTCATAACCTTGGTGAACACGGTAAGAGATTGCGCGGTCGTTAAATAACGATGCAAATACATGCTTAATCGCAAGTAATACAGCATCGTAACCTTTCACGTTTAGGAAAGTTTCTTGTTGACCGGCGAAAGACGCGTCAGGCATGTCTTCTGCAGTTGCTGATGAGCGAACGGCAAACGATGCATCTTGAGTCTCGCTTGATAGCTTGTCATAAGCTTCGCGGATGGCTGCTTCTAGTTCTGGTTGGAACGGGGTTTCGATAACCCATTGTCTGATCTGTGCACCAACTTTCGCTAATTCATTTACGTCGTCTACATCCAATGTTTCTAGAATGTCGAAAATCTTCTGGTTAACACCACTTTGTTCAAGAAACTCGTTAAACGCATGTGATGTTGTAGCAAACCCGCCAGGTACTTGAACACCAGCATTGGCAAGGTTACTGATCATTTCACCAAGAGAAGCGTTCTTACCGCCTACCTTGTTAACATCACCCATACCTAATTCTTGATACCAGAGTATGTATTGCTGCACAGTTATCTCTCCGCAAGTTTAATTTCAATGGCCACTTCACACGAGGGCAGCGGCATTCTACACTGCCACTCAGCAAGCGTAAATGTATAATTTTATTTGTAATTTTATTACTACAAGAGGCCGAAATGACACCAAAAGTATTTTATATTTCCGACGGAACCGCAATCACTGCAGAAGTTTTTGGCCATGCAGTTCTGTCACAGTTTCCAGTTGAATTTGAAGCACTTACGATTCCATTTGTCGACAGCACAACCAAAGCAGAAAAAGTAAAACAGCAAATCAACGATTGTTTTTTTACAACAGAGGTTAGGCCGATTGTGTTCCATTCCATCGTCAATCAAGAAATTCGCGACATTATTTTCGCCAGCGAAGCCCTTGATTACGACTTTTTGAACACCTTTGTTTCGCCACTCGAACAACAACTCGGTATAAAAGCTGAACCTGTGATCAACCGCACACACGGTAAAGCCAATCAATCTTACGAAAACCGTATCGACGCCATTAATTACACCTTAGATAATGATGATGGCCAAACCATGAAGAACATGGATAAAGCTGACATCATTTTACTTGGCGTATCCCGCTGCGGTAAAACCCTTCAAGTCTGTACCTATCTATGCAGTTTGGTATTAAAGCAGCGAATTATCCATTTACAGAAGACGATATGGACAATTTAAAGCTACCACCTGAGCTTAAGCGCAATAAAAAGAAGCTATTTGGCTTAACTATTGATCCGCAGCGTTTGCATGAAATTCGTCAAAGTCGATTGGAAAACAGCCGCTACTCGTCATTACGCCAATGCCGTATTGAAGTCAAAGAAGTAGAAATGATGTACAAGAAAGAGAAAATTCCTTTTGTTAATACGACCAATCATTCGGTCGAAGAGATTGCCGCCAAGATTATTGATGTAACTGGACTTGAGCGTCACATGTTCTAATGCTAACAAGCGTATTGAATTCATAAGCACTAGTGTAAGCAATAATTAATTACCCATGCTGTAATTCAATAACGAATCATCTAGCCAGTACCTTTTGTACTGGCTATTTTTTTACCAATTTGCACAAAATAAGCGTTACTTCTATCAAATAACCATTTTTTCTTTACAAAATGCATCGCTTATTGAGCTTTTAGCGGTGTTTAACTTGGCTGTATTAGTTATAATCCAGAGCAATATGATGTTAAAAGCATCACCCTTTTTTATTGGTAGAATGAATGACAATTAAGACAGACGAACTACGTACATCACTTTTATGTAAGGTCATCTCTCCAGCGCAACTCGCCTCAGAATACCCACTGACTCAAGATGCGGCTGATTATCTCGTTGAGCAGCGTCGCCAGGTTGAAGCCATCATTGAAGGCAAAGACCAACGCCTGTTAGTTATTGTAGGCCCTTGCTCAATTCACGATACAGAAGCGGCACTCGAATACGCGCAGCGCTTAGCCAAGCTTCATCATGAGTTAAAGGATGACTTATGTATTTTGATGCGGGTGTATTTTGAAAAGCCTCGCACAATTGTGGGCTGGAAAGGTTTGATTTCTGATCCAGATCTCGACGGCAGCTTTAGCCCAAACAAAGGGCTACGCCTTGCTCGCCACCTGCTGCAGCAGATTACCGAGTTAAAACTGCCAATCGCCACTGAGTTTTTAGACATGGTGAATGGTCAGTATATTGCCGACCTTATTACTTGGGGCGCAATTGGCGCACGTACCACTGAAAGTCAGATCCACCGCGAAATGGCTTCTGCTCTATCGTGCCCAGTAGGCTTTAAAAACGGTACTGACGGCAATATCAAGATTGCGGTTGATGCGGTACGTGCGGCACAAGCTCCACATATCTTCTACTCGCCAGATAAAGACGGTGCAATGGCAGTTTACCGCACTCACGGCAACCCGTATGGTCACATTATTTTGCGTGGCGGTAGCAAGCCTAATTATCACGCAGAAGATATTGAAGATGCTCGCGCTAAACTCGAAAAAGTGGGTGTAACCGAGCGTATGGTGGTAGATTTTAGTCATGGCAATAGTCAAAAAATCCATAAGAATCAGCTAAGTGTAGCAGATAGCATTATGGAGCAAATGCGAAATGGCTCTACCGCAATCGCAGGTATTATGGCTGAAAGCTTTATCGAGGAAGGTAACCAAAAAGTCGAAGCTGGCAAACCACTTACCTTCGGTAAAAGTATTACTGACGCTTGCCTGCACTGGCAAGATTCAGAAGCTTTGCTGCGCAAGCTTGCTCAGGCTTCAAGAGAGCGTATGCAAAAGCTCGCTGCTAAATAAGCAACTCGTTGCTAAAGTGGTAGGTAAATAAGTGATAAACACTTAAGGTTTTCGCCTTAAGTGTTTTTTATTACAAACAATAATATCGTCAACCGCCGATGTCATTGTTCACAATTTTAGGGTTAAGCAAATAACCCTAACTCGCACATGAAGTGAGGACGACCTCACCGCTCACCTTCATCTTGGGACGGCCCAAACATATTAGGAAACTGATCATGTATTGGACGGCGCTGATCCTCGCAGGTTTATTTGAAATAATTTGGGCTGTTGGCTTAAAGCTATCAAACGGTCTAAGCAAACCATTGACCTCATCTTTTACAGTTATTGCACTCGTGGTTAGCTTTTGCTTGCTCGCATATTCGATGAAACAACTGCCACTGAGTATCGCGTATGCAATCTGGGTGGCAATTGGGCTTTGTGGCAGCGCGATAGTCGGTGTTATTTACTTTGGCGAGTCATTTACGCTGTTAAAGTGCATTAGCCTATGTTTAATAGTGCTTGGCGTCATCGGTTTAAAACTTAGTAGCTAACCAGCAAGTAGCAACTTATGTCTATCAACTCGAGTATGTGAATATTCTTGCTAGCACACTTTAGAGCTCCAAGTTAGTCATCTAATGACTAATACTCTAGTGATGCTGCCCTTTGTTTACTTGCTCAAATCGCTGCTCAACTTTTAAAAAGTGTTCAATCACTAATGGATCGAATTGCACCGACTTACCTTTAACCAATTGATAAACCGCTTCCTTATGGCTACTGGCACTCTTGTAATGCCGAGGAGACGTCATGGCATCGTAGGCATCGCATACACGTAAGACTCTTGCAGCAAAAGGAATATGAGCACCGTTAATACCGTCAGGGTAACCTGAGCCGTCCCAGTTTTCATGATGAGAGCGACTTAATTGCTTGGCTAGAGCCATAATCTCTGAACCTTGTCCATATGCCTGTAATTGTTTAATAAATTCACAACCTGTTATCGTATGAGCTTTTAGTTCCTCAAACTCATCAGCGTTAACTCGGCCAGCTTTCAACAAAAACTGTTGGTTTACATCAATATTCCCCACATCATGGAGCATACAGGCGCAACGCAAGTCTTCGACTATCTCATGAGTAAATTCATCAGGGCATTGTTTGGACTGCAAAATTTCCTTTGAGAGGATATCAATATATTGCTCTACACGAAGTACATGCCCATATAAAAATGGATCCTGATACTCAGCAGATTTTGCAAGCGCCAAACACAACAGCTTACTGGTCAAGGCTTGCTGCCCAAGTCTCTCTTCAACGCGCCTCAAAATGAATCCCGCCATCAGAGTACAAATAGCATTAGTCACCATAAAATTAATCATTACGACAACGTAAATAAAAATGTCATAGCCAACCGTTTCTGGCCATTTGGTATAGCCCAAGTGATACGCCATACCAACAATTGCCAATGAAAAACCATTGATATACAACGCGTTGGCTCCGGCATTTTTACCAAGGAGTAACACGGCAAGAATGGGGAAACAGAACAACCAAAATAACCCAGCACCCGAAGGGCCAATAACTACTGTAAAGCCAATACCGATGATATAACCAACACTACAACCAATTAAATACCTTTGCTTATCGGGTAACTTCGGAAGGTAGATAGCGAGCAAGAACATGCTATAAACCACGGTATCTAGCACCACCATGCTCCATAAACCAAGCACAACAGATAAATAGACACTGGTTAAATAAACGGGTATGCAAAGTACGGCGATAATACGAAACACACGGCTGAAAATCTGCCTACGCCAGTAGGCGACTGGACTTGAGCTATAAACTTGAGGAATTATTGCGTCCATAGATACATCCTTGTACAACAGCCATTAAATAGTAGGCAACTAATTTGGGGCAAATACTGTTAACTCAGCACTAAATAACTCTTTCAAAGAGGGTTGCTGACACAACACTTATCAAGCAAACACACTTCATAGTTATCAAAGCTAAATAATTATGGTCTAATCAATGATACCTTTTCTATCAACTTGATCATTATCGAGGGCGAAAAATGACTTCATCATCAAAGTCTAGCGCAACTATCTTTGGTTGCTTGTTTTTTGCAGCAATCGTCGCATTTGGTTACCAAATCCAACAAACAGCAATTAATTACAAGCTGCTTGATCGTACCGTTACTGTCAAAGGATTAGCAGAGCAAGAGTTTGCTGCTGATACTGTGATTTGGCCAATTCAATTCACGGCAGCAAGCAACGATCTCGACGCCATATACTTACAAATAGATAAGCAAAGTCAGCAAGTTAAGCAGTTTCTATTAGCTCAGGGGCTGCCAGAAGCAAGCGTGACTATTTCGCCACCATCGGTTAACGATAAACTTGCTCAGCAATATGGTAACGGCGGGCCAACTGAATTTCGTTATACGGCACTGCAAACCATCACCGTGTACACTCAGCAAATTGATGTCGCCCGTGCAGCGATCAGTCAACTTAGTCAGTTAGGTAAACAAGGTATTGTGTTTGCGCAAAATAATTACGACATGCGTATCGAATATATATTTAGCAAACTTAATGATGTGAAGCCGCAAATGGTAGAAGAGTCTACTAAGAACGCACGTATTGTCGCGCAAAAATTTGCCACCGACTCGGACAGCCAACTCGGAAAAATTAAACGTGCTCGACAAGGTCAATTTAGTATTAGCAACCGTGATAAAAACACGCCTCACATTAAACGTGTACGTGTGGTATCAACTGTTGAATATTATCTAGCTGACTAAGTAGCCAAATGAAGAAGTGAAGACTTGAGTATGCGAATAAATTAATGGCGACGTAAGTAAAAACATAAATGAACATCATGAAAATATGCTGCGCGGCTTTGACTGTGGCGATGACGCTTATCAATAGCCACGCCAACGCCGCCCTACCAATAAACGAGTTAACGCACGATGAGGCGACGACCACAGTTTATTTAGTTCGCCACGGTGAAAAACAACCTGGACGCGACCCGCTGCTTACTATAGCCGGCGAGAAAAGAGCACAGACTCTCGCCACGCTTTTTAAAGATGTAAAGCTCACCTCGGTATACAGCACAAACTACCAGCGCACCATTCATACCGCTACGCCTACGGCGCGATTACAGGGACTCGTCATTCAGCAATACAACCCTCGCGCCTTGCGCGAATTTGCAACGGAATTATCAGCTATGCCAGGAAAACACTTGGTTGTAGGTCACAGTAATACCACCCATGAGCTTGCAAAACTGCTTGGGGCAAAACCGGGTATGCCAATCGATGATAAAACCGAGTTCAACCGATTTTACGTGATTCATCTATCACCTCCTGCAATGCAACAACCTGAAAATGCACACTCGCCCACAATAGTAAGTAGCAAAATCCTGCGCTACTGATACCTAGGGCCTGTTGATCTTTGCTGATTAAAATTTGTTCGAATTAAAAGCACTTTAATCAAGACGCGAGCTATGCAGTTTAGTCGACTAAACAAGTGGCTCGCAACGCAGAACTCTTAGCTAAGAGCGTAAGTGCTTTTAAACGAACCGTTCCGGCAGCGCTTGTTGTCATTTCTACTTTGTTAACGACTTACTCATGTGGAATAACCACACATCAAAGTCGTTGCCTTGTATAAATTTCCAACAAGCAGCTACAAAAATAATCTTGAAAGATCAACAGGCCCAAGTTGCTTGAGTAAGGTAGATCCAGATAAAACAGCCGTGAAAAACAACTAAGAAGCATTTATAATCTGCGCTTTTTCTATCCATGCCCTGCGTCTGAGTACCTCAGACGTGTTGCAGTCGTTCATAACTCTAGGTTGTATTTATGTCTTCTCAAGCGCCAAGCGATCAGTCTTACTTAACACCAGAAATTCAACAGCGAATTGAGCAATCAGAAGCCCGCGTCATTAAGGCGATTTTTCCTTCAAACACCAATCATCATAACACCCTATTTGGCGGAGATGCGCTTGCATGGATGGACGAAACTGCGTTCATTGCTGCGACCCGGTTTTGTCGTAAGTCGTTGGTGACAGTGAGTTCGGACAAGATTGATTTTAAAAAGGCGATCCCCGCCGGTACGCTAGCAGAGCTGATTGCACGTGTGATCCATGTGGGGAATACCTCACTAAAAGTTGAAGTCAATATTTACGTAGAGGACATGTACACAGAGCACCGCGAGCATGCTATTCGCGGCGTATTCACCTTTGTGGCAGTCGACGAAAACCGTCAGCCGACTCAAGTTTGGCCAGTTAAACTCTAATTAAGGTTTACCACTATCTAAGTGAAGCTACGTCTAGGTAAAGCCCATTACCACTGTGCGAAGCGGCCAATAATGGGGAATGTCCGTGCATTGCGGACATTCTCTTTAAACCAAAGCATTTTTAAATCAGATCCGCGTTAAACCAAAGCTTCTTTGGATCACTGCCACTTCAACGCAAATCCTTTTCGAAGCTTAACGACCTAGAGTTACAGCCACATCTTGAACTTAGATTACCCTTATGGAAGAAACCTCAGATGCAGCAAAACTAAGCTATTGTGATTATTCTGCTTTTTCAGCATTAGACCTAAGTCTAATAACACTTCTATTTAGCTCATTTTTCAGCTTATATTCATTTTTAGTCATAGAATGTGCAACCACCATTTGCTACATTGAAGTTATCTTCACGAGCACGCAAAAAATAATAAGTCCATGAAGCTAGAAAATTTAAAGATAATAATTGCGGACGACCACCCGTTATTTAGAAACGCCCTACGCCAAGCGCTATCAGCCACTTTTACCAACACTCAGTGGGTCGAAGCTGATAGTGCAGACGCACTGCAACAGACTTTAGATCAATCAAGTGAATTTGATTTGATTTTACTCGACCTGCAAATGCCCGGCTCCCATGGTTACTCAACCCTGATTCATTTGCGTAGCCACTACCCAGAAATACCGGTTGTAGTGGTCTCGGCCCATGAAGACATCACCACAATTAGCCGCGCAATTCATTATGGCAGCAGTGGCTTTATTCCAAAATCAGCCTCAATGGAAACCCTAACGGATGCCTTGTCGGCCGTGTTATATGGTGACATTTGGTTACCAGAAAACACTAAGCTGGTTGAGATTGAAAACAACGACTCAGAAAAAGTCGCCTCTAAATTGTCAGAACTTACACCTCAGCAATATCGAGTGCTACAAATGTTTGCCGAAGGGTTACTCAACAAACAAATCGCTTATGATTTTGGCGTGTCAGAGGCAACGATTAAAGCTCATGCTACAGCTATTTTTAGAAAGTTGGGCGTTCGCAATCGCACCCAAGCGGTTATTGCTCTACAGCAATTAGAAATGGAAAAGGTTGACCTAAGCTAATGTTCAACGAGCTTCCTTTTTCACAGGCGTGCGAAAACAATAAACAACCCATACTCGAGCAATTAACCAAATGGCTAGTTAATGAACAGTGCGTATTGGAAATTGGCAGTGGCACAGGTCAGCACAGTGTTTACTTTAGTGAGCAGCTGCCACATATACGTTGGCAACCTAGCGATCAACCAATATACCTAGAGAATATCAAACGCCGCATTGAACTTGCGAAGCTCAATAACCTTCAATTTCCTGTAGCGCTCGATGTAACCAAACCCTGGCCAACATTGAATGAGCAAGTTCATAGCGTTTTTACTGCCAATACCTTGCATATCATGTCGAAAACCATGGTCGAAGCATTGTTTCGCGGATTAGGCACTTTGCTTGAACAAAGTGGCTGCCAGCTTATTATCTATGGGCCATTTAATTATCAGGGCAAGTACACTAGCGAATCTAACGCTAACTTTGATGCTTTGTTAGCCGAGCAAGACTCACAGCGCGGGATCCGCGATATCGAGTGGGTAACCCAGTTAGCATCTGCGCAAGGATTCAGTCTTGTGGACGATGTAACCATGCCTGCCAATAACAGACTATTACGATTCATACGCAAAACCAGCAAATAACGGAATACCAATGGGCTCAGTTACAACTAAAACTCACGTAAATGGACTTAAGTTCGTCGAAATCAATACTGATCTATGTTTTGCCACCATTTATCTTCAAGGTGCACAAATTGACCAATTTCAGCCCAAGGGTCAACAGCCCTTATTATGGGTGTCCAGTGCCGATGATTATCAGCCCGGCAACGGGATCCGCGGCGGTATACCGATTTGTTGGCCCTGGTTTGGTCAAAGCCAAGTTGAGGGATTCCCACAGCACGGATTTGCTCGCACGACAACGTGGGATTTAGTCTCAGTAAAAATGGTCAATCAAGTTGCTTTTGTCACCATGGAGCTAAACGTTAAACCTGAGCATCGAAACTTCTGGCCCCATGAAACCAAATTGCAGGTGGTGTTTGAACTTGGCAGCAAGCTCAAAGTGAGCTTAACCAATACCAACTTAACCGATTATCCAGTTAGCCTTACCCAAGCGCTGCATACCTACTTCCCTACAAGTGATATTCATAACACCTATGTAAGTGGCTTAGCTGAATCTCAATACATTGAGTTTGCTAAAGGGCCTTATGCTCAAAATGATGATCTGGTTGAGTTCACTCGCGAAACAGACAGGGTTTACACCAATCTAGGTGCAGCCCAAGTCATTACTACGCCAGAGGGGTGCATCGTAGTCGAGCGCGAAAACAGTCAATCGGCCGTGCTGTGGAATCCTTGGATAGATAAATCTCAGCGTCTCAGTCGCTTTAACGACAATGACTACTTGAGTATGTTGTGTCTTGAGGCGACCAACGTGTTAGAAGATCAAGTAACACTTGCCGCTGGCGCAAGCCATACATTGACCACCACCATATACTGGCAAACTTAACACTAGGGCCTGTTGCTCTTTGCTGATTAGACTTTGTTCGAATTAAAAGCACTTTAATCGCGACGCGAGCGATGACGTCTAGTCACCTAAACCTATCGATTTTAACAACAGGGCTCGCAACAAACTATCTCTTTGCTAAGGGCGTAGGTGCTTTTAAACGAACCTTTCAGGCAGCGCTTGTTGTCATTTCTACTGCGTTAACGACTTATCATGTGGAACAACCACACATCAAAGTCGTTGCCTTGTATAAATTTCCAACAAGCAGCTGCAAAAAATAATCTTGAAAGATCAACAGGCCCTGGCTTAAACGTTAATTTAAATGACGAAGAACTAGTAAAGCCTCATCCTTGATGAGGCTTAATTATTTAGCATTTATTTACTACCGATATAAATAACCATTAATGCCAGTAGCTTGGCGAACATGCTAAACTAACTCAAGAATTTAGGGACAAACTTGGCGCGTCATGTTTAGGCGATTATTTCTACTGTTTTCACTCATATTAGTCGCGCTATTGGCTGCTTACTTTTGGATACAGCAGCCTCTTCACGAGCCTCAATCCGGGTCAGTATCGGTTGATTACACGCCGCAGCAAACCTTATCGGTGAGAGTCATCAACCGTATTCTAGCACCCTACAATATCAGAGTGCTTAACTTAGACACTGAATCTATTAATCTAAATCAGCTGCATATTCCCAGACTCGTTTTACAGTTTCAGCATAACTATATTGCGGTTGAAGAGCTAAACATCAGGCTAAATCAGGGCTTAAGTATGTTGCTTAGCGCTTCATTTGAGCTTGATAAAATACAAAGTATCAGTGCTAAACGCATCTATGTGCACGTAAATGACCCAAGCATTAAACAAAAAGCTGAGCAGCAAAACGTCAGTGATGTAAGCAAGCAAAACACTGACTATGCATTTGATTTAACTCAGCTTGAAAAGCTTCCAGCGCTTAGTATCGATGAACTATCGCTCAACTTTGCCAAAATCTCTGACAGTCAACACAATCAACCGTTCAATATCGCCCTGACTAACTTGCATAGCGATGAGCATCAACTCGCTGCGACTGCCAGCATTAACCACCATCAACTTATATCGCTCACTGCTCGTCATAGCCTTAGCGATAGCGCGGGGAACAGACAAAATAGCATTAGCGCAAGTTACCACCTTGAAGTTTCTCAAACCATTGCAGCACTAGAACAGCTTCAGCGCTATTTATTGGATTACGCAAAAGCAAAGCTAGCCCAAGGATATGAAGTAAACCGAATATATGAATCGATACTTGAAGCACTTATCCCACTTCATCAAATGTCACAAATGCGAGCAAGCTTGCATGGAACATTGCAAGGGCAAGCCCTGCTCAATCCCCAAAGCGGTTTGGTGAACACTAAGCATACGCTTGATAATGCCAGTATTAGTTTTAACGATAATGTTTGGCTAAAGCCGCACACAAGCATGCAACTGATGTCCGAACATCAAATTAACATGCTGCGGCCTCTCGTTATTCAAGGGATCTCGCCAAAGCACAGCTTCAGCCTTGCCCCATTCGAGCTCGAACCCAATAATGAGCTGCTGATCGCCAATCAGGGCTTTTGGAAACTGCTCGCCCTGCCACATGAAGTTAAAACCTATCTTCATGCGACACTAAAACAGCTACCAGATGCTAAGTTTGCTGGTCACACTCCACTTAAATTTGAATTTAATCACGACACAGCAAACCTTTACCTTCAACAAGATAAAGCGTCATTGAGCTTATGTAATGATGACGAATCATTGCGCCTTGTCTTGAAGTCGCTAACCTTTAACTCACTAACCTCTAACTCACTAGCAATGAGCCAAGGTAACGAAACAGACATGTCTGCAAACTTCAGTCTAACTGGCTCGTTGAAGCGCCTAGCCCCTAATACTGACTCACACACCTACCCTTTAAGCGATTTACTAAGCCAAGCCCTGCAATCAAGTCATTTATCCATCAATCAACCAGAATTCAATATTGACGGCTCACTCAGACTTAATCACTCCCAAAATATAGAGTTAGCGCTTGACCCTGGTAGCGAAATCAAGCTTTCTGCGGCCACTTTTAACAGCGAAGTGTTAAGCGGGGTTATCGGTGCAACCAAGTTTA
This sequence comes from Shewanella maritima, assembly GCF_004295345.1. Taxonomy (NCBI): domain Bacteria; kingdom Pseudomonadati; phylum Pseudomonadota; class Gammaproteobacteria; order Alteromonadales; family Shewanellaceae; genus Shewanella; species Shewanella maritima. The sequence goes on along the minus strand of NZ_CP036200.1, from coordinate 4,468,126 downwards.
CTGTGATAGACCCAGCTAGCTTAAGGTTTAAAGGGAGTCTGGCTGAAAGCGATATTGATTTTGGTAATTGGTTGCTAGATATCAATAGCTTAAGTATCGCCAGAGACACTAGCCTTAGTGAGATTAGCTACTACAAGGTCGACAACATTGCCCTCTCGCAAACGTCACCTAGAGCAGGCATCAAACTTGAAGAAGATCAAACCACATTGAGTAGCCAATTAAGTTGGCAGTTCACTGGTCTCGCCCTGGATAGAAAAGCGCGCTCAGGTAAAAATTATCGATTGATTGCATTAGATAAGTTATCCATCGCGCAAGGTATCAATTTGACTCGAGGGCTTTGGAGTACACACGAAAGCTGGCAACTCGGCGCGTTAAAACCACAATCTAAACACTGGGTAAATCTAAATAAAAACCCAACATTTGCTGGCCAGTGGCAGTTAGATAGCAGCGCTATAGACACAATCGACAGCTTGCGACTTAATACGCTAGCACAGCCTTACGAGCTTACTGGTGATTATGGAATTAAAGCAAACTTTGCCCTGACCCAATACCCTCATCAGAATAGTTTTGAGCTCAAACTACAACAACACGTAAATCAAGTCAGTGCTCTGGTCAGTGACAATCGTATTAACAATGGCCAACTACAACTGGACTGCCAATTTGATTGGGTATCGAGTACTCAAATGCAATCTAATACTCAGAGCCAGTTACACTGTCCGAAAGCTTTGCTTTCAGTAAAGCAGCTTCATTCAAGCCTCAAATTTGAAAACGTACAAATTGGCGCAGATATACTGCTTAATCGCGATAGCCAAACTGAACCCAATAATTGGCTGCAGCGATTAACCGGTCTTAGTCAGTCTGATGTGAAACTCTCGGCGAGGGGCAAGGTGCTCGATGGTCGTTTTATCATTCCGCAAGCCGTAATCAAGCTGCATGATGAGTCCAATGGCTATATCTTAGTTCAAGGCGTCAGTGCCGATGCATTGCTCAAACAACAGCCTATCAGTAATCTCAATATTTCCGGTATTTTTGACGGTGTATTGCCCGCTAAACTAGATAAAGGAAAGCTCACCATTAGTGGGGGTAATTTGGCAGCAAGACAACCGGGTGGTCTAATTGAGCTACAACAAAATGAGGCAATAACTGAGCTTGTTCGAACCCAGCCCCAATTAGAAACTGCCGTGCAAGCCCTTGCCCATTTGAACTATCATCACCTTGCTGGAACATTTGATATGCAAGACACAGGTGATGCGAAATTATCAGTTTCAGTGCAAGGCAAAGCCAAAAACTATAGCCGACCTGTGCATTTAAACTATCAACATCAAGAAAACCTGTACTCGCTTTACCAAAGCTTACAGATACCCTATTTACTTGAGCAGCAAATAGAAACTAATCTTACGTCCAGTGCTGCTAACATCGAGCGTTAAATTAAAAGGATCTTTTTAATGAGAAAGCATATAGCTCTGTATATCAGTATCACCGGCATGCTACTGGTGGCGTGTACGCCAACGGTGACCCTAGCACCACCTGAAGAGCCTATTGAAATAAACCTAAATGTGAAAATTGAGCATGAAATTGCGATTCAAGTCGATGAAAAAACAGCACCACTGATTGATAATGCGATCGAAACTGACAATGTAAATAGTGCGAAAAACAAAATTGAGTGATCAGGTTTAACTGTTACAATTACTCGTACAGTAAACTTAAGTTGTACGTAGCAATTGTACCTAACAGCTATTAAGTAAGAGTTAGCAACAAATACCAAATTAAATAATATTTAGGATCTAATCTTGAGAACAATGCTTAGCGCGCTTGTGTTAGTGGTACTTACCATGCCATTTTCAACAAGCGCTAAACCCATCATTAATGTTGGCGGCTATGAATTTTCGCCTTATGTTACCCAAGAAAATGATGGGCATTTTTCGGGATTAACCATAGATTTGATTGCCGCGCTTAATCAAGTACAAAATGAGGTAGAGTTTAACTTTGTACCAACTAGTATTGAGCAGCGCACCTCTGCGTACAGTATCAACCGCTTTGACTTAATGCTGTTTGAAAGTCCTCAATGGGGATGGCAAACGTTCCCCATGAGTTTATTCCCCTTAATGTTGATGACGGTGAAGTATTTATCGCACTTAAGTCTACAGCAAAGAGTCAACAATTCTTCAAATCAATCAAAAATAAAACCCTAAGTCTGGTTCGTGGCTATCATTACCAGTTTGCGGCATTAAACCCCAATGCCAGTGCACTAGAAAAAGACTTTCGAGTGCAATTTGTTAACTCGAACCACGCATCAATCGAAAGCATTTTGTTAAAGCGTGCACAGGTCGCTCCCGTTACATGGTCATACTTGCAACACTATTATTTAGAATTTCCGGACGCCAAGACTAAATTGCTTGTTTCAAATTTTCGTGATCAGCAATATCAGCACGGGGTAATTTTAAATCCACAGTCTAAGGTATCACGCCAGCAGCTTAGCAAGTGGCTTAAGCGTATAAAGCAAAAAGGCATGTTTGAGCGATTACTCAATGCTTACCAATTGACTAGTCGCTAGCGACAACTCTATTGTCAAACCACCCTGAATAACAACGGCACCATTGAATGGTGCCGTTCTTTATGTTTAACCCGCTATTCATTTGCTAATATAATCAACAGCTTGCACTGGAAAGATACTACGAGCGATATCAGCCTTACATGGTTGCCATGGTCCAGTAATCTAAACGCTGCTGTGGGTTATCAACTAAGCTCTTGCATGTATCTTTGTATTGTTTCATCAACACGCCTAAACTTGCGCCCGCCATCTTTTGCATATGCTGCTCTTTATGCGCTTCAACACCTTTAGACACGTCTTCTGGCGCCATGTAGTCGTTAGCTATCAAAACGGCTTTATCAGCAGATGACTGCAAACGGTCGGCTACGGCAGCCATTTGAGGCGCATCCATAGAAGAAATCACCTGAGAGCTAATATCATAGTAAGCGGCGCACTCTAACACCTCTTTAGTAAAGGCGTTTTCTGCCTCACTTGCCATTACAGGCAAAGCAGCACAAGCAAGTATCAATGCGGCTATCCGTGTTGTCATTGTTGTTCTCCTAATTGATTCTAAGCTATACAAAATTCTATTAGTTACCATGCTCGGCTAACTTTGATTTCAAGCTGGCTTCTACGGCTGGCCATTCGCTGTTTATGATCGAAAACACCACAGTGTCGCGCAACGTGCCGTCAGCTTGAATTCTATGATTGCGCAATATGCCATCTTGTTTTGCGCCAAGACGTGCAATTGCAGCTCGGGAAACCTTATTGTGCCAGTGGGTACGAAACTCGACAGCGATGCAGTCTAATGCCGTAAACGCATAATTTAGCAGCAGTAGCTTGGACTCCGTATTGACGGCTGTGCGCTGGAAACTTTTGGCATACCAGGTGTAACCAATTTCTAAACGTCGGTTAGCTTGATCCCAATTACAAATTCGTGTGCATCCGATAACGCTGCCTGAAACCTTATCCCGCACAGCAAAAGCCAATGCTTGACCAATCGATTCGGCCTCAAGCGCTTTTTCCACATAAGCTTTCATGCCGTCATTGTCAGGCACGTTGGTAAACCATAACTCCCACAATTGACCATCATTAGCAGCATTAATAAGTGCGGGCACGTGATCCAAACTAAGTGGCTCTAGAATCACATGTTCACCAGTGAGGCACAGACTTCTATCTACTTTTGACATGCTTTATCCCTAAAACTCGCTGATGTTAGCCCCAGCTTATGCTGCGCTAACAAGTACTCATACCTTTTAGCATACACAATATATATGTGAAATAAATCACATTTTTAGCTTGAAATAAAGTGAGTGTCGCTGTTTACCTAACCTGTCGAGTGTTGATATTGCACAAAAAAAGCCGGCGATATTGCCGGCTTTAATAAATGACCTAATGACAATTCAATAGGCTGTTTACGCTAAAGCGTTTTGTTATTCAGCTTCATCTTCAGTGCGGTACTTGTCAGCAGTTTCTTTAATTAACGGCTGCAGTTCACCTTTTTGGTACATTTCAGTCACGATGTCACAGCCACCGATCAACTCACCTTCAATCCACAGCTGTGGGAATGTTGGCCAGTTAGCATACTTAGGTAGCTCAGCACGAATATCAGGGTGTTGAAGAATATCAACAAAAGCAAACTGCTCACCACAGTTAATCATGACTTGTGCAACTTGAGACGAGAAACCACAGCTTGGCAGCTTAGGTGAGCCTTTCATATAAACAATGATTGGGTTTTCGCTGATTTGCTGCTTAATTTTATCTACAGTTTCCATTTTAATTCCTAACAACGGCTTTATGAAATTTAACGTATTGTACGATACCTTGATTAAGAACAAAAATCCCAAATTTTGTAGGGTTTTAGGTTAACTTTTAAACCATAGATTTAACCGATAACCCTTATCAAAAATATTCATTAAACAATGATTCACATCACATAAATATGGAGTACAATGTTTGGCGAGCAATGTTACCTATAACGAGATAGTAATATCCGTACTCTGGTAAAAACATAAAATACGATAACCTGAATCCATGGAGAGACTAATGGCTTTCGAATTACCAGCACTACCGTATGCTAAAGACGCACTAGAACCACATATCTCAGCAGAAACGCTAGATTTTCACCACGGTAAGCATCACAACACTTACGTTGTAAAACTAAACGGCCTAATTCCAGGTACCGAGTTCGAAGGTAAATCTCTGGAAGAGATCGTTAAAACCTCATCAGGCGGTATCTTTAACAATGCTGCTCAAATCTGGAACCACACATTCTACTGGCACTGCCTAGCACCAAACGCTGGCGGCGCGGCAACTGGTGCAGTAGCTGATGCTATCAACGCTGCATTTGGTTCGTTTGAAGAATTCAAAGCTAAGTTCACTGACTCAGCAATCAACAACTTTGGTTCTTCTTGGACTTGGTTAGTGAAAAAAGCTGACGGTTCTCTAGACATCGTTAACACTTCAAATGCGGCAACTCCGCTAACTGAAGACGGCGTTACTCCACTACTGACTGTGGATCTATGGGAACACGCTTACTACATTGACTACCGTAACGTTCGTCCTGAATACATGAACGGTTTCTGGGCACTAGTTAACTGGGAATTTGTTAACCAAAACTTCGCAGGTTAATATCTATACCCAACGCCGTTAAAGGAGCACCTAGTGCTCCTTTTTTATTGCTTTCGCCCCCTTCCTCAGTTCCTTCTATGTGTTGATTTTCCACACATCTTTTCAGTCATCAGTCTAATTCATTACAATTGCTATTGTTGCAATTGCTACTGTTTGTTGTTGTTTTTATTAATTAAATTTACTTAACTCTACTAGCAAGAAGCAAAATAACACCTACACTGGATATAGGTGGCAAGGTTTTTAGAACATGTAATTCACACCGAAACTATCTGATCAATCACAAAGACAAGGACGTACTGGGTAGTAATAAACCTTAGCCAAAAATTCAATTTTAAATTGATTGTCTAGCTCTACTTCAGAGCATCAAGTTGACAAAAATTTATTTAGGGGGCTGTAATGGGTATTTTCGAGCACTATCAACAACGTTACGAACAAAAGCTTGAAGAAGAGTATTCTTTAGAAGAGTTTTTGAACATTTGTCAGCAAGACAAAAGCGCTTATATGTCAGCTTCTGAACGCCTTCTTATGGCAATTGGTGAGCCTGAAGTCATCGACACATCCAAAGATCCAATCTTGAGCCGTATATTCTCGAATCGATTAATTTCCCGCTATCCAGCTTTTGAAGAATTTTATGGGATGGAAGAAGCAATCGAACAAATAGTGTCTTACTTGAAGCACTCGGCTCAAGGGCTGGAAGAGTCGAAGCAAATCCTTTATCTACTCGGTCCTGTTGGCGGCGGTAAATCTTCATTAGCCGAAAAGCTAAAAGCCTTGATGCAAAAAATCCCGATCTACGTGCTAAGTGCCAACGGCGTTAGAAGCCCAGTAAACGATCATCCGTTTGCGCTGTTTGATGCCGATGAAGATGGTAAGTTACTGTGCGATGAGTACGGTATTCCCCATCGATACCTTAAAACAATCATGTCGCCTTGGGCGGTAAAACGCCTGCACGAATTTGGTGGCGATATCAGTCAATTTAAGGTAGTAAAAATCTATCCTTCAGTACTGGATCAAACTGCAATTGCCAAGACAGAACCGGGCGATGAGAACAACCAGGATATTTCCTCACTCGTCGGTAAAGTGGATATCAGGCAGTTAGAACACTTCTCCCAAGACGATGCAGATGCTTATGCCTATTCTGGTGCACTTTGCCGCGCCAACCAAGGGGTAATGGAATTTGTTGAGATGTTTAAAGCGCCAATTAAGGTATTGCATCCACTACTTACCGCGACTCAAGAAGGTAACTACAACGGCACTGAAGGCTTATCGGCCTTACCTTACAACGGCATTATTTTAGCCCACTCAAACGAATCAGAATGGGCAAGTTTTAGAAACAACAAAAACAACGAGGCGTTTTTAGACCGTGTATACATAGTCAAAGTGCCTTATTGCCTACGGGTATCTGAAGAAATTGAAATCTACAACAAGCTACTGGCAAACTCCGAGCTTGCCAAAGCCCCCTGCACGCCAAGTACATTAGAAACCCTGGCGCAGTTTACTGTGCTCTCAAGATTAAAAGTGCCCGAGAACTCGTCAATCTTTTCTAAAATGCGGGTGTATAACGGCGAGAGCTTGAAAGACACCGACCCTAAGGCCAAGTCTTATCAAGAGTATCGTGATTACGCCGGTGTTGATGAAGGTATGCAAGGCCTATCAACGCGTTTCGCGTTTAAGATCTTATCAAAGGTCTTTAATTTTGATAATTCAGAAATCGCTGCCAACCCAGTACATTTATTCTATGTATTAGAGAAACAAATCGAGCAAGAGCAATTCCCAAGTGAAATAAGCGAGCGCTACCTTGAGTTCCTTAAAGGCTACCTCATTCCTAAGTATGTAGAATTTATTGGTAAAGAAATTCAAACCGCTTACCTGGAATCATACTCAGAGTACGGGCAAAACATTTTTGACCGCTATGTCACCTATGCTGATTTTTGGATTCAAGACCAAGAATATCGTGATCCTGAAACGGGTCAGCTGTTTGACCGCGCTGCACTTAACGGGGAGCTAGAGAAAATCGAGAAGCCCGCAGGCATAAGTAATCCAAAAGACTTCCGTAACGAAATAGTTAACTTCGTGCTACGTGCTCGCGCCAATAACGAAGGCAACAACCCAACCTGGACCAGTTACGAAAAACTGCGCACTGTGATTGAGAAGAAGATGTTCTCCAATACCGAAGACCTGTTGCCCGTTATCTCGTTCAACACTAAAACTTCCACCGAAGATCAACGTAAACACGATGACTTCGTTAATCGCATGATGGAGAAAGGCTATACCCAAAAGCAAGTTCGCCTGTTGTCAGAATGGTATTTACGCGTGCGTAAGTCCTCTTAATACAACTGAAGCAATCAACATGACTATCAGTTGTAGGAGGCAATTATGGCCAATTTTATTGACAGACGACTTAACGCCAAGGGCAAGAGTACCGTAAATCGCCAACGCTTTATTGAACGCCATAAAAAGCAAATCAAGAAAGCCGTTAGCGATGCGGTGACCAAGCGCGGCGTCACTGATATCGACAAGGGAGAGCAAATCACTATCCCGACCCGTGATATCAGTGAGCCAACGTTCCATCAAGGTAAAGGGGGCATTCGTGAGCGAGTGCACCCGGGTAACGATAAATTTAACCGCGGTGACCAAATTGAACGACCACAAGGCGGGGGCGGACAAGGCAGTGGTCAAGGTGATGCATCAAATACTGGTGAGGGCCAGGACGACTTTGTTTTTCAAATCTCTAATGATGAATACCTAGAGTTGCTATTTGAAGATCTTGAACTGCCCAACCTGCAAAAAACGCAGTTGAGTAAACTTGTTGAGTACCAAACCTACCGCGCTGGTTTTACTAACGATGGCGTACCAGCGAACATTAACATTGTTCGCTCACTACGCTCGTCATTAGCAAGACGCATCGCCATGACCGCCGGTAAAAAGAAGCAACTTGCCCAACTCAAACAACAGTTGCAAGAGTTGCTTGAAACACCCGGCGGCAATGCCGATACCATCAAACGCCTTGAAGATGAAATCGCTTTGCTGAAAAAGCAAATTGATAAAGTGCCGTTTATCGACACCTTTGACCTTAGGTTTAATAACTATGCCAAGCGCGAAGTACCAACCAGCCAGGCAGTTATGTTCTGCTTGATGGATGTTTCCGGTTCAATGGATCAAGCTACAAAAGAAATTGCTAAGCGCTTTTATATCTTGTTATACCTGTTTCTGACTCGCACTTATAAAAACCTGGAAGTGGTGTTTATTCGCCACCATACCCAAGCCAAAGAAGTCGATGAGCATGAGTTTTTCTACTCGCAAGAAACTGGCGGCACTATTGTATCAAGCGCACTTAAGCTAATGCATGAAATCCAGCAAAAACGTTACCCAGAAAGTCAGTGGAACATCTATGCAGCGCAAGCTTCAGACGGTGACAATTGGTCAGATGATTCGCCTCACTGTAAAGAGTTGCTAGAAAAACATATTCTGCCAACCGTGCGCTATTACAGTTACATCGAAATCACTAAACGCCCGCATCAGACACTTTGGGCTGCATATCAGTCATTACAGGAGCAATTTAACAACATCGCCGTACAGCATATCCGTGAGGCCGATGACATTTATCCCGTATTTAAAGCGCTATTTAAAAAGCAAACCGCATAAAGGAGGCCAACAATGACAACAGACAAAACCGCCTCACCTCACTGTCAGCTAAGCGATGGACCCGACTGGACATTTGATTTACTCGAAGATTACATGTCGGAAATTGAACGTGTCGCCGACCACTACGGATTAGATTATTACCCTAATCAAATCGAAGTGATCACCGCTGAGCAAATGATTGATGCTTATGCCGGCATAGGCATGCCTATTGGGTATACCCACTGGTCATTTGGTAAGCGATTTATTGAAACCGAGCAAGGTTACAAGCGTGGCCAAATGGGGCTTGCGTACGAGATTGTGATCAACTCAGATCCTTGTATTGCTTACTTAATGGAAGAAAACAGCATTACCATGCAAGCATTGGTGATGGCACATGCCAGTTTCGGACACAATAGTTTCTTTAAAAACAACTATCTATTTAAAACCTGGACAGATGCAAGCTCTATCATTGATTACCTGGTGTTTGCTAAAAACTACATTCATCAGTGCGAGTTAAAATATGGCGTGGAAGCGGTCGAGCTAACATTGGATTCATGCCATGCTTTGATGAATTATGGCGTCGACAGATATAAACGCCCGAGTGAGATTTCTTTTAAAGAAGAAAAACATCGTCAAAAAGAGCGTGAAGCATATTTACAAAGTCAGGTGAATGATTTGTGGCGCACTGTCCCCAAAAGTGATATCCAAACAAAACAGGAAACCGATAAGCCATTCCCAGAAGAGCCACAAGAAAACATCTTGTACTTTATTGAGAAACACTCACCGTTGCTCGCCCCCTGGCAAAGAGAGATAGTGCGCATCGTCCGAAAAATGGCGCAATATTTTTACCCACAAAAACAAACTCAGGTAATGAATGAAGGTTGGGCAACCTTTTGGCACTACACCATTTTGAACCACCTTTATGATGACGGAAAAGTCACCGATAGGTTCATGCTTGAGTTTCTGCAAAACCATACTGCCGTCGTTGCTCAGCCACCATACAATAGCCAATACTATAGTGGCATTAATCCATATGCGCTTGGGTTTAACATGTTTGTCGACATTCGTAGGATTTGCGAAAACCCAACCGAGGAAGATAAATACTGGTTTCCGGACTTAGCAGGCAGCGATTGGGTTAAGTCACTACACTTTGCGATGGAAAACTTTAAAGACGAGAGCTTTATTAGTCAGTACTTGTCGCCCAAAGTTATTCGCGACTTTAAACTATTTGGAGTTGTTGACGATGACGTGAAAAATCACCTCACTGTATCAGCAATCCATGATGAGCAAGGCTATCAAGATATTCGAGAAAAACTCTCGCAACAATATAACTTGTCAAACCTTGAACCCAATATTCAGGTGACGAAGGTTGAAGTCAATGGCGATAGATCTTTAACCTTGCAATACACGCCCCATAACCGAATACAGCTTGCAGATAGCAAGGAAGAAGTACTAAAGCACTTACATCGCCTATGGGGGTTTAAAGTGACGCTTGAGCAAGTGAGTGATACAGGGCACGCAAGCATCATCGCCACATGCCCGAAAGATCCAGAGCCAACTGAAACGCCCTCGCCTGCCACGTCAGTGATTATCTAGTTATCGACTTCAAAACAAGCTATTAGGAATCACATCGACAAAAAAAGCCAATCATCATTTGATTGGCTTTTCTTTTAGACTGACAACAGACCCTAGTTATTATCTAGCGCAATGTCTGCTGGCATATCATCACGCAGCTTTTGCCATACTGCGCCACTTGCTATAGCGTTTTCGCGCATCAAGGCTGGCACGTCTTGGTAATTACCGTCTTTGGCTAATTCTGCTAAGTCTTCATAGAACTTAAATGCAAGATCGCGTGCTTCCTGATTTTCAAAGTAGTAACCACCAACACGGCTATATAGGCCTTTAAAACCATTAAGGATAAGCACATATAGTGGGTTACCAGATGCAAATGCTAACGTGTGGTGCAATTTGTAGTCAAAATCTGCATAGGCTCCAGCTTCTGCGGGTAGATCTTTGATTGTCTCTAAAACCTCAACCACTTTTTCTGGGTTATAGCGAAATGCCGCTCTAAAATAGATTTGACTGACATTGGCACGAGCTGACATCAACTGATCAACCAGCGTAGGGAAACCATCAGGATTTAGATCTGCAATGGTTTCAAGAATATTAAGTCCAGATGTTTCCCAGAAGTTATTTACCTGAGTCGGCTTACCGTGTTGGATTTTCAACCAGCCATCACGAGCAAGACGCTGTAGTACTTCACGCAATGTTGTTCGGGTGACACCAATTAGCTCTGACAACTCGCGTTCTGCCGGTAAAATAGACCCTGGCGGGAATTTATTTTCCCAAATTGAGCGCACAATATATTTCTCAGCAAAGCTTGCGGGCCCTTTGGCATTGATAATCATCAGTCTAAAACATCCTATGGCGACAAAATTGCACTGATCATACCAGACAACAAGAAAATAAAAACCTTTGATTGATAAGCCTGGTCAAATTCTTAATCCGAAAGATAGTAAGTTTCAAATGGATGCTAATTTGACTTTGTGAACGAGTGACACAATTGCCTAAACGCTACTACTTTATGAACTTCGCGCCTATAGCTTATGAAGTGAAATATATAATGATGTATTCAGTGACCTAGATACCATTGAATCACCAACAAAGCACTTTTCTACACTCTACCGTTTATCGTTCAAATCCAATGATTATCCGCTAAAAGCCTGCGACTTTGGTAAAGGGGAATGACGGCGTAAAATTTGCGCTAAATCACACCGAAATATTTACAATCAACAGCCTGCTCACAATCCATTTCAGCGACAAGACCTAACGCATAAAAATTCACCGAACAATATGATTTTTAGTTAAAAGTATAACCTAGCCCTCGTTTTGTAATATTACAATTAAGATTAATTTAAGCTAAACTACCCCGAATTTTAAACATACATGCCAAGGTGTTAGCAGCCCATGCAGTCTGGGTTAGCGCGTTGCACCGCGACGCCGCTGGATAATATTGAATAACCTACATGTTAAGTAAAGTTAGTTTGCTGACTGAACAGACAGTTCAATATTTAACCTCTGCTCAACGGATTGTATCCACATTTGAGTATGTGAAGTACCAACAACACTATAAATTGGAGAGGCACTATGCCTGCAACCACAGGTCAAGCGTTCTTTAATAACTTTTTGGGAAATTCACCAAAATGGTATAAATACGCAATTTTAGCTTTTTTAGTAATTAACCCTATTCTGTTTTTTTTGGTTAGCCCGTTTGTTGCTGGCTGGGTATTAGTTATCGAGTTTATCTTTACCCTAGCAATGGCTCTTAAGTGCTATCCACTGCAACCTGGTGGTTTGCTCGCCATTCAAGCCGTTTTTATCGGCATGACCTCTCCTTCACAAGTACTTCATGAAATTGAAGCTAACCTAGAAGTTCTCCTGCTACTTATCTTTATGGTCGCCGGTATTTACTTTATGAAGCAGTTACTGCTTTTTGTATTTACCAAAATGATAACCAAGGTGCGTTCAAAGATTGTTGTATCGCTGATGTTTTGTGTTGCTTCAGCATTCTTATCTGCTTTCCTTGACGCATTAACTGTAATCGCAGTAATCATTGCTGTTGCGGTTGGTTTCTACTCGATTTACCACAAGGTCGCATCAGGTAAAGACTTCAGCTGCAACAAATCTCACGACCATACTTCAGAACAATCTGGTCAGCTAAACGATCAAGAGCTCGAAGATTTTCGTGCATTCTTACGTAACTTACTTATGCACGCTGGCGTTGGTACCGCACTAGGTGGTGTTTGTACTATGGTCGGCGAGCCGCAAAACTTAATTATTGCAGCTCAAGCACACTGGAACTTTGCAGAGTTCTTTATTCGTATGTCCCCTGTAACCATGCCAGTATTTGTTGCGGGTGTGGCAACATGTTTCATGGTTGAGAAATTCAAGCTATTTAGTTACGGCGCACAACTACCAGAACGTGTCCACACAATCTTAAGTGACTACGCAGAATACGAAGACACTAACCGTACTAAAGCAGATAAAATGAAGCTTATCGTACAAGCGTGTGTTGGCGTGTGGCTTATTATTGGTCTTGCTTTCCACTTGGCATCTGTTGGTCTAATCGGTCTTTCAGTTATCATTCTGGCAACTGCATTTAATGGTGTCACTGATGAGCATGCACTAGGTAAAGCATTTGAAGAAGCGCTGCCATTCACCGCGCTGCTAGCCGTATTCTTTGCCGTTGTTGGTGTGATTATCGACCAGCGTTTGTTTGCGCCTGTAATTGAATGGGCTCTGCACTTTGAAGGCAACATGCAGCTGGTAATTTTCTTTATCGCAAACGGCCTGTTATCTATGGTAAGTGATAACGTATTCGTGGGTACGGTATACATTAACGAAGTAAAAGCTGCGTTAGTGAATGCGCAAATCACCCGTGATCAGTTTGACTTACTTGCAGTAGCGATTAACACTGGTACTAACCTACCGTCTGTAGCAACACCAAATGGCCAAGCTGCATTCCTGTTCTTGTTAACATCTGCACTTGCTCCACTTATCCGCCTATCATACGGCCGTATGGTGTGGATGGCGTTGCCGTACACCATCGTATTGTCGATTGTCGGTATCATGACTATTCAGTCAGGTTTCTTAACCGACATGACTGAAGTGCTATACAACATGCACTGGATTGAGCATCACAGCGCTAAAGAAATCACTGAAGCTGTAGGCGGCCATCACTAGGATTGCCCTTAACATTCAGGATTGACTTATATATACTTCCAACACCCTCTGTTTGAGGGTGTTTTTTTATATTTAAAGGAAGGTAGTTTTGGGTTTTCTCACACGCTTTAGTCAGTCTCGCCAATCATGGACAATACTGTTTATATCAGGCCTAGCATTAGAGTTAGCAGCGGCATTTTTTCAATATGTGATGCACTTAGACCCATGTGTCATGTGTATTTATATCCGCGTGGCTGTGCTTGGGATCATGGCTGCAGGTCTAATAGGTATGATTGCACCCAAAGTGTGGTTGGTTAGGTTGGTTGGGCTAGTGACTTGGGCAGTATCTGCAGCCTGGGGCTTAAACTTGCAAATGAACTAAACGAAATGCAAGTCAACCCGAACCCATTTTCTACCTGCTCGTTTTTTGCCGAGTTTCCTGACTTCATGCCATTAGATAAATGGATGCCATTTTTCTTCGAACCTCGCGGCATGTGTAGCGACATCCCTTGGTCATTTATGGGCGTGACCATGACCCAGTGGATGATGTTAGGTTTTTTGGTTTATCTACTTACTTTGGTTCTAATGCTGATACCTGCGCTTAAACCAGCGGCTAAAAGCTAGACTCAATATCCATTGGGATAAAAAGTAACAAACAAAACAAAGGGCGCAGATGCGCCCTTTTGTGTATTTAACATTGCTATGTTTAATCTTTTGAAACAAGCGGCCAAAGCACAATATGATCTTCAAGATATTTAATCTTGCGCTCATCGACCACTTTACCTTTCACTGACATACCAGCTTGATGCATCGCCGCTTTTGAGCCTGTCAGTAACGGGTGCCAACTTGGCAAGGTTTTACCCATATGCAGGCGGCGGTAACTGCAGCTATCGGGCAGCCAATCTAAACTCGCGATATTATCTTTAGTAATTGCAGTGCACTGAGGTACATGCTTAAAACGCTCTGGGTATTTATCGCAGCTACCTGTTTTGTGGCTTAATAAATGACACGCAGCATTGGTGTAATACAGTTCTTCCGTATCATCATCAATCACCTTATTCAAACAACACTTGCCGCAACCGTCGCACAACAGCTCCCATTGCTCATTGTTCATTTGCTCAAGGCTAAGTTCTTCCCAAAAAGCCATGGCGGTTATTTATCTTCTGCATTGCGAGCAAACACAGTATCTGGGTCTACTTTTTCACTTAAGCCCAAGTCAAGACGATGCTGCTCTAACAGGTTCTCGCTTGGCGGTGGTAATTGCAGATAAAAACCCTTGTCTTTCAGCTCAGATTTAACCTTATCAATATCAGCTAGAGCCAGTTTTTTGGTCTTCTCTATCGGCAGTAACATCACAAATGTTGGCGCACCAAACATATCCATCAAAGGCTGCGGCACAGCATCAAATTGATCGCGTTTTTCAACGTATAGATAGGTGTCTGGCTTACGGCTACTTTTATATACTGCACAAATCATTTTTGTATCACTTTTCCCAGGTTTCATGCTTGATAGTCAACAGCGCACACTATAACATGGAGCGCACTAAAATAATTTTAAAAATCAGTTTATCAGCTGGAATGTTGGAGATTGCGCCGGGATGGCCAAACCAAATTTAGAGCTTAAAGCCACATCATTTACCTTATCCGTTTTATATATTCATCAAGATAATCTGGACGTTATCACTCAGGAATTAGATCAAAAGCTTGCCCAGGCACCGCAATTTTTCTTAGGTGCACCGCTCATTTTGAATTTATCAGCGCTAAACGACGTTCAAGTCGATTTACTTGCCATTAAAACCATTCTCAATTCGCGCCAACTTGTGATTGTTGGGGTAACAGAAGCGAGTGAAGACATTGTTAAACAAGCAAAACGCTGCGGCCTAGCTGTGGTTAAGTCTGGCAAACAAGCACCGACACCTGAGCTACCTAAACGCAGCACCAAAATAGTTAAGCAAAATGTCCGCTCAGGTCAGCAAATTTACGCCAAAGATAGCGATTTAGTTGTATTTGGCGCGGTTGGTAATGGCGCTGAGGTCATCGCAGATGGTAGCATTCATATCTATGGAGCGCTGCGCGGTAAGGCAATGGCTGGTGCAAGTGGTGACGATCAAAGTGTGATTATCGCCAGTAAACTTCATCCCGAATTAGTGTCAATTGCCGGCAAGTATTGGCTTGCAGAACATATACAACAACACCAAATTGAAGACAGAGGTTGCGTGCGCTTAAGTGGCAGCAGTCTTTCTGTAGAATCATTGCCTTAAATTAGGCATCAAAAAGGATATTACACATGGCACAGATTATTGTTGTCACCTCAGGAAAAGGCGGCGTTGGTAAAACCACTTCTAGCGCAGCAATAGCCACAGGCCTTGCGCTAAAAGGTCACAAAACTGTCGTTATTGATTTTGATATCGGCCTAAGAAACCTCGACCTAATTATGGGTTGTGAGCGCCGCGTTGTTTACGATTTTGTTAATGTTATCAATGGTGAAGCAAATTTAAACCAGGCATTGATTAAAGACAAACGTTGCGAGAACCTGTTTATCTTGCCAGCTTCGCAGACCCGCGACAAAGATGCCCTAACCAAAGAAGGTGTGGGTAAGGTATTAGACGATCTTGCTAAAGACTTCGAGTTTATTATTTGTGACTCGCCAGCAGGTATCGAGCAAGGCGCAATGATGGCGCTGTATTTCGCTGACGTTGCTATCGTCACTACCAACCCAGAAGTCAGCTCAGTGCGCGACTCAGATCGTATCCTAGGCATGCTGCAAAGCCGCTCTCGCCGCGCGGAGCAAAACCTTGAGCCAATTAAAGAATGGTTATTGTTGACTCGCTACTCACCAGCTCGCGTTAAAACTGGTGAGATGCTAAGCGTAGAAGATGTAGAAGAAATTCTTGCAATTAAACTGCTTGGCGTCATTCCAGAGTCACAAGCTGTGCTTAAAGCATCGAACTCAGGTGTGCCTGTGATTATTGACCAAGATAGCGATGCTGGTTTAGCTTATAGTGATACAATCGAGCGTTTACTGGGTAATGATGTACCACTTCGCTTTACTGAAGAAGAGAAAAAAGGATTCCTAAAACGGATTTTTGGTAGCTAATTATGTCGATACTTGATTACTTTAGAAGCAATAAAAAAGCCGCGAGCGCGTCATTAGCCAAAGACCGTCTACAGATCATTGTTGCGCACCAACGTGCTGAACGTGATGCCCCTGATTATTTTCCACAGATGAAACAAGAGATTATTGAAGTCATCCGTAAATATGTGCATATCAATGAAGACCAAGTGAACGTGCAACTTGACCAAGATGATAATAACTTGTCTGTATTAGAGCTAAACGTGACCTTACCTGATGGTAAATAGCACGCGTTAACACCTTTACTCGCTCAAACTAAAAAAGGATAGCCAATGGCTATCCTTTTTTATGCACGCTTTTGGCAGTCTTACTCAAGTTTTCTATTCAGCCAGAAAAACTCACATCATCAATCGCCGAGCCTACCACTTCACCACGCCAGCCTGACAATAACAGCGGCGTTTCACCTTGTTTATTGTTAAATAGCCACAGCATAAACCCATGAATAAGGCGTTTAGACGCAATAAACTCAGTTGCCACTTGCTTGTGCTCACACAGCTCGACCAGAGTATTTTTGATCTGCTTAAAGGTAGACTTATAACCTGGGCGCAGCGCAATGACATCTATCTGCTCAGGCAAGTCACTAAAGTCGACAGTGGTAATGAGTTTGACCAGCTCTTTACCATGAAAACGCTTTTCGTGATCAGTAAGGTCAACTAACTTGTTGAGGGCAGTAACGCTTTGCGGCTGCTTTTTAGCCAAAGCTATTAAGGCATGATCTTTAATGACAAAACCCAGTGCTAAATTGCGGCTCAAGGCTTTCTGCTGGCGCCATGCCGCAAGCACTTTTAAACAAGCCAGCTGCTTAGGCGTTAACTGAAAGGCATTCTTAACTTTAAAGTAAGCGGTTTCTGGATCCGGCGCATCTAAACGCCCTTGGGTAATGCGCTCACCTTCTTCAAATAACCATTCACTGCGTCCCATCTGCTCAAGCTTTTGTTTTAGCTGTGGATACAGTTTATAAAGGTAGAACACATCGTTGGCAGCGTATTGCAACTGAGCATCGGTTAACGGGCGCTTCATCCAATCGGTGCGCGATTCGCCTTTATCAATTTCCACATCTAGGCACTGCTGCACTAGCTTAGCGTAACCAAGTCCATAACCCATATTACCCATGCTGGCGGCGATTTGGCTGTCAAACAGTGGCTTAGGTTGGCACTTTCCATAATGGGCAAACACTTCTAGATCTTCACTGCATGAATGCACCAATTTAACGATGCTTTCATCCGTCAGCAGCTGCCAAAAACATGATAAATCGCTAACAGCAACAGGGTCGATAAGCGCGAGGGTTTTACCATCATAAGCTTGAATAAGCCCTAGATTTGCATAGTAAGTGCGAGTGCGCACAAACTCAGTATCGATGACTAGCAATGGAGATTGCTGATACTGAGCCACAAGCTCACTCAGCTGTTCATCGGTTTCAATATACTCAAAAGTTAACACTAAATACTCCATCAAAAAGCCGGCTATCTAGGCCGGCTTTTTACAGAAGAGTCAAACTCAGACATATGCATTGCAAGTTTAAGCGTTGCTCGCCTCGTCTCTTAACTCTCTGCGTAAAATTTTACCCACATTGGTTTTGGGCAGCTCGTCTCTAAATTCTACCAGTTTTGGTACTTTATATCCTGTTAAATGTTCGCGGCAATGCTTAATCAAATCTTTTTCAGTCACGGACTTATCTTTGGCTACCACGAAAATTTTAACTAGCTCACCACTGACATCGTGAGGTACACCTACAGCTGCAACCTCAATCACTTTAGGGTGCAGAGCGACGACATCTTCCACTTCATTTGGGAATACGTTAAAGCCAGAGACTAAAATCATGTCTTTCTTACGGTCAACAATGTAGAAGAAGCCTTTTTCATCCATGTAGCCAATGTCACCAGTAGCTAACCAGCCATTTTCATCGATTACCTTGCTGCTTTCTTCAGGACGCTGCCAGTAACCGCGCATAACCTGCGGGCCTTTAGCAAATAGCTCCCCCACTTCACCTTGCGGGAGTACTTCACCTTCTTCGCTTCGCACCTGGATAAGAGTTGATGGCGCGGGGAAACCGATTGAACCGTTGTAACCGTCTAGGTCGTACGGGCAGCAGGTCACTAGCGGCGATGCTTCGGTTAAACCATAACCTTCAAGCAAACGAGTCTGGGTAATGCTTTGCCATTTATCAGCAACCGCTTTTTGCACTGCCATACCGCCGCCGATTGACAGTTTTAGCTTAGAAAAATCTAACGCTTTAAAGTCAGCATCGTTAACTAGTGCGTTGAACAAGGTGTTCACACCCGTAAGCGCAGTAAATGGGTATTTCTTTAAATCAGCAACAAAGGCTGGAATATCACGCGGGTTAGTGATTAATAAGTTTTGACTGCCTTTATGCAGGAACAATAAGCAGTTAACTGTCAGCGCGAAAATATGATATAGCGGCAATGCGGTAACCACTAGCTCTTTGCCATCTTGCAACGCTGGCGCATAAGCACCATTTGCTTGCAGCACATTGGCTACCACGCTGCGGTGAGTCAACATTGCCCCTTTTGATACACCAGTTGTGCCACCTGTATATTGTAAGAATGCTAAATCATCGTTAGTGATTTCAGGCTTGATATACTGTTGGCGGCGACCTTTCGACAGACTATCTCTAAATGAGCGAGCATGAGGTAAGTGATACTTAGGCACCATCTTCTTGATGTACTTAACGACAAAGTTAACTAATGTGCGTTTAGGCGCGCTTAGCTGATCGCCAAGACCAGTAATAATGACTGACTGCACAGGTGTTTGGTCAACCACTTCTTCAAGGGTACGCGCAAAGTTAGACACAACGACAATGGCCTTAGCGCCAGAGTCCACCAGCTGATGTTTAAGCTCTCGTGGGGTATATAGTGGATTCACGTTAACCACAACCATACCTGCACGTAGTACTCCAAAAAGCGCAATAGGATATTGCATCAGGTTAGGCATCATTAACGCAACGCGATCGCCCTTTTCTAGACCTAACTCATTTTGCAAGTACGCCGCAAAGGCGCGGCTGCGCTCTTCAAGCTTACGGTAGGTCATCTTTGCGCCCATGTTTATGAACGCTGGTGTATCTGCATACTTGTTGACAGCTTGCTCAAACATGTCCACAAGCGAGGTAAATTGGTCAGGGTTAATTTCTGCTGGCACGTCAGCAGGTAAGTGATTAATCCAAGGCTGGTCCACGGGAATCTCCTAATTAAATCCTACTCCATAGCATTGCTATGTCAGTAGCAAGGGACAACTTCCAATTAGAGTTTTAATTGTGGTTGAAAAATGTCCAAAAATCTTTGTTATTGACTCTACGACAAAATCATACGAGCGTTTTAATTTGTGCCCATAATCACATACTCGAAACAAAAAACCTAGTATTTTTGTAACAATCTAGGCTTAATTTAGTATAAAAGCTCGAATCTGCGTCGCTACTTGTTCTGCACTGCCCATGTGCAGATGATGATCGCCTTCCAATAACACGGTTTTCAAATCATTAAACCAGCGCTTAGCCTTTGGCGGCAGGGATTTTAGCTGTTTATAGCCGTCAGTTCCTAACACTAATAAACTGGGCGTACCAGTTGCATTCATTAGTTGTTCAACTTGACTAAAACTTAGGCGATACAAGGAGTCTAGCTTGAGTCTGGGGTCGCTTCGCCATACAAAACCCACCTCAGTTGAGCGCAAATTACGCTCGGTGATTAATTCACACCAAGGCTTATCTAACTTGGTCAATTGATGACGTGCACTCACCGCAGTATTGATATCAACCGTTTTAGCGCTTTGACTAAGTTGTTTGCGAGCAAATCGACTTTGAGCTTCAATACCTTTAACTAATCGCGACCGGATATTTTGCTCTGATTCAAACATGGGCACTAACGCCTCAATTAACACCAACTTATCAATGCTATTAGCAAAGGCGGCGTTGTAAGCAGATGCGATAATACCGCCGAGAGAATGCCCAATAATGCTAACGCTACTGTTGCGCAGCTTTAACTGTGCGATTGTCGCATGTAGGTCGTAAATATAATCAACCCAATGAAGCGGATAAATCCCGGGTCGATGGGCAGATAAGCCATGGCCAGGCCAATCAATGCAGATAATTTGATAATGAGACAAGATGCCTTGAAGGCTTAACTCATTTACCAGAGGGATAAAGCTATTTAGGTTGTCTAACCAACCATGTAAACATAAGAGAATAGGCTTTGTTGCGTCACCATAACTGATGCCAGCAAGCTCAATTTGCGGAAGAGATAAGGTGATAGCTTCACACCTTATCTCTTTATTTATCGATTCGTGTAACACTTATATCAATTCAACAAATTACTTTTTGACGAACTTAAGTGTCATACGATCGCTTTCGCCAATCGCAAGGTATTTGTCTTTATCTTGATCTTCCATCGCTAAGCGAGGAGGAAGCGTCCAAACACCTTTAGGGTAATCTTTAGTGTCTTTTGCATTGGCGTTGATCTCTGACGCTTCAGCTAGGGTAAAGCCAACTTTTTCAGCAAGCTTGACCATCTCAGCCTGATCCATATAGCCGCTATCCGCTGGCATACCAGGGTTAGCTCTGTGCTCTACCACACCAAACACGCCACCAGGTTTCAACACTGCATAAGCACCAGCAAATACTGACTCTAGGTTACCCGCCATTGCCCAGTTATGTAGGTTACGGAAGGTTAACACCACATCAGCACTATTATCTTCACCCAGCTTAGTCTTCTCAGGTGGGTTTAGCGTGGCAAAGCCTACGTTCTTCACTACAGCTTTGTTATCTTCTACCCACTTTTCAAACTTCTTACCCGCTTTAGCGTAGTAGCGAGTACGGCGGTTATCTTCACTTGGATTGGTTTCAAAGTTTGCCGCTATATATTGACCTTTATCAGCCAGATAAGGCGCTAAGATCTCAGCATACCAACCACCACCAGGCCAAAGCTCAATAACGGTTTTGTCAGGCGTCACCTCAAAAAAGCTCAGGGTTGCACCCGGATTACGATATTTATCGCGCTTAGCATTTGATTCACTGCGAAAGTCACTTTTCAGCGCAGACTTTAGCTGCGCATTAACCTGTGCATGTTCACCCGCTTTGTGGTGCCCAGCAGTAACTGGCATAGTAGTGGTTAGCGACAGCCCTATTACAGCAGCTGCAAGATACTTAAGCTTCATGTTTTACTCCCTTGTTAACATTCACCTTCGACCAGCTCAGCCACAACATTAATCCACTGAACGCTAGCCAAATAAAAATCCATATCCAAGCAGGTAGCCAGGTCATTTGCGACAACATATTCGCATCACCTTTACCGCTTAGACCAAACAACACTGTGGGGCTTGCCACGGCGTTGAGCATAATCATAAGGCCTAATATACGCAGTAAACTATTTAAAAGACTATTGTTATTTAACTTAATTGGTAACAAAAAAAGTCCGGCTAAACAAAGCAAGATAATGATAGTCAACATATCTCTTGCCCAAAACAACAAACTTGCCATGACTATCAGCCCAAGCAATGACAAGGTAAAACGAATACCTGCACGCCAGGTAGCTAACAAGAAAATAAGGTAGCCCCACAAGGCGGCACCTGGGTATCCGCTAAAGGCAATTAAGATGGCATTCCCACCTTGACTAGTGCAAAGGCCTGCACCATTTGGAAATAGCTGAATACTATTTACCACGCCGCCGGTAATTAGGGTTGCGATCCCATGGGATATTTCATGGAAGAAGCTTTCGAACCACTTAAATGGCACGCTAACATAGGGCAATTTGGTGACAATTAAGGCCACTAAAAGCTCAATAACAAAACGGCTCCGAGAAGGAACCGCAGACTGTGAAGAAAGGTGTGATGAAAGTTTTGATGAGTTTGGCGTAAGACCTGATTCAGGCATAAATGTCTATTCCAACCATTTGTTGAATCTCTTCGCGTTTTGCACTGTGCTGAGTCGTCAGGTATTCGCTAATGGCGCCGCGCTGAGTGCTTGATGGATCATCATAAGCTAGATTGGCACCGTTTGATGCAGAGATTAGCTCGTCAAGCTGACTTTTAAGCGCCTGAGTTAACTCAAAGTTACCGCGCTCAGCTTCTGCAGAGCTATTTTGCGACTTGGCTGATTGCGACTTGCTTAGCTCGCCCTCAATGATATCTGCTTGATTAGCAAATTGAGCCTGGTTAGCCCTATTAACCGCTTTCACATCTACCGTCGCCTTGACTTCAGGCGCACGGTTACCCGCCACGGCTTGAGATAAGCTGATTGGCTGAGTGAAATTACTGGCTTGGTTAATCGAGTTAAGTTGCATAAAGCCCTATTCGCGTCCCGGTAGCTTCTTCCAGGTAACAGTATCACGTAAGTAAACAGGTGCAAGTTCATCGACACTGGTATGCTCGCCAGCGTCAAAACCCACTTTAGCTAAGCTAATCATAGCGCTTGCGTCAGGATATTTCACCTGCTCAGACAGTGAAATCACTTGAGCTCGCTCAAGTAGCTCAGGGTAAGCGTCAAAACCCGTGCCGCAAGCAATGATCTCTTGCTCAGTATCTAGCACAATAGCCATATCATTTGGTGAACTTACCTGCTCGGTTGCCACGAGCACTGCAACACCATCTTGATTGATGTACTGCCCCCAATACACTTCATTCATTCGCGCATCAATGCAACAAAGGATTTGCTTTGCGCCGTGGATGTTGATCGCCATTTGCGCCATGGTGGCAAGGGTTGAAATACCGATAACAGGTATATCATGGCCAAGAGCTAAACCTTGGGTCATGCTAGTGCAGATACGAATACCAGTAAAGCTACCTGGCCCACGACCATAGGCAATTAAGTCTACATCGGCAATGGTAATTTCAGCATCTTGCAAAACTTCATCAACCATAGGCAATAGGCGTTGGCTATGTTCGCGCGGCGCATCAGCACTCCGAGAAAACAATTGTTGTTGAGAACTAAGCGCAGCCGAGCAAGCCTCAGTGCAGGTATCAAGAGCAAGAATATTCATGTATCAAAAACGACTAGTAAAAATTAGCGCTATGATACCTGATAGCCTATCGATAAAAAAGCGCAGTCATTCGCCAAGAACACGCGAATAAATGTGCGACTAGATGTGCAAGTATATGCGGATCAATTAATTGCTTTTAAAAAGTCTAAAGCAACATCAAGCTCACGGGTACGGTACATAGGAGGCAGCGACTGCAAAAACGCAGCGCCGTACTCTCGGTTGACAATGCGGTTGTCACACAAAATCAGCACGCCACAATCTTTCTCGTCCCGTATCAATCGCCCGACACCCTGCTTTAATGCAATAACAGCCTGGGGCAATGAAATATGACTGAACGGATCTTGCTGTTGCTGCTCAATATTCGCCGCACGCGCTTTATACAAGGTATTGTCAGGGCTAACAAACGGCAGCTTATCGATGATCACGCAGCTCAGTAATTTGCCCTTTACGTCAATACCTTCCCAGAAACTACTGGTTCCTAATAGCACCGCATTACCCAATTGCCGATATTTATTCAGCAAATTCTGCTTACTACCCTGCCCTTGTACCAGCAACGGATAACGCACCTTGGTGGCGAGCAACTGTGCCGTTAAATTGAGCATGTGATGACTGGTAAATAATATAAAGGTGCGACCTTTGGCGGCATTTATCGCCTGCACACACACGTCAACAAACTGCTGAATATAGTAAGACTGGCTCATAGCGCTGCTGGCATCGGGCATAGATGCGTTACGCTTACCTAAATAGCGTGGCACACATAAAATAGCTTGATTAGGATAATCAAATGGGCTGTCTAAAATAACCTGCTTGGCACTTGCTATCCCCATTTCACGGGTGAAATGAGAAAGCTCACGATTCACTTGCAAGGTTGCAGAAGTAAATACCCAACTTGTTGATGGCTCAAACAATGCCTCACACTGTTTGGCGATATTAATCGGTGCCACTCGCAGCATTAATTGGTTAAGACCAATATCCACACTGTAGGCTGAATTAGGGTCATTACACTCAAAAAAGCTCACCAATCTGCCATTGAGCCTATCAAGTTTTTCCAGCGCTTCATCGAGGGATTCAAAACGGCCAACATGAGCACTGAGCACTGTTTGCAGGGCATTAAGTTCTTCAATTAACTGCCAGCCAAGTCCTGCTAACTTTTTGTTAGCTAATACATGGCGGTAATTATCAATTTGCTGCTCAATCAAGCCTTGCTGCCACTGCTCAAGTAACGATAAACAGCGGTAACTCAGTTGCTCAATTTGAATAGAGTCTCGCACCTCTTCCTTATGGATTGAGATAAGCGCAGATAATTGACGGTCGATTTCCCGTGTAGAAATGTTATCGCCAAAATAATTGATGCAGGTATCTGGTAATAAATGGGCTTCATCGAATATCACTACATCAGGGTCGGGAAGCAGCTCAGCAAAGCCCGTGTCTTTTAGCAGCCTGTCTGCAAAAAACAAGTGATGGTTAACCACAATCACCTTCGCTTCAATGGCTTTTACCCTTGCCTTACGGGTAAAGCAAGCATCATAAAAATCACACTTTTTGCCCTTGCAAGACTCCTTGGTACTCATTACATCATTCAGCACAATTGAGTTTTCAGACACTGTGGTCAACTTGCCTAAATCACCATCTGAAGTGAGCGATGCCCATTGATTGATTTTTAATAAATCGTCCAAATAATCGGCTTGATATCGAGCGGCATCAGCCATGGTGTTATCAAGCCGCAACTGGCATAAGTAATTATTACGCCCTTTAAGCAAGGCGACACGTTGATGAATGTCGAGCATCGACAAGATAGTCGGTAAATCTTTAACAAACAGCTGATCTTGCAGATTTTTACTTCCCGTACTTATCACCACCTGTTTACCACTAAGCAGCGCAGGTACAAGATACGCAAAGGTTTTACCCACACCCGTTCCCGCCTCAAGTACAAGATTTGACTTAGCAGAAATTGAGTTTGCGACTTCAATAGCCATCTGCAGCTGAGCATCACGCTGGTGATATACGCCAATACTTTTCGAAAGCGCACCGTTTGGCTTAAATATATCAGCGACAAGATTGGCTAAAGATAAACTCACGGATGTCCTCTAACGCTCACATTAGCGCTTAATACAGTAAATTTCGGGTGTTAGAACTAACAACAAAACTGAGCGATTACGACTTTTACCTAGCTGTGCTATTGGTGCTCATCAGGCGAATTATGTCATACAAGGGGAAAGCGCAGAAACTACAAAGCGCAAAAACTAGCGGATGGGTCATTTATCGAGCAAATAACAATTTAATGGAGGGTAAAGCACTAAAGACATTCTAAATGAATCGAACAGCCCTCACATTATTCAGCGTAAATTACGAATAAGTATTCACCCAAGCAGGGTGGCGCCACATTAGTTAATTACCGAAAATCTAGCTTGAGTTAGGATAAATGCAAACTTCACAAACAGATATAGATAACGAGAAAACTCATTAAAACTAGCGCACTATAAAAATGCAGCTCCATTACTTACGCGACAAGACCTTTCAACCCCCAACTAGACAACCAATCATCCCGTTATCAAACCCACCACCTTAGCTGCATAAATATATCTTATAACCCACAGGTTTATTTAATTGCTAAATTTGTGCTGTTTGGCTATTGCAATCAAATTAACCTCGGGTTAACGTGTTTAGCAAGTAAACAAAGCAACTTGATTTTTATCGCATGAGTTGCCAGAACAAGACGAATTAGAGACAGTTTTTATTATGAGCATCCAATTGATTTCAATCCATCATCACCATCATATGCGGTAGCCTTCGGATGCTTACTGCCGGAGGTTCATGTCCTTCCGGTGGTGAATAAAGATCACTTAAACCCCTGGAAGGAATTTCAGGGGTTTTTTAATGCCTGAATTTTAAAGAATTTTAAATTTAGATAGTTAAAGGAAGAGTACAAATGACTGATTCAAACCGTTTACGCATCGCGATTCAAAAATCAGGTCGCTTATCGAAAGAGTCGCAGAAGCTGCTTAAAGGCTGCGGAGTAAAATTTAACGTTAATGAGCAGCGCCTGATTGCCCACGCTGACAATATGCCAATCGACCTACTTCGCGTACGTGATGACGATATTCCTGGTCTAGTCATGGATGGCGTGGTTGATTTAGGCTTTATTGGTGAAAATGTACTTGAAGAAGAGCAAATCGAGCGAGAAACACTCGGTAAGCCAGCGGCGTACAATAAGCTGCGTCAACTCGACTTTGGTGGTTGCCGCCTATCACTCGCTGTTCCAAAAGAGTTTAGCTACCAGGATGCAAGCTCACTGGAAGGTTTGCGTATTGCCACTTCTTATCCGAATTTACTGCGCCGTTATATGCAGCAAAAAGGCATCACCTACAGCGACTGTATGCTAAAAGGCTCTGTAGAAGTAGCGCCGCGCGCAGGCCTTGCTGATGGCATTTGCGATCTTGTATCGACTGGCGCCACGCTAGAAGCCAACGGGCTTTATGAAACCGACGTTATCTATCGTTCTAAAGCCTGCCTTATCCAATCAGCAGAGCAGCAAACGCCGGCCAAACAAGCATTAATCGATAAACTGCTATCACGCATGAACGGTGTGATCAGCGCACGCGAGAGTAAATACATCTTGCTGCACGCGCCGACAGAAACCTTAGATCAAATCGTTTCGCTGCTGCCTGGCGCGGAAAACCCAACAGTATTGCCGCTTAACGACGACAGCAACCGCGTAGCAATCCACGCAGTATCTAGTGAGGACTTGTTCTGGGATACCATGGAGCAGCTTACGGAGCTGGGCGCAAGCTCGATACTCGTTATGCCAATTGAAAAGATGATGGGGTAACACGTCATGGCTGAGCAGCAATTAATGAAGCCAATCACATGGGCAGTGCTTGATATAGATGCTAGAGAGCAAGCACTAGCGCGCTCACCTTTAATCAATGATCAAGGTGTTGAGGCCAGTGTTAGCGGCATTATCGAACAGGTCATCGCAAATGGCGATCAAGCGCTAATTGAGTTTAATCAGAAGTTTGACAACTTCACCACTGCCGAGCTTAGACTCAGCGATGAGCAAATTGACGTCGCCTGCAGCAATGTTAGCCCAGAACTGAAGCAAGCTATCGAACAAGCAATGGGCAACATCAGCAAGTTTCACCAGGCGCAAGCTTTTAGTGCTATCGATGTTGAAACCTTGCCTGGCGTGCGCTGCGAGTTAAGAAATGAGCCGATTGACAGTGTTGGTCTGTACATTCCAGGCGGCACGGCGCCGCTTATCTCCACCGTTATGATGCTTGCGCTACCGGCCAAAATTGCTGCTTGTCGTCGACGGGTACTGGTTAGCCCACCACCAATTAACGATGCCATCATTTACGCTGCCAAAGCCTGTGGGATAACAGATATTTATCAGGTAGGCGGCGCACAAGCTGTTGCAGCGCTGGCCTTTGGTACTGAGTCTGTACCTAAGGTTGATAAGATTTTCGGCCCAGGCAATCGCTTTGTCACTGAAGCCAAACGTTTAGTATCCCAAGATAGTCGCATTAGCGTTGCTATCGATATGCCTGCAGGGCCATCAGAGGTATTAGTTATTGCAGATGAAGCTGCCAACCCTGCATTTGTTGCCGCTGATTTACTATCACAAGCTGAGCACGGTGAAGACTCGCAAGTGATGTTGGTTACCAACTCTGAAGCTATTGCAAATGCAGTTTCTAACGAGCTTGCAACGCAGCTTGAACAACTGCCGAGAAAAGATGTCGCCGCAGCGGCGCTGAAATATTCTCGCAGCTTTATTGTTGATGATATGGACCAAGCTGCTGAGCTATCCAACCAGTACGGGCCTGAGCACTTAATCATTCAAACCCGCGCGCCACGTGACGTACTCAAAAACATTCGCGCTGCTGGCAGCGTATTCTTAGGTCCTTACACGCCAGAGTCGGTCGGCGATTATGCTAGCGGCACTAACCACGTGCTGCCAACCTATGGCTACAGTCGTAACTATTCAAGCTTGTCACTTGCTGACTTTAGCCGCCGTTTCACAGTGCAAGAGCTCACCCCATCTGGGCTAATTAATTTGGGCGACACTTTGATGACCCTAGCTAGCAACGAGCAGCTAGACGCTCACAAAAACGCGGTAGCAATTCGTTTAACGTCACTTGCTAAGGAGGGGAATAATGAGCGCCCCAACATTCAACCCACAAGCACTAGCACGACCTGAGCTTTTGGATCTAGTGCCATATCAAAGTGCGCGACGCATTGGCGGCAACGGTGATATTTGGATTAACGCGAATGAATCACCGTTTAATAACAGCAAGCTTGATGGCTTAAATCGCTACCCTGAGTGTCAGCCACAAGAGTTGATTGACGCATACAGTGCATACAGCCAAGTGGCAGCACGCAACATAGTCACCAGCCGCGGCGCTGACGAGGCGATAGAACTACTTATTCGTACTTTTTGTATTCCGGGTAAAGATAGCATTGCGATTTTTGGCCCAACCTACGGCATGTACAAAATATCAGCATCTACCTTTAACGTAGCAACAACCGAAGTTGAACTCACCAGTGATTTTCAACTGCCTAATAACTGGCAGCAGCAAGTCGGTGCTCCAAAGCTGGTATTCATCTGTAACCCTAATAACCCAACTGGCAGCATTATCAATATTGACGATATTGAAGCCACAGTTGCCAGTTACCCAGATGCCATAGTGGTAGTTGATGAAGCCTATATTGAGTTTTGCCCGCAGCAAAGTGCAGCAAGACTGCTGGCTAAGTACCCAAACCTGGTGGTGTTAAGAACCTTATCTAAAGCCTTTGCGTTAGCGGGTGCGCGCTGTGGTTTCATGCTAGCCAGTGAAGCGATTATTGAACTTGTTATGCGGGTGATTGCGCCCTACCCGGTGCCGCTGCCCGTTGCAAAAGCCGCGACTAATGCGTTAAGTCCAACGGGCATTGCAACAATGCAAGATCAGGTGCGCCAACTAAATGAGCAAGGTGCTGCACTCACCGAGTTTTTACACACAATTGCCAGTGACGTTATCTCGCCTAATGGCAACTTTGTACTGGCACGTTTTGACAATGTCGAACAAATCAAGCAAAAGCTCACACAAGCAGGCATTGTTGCCCGCGCTTATGGCGATCCGCGCTTAAAAGATGCCATTCGCTTTAGCTTTGCTAATGAGGCACAAACCCAAGCGATTATTCGAGCGCTGAGTTAGTTGATTCAGCAACAAAAAAAGCATTAGAACACACTCAGCAACTTAACAGATTTAGCAAGGCAACTTGTGAATATAAAGAATTAAGGTCAGCACATGAAACAAGACAAGCAGCAAAAAATCCTCTTTATTGATCGTGACGGCACCCTAGTCGAAGAGCCGCCAATCGATAAACAGCTAGACCGTTTAGATAAACTGGTATTTGAGCCGCAAGTGATCCCTGCCCTGCTTAAGCTACAAAAAGCGGGTTACAAGTTAGTGATGGTAAGTAACCAGGACGGACTTGGTACTTCGTCTTTCCCGCAAGCTGACTTTGACGCGCCCCACAATATGATGATGGCAATTTTTGAAAGCCAAGGCGTTAAGTTTGATGATGTTCAAATTTGCCCTCACTTTGACTCAGATAACTGCAGTTGCCGCAAACCCAAATTAGGACTGGTGAAAGAGTATCTAACCCAAGGGTTAATTGATTTCACCCAATCGTTTGTGATTGGCGATCGCCAAACCGACGTTGAACTTGCCAATGCCATGGGCATTAATAGCTTCCAATACCAACGTGAAACACTTAATTGGGACATGATAGTCGATGCACTGCTAAACCAAGGGCGCCAATCTCAGGTTGTACGTACCACTAAAGAAACCGACATTCGCGTTAACATTGACCTAGATAGCCAGACCAAAGGTGACATCGACACAGGCATCGGCTTTTTTGACCACATGCTGGATCAAATTCAAACCCACGGTAACTTTAAAATGGATGTCAAAGTCGATGGCGATTTAGAAATTGATGATCACCACAGCGTTGAAGATACCGCATTAGCGATTGGTGATGCCATCCGTCAGGCACTGGGTGACAAACGAGGTATCGCCCGCTTTGGCTTTAGTTTGCCTATGGATGAAGCCAACGGCCAATGCTTGATGGATATTTCAGGCCGTCCGTTTATTAAGTTTGATGCCAACTTTGATCGTGAAATGGTGGGTGAAATGGCCACCGAAATGGTGCCTCACTTCTTCCGCTCGTTTGCAGATGGGCTGCGCTGCACCTTGCACGTATCAACCGAGGGGGAAAACGATCACCACAAAGTTGAGGCCTTGTTTAAAGTGCTTGGTCGCACCTTACGTCAAGCAGTTAAAGTTGAGGGCGATATCTTGCCATCAAGCAAGGGAGTGTTATAGCGCTTTATGACAAATTCAGACCTGATAACAGAGCAGCAGTCTTGCCAAGAAAAATCAAGCGAGCAAGATATGACTGTGATACTTGATACCGGCTGCGCCAATTTAAGCTCAGTAAAATTCGCCTTCGAGCGCTTAAACGCCAATGTGGTTGTGAGTAAAGATCATCAAGTTATTCGCAGCGCCGCCCGTGTAGTTCTACCGGGCGTTGGCACTGCAGCTGCAGCAATGCAGGCAATTGAGTCGCGCGACCTTGCCACGCTAATTCAAAGCCTTGAGCAACCTGTACTTGGCGTATGCTTAGGCATGCAGCTAATGACTAAGGTTTCAAAAGAGCGCGGCGCAAGCCAGCTTGAGTCAATTGATTGCTTAGGCGTCATCCCAACCCAAGTTGAAGAGCTAGATAGTCAAGGCTTGCCGCTACCACACATGGGTTGGAATCAAATTAATGTGAGCGGCCACCCAATATTTACTGGCATTGCAAATGGTAGCTATGTGTACTTTGTTCACAGTTATCGCGCACCACAAAGTGACTACACCATTGCCAGTTGCGACTATGGCGAAACCTTTAGCGCCGCCATTGCTAAAGACAACTTTATCGGTTTGCAATTTCACCCAGAAAAAAGCGCTCAAGTCGGCGCGCAAATACTGCAAAACTTTTTAAATATGAATAAGGAAGAAACGGCATGATTATTCCAGCGATTGATTTAATCGACGGTCAGGTGGTTAGGTTGTTTCAAGGCGACTACGGCAAACAAACCACGTTTGATTTAAGCCCACTGGCGCAGCTTAAATCTTACCAGCAGCAAGGGGCTAAACTGCTGCACATAGTTGATTTAACTGGCGCCAAAGATCCAGATAAAAGGCAAACTAAACTGATTTCAGAATTGGTTAGTGAGCTTGAAGTGGATATTCAAGTTGGCGGCGGTATTCGCTCAGAAGAGCAAGTAAAAGAGCTACTCGATGCGGGCGTAAAACGTGTAGTTATCGGCTCACTTGCCGTTAAGCAACCTGAGCTTGTGAAGAGCTGGTTTGAAAAGTATGGCAGCGATGCAATTTGCTTAGCCCTTGATGTCAATATTGATCTAGACGGCAACAAGATTGTAGCCGTGTCAGGCTGGCAAACCGGCGGCGGTAAATCACTCGAGTCACTAGTTGCTGAATATAGCCAGGTCGGGCTTAAACACGCGCTAGTTACCGACATTAGTCGTGATGGTACGCTTCAAGGCGCCAACACTCAGTTATATTCTGAGTTAGCCCAAAGCTATCCTAGTATTAACTGGCAAGCCTCTGGCGGCATTGCATCACTAGATGATGTTAAGGCTGTGCGTGACAGCAAGGCCAATGGCATCATCATTGGTAAAGCACTACTGATTAATAACTTTAGCGTTGAGGAGGCTATCGCATGCTGGCCAAACGCATAGTACCTTGTCTTGACGTACGCGACGGTAAAGTCGTTAAAGGCGTACAGTTTCGTAACCATGAAATTGTTGGCGACATTGTGCCGCTGGCGGCGAGATACGCCGAGGAAGGTGCTGACGAGCTGGTGTTTTACGACATTACCGCCAGCGCTCACGACCGCGTAGTGGATAAATCTTGGGTGAGCCGAGTTGCTCAGCAAATTGATATTCCGTTTTGCGTCGCTGGCGGCATCAAAACTATCGAACAAGCCCGTGAAAAGCTGGCATTTGGTGCAGACAAAATTTCAATCAACTCGCCTGCATTAACCGACCCGAGCCTCATCACCCGCTTACAAGATGAATTTGGTCGCCAATGTATTGTTGTCGGGATTGACTCATATTTCGATGCGCAAACCAACAGCTATAAAGTAAAACAATTTACCGGTGATGAAGCGGCCACCAAAGATACCCAATGGTACACACAAGATTGGGTTGAAGAGGTGCAAAAGCGAGGCTGTGGTGAAATAGTATTGAACGTCATGAATCAAGACGGCGTTCGCGGCGGCTACGACATCAAGCAATTGTCTATGGTACGTAACGTATGTGACGTGCCGTTAATAGCCTCTGGCGGTGCTGGTGAATTGAGCCACTTTGCAGAGGTATTTACTCAGGCAAAGGTAGACGCAGCCCTTGCAGCAAGCGTGTTCCACAAAGGTATTATTGCCATTAGCGAGTTGAAGCAATATTTGGCTTCTAAACAAATCGCTATTCGCGTGTAAATTATAGGATTAAGGTAGCACAGAACATGACACAAACAGCTTCGAATACAAATGAGTCAACAAGCGCGAACTTAGCAAATATTGATTGGGATAAACAGCAAGGTTTAATTCCAGCTGTGGTGCAAAACCACCTTACTGGTAAAGTGCTGATGCTAGGTTATATGGATAAACAAGCATTAGATAAAACTTTAACCACGGGTCTGGTGACCTTCTATAGCCGCAGCAAGCAAAGACTGTGGACCAAGGGAGAAGAGTCTGGCAATACCCTCAATTTAGTCGAGATTGATATCGACTGCGACAACGACACCTTTTTAGTACAAGTTATCCCACAAGGACCAACTTGTCATTTAGGCCGCGAAAGCTGTTGGCAAGACAGTAAAGCCCACACTTTCATTGATAACCTTACCCAGCTTATTGCGAGTCGCAAAGGTCAAGACAGCAACAGCAGTTACACGGCATCGTTATTTGAAAAAGGCACCAAGCGCATTGCACAAAAGGTAGGTGAAGAAGGTTTAGAAACCGCCCTCGCCGCTGCGACTAATGACAAAGCAGAATTGATAGATGAAGCGTCTGACCTTATGTATCACTTGATTGTATTACTAGAAGATCAAGGATTATCAATGGCAGATATTAACCGTAACCTGCTTGAGCGCTATAATGAAACGAATTAAAAGTAATTGATCAGTGAGTATATTAAGGGCCATAAGATACTTTTATGGCCCTCACTATATAATTGCCCCTTGATATTAAAGGAATTAAATTTACACAGTTGCTATTCGCACTTAATACAACTTTTTATTCAATAGCAAGCTTCACAACTAACACCAAACAACTATTCAAAGCTAATTTCGTGAGCGATGACTGTAATAACCTTTCCATAGTTCAAGTTGTCATCATTAAAACGAGTAAATACAGCGGCCTTGGTTGGGCCATTCCAATAATTAACTAAATTAGCATCACCTACAAGCTGATTTGCCTCTTCACGTGTTAGTTTTTTGTTTGGCTCTGACGCTATACTAAAGTGCCATCCATCTGCGTCATTATATTGATAATTTACAGTTTCATCTTTTTCACCGTCATTATTTGTATCTAGGTATATATTGATGAAGGGTGAACTCAACTCCGAGTCTTTAATAAAGTCAAATTCAATTTGAACATTTTGAAATTTAATTATCTCTTCACTACTTACAGATTTGAAAGCAAATGCCTCTTTCTCAGACACGCTTTCATCTCTTCCTGATGCATCATTAGGAGTAAGCTGAACTGAACCGTCAACATTAACAGCTACTATATCAGCAAAGCGGACTTCTTCTGCACTCAGCACTGGCTCCACAGGTGTAATAGGTTCTAATGGTTTTCCAAAATCTGGTGGGGTAATAATTATGCCACCCTCTTCATTTCTATTAATAGAATAACGTACGTGTTTTCCCTTCTGTTGTTCATAATCGATAAAGTCCTGATACTCTATACCATAAGATGTTGTAAGAACCACCTCTGAATCTTGGCGTACATAACCAAAATGATAACCAACTGTTTCGTCTTCATTTCGCATTGCACCAAAATGCCAGCTATTAATAAATGAATTAAGCGCATCCACATCTTCAGTGACATCGACTGTTACATAAGTATAATCAGGATCTTGGTCTGCGATGATTGTTATATCATTGATTGAGCGATTGACTTCTTCAAAGCCAAAAGCAGTATAATAGTATTGTAACTCTGATACTAAAGAGCCATCATAAACTAGAGTTATTTCAGCTTGACCAGTAATATCCAATTGAATACCACTAGCATCAGTAATATCTTCAATATAAATAACTTGATCTTCACCTAAACCATCCACCATATCATTAACTTCTAATCTATAACTATCTGTACGAAGAATATGCGGATAACCTCTTTTATCATAGACTTTAATGAAACTACCATCTAACTGAGGTGTTTCACTTTTCAAATTGACTTCCTTATAGAACGGCGAACTAATACTTACGGTAACTGTTCGAGGCAGTTCATCAGTGGGAGTAACAGAGTCATCATCGTTACACGCTGTAAGAGCAAAAGTGGCAACTAACATTGCAGTTAATTTATTAAACTTAGTATTCATTAAGAAACTCCA
Organism: Shewanella maritima; assembly: GCF_004295345.1. Lineage (NCBI taxonomy): Bacteria > Pseudomonadati > Pseudomonadota > Gammaproteobacteria > Alteromonadales > Shewanellaceae > Shewanella > Shewanella maritima. The sequence continues at coordinate 4,432,845 of NZ_CP036200.1, read as the reverse complement.
AAAGAGATGTTTGACATTAAAGGTAATTCGTTACTCGACGAATTATTGCCAAACCTCCTCTTTGATGTCAAATCGTACAGCAACGAATAATAAAGTATTTGCAGGAAAACAGCCTAACTCATTGAATTTTATGTAGTTATAATTGTTGCACTTTGTTTGCAGCAAATGACAAAAAGTAAAGGTAGTGTTAACAGGAATATGAAAAGCATCATTCAGATACTGTATACAATACATTCCGGTTTACCAATAGTACCTACCTGCATATACTCAACAAGTCGTTAATAGCCACGTTCAGATAAATAATCATGGGAAAAATAACAGCTCAAGAGCGCAAACGAAGACAAGCCTTATATGATTCGATCGTTCTCGACATATATTGGAATGAAGGGTGGGATGCAATTTCACTCGGACGTGTGGCTAAGCGTGCCAATATTGCAAGATCTACCTTACAAAGCTATTACCCCAACGGGTTAACAGATGCTCTAAAAGGTCGTGTTATGCCTACGTTGATTGATTGCTTGGACATGAGTAGTCGCGAAGCACTAATTGAAAGCTGGAATTACAATATTAGAGAAAATGTGCAGTTTAGCAGTATCATTAAAATCCTAATTGAAAATTCACTTAAACCTACGCCATCAGTAGACAACTTTGCCTTTGCATTAAACAAACTAGTTGATGCGATTGAACATAAATTAGGTAACGGAAAGCAAACAGTAACCTATTTACTTGGTTCAGTAGTACTTCTAAAGCTAAACATGCTTTAACGATGCGATATTCATCACTGTTCTGAATGAACATGGTCACATTGAACTACTTCGATAAATATCTTCTGCAGGGTCTTTACGAGTTTTCAATAAACGTAAGAACCACATGTACTGCTCTGGATATGCCAAAATCACCTGCTCTACAATCTTGTTAAGAGCGAGCGCTTCGTTGTCTTTGCCCTTCATCGATTCTTTATCAACCGCGGGTAGCACGGTTAAGTTAAAGTGCCTCGCCTGTTGATCATATCCAATCGTCACTGGCATCACCTGTGCATTACCCGCCTGAGCTAAACGCCCTACTACTGGCAAGGTGGCTTTAACTGTACCCAGAAACGGCGCAAATACACTTTGGTCACGGCCTAAATCTTCATCTGGAAGATAAAAAAAGCTGTTGTCTTGCTTAAGCTCGGTGATTAAAGCACGAATCCCTGCTTCTCGCATATAAACGCGGCCACCTTGGGAGCTACGTAGTCGGTTACTAAACCAGTTAAATAGCACGTTCTTATGGGCCTTGGCCATGGTAACCATTGGGATTTCTTGGTTTAAACGCAGGCCAGCGTAATCAATTGGCCATACATGAGGCATGATAAAGATAATAGGCTGACCAGCATCGCGGGCGGCTTGTACATGCTCAAAACCGTGTAATTGTACGCGGCGTTTGTTGTGGGCATCTGAACGCACTACTAGTTCAGCCTGCGACAAGAGTGCAATCACAAAATTATCAACGTTGGCTTTGATAAGTTCTTGAATTTGTTGCTCTGACTTTTCAGGAAAACAATGGCTGATATTCACCTTAGCCACATGCAGCGGTTTTTTAGCCACCTTAAGTACGACAAAAGATAAACTACGGGCAATGGGGTCTCTTAGCCAGGCTGGCATTAAGCCAAACATAAACAACACGCCGATAACCAGCCAGGTACCCCAATATTTAGGGTGCAACAAACTCATTTTAAAACTTCGGTCAAAATGCTTAGGTGTGCGTTTTTTAGGAGAAGTGGACAAAAAAAGCTCCAATCAAGAAATTTAGCTAAAGGCGAAGTTTATCAACTTACTTAGGTTGGTAAAAACACTTTTTTACCGACAATTCATATCAGCTCGCTATTTATCATTATCAACCGAATACTTAGTGCAATTGGGTACAAGTAAAGTGAGCCAACTCAAGCCGTTAAAAAAGCAAGCAATAAAAAAGCCACCCGTTAGGGTGGCTTTCGATATCAAGAAAATTTGATATTAGATGGGAATTATTTCTTATCCGAGTTTGCTGCTTCAACGCGCGATTTTAACTTCTGTCCAGGACGGAAAGTTACGACACGTCGTGCAGAGATAGGAATATCTTCACCAGTTTTTGGGTTCCGTCCCGGTCTTTGATTCTTATCCCTAAGGTCAAAGTTGCCAAAGCCAGATAACTTGACCTGCTCACCACTTTCGAGTGCTTCACGAATTTCTTCAAAGAAAGACTCAACCATCTCTTTGGCTACACGCTTATTAATGCCAAGTGTTTCAAAAAGATGTTCTGCCATTTCGGCTTTGGTAAGTGCCATACTTTAATCCCTCAACGATGCGTTGAACTCGGTCTTTAAAGCTGATACCACTGAATCCATGGTCTCTGTGATATCTTTTTCTTCAAGTGTACGAGTAATGTCTTGTAACGTAAGTGCGATAGCTAAGCTCTTTTTGCCGCTCTCGACACCTTTACCTTGATATACATCGAACAAGTTTAAGCCAACCAACTGATTTTCGCCAACTTTTCTTATCAAATTCATAACATCGGTTGCAGAAATATTTTCATCTACTACCACAGCAATGTCACGACGATTAGCCGGGAACTTAGATACAGCTTGGGCTAGCGGTAAACTAGACTGTAATAATGCGTCTAGTTCAAGCTCGAAAACGATTGTTTTGCCATTTAGGCCGAATGGCTTCTCTAAACTCGGATGAAGCGCACCAATGTGACCAATGACTCGATTATTTCTTAAGATTTCAGCACATTGTCCTGGATGTAGTGCAGGATGTGTTGCTGCTCTAAAACTAAATTCAGAATCAGCTGCTGTCAAGCCCATAATTGCTTCTAAGTCACCTTTTAAGTCAAAGAAATCAACAGTTTTTGACTCCATTGACCAGTGTTCATCGTTCTGATTACCAGAAATAACGGCACCTAGCATAGCTTGCTGGCGAACACCTGAATCGGCTTGCTCATCAGGAATAAAACGCAGACCAGACTCAAATAAGCGCACGCGCCCTTGCTGGCGGCTTTGATTGTGACCAACGGCCGCTAAAAGACCGGTGAACATAGACAAGCGCATTGCTGACATTTCAACGGAAATTGGATTTGGTAACACCATCGCTTCTTGCTCTGCGTGAACAAGCGCTTGCAGTTTAGGGTCAACAAAACTGTAAGTAATTGCTTCTTGGAAGCCACGAGCTACCAGTAAGTCGCGTACACGCTTAAGCGGCATATCAGCTTCTTTATGATCTGACATGTTAAGTGCAGCAACAGGTGCAATATTAGGAATGTTGTTGTAACCATAGATACGGGCAACTTCTTCAATCAAATCTTCTTCGATTGCCATATCAAAACGGTAAGTCGCTGTAGTGACATTCCACACGCCTTGCTCAAAAGCAACACTAAAGCCTAAACGCTCAAGAATTTCAGTCACATCAGCATCAGGAATATGGTGACCTAGCTTTTTATCTAGCTTTTCACGGCGAAGCTGAATGTTAGCCGCTTTTGGTAAGTGATCTTGCGATACCGCCTCAACAACTTGACCAGCTTCACCACCGCAAATATCAAGTACCAGGCGAGTGGCACGGTCCATCACCTTGTGCTGTAGCTCAGGGTCAACGCCGCGCTCAAAACGGTGTGAAGAGTCAGTGTGCAAGCCTAGGCTACGTGCTTTACCAAGAATCGCTAAAGGCGCGAAGAAAGCGCACTCTAATAAAATATCTTTGGTTTCAGTGGTAACGCCGGTTGCTTCACCACCAAATACACCCGCCAATGCAACAGGCTTGTTGTCGTCAGCAATCACTAGGGTATTGCTAGGTACAGTGATTTCATTACCATCGAGTAAAGTTAGCTTTTCTTCACCCGAGCCATAACGAACCGTAATGCCACCATCTAAGGTTGCTAGGTCAAAGGCATGCATTGGTTGACCAAATTCAATCAGTACATAGTTGGTGATATCAACAATTGGATCAATTGAGCGAATACCGCTGCGGCGCAATTTTTCTTGCATCCAAAGTGGTGTTGGCGCTTTAACATCGACGTTTTTGACCACACGACCAAGGTAGCGACCACAAGCTTCTGGCGCCTTAACTTCAATGCTCACTGGCGCATCGATTGAAGCTTCAACCGCTTGCCAGCTAGGCTCTGTTACTTCAGCGCGGTTAAGTACACCGACTTCGCGCGCAAGACCAACCATACCTAAACAGTCTGCACGGTTCGCGGTAAGGTCTACATCAATAATGGCATCGTTTAGATCTAGGTACTCACGAACATCAGTGCCGATTGGCGCATCTAGTGGCAGCTCGATAATGCCGTCACTTTCGATATCAATACCTAACTCACCGTATGAACACAGCATGCCAAAAGATGGCTGACCGCGTAGTTTGGCTTTCTTAATTTTAAAGTCGCCAGGTAGCACTGCACCAACCATAGCAACTGCTACTTTTAAGCCCTGACGGCAGTTTGGCGCACCACATACGATGTCGATTAATTCGTCTTCACCAACATTAATTTTGGTTACACGCAGCTTGTCTGCATCTGGATGCTGACCACACTCAACCACTTCACCAACAACAACGCCACTAAACTCAGCAGCAACGCCGTCAACGCCGTCTACTTCAAGGCCGGCCATGGTGATTTGGTGTGATAATTCGTCGCGGCTTACTTGTGGGTTTACCCACTCACGAAGCCAAGATTCACTAAATTTCATCTGTTTATTGCTCCGTTATTTGAATTGCTTAAGGAAACGTAAGTCGTTCTCGAAGAAGGCGCGTAAATCGTTGACGCCGTAGCGCAGCATAGTTAAACGCTCAACGCCCATACCGAAAGCAAAACCAGAGTATTTCTCAGGGTCGATACCCACACTGCGAAGCACATTTGGATGCACCATTCCGCAGCCCAATACTTCTAACCATTTACCATTTTTGCCCATCACATCAACTTCAGCTGATGGTTCTGTGAATGGGAAGTAAGATGGACGGAAGCGCACTTGTAAATCTTCTTCGAAGAAATTACGTAGGAAGTCGTGCAAAATACCTTTTAACTCAGCAAAGTTAACGTTCTCTGCCACCATAAGGCCTTCAACCTGATGGAACATTGGTGTGTGCGTTTGGTCGTAATCGTTACGGTATACACGGCCTGGAGAGATAATGCGCAGCGGTACTGGCTCATTTTCCATGGTGCGAATCTGCACACCAGATGTCTGAGTACGCAGCATTACTTTAGGATTAAAGTAGAAAGTATCGTGATCAGCGCGAGCAGGATGGTGCTCAGAAATATTTAACGCATCAAAGTTGTGAAAATCGTCTTCAATCTCAGGACCTTGTTTAACGCTAAAGCCAAGCTCACCAAAGAAAGATTCAATGCGCTCAATGGTACGCGTTACTGGGTGCAAACCACCAATTTCTAGCGTGCGACCAGGTAAAGTCACGTCGATTTTTTCAGCAACTAACTTAGCTTCAAGTTCTGCTGCTTTTAAGCCTTCAATACGTGCAGAAAGCTGCTTTTGTACTGCTTGCTTGGCTTGGTTGACGGCTTGACCAAATGCTGGTTTTTCTTCAGCACTTAATTTACCCATCATTTTCATCATGTCAGTGATCTTACCTTTTTTACCAAGGTAATCGACACGGATATCATCCAATGCCTTTAGATCACTTGCCTCGTCGATGACTGCTAAGGCCTGTTCTACGATCTCGTTTAACTGTTGCATTATATCTTCCACTGCATATTGCATTTAAATGCGCTGATGTCGGCAGCATCGCTGCCACAGAGCGAACTCACATACCAGAATGGGTTGCAAAAGTGTGTTAACACTTGTCTACCGGTCACTCGGAGGTGTGTTGCAAACTGATTTTTAAAATAAAAGAGTGAAATTTTACGTGTTCGATACCAGATTTGCTAGTCAATAATCGAGTTTTTCCGAGCAAATATTAGCATTTAGCGACATTTCTCAGCCTAACAAGTTGGCTAACACACCATGCGCAATAAATTGTGATGAATTCAGTGGTCGCAAATGCAAACAACTTGTAAACTTGGGCTGTTTTGAACTGTCTTTGTATCGGTTTGTTCTATGCTTAACACTGACACAATTAATCAGTATGAGTAACGCCCCATATCGAAGTGGTTACTACGCAAGCAATTGCGGTTGAAAACTTAACCAATCAAAGCTAAACCATTAAAGTTCAGCTGTTTCTAACCGATAACATTTAAGTAAACCATTTCAAGCCAACACAGAAGAGGCATAAATGAAAGAAGTTAAATTTCGATGGATTGATCAATACCTCATCCATATGAACTTGAAAACTAAATTTACCATCCTTGCTGTTGTGCCAATGTTAATGATTATTGGCCTGACAATTTTTCTTAATAACCAGCAAGAGAAAAGCATTGATAAAGCCCACCTAGAAACCGTGCTTAGCTCAAGTAACTCAGCTATCGAGTTCCTTGACGCCACAATAGCCCTGATCCCTGAAACTGATCGCAATCGCATCCCAACTAACCTATCAGCTGACTCGCGCTTAACTCAAATGAACCTACTAAATGGTGAGCAGCGCAGTTTGGCCAACCGTGGCGGTGGCATCCATCTTAAAGGTTCAAATGCAACTGTCGTCAGTAAAGTAAGCCGTAATCAACAAGTGATTGTGTCGCAAATAAACACCGACAAATATACAGTTTCTGGCTCAGGCAGCACCTATGCTTACGGCATAATGACGGTATTACTGCTAGTTTTATTTGCCTTTGCTTATTACATTTCAACCTTTGTTGGCGGCGCGCTGTACACTACTGTTATGGCACTAAAGCGCGCTGCAAATGGTGATTTAACAGGTAGACTTAACTTCTTTGAAGTAAAAGATGAGTTCAGTACACTTGCAATCAGCATCGATGCTCTTGTGGATCGTCAGCACAAGCTTGTGCAACAAATTACTCAAGCAACAGATCAAATCCGCACTGTTGTATCGTCATTTAGAAACACAGCTCAGGAAGGTCAATCACTCGCGGTTAACCAACGCCAACATTTAGACTCTCTTGCCACAGCGATGGAAGAGATGACGGCAGCGGTAAAAGAAGTTGCTCGCAATGCCGATCAATCGTCAAGCGAAACCCAAGAAGCCAATACTCAAGTCGAAGCGGGTGCCAAAGACATTGAAACCACAGTTGAAGCCATCGATATTCTCGCCAATGAAATTGGCGATGCATCAGATGCTGTTGCTGCGTTGAACGAAAATGCCAGCAAGATTGACGATGTGGTGACCACGATTAATGCGATTTCAGAGCAAACCAACCTTCTGGCGCTTAACGCCGCTATTGAGGCTGCGCGTGCTGGTGAACAAGGTCGCGGCTTTGCCGTGGTTGCTGATGAGGTTCGTACCCTTGCAGGGCGCACCCAGTCAGCAACCGTTGAAATCAAATCTATGATTGAAGCGCTGCAAACCGGCACCCGTAACCTAACTCAGGTGATGTCACGTACAGTTGAACAAGCGGAAGAAGGTAAAAAACACGTACTGCAAACTGGTGACGACTTAGCGAATATCGCTCACCATAGCTCAAAAGTGTTCGATATGAGCACACTAATTGCGACTTCTGCAGATGAACAATCCGCGGTAGCCAATGAGATTGCGACTAACCTTATGGAGATCCGTAATCAGTCTCATGATGTTGAGCAATCAGCGAATGAGTCAGTATCGGGTTGTGATGAGCTGCATGCCACGGCCGAGCAGCTTGATGCCTTGTTGGTAGGGCTTAAGGTGTAACAAACACAGCATTAACACCAAGTTTCAAATAGAAAGTCGCTTCCTAGGTAGCGACTTTTTTGTTTATTAATTCTGCAAATATAGCCTGACTATCTCATCTAATTAGACAGCATTGGCCTAATTGGATTAGTCGTCATATACATTTCGCTCAGACGGTATATCGGTAAAGTACTGTAAGAATTCAACTTCATAACCGTTTGGGTCTATGTAATACAAGCTCTTGTGTGAGCTATCCGCAGCACCATCAATGGCAATATCGAACCCTGCTGCCGCCATTCTTGCACCTAAAGATTTAATATCATCAACCACATAGGCAAAGTGTGCTAAACCAAGGTCATAACCTTTTATATCGCGGATACTGCCTTTGCCATTATCGTTCAATGACAGATAATTATAGTCGTCACCAAAGTGTATCCAGCGTCGATAAACACCGTTCCACTCGCCTTCTCCGCCACCACGGACTTGCCAATGAGGAAATGCCGCTTTGTAAAACGCCACTGTTTCATCTAGGTCGTTCACAACTAAGTTCAAATGTTCTAATCGCATAATTTTGCTCCTTGCTGATTAACTGTTGACCATGCTACAACCTCAAGTTAACTTGAGGTAAAGAACTTTTTTAAACTATTTTTGTTGGATGAATTTTCCATGAAACAGGAATTTGAATTGTCTGTGGGGTATGTGGCAAAGCGCTGCGGTGTAAGGGTGTCTACCTTACATTTTTATGAGCAAAAGGGCCTGATTTACAGCCTCAGAAATCAGGGTAATCAGCGCAGATACCAAAGAGAGACGCTGCGTCGCGTTGCCATTATTAAGGCGGCACAAAAACTGGGGATCAGCTTAGATGAAATTCAACAGGCATTTGCTGCTCTACCTGATAAACGTACGCCAACAGCCGACGACTGGCATCAGTTATCGACTAAATGGCAGCAAAAACTCAACCAACGTATTGAAGCGTTGACGCGACTTAAAGATTCGATGGAAGGTTGCATCGGCTGTGGTTGCTTATCGATGAGTAATTGCCCAATTTATAATCAAGATGACGTATTAGCAGATAAAGGAACTGGTGCAGTATTGTTATAACTCGCTTAACACTCCCTTGCAGTAGAACCAAGATTAAAAGCCGAGTTAAAAACTCGCCTTGACCTAAAGGCTAAGGAAGCTAAAACCTTAGTGAATTTAAGCCCCAGTGAACTGAAGCTTAAGCGAACCAGCGTCTGAGTGAATAGCTGCCTAAGCGAACTACTGTCTGAGTGAATAACTGCCTGAGCCATTTAGTGCCCAAAATTTTAACGATTCAAACAAACAGCTGATTACGCAAAAAAGCCTAGCGCAAACACGCTAGGCAAAAAGGAAGATGATGAACAATAAAAGGGTCGCGCTAATGGGGTTAGCGCGAGTTTGTTTAAAAACTAGTGGTTAGTCTTCAATCACGCGAGCTTGGTTAATCTCAATCTTACGCGGTTTCATGGCCTCTGGTAATTCACGTACCAGATCGATATTCAGTAAGCCATTTTCTAACTCAGCACCAACTACACGTACATGGTCTGCTAGTTGGAATGTGCGCTCAAAACCGCGCTCTGCAATACCTTGGTGTAAGTACTTTTTGTCATCTTTCTTACTGGTTGGTTTGTTGCCTTTAACCAGTAGCTTTTCGCCTTCACTGGTAATTTCTAGCTCGCTCATAGCAAAGCCGGCAACAGCCATAGTAATTCGGTAGCGATTCTCACCCATTAACTCGATATTGTATGGAGGGTAACCATTTGAGTTGCCGCTATTTGAGGCTGCATGTTCAGCCATACGTGCTAGGCGGTCAAAGCCAATCGCGCTGCGGTAAAGAGGAGCAAGATCTTGAGAAATAGTAAAATTACGCATATTCATATCCTTGTCTAAAGCAATATGTAAAATTAAGCCATTATTGGCGATGTGCATTGCCCTTTCGGCGCAATGGGTAACCGGAGTTGAAACCTCTGTTGAGCATTTCAATAATGTCTCCCTGCTACAATTAGAGATATATGGACGCTTTTTTCTACTTCAAGGGCTATTTTTAAATCTTTTGCGAATTATTTACGATTTGTTTGAACGGCATCTGTCTCAAACAATAAAAAAGCTACCTTAGTCGGTAGCTTTTTTGCTTAACTAAAAGCCATAACACTCAAAGTAATCTATTGATTATCTTCTGCTTTTAATACTGGATTATCTAATTTGTCTGCATAGCTATCTGGCACGATAAAGTTCAGACCTGTCGCAATTTCTTCTAGCTTTTTACCTTCAGCAGTTAATGACTCAACGTACTCAATCATAGACTCGTTATCAATAAAGCCAGACTTTACGGTTTCTGATTGCTTGCGTGACTCAAAAATATCGTAACCATCTTTACCACCAGCAATGTATGCGTTCGTAGCAATCTTATAGACTTTTTCGAGTTCAATGTCAGCGCAGTTACCCGCGTCAACACCATTAGGACAAACTTGCAGTTGCTCAATTTGCTCTCCTGCAACCGCTTTACCATTGAAGGTAAATGACAGGTTAGCAAACGTTGGGAATGCACCGCTTGAGTCAGTCATCGCGTAATTGATGGTATCTTCAAGCAAATCGACAATATCAGCACCTTTTAAAGACACAATTGCCAATTCGTTGTTGAAGTAAAGCAATGAGCCAATCACATAACCCGCAGTTAAGCCGCCTGTTTCCACTTCTTTAATATGATCGCGCACGCCACCTGTGTTGGTGATAGCCATATCAACGCCATAACCATGTTGGTTTAGCTTCCACACCATAGAGGCGGCAACCTGAGCACCAGCTTCACTACCTGTTCCAGGTAGCGATGCACCACCTCGGCTTAGGCCTGGAATACGCACATGATCAAGCATGGTCGTGTCAACGGGATCGTTTGCATCCAATACCTCACCAATCACCTTACCTTCAAACTCTTCAATAAGTGGTTTGTAGTCAGTGTCGATAGTGCTGCGAAGCGCGGCATCTTCAGCAGTAATAGCAATGTTATATTGCTCAGCGACAAAAGCTTCGGTCGCTTGTTGGTCAGCATCATTTAATGCTTCTCGGTTTTCGCCGTCGTACTTATGCTTAAAGTCATTATCAATTAGCAGCGTGTTATTGCCCATGCAGCTAACGATGTTACCGTCTTCAAAGCTAACATCGACTTGACCAACCGCTTGCGCTAAATCACCGGCTTGTACAATACAAGTACGAGTGCTGCCATTAGGGTTAGTGAAAATTTCAGCGTAGCTAGTGCTAGACTCGCCGCGGCCAATATTTTGGAAGTCACCTAGTAAAGTGTGAGAGTGTCCACCAACAATCACATCAACACCATTAACTTGCTCAGCAATACGAATATCACGGTCTAGGCCAATGTGGCTCACCATAATGATCTTATCTATGCCCATCGCGTGTAACGTATCAACAGTATCTTGCGCCGTTGCCACTTCGCCGCTAAAGCTCAAGTCAACGCCTGGAGACGAAATCGATTCTAAGTCTTCAAGTACCAAGCCAAAAATACCCACCTGATTACCATCAAACTCTTTAATGGTGTAAGGCAAAATGTTGTCTACCGCATCCATGTCAGCGTCGTTGCTGGTATCCATGTTTGCAGCAAGCAGCGGGAAGTTAACGTTCTCAGCAAAGTTGATTAGTGGATCGTTACCTAAATCGAATTCATGGTTACCAATGGCCATGGCATCAATATTCATCTCGCTTAACAGCTCAGCATTCCCCTCGCCTTTTAATACGTTAAAGTACAGCGAGCCTTGGAATGCATCACCACCATGAAGGGCTAAAAACGGTTTATTGGCATCATTTGCAGCCTCACGTGCCGCTTTTAATGCGGTTGCCATACGCGGATAACCACCTACTGATGCACGTACTGCAAAATCGTTTGCGTCCACCTGTGCGGTAAAATCGAGTGACCCAGCATCAAAGCTAGAGTGCGTGTCATTTACATGCGCAATGGTTAAATCAAACTTGTTAACATCATCATCGCTGTTACAGCCAACTAACGCTGTAAGCACGGCTGTCGCCAGCACGCCTTTTACAAAATTCATCTTCATTCCGTGACCCCTTTTATTTTTCTACATACTGTTCAGTTACTGCTCACTCAATAAACTGCGAAGCAAATAACGCGCAACATAATAGCAAAGTAATTCTCTAAAACATGCGATTAAGGTTAACAACAAACCACCGTAAACCATTGGTATTACAGCATTTTATAGCCATTACTGTACGGGACAAAAAATGCCTTCAACAAAGGAATGCAAGACATAAAAAACAGCGAAGATAGTGGCGGGCTTTATAGCAATAAACTGAAAGAGTTAGCTAGAAACAAGGTTGAGGTAATACTGTTCAAGATTAAGAACACAGCACGCGGTGCGATATTTAGTTTCAAAAACAAGAAAGTTTTTGAGTAACAAAAAAGGTGACCGAGATCACCTTTTGTTTTGCTCAATTTGAGCGCTATCTATCAAAAATGGCTTTATAACTACTGGCTATTTAACAGCCTGATACTGGACTTAGCTTAGCATGTCTACGATCCATTCACCTATGGTAGTTAGCTGCTGTGGCAACACACTATGCCCCATTGGATAAGTTTGCCATTGACTGGTGTAGCCAGCTTTAGCAACGGCATCATACGCCATTTTTCCAGCAAATAAGGGGACGACTTCATCTTGTTCGCCGTGATGTTGCAAAATTGGTGTAGCACGATTAGCGTCAGCTAAATCTTGGGGTAATTTGTCACCCGCTGGCAGGTAACAAGATAACGCCATGATACCGGCTAGCGGTTTATCAAAGCGCAGCCCTGTGAAAAGGCTCATCACCCCGCCCTGACTAAAGCCAGCCAAGATAATTTTGTCACTGGCAATACCTTGCTCTATTTGCTCGTTGATCAAGGCGCGTACTTTAACCTCTGACTCAAGTACACCTTGGATATCGGCTCTATCATGCAAGTCCATGCTCTTGATGTCGTACCAAGAGCGCATAGTCATACCACCGTTGATTGTAACCGGCTGCTCTGGCGCGTGGGGAAACACAAAGCGAATGGCATGGTTGGCAGGTAAATTTAATACAGGTACCACAGGCGCAAATCCCGCGCCTGAGTCACCTAAACCGTGTAGCCAAATAACGCAGCACTGTGCTGATACACTTGGTTCAATAATAATACGGTCATGAAGTTGTTGTGTGGTAGACATTGATACTTCCCTGATTTTTTATTTTAGTAATGACTATTTTGAATGAGTTATTTTAATGACTATTTTGAGTAGCTAATTTTTATAACTGAGGACGAGTAAATTACTCAGTTTATAAGGCATCGAGTCCGGTTTCTGCCAGCACCTGTTGAAGCTGCTCATCGTCGTCAAGGCTGACGCTCCAGCGCACTGTGCCGGCATCAGCAACGATGACACGCCCTTGACGGTATATGGTTAAATCATCAACGCTTGCCGCCATGACTAGGTTGCTTTTGACGATGCGGCATTGGACTTCTTGGGCGGTGACAATCAAACGGCCTTGAGAAAAAGAAATGATCATAGATGATTGCTGATACCTAAATTAATGGTCAGCTTAGCTAGCTGACCATTGTAAACAAATAAATCTCAAATTGAGTTGCTAGTGCTGATGGCCACCAACACCATGGGCGTGACCGTGGGCAATTTCTTCGTCAGTCGCAGCACGAGCTGACACGACTTCGATATCAAATCTTAGGTCACGACCAGCAAATGGATGATTCAAATCCACCGTCGCCATAAACTTACCGACTTTAACTATGGTGACCTGCCTTTGTCCCTGATCGGTATTAACTAAAGCTGACATACCTGGTTGCCATTTATCAGCGCCGGTTAAGTGCTTTAACGACACTCTTTGCTCGGCATCAGGGAGGCGCTCACCATAGGTATCTTTTGCAGCTGGGGTAATTGAAAACTTATCACCAACATTTTTGCCATGAATGGCATCTTCAACACCTGGCATCATATTGTCATGGCCATGCAAATACGCGATAGGATCTTGAAGCACGCTTGATTCAATCACCTCGCCTTGTTCATCTTTTAAGGTGTAGTGAAACTGCACTACCATATCATCTTCAATTTTCATCTTTTGTTAACCTTGGGCTTACGCCCCAACCTTAATTGGCAAAACCCACGACTACAAAGTCATGGGTGGGTTTAACACTCTGTTAGGCGAGTGTAAGCCACTCGCCACTCAATTTTAATAGCTTACACCTAAGGCTTCAAAACTGTCTTTATCAGGGAAGCCGTCGGCAACCAAGCCTTGGCTACGCTGAAATGCTTGCAAACCGGCAATTGAATTACGACCTAACACGCCGTCAGGCTTACCAACATCAAAGCCCTTATTATTAAGCGCTTGTTGAAGCTGTTTTACTTTAGCGCGCGACAATCGCTGATGTTTTGGTGGCTTAACCGTCATCGGCGCGGCGCCGTTGATTCTATCGGCAAGGTGACCAACAGCGATGGCATAAAATTCAGAGCGATTCCAACGCATGATCACTTTAAAGTTGTCATAACCTAAAAATGCCGGGCCTTTGTGCCCTGCTGGCACGTACAAAGCTGCATCCATGTCTGGTGTAGCAAGCGGCTTGCCTGACACTTGAGTCAGCTGCTTTTGCGCCCACTGTGTTAACGGCATAGTGTTTTTTACGCCTAAGGCGCTAAAGTCGTAGTTTTCTGGCAATAAAACTTCACGACCCCAACGTTCATTGGCTTTCCAGCCTAATTGCTGCAAGAAGTTAGCTGCAGAGGTTAACGCATCTTCAGTGCTGTCCCACAAATCCGCCTTGCCATCGCCATTACCATCAACGGCATATTTCAAATAATTGGTCGGCATAAACTGGGTATGCCCCATAGCGCCTGCCCATGAGCCAACCATTTTTTCGTCACTAAACCCGTATTGCTGCTTCAAGCGCAGTGCTTGCATTAGCTCGCCGGTAAAGTAATCGCTGCGTCTTGGGTCACACGCCAAGGTCGCCAATGAATCGAGTACAGGCATTTTACCTTTGTAGCTACCAAAGTTAGTTTCAAGGCCCCAAAACGACACGATATATTGCCCAGGAATGCCATATTGCTTGGTTAACTTATCGAGCAAGTCTTTATGCTCGCGCAGCAATTTACGCCCTTGCTGAACACGCCAGTCGGTGACGCGCTTACCAATATAGTCTCCAAAAGTGGTAGTGAACTCAGGCTGGCGTCTATCAAGCTCAATCACTTTAGGGACGTATTTTAAGTTGGCAACGCTTGAATCAATAATGGTCTGGCTAATACCTTGCTGCTTAGCCGTGCTTTTTAACTCAATGACACATTGGTCGAATTCAGGTGGGTTTGCTGCATCAGCAGACACGCTCATTGCCAATAAAGCGGGCGCTACGAAAACAGATGTAGAGGTTAGAAGTCGCGTTTTTGCCATGAGGCCATTCTTATCTTTTTGATCAATGGCAACATCGTGACCGATCAATTGTGACTTCTCAAGCCTTCATTCCATTAATTTTTCAACATTATTGCCATCAGGTTAAAACTCAACCTCTATCCACAACTTTAAATGCAATTTGCCCTTTCGCTAATCAGCTCTTACCGTATAATGATTGCTTAACTTATAAAGAATGCGTCTGCATTTAATCAAAGAGAATAATCATGACTGAACAATCAGCCACACTGACTGGGTTTATTGCACAAGTAAAAGAGCACCAAGTAATTTGGGCGCTACAAGACGAAACAAATGATGGCTTTGTAGTTTGTGATTCATCAGAGTATGAAGACACTGATGTCATGCCACTTTGGTCAAGCAAAGATGCGGCGCAGTCTCACTGTACTGAAGAATGGGCAGATTACAGCGCTGTTGAAATCAAACTTGGTGAATTTTTAGAGTACTGGGTAGGTGATTTAAACGATGATGGCGTGCTCGTTGGCATCGACTGGCAAGTAGATCAAGACTGCGAAGAGCTTGACCCTATCGTACTTGCGAAGTCACTGGTTGATGTTGAAGAAGAGTAATCAGCACTTAATTGCGTATTACTTAGTTCTTAGTGCTTAGTTCAACCTAAATGCTGGTAGCAACTCGCTGCCAGCATCAAACACCCTACACTATGTCTATTCATCCTATCGACGTCCCATTCAATAAACGCCACCTATGCTGGTTTTGCGAAGAGCCAAGCAATCAAACGTTCGAGTATTTGCGCCTACCTCACACGCCGCACCCATCATTGGCAATACCTGCTTGCAATGAATGTAAGCAATTAGCCAAAGCCAATATGCTCACCAGTATTTGGGATTGCCGCGCGGCAGTGAAAGATCAACTGATAATTAAATATCAAAAGCATTTAGCAATTGGTCACAACTGGACTGAGCAAGAGCTTAAAGAATCAGAGTTTAGCTGTAAGGTATTTGAAGGCTTTAAAAACAGCGCCTGGATGATGTACAACATAGCTAAAGATAGAGTAAACGCTAAGGGTTGGCAAATTAGTATTGATGAGCAACCTATTAGTGAAGAACATGACTACAGTGCGCTGCAAGCCTTTAGCTTCGATGACATTGAGTTCAGCTCCATTACCCAAGCGATTAGCCATTACAGTAAAACCCTGGGCGTCTCGAGTGAATTTGTCACTCAGTTAGTGTCGGTGCTGGGCAAACAGCAATTTGCTAAAGCATTAACACTGGCAAGACTTAATATTGGCGTCACTAAAGGTCGACAACGGCAAATCATTCAAGATGTCATGCATGAGAAAGATGCACTCAGCTAGCTTGATATGAGATTGCGTGGTGTGAGGTTGCTTATTATGGGTTAGCCAGCTCACTACTAGTTATCTGCCAATACCTGCTGCATACGCTCTTGCACCACACTCACCAATAAGTCTGGCTGAAACTTAGAGATAAACTTATTACAGCCCACTTTTTCAACCATGGCATGGTTAAAGCTACCACTCAATGAAGTATTCAATGTGATATAAAGTGATGCCAAACGATTATCGGCGCGCACCTCGGCCGTAAGCTTATAGCCATCCATTTCAGGCATTTCAGCATCGGTTATCATCATCAACAGCTCATTAGGTACATCCTTGCCCTCATCCGCCCAGCCTTTGAGCATGGTTAATGCTTGCAGACCATCAGAGGCTTCAATAATCTCGATGCCAAGTTGTCCTAAGGTATCTCGCACCTGGGTACGCGCTGTGGAGGAATCATCTACAATCAGCACTTTTTTACCCATCAGCTCAGGCAGTAATTGCTCATCAAGCACACCTTCTGACAGCGTGATGTCATAATCGATAATTTCAGCTAGCACCTTTTCAACATCGATAATTGACACTAATTGCTGAGCGCCATCGTGATCGACTTTGGTAATAGCTGTAAGGTAGTTGTGCATACCTGCAGTGCGCGGCGGCGGCATAATATCGCCCCACGTCATATTAACAATGTGCTCAACTTTACCGACCAAAAAGCCCTGCACACTGCGGTTATATTCAGTGATAATTAAATTGGTGTCACCGTCATAGGGCTTAGGCGCAAAGCCAATGGCCTCGCGCAAGTTAATAACCGGAATGGACATACCGCGAATATTCGCCACCCCAGCGATATTAGGGTTGCTGCCTGGCATAGCACTGAGCTTAGGTAGGGAGACGACTTCTTTAATTTTGAATACGTTTAACGCGAATAACTGCAAGGTGTTTATTTTAAACAATAGTAACTCTAGGCGATTTTCACCCACTAATTGCGTTCTTTGGTCGACCGTATCCAGCACATTGTTCATTATTAGTATCCGACTATATTACTCAGCGACATCATTTGCTCCCTAATTATAGTGTTATAAAACACTCAATTGCCATTAACTGAGCTGCTAAACGCGTGTTAAATCTCAGTTACGTACAAATCCAAATTGGCAAACATAACGTATTAATTTGCGAAGTTAAAAAATGAAGTAGTAAGAGAGATAAATGAATATTGCCTTGTTTCCACTATCTATTTGTA
The DNA here is from genome assembly GCF_004295345.1 of Shewanella maritima. Taxonomy (NCBI): domain Bacteria; kingdom Pseudomonadati; phylum Pseudomonadota; class Gammaproteobacteria; order Alteromonadales; family Shewanellaceae; genus Shewanella; species Shewanella maritima. Next base: position 4,415,132 of record NZ_CP036200.1, on the reverse strand, counting down.
TATTGCCCAATGGTTACACTCAGCTCAGAATTTTCGAGCCGAGGTATTTGCGTATGATCAGTGAGGCGATGAAGCAACAACGCCAGTTTGCAATGGCAATGGCCAACAAAAAAGGCTCACTACTGCGCTATGCGACGATTGTTACCATAGTGGATTTTGACAACCTTGAAGATAATACCTTGTCAATCACCATCAAAGGTGAGAGCTTAGTCGCGATACAGGAAACTAAGCGTGAACCCGATGGTTTATTAGTAGCAAAAGTAAGTGAGCATACCGCCTGGCAAGCGACCCCTATACAATCTAATGATGGACAAGAGGAAGTATTAAAGCAAAAACTCGTCGAGTTATTCGAGCAATATCCGCAACATCGCGATCTTTACCCTCAATGCCAGTTCGACGATATCAGTTGGATTTGTCAGCGTTGGTTGGAAGTATTACCGCTAACTGCAGAGCAAAAGCAGCAATGTATTGGGGCTAATAGTCATATCGCGGCCCAAAGCCTTATTAATCAAATAATTTTATCAGAATAACTGATCCAATTTTAATTGCATGCGTATTGTAGGTTAAACGCGACACATGGATTTAATCGCTTTGAGCGCTTTAACGGTGAAAATATGCAATTAAACTCTTCTAGAACAAAGCAAATTGGTTATGATAAAGGTAAGTATCAGCAACCGATTAGAGCTATGCAGACAACAACTGCGATGGATAACAAGTCTAAAACCGACGCTGCCAATGAAAAGCAAAGCGCGCAGCAAAATGCAATGCTAGCCGAATGCATGCAGTGTATCGCTGAGCACCAGGACAAAGCAGCGTTTGCTAAGTTATTCGCTTTTTTCAGCCCCAAAATCCATTCATTTGGTGTGCAGCGATTAAATCAGCAAGGTTTAGCCATGGATTTAGTGCAAGAAACCATGACTCGAGTTTGGACCAAAGCTCACCTGTACAACGCAAGCAAAGCCGCTGTGTCTACTTGGGTGTTTACCATAATGCGCAACCAGTGTTTCGATATGCTGCGCAAGGTACAACATAATCGCGAAGACGCATTTGGCGACGACATATGGCCTTTATTTGAGTCAGACAATACCAGTGAAGAAGATGACGATTTCATGTTATCAGCATCTCTGCTCAAACATGTGGAAGCACTACCCGCACTTCAAAAACAAGTGGTGCGCGGGATTTACCTTCAAGAGCTAACTCAGCAGGAGCTTGCAGAGAAATTGCAAATTCCAATTGGCACCGTTAAATCTCGATTACGCCTTGGGCTTGAAAAGTTAAAAAGTTTTATGGAGCATCAAAATGATTAATTTCCATCCTGATCAACAAATGCTGTTACTACATGCCGAAGGTAAGCTTCCATTGTCTCTGTCAATTGCTGTGTCAGCTCATCTTGAATATTGTGGTAAATGTCAGCAGGAGCTAGCAAGCGCTCAAGCCAAAGCTACCAACACATTTTTGAGCGACGACGCGTTAGCTGTCGAATCTCAACATGGTAACGAGCAATCAGACGCGGCTCAAACTAATGCAGATCTAGACAGTATGCTTGACGCAATGATGTCCGGACTTGACGATTTGAAAATTGACGATATCCCAAGCGTCGAGGAGCCATTAACTGTAGAGGTTAAAGGCGAGCAATACAGTTTACCCAGGGTGTTTAAAAACCAACTATTGAGCGAATGGCAAGGTATAGGTAAGGTGACCCGCTCAAGGTTAGATACCGGCGAAGGCAAAGCACGAGCTAGTTTGCTGCACATAGACGCCAATGGTGAGATCCCCCAGCATACTCACAAAGGTACTGAGATCACTTTGTTGCTCGCCGGTGAATTTAGTGACGAATATAACCAATATAAGCCTGGCGACTTAATGGTTATGACGCCAGACCATCAGCATTCACCTAAAACGATGGAAGGATGCTTGTGTTATACCGTAGTCGACGCGCCACTATATTTTACCAAAGGTATTAGTAAGCTGCTCAATCCAATTGGTGAGTTAATTTACTAAAAGGCTTACATAAACGCAGCAACTACAAACTAGTGAAATAACTTAGTTAAACGATTTCGTTTAAGACACCGAAGGTTGGTGAACTGAAAACAGCAGGGTTAGCCTGCTGTTTTATTTTATGTACACAAAGTTCTTGCTTGCGTAAGGTATATTGCTTATTATCCGTACAAGTTAGTGACATTTGTGAAAATTCAACCGCGTAAAATCCTATCGGTTTACCCTCAAGCTTGTCGAAACTTCAGCGTTAGCATCAATTGCCTGCCCCGAAAGTATGTGCCGTTAAACGAGTTAAGCCTCCTTGCAGCCGCCCCCTAGTTGGATCAGCTGAATGCATCGAGTACATGTTAGTTTTTACTAAGCACTGCAGTCATTTGATTGTCACAAAGCTGTGATTAACTAGCATACGTTTAAGTTAACGCTTGCCCCAAAACTGGTGGCATTAAGCGACCGGCATTTGTTGCGAGTTGGTATGGCAAGAACTAAGGCAAAACGAAGTTTGCTTTAGCTCACAAATTGCATACTTTTACGCCACTGCTATGCAGTTTTACTAGTCAACCAATGAGGTTTACGGTAAATAACAATAGCTGAAGCGTTAAGCCGACTAAAGCGTCATAGCGATGAGTAAATTGGAGCGATATTAAGCCTGGGGCTTGATTAAGCTTCGTTAACTTAAAGCAAAATGGGTTGCTCGACAAAGCCACTGTACGCTAACTTAGATTAAATCATTCATTTTCTGCAGCAGTTATTGCTAAGGATATTTATTGTCAAATTTACTCACCTAAGGGTGAAGGAATAAAATAAGGAGTGTGGCCTATGTCATACAATCTAAACGGACATGAAATCGTAGTAGACTTTCCAGTTGACTCTATTTCATCAAACAAAAACTCAATTGCATTTACAGATCGTAAAGGCAAAACAAAACAAACATTTACCAAGCGAACTGAAGCGCTTAGATTTATGAAATGGTTGATTAGCACAAATAAGTAGTTTCAATTCACTATTGACTACAAACTCGCTAACACCGACTCATAAACAACGAAACAAAAATACAAACGTTAAAGCTAGTAATCCATTTCGAAGCTAGCCAAACGATTCCAAATTGCTCTGTTAACGATAAACGCATTTCACGGTACATTCCTCTCATTTACCGCCGTTTATTAAAACAGAGCAAATGTAATCAAAATTTTTTCTTAACTATCACACCCAAGTCTTAAGCATTATCTCCAAACCCATTGCTAAACTAGTTCGATTCAAACTTTCTCGCTGAAGCAGCTCATCAATTTTGTACATCGACAATTCTTAATATGCCTTTGGTCAATCCGGGTATTTGCGCTGATACCTCGGCAGCATGGTTTCATTACCTTTTAAGCCACCTTGATGAATATACATGATAGGACGATTGCCTATGCTGGACTTGCCCTGTTCAATTTGACAGTGACTTAAGTAGTGCTTGAGCACCAAGAAACCGATTGGGTCATATAGCAGCTCAAACTCAATACCGCCTTCATTAACCTCACGCCAGATGTCATAACACTCGCGATAGAGCTTACCAAAATGATATTTTTTGCCATTGGACAAGATAGTTGGGAGCTCGCTTGAGTTGTCAGTTAATTGCATAAACTGCTGCTTCAAATAATCTGCGCTGCCAACAGTGGCGCAAGTAAACACCTTAAAATTATCGGCAATATGTTGCTGCACAAAATATTGCTGTAGGTACAGGGCTGTGGTGCCAGTACCGGCAGGCAGAAAAATATCTAACTGTTGAATTGAATTGTCATTCGCCCAACTCACAATTTCTGCGCCAAGCTTAGCAACACCAGATTGAGCATACTCACAACGCCCACCTTCAGGTACATGCAGCACCTGTTCTTGCCCCAAGCGGCTTTGATAGTCTGCCGCTATCACTGCCACCTTATCATCTAGGTTATCGGCTTTAATATGCGCGTATTGAACATGGTCACTCACGCTTATCACCCGAGCGCCATTATTAAGCGCAGCTAGATAGTTACCGCGAGGGTTTTGTTTCACGTAACTAGGAATATGGTCGACAAAAAAGTCTAACTGCCAACCCTTACGTTTTGCCAACTCAGATAGCGAATACAAGGAATTGGCCTGCGCACTGCCGCTGCCAATCACATGGGTGACCTCAGGGAATTGATCATAGAAAAAGTAATCAAACTTGCGGGCTTTATTGCCGCTAAATGCTTCATCCAGTAAATCATCACGTTTGATATAAATGGTGCGCTGCTGAAACAGCATAGTGTGTACTGGGCTTGGAGAAAACATAAATGAGACCAAAAATGAATGACGAAAATTAATCGAAGGCTGAGCCACACTCAGCACTAGGGCCTGTTGATCTTTCAAGATTATTTTTGCAGCTGCTTGTTGGAAATTTATACAAGGCAACGACTTTGATGTGTGGTTGCTCCACATGATAAGTCGTTAACGCAGTAGAAATGACAACAAGCGCTGCCTGAAAGGTTCGGTTAAAAGCACCTGCGCCCTTAGCAAAGAGCTTAGTTTGTTGCGAGCCCTGTTGTTAAAATCAATAGGTTTAGGTGACTAGACGTCATCGCTCGCGTCGCGATTAAAGTGCTTTTAATTCGAACAAATTCTAATCAGCAAAGATCAACAGACCCTAGCCATTTTAACTAAAAGTTAGTGTGAAATCGCAGATCAATTTATTGTTGCAATATAACGGCTAGGCTTCAAACTCTTAGACAGACCAATAAACGCAATAATATCAACACCTTGCTACAAATGGATAATTTATTGCCACTGTTGGCACACTTATCGCATTTACGTTAGTACCTAGTCCTAGCATCCAGTCTAGTGATTGGTTTTTACTCTACTTTTATTCGACAAGGAGCAATATGAGTATTTTAAGGCTTATTTTTAATATCGCATGGTTTGTAATGGGCGGCTTTATTATGGGCCTAGCGTGGTGGCTAGTGGGTGTGCTTTGTTTTATCAGTATTATTGGTATCCCTTTTGGCCGAGCATGTTTTGTTATCGGTGAAATGGCATTTTGGCCATTTGGTCAAGAAAGCGTTAACCGCAAAACCTTACGTGGCGAAGAAGATTTAGGTACTGGCACCATGGGGCTTCTAGGTAATATTATCTGGCTAGTGTTCTTCGGGATCTGGTTAGCACTGGGTCATTTAGCGTCCGCACTGGCTTGTGCTATTACCATTATCGGTATTCCGTTCGCGGTGCAGCATTTCAAATTGGCACTACTGAGCCTAGCACCAATAGGACAAACGATTATCAATAAAGATCAGGTAATCCACCGTATCTAACGCTCGACTCGCTTTGTGACTGTAATAGGCAAAGCTAAACAAATAAGGCCTGGCTTAATGCGCCAGGCCTTAGTGATCAACAACTCTCAAAACTCACATCACTCCTTCAATAAAAACTAATTAGCTTTCAAACGTAGCAATTGTTCATCAACAATGGCTTGCACATCAATGTTTGCCAACCCCTGATTAACCTTATCACGCCATAATCTACCAAATGCCGAATTATCAAAAGCAATGTGTAAGTGCTTGTTCTCCAGTATTTTGTCGTCAAGCTGCAACTTGTCAATGTGCTGTTTCACATAAGGGTCTGACTTGAGGTATTCAAATACATGCTTATCAATGACAATTGCATCTACCCTACCCGCCAGCAACACCTGAATTGACTGATATTCAGTTGATGTTAACTCCACCCGCTGCTTACCTGAAGCAATATTATCGTCAATTACCTTAGTATTAATGTAACCAGTATTCACGCCGAGTGTGTATTGAGTTAGGTCATGCTGAGTTTGCCATGAAATAGGCTTACCTTTAATAAACAATAGCATAATTGGACTTTGCCCAATGGGGTCAGAAAATATCAATTGCTCACTTTGGTATTGATACTCAGGGAGATAGCCCACTTGTTTGCCGCTGTTCACTAAGCGAATCGCGCGATTCCACGGCAGGTGATGGAACTCTGGTTCGATATCTATGGTGTTCAATGCTTGCTTAACTACCAATGCTGATATGCCTTTATCCGGCAAAGAGACGCTAGTAAATGGCGGCCAATCTAGCATCGACAGCTTCATCTCCTCCGCCACCAGCGCGATAGGCTTTATAACTATTACTGTAATTAACAAAATAAAAGCAAAACCACGGGGCATACACACCTCGAACATTGTTATATTTTGGTTATTTAAGCTTAGGCTATTTCCTCATGATTAAGTAATACCCGTTACTACCTCTGTTCAACTTAACTCGCAAACGGCTACGAAATATGAATTTACACTTAACGTCTTCGTAAAGTTTCAGCAATTGATTTACATTGCCATTGAGGAATCGTTATATTCTGCGCACTGATGCAACCAACAAACTCCAATTAATAAATCAAATCAATAAGGACAGGACCGTTCAATGAAAGCCAAGCTAACTATGTTATCTGCCGCGCTACTTACCCTTAGTTTTTCTCACTCAGTCTCAGCAGAGACGTTTCAATTCTCCAACCAAGTTAACGCTAAGTCAGATACCCTGGTGGTATTTAAAAGCGAAGGCAACACCACAGGCTTTAAAGATTTTGACTCGAAAACGAATGGCCAGCTTAGCCGCGCATTAAATGCCAATAAATTCGACGCCAGCTTTAATTCATTTGTAGAAGTCATCGCGCCAAACCAACTGAGTTTTGACCGCGTGTTAGTCGTAGGTTTAGGCGACAAGCCACTGAGCAAAGCAGAGCTGACCAAACTAGGTGGTAATATCGCAGGTAAACTAGGTGCCAAAACCATTGCCGATGTGTCAGTAGCTGCTGAGCATTTAGATGTAACTCAAGCATCTTATATCGCCCATGGTATCAAGTTACGTTCATACAACTTTGATAAGTACAAGCAAGAAAAGCATCAAGCTAAGACTTACACCTTTGATGTTGCAGATGTAAAGCAAACCCAGTCTGCCTACAGCACGCTCGAGCATATTCAGTCAGGGGTATTTTTAGCACGCGATTTAACTAACGAAGTGCCGACAGAACTGACCCCAAAGGACTTTGTCGCTGAAGCTAAAAAACTCAAAAAATTGGATGTAAAAATCAAAGTGCTTGAGCCAAAGCAGATCAAAAAGCTTGGTATGAACGCCTTGGAAGCTGTCGGTCGCGGCAGTGTCGATGGCTCACGTTTAATCGTTGCTCACTATAAAGGTAGTAATGACGCACCAATTGCTATCGCGGGTAAAGGGGTGACCTTCGACTCTGGCGGTATTCAAATTAAAACTGGCGAGCATATCGTGCGCATGAAGTCAGACATGGCTGGCGCTGCAGCGGCGCTTGGTACTATTAAAGCATTGGCGGCGATGGAAGCGAAAGTAAACGTGGTTGCCGTGATGGGTATCGCTGAGAACATGGTATCTGAAAAATCATTTATCCCGGGTGATGTGCTCACTACTGCTGAGGGATTGAGTGTTGAAATTACCCATACCGATGCTGAAGGCCGCTTAGTGCTAGCCGATAGTATGTGGTATGCACGCGAGCACTTTCAGCCAAGTGTGATGGTCGATATTGCTACCCTGACTGGCGGTAAATATCGCGCGCTAGGCACTAAGTGGGGCGGAATTTTCAGTGACAGCGATAAGCTAGTATCTGAGTTTAAAGCCGCCGGCGAAGCCGTAAATGAACCTGTTTGGCACCTACCGCTAGGCTATAAAGAAATGCTTGAAAGCCCAATTGCCGATCTACGCAACACAGGTAAAGGCGGCCCAAGTGGCACTACTGCGGCGACCTTCTTACAACAATTTGTCGGTGATACCCATGGCTACACATCGACATGGCAGGTAACGCATTAGCATCATCTGCAGAGGGTGAAGTAGCTATTGGTGGTACAGGTTATGGTGTAAGGTTGCTCACCGAATGGGTACTTAACCAACATCAGGCTAAGTAACCTGCATTCGAGGTAAGTTGTATCGAAACTGATTAGCCAACCACATTAGTGCGTATATTTTGAGGGGAAATTAACTTTGGAGAAGCAAGCCTCTTTAGCAGGGATGCTAAAGCGGAGCCATCATGGACGATTTTACGGCGACTTGCGCGAACAACGTTTATTTACCCCAAAGTTGACGGGGCGATTATAAACGAGCAATAAGCAAAAGCCCTGATCTCAGATCAGGGCTTTCATTTTATGTTTGAAAATGGGGCTAACTACGCCGAATAGTTGGGGTAATCGATGTAGCCCTGTTCACTGCCACCATACAAACTCAATCTGGCATCTGCATCAAACTCAGCTAACGGCCAGCCTTGCTTGAAGCGCGCCACCAAATCTGGGTTAGTCACATAAGGTGTACCGAATGCACATAGGTCGATTAAACCTGACGCCAATAACTGCTGTGCCGAGTCTTTAGTTAGCTTACCTGCGACCATAATCGCACCTTTATATTCATCTCTTAGCGTCTTTCTAAACTCATCTGGTACTGGCAAATAGTTAGAAATATTCTCAGATAAATGTAAATAAGCTAACGGTTTTACGGCAAAGTGCTTAGCTAGTTCAATCACCAACTGTTCGATTTCATCATCAACCGAGCCGTCACCTTCCATCACATGTGGTGATAAACGTACAGCAACGCGATCACGGCCAATGGCTTCTCCCACAGAATCAAGAGTCTCGATTAAAAAACGCAAACGATTTTGGGCACTGCCGCCATACTCATCGGTGCGCTGATTACTGGCTTTACGCATAAACTGATCAAACAAGTAACCATGAGCGCCGTGAATTTCAACGCCATCAAACCCCGCCTCGATACTATTTTTCGCAGCCTGAACAAAATCAGCAATGGTTTGCTCGATATCTTGCTTAGTCATCGCCCTCGGCAGACTGGTTTCAATCATGCCAAAACCACCTTCAGCTAGCGGGCCAAAAACTTGATCGGGCACTTTTACCGCTGATGCTGACAGTGGCGTTTCACCCGCAATAACCTCATGACTGCGGCGACCAACATGCCACAGCTGTATGTAAATTTTACCGCCTTTTGCGTGCACAGCATCAGTGACTTTCTTCCAGCCATCGATATGTGCTTGAGTGTATATACCAGGTGTCATTGAATAGCCGCGGGCGACATCTGACACTGGCGCGCCTTCGGTAATAATCAAACCAGCATTAGCGCGCTGGGCATAGTAGGTTGCCATCATGTCATTCGGCACATCACCAGGTTGGCTGGTGCGCGAGCGCGTCATTGGTGCCATGGCGACGCGATTATCGAGCGTCACAGGCCCTAGTTGAAATGAAGAGAACAGCATTAATAAACCTCTTTTTCTTTAAATAGCTCGTTAAATCGTTATTTAACTAATCTTTGAAAACTTTAAATTAGACAGTCGCGGATGCGTCTGTATCAGAAAATCTTGGGTAGTCACTTAACCCTTTTTCACCACCGCCGAATAAGGTGTTAGGATCATGGCTAGCCCAAGGCTGTGAGTGCGCTATTCGCGACACAAGATCAGGGTTGGCAACAAATGGTCTGCCAAAGGCAATCATATCCGCCACGCCAGACTCAATGGCAACGCTAGCTCGCTTAGCATCATATTTACCAGCGTAAATAATGACCCCGTTAAACGCATCGCGTAACTGCTGTTTAAACTCAAGCGACATTACTGGCGCATCATCCCAATCCGCTTCGGCAATATGCATATAGGCAATACCATGCTTATTCAAAACTTTTGCCGCCGCAACATAGGTTTGCTCAGGGTTATCGTCAACAGTGCCATTAAGCGTGGTCAAAGGCGCAAGTCGAACGCCGATTTTTTCTTTACCTACGGCTTGTACTAAAGCATCAACAACTTCATCTAAAAAGCGCAAACGATTCGCTAAGCTGCCGCCATACTCGTCAGTACGAGCATTTGACTGTGAATCCACAAATTGATTGACCAGATAACCGTTAGCACCGTGTAGCTCAACGCCATCAAAGCCAGCCTCTATGGCATTTAGCGCCGCTTGCTTAAACTCAGCGAGAACAGCTTCAATGTCTTGTTTGGTCATTGCGCGAGGCTCAACCACATCAACAAAACCCGGCTCATTTGTACCATTATCGATAAACACTTTAACGTTTTCTGCTTTGATAGCAGATGCCGAAATAGGCTGCTCACCGCCAATATTGTCTGGATGGGTAACCCGACCAACATGCCATAACTGGGCAAACATCACACCGCCTTGCTGGTGCACAGCATCGGTGACTTTACGCCAGCCTTGAACTTGCGCAGGTGTGTAAATACCCGGCGTCCAGGCGTACCCTTTAGCGATAGGGGAAATTTGCGTGCCCTCGCCTACAATGAGTCCAGCACTGGCACGTTGCGCATAATAGGTTGCCATCATCTCATTGGCGCAGTCGCCAGGTTGAGTCGCCCTAGAGCGTGTCATAGGTGGCATTACAATGCGGTTAGCTAGCGAAAAGTTACCCAGTTTAATTGGTTGTAGCAGTTTTGCAGGCATAGGATCTGTCTCTTTATTTGCTCTAATTTAGATTCAAAATCTAACTAGCGATCAATTGAATGAGACTGAGTTTACCGGGATATTCAAAACGCAAAAACCACAAAAGTCACAAATAACTTTTGTGAAAATAACAAAAATAGACAGAGTTGTTGCAAGGCTCACAACAAATACCGATGATGAGGCAAGGGTTACAGCGCCAATCTTGGTTTGATGAATTCAATAAATGCTGAAATACGGCTCGATACCGCTGAAGAGCGATAATAAACCGCGCTGACATTTTCTCTATCACTGTTGGCAATCAACTTATCTGCCAACACAGATACTAACTTGCCTGAGGCAATATCGTTCGCCACCATAAAGTTAGACAGACAAGCAATGCCATTGCCTGCCAAAACAAGCTGACGCATGGTTTCACCATTGCTGCAACTAAGCTGCATTTGCCCTGCTTGTACAGCCGATTCAAAGCCCGGTAAAGGCCATATGTTTAGCTGCTTAATATCGCTAAAGCCAATAAGCTGATGCTGACTTAACTCCGCCACGTCATTAAGGTTGCCATACTTTTCAAGATAATCAGGCGCTGCAACCAAATGCAACTTGCTTTTACCAAGGCTACTGGCATGCATACTCGAGTCATGCAGGCGACCAATACGAATAGCCAGATCGGTGCGGTTCTCAATTAAATCAACATAGCCTTCATTTGACGTCAGTTGCAGCTCAATATCAGGGTAAGCTTGTCTAAACTCGGCGACTAAAGGCACTAACTGATGCAGCACAAATGGCGTAGCGGCATCAACTCTTAATTTGCCTGCAGGCTTGTGTCCAAGGTTGATCACAGCTTGCTCTGCCAGATCAACCTGATTTAACGCTTGACGCACTGAATGAATAAACTGCTTGCCCTCTTCTGTCAGCTCGATTTTACGCGTAGTACGATTAATCAAGCTCACCCCGAGAGTAGACTCGATTCGACTGACACTGCGCGAGACTTTAGCGACTTGAATATCGAGTGCATTCGCTGCAGCGCTAAAGCCGCCATGCTCAGCAACAGCGATTAAAATAGTTAGATCTTCAGAGCGGTTTAACATAATGACCTTTTATGTTTGTCGAACTTTAAATCGGCAACAGTATAAAACAAGTCAACTCTCCAATTTAAGATAATGTATAGAGCTTAATTGTTATTTATAACATGCTGAAAGTTAGCTAGCTTGAGTAACACTTGCTTTGCATCATCAGATAAAGGAATGTCAAACTCGTAGCGGCCATGGCTTGCACTTAAACTGTTCAACTGCAGTTTATTGGTTGCTTGTAATAAGGTTATCACTTGCTCAGGGTCGGCGAATGTCACAGACTCGTCGGTGCGAACGGCATAAGTAGCAGTTTTACCTGGCAAGGTGACATGCACAAACTCACCATTCACTTTACCTCTTACCGTTTTATCGCGATAGCCTCTTCCCCCAGATAACCCATAGGCAGCTTTCTCATGGGTTAAGCTAAGTAAATCAGTATCGCCAGCCAACACTTGTTCAACTGCGACGCCAAAACCCAGCTTTAAGGTTAATTCAGGAGCCAAGGTAGGCTCAGCCTTACCGCTGTGCTTTGCGCTCGCAAGCTTTGATTTGACCATTTTTACTTGCGGAATAACTGAACCTGAGATTATCACTTGTTCATAACCACCTGAGTCCCAATTAGCAAAGCGGTAGTTAAGCTGCACACGCGCCTGAATATTGCCTGTCACATCCAGAGTGCAACTTAAAGCAGGCGCCTGATGACAGTATTGCTCAATATCTGACTGTGCTATGCCTGTTTTAATTGCCAAATATTCACTGTTATCGCTAGGGTAAGCATCAATTTCGTTAACAAAATTTGAAGTGCAACCAGCCAGAGTAAGCGCAGTTAGAGCAAGAGTCATCCTCAAACCCAAGCGATACTGTACCAATCTACCTTTCATCAATAGCATCATTTGATTCCCATAAACCTACTAATGATAAAAGCTTCACATATTCGGCAGCTCAACTCCGTTCTTGAAAGCACAAAAAAGGGCTAAGCAACTGCTTAACCCTTTAGTGTTTCTTTTAGCACTTCGCTCTACCGTAGTGTGGCTGACTTAGCCTTTATCGGCGTGCAGGCTTGGCGCGTGGGCAATAATACGATCCGCCATACGCGAGAATGGCAAGCTTTGTAACCATACCGTGCCGTGACCGCTTAGTGTCGCTAAGAATAGCCCTTCACCACCTAAAAACATCGACTTAAGTGAGCCTGCGCGTTCAATGTCATAATCTATGCCCGGCGTGAAACCTACAAGACAACCGGTATCGACTCTTAAGGTTTCGCCGTTGAGTTCTTTTTTAATTAAGGTGCCACCTGCGTGAACAAACGCCATGCCATCACCGCTTAGCTTTTGTAAAATAAAGCCTTCGCCGCCAAAAAAGCCTGCTCCAAGTTTACGACTAAACGTCATCGACACCTGCGTGCCCAAAGCTGCAGCTAAAAATGCATCTTTTTGACAAATAAGCTCATTGCCATGCTCAGCTAAATCAATAGCGAGAATCGTACCTGGGTTTGGCGCAGCAAACGCCACTTTGCGCTTTTGCCCACCTTGGTTACTAAAGTGCGTCATAAACAAGCTTTCGCCGGTTAACATACGCTTGCCTGCGCCCATTAACTTACCGAAAAAGCCCGATTCCATTTCAGAGCCATCTCCCATCTTGGCTTCAAAATTTATATCTTGCTCCATGTAGCTCATGGCGCCAGCCTCGGCGATAACTACCTCGCCTGGGTCTAGCTCAACTTCCACCAGCTGCATGCTGTTGCCAATGATTTCATAATCGACTTCATGACAGGTTTTAGACATTTTTCACTCCTTGAGTCTGAATTACTTGCACTACCATAACTGACAAACTGAGCTGTGGCTAACCTTATAATCCGTCATTCTCGCTAGTGCTGATATAAAGCGAATTCTTCAATAATTAATGAAGTAAACAGCTTGCCCGCACGCCCGAGCGGTCGCTCATGAGTCGACACTAACTGCGGGGTAAATTTAAAACGATTACCACCTCTAAAATCGACCAATTTGAGTTGTTCACTCACCAGCTCATCTGCTATCAAAAAATCTGGCATCCAACCAAAGCCTAAGCCCTTAAGTAAGGCGTTTTTCTTCATAATAAAGCCAGAAAGGTAGAACACCTTATCGCCGCCAAATTGCATCTCGTCTTTGTCGCGCTTAATTGGCGATGAATCTTCAATGGTTAACTCAACATGCTGTTGTAAATCACTAAGACTAATATCGATCTTATGAGATAATGGATGCTCATTTGCCACCACCAATAAACTGGTAATAGCTGGTAGTGCAGTGGGTTGATAGTTGGGGCCAGTGCGATAGTCTTTTACCAGCATTAAGTCAGCTTTATCTCGCTCAAACCTGTGTTGTACACCACCCAAAAACTCCATATTCAGCTGAATTTTAGTAGGAATTTGATACTCGCTCATACGTTTAAGTGCCGTCATAATCGGCTCCATCGGCAAGGCACCATCAATCACCAATTCAAGCTTAGGCTCCCAACCGTCACTAAAACGTGTGGCTAAATGCTCAATGTTGGCAAGGTGCTGCAGCAACCTTTGCCCTTCTGCCAGTATCACCTTGCCTTCAGGGGTTAACTCAGCGCGATACTTGTCGCGATTGAACAGAGTGACACCAAGGTGTTGCTCAAGCTTTTTAACCTGATAACTCACCGCAGACTGCGCCTTATGTAAGCGCTCAGATGCCTTGGCAAAACTGCCCTCCTCAACAAGCACTTGCAGTACATTAAAGGCATCAACATCTATTCTCATACGTCCTCCACTGTCAAAGCACTTTGACAAAGTTGTAAAGCAAAGTTAACCATCTATTTTTTAGATTGAGTTGCACGACTTATTATTCTTTTTTTTGTTCAAGCGAGCAACTAGATTGTTAGCTAGATCACAATTTAACTGAAGTAACTGCTGTAGTTAGCACGGTAACCAGCAAGAGTTGTCGGGCAAAACTACGACCCACAAACTGAACTAAAACCAATAACGATGTGTTTGTAAGGTTAAGTGAAAGGATTAAAAGGAACTGCTAATGCCATTTTACGTAAAACAAGGCCAAATCCCCAACAAGCGCCATATTGCCTTTGAAAAAGACAACGGCGAGCTGTACCGCGAAGAGTTGTTCTCAACTCATGGCTTTTCCAATATTTACTCCAACAAGTATCACCACAATATGCCAACCAAGGCAATTGATGTAGCACCTTACTCGGTTAATCACGGTGAAGCGTGGCAAGATGCACTGATCCAAAACTATAAATTAGACTCGAAAAAAGCCGACACCCAAGGCAACTTCTTCAGCGCTCGCAACAAGATTTTCTTTAATAATGATGTTGCCATGTATACCGCCAAAGTCACTGAAGCAACAGACGAGTTTTACCGTAACGCTTATTGCGACGAAGTGATTTTTGTCCACGAAGGTGAAGGCACACTTTACAGCGAATATGGCGAACTTGCGGTCAAAAAATGGGACTATCTGGTGATCCCACGCGGCACCATCTACCAGCTTAAATTTAACGACTTCAATAACGTGCGTTTATTTGTGATTGAGTCAGCGTCTATGGTGGAAATTCCTAAGCACTTTAGAAATGACTACGGCCAGTTAACTGAGTCTGCCCCTTATTGCGAACGCGATTTCCGCGTGCCTGAGCTTGCTGAGGCAGTCGTTGAAAAAGGTGAGTTTCCACTGGTATGTAAGTTTGGTGATAAATACCAGCTCACTACGCTTGAATGGCACCCGTTTGACCTCGTTGGTTGGGACGGCTTTGTGTACCCATGGGCATTCAATATCACTGAGTACGCACCTAAGGTTGGCAAAATCCACCTGCCACCATCAGATCACATCGTATTTACTGCCCATAACTTTGTGGTTTGTAACTTTGTACCTCGCTTATATGACTTCCACGAGAAGTCGATTCCAGCGCCTTACTATCACAACAACATCGACAGTGACGAAGTGCTTTACTACGTCGATGGCGACTTTATGAGCCGTACCGGCATTGAGCCTGGGTCGATGACGTTGCATCAAAAAGGTGTGCCTCATGGCCCACAACCAGGCAAAACCGAAGCGTCAATCGGCAAAAAAGAAACCTATGAATACGCGGTAATGGTAGACACTTTTGCACCATTACAGCTTACGACCCATGTACAGCAATGCATGAGTCAAGACTACAATCGCTCTTGGTTAGAAGACTAAGAACAAACATAAAAGCCTAACCCAAATCACTAAAGGTGATGGGCGACAAGAACAAGAGGAAAACATCATGGCTAGCGAACAAAACCCACTTGGCTTACTTGGTATTGAATTTACTGAGTTTGCCAGCCCAGATACTGATTTTATGCACCAAACTTTTATCGACTTTGGTTTTTCAATGCTGAAAAAATCAAAAGATAAAGACATCTTTTACTACAAGCAAAACGACATCAACTTTCTATTGAACCGTGGTCGCGAAGGTTTTTCATCAGAGTTTGCTAAGTCTCACGGCCCTGCAATTTGTTCGATGGGCTGGCGTGTAGAAGATGCTGAATTTGCATTTAAATCTGCAGTAGAGCGCGGTGCTAAGCCTGCAGACGATGCAAGTAAAGATATGCCATACCCAGCAATTTATGGTATTGGCGACAGCTTAATTTACTTCATTGACGTGTTTGGCGAAGACAACAACATCTACCAAACTGACTTTGAAGATCTAGAAAACCCTATGGTTATCCCAGACAAGGGCTTTATGGAAGTCGACCACCTAACCAACAATGTCTACAAAGGCACTATGGAGAAGTGGGCAAACTTTTATAAGGATATCTTCGGTTTCACTGAAGTACGTTACTTTGACATTAGCGGCGTACAAACTGCACTGGTTTCTTATGCTCTGCGTTCGCCAGATGGCAGCTTCTGTATCCCAATTAACGAAGGTAAAGGTAACAACAATAACCAAATTGATGAGTACCTGAACGAATACAATGGCCCAGGCGTGCAGCACTTAGCGTTCCGTAGCCGCGACATTGTTGCGTCACTTGATGCGATGGAAAACACCTCAATCCGCACTTTGGATATTATTCCTGAGTACTACGACACTATCTTTGAAAAACTGCCGCAAGTGACCGAAGATCGTGAGCGTATCAAGCATCACCAAATCCTGTGCGACGGTGACGAGAACGGATACCTACTACAAATCTTTACTCAAAACCTATTTGGTCCAATCTTTATTGAGATCATCCAGCGTAAAAACAACCTAGGTTTTGGTGAAGGTAACTTCCAGGCACTATTTGAATCAATCGAGCGCGATCAAATGCGCCGCGGTGTGCTTTAATAACTCGCCTTTTCCAAGCGGCTTTTCCAAGCGGCTTTTCCAAGCGGCTTTTCACCAAAGTCCGTTTACATCAAAAACCAGCCTAGTGCTGGTTTTTGTTTTTTATCGCGGTTAGAATCCGCAGCTGCCTAAGACTCAACTCATACTGAACTAAAACATGCCAGATTTAGCCGTACTTGCCGTATTTATTCCTACCTTCTTTTTTGTGTCGATTACCCCTGGTATGTGCATGACATTAGCAATGACATTAGGCATGAGTGTTGGCGTGCGCCGCACGCTGTGGATGATGCTAGGCGAACTGGTTGGGGTGGCAAGTGTAGCAATCGCTGCTGTGTTTGGTGTTGCCAGTATCATGCTTAACTATCCTGAGGCATTTAATCTACTGAAATGGGTTGGCGGCGCTTATCTTGCGTACATCGGCGTCAACATGTGGCAATCAAAAGGCAAAATGGCAATTGTTGATAATCAGCAAATCGATACCCACAGACTCGCCCTAGCCTCACAAGGCTTCATTACAGCCGTAGCCAATCCCAAAGGCTGGGCATTTATGATTTCCCTGCTGCCACCTTTTATCGATGTGAATAAAGAAATCAGCACTCAGCTTATTGTCTTACTGAGCATTATCATGGTGACTGAATTTACCAGCATGATGGCTTATGCAGCGGGCGGCAAAACCCTCAAATTATTTCTAGCTAAGGATGGCAACATCAAACTAATGAACCGGATTGCCGGTAGTTTGATGATAGGTGTTGGCGCCTGGCTGGCTTTGGGTTAAGACTTATTAAAAACAACACGTCCAACACAAACTCGCAACTACGCCCTAACCAGACAGCAACACAAAGCCACTTACAATGCGATAACCTCACTTGTTTCCTTCAAGTGTTCTCGTAGTAACATCTTTAAAACTCCTCCCCGATATACTCGCCACAAACTTTCAGTTTAATGAAATGAATACTGAGTTGATGTTATTAATTTGCCACAACTCTAATTATTTCTAATAGATCTAACCAGGTTGGTCACAACCTAAATCCTTAAGCTTTAACTGTAATCAGTCATGAGTACATCTTTGGAGGAACACCGATGGCAACTATAATCTTTTCTTGGATCATGTTTTCTATACTAGTCATGGTTGTAGCACATCGCTACAACCGCAGCAGCATAGGTTGGTTTCTTCTATCGCTAATTATTAGCCCTCTATTTTCAATCATTTTCATTCTCGTACTTGGTAAAGCTACTAGCACCCAAGAAATCATCGCTGCAAAACAGCATGCGAAACAACATAGAGACTGCCCTGAGTGTGGTGAAGAAGTAAAAGCTGTTGCAAAAATCTGCAAACATTGTAGAGCGGAATTGCAACCTATTACTCACCAGAAGCAAGAGTCCCCCAAAATCACAAAAGCAGCCAAATCAACAACGTGTATAAAATGTGGAATTAGAGAAACCCCGCGACTCGAAAACGGTGAAGCTATATGCAGTAAATGCACTGTATAACTAATTAAGCAAAACCGTAGTCAAGCGTTAAAATAGCTGTTAATTCAATGGGGGCATAATAATTTATGCCTTCCGTCTAGATACTTTCATCATGGCCTAATACCAATCTATTTATCGTCATAAAATAGAGCGCTGATTTAGTCTGTAAGTACCTGTTTAATCAATCAGGAGACGGAGAAACTGAAAAAATATGCAGTTATAGCATCTGGTGCAGTACCCACTACATATTTGTTTAAGTTTGTACTGAATAAGCTACGTATTATTCCGGTGACTGAATTCACCAGCATGATGGCTTATGCAGCGGGCGGTAAAACCCTTAAGTTATTTCTAGCTAAAGATGGTAACATCAAACTAATGAACCGCATTGCCGGTAGTTTGATGATAGGTGTTGGCGCTTGGCTGGCGCTGGGTTAGTAGCAACTCAAACCATTGCTTTACGCTTGAGATCAAAACTAGCGTTGCTATTGAGACTGACATCGTGACCGGGACTGACATTGCGCTTGCAACAATCCTGCGAGGTAAAAGCTCAATTCTCAAACAAAAACGATCCAGTTCACACACAGTTCAAAAACCAACCGTTAACGTACATTTTACATTCAGCAATTATTTCCGACCTAACGTCAACCAACATAAAAAAGTGTTATCTAGATAACACTTTAGACATTTGATTTTACGTATATTCCGCCCAAATCTTCACGCGTAATTTTAGTCGCCCATTAACAATTTAGGGTGACTCGAGAGCAGGTTAAGGAATAATGATGGCAACGAAAGCAATGCGCCATAACACGCGCAAACGCGTCATGCGTAAACAAGTGAATTATTTTATGGGTACCTTTAACTCAATGATTAAAGTGTGCTTTGTTACTGCAGTGGCTATCACTGCCATTACTTTAGCAGTAGAAGCAGGAATGGGGCTTTCTCTATAACTTTGAGTCAATACTCTGCGTCCAAATTAGCCAGACTCAAAAGTCTGGCTAATTGGTTTTAAATGGTAATTGCTTAGCTAGCTCTGCCATATAAATTTTCATATGACCCGCCTCTTGCAGGCAATAATCTTCAATCGCGTTAGCAAAACCTGAGTGCGCCACATGATGCAATGAGTGAGTTGCCACAGGCACAAAACCTCGCGCCACCTTGTGCTCTCCTTGGGCGCCAGCCTCAAACACCGCCAATTGATTCTTTATCGCATACTCTATGCCTTGATAATAACAGGCTTCAAAATGCAGCCCGTCAACTTCTACTAGTGCGCCCCAATAACGACCGTATAGATGAGTTGCAGAAGTAAAATACAACGCCATCGCAACGGTATTGCCTGTGTTGTCTGTGTTGTCTGTGTTGTCTGTGTTGTCTGTGTTGTCTGTGTTGTCTGTCGCTACCAATAACTGAATTTGCTTGGACATGGTCTTTCCAAGCTCTATGAAAAACGCCAAGTTTAGATAGCCTTGATGACCTGAGCGCTTTAAATAGGTTTGCTGATAACAAAGGTAAAAGGTTTGCCACTGTTGCTCGGTTACCTGCTCGCCTGAGATAAACTCAAATTGAATTCCTGCGTCAACAACCTTTTGCCTTTCTTTATTAATCATTTTGCGCTTGCGCGATGTCATGGTTTGGGTGAAATCACTAAAATCCGAATAGGCTAAGCTATTTGCCTTTAGCGAGCTTTCACCACTATTGCTCAAGCTTTGTTTTTGAATACTATCAGCATTGTCCAGTCCACGGTTATGCCAATGAAATTGCGTACCTAAGCGTGCAAACATGCCCTTTTGTAAACTGCCAATATCAGTTTTAGGCACAAATAACTGATGCCAGGAAGAAAAATGCTCACTGCACAGCTGCTGCAAATGTTCAGCGACTTTAGCGCGAAGCATTAAGATCTGCTGCTCAGTCAATGCTTGAGATATAGCTAACCTCGGGCCTGTTGCTGGCGTAAACGGAATTGAGCTTACAAGCTTTGGGTAATACTCAACCTCGTGCCGCTCATATGCCTCAGCCCATGCCCAATCAAATACATACTCGCCCCAAGAGTGCTGCTTTATATAAAGCGGCATAACCGCAATTAAGGTATCGCTCTCAGTTTGTTTTATCCCTAGATGAAACACTTGCCAACCCGAGCGCTCAGACACACAGCCACTGGCCTCTAAAGCATGCAAATAAGCGTAGCAACAAAACGGGTTATCACTCGCCATTAGAGCATCCCAATTAACCTGGCCAATTTCAGCAATCGAGGCGAAGTGATGTATCTCTAGCTGCTTGGAAAATAGGCTATTAAATTCAGCATTATTAGGCTGCTTTGTCTCTGTGTCATCTTGAGTTTGATTACTTTGTGTCATGGTACGGTCTGATTACTCTGCGTCATGCTATTTACTGTGCTTCATGCTAAAAGCTTAGCTTTTCCATTAGCTCATTTTTAACGACTCATGCTTATTAGATCATATTAAGTGGCTCATTTTTTACCGACCATCACTAAGCGGGCTAGTCGAGATAAAACTATCGGTAAATAGTTTTTTAAACAACACGATACCAATTTAATTAAGCCTATGGCACATTGTTTTGGTATTAAGGAAGACAATTAGGAACACCCGTGCCCAACTTTTCGAAAATCTCGCTGTGCTTATCAGCAGCCGTCATTAGCTTTTCAATTGGCTCAGCTGTACTGCCACAAACCAGTCAAGCCCGCGAAGCATCTATTTATAGCTCTAAAGCCACCGCGCAACCCATTTACGCCAAACACGGTATGGTGTCGTCTCAAGAAGCGCTAGCCACCCAAATTGGCGTCGACATTTTAAAACAAGGCGGCAATGCAGTAGATGCAGCCGTTGCAGTTGGTTATGCCCTCGCTGTGACTTTGCCGCGAGCAGGCAACCTAGGCGGTGGCGGCTTTATGTTGGTGCATTTAGCGAAGGAGAACAAAACCGTCGCCATCGATTACCGTGAAGTTGCGCCCAACAAAGCCCATCGCGATATGTTTCTAAATGAACAAGGCGATGCAGATAAAAAACTTAGTCGTGAGCACGGCTTAGCCATTGGCGTACCAGGTACAGTGATGGGCATGTCTTTAGCGTTAGAGAAATACGGCACCATGGAGCTCGAACAAGTCATAGCGCCAGCAATTAGCTTGGCTAAAAACGGCATCAGCGTGACCTCAGATCTAGCAACATCTCTTGCAGGGCTTAAGCGTCGTATTAGTCAGTGGCCAAGCTCCAAGGCAATTTTTTATCGTCCAGATGGCAGTAACTTTGATATTGGTGACGTGCTAAAACAGCCAGATCTGGCGCACTCATTAAGCTTAATCGCTAAGCACGGCAACAAAGGTTTTTACCAAGGCGAAACAGCCGAAAAGATTGTTGCCGCGGTGCAGCAAGCTGGCGGTATAATGACCTTACAAGATATGAAAAACTACAGCGTAGTCGAGCGTGAGCCGGTATCTGGCGAATATCGTGGCTATAAAGTGGTTTCAATGCCACCACCATCATCTGGTGGAACGCACATTATTCAAATGCTCAATATGCTTGAGCAATTCCCTATCGATAAGCTTGGCCATAACACAGCTGACACCTTGCATTTGATGACAGAATCAATGAAGTACGCCTATGCCGACCGTTCAGAGTTTTTGGGTGATCCAGATTTTGTAAAAGTACCAGTTTCTGAACTCACCAATAAAAGCTACGCTAAATCATTAGCCGACAAATTTACCATTAATAAAACCACGCCAAGCGCAGAAATTAAACCTGGCAAACTTGCGCCGTATGAAAGCAACCAAACCACCCACTATTCAGTAGTCGATAAGTGGGGCAACGCAGTATCTAACACTTACACGCTGAACTTTAGTTATGGTTCAGGATTAGTGGCAGCGGGCACTGGTATTTTACTTAATAACGAAATGGATGACTTTTCAGCTAAGCCTGGTACACCCAACGGCTATGGACTCATTGGCGGTGAAGCCAATGCCGTTGCAGGTAACAAGCGCCCGCTAAGCTCAATGAGCCCAACTATCGTAATGAAAGACGGTAAGCCTTATATCATTACCGGTAGCCCAGGCGGTTCACGCATTATCAATATTACCTTACAGATCATTATGAACGTTATCGATCATGGACTAAATATTGCCGAAGCTACGGCTGCGCCAAGGGTTCACCATCAATGGCTGCCTGATTATCTTCGTGTTGAACGCTCATTGAACCAAGACACCATTAAACTGCTTGAGTCTAAGGGGCATGAAGTTAAGGTTGGTAACTCAATTGGCAGCACTCAATCGATTGTCGTCACTGAAGATGGAAAGTTTGGCGCTTCAGATCCTCGAAGAGCTGGCGCACAAACCTTAGGTTACTAACCTCATACTCTCTGCATGCGCTTGAGGCTTTTTGTTGGTTTCAAGCGCGCTTTATTTCGAAAGCAAAGTCTGTCACTGAACATGTTATGCCGGTGACCATATCCACACTAACGCCGCTGTCAAACTGTATTACTGAACTAACAAATAGTGCCATGTATACAAGGTCGCCCTTAGCGCAACTTATTTTATTTGCGCCTTTCCAAACACTGTTAACCCAATCCAAGGCAATTTACATATTTAACCAAATACAAACCAGCCTACCGATACGAAATACGGTAAAAGTTTGACTGATTGGCAATCAAATCGCTAATCAGATAACCAATAAAGCCTGACTTAGTGCCACTGAAATAACGCAACACCAAAGACAATCCACACCTAAAATATCACCTAACAATCCATAACATTTAAAATTAGAGCTTTTACTCTCATTTAACATCAAACGTTACCCCCACCTTGCAATTAAATGATAACGATTATCTTTCCCCATGATTAACAGGTTAAATATCAACCAATTAAATATAAAAAAGCATAAAAACACAAAAATATCAGCAAACTAAAACCGTACTACAACCCTTATAAAATGGGCGTTTTACAGCCAAACAACAGCGCCACAAAATAGTTAACTTTTACAACAAATGAAATAAATCACGTTATCTTTTTGTGTACGGTATATAATTTAAGAAATCGCTTTACCTCAGCCATAATTTAGAAGTAAAACAAGGGGGTTCAGTGATGAGCAGACAAGGAATAGTTGCAGTTATCGGATGCAATCTTGGTGGTAAATTTGCCGTACTCTGTTTCGGTGTTAATACAACTTTTACACTAAACTTACATCAGAGAATGCCGATACATAACATGAGCGTTTAAATAACCAAATAAAACGAATAAAACTCAAACAACAAAACTTCTTGCAGGCCATTTATGAAGCTTACAAACCTTAAAATTAGGCATCGCGTTGCACTGTTAACAGTTGCCGCAATTATTTCGTTCGTTATTGCTGCCGTTATTAATAAATCAACCAGTAATAGTAACGAAGAGCGTCTAGATCTTATTCAGTACAAACTCTACCCTGCGCTGAACTTATCTACTATTAACGATGGCTTGTTACTTCAACTAGACCAACTCATCCAATCTGCTGTAACCACTGGTGAAGAAGAATCACTAGATACCGCAGCACAAATGGTTGGCCAGATCTCGGATAACTTATCGTCTCTTAGCAGCTTGTTCCCACAACAAAGACAGCAGACAGAGCGATTAAAAAGCGATTTACAAACCTATCACGTCAATGCAAATCAATTAGTTGCGGAGTTTTTAAAGGACGACGTTGATTTCAATAAAATCAAAAATCAGGCTGCAGCTAACGCTGATCGTTATCAATCACTGGTCAGTCAGTTCTCGACCATGAAAGATGAATTTGCCGTGCAGTTTGAGCATAGCATTGAAGCAACTAAAGCAGCATCTAGCGACGCCAACAGCTTTTTCGTTGTTATTAGTGTTATCACAGCCCTAGTGATGATTGCCTTAGGCGTTATTGTGAGCCGCTCAATTATCGGCACCATCAACAATGTTACCGATTCACTGCGTAACATCTCAGAAGGTGAAGGCGACCTGCGCGCTCGCATCGACTATGACGGTAAAGACGAAATCAAGCCACTTGTGCATTGGTTTAACCAGTTCGTGTCTAAACTACAGGACTCAATTGCTGATACTAAACAAACCACTGACAGCTTAAGTACTGTTTCGAATACTCTGCTTCACAGCTCGCAAAACAGTGAACAAACAGTAGAAGAACAAAACGCAGCAATTGAGCAAATATCGCAAGCTATGCGTGAAATGTTTGTCAGCGTGAGTCAAATTTCTGAGTATGCAGCCAATGCGGCAGCTGAAGCAGAAAATGCGAGTCAAGAATCTCAGCAAGGCCAAATCGTTGTTTCTGATGCTGTTACTACCATCAACAAATTGGCTGAAGAAGTACAAACTACCGCAGTGGTTGTGAATCAACTTGAAGCCTTTACCAGTAACGTAAATGACATTTTAGATACTATTCGCGGCATTGCTGACCAAACTAACTTACTGGCATTAAACGCAGCAATTGAAGCGGCTCGTGCGGGTGAACAAGGTCGGGGCTTCGCGGTAGTTGCCGACGAAGTACGTACCCTCGCCTCCCGAACTCAAGCATCGACGACAGAAATTCAACAGGTACTGCAAGAGCTACAAACGACCTCTAAGCAAGCTGTTGACGCTATGCAGCGCGGTATTGAAACCGCTGATGAAGGGGTTAAAACCACCTCGCGTGCTGGCGATGCACTGACTAGCATCACCGACAAAGTTAGCGCAATTACCGTGGTTAACGAGCAAATTGCTGCAGCCACTGAAGAACAGCACACCACATCTAAACTAATTGAACAGTACGTTGCTGAGATTGAAAGCAATGCAACTAAAGTCAAATCGACCACTGACGAAATGGGGTCAATCAGCTATGACATCCAAAGTGTCAGTGAGCGTCTACAATTAATAACAGACCAGTTTAAGGTCTGATTTTAAAAAATATTTGCTGGTGCTTACCGAGTAAGAGCCAGCAAAAATAAACGCCTAAAAGGCGAACTATGATGATGACGAGGATAGACATGAACAACTTCGCTATGAAAGCGCTTCCTTTAGCGGTTTCAGTTGCCCTGCTGCCTGCTAGTGCTATTGCAGATGACGCAACTGATAAAAAAATCGCTCAACTGGAGCAGCAAGTTAAATCTCTACAAAAGCAGCAACGCGAAAGCCTAGCTGACAAGTTCAGTTTTAACGGCTTTATCAGTGTTGCTTACACCACATCAGACAATGATGCTGGCTACAATAATTCATCAACGGGTGCTGACTTTACTGAAGACAGCAAGCTAGGTTTTCAAGGTACCTTTAAAATCTCAGATCAAACACAAGCTGTGATGCAGTTAATGACCCGTGGTGCCAACGACTGGGATATCGAAGCCGAGTGGGCTTATTTATCTCACCGCTTTGATAGCGGCATTCAAGCCCGTGCAGGTAAGCTGCGTGTACCGCTATTTATGTACTCGGACTACCTAGATGTTGGTTATGCGCAGCCATTCGCGCGCCCACCAAAAGAAGTGTATGACCCAGTGCCTTTCTCTTCTTACACCGGTGGTGATCTTGCTTATGATGTTGAATTTGAAGACTCAACACTAACCTTACAAGGTTTTGGTGGTCAATCTGACGTTGAAGACGACCTACGCAAAGTAGATCTAAACAATATCTTAGGTGCCAATATCTCTTGGACTGACTTAACCTGGACTGCTCGCGCCGTATACGGACAAACCAAAATTGACGGTGTATTGTACCTAGGCGACGATGTGGTTCCAGTTAGTGATACCACGTCTAAATTCATCGGTCTGGGCGGTAGTTATGACAACGGTAACCTACTTGCAGTAGCTGAGTGGACCCAAGTTGAAATCGAAGGCCCACTGGCCGATAACGAGTCTGGTTATCTGACCCTGGGTTACCGTATTAATGCATTCACACCTTACGTGACAGCGGCCTACTACAAAACCACTGATAACGATGAGCGTGCAATGCTACCACCTCTAGCATTCGCCTTTGACCGTGAGCGTAAAGCATACAGTGCAGGTCTTCGTTGGGATGCCATTGATAACGTAGCACTTAAATTCGACGTTACTTACCTAACAGATTTTGGTGACTCTCATGGTGGCCTAGACGGTAATATTGACCGCGCACTTTCTGGATTAGAAATGCACGACAGTTCAATGCTTTATACCGTTAAAGTCGACGCTGTATTCTAAGGAGCAATAAGATGAAAAAGTTATTATCAATTGTCGCCCTTAGTCTAGCAGGCATGGTTTCAGCCAATGCTGCTGTGGTTGTTATTGGCAATCCAGGAGCAGCTGACATTTCAAAGGGTGATGCTAAAAAAGCATTTTTAGGAAAAGGTTCTAGCTACGTGGTTTATGAGCTAGATGAGGGTAATGCCACTCGCTCTGAGTTTCATAGCGCCGTAACAGGTAAGTCTGATGCTCAGTTAAAAGCCTACTGGTCTAAGCAAGTATTTACCGGCAAAGGCAACCCACCAGCAACGGTATCTGATGCCGCAGCGATGAAAGCCGCTGTTGCTGCAGACGCTAACGCGATTGGTTATATCGACGAAGCCGACGTTGACGGCAGCGTGAAGATAATCTTAAAACCTTAGCTTTTAAGCAGGTCTTTAACTAAGTAAGGGAGTGACTTCTCACTCCCTTATTCTTAAAACTAGCCTTGCGATAAATCTATCCCAAGCACTATATAGCTAATTAACTCACAAGCACCAAAGTGCTTTTTTATTTGTCCAACAAATACACGTGTACATACCGCTGAGCACACATAAATACACATTAATGTTTAGAGCACAAATAATGTTTGGAGTAAGGAGGACACACCAACTTTAAAATCAAAATTTATCCTCTAAGGCGAAGCAATTTGGAAAATATAGCTCGTAAAAATAGCAACTTAGATGAGGTTGCAATTAGATGAGAATAGCAATGCCAATGCTGCAGATTAGCAAGAGGATATCAGTTGACAGTACACACCGAGTAGCGCTGTTCACTGAGTAACACTAAGCACTAAATAATGAGACATAAAAACAATAAACAACAGCCTAAAGGGCGACAAAGTAATGAGAGGAGTATCTAGATGTACTTTACTTTGAAAACACTACCGGTTGCGATTTCAATCGCCATGCTGCCAATTGCAGCGCAGGCTAACCAGCCAAACAATGATGAAAGGGTTGCTAAACTCGAGCAACAAGTTGCGTCACTACAAAAGCAGCAAAATGATAGTTTAAAAGATAAGTTCCATTTCAACGGTTTTATTAGCCTTGGCTATGTAAGCGCTAACAACAGTGCTGGCTACGCAGGCGCCACAACCGCAGCAAACTTTGAAGAAGAATCTAAATTCGGCTTTCAAGGCACCTTTGATATTAGCGATAACACCCAAGCTGTAATGCAATTAATGATGCGCGGCGAAAACAACTGGGACATTGAAGCTGAATGGGCTTACCTATCACACCGCTTTGATAATGGAATTCAAGCTCGCGCGGGTAAACTACGTAGGCCACTGTTTATGTATTCTGACTACTTAGATGTTGGCTATGCTCAACCATTCGCTCGCCCACCAGAAGAGGTTTACGGTGGTGTACCGCTGTCGACCTATACCGGTGGTGACATCAGCTATGACATCGAATTTGAAGATTCAACAATATCCTTGCAAGGGTTTGGCGGACAATCTGATGTAGACAATGGCATCGCAAAACTCGATCTCACAAACTTTGTCGGCGCTAATGCAACTTGGACCGATATGACCTGGACTGTGCGCGGTGTGTATGCACAATCAGATTTTGATGGCTACATCGGCACACCTCAAGGGCAGTTTGACATAGACCACTCAAAAGCCACCTTTAAAGGCATAGGTTTAGGATATGACAATGGCAATTTCTTCATGGTGTCTGAAGTGACGCAAATGAAGATCGAAGGTGTTTTATCTGATAACGACGCGGGCTACATCACACTTGGCTACCGCATTAATCAATTCAGTCCTTACGTGACAGCTGCATTTTTGAAAACAACAGATGATGACGAACGAGCTGCAATTAATCCGGCTTTAGGATATGGATTTGATGAACAAAGAACAACCTACAGCGCAGGTATTCGTTGGGATGCGCTGGATAACCTTGCTATCAAGTTTGATGTTACTTACGCACACGACTTTGACGGTACTCACGGCGGCTTAGTAAATAACAAACAGTATGACTACACCAGCAACAGCTTTAAATATGATAGCACGACGGTTTACACAATTAAGCTCGATGCTGTGTTCTAAAGGAGAACTAAGATGAAAAAACTATTCTCGACTCTTGCTCTTAGTCTAACTTGCATTGCCTCAGCTCACGCTGGTGTTGTGGTTATTGGAAACACTGGGACAACTGACATATCTAAAGGCGATGCTAAAAAAGCATTTCTAGGAAAAGGTTCTAGCTATGTGGTTTATGAGCTAGATGAAGGTAATGCTACTCGCTCTGAGTTTCATGGAGCGGTAACAGGAAAATCGGATGCTCAGTTAAAAGCCTACTGGTCTAAACAAGTATTTACCGGCAAAGGTAACCCACCAGCAACGGTATCTGATGCAGCAGCAATGAAAGCCGCTGTTGCTAGCGATGCTAACGCAATTGGTTACATCGACGAAGCAGACTTAGATAGCAGCGTAAAAGTGATATTTAAGCCTTAACCCACCCTTAGCTTAAATTGTTATCACCATTCCCCTCGGCCTAAGCTGACCGTTCCCACAGTTTGGGCCGATTTTTATTAAATAGTTTATATCAGTGTTAGCAAAATTCTTTGTTACGAAACAACCACATCGAACCAATCAAGCTCCTTCCTACGGTTCAATTAAGCACTGTTTAAAAGTAACTCACTGTTATTTATTACGATAATCAGGATTACATTGAACGAAGCTGTTAAGCAGCCAAGCTTAAATCACCATTAAGGCCAGTCACACAAACTTAACAAACGAACCAAAGTTGTTAGAATGACCGCGCAGTAAATTTCATTAGTCCTGACGTTGTAACGACGAATATAACGTGAGGGCAAATAAAAAATGAAAAGGATGAGTCACATGTTTTTTAAGTTGTGGCCTTATTCGACAATAACAAATCAATTGCATTAGGGAGCAATATGAAACGATCTACTCTTAAACCTCTGGTAGCGAGTATTACGCTTGCGTTGGCAGTTAGTGCCTGCACTAGCACTGGCTCACAGGCACCTTCGGCTGTATCTTCGGCGCAAACAGAGCTAACTCAAATCAAACAACAACACGCCAACAACCCTTTCTTTTCTGAGTACGGCACCTTCTTTGAAATGCCAAACTTCGACAAAATAAAAAACGAGCACTACCTACCTGCATTTAAAGCCGGTATTGCAGAGTTACAAGTTGAAATAGCCGCCATTGCCAACAACCCAGAAACGCCGAATTTTGCCAACACCATTGAAGCAATGGAGTTTTCAGGCAACCTAGTAACACGCGTTGCATCAGTGTTTTACAACTTAACCAGTGCCCATACTAACGAAGAGCTACAAAAAATATCTAAAGAAGTGTCACCTTTGCTATCAGCATCAAACGATGACATTTACCTAAATGACAGACTATTTCAACGTGTTAAGTCGGTATATAACAATACTGACCGCAGTAAACTGAACACTGCACAGGTTAAACTGCTTGAGGACACATTCAAACGTTTTACCCGCGGCGGTGCGAACCTGTCCGAGCAAGACAAAAACAAGCTACGTAGCCTCAATGAGCAGATTGGCAAACTCAGCCTCGAGTTTGGCGACAACCTATTAGCTGAAACTAACGCCTATGAGCTAGTGATTGATAATGAGGCTGACCTTGCCGGCCTGCCAAAAGATGTCATCGACACTGCTGCAGCAACGGCGGCTAAGCGCGACCATGCTGGTAAATGGATTTTTACCACTCAGCGCCCTTCTATCACGCCATTTTTAACCTACGCAGACAATCGTGAACTACGTAAGCAAATTTATACCGCTTATATTGAGCGAGCTAATAACGATAACGTCAACGACAGCAAGAAAGTGTTAGCAAAAATTGCGTCCCTTCGTGCTGAGCGCGCCAAGCTAATGGGTTATGAAACTCACGCGCACTTTGTACTAGAGGAGCGCACCGCAAAAACGCCTGAAAATGTTTATGGTCTATTGAATAAAATCTGGCCAGCTGCACTTGAGCAAGCAAAGAACGAAGTTGCGGTGATGCAAGAGTTAATCGATGCTGAAAACGGCGGCTTTAAGCTTGAAGCTTGGGACTGGTGGTACTACGCAGATAAAATCCGCGTAGCCAAATACAGCTTTAACGAGCAACAAACCAAACCTTACTTCTCCCTTGAAAGTACCCTAAAAGGTGTGTTCTACACGGCAAACCGCCTATTTGGGATCACAGTAAAAGAGCGCACTGATTTACCTAAGTACCATGAAGAAGTGCGTACCTGGGAAGTATATGATAAAGACGGCAGCCTAATGGGCGTGTTCTTAGGTGACTACTTTGTGCGCGACTCAAAACGCGGCGGCGCTTGGATGAATGCATATCGTCAGCAATACAAGATGAATGGCGTTGATTCAAAACCGATTATCGTCAACGTACTTAACTACCCTCGCCCAGCAGAAGGTGAACCAGCGTTGCTAACTTTTGATGAAGCTAGCACGCTATTCCATGAGTTTGGTCATGCGGTACATGGTTTATTGTCAGACGTGCAATACCGCTCGCAATCAGGTACTAGCGTACCTCGCGACTACGTTGAGTTCCCGTCACAAGTGATGGAAAACTGGATGACTCAACCAGAGGTGTTAGCTCAATTTGCAAAGCACTATGAAACTGGTGAAGTTATCCCGCAAGAGCTAGTTGAGAAGATTCAAGCTGCGAGCAAATTTAACCAGGGCTTCGCCACAGTTGAATATATGGCAGCCACTTACCTTGATTTAGATTGGCACACACTGAAAGACAACACCGTGCACGATGCAGCTAAATTTGAGGCAGACTCAATTGCTAAAATGGGGCTGATTAAAGAGATAGCACCGCGCTATCGCAGCACCTATTTTGCGCATATCTTTGCCGGCGGTTATTCAGCTGGTTACTACAGCTACATTTGGTCTGATATCTTGGGTGCCGATGCTTTTGAAGCATTCAAAGAAAACGGCATTTTCGATGAAGAAACCGCAAATAAATTCCGTAAGTATATTTTGTCATCAGGTGGTAGCGATGACCCAATGGAGCTTTACAAGAAGTTCCGCGGGAAGGAAGCGGGTATCGAACCACTGCTGCGTAGTCGTGGCTTGTTGTAACACAGCACATTTACGTTGAAAAACGCCGCTAATCAGTGATTAGCGGCGTTTTTGTCTTTAACAGCAAAAATTTCACCTAAACGCTAACAAAAGTCACATTATTGCAAACACTTACTGTTAGAATTATGCCGCAATTTGGTTTTTATTAACTGCTTTTAGCAACTGTTTTTACGAACGTTTTACTAGCAGAGCCTTCACCTGAAATGCTCACAGCACATAAGTCAAAGCGAACGCCTTGTGGAAGTAAAGTCTTGGTCGTTCCAAGAGCTAAAAGTCAGTGATAAATACCGAATAAGACTAATTATAAAAAATAGCTCATATAGAGCACTGCGAAGTTCATAATGAAAACAAAACTATCTCAAGCGCTAAGCTCGCGCATACCTAAGATTTTGCTTGTTAGCTCTACAATAGCATTCACAGGGTGCGGCCAGAATGCTCAACACGAGCATACAAGCACAG
Source organism: Shewanella maritima (assembly GCF_004295345.1). Taxonomy (NCBI): domain Bacteria; kingdom Pseudomonadati; phylum Pseudomonadota; class Gammaproteobacteria; order Alteromonadales; family Shewanellaceae; genus Shewanella; species Shewanella maritima. The sequence goes on along the minus strand of NZ_CP036200.1, from coordinate 4,383,134 downwards.
ATCTTCAAACACCGATTAAGAAACAAGCACAAGTTGCACAGCAGGCAGGCAAGATTAACCTGCGGATCCTCGAAACATCCGACTTGCACACCAATATCATGGACTATGACTACTACCAGTCTAGAGTCGACCCGCGTATAGGTTTAGCCCGTACCGCGAGTTTGATTAAACAGCATTCCAATGTAGACAATGTGGTACTGGTCGACAATGGCGATTTGCTGCAAGGCAGCCCAATGGGCGACTTTATTGCCCATGGCTTTAAACATTCCAACCGCCTAACCGACACACACCCTGCCTACAAGGCGATGAACACCTTAAATTACTCAGTTGGTAACATAGGTAATCATGAATTCAATTATGGTCTGGATTTTCTAAAGCAAGCATTAAGCGGCGCAGAGTTCCCATATATTAGTGCTAACGTACTGTGTAAGTCAGACTGCTGGGATAACCTTAAGCCTGGCGATAACCTGTTTAAGCCTTACTTAATTGAGCAAAAAACCGTTACTGATGAACATGGCAATCAACACCAACTGAACATAGGTTACATTGGCTTTGTTCCACCGCAAATATTGCTGTGGGATAAACAAAACCTAGACGGCAGAGTCGACGTGTTAGGTATTGTTGAATCCGCCGAAAAATTCATTCCACAAATGAAAGCTGAAGGTGCAGATATTATTGTGGCTATCCCCCACTCTGGTGTAGGCACGCCTGAAGCGCCAACCAATGTTAACGATGAAAATGCTACCTGGGCTCTGACACTGGTTGATGACATTGATGCGATTACTTTTGGTCACAGTCACTCGGTGTTCCCATCTGCAACATTTGAAGGATTAACAGGCGCAGATCTCGACAAAGGCACCATCAACGGAGTTGCAGCGGTAATGCCCGGTCGCTGGGGTGACAATTTGGGTTTAATTGACCTAACACTAGAGCAAGATGGTGATAGCTGGAAAGTCGTTGACTCACGCGCCAAAGCCCTGCCCATTTTTGACAGCAAAGCCGCCAGCCCTGAGCTTGTCGCGGCAGATGCTAGCATTCATAAAGCTATTGCCAAAGAGCATCAGCAAACCATTGACTATGTGAGCCAACCTATCGGCCATGCAACGAGTGATATGTATAGCTATTTGTCGCTAGTACAGGATGACCCAACAGTGCAAATTGTTGCCAATGCACAGATTTGGAAACTTAAGCAAAACCTGCCGCAACAGCTTAAACATCTACCAGTATTGTCAGCCGCATCACCTTTTAAAGCAGGCGGCCGTCATAGCACTAGCGCAGACAAAGACAGTTATGTGCAAGTCGCTAAAGGAAAACTAACCTACAAGAATGCTGCCGACTTATACCTCTACCCCAACACTTTGGTAGCGGTAAAAGTCACTGGCGCGCAGGTAAAAGACTGGCTGGAATGTAGTGCTAATCAATTCAACCAAATTGACCCTAGCTCGACTGCACCACAGAGTCTGATTAACTGGAATGATCACCGCACCTACAACTTTGACGTAATAGATGGTGAGCAAGGCAGTTTGACCTACCAAATTGATGTGACTCAGCCAAATCGTTTTGATGGTAACTGCAAACTCGTCGATGCAAACGCTAATCGCATTAAAAGCCTCAGCTATATGCAGAATGGCAAGCTACTTTCGGGCGATGCATTTGCCAAACAGGAGTTTATTGTTGCCTCAAATAACTACCGCGCCTTTGGGCAAAAGTTTGCAGGTACAGGTAGTAAACATGTGGTGCTTGAGCTGCCCGATACCAATCGCGAGGCCTTAGCACAATACATCAGTGCTGAGACTGAGAAAAACGGCAGTGTTGACCCAGGTGCAGACAATAACTGGGATTTCGCCAACATTAGCACCAACACTAAGTTAGACATTCGCTTTGAAACTCAATCTAGTGAACAGGCCGAGCAGTTCATTAAGCAATATCAGCAACGCAAGATGACCAAGCTTAACGACACTGACGAGTTAGGTTTTGCTGTTTACCAGATCGATTTAACTGAGCACTAAACTCATACCACCCGTGCCAACATAGCAGGCAGTAAATACTGTCGAAGGGTGAAAAAAGGAGCGTAGATAACATCTACGCTCCTTTTTAAATTCAAAGTTTGGATTAATTTGTATGCGCCCCAGTACGTAAGCACGCTCAGTTATATAGTCAATCTAACTCAAACATTTGTCCCATTTTACGAATGCTGGCGAACGGGACATTATGGCTATTTCGCTTAGCACATAATGCTTGATGTTTACTGCTTTTAGGGTCACCAACGAGCACCATACGTACTTGATAACCAAAACCCTCTGCCGCAGTTTTATATGCTAGGTACTCCCAATGACAAACATTGGTATTGTCGCAAATCACCACGGGTTCGCTAGTCGATAAGGCACTAATAAAACGCGCAAGATTACGTTGATGATACTCAGGCAATCGTTTAGCGTTAAAGCGATACTCGCCGTCTTGTACAAAGTAATCGTCAGTCGAGAAATATCCGTGTTGCTTTATACGCACTGCTTGCTCTATGCCTTGGGACTCAATAAAGCGTGCAGCCCAATAAGACTTGCCGCTGCCGGGCAAGCCACGCATGATGATTGCTACCTTTTCCGTACTAGCTATGCTGCGCATTTCCGTTGTCATTATATCCCTAACGGCTCTAACGCTTTGGCACCAACCACTTCACCAGCAAGAATGCTGTCGACCAATTGCGGCACTATCTCACCAGCCTTACCAGTAAAGTGATACTGGAACTGGCTATGGCTGTCAGCTGGCATTAAGTTAACTTCAACGGTTTGCGCGCAGCGATGGTTAGCAATATCAACAAACCCTGCAGCCGGATAAACCGTGCCAGATGTGCCTATGGCGATAAACAAATCACACTCATCTAATGCATGGTGAATGGTGTCCATACCAAATGGCATTTCACCAAACCACACAATATGCGGGCGCAGGCGCTCGGCTGGAATACAGCAAGTGCACACGTTATCTGGGCCAAACATTTCTTTTAAATTAAAGGTTTGCTGTGACTGAGGGCAACGCCCTTTCATTAATTCACCATGCATGTGCAGTAATCGTTTGCTACCAGCAAGCTCATGTAGATTATCGACATTTTGCGTTACCAGTAGCACTTCACCATCAAATTCACGCTCTAGTTTTGCTAACGCGACATGTGCTGCGTTGGGCGCAATGTCGTCACGGTGTAAGTCTTGCCAGCGCAAATTATAAAAACGCTCAACTAGCTCACGATCACGGGCATACCCTTCTGGCGTCGCAACATCTTCAATATGGTGCTGTTCCCATAAACCATCTTGATCTCGAAAGGTTTGAATGCCTGATTCAGCAGAAATCCCCGCGCCAGTTAATATGACTATTCTGCGATACATCTTGACTCCTTGTTGGCGTAATTATTATTTTTGTGTTTACGTTTGCGGTAAGTAATTCAGTAAAGCTCATTGAATGTTAACTTATTTTTGTGACAACTCCCGACAAACAAATCATCAAAAGTTTATTTGACGCTTGTGCGCAAAACTCTAACCTCAAACTCTATTTAAACCCATCATATATTGACCGCACTCAACCGCAATAATCCCTTAGTATATGTAGGTTTACTGTCACATTTTCAGCAATTAACTGAAAAATTCCATTAAGATGTTAAATTTTATGCGCTAAGCAATTGATTAACTCGGTTAAGAGGTTTAAGTTTCTAAGCCAAGCACATATAATAATTTATTATCCACGGATGAACCTCTGGGTTCGCTAATCAAGAGATCTGACATGACTGATGGCAATCAAGCGCTGAAAAAAGCCGGATTAAAAGTAACCCTACCTCGAGTAAAAATCTTAGAGCTTATGCAAGCTCCAGAAAACCAACACATCAGTGCTGAAGACCTATACAAGAAGTTGCTAGATATGGGCGAAGAAATTGGCCTGGCAACAGTGTACCGTGTTTTAAACCAATTTGATGACGCTGGTATTTTAAACCGTCATCACTTTGAAAGCGGCAAAGCAGTATTTGAAATGTCGACACAAAAGCATCACGATCACTTAGTTTGCTTAAACTGCGACAAGGTAATCGAGTTTTCAGACGACATTATCGAGCAGCGCCAAGAAGAAATTGCAATGCGTCACAACATCAAGCTCACTCACCACAGCTTGTATCTTTATGGCCACTGCACTAACGACACTTGCGACCACAACGACGATTAATTAAGTTGCTTATTGTCTAAACTAAAAACCAGCATTCAATGCTGGTTTTTTTGTTTGTGCTGCCTACAAATTTTTATGGTACACATGCACTTTATGCTCGAAATATTCAGCCTGCTTAAGAATACTCATACCGACTTTACGAGCCACTGCTTCTGAGCCCTCATTGCCATGTAAAATAAGCGCGATAATCTCATCTAGATTATGCAGCGGTTTACAGGTTGCTAAAACCGCATCTGCCGCTTCAAAGCCAATACCTTTACGCCAATACTCAGGAAAGTAGCGGTAACCTATCTCTACTTTATCGAACTCAGGAATATATTTAGGCCCACAAAAGCCAATCACCTTATTATCCGCTTTATGATGCACTGCCCAGCGACCAAAGCCATGTTTGCGATAGTCGGCACAAATTACATCATCAAATAGCGTTTGCGCCTGTTTTAGCTCAGTAAAAGGTTTGGTAGGAATATAGGTCAGCATCTCTTGATTACTGTTCATTAAAAACAGGCTTTCGATATCATGCTGATTAAAAGGGCGAATAAGCAATCGCTCGGTTTCGCAAATAACTTTTGGTACTGGCATGTAAATTCCTTTTTATGCGTTATCACAACGGTGAGGTGAGTTAACTCAAGTGTATCAGCAAATTAGCTTGAGCTTTCGATAAACCTAAAAATCATCGAAAATGCTGACTTGTGGTGATGACGAATACTCGACAAATACTAGTTAGTTGCATAGAACAATAGAAGCTTAGAACTGTTCGCAGAAGGTACGTTAGCGCGTTAAACCTAGCTCAACCAGATGAAGCTATAGCATATCGTTGCAATGACACTTAAAGCCGTTGAAAACATGGATGTTTTCGTCGAGCCCTCTTGTTAGACAAAGAGGGGAAGTGTTCATGGCGTGCTTTAAATGTCATTGCATCATTAGCTAATCCGCAAACCTACCTATTAATGCGAGAACCAGGGTTCACTTTCAAATCTCGCTCAAATAATAACCCCGAAGCCCGTACGCGCTTTCATTCGAGTTTATAGAGGCTTGAGCTTACCCTTGGCATCTTCAAGGCTGGTATAACCTTTTTTCGCCATAAACTGTGCAAGCTCAGTTTCAATGCGCTCAAAGCACGCCGCGCCTTGCTTTTCAAAGCAAGTTGCCACTTGCACTGCATCGGCGCCAGCTAGTAAATACTCAAACGCATCAACACCAGTATTAATGCCGCCCACACCCATAATTTGTACATCGTCGCCCAGTAGCTCTCTAAAGGCGCGAACATTAGCCAAGCCAACAGGTTTAATATACTCACCACATAAGCCACCAAAGCCGCCTTTTGGTTTAATAATTGGCTGCTCAGTTTCTGGGTCAATCACTAAGGAGTTACCTATCGAATTAATGCAAGTGATAAACTTCACTGGATACTGCTTAAGAATGTCAGCCATAGCGATAAAGTGCGACATATCGAAATATGGCGCAAGCTTGATACCAATCGGCTTGTCACCCAATGCGGTAATCGCTTTTAGCGCTTGCTCAGTTTGCTCAAAGTCGTAGGCCACCTGTGCTTTACCCGGAATATTTGGGCATGAGAAGTTCACTTCAATTAAGTCAACAGCACTTTGCTGAAATGCGCTAACCATCTCAATGTTATCTTCAATACTAAAGCCAGACACGCTGACAATCACCGGCTTGCCATGTTGCTTAAGCGTTGGGATCATCTCTAAGTAAGCTTTGTAACCTAGGTTTGGTAAACCCATAGATTGAATCGAGCCTAAATCAAGGTTTTGATAACGCGGCTCAGGGTTACCTTCACGCGGTAATATGGTACATGACTTGGTCATAATCGCCGCGGAGTGTGACTCACCAACAATTTTTAACTCCTCTGCACTGGTGCATCTTGGGCCAGAAGCATTGAGTACGTAGCTGGCAAGGGGCACGCCAGCAACTTCTGTTGATAAGTTAACACCATTGATAATTGTAGATTGGGTAGCAGAGGTCATTTTTATTCCTTCTCGGGCAAGGGGCTAGGAGAAAATTTGGCCTAGTTTAGAGCCAGCTGAACAATAATCTTTGATTAAAAACAACAAATACCTACCTCAATTTAGGTAATAACCAAACTCGTGATAGCTATCATGTTTTTATTCTCAAAGCCGAACAGTCAAATCTACAATCACAATAATTAGTCGAAAAAAATGCCGTCTCCCTGAAAGGGTGACGGCATTTTTATAATCGACATAAAAATAATGCAATAAAGCCTATTTAGCCTTAAAACGTATATTGCACCTTAACACTAAAGTAGCGGCCTGGTTGACTGTAGGTTTCTTCAGTAACACCCAAGTTAGACATTAAGAACTTAGATTGCCCTGCCACATCGGCATACTCAATGTATTCTTTGTCGAACAGGTTATAAATACCGCCACGTAGCGTCCAGTTATCGGTTAGGAATACGCTGCTTGTTAGGTCAACTACGGCGTAACCTGCTGTGTTGTATACTTCGTTAAAGCTCTCAAAACCCGGAATTGGGAAGATATCTAAATCAGTGGTTCTGTCCATCTTACCGGCAAAACGCACGTTTAAGCCAAAGTCAGTTTCAGTGTCACCAAAGTAAGTAAAGTAGTTCACACCTAGGTTGCCCTTAAGCGGGCTAACTGAGTTCAGGTAATCGCCGTTTTGGTCTTCGCCATGGGTGTAAGCCACGTTACCCCAGATTTCGATCTCATCAGTGATGGCCTGGCTAAATGAAGCTTCAGCACCGTAAAGGGTCACTTTCTCGCGGTTAGTGTATTGATACTCCAACGTTTGTGGAATAACGCAACCAAACGGGCCGCCACAACCTAAAAACTCCCAATCGATATAGTCATTGGCCTGAGTGTAAAAAGTGGTTAGCTCGTACTTGGTATCACCATGATTACCACGAACACCCACTTCGATTGTGTGGCTGGTTTCAGACTCTAAGTCGTAGTTCGCTTTAATCAATACAGGGAATGGCATCTTGCCATCTTTAACTTCAAGCTCACCCCATTTTTGGTCTGGCGTTGGCATCTTGTAGCCATACGCATACTGGGCAAACATGTTTACACTGTCAGAGAAGTGGTAAACCAAACCAAGCTTTGGCGACCAGAAGCTTTCGCTCATTTCAGCGAACTTTTCTGGGTCACGGCCAGCATCTTCTGCTTGTTTAGCATCTGGCGTATTGCGGTAGTAATCATAACGTAAGCCTAAAATCGCGTTTAAGTCACCATCTAAGAAAGTGATGTCATCTTGAAAGTAGGCACCTACACGCAGACTCTTAGTGTCAGCAAACGAGAAGGTATCGGTTTCAGACGGTACCCACTCACCCTGGCGGTTTTTAGTAAGGTACTCACGTGGGCGGCTCATTTCAGACTGCTCGACATCCAAACCATAAACAATTTGATGCTCATGACCCGTTAACGACAATGCCTTACCAAAGCTGCTGGCTAAACCGATACGATACTCGTCGAACTGATAGTCACGATATTCTACTTTTTCACGGTCAGAACCTCGTTCACCCTCAAAGTAATCGCGCTTTTCAGATTGATCGGTACGGCCGTAGTACACAACAAAATCCATACTGTCATGAATGCCACGGTCCTTTGTTGAACGTAGGCGCAGCGAAGTATTTAGTGCCTTGGTATAACGGTCATAATCAATTGAGGAAGGCTCATCAGGGTCGGCATTATTCTCCCAGCGGTATAACTGCTGGTTTAGGTAATCCATGGTGAACTGCAGATTAGTGTAATCGTTAAAATGGTACTTACTCTTTAGTAATAGGCTATCGGTTACTAGCTCGCTGTCAGGTAAGGTTTCGGTGTAGTTTTGCTGCTCTTCACCGCTGCGGCGCTGGTAACTCACTAGGTTTTCAAAATCACCAATTCGATTAGCACCGGTAAAACCACCGCTGAATTCATCATTCATACCTGTGTAACCACCGTTAACACTAAAGTAGCTATCATCACTGCCTAGGTAATCTGCGGCATCTTTAGTGGTCATCACCATGACACCACCAAGTGCATCAGAGCCATACATAGTCGATGCGGCTGACTTAAGCACTTCTACTTGTTTGAGGCTATCAACTTCAGTTAAACCACGGCCTGTACCTTCAGCACCAGGCCCAAGTGGCGATGCATACTGGTTGTTTACGCGCACACCGTCTTTCACCATCATCACACGGTTGCCACCAATACCGCGAATGGTTACCGAGCTAGGCTTACCTGCGCCGCCTTTGACATCGACTGAGGCTTCATTTCTAAATAAAGTACTAAAGTCAGTATTCATGTTGCGAGCAATCGCTTCTTCATCCAGCACCACTACTGAGCTCGCTACCTTGTCGACACTTTGCTCAATACGCGCGCCTGAAACCACAATTACTTCGTGAAAATGGTTAATTGATTCCTGAGTGCTTTGCTGGGCGGCTGACTGATTTTGCTGCTGTAACTCGTCTGCGGCATGAGCCTGGGTTGCAAGCATCACTGCTAGTGCAATACTGCTGTACTTCATCATATTTCTGCCTCTTAGCCTGTTGGCCTAAATGCTATTGCTAAACTTATGTATTTTGATGATTTATTCATTACTACTTGTCTTAATTAGCCCAAACTCAACGGCAGTTTGAAGCGATTAACAATTGAAACAAATAGGAATGAATCTCATTTATAATGGCTGCGAGTCTAGCATTTTCGATAAAGCACAATGGGATCATGGTCTCATTCTCAAAGTTCAACGAGCTAATCCACAAAAAAACAAAGCAAAAATGAATTTTGGTTAATTTGGCGTTAATTAGTTAACACTAATAATTGAGATGTACGTAAATTTGCTGTCACAATCAGTGATCTAATTTGTTAACAATGGGTGGGTATTTGTTCGAGTTGTACTAATTTAGTGCTAGTTTAAATTTTCGTGATCCACATTAAGAATTGCATATGCTAACCGATTAAAATACAGTTTAACCACAACCAATTAGCGCCTAACAAAAACCAATAATTGCTAGTTAATATGGATAATTAACGCCTAAGCATAATGTTGAACCACCAAGAAATAGGTATTAAACATTAAAACCTACATGGAGCATGTATTGTTATTGAATGCGAAAGCCGTTCGTGACCTCGTTTTAGCGAGTTTATTGACGCTAGTCAGCCTTAGCGCAGCGGCGCAGCAAGTCAATCTTACTAGTGGTGAGTGGCCGCCCTACACCTCCGAAAGCATCTATCAAAATGGTTTTGCCGCAGAGGTAGTCAGACAAGCCTATCAAGCGGTTGGCATCAAGGTACACATTGGCCACTTCCCGTGGAAACGCTCTTATCATTATGCCGAGACAGGTACAGGTCTAGGCGGTGACGTGTGGCATGGCAGTATTGCCTGGGTTAAAACGCCTGAGCGCGAAACTTTGTTCCATTATTCGACACCTTTGCTTAGTGATAACATGGTGTTGTACTCATTAAAAAAAGCACCAATTGAATGGACAACCTTGACAGATCTTGCAGGCCTCACCATTGGCGCCACCGAACACACTAATTATGAGATATTGGAGTCCGCGCAAAACAAGGGATTAATTAAGCTGCAGCGCGCCGGCAACTACGACATCTTATTTCAACGATTATTAGCAGAGCGAATCGATGCCGTGCCACAACTCAAAAGCGTGGGCGAATTCTATTTAAGTAATAACGTCAAGGGCGCAGATAAAGACAAGATTACCCGTAGCGATAGCATTTTATCGACACGCGAGTTTCATCTTATTCTCAACAAAGCCAACCCCAACAACAAGCAGTTCGCGGCTGATTTTGACCGGGGTTTGGCTATCATCAAACAAAATGGTGTGTATCAAGATTTAATCAATAAGTTAAACCGTGGGCGCTACAATAACTGACCACACATTCAATATAGAGCTGTTACAGTAATCCTTCGTCGGCAATATTGAACAGGTTACCTCCAATAAGTAATAACCACAAAGTAGTGGTTATCCCACTGATATCTTTATAGTATAAAGACTTATCTAAACCACCTCACAGGCAAGCAACATCAGCATGAACGACAAGCAATATCATCACGGCGACCTAAAAGCCTCATTAATTCGTATCGCCAACGAAATACTGCAACGTGATGGTGTTGAGGGTTTATCGCTAAGGGCAATTGCAGCAGAAGCTGGCGTATCACACATGGCGCCTTACGCTCACTTTAAAAATAAGCAAGCCTTACTCAGTAGTATTGTTGAGGTTGGTTTTATTGATATGGCCGCAGCCATGCAAGCAAGCACTGGCAACCTTGATAAAACCTTGCCAGAAAACACCAAAACACTGGTGCTTGAATATGGTGCAAGTTATTTGGAATTTGCCACTAAACACCCTCAGCTTTACCGATTAATGCTGGGGCAGGCTGAGCACATAGAAATGCAAAGCCAGAGTGAGGATGAGCAAGCTAGTTACCGTTACAACCTAAACAAACCATTTAATTTGTTACGCGATGCGTTCGCCTTGCAAAGTGACGATAAAGCACAAGTTAAAGCACAAGCGTTGGGCGCATGGTCGATGGTGCACGGCATGGCAGCACTATTGGCGCAGGGGCGAATCCAGCTGCCACAAGGGGTCGACTTAAAAGCCTTTCTTGCCACTGCAAGTACAATCACCTTCGCGCTTTGATGCTTTGTGCTATCGATGCTTTCACCTTCCCACTTTCTCACTTTCTAGAATTCGCCACACGGCTAGATTAAGCGGTTAATCTAGCTGCCAGATATCCTTGTAAAGCCACATTAAGCCTTTAGATAAACCGACGGGGAATGTCGAGAAATGATCAGTCCCTTCCACCACTTCAGATTTAATGCTTAACCCTTGATAGTTGCGTGATTGCAATCGCTCTACATATTTTTGTTGCCCGGTCACCATGTGCTTCATGCCGTTTTCGGGCGTTTCTAGCGAGCCAGTAGCGTAAAACACATTCACTCTTAATGTCTTATGCTGTTTAGCATAGGCGGCTTCATCAGCAAAAATTTGATCGTCTTTAAACCAATGGGACGGGCTGGTTAAAATGTAGCTAGAAAATAATTCTGGCTTGCTCAGCATTACCCAGGAGCCAAACGAGCCACCAAGTGAGTGCCCGCTCAAGATACGTTTGCTGCTATCAACACGATAACGCTGCTCAATAAACGGTATCACTTCTTGCGCTATCAGTTTAAGGTATTCGCTAGCGCCGCCAGTTTTATACTTAACCCAACTCGGATCATGATGCGGTGTTAAGTCTCGCACTCGGCTGTATTGGCCGTTCTCGCCATGGGCAAAGCCCATCGCCACGATAATGGCTTTATCCATGCTCGGGAAGTGCGTTACACCAGTGGCAACCTTAAAAGTATGCGGCGCATCATTTAGGTATAAAACAGGATAATTAACCTTGCTATTATCTTGAGCAAAGTAACCTTTAGGTAGCTTGACTAAAATATCGTACTTACGTCCAACCACATTAGAGCTAAGGGTAAACTTTTCGGTATTGCCCACTGTATACGCTTCATCTACCGGAGTAATGTATTTAGGTAAGGCACTTTCTGTTGGGTTAGCTGTGATTGCGTTAGGTAACTCTTTAGCATTCAAACTAAACGCCAATGCTGAGTAGCTAGTTGCTGCAATAACAAAACGTACTGCTTTGAACAGGTTAGTTTTGATAGCGGTAGTTTTTCTCGGTCTATATGTAAAAGTGGTCGATTTGATTGTATCGAGTGATAGGTGAAACGCTTTTAAAACTAGCATGCAATCCATGTCCTGTAGTGAGTATATGGCTTATCCGAAAACCTAAATTGTGCATCATTGATGCAGTACTATTATCAGCACCTTTCTATGCTTTTTAGCACTTGTTGTAAAAGGCAGAACTTCAACAATTCCTCAGTTGATGTCCATTCTAAGCTCCTTCTTACTCCATTGATTGCACCATTCGTTTGATTTTTAGTGCTTTTTCGAAATGATCTAACTGATGCGTTTGAATCCACCAGGTTGCCGCTTCCATCAACACCTCAGGATCATCATTCTTGTTTTTAAAAAATGCGTAAAACGATACCCCTACACCCTCGCCCTTAGCAGCAATTTTCTTATCACAAACTTCGACTATTTTGGCACGTAAAGATTCTCTCATTTTGTAGGTTTATCCGTTATGGGTTGATGGTTGGCTTGAATGCGCTAAATGGGCTGGGATTGGGTATTGGTGTCTTAGTTGCTTGTTATCAGTTACTTACTCTTCTATTAGGCCTTGTCTTTTAAGTTCTGAGTTAATCGAGCCACTTGTACGTCCGAATTCACTGGCAAGAACCGAGATTAATTTACCATTCTTGAATTGCGTTGCCACATCATTTTTTTGCTCTTCAGTCCAAGGTAAGCCTGCATTTTTAGGTAATCCGTTTTCAAGGTTTTCGGCTTGCTTTTGCTCAAGAGTCTTTTTAACTTTGGGTTGCTTTTTAGGCGTTTGTTTAATGAGATCCAATGTACTGAATAAGGCTCAAATAATTTCAGGGCTATTGTAAGGGGACTCTTCAGGTAAAACCTCACCTGTTAGTGGATTTATTCCATTCGCTAACGCTTCAATGATTTTTATGTTTGCTTCCATGCTATTTTAAAACTCCATGATTCGAAAAGTCGGTAGATATGATGACTCGCTACTAGGGTGATGCTCAACAATTAATCGCGACATAGGCATTTATATCAATAGCAAAGATGGTTGCCAACTCAAGAGTAGGAGATTCAATCCACTCTCTGCGATGTTCATAATCATCACCTGTGGATTTATTATACCCACACAAAAATGCCTGACGTACCACTCGTGATACACAGTGGTAGTAAGGCGTATCTTCTAAACTCACCAACGTCCTTCTCGGCCTTGCCACTTATGTCAATTAGCGGAAATCCTTTTCAGTTAAAAAGCGATTTCGATAAGCGTAGTTTAGCGCTTATTAATATTCCATTATTCATGGGTGGCCATGTTATTTGCATTTGTTCTACTGGCTGTGCTTGGTGACTTTAGAAGATACCAAAAAGCAACCCCGTAACTAAACTAATAGGCCCCAACCCAATAACTTCGTCTGTTACTGCTGATGAAATAGCTTCTGTTGCAGTATCAGTGGCATCAGCGTTAGATATTAACTGCTCAAAACCAGTGGAAACGTCTTGCTCGAGGACTGAATTAGAAAAGCCAGAGCTTTCAACTCCATCAATTTTTGATGCCACTTCTTCCGTGGCTAGCACTTCGATATTTGGATATTTTTCGAGGTGTTCGTTTACATAGCTGACACTATCTGTAGCTTTCAGTTGGATTTCATTATAGACCTCACCCTCACTGCTAAAGACTACATCAGAACCAGGTGTGTTTATCTCCGAATGAATAGACGCTTCTGTTTCCAGGCCTGCACCATTTACTGCGTCAACATATAGCATTTCGTGGTATACGCCTTTTGTGTTGTTTACTACTCCTTGCAATTGTTCGTGTGATAAGAGTGACAGATGTTCGCCAACTTGGCCCGGCGTCATGTTTGCTAGCTCCGGATTAGCACGTTGCATAGCCTCAACTACCGTTCCAAACCGCTCCTGATCTAGATAATGCTGCCCACTCATTAAACCTGCGGTGACTATTGATACAACTAGCGTCGTTGCAGCCACTCCATTTAGATTGTTCTCTGGTACGACGATAATGTGCTTGTCATGATCACGCTCATGACGAGATGATGCGCGTAAATTTCGCGACAAATTTTTCCCGAAATCAGATGCACCTTTAAAACTGTCAAATTCGAACTTTAGGCTCATGTCTTAGTTCTCATGATTGAAATACGTCCACCTAGTCATCGGTTATAAAACCTAACCCTAAGTATGAAGATTGTCCTCCCTGTCTACAGTTGGTGACATGCTGCCTGTCACCGAAATTAAGGCCTTGACCCACTGTTCCTATAAGCACAGCTAAACTCTTTAACTGGTTGTCAAACTTTATTTTTTATTAAATATCCACTGATAACAGCAGTGAATTTTGTACGTAACAGTTTTGAAAAAAGAAGCACACTGAAGGCTGATGCCAGTTGAGATATAGTGCTGTTCCCTCTATATGCAGTTTTGACAAGCTTTTTGCGTGTGTCAAGAAAAGAGGCTCTAGTCATATCAACCCCGTTGTTTTGGAACGTAAATTGTCTCCACAGCTACAAGCTACAAAGGCCAGACCAGCCAAAATTGAAGCCATAATAAAGATCAAGGCCGCTTATGACGAGGCTGTGAGCGAAGGAAAAGTAACTTCTTATCACGTGTCACCAGTCCGAAGCTAAGCATCTGTAGCTGGGCTAAAGCGCCATGCGATTCCAGCAATTCTCATCAACGCCCTTCTCCATCCGCCTAAACCTCTCCATTTACCTATTAAGTCTGTGAGTGTGCTGGATACCGTTTATTGAATACTGGTTATGCCGTCTGAAGTCACCACATGACAACGCACTACCAAAATAAAAGTTAGCGTTTTCCGAGATTGGGGGAGGCACGAAGCTAGTCAATGCTATCTCTCTTTTTTATGCAGCGGTTGGTATTGCATGTTGTTCAGCAGGAGGAAATGTGAAATTTAATTTCAGCAACAAATTTGTTGTTAACGTCTACGTACTTTTGGACTAAGCCTACTTGGGAGTAACCTTTAAATAAACGCTCTCGATCTGTTTTGAAGTGCTGACATATTTCCGGTGAGGCTTCTTGTTTTAGTAATTCTTCTAAATCCTGGTAAGGAACTGCGAATGTTTCACGTGCGATATTCATTTGCAGATCCTCAACAACAAAATAAATGCCATCTTCTTTAGTAAGCTTGCGGTTTCTTAAGCTAGTGATGCTGTCAACTTTCACTGGGTAAGTAACCTCTTGATTGTTGATGACAAATTCATTGAGAAAGCGTTCGATTGCTGGTTTTTTTACAGTGTTGTCTTTAGATACTACACTGCCAAAAAAGAACATGGCTTTAACAATAAAAATAATAACTATCATTTTAACGATAGACTTAAACGTGACCATAGTGCTTACCCTTTATAGCTAAGTGGAAAATGACTCATTAGCAAAACCAATAACTTTATATTGCGACTTTGCAGGTTCGCCTGCCTTAAACGGTAGGATGTGATAAATTATCGCCAAACAAACAAGTTTCAAAAATACAGAAATATTTCACAACCACAATGGAGGTTAAGCGCCTTGGCAGTTGATGATTCAGATGTTACACAACTTTATCCACTTGAAGACTGTTGTTCTGTCCTTTAAAGAACAAAAACCTCAGTTTTGCGCAATCTATAATGAACCTTGACCATGAAATTATGTCGAAAGATGCGTTACTAGTTAGCATTACCTATATTGATAGTCTCAAGGCATTCGTTGATATAACACCTTGGAGGAAACGAGCTAGCTATCGCGATATATCTTAAGTATCAAAGGAAAATCGGTGTATCGGGCGCTTTAGAGCTAATGTAAAAACATGGCCACCCACTTTAAAAACATTCTAAGCTCCTTCTTACTCCATTGATTGCACCATTCGTTTGATTTTTAGTGCTTTTTCGAAATGATCTAACTGATGAATTTGAATCCACCAGGTTGCCGCTTCCATCAACACCTCAGGCTCATCATTCTTGTTCTTAAAAAATGCGTAAAACGATACCCCAACACCCTCGCCTTTGGTGGCAATTTTCTTATCACAAACTTCGACTATTTTGGCTCGTAAAGATTCTCTCATTTTGTAGGTTTATCCGTTATGGGTTGATGGTTGGCTTGAATGCGTTCGATGGGTTGGGATTGGGTATCGGTGTCTAGATCTTATGTTAACTGTCAATAAATATGGATGGCCATGTTATTTCTCAAAAGCGAGTTCAACAAGCGTAGATTTGAGCTATCGAATATTCAATAACCAGAATAACCATGGGTGGCTATGTTATTGAGCTATGTTATTGAGACGAGTTATCGTTATAATCAGCTTTTTATACATCGAGAGATTTATGCGCTACTTACTGTTGCTTATTGCATTTGTTACACATCAAACTAGCGCAACAGGTTTAAACTTTTGGGAGTCGTCGACGTTAAACTCCGCCTTAGCGAGTGCTAATGGAGCAAATGCAGGAGATGCGAGCGTCTTAGCGTTAGCACCATCCTCGATAACTGCGATTGAAGAGCCTACATTGACGGCCAGTGTCACTTATTATGAAGTGACAACTGATTACAATATTTTTGGCAATCAAAGCCAATACAGCGTGGCGAACCCCATTCCCATGGGCTTTTTTGTAACTCCAATCAACGAGTCTTGGTTCTTCGGTTTATCTGTTTATAGCCGCACGGCTGCTGATATTACGGTGCCAAGTATCCCCCTTGTACATCCCCGTGAAACAAGAGTACAACCCATCTTGGTATCAGCAAGCCCCTCAATTGCTTACAAAATGGGTACATTAAGTATCGCTGGCACGCTCGAATATATTCATGCTCCATATACTCTTGAGCAAACAAGTTGTTCCTTCGGGAATTGCAATACCACCACATCACAAGATACGGCTCAAGGTTGGGGCGCTGGAATTAGTGCAACATGGGATATACACGCCCGTTTTTCGATGGCTTTTATGCATCGCTTTGAAAGCCAACTTGGCAATGAGGATATTGATATTCGGTTGCCAGCAATCACCTCGCTATATGCAAGCCTAAAACTGGGGCAACATGCGCAATGGCACAATTCCTACAGTCATAGTCAATGGGATGGTAAGGGGATAACTTACAATGATTATATTGACCCGATTGGTTTGCTAACTGGGTTCCAAGATAGTCATCGCTTAGCGACAAGCATTGAGTATGAATTGGCTGATTGGACATTACATGCCGGCTTTAGTGCAGACCAAGCAGTTGATCAGTTCGGCGGTATTGATAAACGTTACCGTCTAGGGGTTGGCCATAAATTAAATGATCAAATCACCTTGAACCTCGCCGCTGTATTTGAAAGTTACTCAAAGAAACAAGCAAATGTTGAGGGCACAACTTTAGTTGAAGTTCAAAACAGTGGAGCAGCTTATAGCTTAGGGGTAACCTATAATTTTTAGGTAATGGCAACCACAACAGCGCAGCATGCTTGGCAATTTTTGTGCAGTTTCACGCGCAAAAAGTGACAAGGCTTAGGAGTTTGATTAATGGTTCTTGTTGTGCATTTTTAAAGTGGATTCCATTTCTTATACTTTTGCTGGCGAGCCAGAGCAATAGCATTAGTTATTTCCTCTCGCGAGGACTTAGCACAGTAATCTAAGTATTTTTCTACTTTTATTTCAGGCCAACCCGGCGCTGCCGCTAACACCCAAAAATGTATACCTTCGTTGACTTCAATTTTGGAGACATAGTCGATAATTTTTTCAATTTGCCTATCACTCGGTACCATTCTTAGCATTGCCATTGCTCTAAGGGCACCGTCAACGAGCATTTCGTTCCCAGTATTGAGGAGTTTCAATATCGGTGCAGCGTCACTTTCACTTTCTATAGAAAGTCTGACTATTGCATCCCCAATAGCGACGTAAACCATAGTGGCTTCGAAATCTTGATTTGCAAGCTCAGTTAGAAATGGCAGTGCTGGCTTATAATCACATTCGCCAATAGCCATGATCATCTGGTACTGAGTTTCCCACGTCCGAACGTCTTTGAGCTCAGTCTCAAGCGCAGTCATTAGTAAGGGGCCAGCGTCAACATCTTTTAGCTTGCGCAACTTTTTTGCAGCAGAACGACGCTTAGGAGATTTCTTGTCCTCTAATTGAGCCACTATTTCATTCAATGCTCATTTCTCCGTAGTACAGAACGCTTGGTTCAGGTGCGCCGTAGGCGTCACCTGGATTTACTTCTTACATGTCTGAGCCTCGATGCTAGTTGAGTCTTGAACTTATTGCATTGAACCATTCAAGCACTTCTCCATTTGTATCCACTTCTTGAAGGTAGGCATAGGTCATTCTTGCTACAGCACGTGTATTTAGTTTTTTCTTTACATTGCTTTCGTTATAGGGCGTATGCTCAACAAGTAAATTAGGGATGTCTGTTTGATCATCAATTGCTAGTTCCTTATCGCTTGAAAACATGGCCACCCACTTTAAAAACTTAATATACCTCATTACATATCGAGACGTCACTTGTCTTCAGCTTCTTACTCCATCGAGCAAAAAATTTAGTTTATGAATAGGTTTGAGCAAAAAACAGCCTATTTTCTTACTTTTCAGACACACTGAAACTGCAAACAAAAAGTTCGCATAAGGAATAGCATTATTAGTGAGTATTTGGGGTTGATTCTAAGTTGCTAACCAACGTTGGCAATTGGCTACGCTTTGTCGTCGTTTTCGCTCTGTGTGCTCGCAGTACTGAGTGAGTGCGGATAAATTGCCGACAGCACCTTTGAATAAAGCTTCAAACTCTGTGGTAATTTTTAACCAGTTTTCAGCTGAAATATTTAGCCCATCTAGAATTGGTTGATGACTCGAACATATTGCGCCACGCTTATCTTGTCTGACAACACGTCCTGTATCCTCAACGAGGCTCAAGTAATCTTTGAGGCAGAGCATTAAACCATTGGGCATATTCATTCGCTCATTGCCAACAAACACCAGTAACTCTTGAGGTTGCTCACCTTTGATTGCTGATTTTATGCGTCTTTGGATGCTGGTGAAATCTGACTTTTCTGGCGTAGCTGCCATTTTTGCTCTTACAGGATTTAGGTCTACATAAGCCATGCAAGCAAGTAAAGCGGCTTCGTCGAGCAGTGCCTGAGACTTGAACCGTCCCTCCCAAAATCTCCCAGTACAGTTATCCTCTCTATTGGCTTTGCGGGCGATAGGTTCACATAAGGAGCGCATAAACCAGCTAATATCGGTGAGTCGTTCTCGGTACTGTGTGATGCACTCTTTTACTGTTGTTAGCTCAAAGCTTTCAAGCTTATCGCCTTTGACAAACTTGCGAGTTAGCAAGGTGCCTTTAAAACCTTTGTGCCACTGCTCAAGGACTTGTTTGTCGCTCCAGCTTTTGGCTTTATCTACATCAACTTTTAGCACAACATGCAGATGATTAGACATCACGGCATAAGCACAAATATCAATGGCAAAGATGCTCGCTAGCTCAAGCATGCGAGACTCTACCCATTCTCTGCGATGTTCATAATCTTCACCAGTGGATTTATCGAACCCACACAAAAACGCCTTACGTACCACACGTGATACACAGTGGTAGTAAGGCGTATCTTCTAAACTCACCAACGTTCTTCTCGGCCTTGCCATCTTGAAATCCTTTTCAGTAAAAAAGCGAGTTCAATAAGCGTAGTTTAGTGTTTGTGAATATTCCATTAATCATGGGTGGCCATGTTATTATAATGATTATGTTATTTTTCCATGTTATTGTTGTTTAGCGCTGCGATCATTGAGTTTGTCATTTCCAATTTGGTTTTCGAGTCCTCTGTATCCTCAATGATTTTAAATGACAATAATACATTTTGGATATTTACCAAACTGTCGTGATAACCTTTAAGTTGAAGTGTGGTTTTATTATACAAGTAGAAAAACACTCCAGAAATAAACTCTACTACGACACCAGAACCCGCAGACAAATATGCTATTGACTCTGAATTTTTAAAGTCTGTAAAGCCTATGATCAAGCCTGTGATTATCAATATAAAACCTATGCAACCAGCACTTATAGAAGCTAAAAAACTCTTATCTGTGTGTTCCTTAACCATGCGATAATAATCACTTAAGTTACTTACATTAATATCTACCAGCCTATCAAAATAAGTGGGTGCCACATCATTATTGATTGGCCTTATGATATTTTTTCGAGCTTCCAAGCTAACTAACTCTTCACGAAGACTTTGTTTTCTTTGACTGTTTTTAGCTAAGATTATTGCGTAAGTAAATCCAAAATAGAAAATAGCGGCAATCCCTAAAAGGGATGAATATTCATAAAACGCACTACTGTTCATTCCTACTAAGGACAAGAAGTCTTTACCCAAAAAGGTAAAAAGGAAACTAGAAATTAAAACTACAATAAAAATGAAGTCACCAGCCTTAGTGTGTTTATAATCAATTTTAGATTGAATAACACCGATTTTTTCTTCTATCTCAGCCAAGTAACGATCAGTTTTTTCTTTTTCATTTACATCGGACAATTTTGAAACTCCATTTAAATATATAAATAACCGACGGATGCCGGTCCTCCCTGTTTGCAGGTAAACTTAATTTCCTTGTTATATCACAGCCCGAAAAGTGGCAATAGCTTTCCGAGAGATAGCGAACAGTATGCGATTAAGACTCCATAGTCTCTAATCACACTGCACCACCAAATGATATTCCCTAATTTATTTAGATCTTCCTTCCACTCAGGAAGCAGTTTTTCTAGTGCTGCAGCCTTAATCCTAGATTTCTCAGGAGTAAGTATCTCACCATTTTCCGAGTTTATTGCTTCGCCCCCTGGATTGCATTCTTCTTATATGCAGCTAGGTGCTCAGAATAATCTAAATACTTACTGTTCTTTTCAAGAAACTTGTTATAACGTTCGATTTTCTTTAAACCAAAGACCACTGAAAGTGCTAAGCAGAGTAAGCTGATAACAACTAGGGAACCTTCATTGATCCCAAATGACTCGGGCGACACATAGTCTTTTGCAAAGTATGAGAAAGTAGCTGCGCCTATACCAACAATAAAGTAATCATATTTGCTCGTACCACTGATGCTTTGTTTCGCTAACTCAACAGATCGATCTGACATTTCCCACCTGTGATATAACAGCGTGTTAGCAAAAATTCCGACTCAATCAATTGACAGTCCACCAGAACCCAAACCAACACGTGCCTTTTAATTTATAATTCCAATAATTTACCAGTATTACTTAGCAACTCTCTCTGTAGAAGCCTAAAACCGAGTTCACGAGAATTATCTTCCCTGTGACGTAAGCTACTGTTAAATAGAAACTATCAATAACTGGCAAGACTAACAGCATCCCATCCTGTTAACCTAGAATTTTGTCACAAACACAACAAAAAAGCCTATTTAGTAAACCAACTATAACTGCACAAAAAAACAAAAAAAACCATCAGCCTGGCTGATGGTTTTTATCTCAATAAAGCTAACTACGCCAGCTCGCCGTTAAATCATGATCTCAATATCTGACAACGGGAACGCCACACACGAATGGCACCAACCATAGGCTTCATCGGTTGAGCGTAGTTTGGCTTCTTTGGGGTTGAATACCTCACCTTGTAGTACCTTGACCCTGCATAAACTGCATTCACCTGAGCGGCAAGCGTTCTCTGCACTAAAACCGTGTCGCTCCATGCTATTTAGCAGTGGCTCATCTACCCTCGCCTGAAACTCGCCTTGGCCTTTGATAGTAACGGTTATCACATCTTCGGCTTTCACATTTGCTGGCCAGCCAGGTAAATTCTGTGGATTCTTCGGTGGCCCGTTACACTCAATACGTACTCGACGCGCTTTGATTTTTAGATCTCGCAGTAGCATTTCACAATGGTCATGAAACGCCGTTGGGCCACACACATAGTACATTTTGTTCTGTAATGCCGCTGAATCATCACCTAGCAGATCAGTTAACGTTTCAACCGTTAATCGTCCGGTTCTGCCCTGATAGCCTGCTTGTGGGCGAGTAATAATCCAGGTGACGGTTAAAAAGTCATGCTGCTGTTCAAGCTGTTTCACTTCATCTGCAAAGATAACGTCATCTTGATAGCTACTGGTGTATATCAAGTGCATTTTTTGCTGCGCTTTACGCTCAACAAACTTGTTTTGTGCCATGTCTTCTATCATAGCTCTAGCGGGCGCGATACCTGAGCCACCGGCAATAAACACCAGATCATCACCATGAAACAATGGGTTGTGGTAAAACGTGCCCATTGGGCCAGAGCTTTCAAAGCTATCGCCTTGCTTTACATCATCAATTAAGTAGTTAGAGACAAAACCACCCTCTACACGCTTAATGGTTAAATCGTAATAATCACGCTGCTGCGGTGCGGATGAAATCGCATAAGGCCTTGCGGTGTCGGTACCATCAATATTGACGAACAAGTTAATGTATTGCCCCGCTTGAAATGGTGGTAGCGGTTTGCCTTTGCTTACCAAACGCAAAGTCACAGTTGATGGTGTTTCTTTAATCACCTCAGACACCTGCAGCTGAATGCGCTTTGGGTGCAACTTGGCAACAGTATTTTTAACCGCCCCATTTTGCTCGTTAAAGTCACTCCCTGACTGATACAAGGCTTTTTGCTGCATCAGGGCTTTATCGTATCCCGCCACTGCATGTAGAACATTTACTGGCGCTGATTGCTTAGCAGTATTAGACATGAGCGGTCTCCTTTTGCGCATCGACTTGCTGAGTTGCACTTGATTGAGCTTGTTGAGGCTGTTGAGAGGCTTGCTGAGTTGCTGCAGCAAAAGCCTTTAACACGCCTTTTGCTGTTGTGTGCCCAGCCATATAGGTTGGTTGGAATCCACCCATGCCCATCCAACTACCCGCCATGTGTAGACCTTTGACTTGGTCAATACGGCGCCGGAAGATATTGGCATCTTGAGTGTTTTGCTGGAAGCCATATATCGCGCCGCCCGGAGTATTAAGGTAACGCATCATAGTCAGCGGTGTTGCAGCCTCAATCTCTTCGATATGGGCGCGAATGTTAGGGAATACACGCTCAGCGTGATCAAGTAAATGCTCAGCAAACTGATATTTAGCTGCGGCATAGTCTTCTGCTGCAATGTTTTGCCATGGCTCGCCATATTGCAAACAAACCAGCGAGATCGCCGACTTGCCCTCAGGTGCAAAGCTTGGGTCGTCATAGTTATAACAGGTCAGCATAGTATGCTTTGGCGGCGCGATTGTGCTCATTAAGTCGTGAGCAATATCTTCTTCTAAGTCATCGACAATAAAGCTAGATGCGGCGGTGACACCGATATCTTGCGGCGCACAATCAAGGCCGATATAAAGCACAAATGCTGACGTACCTAAGCGGCGCGACTTCATGTCTTGCGCGGCTTGCTTAGGTGTAGGAATGTCTAACAGCTCGTTGAATGTATGCTGCGGGCTAATGTTTGAGATAATTTGATGGCAACTAAAGGTTTCACCGCTCTCTGTTACTACGGCTTTAACCTGACTATTCTTGGTTAAGATTTTCTCGGCGCCGCAGTTAAATTTGACCTCGCCGCCGGCTGCGAGAAATGACTCAAGCAAGGCGCTGGAAATCGCTTGCGAGCCGCCTTTTACATGGCAAGGTTTGAATGCTGCGTAGGAGTAAAACATGATAGCAAGATCTTTAAAGGCAAAATCTTTTGGCGGCATACCAAGGTAACACCAATATGCGGCAACTAACGCTTTTAACTCACGACTTTTAAAGAAGCCATCCAATACATCTTTTGCGCTCTGCAGACCATACTGGGTAAATAACGGGCAGGTCGCGGTAAATTCTTGCTCATCGGTTATGCGCTTGGCTTTTGGTAGCACCATAAAGCACTCCATCGACAAGCCCTCACACAAGGCGAGGAACTTACTTATCGCTGGTGCTTCATCTGGGAAGTGCTCAACTAAGGTTTTCTCCAGCCCTTTCCAACTTGCTGGCAAGGTAATGTCAATCGCATGCTCGCTACCGTCCTTGGCAGGCATAACATAGCGATAGAGGTCGCGCTCAACCACCACATCTAACTTGTCCATAATGCCAAGCTCAGCAAACACCTGACGCATAATGAAAGGTTGTTTTTCAGTACCCATACCGCTGAGTTGGTGCAGCGCCACTTCAAACTCAAAATTACCGCGAACAAATGAAGTCGCGCAGCCGCCGGGAATATTATGGCGCTCAAGCAGCAAGGTTCTTGCCCCGCCTCTTTGCAAGGTGGCAGCGGCTGTTAACCCGCCGTTACCTGCGCCAATTACGATTGCATCAAAGTCTGTAATGGTCATTCGCTCTCCTTTTTTGTCGACCTCGCTGCATACCACATAACATCCTTACAGCGTAAACTTTACACTATAAAGATACATTGAGTGGCATGAGAGTCAAGGGGTAAATTGATTAGCCAGCCGAGTAAAAGTGACATTGAACACCATAAATGTGCGGCGAGATTGATCTAGATCACTTTGAGCAGCGAATGACTGAGGTAGGTTTACACAGGTCGACTCACCGGAATTAGGAGACTACGATGGAATTAAAGAAATGCCCTAAGTGTTATACCGATGTATGTGTTAACGGAAAATGGTTTCACCATGATCATTTAACCACTAACGCCTACATGCTCAATGGTTCAGATCCGGTTAATGTCGAACTCGCCAAAGTGCCTACAACCGAGACCGAGCTGATTGAAATGCTCAATGAGCAGTTTTAGTTAGCAGCTGTTTTTACCTGCTCACATCTTTGGAGCTAAATTAAAAGCTGGCGTTAATGGCCAGCTTTTTTATGCGAGTTTCCCTACTCATCCCCAACCAAACATTCATTTCACAAGCTGTTGGCACACGGTTTCAGCCTTCCGAATGAAGCTTTGTTAATTTTCGCCAACTGTTCAACATTTTCACTACATTTTGATCATCTAATTAAATTAAAGTTCGGCTGTCACAAACCAGACTTCAGAGTAAGCATCTGAATTTAAACAGGTTTAAACCTTGGCACAGAAGCTGCTAAATCATTGCTATTCAAACGGTGGTGAGTTTCACCAGTAAAATTAATTAAATCGACAAGATGTGGGCAGGTATTCCTATGGAAAGGTTCAACAAACTGACTTTGGCACTTCCTTTTGCAGCGCTACTAACTTTAACGGCTTGTGAGCAAGCACCAGCTGATACCGCAAAAGAGGAAGAAGAAAAACAATATGCAATCCCGGTTGAAACCGCAAAAGTGCAACTGGCCGATGTATCTTCCTTCTACAGCACCACTGCAACCTTAGAAGCACCAGAAGAATCCCACGTTACTACACGTATAGCAGGCTTGATTAAAGCGATTAACGTAGAAGAAGGTGACCGCGTTAAGCAAGGTCAAGTATTAGCGGTGATCAACGCTGAGCGTCAGGAATACGATTACAACCGCGCAGTGGCTGAAGTAAAAATCATTGAGCAAGAGCTAGACCGCTTAAATAAGATGAACAACAAAGAGTTTATTAGCCAAGACACCATGGCGAAACTTGAGTTCAACCTACAAGCAGCTAAAGCGCAGCGCGACCTTGCCAAGCTGCATGTTAAAGAAAGCTTTATCACCTCGCCTATCGACGGCGTGATTGCCAAACGTCACGTCAAAGTTGGCAATATGGCCAAAGAGTTCCAAGAGCTATTTTATGTCGTGAACCAAGATGAGCTGCACGGCATTGTGCACTTGCCTGAGCAACAACTGCCTAGTTTGAAACTTGGTCAACAAGCAAGCGTAATTAGCCAGCACCGCAGCAACTCACCTGTAGCAGTAGATGCAAATGTGCTGCGCATTAGCCCAATTGTCGATGCCCAAAGCGGAACCTTTAAAGTGACATTAGCTGTGCCTAATGAGGATGCGCGTTTAAAAGCCGGTATGTTTACGCGTGTAGAGATTAAATACGATACCCATGAAGACGTACTAGCCGTACCTTACAACGCCCTGATTAACCAAGATAACGTGCATGCTGTGTATGTGATTAACGACACCAAGGCTGAGCGACGCGAAGTCACCCTTGGTTACCGTGAGAACAATCTGGTTGAGGTTATCTCTGGCGTCAATGCTGACGAGCGCATCGTTATTCGCGGTCAGCAAAACCTAAAAGATCAGTCACTGGTAGAAATTGTGACGCCTTTAGGACAGCTCGCCAACAACGCGACTGAGCAAACTAGCCAAGCCGCACCTCAATAAGCACGGAGTCTCACATGTCAATTATCAATACCTCGGTAAAGCGACCAGTTACCGTGTGGATGTTCATGTTCGCCATTATGCTGTTTGGTGTTGTTGGCTTCACACGTTTGGCAGTCAAACTGCTACCAGATTTAAGTTACCCAAGCGTGACTATTCGCACCGCCTATGATGGTGCTGCGCCAGTCGAAGTTGAACAGCTTGTATCTAAGCCGATTGAAGAAGCGGTAGGCGTGGTAAAGGGCCTGCGCAAAATCAGCTCCATTTCACGCTCAGGCATGTCAGATGTAGTGCTTGAGTTTGAATGGGGCACCAACATGGATATGGCAAGCCTTGAAGTGCGTGAAAAGCTTGACACCATTGAGCTGCCACTTGATATCAACAAGCCACTGTTGCTGCGCTTTAACCCTAATCTTGACCCGATTATGCGTCTTGCATTTTCATTGCCCAATGCCACGCCTGAGCAGCTTAAATCTCAGCGCACCTTTGCTGAAGAAGAGCTAAAGCGCCGCTTGGAAGCGCTAACCGGTGTGGCTGCAGTAAGGCTTTCTGGTGGCTTAGAGCAAGAAGTACACATTTTGCTTAACCAGCAAAAGCTGACCCAACTTAACTTGAACGCCGACGATATTAAACGCCGCATTAATCAAGAGAACATCAATTTGTCGGCGGGTAAAGTTATTCAGTCAGACAAAGAATACCTGGTTCGCACCCTAAACCAGTTCCACTCTTTAGAAGAGCTTGGTCAGGTGATTGTGTTTCGCGATGGCCAAAAGCTGGTACGTTTGAATGAAATCGCCACCATTGAAGATGCTTATAAAGAGCGTAGCGATATCACCCGTATTGGTGATTACGAATCAATTGAACTCGCCATTTATAAAGAAGGTGATGCCAACACAGTTGCGGTGGCGAAAAAGCTTAAAGCTGAGTTAGCTAAAATCAACGCCATGCAAGCTGAGCAAAACCAATTAAAGGTTGCTAAAGCATCTACAGAAACGGACAGTGGCGCGGCAAAAGATGATGAGCAATCTGATGGAACAATCGTTGCCAAAGCTCATGCTGATGACGCTACAAATAAAGTAACGGCGCAAGCTGACGAGCAAAACCTGTCGATTATTTACGACCAGTCTGAGTTTATTCAAAGTGCTGTAAACGAAGTCACCTCAGCAGCCTTTATCGGTAGCTTGCTGGCGATGTTAGTTATCTATCTATTTTTGAAAGATATTATCGCTACTTTGATTATCTCAATCTCGATTCCGTTTTCAGTTATCGCCACCTTTAATATGATGTACTTTGCTGAGATCAGCCTAAACATTATGTCGTTAGGCGGTATTGCTCTAGCCATTGGTTTGTTAGTTGACAACGCCATTGTGGTACTAGAAAACATCGACCGCTACAAGGCGCAAGGCTTATCGCGCTTAGATGCGGCCGTAAAAGGCACCAAAGAAGTATCGGGCGCGATTTTCGCATCAACACTGACCACACTGGCAGTATTTATCCCACTGGTGTTTGTCGATGGCATTGCCGGGGCACTGTTTTCAGACCAAGCAATGACGGTCACCTTCGCCCTGCTTGCTTCTTTGTTTGTGGCGTTAACCGCCATTCCTATGCTGGCGTCGCGTCAGGGCTTTAAATCTCTGCCGCAAGCACAAACTGAGCAAGCAAAACCTATGCTCACAACCAAGTGGCAGAAGGTTAAGCACTACAGTGTTGCCGTGCTGACCTTCCCGGTAAAACTGCTATTTAGCTATCTACCAGCTGGGCTGCTAACTCTTGCGATGATTATTGGCCGCTTTATGCGCTGGTTATTTGCGATGATCACCAAGCCGTTTTTGGCGGCGTTTAATCTGGTGTATCGCGCAGTCGAAACTGTGTACCACTCAGTGCTAAAACAAGCGTTAAAGCATCAAGTTATTACCCTTATCATTGCCATCAGTGCAACTATGGGCTGTGCCAGTTTATTCCCACGCCTTGGCATGGAGCTTATTCCGCCGATGAATCAGGGTGAGTTTTATGTGGAGATTTTGCTGCCGCCTGGCACTTCAGTTAGCCAAACTGACCGCGCGCTGCAGCAGCTAGCTTGGTCAATTAACGACATGGAACAGGTTAAGCATGCTTATAGCCAAGCAGGTAGCGGCGGCTTGATGACCTCAGATACCGCCAGAGGCGGTGAAAACTGGGGCCGCTTGCAAGTGGTGCTAAACTCGCCTCAAGCCTATGCTCAGGTAAAACAAGTGCTGCGCAATACCGCAATGAAAATGCCTGAGCTTGAAGCAAACATTGACCACCCTGAGCTATTTAGCTTTAAAACGCCCCTTGAAATTGAGCTTGCAGGTTACGACCTTGCTCAGCTAAAAACGACTGCAGACCGTTTAGTCAGTGCACTGTCGCAATCTGAGCGCTTTATTGATATCAACACCAGCTTGCGTGATGGTCAGCCTGAGATCAGCATTCGTTTTGACCATGACCGTTTAGCCGCGCTGGGTATGGATGCACCTACTGTTGCTAATCGTGTAGCCCAGCGTGTAGGCGGCACTATTGCTAGTCAATACACGGTGCGTGATCGCAAGGTTGATATTTTGGTGCGTAGTGAGCTTGAAGAGCGTAATCACATTAGTGATATCGCCTCGATGATCATTAACCCAAACAGCAGCCAGCCAATTCCACTGAGCGCCATTGCCGATGTTGAGCTACAAACTGGCCCATCAGCCATTAACCGCGTAAGCCAGCAACGTGTGGCCATTGTGTCGTCAAACCTAGCTTATGGCGATTTAACAGAAGCGGTCGCTGAAGCGAATCAAATCCTTAAAGCTCAAGCTATTCCTAGTTCAATTCAAGCACGATTTGGTGGCCAAAATGAAGAAATGGAACACTCATTCCAATCACTTAAAATCGCGTTGGTGCTGGCCGTTTGCTTGGTATATCTAGTCATGGCCAGTCAGTTTGAGTCGCTGCTGCATCCACTATTGATTTTGGTTGCAGTGCCAATGGCGGTCAGCGGCAGCGTATTGGGCTTGTTTATCACGAACACTCACTTGAGCGTGGTGGTATTCATCGGCTTGATTATGCTGGCAGGTATTGTGGTGAATAACGCCATTGTATTGGTTGACCGTATCAATCAGCTACGCCGTCAGGGTAAAGATAAAATTGACGCCATTAGTGAAGCGGCTAAATCGCGCCTGCGTCCAATTTTAATGACCACCATGACTACCACCTTAGGCCTGTTGCCAATGGCAATCGGTGTGGGTGATGGTAGTGAAGTACGTGCGCCAATGGCCATTACCGTGATTTTTGGTTTATGTATCGCCACCGCCCTTACCTTATTGGTTATTCCGGCGCTGTATGGGCTGTTTGACCGCAAACAGTTTAAAGTTGAAACCGATAAAGCGCCTGATGAGAATGCGGCTGCGCAGTTAGTGGAGGAGCGAGTATGAACCTCACCAAACTGGCGCTAAATCGCCCTGTTACCACCAGCATGTTTTTTGTCGCCATTATGCTATTTGGCATGGCGGCAAGCAGACTGCTACCGCTGGAGATGTTCCCTGGCATTGATATACCGCAAATCATGGTAGAAGTGCCTTATAAAGGCTCGACGCCTGCTGAGGTTGAGCGCGAAATCACTAAGGTGCTTGAAGAAGCCTTAGCAACTATGGGCGGCATTGAAGAAATGCGCAGCGACTCGACCCAAGAAGGCGCGTTTATTCGCCTAAATATGAAATGGGGCGAAGCGGTTGCGACTAAAAGCTTAGAGGCGCGAGAGAAAGTCGACTCTGTGCGGCATCTGTTACCACGCGATGTTGAGCGGGTATTTATCCGTCAGTTCTCGACCTCAGATATGCCGATTTTAACCATACGAATTTCAAGTGAGCGTGAGCTTTCCAACGCTTATGACTTACTTGAAAAGCAGCTGCGTAAGCCGTTAGAGCGGGTTGAAGGCGTATCAAAGGTGACCCTTTATGGCGTCGAGCAAAAGCAAGTTGAAATCCGTATAGACGCAGACCGCCTTGCAGCGGCTGGCGTTGGCAGCCAAGCGTTGCAGCAACGTTTAATGCGCGAAAACTTCGTCTTAAGTGCAGGCACGCTGCGCGCTAACAATCAGGTTTATCAGGTATCACCTAAGGGCGAGTTCACTAATCTCGATGACATTAAGCAATTAGTGATCAAACCGGGTGTGCGTTTAGAAGACTTTGCCGATGTCAGCTTTTCACTGCCAGAGAAACGCGAAGGCCGCCGCCTAGATGGTAAGTACGCGGTGGGTTTGGATGTGTTCAAAGAATCAGGCGCTAACCTGGTAGCAGTGTCTGAGCGCGTGCTCAAGGTGATTGAGCAAACCAAACAAGATAAGCAATTTAATGGCATCAAGCTGTTTGTAATGGAAGACCAAGCCTTTGGAGTAAAGTCATCACTTAAAGACTTACTTATCTCAGGCTTGATTGGTGCCCTACTGTCATTTGGCGTGCTGTACCTGTTCTTACGTAACCTCAAGATGACTCTAGTGGTGGTGTCTTCAGTGCCTATCTCACTATGTATGACCTTAGCTGGTATGTACTTTCTAGGCTACACCTTGAACATTCTGTCGATGATGGGACTACTGCTCGCGGTTGGTATGCTGATTGATAACGCAGTGGTAGTAACAGAAAGCGTGCTGCAGGAAAAACAAAAAGCGGCACAGACATCGACTGCATCACTAGATAATCAGGGGCTTCCACTGGGCAAACAGTCACAAGCAGAACAGCCACAAGAGAAAAAAGCGCTACTTCTAGGGGTTGATAAAGTCTCCCTTGCAGTACTTGCCGGTACTTTGACTACCGCAATTGTGTTCTTGCCCAATATTTTTGGCGTTAAGGTTGAGCTCACTATCTTTTTAGAGCATGTGGCGATTTCGATTTGCATTTCGCTTGCCGCATCACTACTTGTTGCTAAAACCTTAATCCCGTTAATGCTGAATGTGTTCGACTTTGAGGTAAAGCCTGAAAAAGAGCCGGGTATGCTAGCAAGGTTTTATCAGCGCAGCTTACACTGGATATTAACCCGCCCGAAACGCTCAGGCGTTGCCGCAATCGTAATTCTGGCATCAACTGCATTGCCGCTGTCGATGGTGCAGCAAGACCAAAGTGACGGTGAAGGTAACGACAGACTGTACATTAACTATCAGCTAAAAGGTCGCCACAGCCTCAATGTCACAGAGTCAGTTATTGACCGCATGGAAACCTATCTGTATGCCAACAAAGAGAAGTTTCATATCGACTCGGTTTACAGCTATTACTCTCCAGATAGCACGCAAACCACCATCCTGCTTGAGAAAGATCTAGATGTAGATATGGCGGCATTGAAGAAAGAGATCCGCGAAGGCTTCCCTAAATACTCGATTGCCACGCCGCAATTTGGTTGGGGCGGCGACAATAATGGTGTGCGCATTACCCTAACAGGTCGCTCTACCACCGAGCTTATCCGCATTAGTGAGCAAGTCGTGCCGCTACTAAGTACCATCGAAGGTTTGGTGGATGTGCGCTCTGAGGTGAACAGTGCCCAGCAAGAAGTCATTGTGATTATTAACCGCGAAATGGCGGCAAGACTTGATTTGCCATTGCAAGAGATTGCCTCGAATGTTGCCATTGCACTGCGTGGTACGCCACTACGTTCATATCGTCATGATCCAAGTGGCGAGCTGCGTATTGAAATGAGCTTTGATAAAAGCTGGCAACAGTCGTTAGAGAACCTAAAGCAGCTGCCTATTGTGCGCCAAGGTGACCGCGTTTATACCTTAGATAGCATTGCGCAAATCAATATTCAGCCAAGGTTTGACACCATTAGGCATTACAATCGCCAAACTGCACTGTCTATTGGTGCCAACCTTGAGGACATGACCACTGAGGAAGCACAAAAGCAAATCACTAAGGTGATGGAAACGGTTAACTTCCCCTATGGTTATGACTATTCGCTGCGCGGTGGATTCCAACGCCAGGATGAAGATCAGGCAATTATGGCAGTAAACATGGTGCTGGCATTGGCAATGATTTACATCGTAATGGCGGCCTTGTTTGAGTCGCTGGTATTGCCAACAGCAATTATCACCTCAATCTTGTTCTCAATTACCGGCGTATTTTGGGGATTATGGATAACCTTTACCCCAATGTCAGTGATGGCAATGATTGGTATTCTGATCTTAATGGGTATTGTGGTAAACAACGGCATTGTGCTGGTTGACCAAATCAATCAGATGACGCCAGAGTTAGGCGAGCTCAGCGATACCATTATCAAGGTGTGTCAGACCCGTTTGCGCCCAGTGTTAATGACAGTCTCCACAACCGTGTTGGGACTGGTGCCGCTTGCTATGGGCGATACCCAAATTGGTGGCGGCGGCCCGCCATATTCACCAATGGCAATAGCAATTATTGGCGGCCTGACCTTTTCGACGGTAACCAGTTTGTACCTAGTACCACTTTGCTACCAAGGCTTGTATGTGATGCGCCATAAGAGTGCGATTAGATTGGGTATTGCAGACCAAACTGCCAAGAGACTGCTGCCTTGGGCTCGTTAATGCCTGTTAGGACTATTAATTAGGGCGATGCGTTAGAACAAGGGTTTTATCCTTCTGATTTACGATAAGTTTACCCCTTAGCGAACCACCAAACACCTAAACGAGACGCTGTGCTGATCGTTTAGGTGTTTTTTTACGTATTTGCAGCTAAGTTGTATATGCGGCCAGCTTTTAGGTTTTACGAAAGCCTAGCCTATGCATCAACAGACTCAAGAGAAAATAATAATTAAACCTGAACTTGGGGTAAGGAAGCGCCAATAACTCTCTAGCTCAGAGTTATACCTGGCATTTAGTTTCTAGCGAGCTAGCTTTGTTTAGTTCAAGGCGAAGCTACGCGTCAATAGCTAGTCTATTGCAAGTAGCTTCAACGAAGAAATGGGCAAAAATAGCCGTTAGAAACCGATTTATTATCCCTAGCTCAGGTTAACTAATAAGGAAGCCCTATGAAGCCATCCCTAGCGCCATCTTCACGCGTTCAACCATTTTCTAGCAAATCAAGATTGCCAAACAAGCTCCAAGGTAACAATCGTACGCGCCCTATTCTGGTGAGCTTTGCATTGTTGCTCACTGCTTTATCAATTTTTTCAGCAAAGGCTGATGATGACAGATTTAAAGATGTTGAGATTAGTGCAACCAAGCTTACCGACAGTGTGTATCTGCTGACTGGCTCTGGCGGCAATATAGGGGTTTCAAGTGGTGAAGATGGACTGCTAATTATTGACGATCAATTTGCGCCGCTAGCAGGTAAAATTGAGCGGGCACTACGTCACTTACATCAACAAGGCGGTGGCAAAGCTGATGCAAGACCCAAATACGTGATTAATACCCACTATCACGGCGATCATACTGGCGGCAATAGCCATTTCGGCGAGCATGGCACCATACTCGCCCATCACAACGTACTGAAACGTTTAAGTGATAACCCAAAAACACCTAAAACTGCACTGCCTGTTATCACCTATGATCAGGGCATCCATATTCATTTTAACAATGACACTTTAGACGTCATTCATCTTGGTGCGGGTCATACCGATGGCGACAGTGTTGTGCACTGGCAGCAAAGTAATGTTATCCACATGGGCGATTTGTACTTTAAAGACCGCTTCCCTTACGTAGATTTAAAAGGCGGCGGCTCTGTAATGGGCTATCGTGATAACATCGCAAAGATCCTACTTAAGATCCCAGACGACATTCAAATCATTCCAGGCCATGGCGAAATGGCCAGTAAAGCTGAGCTTCGCGAGTTTAAGCATATGCTTGATGACAGCATTAACTGGATGCGAGGACAAATTCAGGCGGGTAAATCATTGGAGCAAATCCACGCAGCAGGCGTGCCAGAGAAATACAAAAGCTGGGGCTGGCGGTTTATCACCGAGAAAAGGTGGATTGATACCTTGTATAACGACCTAAGTAAGTAGCCAATTAACAATGGTCATTATTACAATGTGACGAAGTGTCTATTGAGGTAAAAATTTAATGAAAACCATTGGCCTTATTGGCGGCATGAGTTGGCAGTCAACCATGAGTTATTATCAGCTAATTAACACCGAAGTTGGTGAGCGCCTTGGCGGATTACACAGCGCCAAGATTCTTCTTAACAGTGTCGATTTTGCACCTATAGCGCAAATGCAATCTCAAGGTGAATGGCTGCAGGCAACGCAAAGCTTAGCAGAGGCTGCGCAAGCGCTGCAGCTTGCAGGTGCTGATGCAATTGTGATTTGTACCAACACCATGCATAAAGTTGCCGCAGGTGTAGCAAAAGCGGTTACCGTGCCGCTGCTGCACATCGTAGACCCAACAGCGCAGGCCTTGCACTCACAAGGCATCAACAAGGTGGGGTTGCTTGGCACAGGCTTTACCATGCGCGAAGCGTTTTATAAACAGCGCCTTGAAGACAGGTTTGCCATTGACGTTGTAACACCTGATGACAAAGATATGCAGCTAGTGCACGACATAATTTATCAAGAGCTTTGCCATGGCGTGATTAAGACTGAGTCGAAGCAAATTTATCTTGATGTTATCAGAAAGCTCGAAGAGCAAGGCGCGCAAGGGGTAATTTTAGGTTGCACAGAAATCGGCCTTTTGGTTCAACAAGCCGATTGCCAGCTGCCATTATTTGATACCACGTCACTGCATGCCAGCGCTGCGGTTAATTTCATCCTATCGTGATTGCTGAGGCTTAGGCTTAGGCTTAGGCTTAGCTGAATCGTTAATAGAAATAGCTGAAGTTCAAACAAAAATGCCTGGGATTGACTCATGTTATAGAGCCAGCCCAGGCATTTAATTACGTCATTTCTAAAGCTAAAGGCTAGCTTTAAAGATTGATGCTAAAAGCCAGCTCTGAACATTAGCGCTAAAATTAACTCTAGAATTTAGCCCTGAAGGTTAGCGAGGCGAGCAAATGCTGCGTCATATTGCTGCTTTAAATCCGCTACCAAATCACCTGCGCTTTGTACCTTTTTAATCGCGCCGATCCCTTGCCCGCAACCCCAGATATCTTTCCAGGCTTTCTTATCGGTATTACCACCTGAGCCAAAATCCATCTTGCTTGGGTCACTTTCAGGCAAATTGTCAGGGTCCATACCAGCGTTAACAATCGATGGCTTTAGGTAGTTACCATGAATACCAGTAAATAGGTTGCTGTACACTATGTCTTCAGCGCTACTATCGACAATACACTGTTTGTAATCTTCTAGTGCGCGCGCTTCCTTGGTCGAGATAAACGCAGAGCCAATATAACCTAGGTCTGCGCCCATCGCCTGTGCAGCCAAAATAGAATCGCCGTTGGCAATTGAGCCAGATAATAATAACGGGCCATCAAACCATTCACGAATTTCTGAAATAAGTGCCAGTGGCGATTGGGTGCCTGCATGGCCACCTGCGCCTGCAGCCACTGCAATTAAACCATCTGCACCCTTGGCAATGGCCTTCTTTGCAAAGGTATTATTGATGATATCATGCAATACAATTCCGCCATATGAATGCACAGCTTCATTCACTTCGACGCGCGCGCCCAAAGAGGTGATCACAATCGGCACCTTGTACTTAACACACAGGGCTAAATCTTCTTCTAAGCGATTGTTCGAGCGGTGCACAATCTGATTAACCGCAAAAGGCGCTGCTGGCTTGTCTGGGTTTGCCTTATTGTACGTTGCTAACTCTTCGGTAATTTGAATAAGCCATTTTTCAAACTCACCCTCGCCTCTCGCGTTTAGTGACGGGAATGAGCCTACAATGCCCGCCTTACATTGGGCAATGACCAGCTCAGGGCCAGAAATAATAAATAGCGGCGCAGCGACTGCTGGCACAGATAAACCTTGTTTTAAAATTGGAGGAACAGCCATTACCAGATTTCCTTGTTATTGAGTACACCTTTATTATTCATCGTTACAAGATAAAAAGAATGACACCACATCACATAAACTTGACACTTTATAACAACATTTGCCTAAATATAGATAAATACTCCTTATAAATTGACACCAATAAACAAAACCTATGGTAAGTCATTCAAGCAACAACGTCTCAATCAATAATATCTCGATCAGCGTGGCATTCGCGCAAACCGCACTAGCCAAAGTGCCAATTAGCGATGATGAGAAATCCAACATTCTGCAGCAATGTCGTATCCCGAGCCAATTACTCATGCAGCCAAGTGCACGTATCTCACTGCGCCAGTATGGCGAGTTGATCACTCAGTTAATGCTTGCGGGTAAAGATGAGTTACTCGGACATGGCGAGCAGATTTTGCCGATTGGCAATTTCGCGATAATGAGCCACTTTATGATCACCGCTAAAAACCTTGAGCACGTGCTAAAACGCCTCAAGCAATATAATCAGGTGATGGGCAATGACTTAAGTATTGAGATTGAAATCGTTGCAGATGAATGTCAGGTATCGCTGCCAAAACTAGATTTAGCTTTGCAATCACAGCTATTTGTGTATGAGTTTGGCTTGTTCTTTATTCACCGCATGCTCAGTTGGTACAGTCAGTCGATTATACCCATCACAGCGATTGAATTGCCCTTTGCTGCGCCTGTGCACGCGAGAGACTACGCATTGGTCTTTTACGGCGCACCCATTAAGTTTAACGCACCGAGAGCTAAGCTCAGTTTCGACAAACGCTTACTCGTAAAAGAAAATAAACGCGGCTTAGCAGCACTTGAGCAGCTGCTAACAAACCCTATTGCAAACTTGTTGATGCTGCAGTTTCACAGCCAAAGTTACTCTGCCCGAGTGGGAAAAATACTGCAAAGTACGCTACAAGCGCAAATACCCGAAATACCTGAGCTCCCAAGCTTAGATAAAGTCGCAGCCAAGCTTAACCTTGCACCTTATACCTTACAAAGAAGATTGAGCGATGAGGGCAATAGCTTTATCGCGTTAAAGAATCAACTCAAGCGCGACAAGGCCATTGAGCTACTCGCTCACAGTGAACTGTCGATAGAGCAAATCAGCCATTATTTAGGATTTGCAGAAACCAGCCCTTTCACCCGCACCTTTAAACAATGGACAGGCGTGCCACCTAGTGCCTATCGCAAACGCTAAAGCGCACACAAAAATGCCACTGAATGATGACTCAATCAGTGGCATTTAATAGCTAATCGACTAAACCAATAGACTCAGTTATGAAGCCTTTTTAGCTTTCGCTTTTGGTTTCTTCTTGGTGTTTTCAGCAACCCATTTACCTGCGATAAACTTAGCTGACCAACCTGTGGCTTTACCGTCTTTCTCACTGGCAACGTATTGCTCTTTGGTCTTACGGCTAAACTTCACCAGCGTTGGGTTACCGTCGTCATCTTTCACCGGTGCATCAGCTAAGAACTGGTACTTAGGCCATAGTAACTCACGGTATTTAACCAGCTCTTCAACCAAAGGCGCACGGGTTTCGCGCGATTTCGGGAAGGTGCTAGCCGCTAAGAAGATACCTGCTGCGCCATCACGTAGTACAAAGTGCGCATCTGACTTAGTACATTTTAGCTCTGGCAAGAAGATAGGATCTTCCTTTGGTGGCGCCGCTTCACCGCTTTTCAGCAGTTTACGGGTGTTCTTACAATCTGGGTTAGTACAACCAAAGTACTTACCAAAACGGCCATTCTTCAGCTCCATATCACTGCCGCACTTGTCGCACTCAATGATAGGACCATCGTAACCCTTGATCTTAAAGGTGCCTTCTTCGACGTCAAAGCCTTCACATGTTGGGTTATTACCACACACATGCAGTTTACGCTTCTCATCGATTAGGTAGCTGTCCATGGCGGTGCCGCAGATTTTACAACGCTTCTTAGCGCGCAGTGCATCAGTTTCACCTTCTTCGGTGTCACTTACCGCTTCTTCACCTGGCGTTAAGTTAAGTGTGGTTTTGCAGCGCTCTTTTGGTGGTAATGCATAACCAGAACAACCTAGGAATACACCCGTTGAACCAGTACGAATACCCATTGGACGACCACATGTCGGGCACTCAATGTCAGTGACGACCATCTCATTCGGGCGCATACCGCCTTCTTCAGGGGCTAACTCAGCTTTACCTAGTTGCTTGGTAAAATCACCATAGAAACCGTCGAGTACCTTCTTCCAATCAAGCTTACCTTGAGCCACATCATCAAGTGTTTGCTCCATGCCAGCGGTAAAGTCGTAGCTCATTAAATCATTAAAGCTATCTACCAGACGCTCGCTGACAATCTCACCCATCTTCTCAGCGAAGAAACGGCGATTTTCAACTTTCACGTAACCACGGTCTTGAATAGTCGAAATAATAGTAGCGTAAGTTGATGGACGGCCAATACCACGCTTTTCTAGCTCTTTTACTAGCGATGCTTCACTGTAACGTGCAGGCGGCTTGGTAAAGTGCTGCTTAGGCATTAGGTCTGCAAGGGTTAAACTATCGCCCTTTTCAACCACTGGCAAGGTGTTGTCTTCTTCGTTTTTCTTGCTCATTGGCGGCTGCACGCGCGTCCAACCATCAAAGCGCAAGGTACGTCCACTGGCTTTCAGCTCGTAATCGCCAGCGGTAACAGTTAAACGCGTTGCATCGTATTTTGCAGGTGTCATCTGACACGCAACAAACTGACGCCAAATTAGTTCATACAGGCGCTGCGCATCACGCTCCATGTCAGTCAATGAAGCAGACTTCACTTTAACATTCGATGGACGAATCGCTTCGTGCGCCTCTTGCGCGCCTTCTTTGCTACCGTAACGAATAGGATCTTTCGGTAGGTACTTATCACCATACTCGCCGCCGATCAGCTCACGCACATTATCCAGTGCTTCTTGGCTTAAGTTGGTCGAGTCGGTACGCATATAAGTGATGTGACCGGCCTCGTATAGGCGCTGCGCCATCATCATGGTTTTCTTCACGCCAAAGCCTAAACGGGTTGATGCCGCTTGCTGCAGTGTTGAAGTAATATAAGGTGCAGACGGTCTGCTTGACGTTGCTTTGTCTTCACGGCCAGTAACCGTAAAGCTTGCGTCTTTCAGCGCATCAACGGCAACTTGTGCTTGCGCTTCATTAATCGGGTTAAATGCCGCAGATTGATACTTGCTGACCTGCATTTTTAGCGCTTCAGCACTGCTGGTATTTAGCTTGGCATGAATGTCCCAAAACTCTTCAGGAACAAAGGCTTTAATCTCGCCTTCACGCTCTACCACTAAGCGTACAGCAACTGATTGCACACGCCCTGCTGATAAACCACGTGCTACTTTTTTCCATAATAATGGTGACACCATAAAGCCCACAACACGGTCGAGAAAACGACGTGCTTGTTGAGCATTAACCATATTGGTATCAAGTGCCGATGGTTTACTAAATGCATCTTGAATCGCAGATTTAGTGATCTCGTTGAACACTACGCGTTGATAGCGTGAGTCTTCACCGCCGATAATTTCTTGCAAGTGCCAGGCAATGGCTTCCCCTTCGCGGTCCAAATCGGTTGCGAGATAGATTTGGTCAGCTGACTCTGCAAGGGTTTTAAGTTCTTTTACGACTTTTTCTTTGCCGGGAAGAATTTGATACTTAGCCGCCCAAGACTTTTCAGGGTTAACCCCATGCGAGCAACCAAGGCTTTTTGATCACGTGCTTTCTTATATTTGGCTTTTTCTTCAGGTGACATTTTGCGCACTTCAGCAGCAGTTTTGCCGCCCTTGCTGCCATCTGATGTCGACGACGTTGGCAAATCACGGACGTGACCTACACTCGACTTAACGATGTATTCTTTACCAAGATATTTGTTGATTGTCTTGGCTTTGGCCGGTGATTCGACAATAACTAGCGATTTACCCATAAATTAATTTACGCCAAATAGTCTCAAAGGATAGAAAATTGGTTACATATATAGAGTGTTGCGCCGCGAGTTTCAAGTTAATCGCGTTTTTATGTGTCCAGTGTGCCATTTTTTAATCAAATTAAAAAAATGTAAAAAAATTTTTTGCGTTATTAAAAAGTAATATTTCATATTTACCTAACAAGCAATCACTATTGTGCATTTTTAGTCACTTTTATTATATTGGACAAAAATAGTACGACTTGTGAAGCCCTTGCGCATGAGTATACTGGCGGTAAATTAGCAACCACTGAGATGCAGTATTGTGCAAAACATTCGGTGGCGAAGTTCTATTTTTATGCAATAGACTTTTGTTGCAAAAACTCGCTAATCACGGCAGTTTGCCCCCATAATTACAATAATTCACTGACTTCAAGGAATACGAATGAAACACTTCGAAGCGAACTTTGATGGACTGGTTGGCCCAACCCACAACTATGCTGGCTTATCTTTTGGTAACGTAGCCTCTTATAGCAACGCTGCGCAAGCATCAAACCCAAAAGCCGCTGCCAAGCAAGGCTTAGCCAAAGCAAAAGCCTTGGCTGACTTAGGCATGGTTCAAGGTGTATTAGCGCCGCAAGAGCGTCCTGATCTTTATTCGCTTCGTCGTATGGGCTTTAGCGGCAGTGACGCGGAAGTGTTAACCCAAGCAGCTAAACAAGCACCTATGCTATTAAATGCCTGCTGCAGCGCGTCAAGTATGTGGACGGCAAACGCTGCAACCGTATCGCCATCAGCCGATACTCGTAATGGTAAAGTACACTTCACTCCAGCGAATCTGGTTGACAAGCTTCACCGCTCAATCGAGCCAACAACTACCGGCAACATCTTAAAAGCAACATTTAGCGATGAGAAACACTTCCAGCATCACCAACATTTACCTGAGCATGCAAGCTTTGGTGACGAAGGTGCTGCAAACCATACGCGCCTATGTAGCGATTATGGTCACGCTGGCGTTGAGCTATTTGTATACGGCCAACAGGCGATGAACCCAAATGCGCCTAAGCCAAAGAAATTCCCTGCCCGTCAAACCCTTGAAGCTTCTCAAGCTGTTGCGCGTTTGCATCAATTAGATGATGAAAGCTGCGTATTCATGCAGCAAAATCCTGATGTCATTGACCAGGGTGTATTCCATAACGACGTTATTTCTGTGGGCAACCAAAATGTGCTGTTCTACCACGAACAGGCATTTGTAGATACGGCAGCTAAGTTTGATGAAATCCGCCGAAAAATGAACGCTGACGTACACTTTGTGAAAGTGGCAACTGAGCAGGTTTCAATTCAAGATGCGGTTAAGAGCTACCTGTTCAACACGCAAATCATCACCCTACCAAACGGTGAAATGGCGATCATTGCGCCAACAGATTGTGAAGAAAACCCAGCGGTTCACGCTTATCTAAACGAGCTAGTGACACTTGGCACACCGATTAAGCAAGTGCGCTACTATGACGTGAAGCAAAGCATGCAGAATGGTGGCGGCCCAGCTTGTCTGCGTTTACGTGTAGCAATGAACGAGCAAGAAGTGGCTGCGGTTAACCAACACACCTTAATGAATGATGCACTATTTACTCGCTTAAATACCTGGGTAGATAAGCACTATCGCGATACGCTAACGGTTGCTGATTTAGCTGACCCACAGTTAATTATAGAGTCGCGCACCGCACTTGATGAATTAACCCAAGTCTTAAAACTTGGCAGCGTTTACCAGTTCCAAAAATAAACGCTAACGACTGCTAATCAGTTCAATAAAGAATGGACACTAAAAAACTGCATAGTGATATGCGGTTTTTTGTTTGTTCGTAGCTTTAATTGTCTTAACGCTACTATTTAACCTGAACTCGGGATAAGGAAGTGCCAATGGCTCTCTCATCCAGAGCTATACCCCGCATTAAGTTTATAGCGAGATAGTTTTGTTTAGTTCAAGGCGAAGCTACGCGTCAATAGCTAGTCTATTGCAAGTGGCTTCAACGCTCTCTCTACTAAGATACGGGCAAAAATAGCCGTTAGAAACCGTTTTATTATCCCGAGCTCAGGTTATTTATATATGGTGTTATATATCGTGATATCTATTGCTCAAATGCAAGCTAGTGGTTTTCGATTTATGTCGTGAGTTTTTCAATATCAATGAACTGACTTGCTTGCTCAGCATTTGCGTTATCGAGGTGAGGAATATAGCCAAGAAATGGGCTAGTCATTAGCGTTTTTAAACTCGCTAAGTTGGCTTCAATTTCACTCATTTCCCCGTCCACTTGATTGGCAAACCAACCCGCAATTTCCAGCCCATCAGCCTCAATCGCTTGCTGAGTTAACAGCGCATGGTTCAAACATCCAAGTTTCATGCCCACAACCAGTATCACACCGAGTATCTCACCATCGCGACTTAAACCTTGATTAAGCTGCTTAATCGCCCGAGACATAAGCTGATCGCCGCCTAATGGTAACAGCCAGCCACCAGCGCCTTCGATTAAGGCAAAGTCAACATCCTTTATTGGTGCCTGGTTTATTAGCTCAACGACCCGCTGCTCAGTTAGCGCTACCCCTTGATTGGCCGCGGCAATATGCGGCGCTATAGCAGGCTCAAACGCGATAGGGTTAACAGTGTGATAATCAAGCTCCACATTAGCCTGTTCCATCAAGGCTAAGGCATCGGCGTTACGGAGCCCTTCACTTGTCACTTCACAACCTGACGCTATAGGTTTTAAGCCAAATTTACTGCCTTTAGCTAAAGACAGCAGCGCCGATGACACCAAGGTTTTGCCGCTATCGGTATCGGTTCCTGTCACAAAGTAAATCAATGTCTTTATCCTTTTACTATCGCGCTTTGCTAGTAGTTACAAATAAGCCAGTTAAAAGCTAGGCCTTTGTCGCTAACTTTTCAGCGTGAATAATGGCGATATGGTAAGTCAAAGGTATGCCCTCGGTAGTTCTTAACCCCTCAGCCAACTTTTGTCTTTGTCGCCATTGAGACTTAGTTAACGCCTCACCCGCTTCACTGTCTGAGCTTACAGATGCGCCCACACCTTTTATGGAATATAACAGCGATTTAAGGCTATCAAAATGCACGGTCACCTTTTCAACTTTGGCGTGTTTGATCAACCAGTTTTGACTGACCAGCGACTGCTCGCTAGCGCACGGCTCACCAGTTACTGCTTGCAAATTGGCGCCACTGACGACGCCAAAAGCACTCATCACTTTGGGCATGCTTAAAAAGCGGTTTACTCTGAATCCAAGCGCCTTAAGTTCAGGCAAACTGCCATCGACCACAGTCGCAATAAAACAGTTGCCAGATGGCAATAGCACGCGATTAAGCTGTGATGTCGCTTTGGGTAAATTGTCACACCACTGCAGCGCGAGGTTTGAATACACATTGGCTGTACAGTCATCGCTAAGCGTTAGGTTTTGCACATCGCATTGTAAGGTCTGATACTCGGGAAAATTAGCACCTAGCTGAGCTAGCATTCCTGGCGCAATATCAACACCAGTTACTTGGTCTACTTGGCTAAATGCTGAAAAATCCGTACCTGGACCACAGCCAATATCAAGTAACGGGCCTTTCAAGGGCGCAGCGATATCTTGCTTGTGCATTAACTCATGTAAGCGCGATGCGGTTTGCCGTTGCACCACGTCATGCTGCTTATAACAAGTGGCAGCTTGAGAAAATGTGTTGGCGACGTTCGGCTTTGATGTCATAAAGTTAATACGGCTCTTAAAACTGTTTGTGTGATAAAAATGGTTTTTGCCTTTGTATCGTTCTACGGATGCACCGATGAGCCTACTCAGCTAACTTAAAGACAAAGATAACGCATCAACCAAATTGGTAATTTGCTCGCTTGTATGAGTGGCAGATAAGGTAATCCGCAATCTGGCAGCACCTTTGGGCACCGTTGGCGAGCGTATTGCGCCCACTACAAAGCCAAGCTTTGATAGCTTATTTGCCAGCGCAACAACTTCGCTATCTGCACCAATAATGATTGGCTGAATAGGTGTAGCAGAATCAGCTAATAGATACTGACTGCTCACATCAGATTGCTGATACAGCGACCGAAACAGGGCAATATTATTATTTAGCTTGTCGATTAGCGTTGGCGTGGCTTGGATATAGTTAATTGCCGCAAGCGCCACATGAGCATTGGCAGGCGATAAGGCTGTGGAGTAAATATAGTGGCGAGCATTAGCAACTAAATAATCAATTACCTGCTGTGAGCCTAATACCGCAGCGCCCTGACAACCGAGTGCTTTACCAAAAGTGACCACTTGAATATCAGCAATGTCAGCTGTAACTGCGCTTAGCCCGTTACTGTTAACCTGTTCACCAATGCCCGTTATCCCAAAACCGTGGGCGTCATCGACAATCAGCCAGCTGCCGTGTTGCTTGCAAAGCGCTGATAACTCGTTAAGTGGCGCT
Source organism: Shewanella maritima (assembly GCF_004295345.1). Taxonomy (NCBI): domain Bacteria; kingdom Pseudomonadati; phylum Pseudomonadota; class Gammaproteobacteria; order Alteromonadales; family Shewanellaceae; genus Shewanella; species Shewanella maritima. The sequence goes on along the minus strand of NZ_CP036200.1, from coordinate 4,338,859 downwards.
TTATCCCCGTCCATACTAAATGTACTTTCAGTCAACACCACTGTAGGTTCAAGTTTGGTCAGGATTCGCTGCGCGCTTTCTATATCGTTGTGTAAAAAGCGTTTTAGTTTCGCGCCACTATGCTTGATACCATCAATAACACTGGCGTGAATAAGCTTGTCAGCGACAACTGTGTTATCACTATCAAATAGGGTTTCTATTAAAGCTGAATTAGCACTAAACCCTGAGCAAAATAGCAAACAAGCTTGATGGCCAGTCGCCTGGCAAAGAGCCTGCTCTAGGGCTTGATGCGCCTGACTATATCCAGAAACAAGTGGTGAGGCTTTCGCGCCAACACCATAACGCTCAGCGCCCTCAGTGGCAGCTGCTTTCATTGGCTCACAGCTTGCCAAACCAAGATAGTCATTGTGGCTAAAATCAATTAACCCAGCGCCCACAACGCGGCGCTGACGCAATCTACCGGCATCTGCTAATTGCTTGGTTTTCTGCGCCATTTTAGCTTGGAGTGGATGCACCATGCTCTCTAACTTTATCATCAATGAGCCTAAAGATACTTTATCGAACTGCCAGTTAAGTGTTACAGCGCAGCTGCATCATAAAACTGCATGGTGTCACGATCTTTTTTGGCTTTTGCGCTAGCAATAAGTTGCTCATCTTTATCAAGATCGGCATCAGCAACGGCTTGAGGACCTTGCTCAGGGTGCAAGCCCAGTTTCTTAAACAACATCATGTCGTCGTTTTCTTCTGGGTTTGGTGTGGTAAGTAGTTTGCAGCCATAGAAAATTGAGTTGGCACCAGCAAAGAAACACATAGACTGTAGCTCTTCGGTCATATTCTCGCGCCCAGCTGATAAACGAACTCGCGACAGTGGCATAGTAATACGGGCAACAGCAATGGTGCGGACAAACTCAAGCGGGTCGAGATCATCTAGCTTCTCAAATGGCGTACCTGCAACTTTAACCAGCATATTAATTGGTACAGAATCTGGGTGCTTATCCATATTAGCGAGCTGCTGAATAAGACCTGCACGATCACTTGCTTGCTCACCCATGCCGACAATACCGCCAGAGCAAACTTTCATGCCTGATGCGCGCACATTGTCTAGGGTATCTAAACGATTTTGATAGGTACGCGTGGTAATAATGTCGCCATAGTACTCAGGTGAGGTATCTAGGTTGTGGTTGTAATAATCTAGGCCAGCGTCTGCTAACTGATCAGACTGCTCTTTTGACAACATGCCCAGTGTCATGCAGGTTTCCATACCCAGCGCTTTAACATCTTTTACCATTTGCGTTAGGTATGGCATGTCGCGCTCACGCGGGTTACGCCAGGCCGCGCCCATGCAAAAGCGTGATGCACCAGCGGCTTTGGCACTTTTTGCCTCGGTTAGCACTTTTTCAATTTCCATCAAGCGCTCTTTTTCAAGCCCCGTGTCATAACGAGCACTTTGCGGGCAATACTTACAATCTTCAGGACAAGCGCCAGTTTTAATCGAAAGTAAACGGCTTATCTGCACTTCGTTAGGGTCAAAGTTTTCACGATGGATACTATGCGCCTTAAACAAGAGATCATTCATTGGCAGCGCAAACAGAGCTTCAATTTCAGCTTTAGTCCAATCGTGACGAACAATAGCTAACGACATAACAACCTATCCTTTTTATGATTTTCTGTTGGCTAGGATACTTTGAGGCCGTAAACTGTCAATCTGACCAGTGGCGCAAACTATACTAACGGTTAAAAAATGAACACCACTAAGCATACTCCCTCTGCAATTGATTTTGAATTCGACAAAAAGCACATTTGGCACCCTTACACCTCAATGACCAACCCTGTTGAAGTGACCGGTGTAACGTCTGCCCAAGGCTGTGAACTAACATTAGCTGACGGCCAGGTAGTAATTGACGGCACTAGTTCTTGGTGGGCGTGTATACACGGTTATGGCAATGAACAAATCTTATCTGCCATGCAAAATCAGTTGCAGCAACTTAGCCATGTGATGTTTGGCGGCCTCACCCACGCGCCAGCGGTAAATCTTTCAAAGCGTTTAGTGGAGATGACCTGCCCTAACCTGACTAAAGTATTTTTAGCTGACTCAGGCTCAATTGCAGTAGAAGTCGCAATGAAAATGGCGATGCAGTTCTGGCAAGGTGAAGGGCAAGGAAAGCGGCAAGGGCAAGGAAAGGGGCAAGAAACTAGCAACCAGCAAGTCTCAGCCCAAAAGCAAAAAATGCTCACGGTAAAACGTGGCTACCATGGTGATACCTTTGCCGCGATGAGTGTTTGTGACCCTGATAGCGGTATGCATACCATGTTTAGTGAAGCTGTGACTGAACAAATCTTCGCACCTGCGCCAAGCTGTAAATTTGGCGGTGCGATGAATACTGCTGACGTTGATGCCCTAGAGGCGGTGTTAAAGCAACGCCACCATGAAATCGCTGCATTAATTATCGAGCCGATAATGCAAGCTGCTGGCGGCATGCATTTTTATAGCGCGCAGTACTTAAAAGCGGTAAGAGCATTATGTGATAAATACGACGTTCTGCTTATTCTCGATGAGATTGCAACAGGCTTTGGGCGTACAGGCAAACTATTTGCCTATGAGCACGCAGGCATTGAGCCCGACATTTTATGCTTGGGCAAGGCGCTGACTGGTGGTTATATCTCACTTGCGGCTACGCTATGCAGCGACAAAGTTGCTCAAGGGATCAGCGACTCACCAGCCGGTGTGTTTATGCACGGCCCAACCTTTATGGGCAACCCGCTAGCCTGCACTGCAGCCGATGCAAGCCTGGCGATATTACAGCAAGGTCATTGGCAGCAGCAGGTAAGCGCTATAGATGAGCAAATGACTCAAGAGCTTGAGGGTGCGATTAACCTACCACACGTAACCGATGTGCGCATTATTGGTGCGGTCGGCGTATTAGAAATGGATAGCCCCATCAATATCGGGTTACTGCAAAAAGCCTTTATTGATTTAGGCGTTTGGATAAGACCCTTTGGTAATGTCATTTACATTACCCCGCCTTATACCATTACTAAGGCGCAGTTAACTCAATTAACCAGTGCGATGAAAACCATCGCCGCTAATATTACCCCTGAGCAAAGCACAGCAACGAGTCCTTCAAACGGGTAAAATAAATTACTAGGTATAAAATACCGCCAATACAACTCGATATATAGTGACAACAATGACTTAAACAAGCCGTTTGAGTCATTGTTACTCAACGCCATAGTCGAGCTACTCTCCTCTCAATTTTCACAGCCTGTATACGATTAAGCTAGTTACTGAGTTCTACCACTTCTCCATCCGCGAGCAACCAAACCGCATGGTAATACATTTTTGTATTACCAATACAAACAAAATTTACAAAAAAGTTTCAATTTTGTATAGAAAGCATAAATTGCATACGATTTCAGTAATTTACAAGCCTATTGCATATCAATGAGCTTCTAATCACCAAATAGATAAAAACAACCCAAGCAACTGTTTTTTATACCAAAAATAAAGACCTACCTCCATACATACCAAAACAAACTATTGGTAATACAATGTTGCCTATATTGGTAAGCTGTTATATAAACGTTAACACTGTTTACTAACTACAGTGATTGGCCTTACCAAAATGGTGCAGCCAAACAATACATTCTTTGGGGGAATATGAAGTTAAATAAGATTAGTGAGCTGTTTAGCGGTGCTAAATATCGTGCCAGCAATATTGCTTTGTTCGGTGCGGCATTAACTAGCATGCTAGCACTTCCAGCTATTGCTGAAGAAACTGCGAATGATCAAGAAAATATAGAAGTTATTCAAGTTCGCGGCATCTTTGGCAGTTTGAAACAAGCAAACTTAATGAAGCGCACCGATGCACGGATTGTTGATGCAATTGTTGCTGAAGATATTGGTAAATTACCCGATGCCAACATCGCCGAAGCGCTGCAACGCATTCCTGGTGTGTCGATTGAGTCGGATTTTGGTGTTGGTCAAAACGTTACTATCCGTGGTGTAACCGAAAATTTAATCCTACTTAACGGACGCTCAACAGCGGGGCCTGGTCGCGGTGGTATTTCACTTGATGACTTCCCTTCAAGCTTTTTGAAAACTGTTGAAGTGATTAAATCACCAACACCGGAAATGATTGAAGGGGCACTTGGTGGCACCGTCAACATGCAAACTATTCGCCCTCTCGAGCTTTCTGAACCACTCATCGCAGTGTCTTTAGAGGGAGAGTATGCTGATAAAACCGAGAACACTGCGCCTAAGTTCTCTGCAGGCCTAGGCAATAACTGGGACTTTGGCGAGTCTGGTACATTTGGTGCCTCGGTTAACCTATCCTATATGGATCGTGAAATTCGTCGTGACGAGTATTTCAATAAGATAGATTTACAAGACAATATTGATATCGATGGTGATGGCATTGTTGATGACTCGGGTGGACCAAACGGTAAATACCAACGCAAAACGCAGTCTACCAACGAACAGAAAACTGAGGAGCGTGAACGTACCGCTTATGGCTTATCGCTGCAGTGGGCACCAGAAAGTGAAAATGGCAACATCTACCTCGATTTTAACGCAACGAAACTAGACGGCGGCCAAGCTGCATATTCTATTCTAGACGTTGGTGGTAGCGTAGAAGCGCGCAGCGACAGCTACTATGGTCATAACGGCCTGTTACATAACTATGATCTTGTTGGCGCGTTTGTTATTCCAAAAACTTGGAGTGACTTTACTACCTCAGATACCACTTCTCATGCCATTGGCACCGAGTGGAACCTAACCGACACTATTGAGTTTTCAGCAGAGTACTCAATTTCAAAAGCTGACGAGTTGCAAACCGCATCTGAGTTCAACCTTCGCCCAATTGAGCGAACTGACCCAACACTGGATCTGGTAACCCATACCACCACATCTAGTTTTTATACAGGTTCTGGCATTCCTGGTTATACCTACGCTGACAGCGAGGTACTCACCAATCCAGATAATCTCGTGTTCCGTGAGTTTTTCCACAAGACCATTCAGAAAGATAATGAAGAACAAGCACTTCGCTTCGACTTTAACTTTACTGATGTTGGCGTTGACTGGATTGCAGCAGTTAAAACCGGTATGCGTTTTACCGACCGTGATTTCAAGTCCACTCGCTTTGATCTAATGCCAAATGGCAGCACATTAAAAGATTCGTACAAAAAAGCGAAAAACGCCGATGGATTATTTGCTCCGGTATGGATTGATGATCCTATTCTAGCGGGAACTTTCAAAACCGTTAATTTAAACAATTCGTTTAACCAAACTGGTATCAATGGTCAAAATGACCTAATGACTTACCATGTATATGACGCTGAACGTTTAAAAGATGCCAATGCAACTTATGAATTAGTAAAACAAATCCTTGCTCACACTGACTATGCAATGACTGGTTCACTGGCTGACAACATGGTTGAAAGCAGCGGTGCTTATCAAGAGATCAACGAGAAAACCCAAGCGTTATACGCTCAGTTCCATCTTGATTTTGAAGACTTACAAGCAGTATTCGGTGGCCGTTATATCCGAACAGAGCTTGAATCAAGCGTTGTTGACTCTATCGATGCAGATGGCAACAAAGTCCTGACAACGGGTAAGAATGACTATAACGACTTTTTACCTAGCTTAAACGTGACCTATAACATTGATGAAAGCACCCTAGCTCGCTTCGCTGCAGCAAAAGTAATGCGCCGAGCAGACTTTGATCAACTTAGCCCTGCGCTAGATATTGATAACTCTCTGGTAACGGGTACACAAGGTTCTTACAAGTTAGACCCATACCGTGTAACTCAATATGACTTATCGCTAGAGCATTATTTTGAAGACGGTTTAATGTCTGCAGCAATCTTCTATAAAGATGTAAACTCGTTCACTGAAACTGGCCGTAGCTGTCTTGCGGACTCGAGCACCATTGAAGGTCAAAACACGACTGAGTGGGGTAACATCTGTTTGTTAGACACCGCCGGTCAAAGCCAAAGCGAGATTAACTTTGCAACAGAAGCGCAAGGTCAGGCATACGTTGATGCAGCTAAAGCGACAGGCAACACGGGTATTCTTATCGATACTGAAGTCAATGGTGGCAGCGGTACCGTTAAAGGTTTAGAGCTTGCTTACATGCAACAATTCACCTTCTTACCTGATTTCTGGTCTGGTTTTGGTGTCAATGCCAACTACACCTACGCCGACAGCGAACAACCTGACGGTAACCCACTGCTGAAAATCTCTAAGCACAGTGCTAATGCACAGTTCTACTGGGAAAACGAAGATCTACAATTCCGTATCGCATATAACTGGCGCGACCGTTATTTAGACGATCAAGTGGTTAAGCGTGTACAAACAGTAGGTGCATTAGGTTTAAATACTGCAGATACTGAAGCAGACCCAACAGTAGGTAATAGTTACCGTGAAGCTCGTGGTCAAGTTGACTTCTCAGCTAGCTGGGATATTAATGAGAGCTTCACTGTATTTGCCAACGCAGTAAACCTACTTGGTGAACCAATTGAAGAAACCACAGAATTAGGCTCGGTATGGAACTATAGTGAAGCGGATCGCCGTTACTCTGTAGGTGTTCGCGCCAAGTTCTAGTAAATAGCATTGCAGGGTTAAGGTGCCAATCCATGAGTGTGCACCATAAATGGTGACCTTAACTCTGCAAGCTTCATCAAACAATCAAACTACATTGCTAAGCTTTTGTACGACAAGGTGTCGCTAGGCTTGTCGAAAATTCACACATCCTAGATTTCAAATGGGCGAATTTACACCTCTTCAGCGCTGGTTTGTCCAAAAACATGAAATTGGTCAACAAAATGGTTGGCAAACTCAGCCCTATTTGTAATACAATTGAAGCATCGCAATGAAATAATCTACACCAGATTTATCTATATTCAATTTTAGGAGTTAGTTATGACAAAGCCTGTTATCGGTTTTATCGGCCTTGGTCTTATGGGCGGCAACATGGTTGAAAACCTACAAAACCGTGGTTACGAGCTAAATGTGATGGATCTAAACGCTGACGCAGTTGCTAAATGTGTTGAGCGTGGTGCTAAAGCTCCAGCATCTGCTAAAGAACTTGCAGAAAACTCTGACATCGTCATGTTATGTCTGACAACTTCTGCTGTTGTTGAAAAAGTTGTATACGGCGACGAAGGTATTCTAGCGGGAATTAAAGAAGGCGCTGTACTAGTTGACTTCGGTACGTCTATCCCTGCTTCTACTAAGAAGATTGGTGCTGACTTAGCTGCTAAAGGCGCTGGTATGATCGACGCGCCACTAGGTCGTACTCCTGCTCACGCTAAAGATGGTCTACTAAACATCATGGCTGCTGGTGACATCGACACCTTCAACAAGGTTAAGCCTGTACTAGAAGAGCAAGGTGAAAACGTATTCCACCTAGGCGCATTAGGTGCTGGTCACGTAACTAAGCTAGTTAACAACTTCATGGGTATGACCACTGTTGCGACTATGTCTCAAGCATTCGCTGTAGCTAAGCAAGCTGGCGTAGACGGTCAACAACTATTCGACATCATGTCAGCGGGTCCTTCTAACTCACCATTCATGCAGTTCTGTAAGTTCTACGCTGTAGACGGTGAAGAAAAACTAGGTTTCTCTATCAACAACGCAAACAAAGACTTAGGTTACTTCCTAGCGCTTTGTGAAGAGTTAGGTACTGAGTCGCTAATCGCACAAGGCACATCTACTAGCCTACAAGCAGCTGTAGATGCAGGTCTTGGTAACCACGATGTACCAGTGATCTTTGACTACTTCAAAGACCTAAAGAAGTAATGACTTAACTGATATTAACTAAATTGGCAGCGCCCTTCCCTTTGCGACGTCAAAACGTTAGTTACAGTCAAACATCAAAACGGCAGTGATTTCACTGCCGTTTTTTTATGCCTGTTAAGGGCCTGTTGATCTTCCAAGATTATTTTTGCAGCTTCTTGTTGGAAATTTATACAAGGCAACGACTTTGATGTGTGGTTATTCCACATGAGTAAGTCGTTAACACAGTAGAAATGACAACAAGCGCTGCCTGAAAGGTTCGTTTAAAAGCACTTTTCTCTGCGTTGCGAGCCACTTGTTTAGTCGACTAAACTACATAGCTCGCGTCTTGATTAAAGTGCTTTTAATTCGAACAAATTCTAATCAGCAAAGATCAACAGACCCTAGATAACTGATATTAACTAAATTGGCAGCGCCCTTTCCCTTTGCGACGTCAAAACATTAGTTACAGTCAACCATCAAAACGGCAGTGATTTCACTGCCGTTTTTTTATGCTCATTAAATTATACCTGATTATCAATAAGCTGTTATTTGCATAGTAAACCTCTCACATAAATTGCGCACAATTAAATTGCTTGCTACATTTATTTTTGATTGTTAAAGTGTCACGACACTCAAGACTGTATTTAAGGCGAAAGACCATGATCACTCTGCACCATTTAAATAAATCTCGTTCAAAGCGCATCATCTGGTTACTTGAAGAGCTGCGTGTACCCTATCAGGTAAAAGCTTATCAGCGCGTTGCAGAAACTAACCTAGCGCCAGCTGAGTTGAAAGCGATTCACCCATTAGGTAAATCACCAGTAATAGAAGAAAACGATATGGTACTGGCTGAATCAGGTGCGATAACTGAATACCTAGCTGATAAGTATGTTGCAGATAAGAGTGCTGCAAACTCGCTGGTACCAGCCAAAGACTCAGCGGAATACCCTGCCTATTTGCAGTGGCTGCATTTTGCAGAAAGCTCAGCCGCCTTACCTTTATTGCTGCACTACTTCTTAAAAATTGACGGCAGCGACACGCGCTTTTTAGATGGCTACAGCAAGCAAGAGTTGGCACTTATTCTTGGCTACTTAAATGACCACCTAACCAACAACAAATGGTTAGTTGGCGAGCAATTTACTGCTGCAGACATTCTATTGTCATTTATCATTGAAATGGCCGGCGCACTAGGATTACTAAATGATTACCCGAAACTGATGCAATACCTCGCAGCGTTGCAAGCAAGACCTGCAGCGCAAAAAGCGGCGCAGCTTGAAGCTGAGTATGACAAGACTAGCTAGTAGTTTGCGATAAAGTTAGGTTTGATTTAGCTTTAATCCCTCTATGATTAAAGCTAATCAACCCCGGCGTTATTTAGCTTTAACCAAGCTCGACATTAGCGCTCGCAACGCCGCAGGCTTAATCATCTTCGCCATATAGTGATAACCGCGCTGCTCGACATCTTCCACCAGCGCTTTGTTGGTGTTGGCAGTGATTAAGATGCCAGGCAAATGCTCACCATAGCGCGCACGAATACCATCCATAGCATCAACACCATTTTGGTCATCATCTAAATGATAATCGGCAAGTACAATGTCTGGGGCGACACCTTTAAGGCCGAGTTTAATCCGAGCATCACTGAGATCTTTGGCGCACACCACTTCGCAATGCCAGCGAGTAAGCAAAGATTCAAGCCCTGCTAGAATCGCCTCTTCATTATCGATACAAAGCACTTTTACGCCAGCAAGCGGTTGAGCAATCGAAGGTTTCGGCTTACTCACGACCTGGCTGGCAGCTTGCCCTAACGGCACCATAATCGAGAATACTGAGCCGCTCCCGAGCTCAGAGCTGACGTTAATTTCATGACCAAGCACTTTAGCAATGCGATCAGCGATAGCCAGCCCAAGCCCTAAACCACTCACATTACGGCTACTAGGGTGATTAAGGCGTTTAAACTCCTGAAAAATCTCTTTTATTTTATCACTTTCAATGCCACAGCCAGTATCAAGCACCTGGATTTCTAGCTGATTTTGACGATGACGACAACCTAGCAGCACCTTGCCACCTCTGGCATAACGGTAGGCATTGGTGAGAAAGTTCTGCAAAATTCGTCTAAGCAATGCTGGGTCGGAGTTAACCGTCGCCTGACTAATCTGGGTGTTAAAGCGGATATTGTTATCTTCAGCCATGGCGTCAAATTCTACTGCTAAACCTTGCAGTATTTCTGATACCGCAAAGTCGCGGCGATTCACTTCAACCGTGCCACTATCTAGCTTAGAAATATCAAGCAAATCAGTTAGTAACTCACCTGCAGTTTTTAATGAGCTATTGACGTGATTAATGGTGTTCTTGGCTTCAAGATCTAGGTTTGGATATTGAGATAATGATGCAGTAAATAATCTTGCAGCGTTTAGCGGCTGCATTAAGTCATGTCCAACCGCGGCCAAAAAACGGGTTTTTGATGCATTAGCCAGTTCTTCTTGAGCTTTTGACTCCATTAACTCACTGTTGAGTAATGCCAGTTCATAAGTACGCTCTTTTACCCGCTCTTCCAAGGTTTCATTCGCCAGCGTTAATGCCTTTTCTTGCTCACGGTATTGAGTAATGTCGGTAAAGGTCATCACAAAACCGCCACTTGGCATAGGGTTGCCTTGAATTTTAATCACCTTACCGTCTTTGCGTTGTCGCTCAGAGGTGTGAGCGGTGCCGTTAAGCATGTGCTGCACGCGCACACGAACTTGCTCTTCAATGTCACCCACGCCACAGTAGCCTCGGGTAGCATTAAAGCGAATAACTTCACTAATCGGCATGCCTTGTGTCAAAAAGCCCTCAGGGTACTGATAAAGCTCGGCATACTTATAATTCCAGGCTACAAGATTTAAATCTTTATCGACCACACTCATGCCCTCATAAGCATGTTCAATCGCGCCGCGCAGCATGTCTTGGCTAAGCACAATCTTAGAGGAGGCCTCATCAACCAGACTAAATACTTCATCTAGGGCTAAATCGCGCCCTCTAAGTACCGAGTCCATCACCAAAGCGGCGCTCGATGCACCCAATACCCCTGATAGCATATGCTCTGTATGGGCAATTAGCTCGTCAGATGCCGCTTTATGCCAGGCATCACTTTTTACCGCATCAGGCGAGAACCGACTAAAGGCTTCATACGCCCGCGTTGGACTCACAAAACGGCTAGCAAGGATTAATAAGTCTTGTTGAGAGATAGGGCCAGAGCGCTTGCTACTATCTTTTTCAGGTATTGCGGGGTGAACAAAACTGCTGGCTTGCATACGCTCAGCAACGCCGGCTCTAAACCATAGCGAGCCGAGTACATAGCAGACAATATTGGCAATCAGCGCAATTAATGCATCACTGACGTTGGGGTTGATAGCACTTAGCAAACCTGTGTCGCTACCAATAATACGGCTATCACCAATACCATCAGCGCCCTGCACTAAAATCAAACACCACAAGCTAAAGCCAACAATAAGGCCTAAATAAACGCCTGAGCGATTGCCATACTTCCAATACAAGCCACCAATTAATGCAGGTGCGAGCTGAGCAAAAGCACCAAACGACAGCATACCTAAATTAGATAGCGAGTCACTTTCGCCTAAGGTTAAATAGCTTAAATAACCGAAGCCGAGTATCACTACTATGGCTAAGCGGCGGGCATTAAGTAGGAAATGAGAAAACTGGCTAAAGTTCTTTTCACGAATACGCCCTGTTTTGAGCATTAACGGCACTAGCCATTCGTTACTGACCATCACGCTTATGGTCACCACTGCAACAATCACCATCCCCGTAGCCGCAGATAAGGTACCCAGTAAGGCGATAACCGCAATAAAGGGGTGCTCTAAAGCAAGCGGCAAGTTGATCACATAAGTGTCGCCTGACACGCCATCGCCAAGCAGCAGCTTGCCCGCCAGAGCCAGTGGCGCGACAAATATGGCAAATAACGCGATATAAACAGGGAAAATCCAGCGGCCTTTTTGCAGCACATTCTCACCGGCACACTCAACCACCATAACGTGGAATTGCCTTGGCATACATAAAAACGCCGCCATGCCGACAATAAGCTCAGGTAATAAAGCGCCCACACGTATCTCGCCAAACTCAACCAAATCTGCTGCGTTAGCTTGACGCCAAATATCACCAAAACCATCAAAATAACCAAAGCTAATCACTAAGCCCACCAGCAAAAACGCAGTGAGCTTTACCAATGACTCAAATGCAATCGCCACCATCATGCCAGGGTTGTGCTCGGTAGCATCCAGTTTGCGCGTGCCGAATAAAATTGCAAATACTGCCAAAATGACCGTAATAAGCATTGGCATCGCTAGCGAGCTGGTACTACTTGGCTCAGTTTGAAATAAGTTCAGGCTGAGCATCATGGCTTTAAGTTGCAGCGCGATATACGGCATGATGCCAAATACGGCAATTAAGGTAACCAGTGCGGCTAGGCTTTGAGATTTACCATACCGAGAGGCGATAAAGTCTGCAACTGAAGTGATATTTTGCGTTTTGGACACCGCCACCATTTTACGCAGCATGCCAAAACCTAAAGTAAATATAATAATAGGGCCGACAAATATGGGTAAGAACGACCATAAATCATTTGCAGCCTGCCCTACGGTGCCAAGGAAGGTCCATGACGAGCAATAAACCGCCAAACTTAAGCCATAAATCCACACCTGAACTTTTTTGGTGATCTTGGTAAACCAGCGCTCAGCTCCCCACGCCAGAATGAACAGTAAGGTGACATAGCAAATCGCAATGACGCCGACCACTAGGGTTAAGTTCATAATTTATTCCACTTTATTTACCAACGAGAAGCGATTGGCGCCAAGCCTGAAAGATAAATCGCGCTCATCAGAATTCATTATTGTCGTGATATTTACATCGAGATTATCAGTATTCGCCATAATAAAGAACAACGACATATATAGATGTAATTGAACAACTAATAATCTATAGGGTAACGTAAGTAGTTGAGGATATTAGCACGCGCAACGGGCTAAATATTAAGGATTTTTTAAAACTAGACCAAGGTCTAATGGAGCTCATCCCTAAAAGCGGATGATACTTTCGATAAGCCATTTTACAAAGGGAAACCCTATGAGTTCGCAGTCTCTATATCAAGTTCCTAGCGATATCGCTAACAATGCACTGGTCAACAACGACCAATATAAAAAGATGTACCAAGAGTCCATTGTTAACCCAGAGGGCTTTTGGCGCGAGCATGGCAAACGCGTAGACTGGATAAAACCTTACAGCAAGATTAAGCAAACCTCATTCGACGACCACAACCTGTCGATTGAATGGTTTTATGACGGCACACTTAACGCCTCAGCTAACTGTTTAGACCGCCACCTTGAAGATAACGGCGACAAAGTAGCAATTATTTGGGAAGGCGATGATGCCGCTGAGCAGCGCAAAATCACTTATAAAGAACTTCATGCAGATGTGTGTAAGTTTGCTAATGCCCTTCGCAGCCAAGGTGTTGCCCGTGGTGATGTAGTCACCATTTACATGCCAATGGTGCCAGAAGCGGCTGTTGCTATGCTTGCCTGTGCGCGTATTGGCGCAGTTCACTCTGTGGTATTTGGTGGTTTCTCACCAGACTCTATTGCATCACGTGTGATTGACGGTAAATCAAAAGTTGTAATCACCGCCGATGAAGGTATTCGCGGCGGTCGTAAAATTCCGCTAAAAGACAGTGTTGATCAGGCGTTATCTAACCCTGATGTGCAATGTGTTGAAAAAGTGATAGTACTCAATCGCACCGGCGGCGATATCAACTGGGTTGAGGGTCGCGATATCTGGTGGGAATCTATCATGGACGTTGCTTCTGAGCATTGCGCCTATGAAGAAATGAACGCTGAAGACCCGCTATTTTTACTTTATACCTCAGGTTCAACCGGTAACCCTAAGGGCGTGCTCCACACCACTGGTGGTTACATGGTGTATGCATCCATGACCCATGAGTATGTATTTGACTACAAAGATGGTGAGATCTACTGGTGTACTGCCGATGTAGGTTGGATCACGGGTCACTCTTACATGGTTTATGGCCCGCTTGCCAATGGCGCAACCATTCTTATTCATGAAGGCGTGCCAAACTATCCATCACCAGCGCGTCTTGGTGAAATGATTGATCGTCACAACGTCAACATTCTTTATACCGCACCAACGCTTATCCGCGCATTAATGGCCGAAGGTAAAGAGCAGTTTGACGGATTTGATGGTAAGTCGCTACGTATTATGGGTTCAGTGGGTGAGCCGATTAACCCAGAGGCTTGGCGCTGGTACCATGAGGTTATTGGCCGTGAACACTGCCCGATTGTTGATACCTGGTGGCAAACAGAAACAGGCGGTATTTTGATTAGCCCGCTGCCTGGTGCAACCGATACTAAGCCAGGTTCAGCGACGCGTCCATTCTTTGGCGTGCAACCAGCACTCGTTGATAACATGGGCAATATTATTGAAGGTGCGGCTGAAGGTAACCTAGTTATTCTAGACTCATGGCCTGGGCAAATGCGCACCGTTTATGGCGACCATGACCGCTTTGCACTGACCTACTTTAAAACCTTCCGCGGTATGTACTTCACCGGTGACGGTGCTCGCCGTGATGAAGACGGCTACTACTGGATCACAGGTCGTGTTGATGACGTCATTAACGTCTCTGGTCACCGCTTAGGTACCGCCGAGGTTGAAAGCGCACTGGTTGCACACGAGTTAGTCGCAGAGGCTGCAGTAGTTGGCTATCCGCACGATATTAAAGGCCAAGGCATTTACGCTTACGTGACGTTATCTCGCGGCATTGAAGCCACAGAAGAGCTGCGTTTAGAGCTACGTCAATGGGTACGAAAAGAAATTGGTGCCCTCGCCACACCGGATTTAATCCAGTTTGCTGGCGGTTTACCGAAAACTCGCTCAGGCAAAATTATGCGCCGCTTCTTACGTAAGATTGCTGCTAATGAAATTACTAACCTAGGTGATTCGTCAACACTGGCAGATCCAGCGGTTATCGATACCTTAATTGAAACCCGCTTGAACAAAGCTGAATAATGGTTAACTCATACAAGCTGGCTTAAGCAATTGCTTAGTGCGAGCTAACCCGTTTACTTGTTATACAACACTATCCTGAGGACTCACCCTCCTCAATCGCCCCTCATTTGAGGGGCATTTTTTTATTCATCCAGCCTTTCCATAACTCAGTTTGATGCCACTCTAGATAGCTGCTGTGTTAGCATGTTGGGCAAACTAATCAAACCCGTGTAAATCCAACGTCAGTGCCCTCTACCATTAAACTTCGTGATTACCAGCAGCAATCAGTTGATGCTGCCATTCGCCATTTCAAACAAAGCCAGCAATCCGCCGTAATCGTACTGCCAACTGGTGCAGGTAAAAGTATCGTGGTGGCGGAGTTAGCACGTATTGCCAATGGCAATGTGTTGGTATTGACCCATGTAAAGGAACTCGTTGAGCAGAACGCTGAAAAAGTCGGATTACTGACCGACAAAGCCAGCATTTATTCCGCAGGCCTAAAGCAAAAGAAGGCCAGCGGCAAAACTGTGGTCGCCAGCGTGCAATCCGCTGCCAGAGCGATTGAAAAATTTGATCAAGCTTTCTCGCTGGTAATTATTGATGAGTGCCATAGGGTGTCGAATGACGACACCAGTCAATACCAAACACTGCTTAGCGTGCTGAGAGACAAAAATCCCAACATCAAGCTACTCGGGCTGACCGCGACGCCCTATCGTTTAGGTATCGGCTGGATTTATCGTACTCACTATCACGGTAAAGTTGGCAATAGCGATAACCCAGTATTTGAAAAGTGCATATTTGAACTGCCTATGCGACCGCTGATCAAACAAGGCTTTTTAACTCAGCCAAAACTGCTTGATGGCTTAAGCGCTCAATATGACTTTAATGAGCTTACGCCAAGCGAAACCGGTGAATACCCCGCGCAGCAAGTAGACTCGCTACTGAATCACCAAGGCCGTGCAACCACAGCAATTACCAAGCAAATTATCGACCTTGCCCGCACAAGACAAGGCGTGATTGTATTCGCGGCAACCGTGAGACACGCACAAGAAATCATGGCGTTACTTGAAAAGTTTGCGCCAGAAAATACAAATGACTCTGCAGCGCTTATTACAGCTAACACCCCGCATAGTGAACGTGACGACATTATCATTCGCTTTAAAGCTAGGGAGATAAAATTCATCGTAAACGTAGCAGTATTAACCACAGGCTTTGATGCGCCTCATGTCGACTTTATCGCGATTCTCAGACCAACGGCGTCGGTGAGCTTGTTTCAACAAATGGTTGGTCGCGGCTTGCGCTTAAGCGACAACAAAGAGGACTGTTTGGTCATTGATTACGCCGCTAATGGTTACGACTTGTTCTTTCCTGAAGTAGGTCAAGTTAAACCCAACAGTAGGTCAGTTCCAGTGCAAGTCCACTGCCCTGTGTGCCAGTTTGCAAATACCTTTTGGGGCATAGTCGATGGTGACGGCGATTTAGTCGAACACTTTGGTAGGCGTTGTCAGGGGTTAGTTGAAGCAGAAACTTTCGATGGTAATCTTGATCGACTAAGTGACGAGGTCAATAGTGATAAACAAATGCAATGCGACTTTCGCTTTCGCTCCAAGTCTTGCCCTGATTGCGGCGCAGAAAACGATATTGCCGCCAGAGTGTGTCATTGCTGCGACTCGACCTTAATCGACCCAGACAAACGCCTAAAGCAGGTACTGCAATCTCAGCATCACCACCTTTTCAAATGCCAGCAAATGCTGTTTAGCGAGCAAGATGACAAGCTTATTATTCAATACCTAGACATAGAGGGTAACGACTTTAAACGTTACTACCGCTTTGACACCAGCGCTCAGCGCAAAGCGTTTTACGCCACCTTTGTGTTAGAGCACACAAAAACGCCGGGGATACTTCACCCTCAGTACAATTCGATTAGCGCGGTAATTAATGACAGCGAGCGTTTTCGCATGCCTGACATGCTACTACTTAAGAAAAACAAGCACCGCTGGGATCTCGTTGAAAGCTTCTTTGACTATCAAGGCCGACACAAAACTGACTTTAGCTAAGCGCTTCACCTAACCACTTGTCAGCAATGAATGATAGTAGCATCACACAAATAAACGCTTAACTGCTAACGCTATGTTGTTAGATGAATTTATCGCCATCTAGGTTATTCATTAACTGCAACTTATGTTATAAATTGCTCACACTAATAAGAGGAGTCATTATGTTTGTTGTTATTTTTGGTCGCCCAGGCTGCCCATATTGCGTACGTGCCGTTGAACTTTCAGAAAAGCTGACTGAACAACGTGATGATTTTAAATTTAAATATGTCGATATCCACGCTGAAGGGATCTCAAAAGCTGACCTGTCTAAAAGCGTAGGTAAGCCTGTAGAAACCGTGCCGCAAATCTTCATCGACGAAAAGCCAATCGGTGGCTGCACTGAGTTCGAACAATACGTGCGCGAGAACGGCCTACTAAGCTAATTAGTAGCCTCTAATCAGGTTAACCTAGCCTAAGTACAACAAAGCCAGCTCAATGAGCTGGCTTTGTTAATTTAAGCGGTAAAAGCTTAGAAAGGCATTTTCATACCTGGTGGTAATTGCATACCGCCAGTTACTTCAGCCATTTTCTCTTTTTGATTCTCTTCAATACGACGTGCAGCATCGTTACATGCAGCTGCAATCAGATCTTCTAGCATTTCTTTGTCGTCTTCCATAAGGCTTGGGTCAATCTCAACCTTACGAACATTGTGAGCACCTGTCATGGTTACTTTTACAAGACCCGCACCAGCTTCGCCTGTCATTTCTGCGCGAGCGATCTCTTCTTGCATCTTCGCCATTTTGTCTTGCATCATCTGGGCTTGCTTCATTAAGTTGCCCATACCGCCTTTTCCAAACATAATCTTTTCTCTTTACTCTAACGTTGACAGCAAGCTGCTTTCATATGCAGCCCATCTTACTGAAATAAACTTAATTGGCAATGCTAGTATTAGCTTTTTGAGATGAAGGATTGATCATCTAACGCCAAAAATGACTTTTTATTGTATCGCGTTAACTCACCGCTAATGTTGAGCTGGGATTAAGTTGCCAATTTGGCTTAACTGCTCGGTTGGGTATAACACGCTATCTTGGTTTAACTGTGCACCAAGGGTTTGTATCATCCATTGCACGCTATCATCATTTAACAGTGACTGTGTCGCGCCAGCAGTTAATTCTTGATGGAATCGTTTACGCAACTCTAGCGGTGTTTCATGCCCTTGCACCGCGCCAACTTCAATCTCGACACGGGTTTCTTGCTCAAGGTAATCCGTTAATGCCGCCTCAAGTTGTGAAATAGCCGCTGGTGCTGCTAAATGCTTTTGATCTGGTTTTAACGTCAGCTTCAGCGGCGATGTTAGCCCATGACAAATAGAGTTAACTCCAAGCTGACGCACACGCCCACCGGCTTTTACCTGACTCATTACCCGATACCACTGTAAATCACGTTCATCACCGGTTATCTGATGGCCATTAGCATTGGCATTTGAGTGACCAGTGTTAGCATCTTCTACTTGCTCTGGGCTTTGTGAGTGCGCTGCACTTGACTGCTGACCCGTTGCTTGTACTTGAGTCGCCTGAGCTTGAGTAGTAGAGGCTTGAGTAGTCAGGGCTTGTGGCTGCTGAGTCTGAGGTGAAGCAGACTCAGCTTGTTGACTAGCTTCAACTAATGGTTGCTCTACTAATGTTTGTTCAACTAGGGAAGCGACTTGATTTTCCGCCGCAAGTTCTTCTGGGCTTGGCTCTACCCAAGGTGGTCTATCTTCACTACTTGTGTAACTTGTTGGTGCTTCAGATGAATCTTCAGACTTAACCGCGTCTGGTGCATTAAATTGGCTTGCTTCTGCACTGCTAATTTCTGAGTTACCAATCTTTGAGTTGCCAGTCTCTGAGCGGTTAGCCTCATAGTTAGCGACATCAGAGCTTTCGACATCAGAACTAGTATCATTGTAAGTATCGGCATTAGCGCTTGCAGTGACAGAATCAGCCTGTTTCGGCTCGACTGGCTTCGCGGATTTTTCTTTAGCACTCTTTTTTGCGGCTGCAGCCTCATTAGCTTGATTATTCTTTTGCTCTATGGCTAACGCTTCTAAATCAGCTACCAGCTCAGCGCGGCTGTTTAATACAGCATCAAGCATGTCATCAAGATCATCATCTTCATTTGATGTCACAGCTTCAGAAATCACACTAGATTGAGATGCAACGGTTTGTTCAGGTGCTTGCTCTAGTGCTTGCTCTAGTGTTAGTTCAGAAACTTTAGCGTTATGACTTATCTCAGCGCCATTGCCCATTTGGGTTTCAGTTGCCAACTCGCTAGCATCTGACATCAAGCCATACTGATAATCGTCATCAGCCATTTGCTCTGACATTTCAGCCATTGCCATATGATACGCATCATCGGCGCTCACCTCATTGCTGGAACTTGCTTGGGTTGCCGAGCTTGCTTGAGTATCAGAGTTAGCAACCTGAGTATCTACTGCCGAAACAGCTTCCTCTTGTGCAGTATGCAGCTGCTCTGGCTCTGATTGAGCATCTTCTCGAGTTTCAAGCTGAGTTGCGCTTATACCCGAGTGACTTGTAGCTTCTTCAGCTTGTGAGTGAGAGACGTCAGCATGAATTTCAGCTTGTTTCGACGGCTCATCACTAGCGAGCGATTTATCTTCATTACCGAGCGTAGTCTCCTCAAACCCTAGCGACTGGGCCTGACTCAATAAGATTGCTTGCTCTGCATTTAATGCATGCTGATCATCTTCGGCTTCTGATGCATCATTTTCAGATGCCGCTTCGGTTAACTTGGGTTGCTCCGAAACTGTCGGTTTCTCGGGCGGCAAAGCTTGCTCATTAACATCTTGAGACGAGACTTGTTCTTGGTTTTGAGAACTGGCTGATACTGCGTCTTGAGAAACGACTGTTTCTTGGGAAACGACTGGTTCTTGAGACGCTACAGGCTCTTCCACCTCAGCTTTGTCGGCTAAATTGGACTCTAAGCTATCTGCTTCAGTTGCTTCAGAGCTTTGCTCGCTAGCTGGCTTTGGGCTGGTCTCGACGACCTCGCGAATAGGCTTTGCTTCAAGGTCGACCTGAGCTTGGTCCTGTACTATCCAACGCTGGGTCGATTTTTCAGGTACGAAAGCAACCGCGCGTAGCAGCGCCATTTCTAAGCCAGACTTAGGATCTGGTGCATGGGGCAGATCTTTGCGACCACTCAGTAATAACTGGTAGTACAGCTGAATTTGCTCGGCTGATATTTGCTGGGCAAAGTTGATAATTTGCTCGCTATATAGCGATTGCTGCGCTGCAGCTGGTGCAAATTGAGTTAAGGTAATTTGGTGCAGTAGTTCGAGTAAACTGCGCAACACTTCATCGGCATCAGCGCCGAAGGCCAGAATGCGATGCAAGCATTGCATTAGTGGCCCGATTTCAGCATCACACAGTGCTTTAAGTAGCGCAATGACATGTTGCTCATCAATACTGCCAAGCATTGAGCGAACCTGCTCAATCAATACCTGACCACTGCTAAAAGCAATCGCTTGATCAGTCAAACTCAATGCATCACGCATGCTGCCGTTAGCGGCTTTTGCGAGTAAATTCAGCGCTGCGTCATCAAAAGCTATTTGCTCTTGCCCTAAAACAAAGTTGAGTTGATTGGCGATTTCATCTTGCGACAAGCTCTTTAAATTAAACTGCAAACAGCGTGATAGTACGGTTACAGGTAATTTATGAGGGTCGGTTGTCGCCAGCAGAAACTTTACATGCTCTGGCGGCTCTTCTAGGGTTTTCAGCAGTGCATTAAAACTGCTTTTTGACAACATGTGTACTTCGTCAATCAGGTAGACTTTATAGCGGCCACGGGTTGGTCTGTACTGCACGTTATCGAGCAGCTCACGAGTGTCATCAACCTTGGTTCGTGAAGCGGCATCCACCTCAATAAGATCAACAAAACGACCTTCGGCAATTTCAACGCAGCTGGCGCATTGACCGCATGGCGTTGCACTCACGCCGAGCTCACAATTAAGGCCTTTGGCAAACAAACGTGCAAGACTGGTTTTACCCACACCGCGAGTACCAGTAAAGAGATAAGCATGATGCAATCGCTGCTGTGTCAGTGCGTTAGTCAGCGCCATTAGCACATGCGACTGCCCAACCATTTGCTCAAATGTGGCAGGTCGCCATTTACGCGCTAACACCTGATATGACATGAATATCCCCAAACTAATCAAACTAGAAAAAACTTGAACTTAGACAGCAATACAGCGGCGGTTTCAGTTAACTGACTAACGATAACAGATGCAGGCTAACTAACGCTGGATGTTGGCAAAGTATGATGCCAAACAATAACATGCAAACCTAAGTCACGCTATTGTTTGACAACCATTAGCTGGGAATATCGCCACTTGACACAGGGCAAGAATTACCCAGCTTTATGGCCTAAATAGAAAGGGGATTATTCGCCTTCGAACTCACACAGGCTCATCACTTCAAGACCAAGATCTTTCAAGCGCTTTTCACCGCCAATCTCAGGTAGTGAAATAACAAAGGCAGCGTGCTCAACATTACCACCTAGACGACGGATCAATTGGACTGTTGCATCGATTGTGCCGCCAGTAGCGAGCAAGTCATCTACTACAAGTACTTTGTCACCTGGCTCAATGGCATCGGTGTGAATTTCTAAGGTGTCGGTGCCGTATTCAAGTTCATAGCTTTGCGCTTCAGTTGCTCGTGGTAACTTACCTGGTTTACGCACAGGAACAAAACCAATACCTAACTCTAATGCTAATGGCGCGCCGAAAAGGAAACCACGCGCTTCTGTACCAACCACTTTGGTAAAACCTTTTGATTGATAATGTGCCACAAGCAGTGCCATCGTTGCTTTGTACGCTTGAGCGTCTTCTAACAAGCTGGTGACATCGCGGAACATGATGCCTGGCTTTGGGTAGTCAGGAATAGTTTTAATGCTGGCTTTAATTAGTGCGAGGCTGTCTTGATTCATCATAATACGATTACTCTAAGTTGCTTAATTTAATTCTGCGCAATAAAAAGTCCACAACAAATGTGGACTTGTGTAAAGATGATGTGATCTTATGCCTGTTCCGCTTGCGTTGCAACTTATCGACTTGATACATGCCTCATTCTTGTACATCTGGAATCGATTTTAAGTAAAACAACAATCCACAAAGCATACAGGCAAGCATAATCTTCACCCATACCAAAGGCACAATCGCAATACTCACTGCGAAACTCAGCGTGGTCATGATCATGGCCTTTTTCTTCAACGCTTTTGGCAATGCGCGTTGTTGCTGCCAACTATTTAATGCCTCAGCAAACCAAGGGTGAGTCATCAACCAATTATGTAATCGCTCGCTTGAGCGGGCAAAACAATAAGCCGACAGCAAGATAAAGGGCACCGTAGGCAGCAGAGGAACTGCAATACCGAGTATCCCGAGCCCTAAACTAGTCAGGCCAATAACAAGAAAAAAACCGCGCTTGATTACCATGAAAACCTTATCTGTACTTAACTCAAATACGCCATAAATTACTCGCCGATATTATCAGCTAATTGCCGTCGATACAGTAAATTTACTTAAACTTATAACGCTACAAACATGGCATTTAGCCTAACATCAAAGGCTAAAATCAAACTTAATAGACTATGGTTAATCCCCGTTACCAGTCATAGTGCCCTTGCGTTTGATTAGTTAGCGCTCAACTTACAGCACTGTTTTGCATGCAAGCTAACCGACGAGCCAAAACAAAAAGCCACCTCATTGAGGTGGCCTTATAGGGAACAATGGAGCTTCTAGTGCTTGATTAGAATTGAATCACACCAGCAAGACGCAGGAAAGATAAGCTTGCAGGCAGCGTTGGCAGCAACAAAACAAGAATAAAACCAACAAAATATAAAAAGTTAAACGGGTCTTTAAACGGCTGACTCATAATGGTTCCTATCTGATTATTGTTTTACGCAAATTCGCATGAGCCATTAGGCCATACACGACTAGAATTTGTGACTCACTTCACAAAGTCGCGCCATTCTAGCGATTTGTGTTCAGAATAAAAACCATAAATTTTGTGGGATATTTCTACCCTCAGAACAGTTACAATATCGAGCTATTCAATACTTTGCTTAGTGGTGACAACAATCCCCTGCTCGGCCATTTGTTTAAGCATATCTAAACAGCCTGCACTGATCGTCTCCTGAGCCATATTTGGGTAAGCCGTCATCAGCCAATCCGTTATTTGACTGAAACTCACTGGCTGTTGCGCGGCATCAATATATGCCAGCACCTGAGCGCTCAACGGGTTAAGCTGCAAAAATGCCACCTCTTGCACGTCATCTAAATAAACACAAAAAAACTGTGGCTGCTGCGGTGGCTCAATTGGTTGGTAATCAAGGCTAATGTGCTGCACGTCAAATGCATACTGAGCAATCCTTGCCAAGCTTGAGAAGCACAAAGGCTCATGGCTAACTTGTTCAGGCTCAAGTTTTTGCTGAGCGGGGTTTGGCTTTGATATAGCAACAACCAGTTCTAACCATTCATAATGTGCCAGTTCCAACATAAATACCGGATCATCGTCGGTTAACTGGTACTCGTTTTGTAAAAAGCTTAAAAACTCTTGTGCTATCTCAACAAATATTGGGGTTTGGCAGTCATGTTTCTCAAAAAACTGCTGCACTAAATCACCCCAGGCTTGCTGTGAATACAAGCTTTTTAATACAGGGAAAGCGCTAGATACAAAGCCATCGACATTATTAAAGAAAAGCTCGCGATAAATCGTCATTCGTCGCGGCTCTATCCCCTCAGGGATGGGATTTTGAGGATTTTTAATGTAATCCATAAATTGCTGTTGCTGAGCTTTAAAGTCCATCTGTTACACCTTTAGCAAAATCTAAACGTCTAGCAAAATCTAAACATCTAGCAAAATCTATACGTTTGGCACTAATCAATCTCATTAGGCGACTGCCTCATCGGGCTACTACTTACTCGCAATGCCTTGCTGTTGCAATGCATGAATCTGGTTAATCTCTTTCAATAGCTCACTTGTAGGCGGGATATTAAAATCACGCTCAAGTAAGGTGGGATACACACCATGAATTTGATAACACTGCTCAAGCAACTTCCAAACCGGGTCAATCACATCTGCGCCATGGGTATCGACTCTTAAATCAACATCTTCTTCGTAATGCCCAGCCACATGCAGATATTTAATACGCTCGCTTGGCATCGCTTTGAGAAACTTAAGCGCATCATATTGATGATTAATCGAATTTACATAGATGTTGTTTACATCTAACAATAATTGGCAATCAGCCTCGCTCAGCACAGCGTTGACAAAGTCTTGTTCACTCATCTGTGCACCAGGAGCGGCATAGAAAGAGACATTTTCGAGAATAAATGGTCGCTCTAAAATATCTTCGACTTGCTTAATGCGCTTAGCAACATAGCTAACCGCATCATCGGTAAATGGAATGGGCATCAAGTCATACATATGCCCTGTACCAGAGCAATAAGACAAATGCTCAGAGTAGACATCAATATTGTGCGCATCTAAAAAGGTTTTGATGTTTTTGACAAACTCAACGTCTAACGCCTCAGGGCTACCAATCGATAAAGACAAACCATGGCAAAAAAACGCGTACCGCTCGGTGAGTTGCTTAAATTGCTTGCCAAACTTGCCACCAAGCGTCATCCAGTTTTCAGGTGCGACCTCGAAAAACTCAATTTGGTTAGGCGTTTGCTGACAAAATTCATCTAACATTTCTCGGCGTAATCCTAGCCCGACCATAGGATTTGGGTGACGCGTACCACTCATTTCAGTCATGATTACTTCCTTTATCTGCGCAATATAAAAATCATACCAAACTCGTACAAAAAAGGCCTGATAGTCAGGCCTTTATATCATGTATTAGCCGACTTGCTTATTGCATGTCGCCGCCACACTTACCTTCACCACATTTACCTTCTTTAGCTTTCATGTCGCCACCACACTTGCCTTCGCCACATTTACCTTCTTTGGCTTTTTTCATGTCGCCGCCACATTTGCCTTCACCGCATTTACCTTCGCCACACTTGCCTTCTTTGGCTTTCTTCATGTCGCCGCCGCACTTGCCTTCACCGCATTTGCCTTCGCCACACTTACCTTCTTTTGCTTTGGCTTTTTTGTCGCCGCCACATTTACCTTCACCACACTTGCCTTCGCCGCATTTACCTTCACCACCATCTAACTGGTAGCCTGAAGACATTTGCTCAAAACCAAATGGATTTGCTTGTACTTCTGTTGCTAGGCCAGCACTCATTACAACTGCACCTAATGCTACTGCTACTGATGTTTGTTTGATTGAACTCATAATTTATCTTCCTTTTAAAATATTGTAATGGGTGGCCAACTCACCTTTGTTTGCTCTCAATGCGCTGACTTACCTGAATAGACCTTGGGTTAATTATTTTTATTTCAAAAAAGTTAAAAAAATTATTCTAGATCAATTCAACCACTGCAAATCCCTGCTAGCGAATAGAGTCTTCACCTTTGATAATAGCGGATTTTTTTACCGTAGCAATTCAATATAACGATAAATAACAATAAGCTACCGAGTAGCGGCCTAATTACCTAGATAAAACTACTGGCGTGGCGAACTTTACACGCTAAAATAAGCGCCCTTTTACTGACTTGGATTCAACGTGCGTATTATTCTGGCCCCGATGGAAGGTGTGGTTGACGACCACATGCGAGATCTTTTATCAGCAATCAACCCTTATGATCTGGTGGTCACTGAGTTTGTGCGCGTGGTAAATCAAGTATTGCCAGAAAAAGTGTATTACAAGCTTTGCCCTGAACTGCACAATAACGGCCTAACACCCTCTGGTACGCCAGTTAGGGTTCAGCTATTAGGCCAACATGCCGACTGGATGGCAGAAAACGCTTATAAAGCGGTGGAGCTTGGATCTCATGGCGTCGATGCTAACTTTGGTTGCCCTGCAAAAATGGTGAACAAGAGTAATGGCGGCGCTGTGCTTTTGCAGTACCCAGAGACCATATACGATATTGTCAAAGCCATGCGTGAGGCAGTACCAAGCGAGCAGCCAGTCACCGCCAAGATCCGTTTAGGCTTTGAAGATAAATCTAAGTTTATGGAAAACGCGCTGGCAATTTATGAAGCCGGTGCAACTGAGCTTGCAGTACATGCACGCAGTAAAGTTGACGGCTACAAGCCTCCAGCCTATTGGGAATACATTACTGAAATCCGCAAAGCTATTCCTATTCCAGTCATTGCTAATGGTGAAATATGGAACGTCGACGATGCCAAACGCTGTATGGATGTGACTCAGTGCAGTGACATTATGGTTGGCCGCGGCGCAATTTCACTGCCAAACCTTGCTGACACAATAAAAAATGGCGCGGAGCCATTTAGCTGGCAACAAACACTGCAACTCTTGCTGCAATACACCCAGCGTGAATTAAACGGTAAGAAAGCAACTTATTATCCAGCACGTATCAAGCAGTGGTTTAGGTATCTCAACCGTCAATACCCACAAGCAGAAGCGCTATTTAGGCAACTTAGGGTGCATAAAACCACAGATGCGATTGTCACTGAGCTAGAAAAAGCGAACCAAGACTTAGCTTCACGCCACTAAATCGGCGAAAAACACTTACGCTATGCTCATTCGTCCAATAAACGTATGAATTTTGCTTAATTATTCCATTAATTAGCTGTCGATTGATCTTCATCATAGCGAATAACATTTGACCGCTTAAAATCGTCTTCATTATCTGAAATAAGGCGAATAACGTGTCCAGCCAAGCTACCAAACAAATTCTGATCAACCGAGAGGTTGCGCTACGCTCTCAACTTAGCTTGGCGCTAAACACTCCTCTGATGGCTGAGCAGCGCCTAAGCGTTAATGAACAAGCCACTTTGCCTGAGTTAATCGAGCAAATCAGCCATACTCATTTACTGGACGACGAGCTATTCCATAAGCTAGTGCAGCTTGATGCAGCCTACTGCCAACTAGAACTTGGCTTATATGGCTTGTGCGCCGATTGTGAGATGGAAATTGAGCCTGAGCGCCTAGCAGCCGATCCTACTGAGCAGCGCTGTGCCGTATGCGGTGAAAAGCATTTACGTGAACATAGACAAGAGTTAAGGCTCAATCATTAATTGAACCTTTTCCCAGAGCATCAGCTTATAAGTAGTTAACAGCCAACAAAAAAGCAGCGCTAATGCGCTGCTTTTTGGTTTATCAACCTAAACATGATAGTAACAGGCGAAATTAATGGTCGCCTTCACTGACCATGTTGAGCGTGTATTTCGGGATCTCTACAACCAAGTCTGTTTCAACAACTTTAGCTTGGCAGGCTAAACGGCTCTCAGGCTCAAGTCCCCAGGCTTTGTCTAGCATATCGTCTTCTAGCTCATCGCTTTCTTCTAAGTCGTCAAAGCCTTCGCGAACAATACAGTGACACGTTGTACAAGCACATGACTTCTCACAAGCATGTTCAATATGAATACCGTTTTTTAAGGCGACATCAAGAATGGTTTCACCCACTTCAGCTTCGACAACTGCGCCATCTGGACACAACTCTTCATGGGGTAAAAATACTAACTGTGGCATTGCTTCACCTATATATTGTCAACTGACTGGCCAGTTAGCGCAGCCTTAATTGAATTATCCATACGCTTAGATGCAAAGTCCTGAGTTTGTGCATCTAAAGCTGAAATTGCTTTCTCAATGGCGTCAACGTCGTCGCCCTGGGCAACATTATTAAGCTCAATAATGCCATTATCAAGTTGCTCACGCTCTTCACTAGACAATAAATCACCGTCTTTCGCCAGCGCTGCTGTTAGCGATTCAATCACTCGTGCAGCTTCGACCTTTTGCTCGGTTAGCATACGGCGGGTAATGTCTTCTTTCGCATGCTTCATTGAATCTTTTAACATGGTGGCAATTTCAACATCTGAAAGCCCAAACGATGGCTTCACTTGAATTGACGTTTGCACACCCGTTGATTTCTCCATCGCGGTAACGCTAAGCAAACCATCGGCATCAACCTGGTAAGTGACTCGAATATGCGCAGCGCCTGCAGCTAATGGTGGAATTCCTTTTAAAGTAAAACGCGCCAGTGAGCGGCAGTCGTCAACTAGCTCACGCTCGCCCTGCACCACATGAAATGCCATTGCCGTTTGACCATCTTTAAAAGTGGTAAACTCTTGTGCGCGTGCGACAGGAATGGTGGTGTTACGCGTGACAACCTTCTCAACCAAACCACCCATGGTTTCAACACCGAGCGATAACGGCAGTACGTCAAGCAGTAGTAAATCAGAGTCAGGCTTGTTACCCGCAAGGATATCGGCTTGAATCGCCGCGCCAATGGCAACAACGCGATCAGGGTCGATAGAGGTTAATGGCGCTTTACCAAAGAAATCTGCAACCTTTTCACGTACTAGTGGCACGCGAGTTGAGCCGCCAACCATCACGGTTTCAAGCACTTCATCAGTGCTCACGCCAGCGTCACGTAACGTGCGGCGACAACTACTGATGGTCTTTTTCACTAGCTTTTCAATCAATTGGTCAAAGTCAGCTTTGCTAACTTGGCAAGTGTGGGTAGTCCCTGCGACTTCAATAGTTGCTTCAACAGCGTCAATGTCAGTTAACTGCTCTTTTACGCGGCGCGCTTCAATTAACAACTGACGGTTTAAATGAACATCAACTTCAGTTAAAGCAAATGCTTGTTGCAGATGAGCTTGCAATAAATGGTCAAAATCATCACCGCCTAATGCAGAGTCGCCGCCGGTCGCTAGCACTTCGAATACGCCGCGATTAAGGCGCAAAATTGAGATATCAAAGGTGCCGCCACCTAAATCGTAAATGGCGATAACCCCTTCTTGCTGGGTATCTAAACCATAAGCAATCGCCGCTGCAGTTGGCTCATTTAATAGTCTTAATACTTTAACGCCGAGTAACTCAGCAGCATCTTTGGTGCCTTGACGCTGGGCATCATCGAAATAAGCCGGAACAGTAATCACCGCGCCTTGAAGCTCACCACCTAAGGTGTTTTCAGCGCGTTCAATTAATGGACGTAAGATCTCAGCAGACACCTGAATTGGGTTAACCTTGCCTTGAGAGGTTTCAAACACAGGTAAACCGTGCTCACTGGCAGATAACTGGTAAGCGTGCTGCACGTCATTTGCTTGCACATCAGCAAGGCTACGTCCCATAAAACGCTTAACCGAAACAATCGTGTTAACCGGATCTGATGCTGATAATGCCTGTGCTTGATGGCCAACCACAATCTCATCTTTACCATAGTGAACCACTGAAGGTAGTGAATGCCGTTGTTGTTCATCAGCCAGCGTTGTGGCTTCGCCGCTGCGTACAGAGGCAACCAGCGAGTTGGTGGTTCCTAAATCGATACCCACAGCTAAGCGGTGTTGATGTGGCGCGGCGCTTTGGCCAGGTTCTGCAATTTGCAACAGTGCCATATTGTTCCAACTTGTAAATTTGTTATGTAAATGCGTGGCAAAAACTAGTCGTGCAGTTGGTCTTCAATGCGCGACAGCTCGTCTTGTAACTTTGCCATAAACTTGAGCTTACGAATTTGATCCGCGGCAGATAAATTGTCTTGCTCATTATTGTTTTCAAGCAGTGAGGATAACTGACTAAATAGCGACTTTTCAAACTGAGCGAATGAATCGTATAAATCGTCAATTAGATCTTGAGGATCATCACTGTGGTTGATGTCTTCTAGCGCTTCACGCCACTCCATCTGCTGCATTAAGAAACTGGTGTCTTTAACAGTGGTGGTTTCGTGACTTAAATCGATACCGCGCAAACTAAGCATGTGCTCAGCGCGGCGAAGAGGTGTTTTTAGCGTTTGATACCCGTCATTAATCTGCGCGGTACGTTGCACAGATAGCAATTTTTGTTGCTCAGATTCATGGGCGAATTTGTCGGGATGTACCGCGCGCTGCAGTTCGCGATAGCGTTCTGCAAGCGCTGTGGTATCTATATCAAAGGCTGGCGTAAAATGAAAAAGCTCAAAATAGTTCATGTATTGGACCGCACAGCGCTATTGGATTGTCAAAGAGAGTCGATTATACCGTGAAACTTTCGCCACAGCCGCACTCACCTTTGGCATTGGGGTTGTTAAATTGAAAACCTTCGTTTAGGCCTTCTTTTACAAAGTCGAGTTCAATGCCTTGTAAATAGATGAAACTCTTAGCGTCGATGATAATGTTCACGCCATCGATAGCGTAAACTTCATCATCGTCGTTAAGGTCATCGACAAACTCAAGCACGTAAGCCATGCCAGAACATCCGGATGTTCTTAACCCTAGGCGCAATCCAAGCCCCTTACCACGATTGGCTAGAAACGATTTTACTCGATCTACCGCTGCTGGGGTCATTGTAATAGCCATGTTTAACTCCAGATATTACTTGTCTTGTTTAGTCTTGTACTCGTCAATCGCGGCTTTGATTGCATCTTCAGCCAAAATTGAGCAGTGGATTTTAACCGGTGGAAGCGCTAGCTCTTCAGCGATGTCAGCGTTTTTAATTGCTGCAGCTTCTTCAACAGTTTTACCTTTAACCCACTCAGTAACTAGCGAGCTTGATGCAATCGCACTGCCGCAACCATAAGTTTTGAACTTAGCGTCTTCGATAATGCCTTCGTCATCAATCTTAAGCTGCAGTTTCATTACATCACCACAAGCTGGTGCGCCAACCATACCAGTCACTACTGATGGGTCGTCTTTTTCGAATGAACCCACGTTACGTGGATTTTCATAATGGTCGATTACTTTTTCACTATAAGCCATGGTATTACTCCAAAATCTGTTCGTTTAACAATGCAATATCGTCTGTTAGACGGTTGTTATTAGTGGTGAGTCCACTGCACTTTTTCTAAGTCGATACCGTCTTTAAACATTTCCCATAAAGGAGACATTGCGCGTAGTTTATCGATAGACTCGGTAATTGTTTTAATTGCGTGGTCAATCTCTTCATCTGTTGTGAAGCGACCGATAGAAAAACGAATTGAGCTATGGGCCATTTCATCGTTTAGACCTAAAGCACGTAGTACGTAACTAGGCTCTAAGCTTGCAGAAGTACAGGCAGAGCCTGAAGATACTGCTAAATCTTTAAGTGCCATCATCAAAGACTCACCTTCAACGAAGTTAAAGCTCACGTTAAAGATACCGCTGTAACGCTGCTCCATATCGCCATTGATGTAAGTTTCTTCGATGTGCTTGATGCCATTCCATAGTTTGTCGCGTAGCTGACGAATGCGCGCGTTATCGCTTTCCATATCTTGCTTAGCAACCGCTGCAGCCTCACCAAAACCAACGATTTGATGGGTAGCAAGTGTACCACTACGCATACCGCGCTCATGGCCACCACCGTGCATTTGCGACTCAAGGCGAATACGAGGTTTACGGCGAACATATAGTGCACCAATACCTTTAGGGCCGTACATTTTGTGACCTGAGATAGAGATAAGGTCAACTTTCATTTCTTGTACGTCGATTGGCAGCTTACCTGCGCTTTGTGCTGCATCCATGTGGAAGAAAATTTTCTTCGAGCGGCATAGCTCGCCGATTTCAGTCACATCATGTACAACGCCAATTTCGTTGTTCACATGCATGATGCTCACAAGGATTGTATCTTCACGCATTGCTTCTTCAATGCGAGATAGAGGAATGATGCCGTTTGCTTCTGGCTCAAGGTAGGTAACTTCAAAACCTTCGCGCTCTAATTGACGACAAGTATCTAGGGTCGCCTTATGCTCGGTTTTGCTAGTGATAATGTGCTTACCTTTCTTGTGGTAAAAGTGCGCAATACCTTTAATTGCAAGGTTGCTAGACTCAGTTGCACCTGAAGTGAACACGATTTCGCGGTGATCCGCATTGATAAGGTCAGCAATTTGGTTACGCGCAATATCAACGGCTTCTTCTGCTTGCCAGCCATAACGGTGTGAACGAGAGGCTGGGTTGCCAAAAACACCGTCCATAGTCATGTGTTTAACCATTTTATCTGCAACACGCGGGTCAACCGGGGTTGTTGCGGCGTAATCTAAATAGATAGGAAGCTTCATACTCACACTCCGTACAAGGGCAGCCTTTAGCCACCATACAACGTACAAATAATAATTATTTTCAAATCAACTCAAAGCCTTACGAAACGGCTCTTTGTTCCTGCTGCAATTCATCTTGCTTTACCGAGATATACTGCACATCTCGTTTTTCCATTAACCCGGCAAGGGTAATTCCGCCTAAAAAGTCAGAGATTTGCTTGCTTAAATCACCCCATAACGAATGAGTTAAACAACGACTGCCACTTTGGCAGTTACCTTGACCTTGACAGCGAGTTGCATCAACGGACTCATCAACGGCATGCACAACCATGCCAACCGAGATGTCATCTGCTTTTAGACCTAAGCGATAACCACCACCTGGGCCACGGACACTTGCAACAAGACCTTGTTTACGTAATTTGGCGAAGAGTTGTTCAAGATAAGACAGCGAAATACCCTGTCTTTCAGAAATATCGGCCAAGGGAACAGGCCCTAGCGATGAATGAATGGCAACATCTAGCATGGCGGTCACTGCGTAGCGACCTTTTGATGTAAGTTTCATAACTTTCTACTGCTCCCAAAAAGTATGGTGCAATTGCATCATACCCGAGTAATTTAGTCAAGTATTTATCCCAGTAATTTACTCAAGTATTGCGGTACTTCACAAAATGCAAAACACCCTACTCATTTGCTGGGTATTTAACCTTTTTGAAGTCAATTATTCAATGGCTAAGAAACATTTATTCAGGGCAAATAACAATTAATGAGTAATAGCTAACAGTTTTCGGGATAAAAGCTCAATTGCCTCTTGAATCACTAAAGACGTAGCCCCATTTAACGTAGCCCAACTTACCGACAGCCTAAGTACCGATAACTAAACCATCAACAGCTAAAGCAGGCAACTTAAACGAGGCTATTTGTCACGGTTTAAATATGCGGGTCAAACTCATCAATTTCCTGCTTGCGCTTTTCAGCCGCGGCGCGCTCAGCTTCGTTAAATTCATCAACGTTAAGCTCAGGTAGTTTTTCAGTGCATACTTCACCACCCATAGATTGCACCGCCTGACACACTTCTTGCACTTTTGAGTCCATTAGGTGCATATGATCAAGCATTTGCCCAATGGCATTTGCGACAGGGTCTGGGTTGTCCGGTGATACCGCATACGCGTCAAAGCCGTATTTCTTGGCCATCTGGCTGCGTCGCTCAGACGTTTCTTTAGACTGCTCGCTAGCGGCTGCAACGATTCGCCCTGGAATACCAACTACCGTTTTACCTGCAGGCACATCTTTTACTACCACAGAGTTGGAACCAACTCGGGCTCCTTCATGCATGGTGATCGGGCCTAGCACTTTGGCGCCGGCACCAATAACTACATTATTTTCAAGGGTTGGATGGCGTTTGCCGGACTGCCAAGTAGTACCGCCTAAGGTAACACTGTGGTACAAGGTACAATCATCGCCAATCTCGGCGGTTTCACCAATCACCACTCCCATACCATGGTCAATGAAAAAACGACGACCAATAGTCGCACCGGGGTGAATTTCAACGCCCGTTAACCAACGAGAAAAAGTCGACAAACATCGCGCCGTTAGGTTCCAGTTTTTAAGCCATAGCTTGTTGCTAATACGGTGCAACCAAATTGCCTGCATGCCTGGATAATTGAGTAGGATCTCAATATTACTGTTCGCGGCTGGGTCGCGATGATAGATGGATGCGATATCTTCTTTTATGGTGGAGATAATGCCCATATAACTCTCCCTAATGGACGGACGCTATTTGTCTGACTCTTCTTGCGAAGGCTCAACAATCTTTTTATCGATTGAGGTTAAAATACCGCGCAAAATGTTCATTTCTGCAGCCTCAATTCTTGCTTTAGTAAACAAGCGGCGCAGCTTAACCATCACCTGACCGGGATGGTTCTTAATAATAAACCCGGTTTTACTCAAAGTTGTTTCAAGGTGAGTGAAAAATCGCTCTAAATCTTCAGATAGCGGGTATTCTTCCTCGGTAACTTGTTTTCCTGACTCATCAAGCGCTAACTGAGCAACCCGAGTTTCATAACAAATCAACTGCACAGCTTGCGCTAAGTTAAGCGAGCTATATTCAGGATTGGCCGGAATGGTTAGGTGGTAATGACACTTTTGCAGCTCTTCGTTACTTAAACCATGATTTTCACGACCAAAGACAATGGCAACAGGGCCAGTTTCACTGCGCTGCGCAAGTTTCTCACCCGCTTCACGAGGCTCTAGCATTGGCCAATCAAGAGTACGGCTGCGAGCACTTGTGGCAATGACTAGGCTACAATCGGCAATCGCTTCTTCTAATGAATCAACTCTGGTTAAGTTTTCAAGAATATCTGCCGCGCCCGCTGCAAGTGCAATAGAATGACCATCAGGTTCAACGCGAGGCTCAGCTAAATATAAATTGGTAAGGCCCATGGTCTTCATTGCTCTGGCAGTAGAGCCAATATTACCAGGGTGTGACGTGCCGACGAGGACGACGCGGATATTACTTAGCATGTAACTTGATCTATTTTAAGGAAAATTCAATCTGCGCATACTAACACAAGGGAGATTACATGGTTATATGAAAATCTGCATTTGATATAACCAGCAAATTGAGTATAATACGCCGGCTATTTTATATACGTTCTTTAACATCCAGGGGATTGCAATGCATCCAATGCTCACTATTGCCACACGCGCAGCACGCGCGGCGGGCCAAACTATCATGCGCGCTTTTAACGAACTTGACCGTGTCGAGGTTAGTGCGAAAGGAATGAACGACTACGTTACGAGCGTTGACAAGGAAGCTGAATCAGCCATCGTTTATCAAATTCGTAAGTCTTACCCTGACCATACTATTGTGGGTGAAGAAGACGGCGAAAACCGTGGTGAGAATAAAGATTACGTATGGATTGTAGACCCACTGGATGGTACCACTAACTTCGTTCGTGGTATCCCTCATTTCGCGGTTTCTATCGCGGTTCAATACAAAGGCAAAGTTGAAGTTGCAGTCGTTTACGACCCGGTTCGTGACGAGCTATTCTCAGCCGTGCGCGGTAAAGGCGCAAAAGTGAACGATTTCCGTCTACGCGTTACTCAAGTTAACGATCTAGATGGCACTATCATCGCAACGGGTTTCCCATTCAAGGCTCGCCAGCACACCGAAACTTACATGAATATTCTAGGTGCGGTATTCCCACAATGTGCTGACATTCGCCGTGCAGGCTCTGCTGCGTTAGATCTAGCATACGTTGCTGCGGGTCGTATGGACGGTTACTTTGAAATCGGCCTAAAACCATGGGACATCGCTGCAGGTGACCTTATCTGTCGCGAAGCTGGCGGCACAGTTACAGACTTCACAGGTGCTCACAACTACCTTGCATCAGGTAACATTGTTGCTGGTAGCCCAAAAGTCACTGCTAAGCTAATCAAAACCATGCGTCCACTGCTTAACGAAGCATTACAACGCTAAGTTATTTTGCACTCATGACATCAGCCTTATCCTCATAAAGCTGAAAATTAAGGCCTATTATCACAGATAGTTGGCCTTTTTTGTTTCTTTGAACTAGATCACTGCAACGATTGACATTGTCGGGCATATACTTGAGCCATTATGTTGATTTTTATGGATACTTGTCATGCCTGATACCGCACTGCGTAAAATTGGTGTAAAAAGCCTGAAGATGATTGAACACGTAGTCTTGTTCATCATTTCTATTGCGACCGTTTACGCAATTGGTGAAGAAATTTTGCACATGTTTAATATTAAAACAGTGCAGCTCGCCGACCTGCTTTTACTCTTTATCTACCTCGAAGTACTCGCAATGGTAGTTAACTATCTTGAATCAGGTAAACTACCTATTCGAATGCCGCTATATATTGCCATAGTTGCGTTAGCGCGATACCTCATTCTCGACATGAAAGGCATGGACGACTGGCGCGTACTTGCCATCTCTATCTCCACCATTGTGTTAGCATGCACGGTAATTGTGATCCGTTGGGGCAATTAAAACTGCCTTACCCAAAGAACAAAGACATGGAAGACTAACCAAGGCGAGTTTTGATAACCCACATTTAGCGCCTGTAGCAGTAAATTAACAACGACTAGAGGCGCTTGGCTATTGCTTAACATCTTGTTTATGCTAAAACTAATACACTAGCCTGATAAATTCTAAGTACCAACCACGACAAAGGAGTGATGGTTATGGCGAACGAGCCAACTGGTTTTAAAGAAAAGCGCGCGTCACTTCGCGTAGATATGGAAGCCGAGCCAGTACGCCTGCACTGGATTGATGATCAAGGCCAAGCTATAGAAGATGATGCAACCTGTCTCGACCTCGCCCGAAAAGGTGTGCTATTTGAATACAAACAAGCCTTTAAAGTCGGTGCGCTCGTTGCCCTCACCTTTAATCAAGGCACACCACAACAAAATACCATTAAAGGTCAAGTTTGCCGCTGCTCTGCAGCCGACGAAAACAGCTTTCATATTGCGATGCAACTGGTGTAAAGCAAGACTGAACAGCTTATCGGCAAAGTAAAATGTCAGATGTGTCCTATAATCTTTATTATTGGCACGCAATTTTATTCGGCGAAATAAGTCAATCACTTGCATGCAGTAGCCTAAGTTCAACATTGCCTCGTGGCGCAAAGGGAGACGAATATGATATTGCTAGTTGGCGGCGAAAAAGGCGGTAGCGGCAAAAGCTGCTTAGCGCAAAACCTAGCGGTCAATATTACTCAAAAATTCAATGCCAATGTATTGATGGTGGACTGTGACCCGCAGCGTACTACTTCAGATTGGATCCAAGCGCGTAACAACGACCCAGAACTCCCTGCTATCAACTGTATTCAGCTCTACGGAAAAATTCGCAATGATTTACTGAGTCTTGATGAGCGTTTTGATTATGTTATTGTCGACTGTGGTGGTCAGGATAACTTAGCGATGCGTGCTGCTATGTCGGTAGCCACTTATGTGGTTATTCCGCTGAGACCAAAACGTCGCGATTTAAAAACCCTGCCACACATGGAAGACATGCTAAGCACCTGTAAGATGGTCAACCCTAAAATGGTCGCCACCATTGTAATGACCCAGTGCCCCGCCCTACCATCACAATATAAGCGGATCCTTGAGGCTAAAGAAGTGGTAGAGTCTTACGGATTGCGCGCACTAAATTCTGTCACTTTTAGTCGTAACATCTACGATGACAGTGAAGAGTCTGGTTCATCAGTACTTGAAATAGAGCCAGAAGGCAAAGCTGCCGATGAAATCCGCGCCATCACCGATGAACTTTTCGCTATACCACCAGAAAATAGCTATGAGTTTAACTGATCTCAAACGTAAGCTTCCGAAGAACCGCCGCAAAGCGGTTTCTGTTGACGACTTTATTGAAGACGCCAATAACTATGCTTTTGGTAAAAAGTCACTCATCGATGGCGAACAACCACCGCAGCAAACCACTGCCGAGTTTATTAAAGGCTTAGATAAAAACAGCGCAAAAGTTTATCGCCGTGCCACCTTCACACTTACCGAAAAAAGTATTTCACAGCTAGATGAAATAAATCAAAATAGTAATATTGCTAAGTCAAAGATCTTACGGATTTTAATCGACGATTTTTGCAGTAAGTCGAGTTCAGCACAGACTAAATTGTTAAACAAAAAACGTAAGTAACTAAACGATAAAACAAAGCAGCTCTGCCTGCATTGTATGACGCGACTTTACACTAGCACGTGAAAACCTAGAAATGTTAAACCTTAAAAACGCGAACACCTAAAAAGCAAACAAGAGCTACACCATGTCACTTATTCTGTTACTGACTCAGCAAATGTGCCTTTATTTGGTTATCGTTTACCTGTTGAGTAAAACCCCGCTATTCAAGCTGTTTACAGAAACATCAAAACGCTTGCCCACAAGGTGTATATCTATCTGATATTTTCTGGCTTTTGTATTATGGCAACCTACTTTGGTGAGCAAACCACGGGGCCATTGCCAATACTCGGGCAATGGGCGCAGTGCTCGGCGGCTTACTTGGTGGTCCTGTAACAGGTTTTTTTGTCGGCCTTACGGGTGGTTTACACAGGTATAGCCTCGGCGGTTTTACCGATGTTGCTTGTGCTATTTCAACCACGCTCGAAGGGCTTACAGCTGGTTTAGTACACCTGTATTTAAAGCGTAATGACAAGAGTGAGCTTATTTACCATCCAATGCAGGTATTTCTCGTGACCTTTTGCGCCGAGGTAATGCAAATGCTGATTATCTTGCTAGTTGCCAAGCCATTTGATCAATCTCTCGCACTCGTTAAAGAAATCGCCCCGCCGATGTTGTTAGTCAATGCCTTGGGCGCGGCTATGTTTATGAGCATGATCCGCGACCAGAAAACCATGTTCGACAAACTATCATCGAGCTTCTCCGCCAAAGCGCTAAAGATTGCCGAGCGCAGTGTCGGCCTATTATCCAAAGGGTTTGATCAACAAAGCAGTAGTCAAGTAGCTAAAATTGTTATTGAAGAAACTCAGGTTGGCGCGGTTGCCATTACTGACAATGAAAAGTTACTGGCATTTATTGGTATTGGGGATGATCACCATTTGCCAGGTACGCCTATATCTTCACAAATAACCCTAGACGCTATCAGCCAGAATAAAGTGATGTTTGCAGATGGTGTGGATATTCCTTATGCCTGCTCGTTATCGAACAAGTGCCCGCTGGGTTCAAGCCTTGTTATTCCCCTTAGAAGCAACAACGAGGTTATTGGCACCATTAAACTGTATGAGCCAAAAAATAAATTATTCTTGAATATCAATCGTACTCTTGGTGAGGGGATCGCAAGGTTACTCTCCAACCAAATCCTATACGGCCGCTTTGAACAGCAACAAAACCTACTGGTGCAAGCTGAATTAAAGCTACTTCAAGCACAAGTTAATCCACACTTTTTATTTAATGCACTCAATACCATCAGCGCCATTATTAAGCGCGAGCCAAAAATGGCAAAGATGCTACTGCAACAGCTTTCACAGTTTTTGCGTATCAACCTGAAACGCTCAAGTGAACTGGTAACCTTAAAAGACGAGCTTGAGCATATTGATGCTTACCTGACTATCGAAAAAGCGCGATTTATCGATAAGCTTACGGTTAACATCGATATAAGCGATGAGCTAGCCAACTATAAAATGCCTGCTTTTACCCTACAGCCTTTGATTGAAAATGCTGTAAAACATGGTACCTCACACCTAATTGAAGCAGGTGTGATTAATGTCAGTGCACAAATTGATGGTGATGACTTGCTGTTGATGGTAACCGACAATGCCGGCTTGTATCAGCCTAGTGAAACAACCGAAGGCCTTGGTATGAATATCGTCCATAAACGCATTCAAGCACAGTTTGGCCAACAGTATGGCGTGAGCGTCGAGTGTGAAGCTGATAAACTTACCCAGGTTCAAGTTCGCCTGCCCCTAGAGGAATAATCATCCATGATCCGCTGTATTATCATCGACGACGAGCCATTTGCTAGGCAGGAAATTATCGATTTGCTTGATGAGCATGACGACTTTGAGGTGATTGCTCAATGCGGCAATGCCATTGATGCGCTAGCACAGATAAACCAACATAAGCCTGAGTTGATTTTTGTTGATATTCAGATGCCGCGAATTAACGGCATGGAGCTTATCGCCATGCTAAACCCAGACTTCTTACCTCGAGTAGTGTTTATCACAGCTTACGACGAATATGCGGTTAAAGCTTTTGAAAACAATGCCTTTGATTACCTGTTAAAACCTATTGATGACACCCGTTTTCGTAAAACACTTGAGAAATTGCGCACAGAGTTAACGCCACAAGACTTATCCACTATCAGCCCAACTGAGCTTGAACAGCTGCCGTGCTTTTGCGGTAACCGTTTAATAGTGACCCAAACTCAAGATGTTGAATACATAATGAGTTACGTTGGCGGCATTAAAGTTTTTACGCCTTTCATGCCTTGCCATACGCAACTAACACTCAAGGTTTTAGAAGAAAAAACCCCGCTTATTCGCTGCCATAAACAGTATTTGGTCGCACCTAGCGCCATTACAGAAATTGAGCTGTTAGACACAGGCGCGGAAATCACCACTAAAAGCGGCGCTAAAGTGCCGGTGTCCCGCCGTTACCTGAAAGCGCTAAAGCAAACCCTTGGCTTCCAATAGAAAATAACTTTAAATGTTTGGCGTGCAACTAAAGCAACATCCTATTTCTATTCGTCTCGCACGTATGTTCGCTAACTGTCTAAGCCAAACTGCAAGCTACTGTTTTCTTCAATCAGCAATACAAAGCTCAGCGCCCAGTTATGATTCTCACCGAACGACCCGCTATACCTATGCAAGTAACCGCTCAGAGCTATCAATAACCGCTTAGCTCGTTATCGCGCCGCTTAAATCGATTTATAACCACTTAGCTTTCTATTTAATACCGCTTAGTTCTACCTGCAACCGCTTAGCGCTTTATAGCACCGCTTAAACAAGCAATCTTGCCTGTTAATCAATCCACCTCCACTAAATAACAGCAATTGCTTAAAGTAGCCTTGAACAAAATTGCTATTAAAGAGTGTATGGATATGATTTGGTTTCTAACATGTGTCGCCTTTCTAATTGGTGGCTACTTCATTTACGGACAGTTTGTCGAAAGAGTTTTCGGCATTAATGCCAAACGTCAAACACCTGCATATTCAAAGCAGGATGGCGTTGACTATGTCCCTATGTCAAACAAAAAAGTTTACTTGGTTCAGCTGCTTAACATTGCTGGTGTCGGCCCAATCTTTGGTCCAATTATGGGCGCACTATACGGCCCAGCGGCAATGCTATGGATCGTGATTGGTTGTGTATTTGCAGGTGCTGTTCACGATTATTTCTCAGGTATGCTATCGGTTCGTAACGGCGGTGCTTCAGTTCCAACCATTACCGGTCGCTATCTAGGTAATGGTGCCAAGCACTTTATGAACGTGTTTGCTATCGTACTGCTGCTGCTTGTTGGTGTGGTATTCGTTTCTGCTCCTGCAGGCATGTTAACCAAGCTAGTTAACGATCAAACCAGCTTCAACATTCCTGTTATTGCTATGGTAGTGGCAATTTTCTCTTACTACATCATTGCGACAATCGTTCCTGTAGATAAGATTATCGGTCGCTTCTACCCACTGTTTGGCGCGCTACTTATCTTTATGTCAGTTGGCCTTATCACCGCAATTGGTTTCTCAAGCGAGCACCAAATCATGGGTGGCTTCCAGGTGAGCGACATGTTCACTAACATGAACCCAAATGACCTACCGCTATGGCCAGCGCTATTTATTACCATTGCTTGTGGTGCAATTTCTGGCTTCCACGCAACACAGTCACCTCTAATGGCTCGCTGCATGGAAAATGAAGAAAACGGCCGCTTTGTATTCTACGGCGCAATGATTGGTGAAGGTGTTATCGCGCTAATCTGGTGTGCGCTTGCACTATCATTCTTTGGGTCAGTTGAATCGTTACAAGCTGCGGTATCTGACGGTGGCCCAGGTAACGTAGTGTACTCAGCTTCATTCGGCCTACTAGGCGTATTTGGCGGTATCTTAGCTTTCCTAGGTGTGGTGATTCTACCTATCACTTCTGGTGATACAGCTTTCCGCTCAAGCCGCCTTATCCTTGCTGAGTACTTCAACATGGAGCAAAAGACCTTACGTAATCGCTTAATGATGGCCATCCCTCTGTTTGTTATTGGTGGTATCTTAACTCAAGTTGACTTTGGGTTATCTGGCGCTATTTCGGTTTTGCTAACCAATCAACAGCAGTAATGATGCTGTGGACTGCGTCAGCTTACTTACTTCGTCACAATAAATTCCATTGGATTACTACCGTACCAGCGATGTTTATGACCACTGTATGTGCGAGCTTTATCTTAAGCAACGATAAACTAGGTTTCGGATTACCAATCGATGTATCAACGGTTGCTGGCTTTATCTTCGCTATCGTTGTAACTGGCGTTGTATTCAAGATCTCAAAAGGTAAAGGTGAAGACGAACTTCCGGGTGAAGAGGCTGAAGCAGACGCTAAAACAGCTTAATTAGCCGAGCGCTCACTCAGTGAGCCCTAACTTAAAAAGGGAAAGATTGCCTAAGCATCTTTCCCTTTTTTGTCACTCCTAGATATCCCTGTCATTCAAGCC
Organism: Shewanella maritima; assembly: GCF_004295345.1. NCBI lineage: Bacteria > Pseudomonadati > Pseudomonadota > Gammaproteobacteria > Alteromonadales > Shewanellaceae > Shewanella > Shewanella maritima. The sequence continues at coordinate 4,296,762 of NZ_CP036200.1, read as the reverse complement.
TAATTGCCCTTGCCAGTTCCACACCATAGACCTAGGTTACTGAGCTTTGTGCCTAGAGCTTATTTCATGCAGCTCAGGCGTCACGTATAATAAGTCGCTAAGCATATTTCCACATTAAATTGGCTGAACAACGATGACGCAAAAAAACAATCCATTGCACGGTGTGAAACTCGAGCAAGTAGTAACAGATCTCGTCACGCATTATGGCTGGGAGCAAATGGCGGAGCAGATAAACATTAACTGTTTTAAAAGCGACCCAAGCGTGAAGTCGAGCCTCAAGTTTTTGCGTAAAACCCAGTGGGCAAGAGATAAGGTGGAAATGCTGTGGCTTAAAATGAACAACCACCAGCTGCCTGACCATTATTTTGTGAACAAAGCTGATACTGAAAAACCGTCAAGCCACACTCAAAAAGCTAGCGCGCCAGCAGCTAAGACTGATAAAACGGAAAGTAGCGACAGCGTTAACGCTCATATCTGGGGAAATCGCTAAATAACAGCTAATGGTGGTGAAATGTTAGATTGGTAACGAAAAGATCAAACGCCAGACGATAATACCGCCACCATTTTGATAACTCACGCCTAAACGGTCTAGCTTGAGGCCGTCCCAACCAAACACATCCCAGCCTATGGGTTTATCAAATTTGATTGTGGCACCGAGCTCGTAAGTGTAATTGCTAACAACATCATCCCCTTCAGGATTGGCAAAGGTGAGATCATCAAAAAACCAACGGCCGCTAACAAATAGCCTTGGCTCCATGTTGCGATTGAATGCGCGCCAGTTATATCCTAAGCCAAAATCTAACCCAGCTTGGTATACGGCAAACCTGTCAGAGTTATCATTGATACTGCTACGATAACTTGCCCAAAATAGTCTGTTGGTCCATATAGGCGTGTATTCAGGCATATCAATTTGATAAACCGCTGCAGTACCGAGCGATACGATGCCGACATTGCTTGAGTTAGTAAAATTATGGCCATAACCTAAGTCTAAATATGACTCAAACGTGAGCTTATCATTGAACAGCCAGTGATATTCTAGCCCTGGCGTCACCGTCATGGTGCCGACTCTTTCAGGTAGCTGCCCACCGGGAGATCATCAAATGAATAATCAAAAAAGCCCAATGAGATGGGTAGACGCAGTTTAACTAGATGGTCGTCTGCTTCATCTAAGGTAAATTTTAGTGGTACGTTCGCAACTGCAGCATTTTGACCGGAAGTGCGATACAAGCCACTCCCCAAGTAATTGGCAAAAGCATAATGCGATGCATCAGGATTATTCAGCACCTTGCTAGCAACAGCTTGAGGTGTAAACAAGCAAGCTGTGATAGTCAGAGCCGAAAGCTTAGCCAGAGCCTTTTTAAACCCCTTATAATAAAAATCCACCTTCGATGAAGGTGGCTTTTTGTTAAGCATTCGCATATTAAACAATCTACCTATATGGGTAAATTAGGCTTCTAGCGGCGTAGCACGGTTTTCCAATAGCACAGGAATACCTTCAGTAATTGGATAGGCTAATTTGCTTTCTTTGCAGATTAGTCGATCATTTTCTTTATCATACTCCAGCTTTGCTTTACTTACTGGACACGCGACAATTTCAAGTAATTTTCTATCAAACGCCATTATGCTTCCTTTATTTTATCAACCGCTTGCTGTAAGCGGCTCAGTAATGCTTGATCAAACTCTGCTGTTAGTTTGGCATTAACCGGTAAATACCACCAGTGTTGCTGAGCAAAAGCGCGACATTTAACCGCATCTTTCTCTGTCATCAGCAGCGCTGTATCCTGACTAAAACCCTGCAACTGCTCAGCACTGTACGCTTGATGATCATCAAATGCTTGTGTGCGAGTAAGATTAAAACCTTGATTGACTAAACTATCAAAAAATCTTTGTGGGTTGCCTATTCCTGCAATAGCGCAAATAGGTTGCTGTTTATCAAAACATTCAGCTTGTACATTTTTAGGCATATTTGCGGCCAAGGAGACAACTGCTGCAGGCTTGAGAGGTGCGAGTGTCATCAGGGCTTCACCATCTTGCGCCGGCCCGCCATTGTTAATAATAAAATCAACACTTTCTAGGCGACTGGTACCTTCACGTAGCGGACCAGCTGGAATTAACCACTCATTGCCGTAGCGTCTGTCGCCATCAACTAATGCAATTTCAATATCACGGGCGAGAGCATAATGCTGCATGCCATCATCGCTAATAATCACATCAACATCATGATTTGCTAGCAACAGCTTTGCTGCTTGAACACGCTTTGAGCCTACCGCCATCGGCGCCTTAGTGCGCATCGCAATCAGCGCCGGCTCATCACCAACTAAACTAGGCTCGCTGCTAGGCTCAACCAACATAACCCCAGAGGCACTGCCTCCGTAGCCGCGGCTTACTACACCAGGCTTGTAGCCATTAGCGCGCAATAATTCAATTAAATGAATAACAGTTGGGGTTTTGCCGCTGCCACCAGCGGTAATATTGCCCACCACAATCACAGGCACACTCACACGTGTTTGCTGTTTAAGCCCTAAGCGAAACAAACTACGTCTGATAATCGAGATAAACCAAAATATCAGAGACAAAGGCACTAGCAACCATTTTGCCCAATGCCCTTGATACCAGATTTTATTAACCCAGTTTTGCATTACTCACCAAACTGCATTTGGTAAAGATTCGCGTACATGCCATTTCTCTCGAGCAGCTCGCTATGGGTGCCGCGCTCCATAATCTCACCTTGCTCAACCACTAAGATTTCGTCAGCGCTTTCAATGGTTGATAAACGGTGAGCAATTACGATTGAGGTGCGGTTTTGTCTTAGGTTATCTAATCCTTGTTGAATGGCTTTTTCTGACTCAGTATCAAGTGCAGATGTCGCTTCATCTAAAATCAAGATAGGTGCGTTGCGTAACATGGCGCGAGCAATAGCGATACGCTGACGTTGACCGCCTGATAACAACACACCGTTTTCACCCACCTCGGTATCTAAGCCATCGGGCAGCTCGTCAATAAACTCCATCGCGTGGGCCAACATTGCCGCCTCAATAATTTGCTCGCGGGTCACCTCTCCCGGATAGGCATAGGCGATGTTATTCGCGATAGTGTCATTAAATAGCGTTACCTGCTGTGACACCAATGCCACCTGATTACGTAAAGATTTTAGCTGGTAGTCATAAATGCTGGTGCCATCAATGCTAATATCGCCCTCTGATAGACCGCCGTAAAAGCGGGTAATCAAGCTCGCAATGGTTGATTTACCCGAGCCTGAACGACCAACCAGTGCTACGGTTTTGCCTGGCTCAACATTAAAATCAATGCCCTTAAGCGCCGCAGTTTCTTGCTCGGGATAACTAAAGGTCACCTGGTTAAAGGTCAATTTACCCTCAACGCGCTCAGCATGAAAACTGCCTTTATCTTCTTCTGGCTGAGTATCCAGCAGCTCAAATACCGTAGTACATGCTGCGATACCGCGCTGAAACTCTGCGTTTACTCGTGTTAAGTTCTTAATTGGCTGCAACATGGCCAGCATAGCGCCCAAAATTGCCGCAAATGTACCAGCTGTTAGTTCTTGCGCCATGCTGTCCCAGCTTGCGGCATAAAGTACAAACGCTAGCGCAAACGAGCCAATGACCATGATTAGTGGCTGACTGATGGATTGGGCAACGGCAAGCTTCATATTTTGATAACGGTTACGATCGTTCACGTCAAAGAAACGCTTCATTTCGGTTTCTTGACCGCCAAAGGCCAACACATTTTTATGACCTTTAATCATCTGCTCTGTGGTGGCGGTTACCCCGCCCATCGCAGACTGAATTTGCTTAGACACCTTACGAAAACGCTTACTCACCACACTGATCACTACACCCATGATTGGGCCGATAACCAAAATACACAGGGATAATTTCCACGAGTAATAGAACATGATCGCCAGCATACCAACTACTGTGATGGTATCGCGAACAATCGAAATCAAAGCGCTGCCTGATGCTCGGGCAATTTGCTCAGTGTCAAAGGTAACGCGCGAGATCAAGTTACCGCTGTTCTCACGATCAATATAGCTCACAGGTAAACGCAGGTAGTGCTCAAATACTTCTTGACGCATATCCATAATCAGTTTGGCACTGATATATGACACACAGTAAGTAGAGACAAAGTTAGCAAAGCCGCGAATAGTGAACATCACTATCACCACAAAGGGTGCCATCATCATGATATCGTTGTTGGCGCTAAAGCCTGTATGAGTAGGAAGGTCAACACCTGCAACATTGGATGCTGACTGGCCAAAACCTTCGTCAATAAAAGGTTTTACAAAGGCAATGAACGCCGCATCGACCAAACCATAGGTAAGCAAGCCAAGCACCGCAAAGATGAACATGGATTTCATGGGGATCACGTACGTCATTAAACGTTTGAATACAACCCACATTTCATTATTTGCTTCTGATGACATTTATTTGATTACTTTCATGACAAACATAGAGACGCATTCTACTCTGCTTTAACTTTCTCACCAAATTTAAACAAACGGTTATACCAAAAAGGTGACATTTGCTGGCGATAACTGCTCACTTGATAACCGCCCTGATTAAAATTGAAGCTTATTTGACCAAGCTCTCCAGTGACGAGCGTCTTCGCACCGATAGATTGATACCTTTGCATGACGTCCTCTTTGGGAAATCCGTACTGATTGGCAAAGCCTGCATTAACAACCGCAAGCTTAGGATGGGTATGATTGATAAACTCACTCGTCGATGAGGTGCGACTGCCATGGTGAGGCACAAACATGATATCGACATTTTGAATTTGCTGATTGGCTAACAAACCTCGTTCGCGCTCTGTTTCGATATCGCCGGTTAACAGCAGTTTACTCGAGCCATCATCAAGCAATAATACACAAGAGCGATTATTGTCAGAGTCATTATCTCCCGCAGCCATCAAAGGGTCTGTAATGCGCTAAACGTTAGCTGAGCAAACTGCCAATTAAAGCCGCTACAGGGCGATACTCGCTTGCCGAAATCTGCCTTTATAGATTCATCATCAGCGATTATCTTCGCTTGCGGATACAGCATAGCTAATCGAGCTAGACCACCCGCGTGATCATTATCATTATGGCTAATGAAAATATGGCTGACATGACTTAAACCACGGGCATTTAAAAACGGCACTATCACTCTGTCCGCATAGGTAAAGCTGTCACCGTATTTTGCGCCTGTATCATAGATAACCGCTTGAGCGTCTATCTCAAACACCAGGGCGCTCCCTTGCCCGACATCTAAAACATGTAATTGCCAGTCAGAAAAAGGTTTAGATTCAGCGATAAATTCAGAGGGATGAAGTTTGGAATTTACCGATGGACTTAGCTTATATTCACCGCTTTCAAGCTTGTCGCTCAGGTTCGATTTTATTGCTGGTTCTGCAGCGACCAGAATGGGGAGCGTATTCGTCAAAATAAAAGCTAATAGCATACCCGCCGAGCCAACTAGCACTGCAGCAACCCCAAGCGTTTTACGCGAATATAAACGTCTGACTGCGGTGAATAATTGCTGCCTAGCTAGGCTTATCCAAGGAATAGCAAGTTGCGATAAAAGCAGCTGTTTGATCAAATAGCCACTTACCGCAATCACCAGAATTAACACGAGCAAGCCTGCTTGTCGCTCAGATACCGTCAGCAGCGCATAAGGTAAGTAATCGGAATAGTGAAGCAATGCGCTAAATGGCATCAACAGTGCGTCAGCAATTGCAAATAACTCTGCCGACTCATGCCAACTGACTAAATCATGACCAAATATACGTATCCCAAGTAAATTGATAAACCAGAACATCGCCCAAACACATAAGGTTAGAATCGCAACTGGAATAACCAGCAAGCTAAACCAAGGCACAAACAACATGTTCAGCCACATGCTATGAACCGACACAGTCGAAAATAACAAAGCTTGCACTGCCGCTAATACCAAAGCTAAGCGCCATTGAATTGCCCACAATGCCATCCCATAGTGTTTGACCTTGCGCCAAATAACATGTGCATTTTCGCTAGCAGCAAGGTTGGTGGGATTAGTAACAGATGCTTGATCTAGTTGTTTATCACTTTCAAGCGTTGATCTCATCTCTGCACCGCGACCTGTAGCTACCAACAAAATAATTGCCAATGCGCAAAACGATAAGTAAAAGCCACTACTTAATATGGCAAAAGGATCAATGACCAACACGGCGAACAAGGCATAAAGCAAACGATCCCATACACTGGCATGCTGATTAAACACACTTAGCACTACCACCATAAATAGCATGATAATTGCCCTCGTTGTTGCGACCGGAAACCCAGCTAAGTAGCCATAGATAAACGCCATAACAAGCGGCAGTAATAACGTAACGGCTCGGTAAGCAAAGTAGTTGTGCTGGGCAAACGGCTTACAGAGTTTGGAAAAGATTACCCAGAATAGTCCAAAAACCACAGATAAATGCAGCCCGGAAATGGCAATAAGATGACCACTCCCCGTTTGCCTTAAATGACGCCAGCGCTCGTCAGACAAGGCCGTCTTTTGACCTAAAAGCAGCGCTTGCAACACATCGCCATTGGCAAGCTTTGACAGTACTACAACCAAGTCTGATTTAAATTGATGCACTAACGCAGGGTTATCTTGGATTAACTCAGCACGCCTGACGCTGCCTCGGCCTATAATATGTCTACTGATGAAGTATTTTTGCTGATTAAAGCCACCTTGATTGGCGATAGCACTAATACTTTTCATCCGCGCGCTAAATTGCCATACCTGACCAGGTTTCACGTCAGGAGCACTGTTCCAGTTTAAGCGGTAATAACCCTGTAATTTGCTAGCGCTAGTTTGTTCAAGGTTTTTAACATCAACACTAATCCAGTCGCGGTTTTGGTTAACTAGTGATACTATCTCTGCCCTGAATATTTGTTGTGTTGGTTTTGCTGTTGTCTGATGTGAATAAAAACCATGAAATACAATGGATAACCAAGACAACGACATCATGATCCCGCTGATAAAAGGGGCTTTTTTAAAGCACATTCCCCCAATTAGCAGCCAGAGCACAATCCATTGCAATGGTAAGATCTGCGGCCACAGCAGCGCTGAAAAACAACACGTGCAATAACCGATAATAAATCGATTCATAACGATTGAGTAAAGACAGTAATCGCCGAAGATGCCAAAAAAATTTATCGAAAAATACATGCCTAACCCGGAAGAACTTAAAAATCATAAGTATCTAAAGGTGTTCGGCAATTTACTCCACAAACCTAATCTTTGGGCACTCAACCGTAAGTCAGCCCCTGGCGCATTTGCGATTGGCCTGTTTGCCGCCTGGATCCCTATTCCGTTTCAAATGATCCTCGCCGCCGCATTAGCCATCTTCTTTAACGTTAATTTACCAGTGTCTGTTGCGCTGGTTTGGTTAACTAACCCGGTTACCATGCCGTTTATGTTCTATGCCGCCTATTTATTGGGCGCAAAAATTATGGGTAGACCAGAGCAAGAATTTCATTTTGAGGCAAGCTGGGCGTGGGTTGAGTCTTCACTTTCAACCATAGGTTTACCCTTTCTTGTCGGCTGCGGCGTGCTAGCCGTTATCAGCGCCATAGTGGGTTACTTTGTGATGTCTAACCTGTGGAAATACAACGTGTTATTTAAGTGGAATAAGCGCGGCAAATACAAATAGAAAGTAATAGTCAAGTAAGTAACAGGCTTTAAAGCTTGATAGTGAATACAAAAAAGGTCGCCCAGTATCATTAAATACATTTGGCGACCTTTTTTGTGGATGTAATTGATGGCTAGCGACCACTCTACACGCTAGACTAACTCGGCAGTTTCCCTAAAATATCCTTATCGCCCTGCCAACGCTGCTGCAGGCGCTATTCTTGATGCTTTCCAAGCCGGATAAACCGTGGCAATTAAACTCATCACAAGCCCCATGAATATCACAAAGGCTACATCTCTTAGCTCAAGTTGAGTTGGCACAAAATCAATAAAGTAAATGCCACCAGCCAGCAGCTGAATACCAAAAGCGCTCTCAATTGCTTTAGCTATCGCACTTAAATTTTGCGCGATAACCACGCCAACAACGCCGCCGATAGCACAGCCAGATAATCCGTTAAGCGCGCCTTGCAACATAAATATCGCCATGATGCTAAAACGTTGCAGTCCCATGGTCATCAAAATTGCAACTTCTGAGGCTTTATCGCGCACCGCCATCACGAGTGTCGAGACGATATTAAAGCAAGCTACAGCAATCACTAGCGCCAGTACCAGATACATCACAACTCTTACTAGCTGAATATCTGAATATAAGTGGCCTTGAGTTCTCGTCCAGTCATTCATATACACATATTCGCTTTGAGCATAGCCAAGCTCACGAATAACGCTTTGTGCCTGCAGTACATTATCAACTTTAATGCGGATCCCAGATGCCAGCCCTTCATGACCAAGCAACCTTGCAAGATACACCATCGGTACATAGGCCTGAGTTTGCTCGACCTCACCACCTAATTTGTAACTCCCGGTCACCACAAATCGATGACTTTTCGCTTGAGTGAGTCTTGTGGCGTTTTTCTGCGGCGTGTACATAGCCACAGTATCACCAATGTTAAGCCCTAACTGCTGCATCAGCGCCTGACCGAGGACAATGTTGTTAGCATCTTCAGCTAACGTTTGCCAAGTTGACTCATCCATATAATCTGCAATGGTCGACACCTTTGGCTCATAAGCTAAATCGATACCCGTAACTTGAATGCCTTGAAATCCGCCGGGCTTTTGCACTAAACCTTGCAAGCGCACAAACGGCGCAACACCCTTAATCTCAGGAATTTGCTCAGCTGACTGCGCCATGGACTGCCAATCTTGCAATGGTGAGTTCACCCCAACCAACTCGCCATGAGGGGTAACACCTAGTAGTCTCTGCTGCAACTCACGTTCAAAACCATTCATTACCGACAACACAATAATCAACACGGCAACGCCGAGTGCAATACCTGAAGTCGATGCAAATGAAATAAAGTTGATAAAGCCATTCGCCTGACGTTGGCGATAGAAACGCCAACCTATTGTAAGAGGCAGTTTTAAACTCATTGGGCAGCTTCCTGCTGGTGTGAAACACCTTGTGTACCAGTCTCTTGGCTATCAACCTCTTCAGAGTGGAGCTTGCCATCTTTCATCGTCAGCTGGCGATCCATCTTGGCAGCGAGTTTATAATCATGGGTCACGACCACGAACGCTGTGCCAAATTGCTGTGACAGCTCACGGATCAACGCATACACTTCATCGCCGCGACTGGCATCAAGGTTACCAGTAGGCTCATCGGCAAGGACTAGCTTTGGTCTGTTAATTAGCGCTCTAGCAATCGCCACTCGTTGACGCTCACCACCTGAAAGTTGTGCTGGCGTGTGTTCAAGGCGGTGCGATAAGCCAACCCGCTCAAGTAACTCGGTAGCGCGCTGAAGTGTTTCAGCCTTGTTAGCACCTTGAATAAATGCCGGCATTGCCACATTTTCAAGGGCACTAAACTCTGGCAGCAAATGGTGAAATTGATAAATAAAACCAAGGTCTTGGTTACGGATCTGCGCCTGACGCTTAGCCGAAACACTGTGAATGTCCTCACCATCGAGCAATATTTTACCCGCGCTTGGGGTATCTAATGTGCCCATTAGGTGCAATAGCGTCGACTTACCCGAACCTGAGCTACCCACAATAGCGAGCTGCTCACCGGGCGCGACACTCAACTCAACGTCACTGAGCACTTGAGTGGCAATCTCGCCTTCTTGGTATTGTTTACTTACCGCGCTGACATGTAACAGCTTTGGTGCTTGCGAGGAGGCTGGAGTTTGATTAGTCATTTATTCGTATCTCAAAGCTGTTGCAGGTTGAACTTTAGCTGCAGTGTAAGCTGGGTATAAGGTGGCGGCTAGGGTGACGAATAAGGTTCCAACAACAATCACACCTATTTGGGTCACTGATATTGAGGCAGGTAACGTCTGCCCCGCACCTAAAACGGAGATGCCAATAGCATTTAAAATACTATTGATGTTTAAGGTAACAACGATACCTGCAAGGGTGCCACTTAGCAGCCCAAGTACCGCATTTAATCCACCTTGGACAATAAAAATTGCCATCACAGATTGCGTGGTCAACCCTTGCGTTTTTAATACTGCAACATCAGTGGTTTTATCGACCACCATCATCACTAACGCTGACACAATATTAAAGGCTGCGACTGCAATAATGAGACTTAGCATCAGTGACATCATGTTCTTTTCCATTTTTACTGCGGAAAACAAATGCCCAAACTGCTGACGCCAATCAACCACTGTGATGCTATCAGCACCTTGCTCCTTGCCACCATTTTGTTCAAGGTTAGCGTGCGTTTGAAACTGAGCCGTGATTTGCTGTGCTAGTACAGGCGCATCAAACGGATCACTAAGATATGCTCTAAGCTCGTTAACCTGATCAGGATTTTTACGCATTAAACGGCGCAGATCTTGATAGTGTACATAAGCAAGATTGGCATCAACTTGAGAGCCCATCTCGAAAATACCCGCAACGGTAAACTTGCGCTGACTAGGCACTGGCCCAAGCGGCGAGTACACCACTCCATCGCCACTCAACACGCGAATTCTCTCACCTACTGATACACCTAAGGTCATAGCAAGCTGCCTGCCAAGCACAATTTGGTAGCTACCAGGTGTTAACGCGGCAAACGCGCCGTCAAAGCTGTGACTCATCACCTGTGACAATCCCTGCTCATGCTCTGGGTAAATGCCTAACACTTGCACAGCGTGAATATTATTGACTGACTGCACCATAGCTTGGGTAGTTGCACTTGGCACCATGCCTTTAATGTCATGATGTTGCTTGAGTACGCGCTGCGTAGTGTCTTGCCAATCAGCAAAACCTTGCTCGCTCACTAGGGTCAATTGCGGCACCGCTCCCAGAATGCGGTCTTTAAGCTGCGCCTCTAACCCATTCATTACTGAGCTGACAATAATCAAAGCGGCAACACCAAGGAAAATGCCTGATACGGCAAAAAAGGTGATAAAGGACGCGAAAGCATTGGCTTTTCGCGCTCGCCAATAACGAAATCCAATATAAAACGAAAAGCCCAAATTCATATTTTATTGTTAATCCTAAACTTTCTTGGCGTGCAATAAGGTAAGATAGCAAGAATTAATACGAGCACGCTAAGTCTATGACTTGCTAAATCATTAAGTTGGGCACGATAATAGGGCTATTAGTGTGATAAATAAAGAGGCAAACCTTGTTACCTGACAGCAATTCTTACTTTAGCGTGCCTCATCAATTCAGCGCTTACCTCACTTTATGGGACAACAGCCAACCACTTCCTAGCGAAGAGCAACTGCGCGACTTACAATCTGTTGGTCTGCAATTATTAACTGAAGTGAAAGGCTTAGAGGCAAATTGCCTATTACAACTTAGGCAAATCGACAACGATGCCAAAGCGGTAGTCGATTACCTCAAGCTGCAATCTCGCAAAATTGATCTCGTGTTGCAATACATTCTTGAAAACGAGCAACAACAAGGTGAGCCTGTAAATGGTATCCAGTTTGGCGGCAGCGGCATCAGCATTTTAAGCAGCGAGCCCCTTAACGTTGGTGAGCACTACCAAACCCAATTATTTATTCGCTCAGAGCTTGTCGCCTTACTGTGTTTTTGTAAGGTAAAAGCCTGTAAAGAGCTTGAAGGACAATGGCATTGCCAACTCGATTTCAGCCAAATTCTTGAAGATGACGTCGAGCAACTGGTTAAAGCCAGCTTGAATGTGCAACAAAAAATGCTTAAACGCCGAAAGCAGCAACAATCATCAACTTAGGTTAGAGTCATCAACTTAGGTTGGTTAGAGTCATCAACTTAGGTTGGTTAGAGTCATCAGCCAAAGTTAAAGTCATAGCCAGTCGATACGCTTATTCAAATCTAAATAACTACTGCAGCATCAATGAAGCAATTTAATGTACTGACACCACCAAGTGTCAATAAAGGTCAGCAATTACAAACCCTCGCCACTCAAGGCGGCAGCGCCCAGGCTATCACCTTAGCCAAACTTATCGAGCAAAATACTGGCACTACCTTACTCGTGACACAAGACACGCCAACTGCCATCACACTCGAAGCCGAGCTTGGCTACTTACTAGCGAATAAGTCTGTGCAAGTGTGCTTGTTCCCGGACAGAGAAACCCTGCCCTATGATAGCTTCTCGCCGCATCAGGATTTGATTTCCCAGCGGCTAGAAACCTTGGCGCAAATTAGCCAAGGGCAGCAGCTAGTAGTGATAGTGCCAGTTAATACCCTCATGGTGCGCTTACCACCACTAGCGTTTTTAACCTCAAATGTGATGCTCCTAAAAAAAGGCGATATCTATGCACTGCAAAGCGTGCGTCAGCATTTAGTTGATACAGGCTATCATTTGGTTGAGCAGGTTTATGAGCATGGCGAGTTTGCCATTAGAGGCTCGATAGTCGATATCTTCCCTACAGGCTCAAAACAGCCACTGCGTATTGAATTATTTGATGATGAAATCGAATCGATTCGCTTCTTCGATGTTGAAACTCAGCGCTCAGGCATGGCGCTTGAGCAAATTAGAATGCTGCCAGCAAAAGAGTTTGCGACCGACAAAGATGCCATTGAAGGTTTCAGGCAGCGCTATCGCCGCCGCTTTGAAGTGATATCAAAAGAGCCTGAATCAGTGTACCAACAAGTTAGCCGTAATCTCATGCCTGCAGGTATTGAGAACTACTTGCCGCTGTTTTTTGATGACACCGCTAGCCTATTTGATTACTTGCCAGAGCAAACCGCGCTGATCACTGTGGGTGACATTGAGGCTTCTTGCCAACATTACCTTGCGGAAATTAACGAGCGTTTTGAAGATCGCCGCGTTGACCCATTACGCCCATTGCTTGCGCCACACGAGCTGTATTTGCCAACCGATGAGTTATTTGCCGCATTTAAACAATATCAGCGTAGTCAGCTGCTCGCTTTGAGCACAACACAAACTGACGAGCGCGATACGCAGAGTAGTGATACACAGAGTAGTGATACACAGCATAGCGAACAACAAAATGCGCAGCTGCCTAAGCATACCCAAATTGCGCAAACTCAAGCATTGCCGGACATTAACGCTAATCACAAGCTTAAGCAGCCACTTATTGCGCTAGCCGAATATAGCGAGCAACAGCAAAATTTACTGTTTTGTGCTGAATCTGAAGGCCGCCGTGAAGCCTTATTCGAGCTATTTGCCAAAATTGATATCAAGCCGGTGCTATTTAACCACCTTGATGACTATCTGGCATCAAAGGAGGCAGTCGGCTTAATTGTTGCGCCGCTAGCCAGAGGCTGCGTGCTGCAAGGTACAGCAAAAGGCGATGTTAGCCTGATCTGTGAAACCGAGCTTTTCGGCCAACGTATTTCACAGCAGCGCCGCCGTGAAAAGCAAAAACAAGTTAGCGCTGACGCTCTGGTTAAAAACTTAGCCGAGCTAAAAGTGGGCCAACCTATTGTGCATTTAGAGCATGGTGTCGCCTTGTATCAGGGCTTACAAACCTTAGACACAGGCGGTCTGGTCGCTGAGTATTTGCAGCTTGAATACGCAGGCGGCGACAAGCTATACGTACCAGTATCGTCGCTACACCTCATAAGCCGCTACAGTGTCGGCAATGAGGAAGAAACTCAGCTTAACAAGCTAGGCAACGAAACTTGGGCGAAAGCTAAGAAAAAAGCCATTGAGAAAATTCGCGACGTGGCGGCTGAATTGCTGGATGTCTATGCCAGACGTCAAGCGCGTCCAGGCGATGCGCTTAAAGTCGATGATGAAGAATACGCGCTATTCAGCCAGGGCTTCCCATTTGAGGAAACCGTCGATCAGGAAGTGGCCATTCAAAATGTGCTTGATGATATGCAAGCGCCAACCGCGATGGACAGACTGGTTTGTGGTGACGTAGGTTTTGGTAAAACAGAAGTTGCCATGCGCGCTGCCTTTATTGCGGTAAACGCCGGCAAACAAGTGGCGGTGTTAGTGCCAACTACCCTGCTAGCCCAGCAGCACTATGAAAACTTTAAAGACCGCTTCGCCGATTGGCCGGTGGTGATTGAAGTCATGTCGCGTTTTAGAACCACCAAAGAGCAAAATCAGGTGGTTGAGCAACTTAGCGAAGGCAAGGTCGATATTGTTATTGGCACCCACAAACTGCTGCAATCGCAAGCTAACTTTGAGCAGCTTGGGCTGTTGATCATCGATGAAGAGCACCGTTTTGGGGTTCGTCAAAAAGAGAAAATCAAGGCACTACGCGCCAATGTCGATATTCTTACCCTTACCGCAACGCCAATTCCACGTACGCTGAATATGGCAATGTCAGGTATGCGTGACTTGTCGATTATCGCCACCCCACCTGCTAAACGTCTGGCAGTAAAAACCTTTGTTCGCGAATTTGACAAAGCCACAGTGCGTGAAGCCATCTCCAGGGAGATTTTGCGTGGTGGTCAGGTGTACTTCTTACACAACAATGTTGAGAGTATTGAACGCGCGGCCAATGATATTCGTGAACTGTTACCAGAAGCACGAGTTGTTACCGCGCATGGGCAAATGCGTGAGCGTGACCTAGAAAAAGTCATGTCTGACTTTTACCACCAACGATTTAACGTGTTGGTGTGTACTACTATTATCGAAACTGGTATCGACGTGCCCAGTGCCAACACCATCATTATGGATCGAGCAGATAAGTTCGGTTTAGCCCAGTTGCATCAATTACGTGGCCGCGTTGGTCGCTCACATCACCAGGCTTACGCCTACTTGATGACACCGCATCCAAAACGCATGACATCAGATGCCCGCAAACGTCTTGAAGCCATTGGCGCATTAGAAGATTTAGGCGCTGGCTTTATGCTGGCAACCCAGGACTTAGAAATTCGCGGCGCGGGTGAGTTGCTGGGTGATGAGCAAAGCGGTCATATTTCAAAAATTGGCTTTAGCTTGTACATGGATATGCTTGAATCTGCCGTTAGCGCGCTCAAACAAGGTAAAGAGCCGTCACTGGCGCACATGATGAGCAGCCAGGCAGAAATCGACCTACGTATTCCGGCATTGTTGCCAGAAGATTATGTTGGTGACGTAAACATGCGTCTATCGCTATACAAGCGCATTGCTAACTGCGAAAACGAGAACATGATCGATGAGCTAAAAGTTGAGTTCATTGACAGGTTTGGCATGCTACCTGATGCCACTCGTAACTTAATGGATCTCACCCTATACAAACATCAGGCTACCAAGCTTGGTATCAGTAAAATCGAGCTTCATGCCAAAGGCGGCAGTGTTGAGTTTAGCGACGACAACAAAGTCGACCCTATGTTCATCATAGGTTTATTGCAAAACCAACCACAAATGTATCGAATGGACGGACCAAATAAGTTAAAGTTCAACATTCCCGCAGAGACGAGTAAAGAGCGTCTCGACCTGGTGCAAACCCTACTTGAGGAGTTTGCTAAACACCCGAATGGAGACAACAAATAGTGCAACCTAAACTGGCAATGTCACTAGCAGCAATGACTGGCCTCAGTCTGCTTTGCTCACCATTAACAGTTCAAGCTAAAACCTGGTTTGAAGTTGAAGTGTTTGTATTTGAAAGGCAAGGACAGCCAAATACCGAGCAGTGGGACGAAGATGCACCTGCTAAGCCAATTAACAGCAGAGCAGTTGATTTAATCTCACCTGTGATCACCACTGATATTACTGGTGTAGCACTAGGGCTTGCAGGGTGTGACTCAAACGACTGGCTCAACGACAACCCTGACTGTCAGCAACAATTTAACAGTCAAAGCCAAAAATCTCACCCAGGTGTAGTACCTGTCACTATCGCAGCAGAGACTGAGCAAACGGCATATTTAGGTGATGAACCGTTATTGCTAGCACAATCACAATCTCAATTTGCAGATGTGATCACCACAGTCTCAAAAGAGCCAGGAGTCAAACCACTGCTGCATCTTACTTGGCAGCAAGATATGCAGTCAAAACGCCGCTCAAAGCCTGTTCGTATTTTTGCCGGTAAAGATTTCTCAGAAGAATACAGCTACCATGGCGAGCAAGTCGTAAAGCAGCCTGAATCTCAGATTGAAGAGCCTGAAGTCTCTGAGGTAAATAACACATCACAGCCTGCTCAGTTTGGTGAGTTCGGCTCGTTTGGCTCAATTGAGCAAACTGAAACAACAGACTCATTAACTGCTAACAACCAATTTGGCAGCTTTGGTCAACTGTTCTCGCTTGAGGAGCAAACTAAGCCAGTTTGGGAACTTGATGGCACCATTAATATTTATCTTAGTCACTATTTGTACATCGAACACGACCTTGGACTACGCAAACCAACGCGCATTGAACAAAGCCTTAGCGATTTTGGTAGCCTAACTAGTTACGGTTATAGCCAAGAGCAACAAGCCGGTGATCAAACAAACGTCGAACTTGTACCGTTTTTGCAAACCATCCCGATGAAACAAAACCGCCGCGTTCGCAGTGGGGAAGTGCATTACTTTGACCATCCGCAAATGGGTATCGTTATGCAAATCCGTAAAATGGAGCAACCTACCACAGCGCGCCCAATTGATTTAAGCTCATCGGCAGATGACGAGGTACAAACACCACCCCAGCTATAACGTTTTAGCAGTTTAGATAACTAACAGCGCTGACCTGCACAGGGAAGCGCTGTTTTTGTTTATACGCACTCGTTTCGGACTTTATACAAACGGCAGATACTCTACCTACTGTCCATAATGGGTTTAATTTGGACAAAAAAAAGCGACTCAAAATGAGTCGCTGAAACTGCTAATCAGTTAAAATATGACATAGACATTATTCGAGTCGCATTTCGAACTTTGCCTGTGACACTTTGTATCACCACTTGTTACCAATTGCTACATTTAAGCGTACAGTTGCACATTAATTAACCTTTGCATAACAAGATATCTGATCGCGATCACACAAGTGTTGTTTCAAGCCTAGTAGATAAGCTTACGGCAATTTTTATTACTACTCACAACTGCCCCCACTTATCGCCTTCTCAGCTACTGAGCAAATTGCTTGGCAAGTGCCTGGGCATCCAACCAGCGCTGCTCTTGCTCTAATGCTTTTGCAACTTGTTTGCTATTAGCAAGCAATTGCTTTGCGTCTCGCTTAGGTGCGTGGCTTGGCCATTGAAACTCATTTAGCAATGTCTCAACACCCTGAGGGTCATTACATACCAAAATCATGTCACAACCTGCATCTAGTGCTGCTTTTGCCCGCCCTAGGTAATCACCAGCAAAACTTGCTCCTTTCATGCCAAGGTCATCTGAGAAAATCACCCCGGCGAACTTTAGCTGTTGCCTTAAAACCTCACCAAGCCAATAACTTGAAAAGCCCGCAGGGTTTGGGTCGACTTGGTCGTAAACCACGTGAGCTGGCATCACACCTTGTAATTTTTGCTGCTCGATTAAACTCGCAAATGGCGTCATGTCATTTTCAAAAATCTCAGCTTTACTTCTGCTATCGACTGGCATGGCAATATGTGAGTCGGCTTGCACGCTGCCATGACCCGGAAAATGTTTACCAACAGCGGCCATGCCCGCGTCATTCATGCCATCAATCCAGGCATCTGCTAGCTGAGCTACCTGCTTAGGGTCGTGACTAAAGCTGCGCTTGCCTATCACTTCACTAATGCCATCTAAATCCAGTACGGGCGCAAAGCTCAAGTCGATATCACAAGCTAGTAACTCCACTGCCATTAAAAAACCTAACTCTTTAGCCCATTTACATGCTTGGGTTAAGTCGCCTTTTGCCTGCGGTAGTAAGCTTCCCATAGCCGGAATTTTACTAAACTCGGAGACGAACCTCTGCACACGGCCGCCCTCATGATCAACGGCAATAATCAGGTCTTTGCGCACTTTTCTAATTTCTGCAGTCAATGCAACCAACTGAGATTTTGTCTCATAATTTCGGCTAAATAGAATTACGCCGCCTACCTGTGGGTGTGCGAGCTGCTGCGCTTCTTTTTCACTGACGGTTAACCCCGCCAAGTCCATCATTAGGTAACTCAATTGCGAACCTCTATGTAGAAAAAGCTATTAGTTTAGCTATGTTAGGAATATAACTGCATACAAATAAATCTCACTAATGCGAAATGCAGATATAAAAAAATCTAATGAATCATTTAGTAAAAAGTGTGTGATACTTTGCCACAAATAAACAGGCTTAATCTCTCTAGCAGCGATTATACTCTGTAATAACTAAAACAAAATACGACCCAGACCAAGGTTATTCTATGATCAGTGTTTTCGACATGTTCAAGATCGGCATCGGCCCGTCAAGCTCACATACAGTTGGGCCAATGAAAGCCGGTAAAATCTTCATGCAAAATGTCGCCGACCAAGGCTTGCTTGATAAGGTAGATGAACTGCAAGCAGAACTGTTTGGCTCGCTTGGGCAAACAGGTAAAGGCCACGGCACAGGCAAAGCCGTTATTTTAGGACTGATGGGTGAAGACCCAGAAACCGTCGATACCGATAAAGTTGATGACATCCTAGCCCAGGTTTCAAACGACCAGCTGCTCACACTTGCTAGCGGCGACAAAGTTAAATTCACCAAAGAAAACGGCATCACTTACCATAGACGTAAGTCACTTCCTGCTCATGCTAACGCTATGACGTTATATGCATTTAACCAGGGTGAATGTATTTATCAACGTACTTACTACTCTGTTGGCGGCGGGTTTATTCTCGATGAAGATGAAATCACCGCACAAGATGCATCACCTGCAACGCCAATTAACGTGCCTTATGACTTTGAAACGGCAACGGCGCTATTGCAAATTTGCTGTGACAATGGTCTCAGCATCTCTTCATTGATGATGGCTAACGAGTTAAGCATTGCGAGTGAGTCAGAGGTAAAGCAAGGGCTTTGGCATATCTGGCAAACTATGAAGCAGTGTGTTGAGCGTGGTTATCAAAAAGAAGGCATGTTGCCTGGTGGATTAAAACTTCGCCGCCGCGCCCCAGCGCTTTATCGCCGCTTAAAAGCAGAAGGCAGAAACAGCGTCGATCCCCTAACAGCAATGGATTGGGTAGATTTATTCGCACTGTCAGTTAATGAGCAAAATGCCGCAGGCGATCGCGTGGTAACAGCGCCAACTAACGGCGCTGCTGGCATCATTCCCGCAGTGCTTTGCTATTACGATACGTTTGTACAAGAAGTTGATATCGACATCTGTGCGCGTTACCTGCTTACCGCTGCAGCTATTGGTATTCTTTACAAAAAGAATGCATCAATTTCAGGTGCAGAGGTCGGTTGTCAGGGTGAAGTCGGCGTAGCGTGTTCTATGGCTGCAGCAGGCCTAACTGAAATTATGGGCGGCACAGTTGTTCACGTTGAAAACGCTGCAGAAATCGGTATGGAGCATAACCTTGGCTTAACTTGTGACCCAGTAGGCGGTCTAGTACAGGTTCCATGTATTGAGCGAAACGCCATGGGTGCAGTTAAAGCAATTAACGCATCGCGTATGGCGCTTCGCGGTGATGGTCACCATAAAGTTTCACTCGACAAAGTCATTAAAACCATGATGGATACGGGTAAAGATATGCGTAGTAAATATAAAGAAACAGCTAAAGGTGGCTTAGCTGTTAACATCGTCGAATGTTAATGATTTAAGCAATGAACTGAGCAATGCCATTTGGCTATTTTTGCCAATCGCGAGAGAAACCATAAAGGGGCACTTTGTTGCCCTTTTTTGTTGTTTGCAAAATCTGTTTGCGTAAAACACGGGCTGTCAATTTACTTTGGTACAGAGTTGACGATTTTTAGCGCACACATGTTCATTATTGTGAGCTATATACGGTAAACGGGTAACACTTTCGACCTAAACAAGTGTATATTGTGTTGCTTAAGTTTATCGGGGGATAAAATGACAACTGAAGAGAAATTACTTCACGCAGCAGATGAGCTGATTAAGCAACACGGGATCATCAACTTCTCGATGTCTGATATACCAAGAGCATGTGGCTTATCACGTGCGTCGTGCTACCAGCATTTTAGAGACAAAAATGAAATTCTCGCCGCACTATGTACGCGAGAGTTAATGCGTAACTTTAGAGCGATTAACGAACAACGCTGGGATGATATTTCCGGTATATTTACCATGGTACTCAGGCCGTTAGTGTTTAATCATTTGAAAGAGCGTGACCAACTCGCCATTGATAACGCATTTGAACAACTTCTGGGTTCACTCGAATTGCTACCAAGCAACGACAAATTCAACTTTATGAAGCAAGGCTTCAAAATCTTAAAGAGTGAACGTGAGTTAGGCTTACTAAAAATAGTTTAGCATCGCTCTGTATTTGAAAAGGCGTTGCTCTATAGAGCAACGCCTTTTTTGTACCTTACAGTAACTAAGCACCTACCACACAGAGCGCACATATGACTGGCTCGTTACCGTCGATATGCCTGCAATAAAAAGACATTATTAGAACTCAACAATCAAACATCCCGCAAAAACAATCTTTGGCTTATTCAACGGCTCACAGCCGGCAAATTCAGCGCCTAAAACAATAGCTGAATCAAAACCGCTATCAAACATAAAATCATTCATTAGCACATACTGCTATACACTTATATTTGGTAACAACTTCAAATAGTTTTTGGCTTTTTATTGCAATGCAGATAGGCGACTATATCGCTGACAACAACAAAAACAACACTAAGGGTGACCATGACATATCGGGCTCCAATTTTCGCACTCACATTGTGTGCATTAGCCACTGGTTGCAACGATGAGCAACCTTCTTTATCAATCGAAGCTAAACCTGCACCGAGTATTCAAGTCTCATTTAATGAATCTCGTTTTCGCCAAGATATAAAAACCCTTGCCTCTGATGAGTTTGAGGGTCGAGCGCCGACAACAAAAGGCGAAAAGCTCACTCTTGACTACCTGAGTGCCGCTTTTAAAGAAATGGGATTACAAGGTGCAAATAACGGCAGCTACCTACAAGCTTTGCCTATGGTGAGTTACACCGCTAGCGAGCAACAAACCATTAGCTTTGATGATGTCATAGCTAACTACCGTGACGATATCGTTTTAAACACTCGCCACGACACTAAGGCAATAGACATCAAGCAAGCACCATTAGTGTTTGTTGGTTATGGTATCAACGCACCCGAGTATCAATGGAACGATTATCAAGATATTGATATGAGAGGAAAAATAGCGGTTATTTTAATCAATGACCCAGGATTTGCTCACCCAGAGTCGCAAAAATTCAATGGCAAAGCCATGACTTACTATGGCCGCTGGAGTTACAAATTTGAAGAAGCGAGCCGTCAAGGCGCGCTTGGTGCCATTATTATTCATGATACTAATCCTGCGTCTTACCCTTGGAGCGTGGTGGAAAATAGCTGGACTGGACCGCAACAAGATTTGGCGTCTGCCAAAAATAGCGAAAACAACCGAGTAATGGTTGAAGGTTGGATGACAAAAGATCTAGCAAATGAGCTATTTACCGCTAGCGGTCATAACCTGACTAATGTTGCCGACAGAGCTGCAAGTGGCCCGTTAAACTTACTACTAAAGCAAAGAGCAAATATCGCTTTTGGCAATAAAACAAGCTACTCAGACAGCTACAACGTAGTAGCTACCCTACCCGGTTCAAGCAAAGCTAATGAGCATATTATGTTTACCGCCCACTGGGATCACCTAGGTAAAGATACCAACAAGCAAGGCGATAATATATACAACGGCGCCCTCGACAACGCTTCAGGCACAGCGGGAATAATGGAGATTGCACGCATGTTTGCTGAGCAAGCTGACAAAGGAGGTGCCAATCAACGCTCTGTGACCTTTATCGCCACCACGGGTGAAGAGCAAGGCTTGCTTGGATCACGCTATTATGCCGATAACCCTATCTACCCAATTGACGATACTATCGCGGTATTTAACGTTGATAGCACAAACATCTATGGGAAAACCAAAGATTACACCATTATTGGTAAAGGCCAGTCAGAGCTTGAGCAGTTACTGATCACTGAAGTTGAAGCTCAGGGGCGAAAAGCAGTCAGAGAGTCTCGACCCGAGTCAGGTGGTTTTTTCCGTTCAGACCACTTTAGTTTCGCCAAAAAAGGCGTTCCAGCAGTATTTGCGGGCAGCGGTAGTACACCACTTGATGAAGCATCCGCTCAATATAAAGCGCGTATGTTAGAGATAATGAAAGGCTGCTATCACAATGTATGTGACGAATATCGTGACGACTGGGATTTATCTGGCGCGATTCAAGATCTCAATATCTACTTTAATGCAGCTTATAAGCTGGCAAATAGTAAGCAGCGTCCAGGCTACTACCCGCAAAGTGAATTCCATCGTCTGCGCCCTTCAAGCAACAAAGTATCAGAATAATTTTTATAAGCTCTTAGTATCTCAATACAAACAAAAACCACCTTACATGAGGTGGTTTTTGCTTTTCCTTTCCCTTAGCCTTTTTAGCTCAGGGAATCACAAGTACTGCTTTGTATTTACAGTACGTATTTGGCTGAGAACATAATACGATTTAAATCGCCGTCACTGCCATCTTCACGCTCGTTAAGCGCATGCATATACTCGACACCAAATGTCAGAGGTTTAGATGGTGAATATAGTAGATTAATGTAGCCAGAATATGCCGTTTTATTAACGCTACCGCCAGTAAACGCGACTTCGTTATCCGCTTTAAAGCCAGATAAAGTGAAGCTTGAGCGCCATTTATCGGTCCACCAGTGACGATAAGAAGCATAACCTGCTAATGAGGTAATAGCTTCGATTTCACCTTTATCGTTAATAACACCGCCGTTGGCATAATTCAGTGCCACATAACGACCTAGCCCAGTGCCGTAAGTTGCTGAGAACTTGATGTCATCACCGCCCACAGGGATCATACCAGCAACACTTGCGCCGTAAGCCATTTCTGTTGAATCAATAGTGGCATTGTCAACATTAAGCTGACGAACAATACCTGAGAACGATACTTTTGCACCGCTATCAGTTTTCAAGTTATAACGAGCGACGACATCAGGCACAATGCCACTGCCACTTGTTATACGTGTGCCGCCACCATTGGGTGTTACAGTGGTCTCAGGGTTTTCAACCGCAAATTGCCAGTTACCATTGGTATAACGGATCATGCTTTGACGAACGAATACCGCACCATCAGCTGCCCCCACAAAATCTAAATTTTCAGGCAAGGCTCCTGGATTTTGGAAGGTCGACCAGGTTTGACCGATAGTCCAGTTGTCGTAACTGACAAACGCATGACGAATACGGGGTGAGTAACTATTAGAAACCCGCTCATTACCGTCAGAATGAGTCATAAAATCAAGCTCAATAAAGCCTGTTAATGTGTGTCCATCTACGTCAGTCACAGTTTTAAAGTTAAATCGAGATTCTCGGGCCTGAAAATCGACAACTTGCTTACCATTTCCTTCGCTGCCGTATATGGTGCCAGGCACGTAAAACTGTCTTGAAAGCTGCCCGGAATCAGGCGCACCGTTACCATAGCTGCTAAACATGACATCAGCTTTAACATAGCCACCAAAAGTCATTTCAGTATCGGCTACACTCGCTCCCGAACAAAGAAGTAATGCAGAGCCAATTGCTACACTCAGTGTTGAATATTTCATCCTTGTGTCCCCAGTTATTGTTAGTGTAAAGCACACAACAATATGGAACATTTAACGAACTGTTTACATTAGCAATAGGTCTATTAGACAAAAGTGTATAACAACTAGTTGTTTAGTCATTTATTAGATAGATATTAAAAGGGGATTTACAGCAGGTAAATGTGCTAGAAGAGTGGTGGGTCGTGAAGGATTCGAACCTTCGACCAATTGGTTAAAAGCCAACTGCTCTACCAACTGAGCTAACGACCCATCTAGGTTTGTTTCTGAATTCTCGCCAAACGGGCGACACTCTCAGAAAAGTGGTGGGTCGTGAAGGATTCGAACCTTCGACCAATTGGTTAAAAGCCAACTGCTCTACCAACTGAGCTAACGACCCATCTAGGATTTTATTCAAGCTAACTTGAGTTTTCTGTATTTTCGCCAAACGGGCGACACTCTCAGAAAAGTGGTGGGTCGTGAAGGATTCGAACCTTCGACCAATTGGTTAAAAGCCAACTGCTCTACCAACTGAGCTAACGACCCATCTAGTTTTGAATCAAGTAAACTTGAACTCTGGAGCAAAAGCCAACTGTCAATCTCAAAGACCAACTGAGCTAACGACCCAACAATGTTGCGTTTCTGAATTTTCGCCAAACTGGCAACACTCTCAGAAAAGTGGTGGGTCGTGAAGGATTCGAACCTTCGACCAATTGGTTAAAAGCCAACTGCTCTACCAACTGAGCTAACGACCCATCTAGGTTTTGAATCAAGCAGACTTGAATTCTGGAGCAAAAGCCAACTGTCTATCTCAAAAGACCAACTGAGCTAACGACCCATCTATTTATGTATAAAGCCACATATGGCTTCTGAATTCTTGCCAAACTGGCAACACTCTCAGAAAAGTGGTGGGTCGTGAAGGATTCGAACCTTCGACCAATTGGTTAAAAGCCAACTGCTCTACCAACTGAGCTAACGACCCATCTAGTTTTGAATCAAGTAAACTTGAACTCTGGAGCAAAAGCCAACTGTCAATCTCAAAGACCAACTGAGCTAACGACCCATCTATTTATGTATAAAGCCACATATAGCTTCTGAATTCTTGCCAAACTGGCAACACTCTCAGAAAAGTGGTGGGTCGTGAAGGATTCGAACCTTCGACCAATTGGTTAAAAGCCAACTGCTCTACCAACTGAGCTAACGACCCATCTAGTTTTGAATCAAGTAAACTTGAATTCTGGAACAATAGCCAACTGTCAATCTCAAAGACCAACTGAGCTAACGACCCATCTAGGTTTGTTTCTGAACTCTCGCCAAACTGGCAACACTCACAGATAAAGTGGTGGGTCGTGAAGGATTCGAACCTTCGACCAATTGGTTAAAAGCCAACTGCTCTACCAACTGAGCTAACGACCCATCTAGGTTTGTTTCTGAATTCTCGCCAAACTGGCAACACTCACAGATAAAGTGGTGGGTCGTGAAGGATTCGAACCTTCGACCAATTGGTTAAAAGCCAACTGCTCTACCAACTGAGCTAACGACCCATCTAGGTTTTGAATCAAGTAAACTTGAATTCTGAAGCAAAAGCCAACTGTCAATCTCAAAGACCAACTGAGCTAACGCCCATCTAGTTTTGAATCAGACTAAGTTTGATTCTGGAGTAACTATGACAACTTAAGAAGTGTGAAACAGTGACACCTATTGAAGCAACATTTGCTGCCCTCAACACCGCTGTGTGCTGA
Source organism: Shewanella maritima (assembly GCF_004295345.1). NCBI lineage: Bacteria > Pseudomonadati > Pseudomonadota > Gammaproteobacteria > Alteromonadales > Shewanellaceae > Shewanella > Shewanella maritima. The sequence continues at coordinate 4,271,371 of NZ_CP036200.1, read as the reverse complement.
GGGCGCTTATAATACCGTTTTCATTTCCTCATGCAAGTGCAAATTCCCAATTTTTTGCCGTTTGCATGAAAAACGATCTAAGCGGCTGTTTCTTGATATAAAACTGATTAAAGACTAGATAATTGCTGCTTTGCAAGTCTAGCCGAAGCGCTATTAGGGTACTCTTTTAAAACTGAGTTATATAAAGCACTGGCACCAGCTTTGTCATTTTGCTTCTCAGCAATCATTCCTAGCTTAACTAAGCTATCGCCACGCTTGCTTGACTGGGGATATTTATCAACCACAATCACAAATGCCGCTTTAGCCTCGTCCAACGAACCTTTGTTATATAATAGCTGCCCTAACCAATAATTTGCGTTTGGTGCATAACTTGATTGCGGGTATTGCGCAATAAACTGACTGAAGGCTGGGATCGCCTCCTCATACTTGCGCTCTTTCAATACGAGGTTTACAGCAGCTTCATAGCTTGCGGTCTCACCTAAGCTCGAAGTCGGTGTATCTACAGGCGTTGTTGGAGACGGTATAGAAGCGGCAGGTTGAGTACTTAACTTAGCAATATCATCATATAGCTGACGCTGACGCTGCAGCATTTGATCCATCTGATACTGTTGTTGCTCAGCTAGACCACGAAGTTCTAACACTTCGTTTTGCAATTGGTCCAAACGTCGCTGCATATCAAATTCATTTTGTTGCTTCGCCTTCAAAATACGCTCAAGCTTAGCAATACGATCCTGGCTTGAGCCTGTAGCACCGCCACCAATTTCTTCTACTGGTGCTGGTGCTGCCATTGCCCCTGACATTACTGATAGCAATGCAGCCGTTAAAATCGTACGTTTCATCCCGACACTCCTAACCCACATTCAGTGGTTGCTGGTAATAATTGACTAGTAAACTAAAACACCACGACGGTTTTTAGCAAAACCACTTTCGGTACGAGAAAAATCCAGTGGTTTTTCTTCACCGTAGCTTACAAAGCTCATTTGGCTAGGTTGTACACCCATAGATTGTAGGTACTTCGCAATCGCTTTCGCACGGCGCTCACCAAGTGCAATATTGTACTCTGGCGTACCGCGCTCATCTGCGTGGCCTTCAATCAATACGCGAACATTTGGGTTTTCTACTAGATAGTTACCGTGCGCTTGTAAAATCTCAGCGTTCTTGGTCTGTACTTCACTGCGGTCGAAGTCAAAGTAGATAATGTTCTCGCGGCGCAGTTCTTGCTCTTTTAAACGTTGCTGCTCAACTGGTGAAAGTACGGGGGCCACGCCACCTGTTTCAACACCACCGTTAGCATACTCACCAGATTGACCTGATGTTTGTGAAGAAGAAGTAGAGCTACTTGACTCAGTTTCAGAGTCAGAAGTCGAGCTACATGCACCTAATGCGAATAAAGGTACAGCAATTACCATTGCTTTAAATAGTTTATTCAGATCCATCATAAATCCTTGTCGATAAAATTATAAAAATGGAGACCAAGCCGGTGATTTAACCGCGCCTTGTCCGACAGGCAACCTAGCCTTAAATCTACCATCCATAGAAACTGCTGCCAGCACTTGCTGACCATTGTGCGTCGTGCCATAAATCACCATAGTGCCATTTGGCGCAACACTTGGAGATTCATCTAATTGGGTTGACGATAAAACTTGCATGAAGCGGGTAGCCAAATCCATACGCGCAATATGGAACTTACCATTAGTGCGATTCACAAATATCATGCTGCGGCCATCAGGGGTAATTGAGCCACCTAAGTTCCATTCGCCTTCAAAGGTCATGCGTCTGACTTTATTGGTCTGCAAGTCCACCTTATAAATTTGCGGGCGACCACCACGCTCAGAGGTAAATAGCAGTGACTTGCCATCAGGGAACCACGATGGTTCAGTATCAATAGCATAATGGTTGGTCACACGCTTGATCGCCTTGGTAGCGATGTCGATAACATAAATCTCAGGCTGACCGTCTTTTGATAACGTGACTGCTAGTTTCTTACCATCAGGAGAGAAACTTGGCGCACCATTAATACCATCAAAACTACTTACCTTTATACGCTGCTGAGTATAAATATCTTGCACAAAAATCTCAGCTTTTCGGTTTTCAAAGCTTACATAAGCTAAGCGGCGACCATCTGGTGACCAGGTAGGTGACATTAACGGCTCTGGCGAGCGTAATAACATTTGCTCGTTGTAACCATCATAGTCAGCGATCATAAGATGGTACGGCGATTTTTGCTCTGGCTTAACTACAACATAAGCAATACGGGTTAAAAACGCGCCGCGAATACCGGTAAGCTTTTCATACACGATATCGCTTATACGGTGGCTGTACTGACGAAATTGATTCGCACTAATCACCGTCTCACGATTTTCTAAAAGATAAGCATCTTTATTAGCTGGACCTTTCATTGCATCAAATTGCGCTTTAACTAAATCGATCAACTCAAATTTAACTAGGAATTGATCTGCGCCGTAAGGTTTAACCGAGCCGACAACTAGCGCTTCTGCTTCAATGCCCTGCCATTGAGCAACATCAAACTGGGTTACAGTAGCGATGTTTGCTTGTGGCAATGCGCGTACATCTAGTGATTTGAACGTGCCGCTGCGAGCTAAGTCTGACATCACAACATCAGAAATAGATTCAGGAGCAGGCCCTTGCCCTTCCCACACGAAAGGCACAACAGCAATTGGCCTAGCGGCATCAATCCCTTCGGTAATGACAATATCTAACGCCGCGCGAGCTGGCAGCGTAATAATGGCAAATGCGAACACTAGCCATTTAGCCAAGTTTTTCATAAGACTCCTTTACTAATCACAATCTGCTGTTGTGTAAATAACAATTATTCTGGTGAAACTGTTAGGTTGATTTCTTTAAGCTTTTCATAAACATCAGCTTCAGATGACACTGGCAGCTTACCGGCTTTATTAATCGCGGCTTTCGCGGCGCGGCATACAACCTGATCGCCATCGAGTGTTTGACTCGCAATCACAAAGCCATCTTTGGCTAGGCGAATAAACACTCGGCAACTCTTACCTTGCATTGACGGGTCAACAACAAGATTACGTTGAATAGTTGCCCGGATCATTGCCTGATACTTTTGTACTTCAGAGACTACCTGACGTTGACGCGCTTTTGACAGCGCAGCTTGCTCTGCAGCTAACGCATCAGCCATTTCTTGCTCACGCTGTGCCTTGGCAGCGGCTTCTTTACGCTTACGCTCTTCTTCAGCTTTTCGTTTACGCTCAGCCTCTTCTTTACGTTTGCGCTCTTCTTCAGCCTTTTTCGCTGCAGCTTCTTCAGCTTTACGTTTTTCTGCGGCTTTTTTAGCAGCCTCTTCAGCCGCTTTTTTCTCCTGTTCTTTTTGCTTACGGAGCGCTTCAGCCTTTTCGGCTTTTTCTTTCTCTTGCTGCTGTTTTAGCTTGGCGGCTTTAGCTGCGTCATTAGCTTTTTTAGTTTCTTGCTCTTTTCGCTTACGCTCAGCTTCTAACTGTTTAATCTTTTGCTGCTCAAGCTCACGCGCTTTTTTGGCTTCTTGCGCCTTGCGCTCTAATTCTTTCTGGCGCGCTTTTTCTTTACGGGCGGCATCTTCGCGCTGCTTTTTCAGCTCTTCAACGCGCTGATTCACCATTTTTTGATCAATCACTACCGCCTCTACGATAGGCGCACTGGCAGCGACTGGCATAGGTTTTGGCTTATCGTCGAAGCTAACGCCCAGCGCTAACACCACAATTGCTCCAATGTGCACCGCAGCGGAAATACCTAAAGGAACGGTAAAATTAGACTTATCAGCCAATTTAGTTTTCCTCCGGTGATTCTGTCATTAAGCCAACAGCTGGCACGCCAGACGCCTGCAAGGTCACCATTAACTGAATCACATGCTCGTAAGGAATACTTCTATCAGCTTTAACCACAACTGGGCGCTCAGGCTCTAGCTCGACCAAAGCGCCAACCTCGATACTAATTGACTCAAGTGTCATGGGCTCAGAATTAGAACCACTGCCCACGTTTAAGAAATAATCACCAACAGCATCAATCGAGGCGACAATGGGTGGCTTGCTTTCAGCAGGTAGTGGCTCTGCCTCGCCTTGTGGCAATTCGACTTTTACGCCTTGGGAGACAATCGGCGCTGTCACCATAAAGATGATCAACAGCACTAACATCACGTCGATATAGGGTACAACGTTGATCTCAGCGACAGGCCGGCGACGTTTACGTTGATACATTAGCTCGCATCCTTCTCGGCATAAGCCTGACGTTGCAAGATGTTGGCAAACTCTTCCATAAAGTTGGCGTAGCTACCTTCAAGCTTTTCAACTTGAGTAGAAAAACGGTTATAGGCAATAACTGCCGGGATAGCGGCAAATAAGCCCATTGCAGTCGCAATTAGGGCCTCAGCAATACCTGGAGCCACCATGGCAAGTGTGGCGTTTTCAACTGCTCCCAACGCAATAAATGAGTTCATGATCCCCCATACCGTTCCAAACAAGCCAATATACGGGCTGGTTGAACCGATGGTGGCAAGTAAAGGTAAGTTATTCTCAACTTTTTCAATTTCGCGCGACAGACTTACTCGCATCGCTCGCGATGTCCCATCCATTACCGCTTCAGGCGCTTTACTGTTTACTTTACTAAGACGCGAATACTCTTTAAAACCTGCGATAAACATCGACTCAAGCCCTGTTACGCTATCACCGCGGGCACTTAACTCTTTATAAAGGCGGTTCAAGTCAACACCAGACCAAAAGGTATCTTCAAACTTAACAGAGCGAGTACGTGCATGATTGAGCAATTTGCGACGTTGAATAATCACAGCCCAAGATAAAATCGATAAACCGAGCAAGGTCAACATCACTAATTTCACGAGCAAGCTCGCTTCAAGGAAAAGACCAATAAATGAAATATCAGCGTGCACGGTTAAACTCCTGAACTATTGATTGCGGAATGCCCTTAGGGCGCATTTTTGAAAGGGCGATACAAGCAACTGTTATGCTTGCTTCGCAATACACATTATCTTGCTCATCAATTAACTGTTGATGAAACACCATAGATGCTTTCTTTAATTGGGTTAGTGTTGAACGAACGCTAAGTGATTGCTCAAAACGGGCGGCGATACGAAAGTCGATATCGGCATGCTTTACAACAAACGCAATATCTTGCTTAAGCAACTCGGTTTGGTTAATCGCTAATGACTTTAACCACTCGGTTCTCGCCCGTTCGAAAAAGTTGAGGTAATTGGAGTGATAAACAACACCGCCAGCGTCGGTATCTTCATAGTAAATGGAAATTGGCCAATTAAAGGTCATTAACGTTTGCATAATCTATTATTTATTTTTCGCTTACTATACCTAGTCACTCTAGGCTTGTGAATAATATGACCACTGAAATCCGACTTTTGCTCACTAAAATACCCGATTACGTCCAATGTAGGGTTTAAGTGAAGAATTATTAATCCGCAATACCTTAACAATAGCAATGTTGACGACTACTTCGCGCTTTGCTCAGCCAGCCCACCCTTAAATAAGTTTGCACATTTAAAACTTATAGACACAACAGCTCCGCTGTATCTAGTCTATCCAAACGCACCTAACTGCAATATCACGTACTTGCCCTTATTTATCTAACCCAATTAACTAACCAGGATATTCAGCTCAGTCATCCCCTATGCAATCTATATTCTTTAATAATTTCATAAAAATTAATTCGGCCAACATGCCATATAAACCGAATTTAACATTTTGTTATCCTTGCTAGCATGGGGGATACGAATAGATATGCACTAAAAATGCAAATCTTCCGTGCAAGTATGATAAATCACAGTGCTTATAATAATTTCTAGTGACTAGCATAATACTCACAGCCAATTAATCATAAGAAAAACTAATGCAAACATGAAAATTTTCTAGTTTGTCAAACTAGTGCCCAGGCTCTAATATTTACCTCGTTCCCAAAAACAAGTTTTTCAGATTTTTGAGAACAAAGAACACCAGATTGATGTAACCCAATACATCAGTTGTTATTGGTTCTTATGCTTGACTTCCTTCCTTCAATTTGTTGATTGCAAATTATTCGGCCTGCTTATTTAAGCAGGCTTTTTTTTGCCTAAGTTATAGTAACTTGGGTAATCTAAACCTCATAATGCAAATCAATAAAAACGCCCCTGCACTATGTGCAAGAGCGTTCTACTAATAACGATAAAATTGCAGCGATATAAAGAGTTGGCCTACGTTTAGCCTTCCGTATACCTCTTAAGTGATATTTGCCGAATCAATCGGCAGCCTACAGGCTGAAAGCCGTGAACAAAATGGCTAAATCTGCGGATACTTGTGATTAGATATCTTTAGTGATTTTAATGACAACACGGCGGTTAATTTGCCTGTCTGTCGCCAACGCGTTACCCGCAACATGGCGACGCTCACCGTGACCGGTTGTCGAAATTCGGGTTTGGTCAATGCCACTTGCCACTAAAATATCTTTTACGGATTGAGCTCGCAATTCAGATTCCTGTTGGTTAGCGGCTTGTTCACCATAGCTATCGGTGTATGCATCAACCAAGATGAGGTCAACATCTTGGTCATGCTCTAAATAACGCTTTACTCGCTCTAGCTGCTTTTTCGAGTATCGAGTCAACTCTTTGCCACCTTCGCGATAGTTAAGAACAGTAAAAGAAATGTCATCAAAACCATAAGGCAGTAGATTTGCTAAGCAAGCACGAAACTTATGATATTCAGAGCTAAAGTTTGCCGAAGAGATCCCTACCGCCACTTTTGAAGACGGGTTGTACCAATCTGCGTAGTAGAAGGTAGGTACCATGCCCTGACTTAGCTCATTAAGCATGGCCCAAGCAGCTTTCTTCGGCACTTCACCGTTAAACTGCTCATGATAAGTTAATGTGGTAATTTCCCGAGAGTTTAGACCTGGTCGCCACTGTGGTGCACGGCTAATCAATTTTGCCTGAGTAACCGCATCAGGTTTTAGCCACATATCTAGGGTAAACAACATATTCATGTCTTTACCAGAGCGACTGGTAAACATAGCTGTACCATAGCCAGGAATGTCGTGAGAAAGCTGGCATTCAACAGGTGAGTCTTCGCTGATTTTCCACATTGAGTTATCAAGGGATGCAACATAATGACGTAGCTCAGCTTGCGCACTTGAGCACATCAAAATAGACGCTGCCAACAGCCATTTTTGCCACATATTGCTTCCCCTAATCACTAAGTTCTCTTTAGCTATCGGCCTTAAACTGGAATCCTTTAACCAAACTGCTATTAATTGGTGATTATTTACCCTAAGCAACATGACAGCGCCACGGCGATTCGCCATAATAGCCGACCAACGTCATCACAGCGTTTCGATGACCAGTAAAATAGGATACGGCAGGCATGACTGACATTTGCGACACCAATAAATTTAAGAATCGATTTCGTGGCTACTACCCCGTCGTTATCGATGTGGAAACAGCTGGTTTTAACGCTAAAACAGATGCCCTGCTCGAAATAGCCGTCACCCTATTAAAAATGAATGAAGATGGTGTGCTTGAGCTTGATAAAACCCTGCACTATCACATCGAGCCGTTTGAGGGTGCAAACCTTGAACCTGACGCATTAGCGTTTAATGGTATCGACCCATACAGTGCGCTGCGCGGTGCGGTCGATGAAAAACAGGCGTTTTTAGAAATCTTTAAAGAAGTGAAAAAAGCGCAAAAAGCGGCAGACTGTCACCGCAGTATTATTGTGGCTCACAATGCAGCCTTCGATGTTGGCTTTGTCAATCACGCCATTGAACGCAACTCATTAAAACGTTCGCCATTTCACCCATTTGCCAGCTTTGACACTGCAACCCTTGCAGGCCTTGCAATTGGTCATACGGTATTAGCCAAAGCTTGCAGAATGGCTGGCATTGATTTTGACAATAGCGAGGCCCACTCTGCACTATATGATACGGAGCGCACCGCTGAGCTTTTCTGTCATATCGTTAATAAATGGAAGGCTCTCGGTGGCTGGCCATGCGTGTCACTTGAAGATCAGTCACTTGAAAAGCCTGCCCTTGAAGAGCCTGCCGTTGAAGAACAGAGCAACGAAACTAAGTAGTTGCAGTAAGATAAACGACTAACCAAAACAAAAAAGCTGCCCGGAGGCAGCTTTTTAATACTCGTAAAACTAATCTAGGTACAGATTAAAGCTTTTCTGAGTTGTCTTTTAGGTAAGAAGCAACACCTTCTGGGCTTGCGTCCATACCTTCATCACCTTTTGACCAGCCCGCAGGACAAACTTCACCGTGCTCTTCGTGGAATTGAAGCGCGTCAACCATACGGATCATTTCGTCAACGTTACGACCTAGTGGTAGATCGTTGATAACTTGGTGACGAACTTGGCCTTCTTTGTCGATTAGGAAAGAGCCACGGAATGCAACACCAGCTTCAGGGTGCTCAACGTCGTATGCTTTACAAATCTCATGCTTAACGTCAGCAACAAGAGTGTATTTAACTTGGCCAATACCACCTTTATCAACAGGAGTGTTACGCCACGCATTGTGAGAGAATTGTGAGTCGATAGAAACACCAATTACTTCAACGCCGCGCTTAGTGAATTCTTCCATACGGTGATCAAATGCGATCAACTCTGAAGGACATACGAAAGTGAAATCTAGTGGGTAGAAGAAAATAACCGCTGGTTTACCTTTAATCGCTGTTGCTAGGTTAAAGCTATCAACGATTTCACCGTTACCAAGTACTGCTGCTGCAGTGAAATCTGGGGCTGGACGTCCTACTAATACGCTCATTTTTACTCTCCATTAATGGCTTAAATAGTTCAAGTTAGTGTATACACGTCATGGTATAAACAAAACTGTGACATACCATACTACTAATTTGGAGTAGCAGTAAGATATTTCCGATGAATTTTGTTTTATTCGTTGAAAAATACAACACCGTGAGTTTAGTTCACATACGCACCCAAGCTACAACCTCGCTTTACATTGAGTGTCATGCTTATTTACAAGTTATCAGCGAATTGATAATTAGCGCTGCAAAGTTAATGAAATAACACTATTGAGCTAGACAAACTCATTAAATCAGGTCAAAAATAACCGTTTAACAAAAATCTAATAAGAAGCGTAAATATGAATGCAGTTGTAATTGCGGTGTGCTTAATGCTCATTTTGAGTTTTGCCCGCGTCAACGTGGTCATTGCACTGACCATTAGTGCAGTCGTTGCCGGTTTATTTGGCGGCTTGAATTTAAACGAAACTATCGCTGCATTTAACAGCGGTCTAGGTGGTGGCGCGCAAATAGCACTTAGTTATGCGCTACTCGGCGCCTTTGCTGCAGCTTTATCACACTCAGGTTTAACCACCTTAATCTCGCAATCAATAATAAAAAAGCTAGGTAAAGAGCCAACGAGCACCAATACTAACCTGCTGCGTTGGAGCTTGCTATTTGCCATTCTAGCCATGGCCGTTAGCTCGCAAAACGTGCTACCAATCCACATTGCGTTCATCCCAATTTTAATTCCGCCACTATTATTGGTGATCTCAGCGCTCAATATCGACCGTAGACTTATTGCTTGTTTGCTAACCTTTGGTCTGGTTACCACTTACATGATCTTGCCAATCGGTTTTGGCGGTATCTTCTTGAACGATATTTTGCTTGCAAACCTGACCAGTAATGGACTTGAAGCGACAAGTAGCCAAATTCCACAGGCAATGCTGCTTCCAGCACTTGGCATGGTCTCTGGCTTACTAATTGCGATGTTTGTTAGTTATCGCAAACCAAGACAATACCAAACAAAACAAGTTGATCAACAGCAACAAGAGGTTACTGTAGAAACCAAAAGTATTTGGGTTTCTGTAGCTGCCATTGTTGCCACTTTAGTTGTACAGCTACAAACAGACTCAATGATTTTTGGCGCCTTAAGTGGATTTATCATTTTAAATCTATCTGGTATTTTGAAGAACGTTTCTGGCCAGGACTTGTTTAGTCAGGGCGTTCTCATGATGGCGAATATCGGCTTTATTATGATTGCTGCTGCAGGCTTTGCAGAAGTTGTAAAATCTACTGGCGAGGTTTCTACGCTTGTGGCCTCAATTGGCGAGTTTATCGGTGATAACAAACCGCTAGCCGCCATGCTGATGTTAGTAGTGGGTTTATTGATTACCATGGGTATCGGCTCATCATTCTCTACGATCCCGATTATCGCCACCATTTATGTGCCACTCGCACTCAGCTTTGGATTTTCAATCCCTGCGACCATTGCTCTTGTTGGCACAGCTGCAGCGCTTGGCGATGCAGGCTCACCAGCTTCTGATTCAACCCTAGGTCCCACTGCAGGTCTAAATGTCGACGGTCAACACGACCACATTAGAGACAGTGTTATCCCAACCTTTATCCACTTTAATATTCCTTTATTGGTTTTTGGTTGGATAGCCGCCATGGTGCTTTAGCTCTGAGTTAACAAGTCGGTTAACAGAATGAGCCGTCTTGAAATAAATTGACGGTTTTAAAGTGAGGCCACCGTATCACGCGTTGGCCTTTTTTATTGTCAACTAAAAGCCCCGAACTAGATAGCGCACCTGACTCTAGTTTAGCTGCTTGTACAATGCCACAAGTTAACCCTTGGCTAAGTGAGAACAAAAACATGACTCTTCAAATAAAGCGCTTGGAATTAAGTGCCGCTATACCAATGCTGAGATAAGAAACGTATTGGAGCATAAGGATTAAACAAGGCATAACCCAAGTATGCCTAACAATATCTTCAAATGCTGTCGGCGGCTATACAAGCACTGAAATGGCTTCTGAAAAACAATAAAGCTCCCAAAGTGGGAGCTTTATTTCCTGTCTAATTCAATAGAAAAGTACGCAATATTCCTATAATAAACGGTTAGTCGTTAGCTTTGGCTGCCGTGCCACTCTGCTGTTTTGCTTGTTGTGCTTTAGCACCTAGCAACTCAGTATTGTCAGCGAGCCAATAGCCTAAACCAACAATCACCGCACCACCGACAATATTACCTAGGGTAACCGGAATTAGGTTAGCACCAATATAGTTGACCAGGGTTAAATCACTAAATTGCGCAGGTTCTACATTAGCGGCCAACCAAAATGATTCAGGCGCAAACTCAGCAATCACAATCCCCATAGGGATCATAAACATGTTAGCAATACAGTGCTCAAAGCCAGCACAAACAAACATGGCTACCGGCAACATTACGATAAAGCACTTAGTGAATAAATCTTTAGTCGCAAATGTCATCCATACCGCCAAACACACTAACATGTTACACATGATGCCAAGAACAAACGCTTGCCCCCAGGTATGATGTAACTTGTGTTGAGCAATTTTAAGTGCGGTTAAGCCCCATTGACCATCATTTAACGCAAATAAGCCACCTGCGAAAATCATGCATACCATGATGAACGCACCAAGCATGTTGCCAAAGTAGACTCGAGTCCAACATTGCAGTTGCTGAGCAACCGTTATCTTATTGTGAGCCCAACCGACTGTAGTCAACACAGTACTAGTGAACAACTCAGCTCCAGCAGCAATAACCAACATTAAGCCCATGCTAAATGCTAACCCACCAACCAAGCGCGTCATGCCCCATCCCATGGTGCTACCTGTGGTTACCGAAATATAAAAGATAAAGGCAATAGCAATAAACACCCCAGCAAACACAGCTAATATAAATGACTGTTTTGCTGGCTTATTGACTTTTGCAATACCGTATTCACTGGCAGCGGCAACTAAAGGGCTTTTAACAACAGCGGCTGACTGTTGCTTACTTGTATTAGACATAACATCACTCGTATCGACTCGCTCATCCCACCTTCTATAGCAATAGGAAAAACGTCAAAATTAAAATGGCACAAAAACACAGGTTAAATTGGTCTTACCAATATTTTCATGTACTTTTTCTTATTGACTAAGCCTTAAACAACCAAGTTAAAAACGGACATAAAGAGTTCAAAACATTATTCAACGGACATAGAATAATCAATTAATATACCAATCGGAATCGGCAGCGTGAAAACTGTTACCTGGGTAACAGTTTTGTATATTGCTTATACACGAAGTTCGATTCTCAATGCGTTTAGTGGAACGCTATGCTAATATCTTTAGGGTAAATTGGTCTTACCAATATTGATAAATAAGAATTTCACTAAGTCGACTCGTACCAATACCGACTTGGAAATAGGTTCAGATACCGCAATAATCATCTATTGTTGTGGGTCAAATATTAGCAGACTAAAGCAATTACCTATAATAAGTATCATCTGGCACTCATGTTATAGATAATGGTCTACAGTCAATTAAGTTTAAATACGATTAAGGTAGCAATCGATGACTAAACAAACAGAAGTATTTGCTAAAGCTTGGGAAGGTTTCGCCGCTGGTGACTGGAAGTCAGAAGTAAACGTTCGTGACTTTATTCAGGCTAACTACACTCCATATGAAGGTGACGAATCTTTCTTAGCCGATGCAACCAACGCCACTACTGCCCTTTGGGACAAAGTAATGGAAGGCATCAAGCAAGAGAACAGCACTCATGCTCCTGTTGATTTCGACACAGACAAAGTTTCTACCATCACTTCTCACGATGCAGGCTACATCAACAAAGATTTAGAAACTATCGTAGGTCTGCAAACTGACGCACCACTTAAGCGTGCTATGCTGCCAAACGGTGGTATCCGTATGGTTGAAGGTTCGTGCAAAGCTTACGATCGCGAACTAGACCAAGACATCAAATACGTATACTCAGAACTACGCAAAACTCATAACCAAGGTGTATTTGATGTATATACACCAGAAATCATGGCTTGCCGTAAATCAGGTGTACTAACAGGTTTACCAGACGCATACGGTCGTGGTCGTATCATTGGTGACTACCGCCGTATCGCGCTATACGGTATTGACTACCTAATGGCTGACAAGTTTGCACAGTTTGGTTCACTGCAAGCCCAGTTCGAAGCAGGTGAAGACTTATCTAACGTTATCCAACTACGTGAAGAAATCGCTGAGCAACACCGCGCTCTTGGCCAAATGAAGCAAATGGCTGCATCATACGGCTACGACATTTCAGGCCCTGCGACCAATGCCCAAGAAGCAATTCAATGGACTTACTTCGGTTACCTAGCTGCTGTTAAGAGTCAAAACGGCGCGGCAATGTCACTTGGCCGAACTTCTAGCTTCCTAGACGTATACGTTGAGCGTGATCTTAAAAATGGTGTGATCACTGAAGAGCAAGCGCAAGAAATGGTTGACCACTTCGTAATGAAACTACGCATGGTTCGCTTCTTACGTACTCCTGAATACGATGAGTTATTCTCTGGTGACCCTATCTGGGCAACTGAATCTATCGGCGGTATGGGTGTTGACGGTCGTACGCTAGTAACTAAAAACAGCTTCCGTTTCTTACACACACTTTACAACATGGGTCCAAGCCCTGAGCCAAACATCACGGTACTTTGGTCAAACCAACTACCACAGGCATTCAAAAACTACTGTGCGAAAGTATCGATTGACACCAGCTCAATCCAGTACGAAAACGACGACCTAATGCGTCCAGACTTCGACTCTGACGATTATGCAATCGCGTGTTGTGTAAGCCCTATGGTTGTAGGTAAGCACATGCAGTTCTTTGGTGCGCGCGCTAACCTAGCTAAAACAATGCTATACGCCATCAACGGCGGTATTGATGAAAAGATGAAGAAGCAAATCGCGCCTAAGTCTGACATCATCACTGCTGACGTACTTGAGTTTGACGACGTTATGGGTCGTCTAGACACGCTAATGGATTGGTTAGCAACCCAATACGTGACAGCACTAAACTCAATCCACTACATGCACGACAAGTACTCTTATGAGTCTGCGCTAATGGCACTGCATGATCGCGACGTTCGCCGTACTATGGCATGTGGTATTGCTGGTCTGTCTATCGCTGCTGACTCACTATCTGCTATTAAGTACGCCAAAGTGAAGCCAGTACGTGATGAAGATGGTATTGCAATCGACTTCGAGATCGAAGGTGACTACCCTAAATATGGTAACAACGACCCACGCGTTGATGACATTGCTTGCGACCTAGTTGAACGTTTCATGGCGAAAATCCGTGACCGTAAGATGTACCGCAATGCAGTACCAACTCAGTCTATCTTAACCATTACCTCTAACGTGGTTTACGGTAAGAAGACAGGTAACACCCCAGATGGTCGCCCTGCAGGCGCACCATTTGCTCCAGGTGCAAACCCAATGCACGGCCGTGACGAATCTGGTGCAATTGCATCACTAACGTCGGTTGCCAAACTACCATTCTCGCACGCTCAAGATGGTATCTCGTACACCTTCTCTATCGTACCTAACGCACTAGGCAAAGATGAAGGCGGTCGCTGCGCAAACCTTGCATCACTGATGGACGGTTACTTCATGAGCAACGAGGCACGTGAAGGTGGTCAGCACTTAAACGTGAACGTGATGAACCGTGAAATGCTAGAAGATGCGGTGGTTAACCCTGAGAAATACCCTCAGCTAACAATTCGCGTATCGGGCTACGCAGTTCGCTTCAACGCACTGACACCTGAGCAGCAACAAGACGTGATCACACGTACTTTCACTAAAGGTTTGTAATCCTTTAGTCCTGCAGGGCAGCATCAATAGATGCTGCCCAACTTTTTAGCCTTAACGCCTTCAACACAAGGAAGATCCATGACCAAAGGCCGTATTCATTCAATCGAATCATTTGGTACCGTAGATGGGCCTGGTATTCGATTCATCGCCTTCTTGCAAGGGTGTTTGATGCGCTGCCAATATTGCCATAACCGGGACACTTGGGATCTCGATGGCGGTAAAGAGGTTACAGTTGAAGAGCTAATGACACAAATTCTGTCTTACAAGCCATTTTTAGTTGCCGGTAACGGCGGCGTAACGGCTAGTGGTGGCGAAGCGATTTTACAAGCTGAGTTTGTCCACGCACTGTTTAAGGCGTGTAAACAAAATGACATTCATACCTGTTTAGATACCAATGGTTTTGTTCGCAAGTACGAACCGATTATTGATGAACTACTCGATCAAACCGATCTAGTGATGCTTGATATCAAGCAGATGAATGACGATACCCATATCGACCTGACCAAAGTGAGCAATCAGCGCACTTTGCAGTTCGCTGAATATTTGGCTAAACGCAACCAAGCAACCTGGATCCGCTATGTGGTCGTCCCAGGGTTTACTGATGATATTGCCAGTGCAATAAAATTAGCCGAATTTATTAAACCAATGACCAACGTAGAAAAAGTTGAACTATTGCCCTATCACCAACTAGGTGAGCATAAATGGGCATCATTTGGTGAACAATACAGTTTAAAAGACGTAAAGCCGCCGTCAAAGGAAGTGATGGAAACCATTAAAGCCGTGTTTACCGAACGTGACATCAACGCAGTTTACTAATTAACAATAATCAAAAAACGCGCTAGATGAGACTAAAAAGCTAAAGTTCATCCCAATAGCTTTTGTCTAATCGTTCGAAAGCAAGCTTTAATATATAAGCCATGTCTAAATAACAGGCTTTTGCCGTCAATGGCTGACAATTAACCCCCATTGACGACAACTTTTGCGATAACTGGTTACTCCAGTCAAATAAGGTTAACGGCAACGGATGCTGAGCTCGCCAACCAAGCCAAATATAGCCTTGGATTGGCAAGCTAATAAAAAATAAGCCCATGGCAATAGCCTGTGGCAAGTGTGCCCAACCTAGCACGCCAACCTGCATAACCAGGGTGGCAAGCGCAATAGCGGGCATCACAAACAAAGCTAACCTGGTTGCCTTTATCACCCGGTACTCAGGAAAAAACCAGCTTAATTGTTTCACCATCGGCCATACCTTCATATAGCGGCGGCCTTGGTTAAATAAAGAATACAAATTGACGAGCAAAGCTAAGTAACCAATACACACAAATCGTGTTTATACCATAGCATAAAGCACGCTCGCGCCCCAAACCAAAGGGCCACCAGTCAATGTTTTAGGCTTAACCCTTGCCTACTGTATGCCAGCGTCATACATGGAAAATGGTTCAGTTAACAAGAATTTAGTTTTTACTTTAATGAAAAGGCGTAACCATGTCAGATAAATTAGTCCTAGTACTTAACTGCGGAAGCTCATCTTTAAAATTTGCCGTCATCGGTGCCGAGTCTGGTGAAGAGCACATTTCAGGTCTTGCTGAGTGTTTCGGTCTTGAAGATTCACGTATTAAGTGGAAGTTCAATGGTGCTAAAAATGAAGCGTCTTTAGGTGCGTTCACAGCTCACCGTGAAGCGGTTGAGTTTATTGTTGACAAAATCTTAGCCGAGCATCCACAGCTTGCCGAAAACATCCAGGCAATTGGTCATCGTATCGTTCACGGTGGTGAAAAGTTCACTCGCTCTGTGATCATCACTGATGAAGTGATCAAAGGTATTGAAGATTGTGCTTCACTTGCACCTTTGCATAACCCTGCTCACCTTATCGGTATTCGTGCAGCGATGGCATCATTCCCTGATCTGCCGCAAGTTGCAGTATTTGACACCGCCTTCCACCAAACCATGCCAGAAACAGCTTACATGTATGCCCTGCCATACAAGCTATACCGTGAGCACGGTATTCGCCGCTACGGTATGCACGGTACGAGTCATTTATTTGTTAGCCGTGAAGCAGCTAAAGCACTTAACAAGCCAGTAGAAGACACCAACGTAATCGTTGCTCACTTAGGCAACGGCGCATCAGTCACTGCAGTTAAAGGCGGTAAGAGTGTGGATACTTCAATGGGTCTAACCCCACTTGAAGGTTTGGTAATGGGTACACGTTGTGGTGACCTTGACCCATCAATCATCTTCCACCTAGTCAACCAGCTTGGTTACACACTAGATGAAGTTAACAACCTATTGAACAAGCAATCAGGTCTACTCGGTATTTCTGAGCTAACCAACGACTGCCGTGGTATCGAAGAAGGCTATGAAGAAGGCCACAAAGGCGCAACCCTTGCTCTGGAGATTTTCTGCTATCGTTTAGCTAAGTACATTGCATCTTACTCAGTACCACTAGGGCGTATTGATGCAGTGGTGTTTACTGGCGGTATTGGTGAAAACTCTGACGTTATCCGTGAGAAAGTACTGAACCACCTTGCAATCTTCAACTTCTCTGTTGATGCAGAAAAGAACACAGCTGCACGCTTTGGCAATGAAGGCGTGATCACAACTGACGACAGCACAGTGGCTATGGTTATCCCAACCAATGAAGAATGGGTAATCGCTGAAGATTCAATCAAGTTAATTGCAGCGCAATAAGCGCTGCTAGCTACATACAGAGGATAGTATGTCTCGAAATATTATGTTAATCCCAATTGGCGTAGGTGTGGGTCTAACCTCGCTAAGCTTGGGTATGGTACGCGCCTTAGAGCGTAAGGGTGTTAAAGTTCGCTTCTTTAAGCCTATCGCACAGATTCGTGCTGGCGATAGCGGACCAGAGCGCTCAACCACTATTTTGACTAAGTCTCCAACGGTAAACCCACTTGAGCCGTTTTCTATGGAGCACGCTCAAGACTTAATCCGCTCTGAGCAAACAGATGTTTTACTTGAGCAAATTATTGCCCGTGTTGCAGAGTCAACGTCTGAAACTGAAACCATTGTTATCGAAGGTTTAGTGCCAACACGCAGCCACCCATTTGCTGACGACATCAACTATGAAATTGCCAAAGCACTTGATGCCGATGTGATTTTCATTGCGACTCCAGGCAACGATAGTGCTGATAGCCTAATGAATCGCCTTGAGATTGCACAAAATGCATGGGGTGGTGGCAAGAACAAACGCCTAATGGGTGCCATTATCAACAAAATTGGCGCGCCGGTTGATGAAGAAGGCCGTGCTCGTCCTGATTTATCAGAAGTATTTGATAGCAGCGCACCGCAAATCAACACAGCTGATATGTTCCAGCTGCCAGGTAAGAGCCCTATTCGCATTTTAGGTAGTGTACCTTTTAACACCGACCTGATTTCGCCGCGAGCATCTGACTTAGCGAAGCATCTCAACGCTAAAATTATCAATGCCGGTGAAATGAACATCCGCCGCATGCGCCGCGTAACCTTCTGCGCTCGTAGCATCCGCAATATGGTGTCGCACATTAAGGCTGACTCACTATTAGTGACCTCTGGCGATCGTTCAGACGTAATTGTATCAGCATGTCTAGCAGCAATGAACGGCGTGAAAATTGGCGCACTATTACTTACAGGTGGCTATGAGCCTGAGCCTGAAGTAATGAACCTTTGTGAGCAAGCTTTTGAAACCGGTTTACCCGTATTCTTAATTGAGTCGAACACATGGCAGACATCGCTTAATATCCAGCGTTTCGACCATGAAGTACCAGTTGACGATGCGGTACGTGTAGAAAAAGTACAAGAGTTTGTCGCCAGTCATATCGACCAAAGCTGGGTTGAGTCTGTGACGCAAGATTCGCCGCGAGAGCACTTACTATCGCCACCAGCCTTCCGCTACAAGCTGACAGAGCTTGCACGCGCTGCACGTAAGAAAATTGTACTACCTGAAGGTGAAGAGCCTCGTACAATTAAAGCGGCTTCAATCTGCGCTGAGCGCGGTATTGCCCGCTGTGTGCTTTTAGGAAACCGCGAAGAAATTCAACGTATCGCTGCGCAGCAAGAAATCACTCTAGGTGATGGCATTGAAATCATTGAGCCACAAGGTGCACGTGATAACTATGTTGAACCTATGCTAGATTTACGCCGCCATAAAGGTCTAACTGAAGTCGTTGCTCAAGAGCAACTAGAAGATAACATGGTACTTGGTACCATGATGCTGGCGCAAAACGAAGTCGACGGTATTGTATCTGGTGCGGTTAACACCACAGCAAACACAATTCGCCCGCCGCTGCAGTTAATTAAAACGGCACCAGGCTCTAGCCTAGTATCATCAATCTTCTTTATGTTGATGCCGGATCAAGTACTGGTTTATGGTGACTGCGCGATTAACCCAGATCCAAACGCAGAGCAACTGGCTGATATTGCTATTCAATCAGCTGAGTCTGCAGCCGCATTTGGTATTGAACCACGTGTCGCGATGATCAGTTACTCAACAGGTACATCTGGTACAGGTTCTGATGTAGATAAAGTACGTGAAGCAACACGTATTGCAAAAGAGAAGCGCCCAGATCTTGTGATTGACGGCCCGCTGCAGTACGACGCCGCAGTCATGCCAAACGTGGCTCGCTCTAAGGCACCTAACAGCCCTGTTGCAGGTAAAGCGACTGTATTCGTATTCCCAGATCTCAACACAGGTAACACGACTTACAAGGCGGTTCAACGTAGTGCTGACCTAATTAGTATCGGCCCTATGCTGCAAGGTATGCGTAAACCGGTTAACGACTTATCTCGTGGTGCACTAGTAGATGATATCGTATACACCATCGCACTAACAGCTATCCAGGCAGCACAAGCTGAGCAAAATAGCTAATGTTCGGTAATTAGCGAGCCACTACTAGCTAAAAGTCATTTAAAAGCACCTCTTCAAGAGGTGCTTTTTTATGGGCGGTCTTGTTCTGAAATGCGTTCCCCGCATTAATATAAGCTCGCTACTAACTAGCAGTGTTTGATCATAGCTAGACAAGGCTAGTTACTAAAGTGGATAAACAAACAGATTATTGGTGCTGACTGACTTAGAGCTCGAAATAGCAGTAAAAAGCGCAGCTTTTACCAACAAAACAACAGCAGTAATTGGTGAATTAACCGACAGGAAATAAAGGTGGTAAAAAATAACCAAAGTATAATTAATTTTAATTTCATAAACTTAAGGTTAAAATTAAGATTCGTTAACACACTTGTCCACAGATTTTGTGGATAACATAGGGACGAATGAAGCCCGCTACTAAAATGCAGCTATTGAGTTAGTTATGACATCCACCATGCTGGCAGTCAAGCGTAAAACAAACTCAGTTACAAAAGGACACGGATAAGTCTATGCAGCTTGGTTGCTACCGCACTACTCCCTCTCTTTAAATGATAAACAGTTGTTAAATAACAGCTAAACAGTAATACTAACGATAAAATTAACTAACCTGATGTACTAAGTACTTTTGGGTTAACCAGAGCTATCTCTATGTTTAAAAGATTATTATCGTCAGTTTGTTTTCTCGGTTTACTGCTCATGTCTGCCTGTGGACAGCCGGATGAAAGCGGCACTAAAGCCCTAACTCCGGAGGAAGTCTCTCTTGGTTTCTTTAACGCTATCTATGTCGAGCGTGATGTATCTAAAGCTGTGCGATATGTCGATAATGACCTTAAAGAAGTCATTGAGCACTACCACATTGCTTCTGCGGTGCAGCGTCACGTGTTAGGGCTATCGATGACTGACGTCACTATGTCTATTGACGAAATTGATATCGACTTCTTCCGTAAATTTACTGATGACGTGACGGTAATTGTCAAGATGGAAGGCTTGAGAGGCGGCAGAGATTGGGTTGACGACAGAACTATCAGATTGGTCAAACGTGGTAAAAGCTGGATTATCGTCGAGATATTGCCTGAAAAAGGCAGAATAGAACAATAGCCAAATGGGTAATGTTATAATTGGCCAAAAATAAAATAAGGGAGCATATGCTCCCTTATTTTTTGATGAACAAAGCCGCAGCTAGATGTTATTTGGTACCAAAAATTTTATCACCAGCATCACCTAAGCCAGGCAGGATATAACCATTCTCGTTTAAGCACTCATCTATTGATGCAGTATAAAGCTCAATATCTGGGTGAGCCTCTTCAAGCGCTTTAACACCTTCTGGCGCTGCAACTAAAATAAGCGCTTTGATTGACTTGCACCCGCGGCTTTTTAGCAAATCAATAGTAGCGATTAATGAGCCGCCGGTGGCTAACATAGGGTCAACCACAATCGCCACACGCTCTTCAACGTTGCTCACTAGCTTATCGAAGTAAGGCACTGGCTCTAACGTTTCTTCATCACGATAAATGCCAACAACCGAAATCTTGGCGCTCGGGATGTGCTCAAGTACGCCGTCCATCATGCCAAGACCTGCACGTAAAATTGGCACCACGGTTACCTTTTTACCTTTAATCTTTTCAACTTCAATTGGGCCATTCCAACCGTCGATGGTCACTTTCTCAGTTTCAAAATCTGCAGTCGCTTCATAAGTTAATAGGCTACCAACTTCTGTAGCTAATTCTCTAAAGCGTTTGGTGCTGATGTCTGCTTCACGCATTAATCCAACTTTATGACGAATTAATGGGTGTTTAACTTCAACAACTTTCATCCTGATCTCCTCAGTTGTTACAACAATGGCCTAATGGCACAAATGGTAGTCTATTTATCCCATATATAAAACATAAAGTTTCGCTATTACAGTGAATCGTGAGCCATCGCAAGCTAAATCAAGCAAATGAACGTTTTATTGCGCGGATAAGTACAATTCTGGCTTTCGAGCTGTATCACAAACTGATAGAATACCGCCGCATAAAAATCCCATAGAACGATGTACCCGAGAGGATCCTCCGTGAGCACCCCTACCCCACTAAGTTATAAAGATGCTGGTGTTGATATCGACGCTGGTAACAAGTTAGTTGATAACATCAAGTCTGCAGTTAAGCGTACCCACCGCCCAGAAGTCATGGGTAACCTAGGTGGTTTTGGCGCTCTTTGCGAACTACCAACTAAATACAAGCAACCTGTATTAGTATCTGGTACTGACGGTGTTGGTACTAAGCTGCGTCTAGCGATTGACTACCAAAAGCATGACTCTGTTGGTATCGACCTAGTTGCTATGTGTGTCAACGACTTAATCGTTGCTGGTGCTGAGCCACTATTCTTCTTGGACTATTACGCAACTGGTAAGCTTGATGTTGATACTGCGACTTCTGTCGTTAACGGTATTGCTGAAGGTTGTCACCAATCAGGCTGCGCGCTAATCGGTGGTGAAACTGCTGAAATGCCAGGCATGTACGAAGGCGAAGATTACGATCTAGCTGGTTTCTGCGTTGGTGTTGCTGAAAAAGAAGAATTAATCGACGGCAGCAAAGTTAAAGCTGGCGATGCGCTAATTGCGCTAGGTTCTTCAGGCCCACACTCAAATGGTTACTCGCTTATCCGCAAAGTGTTAGAGGTGAGCAAAGCTGACCCACAACAAGACTTAGCAGGTAAGCCGCTAATCGACCACCTACTTGAGCCAACAAAAATCTACGTTAAGTCACTACTTAAACTACTTGAGCAGGCTGACGTGCACGCAATGGCGCATATCACAGGTGGCGGCTTCTGGGAAAATATCCCACGCGTACTGCCTGAAGATGCAAAAGCTGTTGTTAAAGGAGACTCGTGGACATGGCCAGTAGTATTTGACTGGCTAAAAGACAACGGTAACATCGAGCAGTTTGAAATGTACCGTACATTTAACTGTGGTGTAGGTATGATTATCGCTTTACCTGCGCAGCAGGTTGAGTCTGCACTTGAGCTATTAAAAGCTGAAGGTGAAAACGCTTGGTTAATCGGTGACATTGCTGCGCGCAATGGCGACGAAGAGCAAGTGGAGATCATCTAACATGTCACACCGCTGTCGTGTCGTTGTGCTTATTTCAGGTAATGGCTCTAATCTTCAAGCCATTATTGATGGATGTGATGACACCTTAACCGCTGATGTGGTGGGTGTGATCAGTAATAAACCTGACGCTTATGGATTAGTTAGAGCGCATCATAGTGAAATCGACACCAGCTGTGTGATTGCTCATTCTGATGAGACCCGTGAACAGTACGATGCCCGCCTGCTTGAGGCAATCAACAAGTATCAACCCGATCTTGTAGTGCTAGCAGGTTTTATGCGCATTCTATCTGACGGCTTTGTTGAGCAATTCACGGGTAAGATGCTAAATATCCACCCTTCTTTATTGCCTAAGTATCCTGGATTGCACACCCACCAACGTGCAATCGATGCCGGTGATAGCGAGCATGGCGCTAGCGTCCACTTTGTTACCCCTGAGCTAGACTCTGGCCCTGTGGTACTACAAGCAAAAGTACCGGTTTACCCAGGTGATGATGTAGCAACGCTATCTGAGCGTGTACACGAACAAGAGCACGCTATTTACCCTATGGTCGTCAAATGGTTTAGTCAGCAACGCCTGGTTATGAAAGATGGTAAGGCTTATCTAGACAATGAGCTTATTGGTGAACAAGGCTACGCTGCTGACTAGCAAGCTTCAAAGCAGCAACTTTACCAAATAAAAAAATCTCGCCGCGGCGAGATTTTTTATTTTTTAGCCCTAAAGCTAACTTATACCAATTGGGATAAATAAGTGATCAGAGGTTACGCAGGAAAAGTCGTTTAGAACAAGGCAGAAATTGCAGCTAGCTAGTTGTTCTAACTACAAAATTTCTAACGAAGTTATAAGCGATTTTAACCAGTAAGAATGATCACATTCTTGTGCTAATTGGTATTAAGCATACTTGAAGCGACACGAATGAATTAACGCACAGGTAGATCGATATCTTCAAACATTTGGTCAATCAGTTGTTGATCGCGTAAAGCCACTGCTTTCTCAACCACTTCACGAGTAAGGTGCGGCGCAAAGTGATACATGAAGTCATACATGTAACTACGCAAGAAGCTGCCACGCCTAAAACCAATCTTAGTGGTGCTATGACCAAACAAATGGCTGGCATCTATGGTCACTAAATCGCTATCTGCAACAGGATCAACTGCCATGGTTGCAATCACACCAACCCCTAACCCTAACCTGACGTAAGTTTTCAAAACATCGGCACTGGTCGCACTAAATACCACTCTCGGGTCAAGATTAGCTCGGTTAAAGGCTTTCTCAATCTCTGAGGCTTTATCAAAGCCAAATACATAAGTCACCAAAGGATGATGAGCTAAATCTTCAATCGTTAGCGAAGTGCGTTTCGCAAGGGGGTGATCTTTGGTCACCACAATTGAGCGATTCCAGTGATAACAAGGCAGCATAATCAAATCGCTATATAGGTGCATAGCTTCTGTGGCAATAGCAAAATCAGCATCGCCTCGGGCAGCCTGCTCACTAATTTGCGAAGGTGTCCCCTGATGCATATGTAGGTTCACCTTAGGGTAACGCTTAATAAAATCTTTAATGATAGGTGGCAGCGCATACCTTGCTTGAGTATCGGTGGTGGCAATATTTAACTCACCTTGATCCGGCTGAGTATATTCTTCTGACACCTTTTTGATACTTTCAACTTTGCCAAGGATGTCGTTAGCAATATCAATCACCTGCTGCCCCGCCGGTGTGACATGGGTTAAGTGCTTACCACTTCGCCCAAATATCTGGATACCTAACTCATCTTCAAGCATGCGAACCTGTTTACTGATCCCAGGTTGCGATGTGTAAAGATTCTCTGCGGTAGCCGACACATTCAAATTGTGCTTTACCACCTCAGCAATATATCTAAGTTGTTGCAGTTTCATACAAACCTCGAAACACCACACATAGGCCAACAGTTTATTTGTTGACCATCTGTAAAGTGAGCTCAATACTAAGTTATGGCGCTCGTGCCAAACCTGCTTATCTATAATCAAAAGTTATAGTATAACTAGTATTAATATGCAATCAGTAATAACGAATGCTGTGTTAATCGGCAATTAAGCCCATGTTGGTCAGTGGAATGTTTACAAGTATTCATATTGAGATCTAAAATCGAAAAATGGCTTATTTTTCAACGACAGCCTTTAACTCTTACGCTAAGATAGTAGTTAATTAAAAATGGTAGTTACACGTAAATGGTAGTTACGCTAAGATAGCAAACTGGCTTTACGTTAGGGATAGCAAAATAATCGCTGTCATTAACAGCCTTAAAAACTAAGTGTCTTTGGATCTCAGTTTACGACTCCTGCTGATATTAATAACAAAACGGAACTCATAATGTCTTTGATCATGGTTTTAGTCCTCATTGGTGCGCTGCTTTTACTCATTATTGGGTTCAGTATTATTCAGCAGCAAAAAGAGCGCGCCGAAGCTGAGCGCCGCCAAGAGATAGCCCGCCAACGTGCCATTATAGATGAAACCGAAGCCGTACTTTCTAATACTGGTATGGTGCCTTGCTCAAGCAATATCATTATGGTGCTGTATAAACGCATTCAAGACGCTTTGGCCCAATCTATCGGTTATGCCACCGGACAAACCAAGTCTGACTACGAGCGCCGACTAAGCGACTTACGTAATCAAATACAAACAATGCAAGCCGCGCCAACGCCAGCTCCTGCTATTGAAAACTTTCGTTTACCAGACAATGACAAGCAAATTCTGGAACTGGTAAAAACCTTAAAAAAACTCAAAGCGATTCTTAGAGCAGAGCACAATAAAGGCAAAGTTGACCCAACTATTTTTGCAGAAGAAGAGTTACGCATTGATAGTTTACAACTGCGCATTAATGTCGACTCGATGATAACCCGTGCACGTGCAGCGTGCTTTATGAAGCAATACGGTTCAAGTAAGCAAATGGTTACTAAGGCGCTTAACACCTTGCATACTATTAAAGCCCAAACCCCGAATGATCCCTTTATTGCTAAAAAAGTGGATGAGGCCAAACAGTTACTTGATGAAATCATGGGCGCACAAAAGCACTCACAGCCAGAAGCACCTAAACCGAAGAAGGAAGGTGATGATCTGGATATGCTGTTTCAACCTAAGAAGAAGTGGTAAACAACCCTTCCCAACAGATTTTCTTTATACATTAAAACCGCTAAGGCGGTTTTTTTGTGTCCTGTCGAAACTGCCCATCAACAGTAACTAGATCGCTTCACTCTCTGAAGCGAGTTATCGCAATTTGTAAAACTCGTTTTGTTCTCCCCCATATGACTATTTAATTAAAGCTACACGAGCAGCAAACAAGGTCACGTAACTGGTAACAACGCTCCAACATTGATAATTATTTTATAGATGACTAAATTCATCGACAGCCATTAGCTAATCACCAAGGAACAGCTGCCCACGCGCACCAAAAATATAGATCCACTAAATATTTAGTAAATTTTTTGTTCATTTCACAATTATTAGCACCAAATAATACAAGGATCGTCACCCAAATACTCCAAAAACTAACAATCCCAGTTTGACGATATATTCCGATGCTGCCAAAGTAGCGCCATCAAGTTATTGTTTTCGGAGTTCCCCATGTGTTCTATTTTCGCCATTTTAGATATTCAAACCGATGCAAGTGAGTTACGTCAGACTGCACTTGAGATGTCAAAACTACTGCGTCACCGTGGCCCTGACTGGTCTGGTATTTATACTGATACTCACGCCATTCTGGCTCATGAGCGTCTAGCGATTGTTGATGTTGACCACGGCGCACAGCCATTATTTAGCGAAGATGGAAACCTAGTACTTGCGGTTAACGGTGAGATCTATAACCACCAGCAACTCAAAGCTCAACTTGGGGATAAGTACAGCTATAAGACCCAATCTGACTGCGAAGTCATTCTGGCGCTGTATCAGGAATACGGCTGCGAGTTCCTCGACATGCTCAACGGTATCTTTGCATTTGTGCTTTACGACAAAGCCAAGCAACAATACCTGATTGGCCGCGACCACATGGGGATTATTCCTATGTACACAGGTTTCGATGCACAAGGTAACTTATATGTTGCCTCAGAAATGAAAGCCCTAATGCCGGTTTGTAAAACTGTTGAAGAATTCAAACCTGGACACTACCTAAGCTCACAAGATGAAGCGCCAATTCATTACTATGTGCGCGATTGGCAATCGTTTGACGCTGTAAAAGACAACGCTGCAAGCGTCGAAGAGTTGCGTGACGCGCTAGAAGCTGCCGTTAAACGCCAGCTGATGTCTGATGTACCATATGGTGTTTTACTCTCGGGCGGATTGGATTCATCAGTGGTGTCAGCCATTACTCAAACCTTCGCTAAACGCCGCATTGAAGATGATGGCGAGACAGGCGCATGGTGGCCACAACTTCACTCTTTTGCTGTAGGTTTAAAAGAATCTCCTGACTTAAAAGCAGCGCAAAAAGTCGCTGATGACATAGGCACGATTCATCACGAAATCACTTTCACCTTCCAGGAAGGGCTAGATGCTGTTAAAGAAGTGATCTATCACCTAGAAACTTACGATGTGACGACGATCCGCGCCGCAACGCCTATGTACTTAATGGCACGCAAAATCAAAGCGATGGGCATTAAAATGGTGTTATCGGGCGAAGGAGCAGATGAATTATTTGGTGGTTACCTTTACTTTCACAAAGCACCTAATGCACAGGCATTCCATGAAGAACTGGTACGTAAACTGGATAAACTGCATTTATTTGACTGCTTGCGCGCCAATAAAGCGATGGCGGCATGGGGATTAGAAGCTCGAGTTCCTTTCTTAGACAAAGAGTTTATGGACGTGGCTATGCGCATCAACCCAGAAGCGAAAATGTCAAAAGATGGCCGTATTGAAAAACACATCTTGCGTGAAGCGTTCGAGCACAAGCTTCCAAAAGAAGTGGCCTGGAGACAAAAAGAACAGTTTAGCGATGGCGTAGGCTATTCGTGGATTGATGGACTTAAAGACCATGCAGCTGAGCAAGTGGATGACTTACAGCTAGCAAATGCAAAGTTTCGCTTCCCTTACAACACGCCCGAATCAAAAGAAGCTTACTTCTACCGTTGCTTCTTTGAAGAGTTTTTCCCACTACCGAGCGCGGCAGAGACAGTGCCTGGAGGCAAAACCGTGGCCTGCTCGACACCAGAGGCACTACTTTGGGATGAGAGCCTACAAGGTATCAACGACCCATCAGGTCGCGCAGTGAAGAACGTTCACGATAGTGCATACGAAAATCTGTAAGCCGCGATAAATTTATCGTTAAACTCCGACGTTAAAACCACCTACAAAGGTGGTTTTTTGTTATGCTTGCGCTCATAAAAACATTATCAAGAGCTTTGCCTTACCATGTCTGAAGTCACCATTTTTCACCTTGAAATGCACAGTGCAGATGCACTAAACCCAAAAAACGATAGCAAAGGGTTAGTCATTGAGCCGGCCATCACCAAGCAATATGAATACAACCGTTTTCTCTATGAGTTTGTTGGCAAAGCATGGGAATGGACAGACAAGCTCAATTGGACAGATAAGCAATGGCAAGAATACAGCGAAGCAGATAACCTGCATTTGTATGTTGCCTATTATCAAGGCTCGCCAGCAGGCTATTTTGAACTGCAACAACAGGCTGATGGTAATGTCGAGATCATGTATTTTGGTCTTGGTACACGGTTTATTGGTAAAGGTATGGGCGGCTATTTACTCACTCAAGCAATTAAACAAGCCTGGGCGTTACCCGACACCCAAAGAGTTTGGGTACACACCTGCTCTCTCGACCATCCAAGCGCGTTAAAAAACTACCAGGCTCGCGGCTTTACACTGTTTAAAACCGAGCTAGAGAAATAACAAGTGAATCAGAAATAATAGATGCACATGAGAATTAAACTCGAGCTATCACCTTGCAAGGGACTGATACTTCGAGTTTAAGTTCGAGCTTGTTCGGGACTGAAATTAAACGTCGCACCAGAAAGGCGTAACCACTAAACTACCTTATAGGCCCTTTCGAATCACCTGACCGATAATGATTGGGTTTCACTTATCAGAAAAGCTGCGCTTAGCCTGCGCAGCACATTGTCTATTTTTAAGCTCAGCCTTCAACGCTAATTGCTGCGCGATAGTCATTGAATGCCAGTCTAAAATCTCTTTGTAGGTACGCTGACATCCAAGGCAAACATCATTTTCATCAAGGCAGCAATGGCGAATACAAGGCGATTGCACATGCGATTTAAGATCCACTTATCAGACTCTCACTAGGCTATCACTGTACAAAAACACTTATTCAGACCAAACCGCATATTCATTGCCGCAAGGACATGAAAAATGAAAGCGCCGTCCACCAGGGAAGCTAAATACAGGCTTAACAATCTTGCCACCATGTTGAGTAATGCTGGCTTCGGTAATCGCCAAGTTATCGCTACAAAGCACAATTAATGGTGAGCCATGAGCAAGGCTAAAGTTTTTGGCTGATAGGTAAAAGCCTCCATCAATGCCAACATCTAAAAAGCAAGTATATTCATCACCATAATCTTTAAACTGCCACTGAAATACCTGCCCAAAAAACGCCTTGGTTTTAGCGATATCACTTACGGGAATTTCTAAGTAGTTAATAGTATTATGGCGCATTGATAAGTTCCTTTTAGTATTTAACCTGAACTAGGGATAATAAATCGGTTTCTAACGGCTATTTTTGCCCGTCTCTTAGTAAAGAGAGGTCGTTGAAGCTACTTGCAATAGGCTAGCTATTGACGCGTAGCTTCGCCTTGAACTAAACAAAACTATCTCGCTAGAAACTTAATACTAGGTATAACTTAGGAAAGGAAAATCATTGGCACTTCCTTATCCCAAGCTCAGGTTATTTAGCTCTCCCTAAGTATAAGTACTTCCTGACGACGTAGCGTGACTATTTAAATTGTTACTGGATCAGCGCTGCCGCCAAGCCAATCAAGCCGCCAAATACTCCCCCCAAACGACCAACCAGCCAAGGTGAGTGCGGATCATATCCTGCACAATTTGTTTAACTAGCTCTGGCGTAAGCTCATTCAATCGCTGCTCAACAATTGCGCCAACCTTTTGTTGCATGTCAGCCATTACCGCCGGGCTTTCAAGCTCATCAATCAGGATTTGATTAAACTTGTCACTTTGCGCCATTTCAATCAACTGTGCTTTCATTTTTTCGATAAAAGGCTCTTTTAACGGCGCAATAGCGTCAGTGCCCCCAAACATCGCCAACATGCCTCCCAGCGATGACTGTTCGACAGTTTTAACCAAAGCATCAAATGATGGCTCAAGATCCACCTTTTCAATCACTGGCTCAAGGTTAATCGGATTAGCATCTTTGCTTGTCAAAAAGCGATCTATATTTTCCTTGGTGAAAAACTGCTCCATCATTAATTGATGAATCGCGGATTTGAATTCTTCAAAACGAGATGGGATAACCCCGAGCCATACAGGCCTGGAACCTTTTCAAATAACATATGTATGGCAAGCCAGTTGGTCACAGCACCAGAAAGTGCAAACATACCCATAGTTAAAACAATTGGCTGGTCGAAAACATAACCGCATACGATCAAGGCTGCCGCCAGTGCGTTGGTAATGAAGCTCTTGTTCAAAGCAAATCCCTCAAAATACAAAACCCGAGTATTCTATCGAAAATACTCGGGTTTAAAAAATGCTTATTTAATGCTAGCGAAACAAAAGCACGGGCGTTAAAACTCAGTGCTTTGGATCACTACTATTATGCAATCATTTCGGTCTGTTCAATGTCGATTTTGTTGTTAATCAACAATACCTCTGTACCATCGGCTAATTGCTTAGCCTTCTCAAGCATCATGCCAGCAATGCCTTGATGGCGAAAATCGTCGATAACAAACGCATCTTCTAAATGCCATACTGGCTTTAAATGAAGCGAAGAAAACGATGGGTATAATTGGATAAAGCCGACCAGCTCGTCACCTTTAAGTGCAACAAAAATGATCGAGTCATTTTCTGATAATCGATTAATAAGAAAGCTTCTACATGCTTGATAATCTTTCTCATAATCAAGCTGATTACGGTACTGATTCAACAGGTGGCTGAGAGGTTCAAGGTCTAGGTTTACGGCGAGGCGAATTTGCATTTTTCATCCTTGAATAATATTGACCAAACTAAAACGGCTGCACTTATAATCAATCACAATCTAAGTGATACTACATTTGCATGATAAAGGCTATGGGAATGATTAAAACCCGCGCCAAACATCTGACAACATAATAATATGTTACTCAACATTATCACATAGCTGGATTATAGAACAACGTACGCATTACGCTGAAAAAATTTATATTTACATGATGTTAACCAAGCGACCATTTTTTGTCCATGTAAATATTAATTCAGACGATTGCACTATAAAAAGAGCGAGTTTTTTTTGACACCTTTCGTTAAAATAGTTGAATCAGTATTCTTGCAGTGACCTCACATGAAGCAAACTTTGCAAAGCTTTAAACAAGCATTCCTCCAGCGCCCAAAGTATCAACGAGTGGCGGTCTATTTATTAGTTAGCTACGCTCTGTATTGCCTAATCTTAGGTATAGTCACACCTGCACTGCTTAAACAGCAATTACCAAAGCAACTGTCTGAGATTACCGGTCGTGACGTTTCAATCACTGAAATCAAAATCAACCCCTTCACTCTAGAATCGACAATTACCGACTTTGCTATCGCTGCTGATGCCAGTGCTGCTGATACTAGTACGAGTGGTGATTTCGTTCTCTTTAAACAGTTTTACGCCAACGTAAGCTTTTGGCAGTCAATTACCGAGTTTGCAGTAGTATTTGATAAGATAAGCCTAGATGCTCCGCAAGCAAAAATTGCTCAGCTAAGTGAAGAGCTGACCTCGCCTCAATTTAATTTTGACGACATCATCACACAAGCGAGCGCCTACTTTGCACCGGAACAAAAACAGCAGCCAACTACCACGGATGACCATGCTCAAGCGCTGTTCCCATTGCAAATTAAGCAACTGAACATAACTGCTGCAGCACTATCGATTGAAGACAAAGCAACTGCTAGTAAGATTAATTACCCCAATATCAATCTAGCAATTTACGACTTTGACACCCGAGCAAACCTCAATAGCGAACAGCGAGACCAAAGTCAGATACAAGCAAACCAATTTAGCTTTAGCTTAATCGATGACGCTAGCAGCCAACTAAGCATTAGCGGCGGCGTACAACTAAAACCACTTAAGCTGCATAGCCGCATTAACCTAACCCAATTTGACTTGAGTTATTACTATCAATTTATCGACCAATGGCTAGAAGCCGATTTACGGTCGGCATTTATTGGCCTATCGGGCAGTGTAAACTTCGACCAAGAGTCAGACGTACTGGCACTGAGTAATGGCCAATTATCATTAGATGATGTGCGTTTTCACGCACCAAACTCTGAGCAAGCCTTTATTGAGCTTGGCAGCTTTGCGCTGGCTGATATTAGCTTCGACTCCTTAGCCCAGCAGCTTACGATAACTAAACTCAAATCAGATAACCTCAAAGTTGACGCCAATATTAGCGCAGACGGCAGCGATCTTCAGCGCCTATTAACTCCTGAACTTCCTGCTTACTTAATTCAGACTTCACAAACACAAGAGCAGGCAAAAGATCAAGCACAGACACCACCACAAGACCAAAGCAAGCCAGAAGCTCAAGCTGGCAACCAAGTTGATGCAGCCGATACTAGTGAGCTAGTAGCGGTAATCAACGGCATTGAAATCAGCAATTATCAGCTCAATATTATTGAATCAATTGCCAATCAAACAGCTAATCAATGGCAAATCGGTGAGCTTGCACTTACCACGGGAGAAGTTCGCTCAGATCTTGCTGGTGAGCTTGAATACAAATTACAATTTACTATCCAACAAGATGGGCAACTGAGTCTTGAAGGCAAGCTAGACATACAGCAGCAAGCTGCGCAAATCGCCTATCAAATGCAGGACTTCCCACTCTCAGCCTTACAGCCATACGTGTCGCCGTTCATCAACGTCAGTATCAACAATGGTTATATCGGAACTGCAGGCAATGTGAGCATTGAGCCGCAAACTCAAGACGGTAATATTACCGTGCAAGGCAGCGTTAATGCTTATCAACTTGATATTGAAGATAATCTGCTGCAAACGCCGCTAATCGCCTGGCAGGACATGAAGCTTAATCAATTTGACTTTAACCTAAAGCAAAACAAACTGGCTATCGATCAAATCGACTTTCACCAGATGTTTAGCCGCATTGTGATTGATGAAGACGGTACCAACAATATTGGCCATCTCATCATCGAACAAACTGACAACTCAGGTGAAGACGGTGAAACGACAAACACTGGCAAAGACACTCAAACTAATATAGAGGCGCAAAATCTGGCACAGAAACAAAGTCAGAGTCAAAACAATGAGCCCAGTGACGCTAATTCATTAGCCATTGATGTAAATGCTATCAATATCCACGATAGCTCAGCATTTTTTGCAGACGACAGCTTAACGCCGCAGTTTGCCTCAGGAATTGAAATGCTGAATGGCAGCATTAAAAAGCTATCAACAACACCTGAAACCCGTGCGAGCGTCGACTTACAAGGCAAAATTGACCGTTATGCTCCAATGAGTCTAAAAGGTGAAGTTAACCCGCTGCTTGCAGAGCCTTATGTTGACCTTAACTTACAGTTTAATAAGGTTGAGTTGACATCAGTTAATCCATATTCAGGTACCTATGCAGGCTACTATATCGACCGAGGCCAACTGTCGATTAACCTAAATTATCAGCTGCAAGATAATGCCTTAAAAGGAAGTAACCACGTGGTAATTGACCAGCTAGAGCTAGGTAAACCCAGTAACAGTAGCCTGGCAACCAGTTTACCAATCAGTTTGGCTATCGCACTGCTGCAAGATAGAAACGGGGTAATCGATTTAGGCGTAGATGTCGAGGGTGATTTAGACTCGCCAAGTTTTAGTTTTGGCGGCATCATATTAAAAGCGATGACCAACGTGATAACTAAGGCTGTCACCGCACCGTTTAGCTTATTGGCTGGCCTGGTCGCTGAAGACGATGACATGGAAAACGTGCAGTTTGAATTTGGTAGTGCCAACATCACCGAAGATGATAAGTCTAAGTTAGACTCTCTAGCCAAAGCCTTAGTTGATAGACCGCTTTTAAAACTCAACCTTAAAGGCGCAGTAGAAGCAGTATCAGATAGTCAGTCACTAAAAGAAGATGCTTTCAAGCAAACCCTTAGCAAACGTGCTGCACTAAACTATGCCGACATTATGGACTTAAGTGCAAGCGGCTTACCCGAGTCTGGAACAGTCATTGATTCACTGATTGCGCTATATGACGAGCAATTTGGCATTGAGCAACGCCAGACTGCACTAGCTGCGATAGAAAACGATCTCCCGGGTTTGTCGCCACAAGCGCAGCAAACTCGCTTGCATATATCGCTCTATAATCAATTGGTCAATACGATTGAACTGGATGAAAACGATTTAGGAGAGCTCGCCCACGCGCGAGCAACAGCAGTGAAGACCTATCTGGTTGAGCAAGGTAAAATCGATCCTAGTCGTATTTTCCTGCTAGAAAGTAGAGTTAACTATGCCCAGGATGAAGCCAAAGTCGTGATTGGGCTGGATGCTGACTAATACGAGATACTAACCACATATACGCCATGAGCGACTTAACTCTGGTTCAAACATAGACTAGTTCCACTGTTTCGTAATGCACGCAGCCGCTAACCTGCGTGCATTATTTTTGCCACAAGAGATGTTGCTAAACCTAAGCTAGCCTTGCAACCCGAAAAGAAATTAACTTAATCCCCCTTAATTGATAACACCACACCAACCTCACCCCTTTAAAGTGTGACTCACTTCAAGTAAGATTCGCATCCAAGCTATTACCCAAACATTAACTAAGTTCATTTGTAAGCGAGGCAGTATGTTTATTATTCGTTGGATATTGGGCCGTATCATCTTATTTTTTGACTTTGTGTTTTCCCCTAAAAAGCGCCAACGTCCTGTGACTGAACAGCAACGTATAGACCAAGCAACGCAATCCCTGTCGCTTTACCAATACAAAGCTTGCCCTTTCTGCGTGAAAGTACGCCGCGAAATGCGTCGTCAAAGCTTAAACATTACGACCATAGACGCCAAGCAAGAGCAAAATAAAAATGAACTTGAAACCCAAGGCGGCAAACTGCAAGTTCCATGCTTAAAAATTGTTGAAGATGGCCAAACACAATGGCTATATGAATCAAGTGAAATTATTGGCTACTTAAATCAAAAGTTTGCCTAGTCACTGACCAGAAGCTCATTAGCGACACAATATAAGCAATGCCGATATTCGTATCGGCTTTTTTATCGGTAAATTTGATTTGTTTCACCCGCGAAATCTCGTATCCTAGATAAAAATAATTTAAGAGAACCATCATGTTACGCCAAAGCTTAATTGTCATTGCGCTAGCTTCATTATGTGCGTGCAGCGCAAGCCCTGTGGATCCACAAGAGTTTGCCGGGCGCTACAAAGATAGATTTTCCACCCAAATTAAAGGCAAAGACATCAAGCTATTTACCTACAGAGCAAGTTTAGCCACCAGCTCACAGCGCGGCATTGATGATGACCTCCCTCACAACCAGCGGATTTCACGCAAGAAACAAGATGCAAGTAGTTATCGTAGAGAACAAGCACGCAAGCAAGAAATGCTTGAAGCTTGGGGCGAGCACGTTGAAGTAGGGTTAGTTAAAACTCTGGCAATGACAGGCTACTGCCAAACTGGCTATATCGAGCTAAGCCGCTATGTAACCAGCGACAGAGCTGAAATTCGTGGTGAATGCAATGAAGGGGCAACAGAAGCAGACATTGAAAAGTTCGGCCGCTAACTACTATCACTAGAGATTCTCACAGTCCTAAACTTTCAAAAAGTAGGCTTTAATCGAAGAAGCATTAAAGCCTTTGCTTTAGTCATCACTTAAGCGTGCTATAATCGCCGCAATCAGTAACCTGAGCTCAGGTTAGGTAACAACCGCAGTATTAACGTGCTCAAGCTAAATCAAGTTTGTGCGCCAATAAGCTTGAATTGATCGCTTGAATCAAACAAACACCAGCTTATTTCTGCCCATTGAAATAGAGTGGCAACGATGAACAAAAAACAGCAGATGAATAAGAAAATGGCTAAGCGAGCCAAGGCAAAGAAGAATAAAACAGCGATGCCGAACCCAAGCAGCAAGCCAAAAGAGCGTTATATTTCAAAAGCTGAGCGTGCGAAATTGGCGGCAGAGCAAGACACAAATCTAAATGAAGCTAACACCGCAGATGCTCAAACAAACGCTGACGACCAATTAAGCACTGATGTAGCAGAGTAAACAAAAGCGGCATAAGCAATAACTGACGTTAGCTAAAGACTTCCAACAATAAAGGGCCTAATCTGGCCCTTTAGTATTTTCTATACTTAACCGCATAAACAACCCACTATTCCTTAGGTTTTCCATTGGCCGTATTGCTGGAGTCACTAGAATCAGAGTGATTGTCATTACTGCCATCTTCTGCAGAGGCTTGTGACTTAGCGATTTGATGACAAAGCGGCTCTTCATCTAACTGAGCGAGTTGCGCACAAGCTGAAGATAGCGGCGCAGAGCACACCGATGAGTCAGACATTACCTTATCGTCTTCAGTATCGTCACTAGCACCACTAATACCATCAACAGTTTGCTGCTTGTCATCAGCATGGTGCGATTCGATAGTGGCTTGTTGTACTTGTTGCTGGCGGTTTAACTGGTCAATCATCGCCAGTTTATCAACGTGGCGATATGCCACCCACACACCAATTACGCCAAACAAAATTGCACCAAGTACCTGACCAATCAGCACGCCGTGCCAGCCGCCGATCATTGCGCCAACATAAACAAATGGAATGGTACCAATTGTCGCCTTGCCAACATTAAAGAAGGTTGAGTATTTAGCTTTACCCAAGTTGTTAAATGACGCGTTGGCAACAAATAAAATGCCGTTGAATATAAAGAATACCGCGATGTACTGACAGAAGAATAGAATGATGTCAGCTGCGTCACCACTCATGTCAAATACATCAACTATTTGATGTCTAAGTAAAAACAAGATCAGTGACATGCCCAATACGAACACCACACAGAATTGAATCGAGCGAGTAAGGGTCTCTCTAACGCGACCAAAGTCATTGGCACCAAAGTTTTGCCCAACAATAGGACCAATAGCGCCTGACAGCGCGAAAATCATACCGAAGGTGACAGGAATAAGCCTGCCTAGCACAGCCCAACCAGCAACATAACTATCACCAAAGTCCGCAATCGCGCGGGTAACCACCGCATTACCGATTGGCGTGGCAATATTGGTTAGCATTGCAGGTCCTGCGATAGCAAAAATAGTGGGTAAGTCTTCAACAAACTCATTGAAGCTAAACTTGCCCATCAACTTATGCTTAACCACCACGCCATAGGTTGAAATAAACAACACAGCAAAACGTGAGCATACTGATGCAACTGCCGCACCTTCGATTCCCATTGACAACAAAAAGATAAATATCGGGTCGAGCACGGCGTTAACACCGCCACCAGCAAGCGTCGACATCATCGACAGTTTGGCATCACCGACTGCCCTTAACGCGCCGCCAAGCGCCATTGCTAAGCTAATAACGGGTAATGACGGTACCAAAATATACAGATAGCTTTGTGCCAGCTCAGCAGTTTTACCACTCGCACCTATCATGGCGAGGATTTCTGGCACAAAAAACAACACCAGCACAGCCACTAACGAGCTGGTAATTACCGTAACAACAGCGCTGTTTAAAAATAGGCGCTTGGCTTGTTTATCTTGTTTTGCCCCAACCGCTTTTGACACCAAAGCACCAAGTGCGATGGACAGACCAATACCGATAGACGTGGTAAAAAACGATACTGTCCCAGCATAGCCCACAGCAGCGGCGAGTTCTTGTTCTCCGAGTAAACTTAAGAAGAACATGTCGAGTAAATCGACCACAAACAGCGCCGAAATACCAATGGCGGCTGTCGAGCTCATCACTAAAATATGTCGCAGTATTGAGCCTTCTAAAAACTTTGCAGTGGTGCTCATGAAATGATTAGTCCTTTTGTTCAATTTCTAGTTCTAGTGATTCGAGCTCAGTACCACAGTGATTACAATAACTAGCATTCTTGTCGTGGCCTTTATGACCACAGTTGCTGCATTTGCGTAAATCTCGTTCGCGCCCCATTTCTTGAGAAATTTCTGCCGTTAAAATGCCCGTAGGAATAGCTAAAATCGAATAGCCAATTAACATGGTGGCTGCTGCAATCGCCTGCCCTAACGATGTTTGCGGCGTAATATCGCCATAACCTACCGTGGTTATTGTCACAATGGTCCAGTACATGGCTTTCGGAATCGAGCTAAATCCATTCTGCGGCCCTTCAATGACATACATGATCACACTTAACACTAATACGATAAGACTGACCGAAAAGAAGAAAATAAATATCTTGCGACTCGAGTGCACCATAGCACGCAGCAAGATATTGCCTTCACTCAAATAACGTAGCAGTTTTAATACTCTAAAAATCCTAAATAGGCGCAGTATCCGTATCGCCAGCGCAAAATTGGCACCTGGAAATATTAGCGCCAGGTAGCTAGGTAAAATCGACACCAAGTCCACCACACCAAAAAAGCTTCGCGCATAATGCCAGCGATTAATTGAGCAGTACAAACGCACTAAATACTCTATGGTAAATATGATGGTAAAGATCCACTCGGCAACGCGTATTACACCACCATAAGCCTGATGAATAGGCTCAATGGTGTCGATTAGAATTAAACCGACGCTCAAAATAATGCATACCATTAGAATTAAGTCGAAATAACGACCTGCCGTGGTATTAGTTCCAAAAATAATGCCGCGCAGTTGCTGCTTTAGCGGCGTGTCATTGTCGGCTGGAGCTCCCATAAATACGTTTTTAATCCTTAACAATCAACAGTGAGTCTAAAACAATATCAATTATACGTTCAGATGGTTACACTCTACGACTGATTAATTAAAATAATAAACTCATTCATTAGAGAAAACGCATGCTGCGCCTATTTTGTGTAACACTCTGTGTACT
The DNA here is from genome assembly GCF_004295345.1 of Shewanella maritima. NCBI lineage: Bacteria > Pseudomonadati > Pseudomonadota > Gammaproteobacteria > Alteromonadales > Shewanellaceae > Shewanella > Shewanella maritima. The sequence continues at coordinate 4,232,656 of NZ_CP036200.1, read as the reverse complement.
AGTATCATTATCTAGCTCATTCGCTCACGCACTATCTGGAAAAGCAGATTTAGTTATCGTCAAGAAATCTGAATCCTCGATGCAGATCCTCCGCCAAGGCAAAGTGCTTAAAACCTACCACATTGCCATGGGCGATGCGCCGCAGGGTCATAAGCTGACAGAAGGCGATCAACGTACTCCGCAAGGGCGATATATTCTCGATTACAAAAAGTCAGACAGCGCTTTCTATCGCTCAATTCATATCTCATACCCAAATGAAGAAGATAAGCTGCGCGCTAAAGCATTGGGTATAAGCCCTGGCGGATTGATTATGATCCACGGCGAAAACCCAAAATCAAAACTGCCGCCGCTTGAGCAACAAAAATATAATTGGACCAATGGCTGTATTGCGGTCACCAACAAGGAAATGGATGAGCTGTGGCAGGTGATCGACCCAGGTACGCCAATTGAAATCTGGCCTTAGCTTTGAATGTTGTGCTTTGCACATCTAATCTCTCAAATAGATATAACATTATGAATTATCAAACTTTACAGCAATCCTGGCCGCAATTTTCTAACGACATCAGCAAACTTGTCGTGCGACTCGGTCTAGATAAACTATCGCTTGAGTGCGACCACTGTGCGCTGCGAGCAAACTCGACTGAATCTGCACAGCAGTTAGCGCAAGCATTCGCTGAAAATGGACAAGTCATCTCCAATAATATGATCAACGGCAGACCCATTCTGATCATCAAGCTTGACCAACCACTAATGCTCGGTGAGCAAGCAATTAGCTGTGTTGAGCTGCCCTTCCCATCTTCAAAAGTTTACCCCGTTGAAGGCTGGGAGCACATTGAGCTAGTGTTGCCAGTAAACGTGAGCAGTTGTGATGACTTAGCCAGTGAATTAGTCGCCCGCGTACCTAGCCTGCAAGGCGTGCTCGCAGGTGAAACCGACATCAAGGTCAAAATGAGCTCACCAAAAGGTGACAATGAAAGGCTAGCCAACCCAACGATTGCATTTAAACATGACAATCTGTGCGTTAAAGTTCACCCACACACGATTGAAGCCATCATTGCTAGTGAGCAGTAACACTAACCCAAAAAGCGAAAAAGGAGCCGAGGCTCCTTTTTAGTTGTAACAAACCAATAAACGCTTATTGGTGCTTATACACCTTGCCTGCTTTCATTACGAAATCGACATCCAACAGCTCACTGATATCCTCTAGTGGGCTATTGTCTAAGGCGATAATGTCGGCATATTTGCCCACCTCAATTGTGCCAAGCTTATCGCTCATACCAATCAAGTCTGCGCCATTTACCGTAGCTGACTTTAGGATCTCAGCAGCTGGCATACCCGCTTTGTGCATCAACACAGCTTCTTGGGCATTTGTACCATGTCTTGAAACACCGCTATCGGTGCCAAAAGCGATCTTAACCCCTGCTTTGTAAGAGCGATTAAAGTTATCTAGCATGTCCTTACCAACTCGAATCGCCTTGGCTTTAATTGGCGCAGACATAAAGCTAGAGTTGGTCGCCATATCCACCACGGTTGCACCTGCAAGTAGTGTTGGCACTAGATAGGCGCCATTTTTCTTAAACAGCTTAATTGAGGTTTTGTCAGCGTAGCTGCCGTGCTCAATACTATCAACCCCAGCGCGAAGCGCAGCGTTAATCCCAGCCGTCGCATGGGCATGACTGGCAACTTTACGGCCGAGTGCATGGGCGGTATCCACAATCTCTTTAAGCTCATTGTTGGTCATTTGCTGCCCCGTACCCGTGTTAGTGTCAGACAGTACACCGCCGGTAGAGGCAACTTTAATGGCATCTGCACCATATTTAATCGCCAAACGTGTGGCCTTACGACACTCATAAGGACCATCGCAAATCGTTTTTGATGATTTAAGCGCAAGTAAATCAGGTGCCATTCCATCGACATCTAAGTGACCGCCAGTAATGGCAATACCTGCTGCCGCTATAATACGTGGTCCTTCAATCCAGCCTTTTTCTACCCCATCACGCAGCGCATACATTTGCTCAGGCTTACTTAATAAATCACGTACCGTGGTAAACCCTGATTGCAGTGTCTTTTTAGCATAAGCAACACTTTGCATGGCGACATCAGCATCAGACAGCTTAACGATTTCCTCTGTGTTGTGTGGGCCCAGCTCCATTTGTAAATGCACGTGCATATCCATTAAGCCCGGCATCACAAAGCTATCTTTTAGGTCAATTAACTGCGCATTGTCACCATATTTATTTGGGGTGACAAAACCTTGCTCTACCGCTTTAATTTCACCGGATTCGATCACAACAGTGTAATTTGATAGCGGCTTTTTGCCTGGCTCAGCAAGTAAAGTACCCGCATGAATGACAGTCGCACCCTTGCCATCATTGTGAGAAGCTAGACTTGTTGATGCAACGGCGTAATTAAAAGATAAGGTTGCTGCCGCTACTAATATCGAAGTCGTTTTTAATCGATTAAATTGACGAGGTAATCTTGATAGTTCCATCTGCGCTATGCTCCCTAAAGCAGTGCTTTCAATGACTTGGTAGTCTATGGCCGGGATGTCTAAGCCCCAGCTGTCTATGACTAAATTGCCTTGCAATAAGGCGTACTTTTGTAGTTTTGGTGTTGTTTTGTGTTGTATTTGCTGATTAGCAGTTTGTTGCCATTATTGAATATATATCGAGCAAAGATTAATGTAAATCACAATTCACATAAGTTCACTTATCCATCAACCTATGTTAGCGTAATCTCACTTAGCGCTATAAACTATTAGGGATTAACTACATGAAAGCACTCGCGGTAGCTCTTTCACTCGCGGCCTTATGGACGGCAAATGTCAATTCAGAGCCACTATCTACATCTAAACTAACACCTCAAAGCAGCGGGCTTAACAAGCCAGAGAACGCCCTGCAATTAGAGGACATATTTACCCTTGAATATGCATCAAATATTAATATCACTAAAGATGCGAAGCAGGTTTATTTTGTTCGAAATTACATGGACATCAATACAGATAGAAAGCTGACTAATATCTGGCAGGTGTCGAAACAAGGTCAGCTGACTCCGGTTACCACGGGATTAAAGAACGATTTTGCACCGAGTTTATCTCCAAGTAATGACCGCTTAGCCTATTTATCTGACGAGACAGGCTCAGTGCAAATCCATATGAAATGGCTTGAGTCAGGGCAGACAGCACGGATCTCCAATCTGTCATCAATGCCAAGTAAAGTGGTTTGGTCACCCGATGAAAAATACCTAGCATTTACCCAATTTGTTGCAGAAAAAACTCAGCCGGTTGTGAATTTACCGGGTAAGCCAGCGAAAGCGGATTGGGCTAAGCCTGCAGTGTTTGTCGATAGCATGTACTACCGTTTTGATGGCGTGGGTAATCTAAACAATGGCTATCAACAAATATTCATTATGTCAGCTGATGGTGGCAGCCCGAGACAAGTGACTTTCGCAAAGTCTAATCACAATGGTGCCATAAGCTGGAGCAAAGACAGCAAAACCCTGCTCTACGCTGTTAACGAATTGGATGAGTCAAAACAAGAATGGACTAACAGCAATATCTTCGCTCTAGAGTTAAATTCAGGCGAACCTAAGCAGCTTACTGATGAACTTGGCACAACCTCGTCACCTATTGTGTCACCTAATGGTAAATACATCGCATATCTGAACGCGAAACAGAACTATCGCAACTACCAAAATGTAGAACTAATGGTAATGAACTTAGATGGTAGTGAGCAGCGTAGCCTGACCAAAAACCTTGATAGATCAATTAACAGCATCAAATGGTCATCAAACAGCAAAGGCGTATACATGATGTACCACGATCATGGTGAGACCTTTGTTGACCATCAAGCCCTTTCAGGTAAACGCAAACGTATGGCTAAAAACCTTGGAGGGTTATCTTTCGGGCGCCCTTATACTGGCGCGCAGTTTGATGTCTCAGAAAATGGCACTCTGGCTTATACCTTTTCTGATCCGCAACGCCCTGCTGACGTGGCAATCACTCGCAAAGGTAAAACCGAGCAACTTACCGACCTGAACGCAGATGCACTGGATCACAAGCAACTAGCAAGTATCAAAGAAATAACAGTTAAGTCATCTTACGATCAGCGACCTATTCAAGCCTGGATTGCCCTACCGCCAAACTATGAAGCATTAAAGAACCAAGGTAAGAAACTGCCACTAATTCTCGAAATTCATGGTGGCCCCGTCACCAACTACGGACCTCATTTTGCGGCAGAAATCCAGCTAATGGCTGCACAAGGTTATGTTGTGGTTTATGCCAACCCAAGAGGCAGTGACAGCTATGGTAAAGAGTTCGCGCAAACCATCTACAACAATTATCCGAGCCAGGATTATGATGACTTAATGAGTGTAGTTGACGGTGTTATCGCGACTGAAGCGGTTGATACAGACAAGCTATATGTGACTGGCGGCTCAGGTGGCGGCGTACTAACATCTTGGATAATTGGCCATACAGATAGATTTAAAGCTGCTGTCGTCGCCAAGCCTGTTATCAATTGGATTAGCTTTACACTGACGACTGACATTCATAGTTTTGTGATAAAAAACTGGTTTGAAAAAATGCCATGGGAAGACCCTGAGCATTATATGAAGCTCTCTCCACTTAGCTATGTAGGTAATGTGACCACACCAACAATGTTACTTACTGGTGAAGCTGACTTGAGAACGCCAATCGGCGAAACCGAGCAATATTACCAAGCGTTAAAACTTAGAAATATCCCCACGGCTATGGTGCGGATCCCTGATGCTCCCCACGGCATCTATAAACGTCCAAGCAACTTAATGTCGAAAGTAGCTCATATCTTATGGTGGTTTGAGCAGCACCCTTAGGCTTTAGTTAACAAAACAACTAGTTAGAAAGTAAAAAGGCGTCAGTAAATACTGACGCCTTTGTTGTTTAATATTGATATGACCAAATATAGTGATTAATACTATTTAGCCGTTTTTTGCTGCTTTAATACCGTCGACATAGGCGGCACGAGTGTTGTTGGATCTAAGCGCATCTGAAACCAGTTGACTCGCCAATCTAAATGCGGGCCTGTTACCCTGCCAGTAGCCCCAATCTCGGCGACATCTTGCCCTTGTTTAACCTTGTCACCTACCTTGGCATAAATCTTATGTAAGTGGATGAACGTTGAACTTACACCATAACCATGATCGATAATAACGGTGCCACCAGAATAAAACATATCTGGAACAGCTAACGTGACGACACCATCCGCTGGCGCAACAACGACTGTACCTGTAGGTCTTGCGATATCAACGCCATAGTGCGGGTTACCAGGTTTACCATTGTAAACGCGCTGGCTGCCATATACACCCGATATACGCCCAGTTACAGGCCATATAAAGTCTTGAGTGAAGAAAGCGTGTTCACTGAATGTATCACGCGCGGCTCGCACCTGCTTAGCATCCTTGGCTGCACGAGCCTGGGCTTGCGGATTGGGTTTCATGATCTTTTTACTGATCCCCTCAATCCGATCAATCTTGTATTCTCTCTTATTGACTTTCAGTGGTTTAATTTCAGTTAAGCCATCTGGATAAACCACCTCTAACGACTGTTCAAGCTCTGCATCACGCTCAAAACCAAATGCAAAACGTCCGTCTGCTGTTACCTTGATGACTTCACCATTCAGTTTCACTTTAGCGCCTGCAGGCACAGAGCCACGTATAAGCGCCCCTTGCTCAAACTTGCCTTGCAGTTCAAGTTGAGCAAAGGCAGGCATAGTCAATAACGAAGAAATGACTGCGCTAGATATCCATAATGATTTGAACATTACCTTCCCTTTGATTTTTATTATGTTCTTGGGTGTATTTGCCGGCTTGTACCAATTAGAGTTTGGGTTTAAAAGCGCTTTGCTTCACGAGCCTACTTTTCTTCATGGGCCTATTGTGCTTCACGAGTACTGATAGCACCTTTGCCAATGCCTTCAAACGCAATCACTTTAAAACTGCTTTGTGGCTGCTGCTCATGTAGGGTATTCGCCATATATTCAGCTAAAAGCTCAACCGTGGTGTCGTGGGGAATGATTTCACAGCATGCTTTTGGCATGGCTAATTGAAAGTCTCCTTGCGGGGCCTGGTAGTGAAAACCAAAGTGAGAGTCATCTGTAACATTGGCTTGCGCTGATAACTCCAGGCTCGCCACGTCAACCACATCGTCTTGAGAACCGAGATAGATATCTTTCCAGCGCTTGGCCCAAAATGCATCCCATTTAGGTTCTGCGACGCCATTTTCAAAAACGGTGACAGGACTGCGATGCCCGTGAGCAATACGCTGGCAATTGCCATCATGCTTTTTAAGCCCATGACTGTAATGATAATAAGGCGTTGAAAGCACCTCATTGCGCAACGTCAGGCTAATACCATGGACGTTGCCAGGTAATACTTCAGCCAACGCCTTTTGTAAGAAGGCATTCACACTATCAAAATCAATCACTTCTGTCGGTACGAGCGCAAATGCTTGAGAAGGACAAGCAAGGTGAATTGAACCTTGTTCGCTATCAAAGTCCATCCATACTCTATCGCCTTTTTGTTGCCATCGAACCTGACTGCATGCTGTAGGAATTAACAGTCGATGATCAGCAACATCATCAATAGTCGCCTTAATGACTTTTTTGACCTTACCAAAATCCAGCACCATATTTTGCTCATCTAAACCACCAACAAGCAACACATCGACTATCCAACTTTCGCCCACCATACCGCGGATTGGGCACAGGTAAGAAAAATCAATAACGGTTAGGTCTTTTACAAATAATTGCATTTACTCTCCCAGGCAGAAAAACAGTCCACCCTGATAATTTGGCCCAGATAGCAACTGGCTAGCGGGCAAGATTTAGGTATTCTAAACAATATCAGTGGGTGGAGCGAGTCAAACCTAAATAAGTTTTCTGTCTGTTAACATTCTATTGGCAAGATATTTCTAGAGTCTCATGCGCTTGCGAGGGGCTGCTGATCTTTGCTGATTAGAATTTGTTCGAATTAAAAGCACTTTAATCGCGACGTGAGCGATGACGTCTAGTCATCTAAACAAATTGATCTTAACAACAGGGCTCGCAACAAACTAAGCTCTTTGCTAAGGGCGTAGGTGCTTTTAAACGAACCTTTCAGGCAGCGCTTGTTGTCATTTCTACTGCGTTAACGACTTATCATGTGGAATAACCACACGTCAAACTCGTTGCCTTGTATAAATTTCCAACAAGCAGCTGCAAAAATAATCTTGAAAGGTCAACAGCCCCTAACCCCTATGCTGCTGTCGTGGGTAATATCATCAGCACTCTTTGGCTTGCTGTACAAATACCCTTGTGCGTAGTCACAACCGTTAGCAATCAAAAATTCAGCTTGCTGCTTAGTTTCAACACCTTCGGCTATGACTTTTAGGTTCATCGCATGCCCCATGGCGATGATCGCTTTAGCAATAGCCGCATTATTACCATCATCTGGAATATCACGCATAAAAGATTGGTCAATCTTAAGGATATCTATGGGCAATTTTTTTAAGTAATTTAGCGATGAGTAGCCAGTACCAAAATCATCAATACTAATGGCAATACCCATATTGCCAAGGGTTTTCAATACGTTGATGATCTCTTCTGGATGATTCATCATGCAAGATTCGGTAATTTCAAGCTCAAGATGTTTCGCTGGCAACCCAGTGTTCAGCAGCACCTTCATAACTTCATCAACAAAATCAGCGCGCTGAAGCTGTAAGCTGGCAACGTTGACTGAAATCCTATCAAAGCTAAAGCCACTATTTAACCATCGCACACCTTGTGTACAGGCTTCATTTAATACCCATAGGCCGATGTCCCAAATAAGACCAATTTCTTCAGCAAGAGGAATGAAATCAGCAGGCGATACCTGCCCAAGTTGCGGATGATGCCAACGAATAAGCGCTTCTAACCCGAGACTACCCGTTTGCTTTAAACAGATCTTAGGTTGGTAATGCAGCTCAAACTGAAATTCTACTAACGCTTGATGTAATGCGTTTTGAAGCTTGAGCTGCTCCACAGAAGCTTTAGTCATAGACTCATTGTAAAACGCAAAGTTATTGCGCCCGTCAGACTTAGCCCGGTGCATTGCTGAATCTGCATTGAGTAAAAGAGAGTCGTGATCGTCAGCATCATTTGGGTAAATGCTCACGCCCATACTTGCAGATAGGCGAACTGGCTCAGATTGCGCCACTAAAAAAGGCTTTTCAAAAACCGAACGTAAACGATTAATCGTCGACGAAACATAATCTGTACCACTCACGTTTGGTAGCATCACAACAAACTCATCCCCGCCTAAACGGGCAAGCACATCGTCCTGAGCCAGGGTATAAGTGAACCGCCTGCCAAGCTCGATAATAATTTCATCACCAATAATATGACCCAAACTATCATTGATGTTCTTAAAGAAGTCGACATCAATAAATATCACTGCAAGCTTAGTTTGGTTGCGCCTAGCGTGATTAAGCTCTTGCTCCAAGCTACTCAGAAATTGCATGCGATTTGGTAGCTGGGTCAGTGGATCAAAATAGGCTAGGTTCTTTAACTTTTCTTCGGTCTGTTTTTGATCTGAAATATCAGCAAATACCGCGACAAAATAGCGAATCTCGTTATTGTCGCCATAAACCGCACTTATGGTAATTGCCTGTGGGAAGATAGAGCCATTCTTACGACGATTCCAAATTTCACCATGCCACTTACCCTGCACAATCAGGGTGTTCCACATTTTCTTGTAGAATTGCTCGTCGTGACGCCCTGAACGTAAAATGCGTGGGTTTTGGCCAAGAACCTCATCCTTGTTATAACCAGTGATACGGGTAAACGACTCATTAGTATCCGTTATATTGCCTAAATGATCCGTGATCACCACACCTTCAACAGCATTTCTAAACACGCTAGCAGCAAGTAACAACTGCTCTTCTGCCTCCTTGTGTTTAGCTATATTACGACTTACGCCAATCACACCTATGGTTTGCCCTTGCTTGTCGCGAAGTGGAGCCTTATAGGTTTCTAGCCAAACCTTGTTGCGAAAGGCGTCAAAAGATTCACATTCTGAAACTGATGTTCTAACGCCACGCAAAATAGCTTTTTGGTCTGTTTCATGGAACATTTGCGCTGTACGTGTATCAAACAGCTGTTCATCAGTCTTACCGACGATATCGCTGTTGGACATATTCCAGGCTTTTTCGACACTGCGATTACAAGCCAGGTAGACGCCATTTAAATCTTTTACCCACACATGCTCTTCATGCGCATCAATAAAAGATTGAACTGAAATTGGGTCAATATCCTCTAGCTGAACACGGGCGCTAGTTTCATCAGCAATAAACTCGTTGTACTGCTGACAAATATACCCCTTGATGTCTTCAATGAAACTCGTAAGCTCGTGGTTAAACTCTACTCGTTGCTCTTCAGTTAGCACCAATGTTGGCTGCCACGAAATACCACCAAATATTTGCTTAGAAGGCATAACCAGTAACTGGAAATCTAACTCAGCTAAATCATGGTTAGGCTGACTTTCAATGGCCGCTTCGCAATATGATTTAATATGGTTGCTGTGAATAGTGAGTTGTAATGGATCTTCGAAATACTTAGCAGGAAGCTCAGTTAACGGAGTCGCTTGAGACTGAAAAACGCAATAACGGGATAACACACACACGACCCCGAATCTTTCATAGATCTTGTCAACAACGGGTTGCCATAATGCGATTTGCTGTGGCTCGATGATCATTAATGCCTCTTTTGCATGAGCGAATGTAAACTGCAATTCACTGTCGTAGTTGCAAGTGCAAATTTGGCTCAACATTATAAAACACCGAACACCATATTTCGCCACAAAGTTTCAAAATAACAACTCTAGGCAAAACTTTGTGATGACAATCTAACTTATATCTAGAACGATATACTGTATATATTTTTGTAAGGGCTAGATGGATTTTTAAGATAATTAGGCATGTACCGCCTTCGAACGAGTTGGCATCAGCGAATACTGATCATAGCTCCTGCCAACTAAGTGTTAGCAAGCAGCCATGGATGGAGGAAGTGTTAATTATGCAGGATGCAATCGTCGACCTATCACATGGTAATGATGCATGCTGCGCATGCCCTGTTTGTTCCCCATGTTCAAGTAATCTTTCAAAATCTGAACATACAAAAAAGCCCCAACACATCGTGCTGGGGCTATTTCGTATATTAGGCGTCTGGAAATGACCTACACGCATTCCCGAAGGGAACACATGGGGGTAAAAGTTAGCTGCTTTAAATACGCAGTGTTTAGGCTAAGTTTTACGCGAAGAGCTTGCTCGTAGCTGGGAGCAAGGTGCATGGATGCACCTAATGTCATAAATGCAGGAGCAATTTATAACCAGGCTTAGCCTCGGGTGTCGTCGAGGTAGGCATTCATGCCTACATTAAGTGAATAAGTCACCTAACCTCAATGACATTCATATGGGGAAGACTGCAGAGTTTACATTGCCCCAAACGCAAAAAAGCCACCTAAACTAGGTGGCTTCTTCACTTTAATAAGCGTCTGGAAATGACCTACTCTCACATGGGGAAACCCCACACTACCATCGGCGCAATTGCGTTTCACTACTGAGTTCGGAATGGATTCAGGTGGGACCACAATGCTATTGTCTCCAGACAAATTTGTTATCTAACCGCTACTTTATTCTCTGTAGCCATTAGATTAATTCGGAAAGCTGTTATTGCTTTTTGTAATTGAGTCACACTATCTAAGTGCTCTATCTAAAATCTAAGGTTGTAACCACCTAGCAAAACCCATCTGGGTTGTATGGTTAAGCCTCACGAGTCATTAGTACATGTTAGCTCAACGCCTCACAACGCTTACACACCATGCCTATCAACGTCCTAGTCTCGAACGGCTCTTTAGAGGTCTTAAAGACCTAGGGATGACTCATCTTAGGGCTCGCTTCCCGCTTAGATGCTTTCAGCGGTTATCGATTCCGAACGTAGCTACCGGGCAATGCTATTGGCATAACAACCCGAACACCAGCGGTTCGTCCACTCCGGTCCTCTCGTACTAGGAGCAGCTCCCTTCAATCATCCAACGCCCACGGCAGATAGGGACCGAACTGTCTCACGACGTTCTGAACCCAGCTCGCGTACCACTTTAAATGGCGAACAGCCATACCCTTGGGACCGACTTCAGCCCCAGGATGTGATGAGCCGACATCGAGGTGCCAAACACCGCCGTCGATATGAACTCTTGGGCGGTATCAGCCTGTTATCCCCGGAGTACCTTTTATCCGTTGAGCGATGGCCCTTCCATTCAGAACCACCGGATCACTATGACCTACTTTCGTACCTGCTCGACGTGTCTGTCTCGCAGTTAAGCTAGCTTATGCCATTGCACTAACCACACGATGTCCGACCGTGTTTAGCTAACCTTCGTGCTCCTCCGTTACTCTTTGGGAGGAGACCGCCCCAGTCAAACTACCCACCAGGCACTGTCCCTAACCCCGATTAGGGGCCCAGGTTAGAACATCAACACTACAAGGGTGGTATTTCAAGGTTGACTCCACGCAATCTAGCGACTGCGCTTCAAAGTCTCCCACCTATCCTACACATGTAGGGTCAATGTTCAGTGCCAAGCTATAGTAAAGGTTCACGGGGTCTTTCCGTCTAGCCGCGGGTATACGGCATCTTCACCGCAATTTCAACTTCACTGAGTCTCGGCTGGAGACAGCGTGGCCATCATTACGCCATTCGTGCAGGTCGGAACTTACCCGACAAGGAATTTCGCTACCTTAGGACCGTTATAGTTACGGCCGCCGTTTACCGGGGCTTCGATCATGAGCTTCGCAAAGCTAACCCAATCAATTAACCTTCCGGCACCGGGCAGGCGTCACACCGTATACGTCATCTTGCGATTTTGCACAGTGCTGTGTTTTTGATAAACAGTTGCAGCCACCTGGTATCTGCGACTGCCAGCAGCTTAGAGAGCAAGTCTCATCACCGCCAGCAGCGTACCTTCTCCCGAAGTTACGGTACCATTTTGCCTAGTTCCTTCAGCCGAGTTCTCTCAAGCGCCTTGGTATTCTCTACCCGACCACCTGTGTCGGTTTGGGGTACGATTCCTACTAACCTGAAGCTTAGAAGATTTTCCTGGAAGCATGGCATCAACTACTTCATCACCTTAGTGACTCGTCATCAGCTCTCGGTATTAGGTGCCCGGATTTGCCTAAGCACCCTACCTACTACCTTAAACGCGGACTACCAACGCCGCGCTAGCCTAGCCTTCTCCGTCTCTCCATCGCAGTTAGCAAAAGTACGGGAATATTAACCCGTTTCCCATCGACTACGCCTTTCAGCCTCGCCTTAGGGGTCGACTCACCCTGCCCCGATTAACGTTGGACAGGAACCCTTGGTCTTTCGGCGAGGGAGTTTTTCACTCCCTTTATCGTTACTCATGTCAGCATTCGCACTTCTGATACGTCCAGTGTGGGTTACCCCTTCACCTTCAACCGCTTACAGAACGCTCCTCTACCGCTTGCAGTAAACTGCAAACCCGTAGCTTCGGTGGTATGTTTAGCCCCGTTACATCTTCCGCGCAGGCCGACTCGACTAGTGAGCTATTACGCTTTCTTTAAAGGGTGGCTGCTTCTAAGCCAACCTCCTAGCTGTCTAAGCCTTCCCACATCGTTTCCCACTTAACATACACTTTGGGACCTTAGCTGACGGTCTGGGTTGTTTCCCTTTTGACGACGGACGTTAGCACCCGCCGTCTGTCTCCCGCATAGTACTCATTGGTATTCGGAGTTTGCAAAGGGTTGGTAAGTCGGGATGACCCCTAGCCTTAACAGTGCTCTACCCCCAATGGTATTCGTGCGAGGCGCTACCTAAATAGCTTTCGAGGAGAACCAGATATCTCCCGGTTTGATTGGCCTTTCACCCCCAGCCACAAGTCATCACCGCATTTTTCAACATACGTGTGTTCGGTCCTCCAGTTGATGTTACTCAACCTTCAACCTGCCCATGGCTAGATCACCGGGTTTCGGGTCTACACCTTGCAACTAAACGCGCAGTTAACACTCGGTTTCCCTACGGCTCCGCTATTCGCTTAACCTCGCTACAAAATGTAAGTCGCTGACCCATTATACAAAAGGTACGCAGTCACGGTCTCAAGAACCGCTCCCACTGCTTGTACGTATACGGTTTCAGGTTCTATTTCACTCCCCTCACAGGGGTTCTTTTCGCCTTTCCCTCACGGTACTGGTTCACTATCGGTCAGTCAGGAGTATTTAGCCTTGGAGGATGGTCCCCCCATATTCAGACAGGATGTCACGTGTCCCGCCTTACTCGATTTCATCACTGGTTAGTTTTCGTGTACGGGGCTATCACCCTGTGCCGCTGTGCTTTCCAACACATTCCACTAACACCCCAATGACTTAAGGGCTAATCCCCGTTCGCTCGCCGCTACTAGGGGAATCTCGGTTGATTTCTTTTCCTCCGGGTACTTAGATGTTTCAGTTCCCCGGGTTTGCCTCCTAACGCTATGTATTCACGTTAGGATAATTGCTTATGCAATTGGGTTTCCCCATTCGGACATCGTTGACTCAAATGCTTGTTACTAGCTCGCCAACGCTTTTCGCAAGTTACTACGTCCTTCATCGCCTCTGACTGCCAAGGCATCCACCGTATACGCTTAGTCACTTAACCATACAACCCAAATGAGTCTTACTAATGTAAGTCATTCAAGCCACATAGGTGACTAGCTGGTTTATTTGATAAATCACACCAATGAGTAAACTCATTCATGTGTATCGCCTTAGTTTTAGAATATTCAAGACACTTAAATAGTGTTTTGAGAACTCAATTATTTCGCATTTTATGTTTAAAACATAAAAATACTATCAGCTTTCCAAATTGTTAAAGAGCGGGCTTAAAAAAGCCAAAGATAAATTGCTTTATCTTTGGCCTCTCTAACCAAACTAGTAAGTACTGTCAGATGTAAGTGGTGGAGCTATGCGGGATCGAACCGCAGACCTCCTGCGTGCAAGGCAGGCGCTCTCCCAGCTGAGCTATAGCCCCATTTACATGCAGTTTGTTTATACGCTAAAACCAAATCAAGCTAATCAAGGCGGGTGATGACGACGTTTAGCCTGCTAAACGAGTTATCAACCAACGCAGAGTAGCGAAGATTTTGGTGGGTCAGAGTGGACTTGAACCACCGACCTCACCCTTATCAGGGGTGCGCTCTAACCAGCTGAGCTACAGACCCATTTATGCTTGTTTCTTTACTCTATTACTGCGTTGCTTTTCATCGCTCGGTCGTCGTGTAGTGTACTACACGTCCTCCCTCGCTCTTCAAGCGCCTTGTTCTAGAGCAAATTAACTACGCCTAAACGATTGCGTATAAATCTCTTACTATTAATCAAGTAATCTGTGTGAACACTCAACAGGTCTAAATTCGTGTCGATAAGGAGGTGATCCAGCCCCAGGTTCCCCTAGGGCTACCTTGTTACGACTTCACCCCAGTCATGAACCACAAAGTGGTGAGCGTTCTCCCGAAGGTTAAACTACCCACTTCTTTTGCAGCCCACTCCCATGGTGTGACGGGCGGTGTGTACAAGGCCCGGGAACGTATTCACCGTAGCATTCTGATCTACGATTACTAGCGATTCCGACTTCATGGAGTCGAGTTGCAGACTCCAATCCGGACTACGACGTACTTTCTGAGATTAGCTCCACCTCGCGGTCTCGCAACCCTCTGTATACGCCATTGTAGCACGTGTGTAGCCCTACTCGTAAGGGCCATGATGACTTGACGTCGTCCCCACCTTCCTCCGGTTTATCACCGGCAGTCTCCCTAAAGTTCCCACCCGAAGTGCTGGCAAATAAGGATAAGGGTTGCGCTCGTTGCGGGACTTAACCCAACATTTCACAACACGAGCTGACGACAGCCATGCAGCACCTGTCTCAGAGTTCCCGAAGGCACCAATCCATCTCTGGAAAGTTCTCTGGATGTCAAGAGTAGGTAAGGTTCTTCGCGTTGCATCGAATTAAACCACATGCTCCACCGCTTGTGCGGGCCCCCGTCAATTCATTTGAGTTTTAACCTTGCGGCCGTACTCCCCAGGCGGTCTACTTAATGCGTTAGCTTGAGAGCCCAGTGTTCAAGACACCAAACTCCGAGTAGACATCGTTTACGGCGTGGACTACCGGGGTATCTAATCCCGTTTGCTCCCCACGCTTTCGTACATGAGCGTCAGTCTTTGTCCAGGAGGCCGCCTTCGCCACCGGTATTCCTTCAGATCTCTACGCATTTCACCGCTACACCTGAAATTCTACCTCCCTCTACAAGACTCTAGTTCGCCAGTTCCAAATGCAATTCCCAGGTTGAGCCCGGGGCTTTCACATCTGGCTTAACGAACCGCCTGCGTACGCTTTACGCCCAGTAATTCCGATTAACGCTCGGACCCTCCGTATTACCGCGGCTGCTGGCACGGAGTTAGCCGGTCCTTCTTCTGCGAGTAACGTCACAGCTAGCGGGTATTAACCACTAACCTTTCCTCCTCGCTGAAAGTGCTTTACAACCCTAGGGCCTTCTTCACACACGCGGCATGGCTGCATCAGGGTTTCCCCCATTGTGCAATATTCCCCACTGCTGCCTCCCGTAGGAGTCTGGGCCGTGTCTCAGTCCCAGTGTGGCTGATCATCCTCTCAGAACAGCTAGGGATCGTTGCCTTGGTGAGCCATTACCTCACCAACTAGCTAATCCCACCTAGGTTCATCCAATCGCGAAAGGCCCGAAGGTCCCCTCCTTTCCCCGTAGGGCGTATGCGGTATTAGCAGTCGTTTCCAACTGTTATCCCCCTCGACTGGGCAGATCCCTAGGCATTACTCACCCGTCCGCCGCTCGACGCCGTTATCGTTCCCCGAAGGTTCAGATAACTCGTTTCCGCTCGACTTGCATGTGTTAGGCCTGCCGCCAGCGTTCAATCTGAGCCATGATCAAACTCTTCAATTAAAAGTTTTTACAGTCCTAAGACTGACTCAATGAATTCTACTGTCATGCGTCAATTTAAACTGAATAAACAATTCAAATTAACTTGTGTCGTATGAACATCTTTGAGTTTTAAATTTTGTGACTCATCAAAAGATGAATCTGTCGAATTTAAAGCTCTGTGAATGTCCACACAGATTACTTGATAAATTGTTAAAGAGCGTTGACCGTTTAAGTGGTCAGGGCTGCGTATTTTACGCATTCCCATGTGAGCGTCAAGCGTTTTTTCAAACTTTCTTTTCGCTCTTGATTTAAGTGGTTAGTTACCGCTCAAACCAAGCTGTCAGGCTAGCTGGACTTACTAAGCTTATCGCTTAATGTTTGCTGCTGCGCCGTCTCTACCAAGCTTGTTCCAGACAAGCTTTGGCATTCCCTACGTCCTGTAGGTCAGTGGGTGCGCATTATAGGGAGCAGATTTAATTGCGCAACCCCTAAATTGTAGTTTTTGATAAAACCAAAACCAAGCGCGCATATTTTCAACAAAATGTTCATCACGCGTATCGATATGGCTGGATAGACGTACTTTCAAAGCCATTGAAGTAGCAGAAACAACAGTAAGGTAACGGATTTGATAAGCTGTGAGGTAATAAAGAGGCAGATGGCAGTGGTATACAAAACAAAAGAGGGTAAACCAATTGGGTTACCCTCTTTTGTAATTACTATGCGGTTAACGTTTATCACTTACTATTTATTACAAGTGACTCACTAGCTTCAACCACTAACCATTACTTACAGTGCTTCAAGTACTTTCGGTACATCAGCAATTGAATCGACTACTACACTCGCTTCATCAATACCATCTTGTTTTACTTCTTTACCTGTGCGAACCAGAATGTTCGTTGGCACACCAGCAGCTTTACCCGCACGCATATCATCAGCTTTATCGCCAACCATGACCGATTGACTCATATCAATCTTTAAAAATCTCGCTGCGGTATTAAGCATACCTGGTTTAGGTTTACGGCAGTCACAATCTTGTTTGTACTCACCAATTCCTTTTTCAGGATGATGCGGACAATAATAGATACCATCAAGGTCAACACCTTTATCAGCAAAGTTCCAATCCATCCATTCAGTTAAGGTATGGAAATCATCTTCTGTGTACTTGCCGCGCGCAATGCCTGACTGGTTAGTTACAACGACAATCTTGTACCCTAGTTTTTTAAAAGCTAAGCAAGCCTCGAATACGCCTTCAATGTATTCAAAGTCATCGACTTTATGGACATAACCATGATCAACATTAATCACACCATCACGATCAAGAAATACTGCTTTAGCCACTAAACTGCTCCTAGGATATAAACTGCGCGCTATTATCACACCGTCAAGCTATTTGGGCTAGTCAAACATGCCAAGATTAACCAGATTTGCCCAATTTTGCGGTTTTCCGTTACTAGGTCTGCATTTTTATTTGATGTTTCGCTTTATAAAAAGATCACAAAAAGTTAATCTTGCTCGGATATGTAGTGCCAGATAAATATAAGAGTCGATGAGTACAATAGCCCCTATTATGCACAAAACCCGCACCCAACTCGTTGTTGAGGCGCTCAGAGAGCGAATTTTGTCGGGGGAAATTAAAGGTGGCGAGCCTCTACGACAGTCAGCGATTGCAACCCAGCTTAACGTTAGCCGCATCCCAGTTAGAGAAGCCTTAGTGCAGCTCGAAGCGGAGGGCTTAGTTAACTTTGAGCCTCACAAGGGAGCAACCGCAACATCACTTTCTGTTGAGCAAGTGACTGAACTCTTTGAACTGCGCGCATTAATCGAAGCAGATTTACTCGCTAGAGCGATACCTAACCTAACGGCTAAAGATATCGCCCATGCAGAGGGTGTGTTAAACCAATTAGAATCAGCATTTAAACAACCCAATGCCGTTGCCAGCTGGAGTGAGCTAAATACTCAATTTCACACGCAACTTTATCAGGCGGCAAATAGACCGCACACGCTAGAGGTTGTTCATGGCTTAAACACAAACTGCGACCGCTACATACGCTTACAACTGTTATTAACTGGTGGAATTCCCACTGCTGAGCGCGAGCATCGAACGCTACTAACGCTATGCCAGCAAATGGATGTGGAAGCAGCAACCCAGTTATTACGCGAACATATATTAGGTGCGGCCACCGCCATTAAAGCCTTGGTAAAACAACAGTTAGATAACTAACTCCATCGCTATTAGCCGCAATTAGAATTTAATTTTAGATTTGTGAGAACCACTATGCAGTACGCACATATTACAGGCTGGGGAAAATGTGTACCACCAGCAACCTTAACGAACCATGATCTATCTACCTTCATGGACACGTCTGATGAATGGATTAAGCCGCGTACCGGTATTAGTAAGCGCCATATTAGCCATGTGAACACATCAGAGCTAGCCACAGTTGCAGCTAAACGAGCGCTAGACTGCGCGGGTATTGAAGGTAAAGACTTAGATCTTATCATTTTGGCAACGGCCAGCCCTGACACGCTAATTCCAAATATTGCATCAACCGTTCAAGCTGAAGTGGGTGCAACATGTGGTGCATTTGATATCAACGCAGCATGTAGTGGCTTCCTTTATGGCCTTGGTTTGGGCAACTCAATGATCCAAAGTGGTCAATACAAGCGCGTACTTGTAGTCGGTGCTGAGCGACTGTCTTTCTACCTAGACTGGTCTCGCCGTGAAACCGCAGTGTTATTTGGTGATGGTGCGGGCGCAGTTGTACTGGAAGCATCTGAGCAGCAAGGTGGCATCATGGGTTACGAGCTAAATAACGACCCTGCTGGTCGCGACATTTTAGCATCGGGCTTTGGTACACAAATGGATCGATTTGAAGCTGACTCGCTGGACTTTTACATCAACTTAAACGGCCAGGAAGTGTTTAAGCGCGCGATTCACGGCATGGGCACACTGAGTAAGAAGGTGCTAGAAAAGTGTGAGCTAACTAAAGAAGACGTGGATTTAGTTATCCCGCACCAAGCAAACGAGCGCATTATCGATACCTTAATCAGCCGCATGAAAATCGATAAAGAAAAAGCCTTCGTCAATATTGCAGAATACGGTAACACATCTGCGGCAACTATCCCGATTGCGATTTGTGATGCACTAGATCAAGGCCGTATTCAGCCAGGACAAACGATACTATCTTGCGCATTTGGTGCTGGTTTAACTTCTGCGGCCGTTTTACTCAAATGGGGCGAGCGTACAACGCCGATTAAACAGTCAGATGCTGAGCTGCCTGAATGCACTCAAGGAGCGCTAGAAATCATCAAGCCAGCTGTTGACTACTTCTTAGGCCGTGAACAAAATAACGCTAAGTAACGATAGCAAAAATTGAATTTAAGCCTAAAACGCCCATAGCAACACTATGGGCGTTTTTATATGTGCCAACTACCGATGCAGCGAAGAATGTAACAGCAAACTATCGATATAGCTGAGCCAGCTCCACTAGCTTGGTCGTCTCGCTATCTCCCATTGCATTTAATTGAGCAATTAACAGCTCGGCGCATGCCAAAGCATCAACCAAAGCATCGTGAGCACTGTAAACGGGGAGCTGATATCGCTCACGACTCGCACCCAAACGTAAACAACCCTCTTTTATTACTTCATGCTGTTTAAGCCAGCGTTGCTTCTCAATTTGTAAGGTATCAATAGCCACAAAAGCAAGGTTTACCCCAAACTGCTGCGATATTTTTGCCTGTAGAAACTGAACATCTAACTGAGCATGATGGGCTACCAATACTTTGCCGCGAGTTTGCTCAATAAACCAAAGTAAAGCTTCATTTAACGAAAGCGCAGAGGCTAGCGTGTCATCGACTACACCATGCACTGCAGCGCTGTCGCCAACACTGCCTTTGATTTCAATAAACTTTTGCCGCGCCCCAACTAAAGGGATTTGAGCTTGTTTAATCGGCACTAAACCAATGCTAACGATTTGATCATTTATCGGATCTAGCCCTGTCATTTCAAGGTCAATGGCAACTAACTCAGCCTGCGCAGCTGTATCGCCAAAACCACCTGCCATTGCCAGTTGATATTGACTCAACTCGTTCATATCTATCTTGGTTGCATAGCGGCTCAACCAAAAGCGATACCAGACACACTTAGTAATACTCACTAAAAGCTCCGAGTGAATTTAAGCTTCAACCCGGCCTGAGCATCATGGACCACTTTAAAAGCATCACGCAATTGGTGACGCATTAACGAAGATAAATGTTGCGGCTTAAGATAATTACTCAGCGGCAATTGGTGAGTCGCTTGGTAACCTTGGTTCGAAAGGCGCATGTGAGCGATAAACTCATGAGCATCGGCAAGATTGAGCGCATCTTTACGGTTAATGATTTTCTGCTCCATCAGCAAACGTATCCGCTTAGCGGTATTCACCTCCGTAATCCCCGCACTCAGCGCATAGACTCTGGCAATATCATTGATAATTGCGCTGCCTTTGTGCTTTAAATCCATCCCCTTAAGCTCGCTGCCATCACGCTCTAAAACAAACTTTCTAAAGAATCCGAGCGGCGGGTTTTCGTTAAGGGCATTATTGGTCATGCCTGCCAAAAAGATGTCATTGTCTTTGGTGGCATTTAGCACACTGATTTGCAGCTCATCAAACAAAGATTGCGGCCCATAAACTGCGCGCATATCAAAGAAAATACTGGCATGCATTAGCGCTTTGGGATCAGGGTTGTTCACCCACTTACTAAAACACTGCTGCCACTGGCTTAAACCCATACGCCACTTAGGGTTCTGCGCCATAATGTCGCCGGGGCAAAACACATAACCACAGTCATTGAGCCCTTTGCACACGGCTTTAGATAATTGCTCAAAGTAAGATGCTGCAAATTCATCAGGTTCATGAGCCAGCAATAAACCGTTATCTTGATCTGAGCAAGCCACTTGATCTTGCCTGCCCTGTGAGCCAAAGGCTAACCAACAAAATGGCATTGGCGCTTTGCCTAAAAGCGTTTGATTGATGTCAATTAAACGCCTTGTGAGCGCATCCGTTACAGAAGTGAGCACGCGGCCGATTTCTTCCGCTCGTGCATCTGCGCTCACTAAGTTTTGCAGCAATACCGGGATTTGTTTACTCACCTGAACCAATGATTCAACGCTATCTTGCTTATCTATTTCTTTGATTAACAGCAGTGGCTGTGAGCTCTGCGCGCGTAATATATCACTACTGGTGATCATGCCGACCGGCACACCCGCATCAACTATAGGTAAGTGATGAATATTGTGCTCACTCAGCGCAAGCATCGCCTCGAAAGTTAAGCTATTGGGGCCAAGGGATACTGGCTCTCGCGTCATAGCCTGGAATACCTTTAAACTGCCATCGAATCCCTGCGCCAATACCCTATTTCGTAGATCGCGATCGGTTAAAATTCCCACCAGCTTTTGATTATCGACCACTAACAGCGAGCTTACCCTTTGACTCTGCATTAACTTTGCCGCAGATTGCACTGATTCATTGCCCGAAATCGTTATAGGTGATTTGGCCATCAGTACGTTAACTTTACTTGTTGTAGTGAGGTCTTTTGCGGTAAACCTGCCTTGATGGCGCATGCGCCTGGCGTATGCTCGATTGAAAAACTGATCAAAACTGCGGTAATTTGCGCGCAAAAAATCAAAGGTTTGTTCAGAAAGGTGATACACCAAACTGTCTTCTAAAATCGCTACTTTGTTAGTGACTTCTTCACCCGTAAGCAGTGAAGGGAAACCAAAATAGTCGCCCTCGCCTAGCCTATCAATCAGTTCGCCTTGGCCGTCCCTTACCTCAAACGCGCCGCTTCTCACAATAAAAAGCTGCTTATTATCAGGCTTTAACGGCACATAACGACTTGCTTTGCCATAATAGCCAACAGTGAGTGACAAGCTCGCCTGACGCAAATCTGCCTCGGTCAAAGCGTCAAAGGGAACTAGAGATTGTAAGAACTGAACAATCGGTAGGATTTCGCTTTCATCCATCGTTTACGACCATATCCAAGTTGAATTGTCATGAATTGCCATCATTCAACTATATAAGGGCGCAGCATGGCTAGGCTATTCGACTAAAGCCTATAAGCTTTAGCACTCACGAAACTTTGAGGTGCACCCTATACGCAATAACAAAAAAGAGCTCCGAAGAGCTCTTTTTAAAATCAAACTAATTTCATCAAATTTTAGTGGTCGTGTGCTTCGCCTGCACCTTTAGGGAAACGAATAGACTCAACCATTTCAACAACATGATCAGGTACCGCTGCGGTTACTTTGCTCACCGCAAATGCGACAGCGAAGTTGATGAACATACCCAACATACCGATACCCTCAGGCGAAATACCTAAGAACCAGTTATCTGCATTGTTAGCACCTACATTCACAAACTTGAAGTAGATAATGTACGCTGCGGTAAAGGTTAGACCCACAACCATACCTGCAATCGCGCCCTCTTTATTGATAGTGCGAGAGAAGATGCCCATTACAATCGCTGGGAATAGTGACGCAGCAGCTAAACCAAATGCAATTGCAACCACTGCGGCAACAAAGCCTGGCGGATTAATACCGAAGTAACCGGCCATTACAATACCTGCCGCCGCCGCAATCCGAGCATACAACAACTCTTGCTTATCGGAGATATCTGGCATAAAGCTCTTCTTAAGTAAATCATGGGACACCGAGGTAGAGATAACTAACAGCAGACCGGCAGATGTTGATAGCGCCGCAGCTAAACCACCAGCTGCAACTAGCGCGATAACCCATGCTGGTAAATCTGCAATTTCAGGCGTCGCCAGTACCATGATGTCTCGGTCAATCTTCATCTCATTGGCATCACCGTTCGAATAGTAGATGTTGCCGTCGTTGTTTTTATCGTCCCACTTAATTAGGCCTGTTTTCTCCCAGTTTTTAATCCAATCTGGTGCAGTTTCATAAGCAACACCTGTTGATTCAGGGCCATTGATGGTTTCAATCATGTTTACACGAGAGAATGCCGCTAATGCAGGAACCGTAGTGTACATAATCGCGATGAACACAAGTGCCCAACCAGCCGATACACGTGCATCTTTAACTTTAGGTACAGTGAAGAAACGTACAATTACATGTGGCAGACCCGCAGTACCAAACATCAGAGCACCAGTAATAAAGAACACGTCAATCATGCCCTTAGAGCCTTCGGTATATTGGGAGAAGCCTAGCTCGGAGGATAATCCATCGAGCTTATCGAGCAAGTATGTGCCAGTACCATTACCGGCTGCATCAATCAATTCAGCACCAAAGCCAATTTGTGGTAATACGTGACCTGTCATCATCACTGAGATGAAAATCGCTGGCACCATGAATGCAAAGATAAGCACACAGTATTGAGCAACCTGAGTATAGGTAATACCTTTCATGCCGCCGAGCACCGCATAGAAGAACACCACAGCCATACCAATGTACACGCCAGTTTCAACTTCAACCTCTAGGAAGCGCGAGAATACCACGCCAACACCACGCATTTGGCCTGCAATATAGGTAAAACAAATGAAGATGGCACACACAACCGCTACCGTACGCGCCGCTTGTGAGTAGTAACGGTCGCCAATAAAGTCTGGCACAGTAAACTTACCAAACTTACGTAAGTACGGCGCCATACACAGTGCTAGTAATACATAGCCACCAGTCCAGCCCATAAGGTAAACCGAGCCGTCATAACCCACAAACGACACAATACCTGCTAATGAAATAAACGATGCGGCCGACATCCAGTCAGCGGCAGTTGCCATACCGTTCATCACTGGAGGCACCCCACCACCAGCAACGTAGAACTCTTTAGTAGAACCTGCGCGAGACCAAATCGCGATACCTATGTACAGCGCAAACGTTGCGCCAACAATTAGGTAGGTCAGTGTTTGAACGTCCATTGCCCTATCTCCTTAGTCTTCTTGCACGTTGTATTTTTTGTCCAATGCATTAGCTTTTGCCACATAGACAAAAATCAATGCCACGAACACATACATTGCGCCTTGCTGCGCGAACCAGAAGCCTAATTTGAATCCCATGAAGGTAATTTCATTGAGCACATCCACCAATAAAATACCGCATCCAAAAGACACTGCTGCCCATATTGCCAACAAACTAAGAACGAGACGTAGGTTCTCTTTCCAGTAGCCTGCTGCCTTATCGTTATTTTCAAAAGCCATAGCGACTCCCTTGTGCTATTTATTGTAAAGTCTTAGCAAATCTAGCAAGTCTAAAGGGAGGGACAATCAAGACCTTAGTCTAAGCTCAACTTATAATCGCCATTAAAACCCTCAATTAATAACAGCTAAATCAACAACTTAAGCCAATCTAAAACGATTTCGTCCAGATCGAGCATGCTAGACTATGGTCTAACAGTACGCAGGGCGAAAACGGAGTAAGCCTTCTGGTTGATGGGGAATCTAAGTAAAGGAAAGCATTGTGCATGTTAATAACTGTAATCTGAGCTTTATTTTGCAGTTAACTTGAGATAAGCGCCTCTAGCAGTTACAATTTTTTAACAAAGGATGACACAAAAGTTGTAGCGGCTTAATAGGACTGTGAATTGCTGACAAGCAAGAAGATAAACCAACAACATTTAACGTTTGCAATTGTTTTTGGCTTACTTGGATTCGCCATCAACAGCTACCCGATCCCATTTTTTGCTAACGTACAATTAGTATTAGGCAATACCTTTTACGTCATTTCAGCGGTGTTATTTGGCCCCTGGTATGCACTAATTACCGCTACGATTGCAGCTACAGGGTTGCTTTTAGCCTGGGACAGCCCGCACGTCTACGTTATCTTTTGTCTTGAAGCACTTTTTTTAGGTTATTGCCGTAAGCGAGACATTTACTCGTTATATGGCAGCGCAATTTATTGGGTGTTCATCGGCTCACCAATTTTTTACCTATACTCTCGAGTGTTTTTTGATATACCAAGTGAACACGTCCCCTTCACGGTGCTGAAACAAGGTATTAATGGATTAATCTACGTCAGCATTGCTTCACTGCTTATACTGTTTGTCCCAAGATTATGGAACTTCGAAGGTAAAGTTCAGGACAAAAAACGCCGCCAATTCAGCGCCCAGCTAACCTACTTTATGACGCTGATGGTGACAGTTTCACTATTGATTTCGGCAATCGTGTTCAATTACTTTTATTTAAGCCGCCAGCAAGATTTGCTGCAGAGCAAGTTGGAAAGTAATGCGTCTTACATTGGCTCTGCGACTGAAAACTACTTGAACAACCATAAACAAGTCATCGACAACGCTGCTAAGCAATTTAACTTAATGCAATCCTCAACAGAGCAGCGCCAGCAGTATTTAAATACCCTGCATCAATCTTATCCAGGCTTCATTACCATGTTAATAGCTAACCAAGATGCTCATGTTATTAACGCGTCACCTAGTTCTCGGTTTTTAAATATAAAGGGAGATATTCAGCAGATATCGATTAAAGATCGCGACTATTTTATTGAGGCTTTTTACAACCGTAAGTTGTTTATCTCTTCAGTTTTCTTAGGCAGAGGCTTAGGTAATGAGGCCATTATCGCCATCAGCGCCCCGCTATTCGATAAAGGGATACCTACTGGTATCATTGAAGGTTCGCTAGATTTGAACCATATCAGTAAAGTAGAAGATATTGCTAAAGAAGCGCGCGAGCAATCAATCATCCTACTTGATGAGCAAAACCAAATAGTCTATGCCAGCGATGAATTAGGCCTTAAACCCATCACTCAATTTCAATACAACCAAGGAAATAAGTTTTACCGTACCAGTTTAGACCTACTCAATATTCATGACATAGAATCCATTACTCCTGAGTATTTCTACGCTAAAAAGCAACTTAATAACGGCTGGACGCTATATGTTGTTGAGGAGTTCTCGCCACTACTAAAGTTAGCAGAAAGCCAAATGCTCAACAGTTTTATCATGTTATTGGTGTCACTGCTCTTCTCTTATCTGATATCAACCAAGATTAGCCGCTTGCTTAATGGTCCGCTTGATTTAGTCGCCAACCACTTTAGTAAAATGGACGCTAAACAGTTGCAAAGTTTACAACTTGACGAGTCATTTCCTCGCGAGGTCTACAACCTGTACCAAAGACTATCTGCCAGTAAGCAGCAATTGCTGTCACACCAAATGGCGTTAGAAGGCATTGTCAGTAAGCGCACTAAAGAGCTAGAAAGCGCCAACAAAAAACTAAAAGACCTAGTTGATAAAGACACATTAACTGGATTGTACAACCGCCGTTATGCCGAAAATCGATTTAATGATGTATTGGATTTCTGTTTGCGCAGTGAACAGGCCATTACTGTCGCAGTGCTAGATTTAGATTTCTTTAAAACCATTAACGACTCATACGGTCATCTGGCCGGTGATGAGTGCTTAAGACAAGTCGCTAAACTGCTAAAAACGCACTTTAAACGTGATACTGACATTATTGCTCGCTATGGCGGTGAAGAGTTTATTCTTATCTTACCTATCTCGAATGCGCTTAAAATTGAGCAACACCTCAACACCTTCCGCAAAGCCATTGAAGCCAATGAAATCGTTATGCATGAAACCGGTAAGCGCTTTAACGTGACTGCCAGTATTGGCGCGATTACCGCCAATGCCAGCTACTCGAAAGACTTAGACGACTGGATCCGCATTGCGGATAACAACCTTTATCAGGCTAAAGATGTAGGTCGCAATAAGGTGATTATTAACATCATTGATGACACCACCCTATTCGATGAGAATTCGCCAATTGAAGAAAAAGAAGTAAAACAGAAACTAGAACAACCCGAATAGTCCACTTTTACGCTATTACACTAATACAAACTATTGCTCAGCAGCAAAGGTTAATGCTCAATAAAGCCTTGCATCCGCTCTACCACATACGGATAAAACGGGTTCCATTTTTGTCTCAGCATATCCGATGGCGGCACACTGAATAATCCGCGCTCACCACTGTAAATCGCCTGCCCAATGCGGATAAACGGGTAGTCATCAGCAACATCAACGCCATACAGTGGGTCATTTGCAGGAAACGGCAGCGCTACATGAGAGAGTGAAAACACATCTTGTGGCCAAATGTAGTTAAGTGTTTTGAACTGATCGCCCTTTAACTCATGACTAACGGTTCTCGCTTGCACTTGTGCTGAGTTTACTGAGATATTTTCCACTAGCGTTACATCAAAATTCTTGTTTATATCCAAACCTAATGTCGCTAGCTCAGCAAGCGGCTCATTGGTCATTAAATTACGATTCACCAGGTTTCGATTCACATCAAACATCACGATTTGATGCTCACCCACTGGTAAATAACGGTATAAATTATTAAGAATCGCGCTGGTTGAAACCGTAGCATCGACAGCTGATTGAAAGGTTAAAATCGGCGCTATTTTTTGTTGTTGCTCAGGATTAAACTGACTAATTAACTCAAGATTGCGCTGCGCCACACCATAAACCACATCGGCCGCATTAACCGCAAACGACAAATACTTAAACGGATCGTACTCAATTTTGATGCTATTCCAGGCAAGCTTTTCTAGCCCTAGCAGTTCACCTAACCTTGCCTGCCAATAAGCACCTGCAGCAATGGTAGGCAGGCCAATAGCGGGTGACACAAACACCATACGCTCATAACTTCCCTGCTTACCTTTAGCTATTTTTTCAAGCTCATGGTTAAGCGCAAGCGCGGCGCCAGTTGAAAACCCCACCACATATAACGGCTTACCGTTGAGCTGCTGTTTTAGATCCTTGGTCACCAGAGCAACCGCTTTAGCCATATCTTGCCAGTGCAAGTCGGTTAACGCGCTAGGAATGGTGCCATGCCCAGGTAAACGCAGCGATACCACATCTGCACGGTCTATAAAATTTTCAGCCAGATGACGCATCGAATATGGCGAGTCAGACATACCGTGAATAAACAACACGCCAAATTGTGCCGATTCACTGCGCGACACAAAAGTGCGATTCCAATTAACTTGCCATTGCCTTGGATCAGCAAGCGAGTCAGTTTCAAAACGATTGATTGCGGAAGCGACGGTTGGCGAGTAGCGTTGGTAAATCTTGGTGTCGACCTCTGCAAACAGCTTATCTTCAAGCGCTAAATAATCATCAAGCGTTTCAATGCCCTTTTGACCGCGATATTGATGGGTGAGCTCAGTCTTGTGCCATAAGTCCAAATCCGCACGATTATTTAACACCCACACCAGCCCAAACAACCCTGCGACAATAATGCCAATAAGGGCATAGCACAAAGCAAATAGAATATGTTTAGTTGAACCAATAACAATCGCGCGCATGGGTTTCCTTTCTATAGCGAGTGAAGTAACCTGATTTTGTTTCAGTTTACCGATTGTAGCGATGAAATATAACCACGCCGTTAACGCTTATTTATCACTAATATTATAAGGATAGCTACTTGTGCCCCATTACCAGATAATTGGTGATATCAATGCTGAAATACTCATTTACCTGCCCAATGTGCCTATCATGCCGAGCTATGAAGATGGAGTATCAAGCGCTGAGAATAAACCCATAGCGCCTGATAACCCAAAATTTTGCCAACAGTTAATTGCTTTAAATGGTAACCATTGGCGTAAAATCCTCACCATAGCGGCGAAGCTATGCGCCCATGATGAAAGCCAGTGGCGAGATATCAAAGATAGCCTGTTCTCTAGCAGTGGAACTATTACTAAGTGTAAAAGCTGTGCCTTGATTATCTGCTGTGACAAAGAATTGCAGCCAGAGAAAACTCTACACCGACAGCAAGAGCCACAAGTGAAAGTTGATTCACTCATCAACAATCAAACCGTGTGGCATATTTTTGCAGGGCAACAAGTTCAGCAACATTTTAATCTCGATTTAGCTAAACAAATTGAAAAATCCGATGCTGACTCACCAGATAAACTGCCAAGCAAAACAGTTAACAGGCAACTATTAACGCCCTACCTGGATTACCGACAATTTCCCAATAAACTGATTACTGAAATTCGCAAGGTTATTCACGACTATGACTGAGTCATCCCAAGCTGCATCATTAGCAAGAAGACGCAGCTAGGGCATTGATTAACAAAGAATCCACCAATTGAGAAATTAACGGTACAAAAACGCCGCCCAAGATTTACTCATTGGCGGCGATTTTAATTGGCAGCTTTTACAATGTTATCTAACGACTAATCGTAAATCGTTGGAATTGGCTCGCGCTTGTGTTGAGTACGCTTGTAAATGCCAATTAGCTTGGCTTCAACGCTGTCATCCACATCTTTGCCTTCTAGGAAATCATCGATTTGATCGTAAGTCATGCCTAATGCCACTTCATCTTCAAGCTGCGGTTGATCTTCTTCCAAATCAGCCGTTGGCGCTTTAGTGACTAATACATCTGGCGCACCAAGGTAGCTTGCTAGCTGGCGAACTTGACGTTTGTTCAAACCAAAAATTGGTGCTAAATCACACGCACCATCACCGTATTTGGTGTAAAAGCCAGTAATGTTCTCAGCGCTATGATCAGTGCCCACTACTAAACCGCCAACCATACCAGCGATTTCATACTGGGCAATCATCCGCATACGCGCTTTAACGTTACCTTTAACAAAATCAACTTTACTCGCCTCAGGCAGCTCAATACCCGCGCCTGCAAGACCTGCTAATGTAGATGCATGCACGCCTTCAACGCCATCAGCAATGTTTACTGTGACTTGTTTACTTGGCTCAATGAACTGACAAGCTAGCTGGGCTTCGTCTTCATCTTTTTGCACGTGATACGGCAAACGCACCGCAATAAATTGATAAGCCTTGTCGCTTTGCTCGGCATTTAACTCGTTCACCGCTAACTGGCATAAACGCCCAGTGACTGAAGAGTCCACACCACCACTGATCCCAAGTACCAGGCTAGTGGTATGTGACTCCTTTAGCTTGGCTTTAATAAAGGCAACGCGGCGCTGCACTTCAAACTCAGGCTCAATTGCTTTGAGCACTTTCATTTCCCTTAAGATTTGTCCTTTCACGTCAGGCTCCATTACATCAAATTAAACTAGCCTGAACTTGGGATAAGGAAGTGCCAATGACTCTCTTGTTCAGAGCTAGATCTAGCACTAAGTTTCTAGCGAGATAGTTTTGTTTAGTTCAAGGCGAAGCTACGCGTCAATAGCTAGCCTATTGCAAGTAGCTTCAACACAGAAATAGACAAAAATAGCCGTTAGAAACCGATTTATTATCCCGAGTTCAGGTTAAACTAGAACCATTCTATAAAATTCAGCCATAAAAAAAACGCTAATGTGGAATTCACTAGCGTTTTTTTATCTAAAAATAGGTATTTCTAGCCAACTGATTGAAACCAAAGTCGATGTAAGCGTTTACTATCGCTCCCAGTATGACTCTTCTAGGCTGTCTTCTCGCTCGGGTAAGGCGCGAGACAAACGCGGGCTATGCTGAGCTAACACTTCGTAAGCAACGCGGTTAGCATACTTACAAATTTGCGAGAATGACGAATAGCATAATCCCTCACGCTTATGCTTGCTCGAACCAGGCACGTTTACCTTGTGGAACACGTTAGCAGATAAGTCGTGTAACAATGCTGATAAAGCTCCATCGCCCGCGCCATTGGTGTTACGGATAAGCTCTGGACCGCCCATATAAGGTGAAATATGCGCATAAACCTTAATTGGCTCATCACAATCAGCTTTTAACATCGGGCGCGAGAACTCATAACGGTTAAACTCAGGAATAGCGCCAGGCAGCAGTGGATGACTCGTTTGGCGCTTAGCGCTGTCATCAACATAACCTGCAGTGTAAAGACCAATTGGGCCAGCTGTGGTTAATACCATGTCGCACCACTCAAGCGCTGCTTCACTCGCAAGCAGTGGGTCAACTTGACCTGTTAATGCCTCACCTTCATCTTCATTCATCGCAAGAATAGTCACATGTTCTTTAATGAACTTTTGCCACCACTTAGGGTCTTCCTGAATTAAGAAGCGTGTTCCTAGGGTTAGTACCACTGGTACATCGGCTTCTTTGGCGTATTCAATTGCCTTCATTGCCGCGCTAGTCATGCCATCGCCTTCAGCGGCGCGCATTAGGTACGCAGTAAGTACTAACGCCGCACTGTTTTGTACCACATCTTTATTGATGAACTCAGGCGTTAGCTTGTCCATCGAACCTTTGCTAATGGCGAACGTACGCTCACCATCGTCAGAAATCAGCGTGAAACAACGACCAATCGGGCCATCAACAGGTTGTAGGTAGTTAAGGTCAACTTTAGATGAGGTGTTGCATAAATAACGGTATGCGTAGCTGCCAACCATAATATTTTGGCTCATTACGCCAAACAGCACCGAGCGGTCATCGGCCAAAATCGAGTAGTTATGTACCGTGTTACCAATGGTGCCACCAGCAAACTCGTCGCTGATCATATTGTTCGACTTAAGCTCGGTATATAAAGCGTGCGCTTGCTCGTCGTTAATAAGAGTAGAGTTTCCTTTTGGTAGGCCGTAACGCTCTAACAATTCCGCTTCAACTTTCGCCTCAATGTCGACCAAAGTTTGGTCAATACCACAGACATAACTTGCTTGTGCTTGAGGTTGATGAGTGAGTTGAGCTAACAGGGGATCGCGATGATTTACTGGAAAGTAATGTTTAGATTTACGCTGTCCGGGAAACTTCATATTGTACTCTCGTTGATTAGCATCCGTGCAATTTAATCTATAAACCGCCATATAGGCATAATGGCGGCAGATCTTACCTGAACACTGAAATAATTAACACTGTAACGGCTATAACTATCTGAACCTATGGTTATATATTAATCAGGGATCACATTTCGTCAATTGCTTGTTAGTTAACTTTTTTGCGCTTGTTTATAGCGCTTTACCAACACACATACCTTTGATTGTTTAGCAAAGCCATATTGTAACTATCACTCGCTGATCAATGCCGAGTCTCGTATAATAGCCGCCACTTATTTTTCATCCTTCAAACGGGCTTTACCATGGCAAAAACGGCATCTGCACTTCACATTCTAGTTAAACACAAAGTACTCGCTGAAGAGATCATGGATAAACTCAATAAAGGCGCCAAATTCGATGTGCTTGCAAAAAAGCACTCTACTTGTCCATCAGGTAAAAAAGGCGGCAGTTTAGGTGAGTTCAAAAAAGGACAAATGGTGCCAGCATTTGACAAAATTTGCTTTACTGGCGAATTGATTAAACCACACCTAGTAAAAACTAAGTTTGGCTGGCATGTGGTTAAGGTGCTGTATCGCACTTAACGGCTAAGGCTCAGTAGACATCCCTCTCACTTTATAAGTGTGATAAGGGCTCTCAACAGAGAGCCCTTTGTTATTTTAACCATTCAATTAGTGTTTACGGCGGCCAAATCCAACCAAAGCTAACATCATTAATGCCAACCAACCTAAACTACTGCCTGATGAATCAGTTTCAGGCTCTGGTTCAGGTGTCACTGGTGTAGAAGGCTCAACGCCATCTGACATTACTGTAAGCATAAAGCTTGTTGATGCCTGATCTTGTTGGTTAGTGCTATCCATCACTGTCACCGTCACTTCGGTTTCACCATGCCAGTCAGCAGCAGGCGTAATGGTTAACATAGCGCCGTCAGCGGTTACGGTAACATTATCACCAGATGCACTAACAGAGACCGCACGGTTTTGACTATGCATGTACTCAACAGCAATACCTTCAAGTACTGTGTTCTCATCTATTTGATGATCAGCCATATCAAACACAGTTATATTGCCGGCAACAGGAACAGCAACAGACTTATTGACCGTGTTTCCGGTGCTCAATGTTGCACTAACCATTACGTCATTGTCACTTGCAACTGCTGCACTAGTTACTTTTGCTGAGAAACGAGTCACTAATCGTGTACTTTCAGGCCCTTGGTAGTTAGCACAAATCACCATATTACTGCCAAACTTCTCTGGCTCGTTCACTGCATAGTCATCTACATGGAAACCGTTAACTGGGTAGTAGAATCCACGCACACCTTGGTACCCCTTCAAACCAATCGTATGTTCACCTTTATCGTCATTCATTTCTTCATAAGTGAAGATCAACTCATAAACGTTAGGGGTAAAGTCGATTTCGGTAGAAGCCAGTATTGAGAAGTTATAGTGAGTTTCATAGTCTATCTCTGCGCCAAACCAACCAGGAATAGAGCCATACATTTTCTTCCATTGCACGCCAAGATATTTACTGTCGTTTAGTGCGGCAGCAAACAGCCCGTTGCTATACGGTGTAAATGTATCAAAGTCGATACCAGACTCATTAATTGTCACCCCATCTTTGCGCCAGTAAGGAGCAACCACTAGATCTTTAATCCCGTCAAATTCCAGGGTATAGCCAGGTAGAGACTCAATCACATGGGCATCAAACTTAAGCAGTCCATTACCCATAATGGTGATGATATTGGTTGTGTCATCACGAGAGACACCGTACAAAGGAATATGTGGGAAATACTTGTCAGCACCGACGAAATCCGGAATTTCAAACATTTGATTCCAAGTGCTGTCAAACCCAGGAAGCTGAGGAACGCCAAGCGCTTCAAGATCTAAGAAGTGAGTCTGATCGCTAAACGGTAAGCGACACATTTCATCCTCAAGACTTGTAGTGAACTCATAACGTGGCTCATCATCTTTAGATGAAGGTTGAGTACCATTTATCATCAGTTGCTGTGCCTGTGTCTCAGTTGTCATTGAATTGAAGAACTCGTTACCACGCACGCTATCTTCAATTAGCGTCATCCCCGCTGGTAGCTCAACTGTCAGGTTTAGCTCACGCTCTAAGCCATTTAAGTTAGCTTGATGAACCAGTTCAAAATCGACAATATCGCCTACGTTTGCGCCAGTATGAGAACTTGTGAGCTGAACGTCATCACTCGTACGGGTTAAACGCAGCGGTATTAAACCGATATCTTCTGTGTTACTCGTATCAGTTCCAAGGGCAATTGCACCATGATATACGTCACCTTCTACAGCGCTAGGTAAATCCCAGTTGATATTCAAAGACTGTGGTGTAAACCCATCGCTAGAAGTCGGTGACACACTCACTTCACCAGAAGCCTGATCACTAACTAGAACTACATTGGTCACAAAGCGATTAGCCATGTCATAAGGATCTTCCCAATATAGTCCCCACTTCATATTGGTTAGCATGTACCAATATTGCCCTGGCTCAGGGTTATTGATGGCGCAGTAATCACGCATTCGCCAATCTGAGACACAAATCGCTTCGTTATCCCAGTGGATCTTGCCATCATTATTTACATCACGACCAATACTCAAATGGCTTACAAATTTAGCAAAGTTATCTTCCTCAGCGATCTCAACTATGAGTCGCTTAGTTCCCTCTGGAACCTCGAAGAATCGATAACCAATTTGCGAGTCCTCACTCGGCACTGAATCTTCCATATCAAATGGCCACTCAGTATTCATTTTAAGGTGATACTCTTGCTGTTCGCCTTTCGCCATTCCATAAACCACAGCTGACAAATTATCAGTCGCTGAAGCAACAAGCTCTGGAGACAAAAATTCACCTTGCTCACGACCTATATTAGCCTCAATGATCACTGGAAGATCAGCCTTCTTATAAGTGGTGATAATTGGTAATACTTGCTGAGGCTTGCCAGAGTCCATTGGGGTTAGCTGCAGCTGCCCCTGGAAGGTGTAGCCGTTAGTATTACCTTGCCCTAAAGGCGAGTCAGATTGAAAATCGATATCAGGCAACTTCGCCGTCACCATAATACGCTGGCTTTCGCCGGCACTTAGCGAAAAGTTTGTTGGCGTAACGCTAATATCCATAAGCGACGCGCCCGTATAACCGATTTCTTCAGCACTAACATTCCAACTACCGTCTTCTGTTGCTGTAACCACTCTAAACCAACTGCAACTCCCTTCGCATTCACGGTTAACCAAATACGGCATGTTGAGCATTTTGACGTCACCGCCCACTAATGGATCTGCATTTTGATAATTCTCAATGGTTTCATCCAAAGTTAATGTCGCATTGATTGCCCTCGCGACATTGACAACACCAGCACCACCGTCGTCAAACGCAAATGAAGCTTGAGTCGCAGTAGTCGTTAAAGCAGATTGAATTTCCGCAGGGCTCCAATCTGGGCGGGCATTTTTAATCAACGCCATCGCACCTGCTACGTGCGGTGAAGCCATCGAGGTACCGCTAATTGCAGCCCAATTCATACCATAGCCTGTCATGGTAAAAATTCTGTCATTAGCGTAAGCAGCAAATACATCTACACCAGGAGCTGCCAACGTCGGCGTCATGATATTTGGATTGGTCTTACTCGGACCGCGAGAGGAGAAATCAGCCAGCTCATCAGCCTCGCCCATTTCTGTATAAAGTGAGCCGTCACTGATGGTAGCAGTATGACCAATACCAGCGGCTAACCATTCAACCACTTTACTGCCGTCATATGCGCCGATGTGTGCCGTCGGCAATGAATAATAATCTGCAACTTTCACAGCATCTGGCGACTCATATTCCCAATCTTGCTGAAGGTTATATAGGATCATCGCCCCTGCACCACCAGAGCGAATATTGTCAGCCTTGGCAACCCTAGCCTGGTCGCTACGCTGGCACACAACAATTGGCGAAGTAGCTAACGTAGAACCATCGGGGTAGAAACTGAATGTCCCCTCTGCAAATGGGGCATCACAACTCGCGTTAGCGCTGTCATAATCTGCAGCTAAAACCACAGGGCCAGTGTAGCCACCTGTTATTGATGCCGCACGCATTGGCCCCCAAGGACTAGGGCTTTCTTCACCACCAGTAAAACCATCAATGGTTTTTTCTTTAGAGGTAATTACGCGCCCATGAGTACTAGCAGCAACTGTCGTTACCCAAGGGGAGACATGGTCCATCCAAAAGGAACCAGCGTTACCCGCAGATGCAGCAACAGATATTCCTGCCTCACGTGCGGCTAGAAAAGCAAGTTCTGTAGGGGCTTGCCACGGATATTGCTCTGCACCACCAATGGAGTAGTTAATTACATCTACACCATCAGCAATAGCATCGTCGATAGCTTTTAGAGTCGTTTCTTGTGGGCAGCCGGCATAAGGTGCCCCTTGACCACCCGCCCAACAAACTTGGTATGAAACAATGTTCGCATGAGGTGCCACACCAGACACTCGCGGGAAGACTAAGTCAGTACCTCGCCCTGTAATTTGTTCACCATAGCCACTCTCAGCAACCTGGTAGGCAACATCAAGCAACACGTTACCAGCAACGGTCGAAGCAGTATGCGAGCCATGACCGTTATAGTCTTCGCCATTTGCTGGGCGAACATGTTCCCATGGAGCGTTCCAACCTAACCCTCTAAATACCGGATCACCATAGCTATCGGTAATTTCCGTATACGAGCGAATACCGATTAATTTGTCGTTACACATGTGGGAAAAATCGACTTGCTCGCAGTCACCTAGGTAATTGCCCGTACCAAGAGGGTTTATAATAGCTATGCCATCATCACCCATTGGAGCAAAAGACGGGTGCTGGCTATTAATCCCCGTATCGAGAATACCTACGGTAATACCGGCTCCGGTAAATTCGGTGCCTGTTGCAGCACCCGACCATACTTTATCAGCGCCAATATGCTCAGGGCCCACATCAGTATGCAGTTCTTGCACTATAGAGCGGGTAACAGCGCGAACCCCATCAAGCTTTGCCACACGGGCTGCTTGCGCTTGAGTCATCATTAAACTCATACCATTGAAAGCATATTTGTAGGATTGGCGAACGTTGTTATTAGCTCCCGCTTTGGCACTAATATCAGAAAGCACTTTAGCTTGTTGATTTTCAAGGTAGCCAAGATAACTAACACTGGCCGCCGACTGCAGGTTAAGTTTAACCCTAGGCTGCTTGCCAAATTGCAAAGGCCCTTGAGCAACACTTGCAGCAGTTGCCTGTAGTCCAGAAATACCACCATGATAAGTTGCAATTGGCGCATCTGAAAGCTGCACAATGTAAGTATGCTCACCCGGAGCTAAATCGGTTTCCATTTGAAATGGAACCTTATCTAACCCCACCTTTCGAATATGTTGATTAGGCGCGACAGTTTGAGTGGGACGATTCAACCTAGCATTTTTAAACTCATGCATACGTTGATATTCTTCATTTGAAATGTCGACGCCCTGAACGTCCATGCTAGCCAAAGAAAGTGATACAGGCTGCTGACTGGCAGCAGCTCCTGCACCTGCTGCATACATAGCCGCAATGGTCATTAGGCTTATCTTTTTTATTTTCATTAAAACCTTCCTGTTTTTCTACCACTCGAAAAAAGCCACCAGTGGTAGTGTTGAAAAATCCGCAAGCTGGTAATCAGCTCGCTATCAAATTGTTATCTTTTTGTTTAATTTCAATCCAATAGAAAGCACCTATAGCTTGATGCGCGGAAGGTATATTCGAAATAAAGAGTTTTTACATCGGCAGGTTTTTAACGCGAAAACAGTCGCACAATCTAGGTTCAGCTAATATTGCTGATTATTCACAAGCATCAGCTTCATCAAATTCGCGACAACCTGATACAAATTGTAACAACCTAGCACCCCTTAGCTTGCTCACTAATTTTTTATTCGGTAGCTTGTGCAAAAAATTATTGATTGCAATAACCAGTGTGCGGGCCAACTCGCAAAAATAGTCACTAAAACTGCATAGATTAAGCTGGATTTAACTCGGGTTATTTATGCTTGTTACCTAGTTAAATTTAAGAGGTGATAATGGAGCTAAGGCATCTAAAGCACTTTGTTACTTTGGCTGAATATAAAAGCTATAGCCTTGCTGCTAGTGAGCTCAATATCTCCCAGCCATCATTAACAAGAAGTATCCAGCGTTTAGAGAGCTTACTTGAAGCCAAACTAATGGAGCGCAACTCTCGATTTGTAAAACTCACCTACTTTGGCAATATCGTGCTAAAACACAGTGAGAAAATCTTATCGTCAGTCAGTGACCTCGAAGCAGAAGTTAAGCTGCCAAGAGACGACTCATTCAATGATATCGTGCTAGGTGGAGGTAACTTAGTAGCATCCCATGTCTATGACAGTATTTTGGTTGAATTCACAAGAAAGTACCCTAACTTTAATGTCGAGCTTTGCTATCGCTATGTCGAAGAGTTGTATGGCTTAATGCTTAAGGGAGAATTGGATGTTTTTCTCGCAGAAACCAGAATCACTCAATTAGACAAGATGCCAGACATTGACATCATCCCTTATTGTGAATCAAAAGGCGTCTTTTGCTGTCGCCCTGGACATCCACTATTAAAAGAGAAATACCTATTTACCCCAAGACTAAAAGACTACCAAATAGCCTTACCTCGAGGCACACCAGTAGAAATAACCAGTGCATTTGATGACTTGTTTGACACCGAACGAGAATATTTCAGCGGCTTAGTTCGTTTTGAAGAAATCCACACCATCAAGCACTCTTTGTACAACAGTGACATGATTTGTTTATTACCCGATGTCATCGTCAAGCAAGAGCTAGAAGCTGGCCGACTGGTATTGCTGAATATTAACAATATGCCTCAAATAGATGTGGCTTATGGGATCGTAACGATGAAAGGTAAGCCAATCAAACCAGCTGTTAAAAAGTTTATTGAGTTTGTACAAACCACTGCCGAGCATAATAGTTAACCCAGCGTTGGTCATTATTGTTAGCTGTTATGCGCAATAACTTAAATCTGTTTTATCACTTTGGCAGGGTTACCGCCAATCACCACGTTGTCGCCAAAGCTTTTGGTGACAACTGCGCCAGATGCCACAACCACGTTATCACCCAAAGTCACACCAGGGTTAATCGTTGCATTACCACCAATCCAGCAGTTGTCGCCGATAGTTATGGCTTTCGCAAACTCTAAACCGCTATTGCGCTCAGTTGCATCTAACGGATGACTTGCGGTGTAAATACCAACCTGTGGGCCTATCATACAGTTATCGCCAATGACGACCTTGGCGCAATCAAGAATTACACAACCAAAATTGGCGTAAAAGTTGTCGCCGACAAATATGTTACTGCCATAGTCGCAGTTAAAATGTGGCTCTATGGTGATGGCACCTTTTACCGCGCCAAATAGCGCTTTTAATAACTGCGTACGCTTAGCGTTATCTGTCGCTGCAGTGTTATTGTATTTGGCACTTTGCTCTCGGGCGTTGATCCGCATTGAGGCCAATTCAGCGTCTGCAGGGTCATACATTTCCCCTGCTATCATCTTTTCTAATTCAGTTTTCATCATCTTGCTACACCAAAAACGCTCGCCAACAAAGTCCATTAAAAAAGCCCGTCAAAACAGCCCCTCGAAAAACTCATTAGCCTATACTGCAAAACTCGTTTTTAACCTGTCTCAGCCATTTCAACAAGACAAGAGCGACCTAAAATTACCACTTTGTGAGCAAAATTAAACTACGGTGAACATGACAACCGCTTACTCCAACCACTTAACTAGTTTCAATCAAGACGCCTTAGTGATCAGCCAGGTAACAAGTCCGGCATTAATTGTCAGCTCGGCCATATGATCTAAACCAATAAGTTGCACATTATGCGGAAGTTTAACATCAGCCAACGCTACAGTACCTGTATGGCAGATATAATACATTTCATCGTATTGTGGCATCCCTTCAAATTGCTCAATGTAGCTTTTGAGTTCTTCCTTCGATGACTGAGACTTCACTTGGATAAACGCTCTACGACCAGTAACAGGCGACATAACATCAAGGTCAATCGATTTTTCAACTTTGCCTAAAGTGGCGACGCGTTGCCAGCCAGCATTGGCAAACACCAGATCGACCAGTAACTCAAAGTCTTGCCAGCCTAAGTTACTAATTAGTGGCTTTATGCTGGACTCAAGTTGCATAAGCGAGTCCTTAGCAGCTTTGACTTCAGCAAGTTCAATGGCATTAATTCGTTTAAGCAGGTAATCCGACTCTTTTACCGAGCAAATCGTGCCTCTAAACATCTGCACTTTAGTTAATTTCCCGCTTAGGTTCTCAACATATAAAGGCTCAGAATTAACGTTCCAAGACTGCCACTGGCCGATGACATTCCTAACCCTGCTGCCATCTTCAAGCTCAATGACTTCTTCGCTGGCAAAACACCAATACAGTTTGCGCTTATAAACCGTAATCCACATGGTAGTTGCAGGTTGCGTGTAAAAATCCTTAATCTGGTTGGTGGTTTCTGTGGCTTTGCCTTTCTTTTTCCACTCTTGCCAATAGCGATTGATAAAATCCCAATCACCTTCTAAGCATTTCTGATGATGAGGATTATCAAAGCCAAGTCTGATCATTGGCTTATCACCTTCGATACAACGCGCCTCCCAGTCGCCAGAACGCCCGAGCTTAATAAATTTTACTGTTGTCGCTTCTATCAAATCTAAACCCTCAACTGAACCCTAAAAATGCCAGCCTGATTGAGCAGGTGTTGCTAGCTTGAGTTAACTGCGCACTACA
The DNA here is from genome assembly GCF_004295345.1 of Shewanella maritima. Taxonomy (NCBI): domain Bacteria; kingdom Pseudomonadati; phylum Pseudomonadota; class Gammaproteobacteria; order Alteromonadales; family Shewanellaceae; genus Shewanella; species Shewanella maritima. The sequence goes on along the minus strand of NZ_CP036200.1, from coordinate 4,192,195 downwards.
CCAAACCGAATACAACTGTGTTTACTGGGTCATTATCTCCAATAATTGGGGTTGCGGTTGTAACGCAAATAACATTAGCCATTGATAATTTGAAGTGAAAAAATAACGACACAAAACTGTGAGCCTAGATTGACCAAAAGGTAAATTGAAGAATCGGAACTAGATACCGGCTTCATGAAAGAACGTAAGCTAACAACAAAAACGGCTAAACCCAAAAACAGGTTTAGCCGATTGATTGCGTATTTGAGATAGGTATTCTGAGCTATAACGCTAGAGCTTGAACCGCCAATAGTGTTCGCAGGAGTCCTATCCTTTAGGTATATTTTATTTTACCTGGGCGAAAAAGGATTCATCCTTGCTTGCAGCAGTAATAGTTTTGTAACCCAACGCTTTGGAATAATAATAAATATAAAACCGATCACAGGAAATATTAATGTAAATAAAAAAGCACTCAATTTAATGCCGAAGTCTGTAGTATCAACTCCGTTGTAATTTAGTACTCCATTTGGGTCTAACATTATCCGTCCAAATGAATAAGACATAAACCCACCAAGGACTACGAACCACCAACCTATAAATCGATAGCCAAGCCTTTTCTTCCTTAACTTTGAGAACGCTTTATTCTTTAACTTCCTGACCAATTTTCGCCCCATATCAGTATATAGCTAACGCCCGCGTATCGGGAGTCCCAAGCTCAACTCACTTGGAATCAATATTTAGACAAACATGGTGCGTTCTGGCCTAATAAATCTCGCCAAGGAAACTAAATCCTACACCACGTGAGAGCCTACAAACATACTACATCATCAGCCCTTCGAGCAACGGCCTAGAAATTTACAGAAACGTCTTTATTTTCTTATTGTTACAGCCCATTCACTATTTTGGGAAATCAATAGCCTCAGCCTTAAAGAGTCACTGCAACATAGTGAGCCTTTACTTGCTGATAACGGCTTAGCAATTGATACAAGCTAATGGCATAAACCAGCACGATACCAAATGGGATCACAACAAAACGTTGCTCAGGAAACACATACCAAGCGATAACGATAAGTGCGGTGCGCAGCAAAGTATGAATAATGCCAACGTTATGCTCTAACGACCATGATATAGGTAACCACATTAGCCCTGATACAATGCCAATAGCCATTGGCACTGCGGTATAGTTTTCTAATCCAAATGGAATAGCGACAGCAAACGCACACCACGACATGCCTAAGGTATACAGAAACAATGTATCAAAAGGGTTGCGTTCTTCCTTTTTCATAAGCAGTTTTTCACCCGTAAAGCGTGAGATGAAAAGTGCTAGGTAAAAGATACAGCCCGTACCTATGTAAACTGGCAACACCATATTCTTGACCGGTACAAATAATGCGGTAATTCCTAATGCCAACCAAACAATGGCACCAGCAATCGGCATAGTGATTAGTTTTTTCTGCTTATATTCTTCACGATATTGTTCAAGAGATTTGGTCTGTAGGGGCATAGTGTGTTCGTCCATTGGGTGATGTATGAATATATTATTGATACAAAACCCAAATAGGACTGCAGACAAAAGTCATCAGTCGTATGTGACAATTGTCATTAGAGGCGCAGTGCTTTAATCAGAGAACACAACAAAAACGTTTTATTCATGCCCATGAGCACTTTCCTATGATTGAGTTTGTTATGACTACGGAATACCCGGAACCCAAACCTCATAGACTAAGTTATTGATTTTATACTTAACCGTAGATTGAAATGAAACGGGCTTAGATAGAAGCAATCGTGCGGTATTATCATAGACACTCAAAACCGGTGTTTCATCAATGATGAAATAGTACCTTTGATCTGGAGTTAAACCACACTCACCAACACCATTGTTATGAACGATTCTGAGCGTTGACCCGTTTGCATTTATCAAATTGGCATTAGGCGCATAACTTAATGTGTCGCCACCACAATCAAAAATCTGGTTGTTGGTAGTAGAGTGATGAAAGCTGCCTAATAGGTTTTCAAACACATAAACGTTTCGGTTAGTCGAAATCGTTAAAGTGGATTGGCAATCATCTGTTTCAGGAACACAAGTCCGCTTTTCATCAAATGAAGCTATAACTTCATCTGCAGCATGAACGTTAAAGTAAAGAAGAGCTTGCAGTAGCAGATATTTATGCATGATTGTTTAAGATCTAACGCCCCCGTTTGCAGCCAATTTGGAGAACAACAGAGAACCAGTGCGACAACAAGCGCTTGTTAAGAGGCATTGGCACCCTCTGCCTCATCTAATTTCCTTAAGGCAAACTTCCCCCTTTCAGATACAGCGTGTGAGCTGTCTGAAGCAAAGCGTTCGGCAAAACCTCTGGCCTTTATACCTAGATTGCCCAATTCTCGTATTAGAATTTCTGCTGAAACACGCCTAACGATGGATGAACAATCTTCAGATGACCTTTTTAGTAAGTATATTAGTGGGGTATCAATTTCTAACTTTCGCTCGCCAACGATAGGCTTTAGCCTGCCTTCGCAGTACCTTATATCAGTCCACACCCATTTTCGTCCTTCCATCCATACAACTCGCCCTTCAAATAAGCTGCGGTATGCCTTTGCTCGAACCGAAGGCTGAATAGCGGATTTAGCTATTTCTTCAATTTGCCCATCAAGTATCGTAGTGCGACCTAGCTGAGAAAAGAGTGATGGCATAGGCCCTGAAGCAGACATAATTAACTTGAACCGAAGGGACTTTGCTATCTCTTTTTCACAGATAATTTCCTGTAGAACCTCTTTATCTGCTTCTTCTATCCTACCCCACGAGTTCCAATTGGAAAGCGCGACGCATAATGCCTCAACTACATATTCAGGATCAGTCGACCTTGCTATTTCAAGGAGCTTTTCCCTCGCGGCTTTACGAACCTGGGGCACCCAATCATTGAGTCTACGAACTGCAAGAGAAAAAAAGAAAGTGTTCGGTGCAGCCCCAGATAAGGCCCGAACTGCTTTTTCACGTTTGTAGCCATCCCAACTAATAAGATCAAGCCAAGTTACTAATTCCTTGGGCTTTGACCATACCTTCCACCTTGGGGGAATAAATTCCCTTATAGCTGAAGAAAATTCCGAACGAATGATTCGCTCCCAGTAGTCAAAACTCGAAAGAGGCAACTGAGACGTAACTTCAACTAGTTCAGACATATCAGCGACTACTTTGCTGCCTGAGCTTATCGAGCTAGCAAATGTTCTCACTGCTGAAATAATCTTGTCTTCCATAATCTGAGATTGTTGCACCTACTATTTTTGGTTTTTAACACCTTTATAAACCACACGGCATGCGGAGCCAGCTTGGTATAAAATTCGTGAAGTGCAATATCAAGTTGGCGGAGTATGTTGCGTCGGTTTTAACAAACTTTGTTATATTTTGGTACTATGAATAAAATTTAAAATCTTGTTGAAGCCTTCTTTCTAATTCTTCTTCAGAATCAAACTTTACTGTATTTGGATAAGGAGGTGACTCTTTATTACTAGACCAAGTAAGATGAACTATATATTTATTGCTACCAGATAAAATAAGGATTTCATCGCAATCTTCACGCTTAGCAATTACAGATAACTCTTTGCCAAATAGAATATGACCAATATCGATTTCTGTTTTAGCTTCGAATGACAATTTATTTTTATGAGGTTCGGAATATTCATTAATATCTAACCACGGTTCTAAATACATTTTAGTCCTCTAAAAATATAACGCCCTGTTAATGGGCAAAATATAGTTGGCTAAAATTAAGCGACGAAGGAGCAAAAGCCAACTGTATTTTGTCCTTGTTAAACAGCTTGTTAGGTACCGAAGTACACCTTGGCTTTATCGTATTTAAAGAGGTAAACCATTAGCAAGCATGGAATTATTAAAGCAAAAGGTAAATAGATAAAACTTTCTCCATTAACGTTTAAAATGACAAATGTTCCTAGAATAATCAACGCATAAAACTGGCGGCAATATTGCCACTTTTTTAAAAGTAAAATTGCACTAATAGGAAAAAGCGAACCTATTAAAATCAAGTCAATCCCCAAACCATTTTGCCAAATCTCATCATAGCCCATAGACTGGCCTTTATAGCTGAAATTTACATCAAAACCAGGAATTGTAGCCGACAGGAAAAACAAAAAGCAAAATAATCCGTGCGCTGTTATGAATTTCAATAGTAGAGGCATGGATTTAAAATCTTCGACCACGATAAGGTACCTAACGCCCGCATAAGGGGCTGATAATGCTTGGCTATACTTGTAAAGCGAAGCGGAACCGAGCCAAGCATTAGCAGTCCCTTCACTTTATGCGCTTGTTATACACCGCTTACGGCATTCAAGTATGTCTTTGAACCTAAGCCAATTTGCCCCCAAATAGATCTTTGGTGATTTCCTAAGTAATCGTACTGCTCATCTGCATCGTACAACGTTATTATTTGCTCAGGAAAAACATATTCGCTTCGTTCGAATGTATGTTCCAATGGTTCATTGGCAGATATAAGAGCGAATAATTTAGAAGCCTCTACATCAAATACATTAACACCCAAGTATGTTACGACATAAGATTCATCTAGAGCTACACCAATAAAACTTACTAAGTCATTTTCAAACTCAACCTGAAGATTACCATTAAAATAATAGTCGAGAGAATTTCTAGATGAATCAAACGAACCGCCAAGAATTTCGCGAACTTCTGTTCTAGGCATACCTAATTTGATTGAGCCAATTCCATTGTGCGGATTTATCGAAAACTCCATAACTTCCCTTGGTGTATAACGCCTTGCTAAGGTGCGGCTAACACCACGGAACTTGGGCAAAGCCACCGTAACCATTAAACTCAACCGAACCCAAAATGCCAAAGGTTAGCCGTCACTCTTAAGCAATTTGTTAGGGCTGAACTTAGTTCATTTCGGGGATTCGAGTGAAGACCTCATTTCCCTTAGCCCACTTTTGTTCTGATTTAGGGTCAGTAAGTGCTACAAGAAGAGCCTGACCTAATTCATGCGGTATTGCTGACAAACCACGCGATTCGTAGCTATCTGAGAATCCTTTACCTATTGCTCCAGTTTTTACCACGACTTCAGTATTTTCAGGAACTTGTGCATGTGGGTCCTCACACACTTGAGCATCGAGGGAGTTATACTTGCGGCACATCATTGGCCTATATTCGTAAATACTACATGCACCATTTTCTAACATTACGCATGGTATGATATGTTCATCGAACCGTAGTCCGGTAGCCTTATCTGCATAGGTCATCAGCTTTTCAATAAATGCCTGCATTTCAGACTTGGACATCGAACCTTTGAGCTTCTTGGTTATGTAAAAAACTTCGGGAGCTAGTACCTCAACTCGGAGATCACAACAATAACTACACCCCTTTCGACATCCGAATTTAATGCCTTTCTTTTTTACAGAGCTAATAACAGAGTCAATTTTATTGTGAAGATCACCCACCAGGTTTATGGCGTAAACAGAATTTTTATTCGCCCTAAGTCGCTTTCGGTATTCTTTTTCAGTTGCAACAAATATACTCTGGACTTCAAGTCGCTCTCTTTCATTTAAATTCAGCATATTTTCCCTCACATGCAATGTTACTTTTTTGCCTTCTTAAGCCCTAACGCCCTGCTAATAAGTGAACCAAGTGCTGGCGGGCGATTTGCTCAGCAAATGGCATGACAGCGTTGGTGAATCTGGATTTAGCAGCTTGTTAGCTATCCCTTTTCAGATTCGACGTCTTTATTAGACCAGATTAAGCCTAGCTCAGGGCTTTCGATTGTAAAACTAGAGAAGACACAACTGTAGGACTGCGCGACGTCACACATAAACTCTACCCAGCCAATAAAATCAACTTGGCTTAGTTCATTGCCATAGGGTCGAGTTGTGCCACTTAAAAACTGATATCCTTTATCATCTACATCACTGAATTCCAGTTCATAGTTTTCACTTAACTGTTTACCCAGTTCTTTTAGTTTTTCGGGAAGATCGCAAAAATGAGTAAAATCCATGGCAAACACAGTTTCACTTGAGACTCCTGCTTTCAACATGTTTTCCCAAAGTTTTGTTGCTTCGTCTACCTTTCGAGTTTTGATTCTTGAGTAGTAGTCATCCCAAGTTTGTTGAGGATCGTCCATGATATTCCTTGTATAGCTAACGCCCACGTTAAGGGGCGGATAATGCTTGGCTAAAATCTGCGAGGAACGAGCGTCAGCCAAGCGTTAGACGTCCATACCTTAAACTGCTTGTTATATTTACTTTTTATTGAGCTTATCAGCGTTTTCAACTTTATCCCAATCTAGATATTTAAGCTGAATTGGAATTAACTTACTTGAACGATTTAATAAAGCATAAACTACCAAAACGAGACAAAGTAAAAACCCAATATAAACACCTTTCAGAAAAGAGCTAAATTCATAAAAATTGGAAGCGACTAATGGTGTGAATAGTGCAACGATCAGATAAAGGTAAAACAATGGATGCTGAAGCTTTAAAGCTTCAAATAAAGATAATTCTTTTTTGTTTTTTAATTTAAGCCACCTATCTAGATGTAGCTTCTCTATATTAATCACGACATTTCCGAAGTAAATATAACGCCCGCATAAGGGGCTGATAATGTTTGGCTAAACTTGTGTAGCGAAGCGAAACCGAGCCAAACTTTAGCAGTCCCGTCACTTAATGCGCTTGTTAGGTATACATTACTCACCGTACTCAGATAAGTACAATTTTACACCTAGCTTTCCCATTAGACTCATAGCCTTAGGTGAGAGAATAGCTCCGCCACCGCAAGCATTTTCTCTGATGCTGAAACCAACATCAGCGATGTAATTTGAAGAAGGAAGATTTGATGAGTTTTCAAAAATCCAAGATTCTAGTTCCTTTATTTGAGATGGAAGATCCCAAACACCTTTTGACAACGTGGCGATCGTTTCCTCTGAACCTTCGACTTTAATGTAAATTGGCACCTATCTTCCTTGTATACCTAACAGCGTATTAGCGGGAATTCCGAATTAATCCATTAACATTTAGCCGAAACTCAAACCGATACACGTTTTTTAATTAATAATTCCAATAACTTACCAGCATCATCAACTAACAGCAATAGCAGCTAGCTACAGGAGAAACCGAGAATTTACTTAACCGAGAATTATCAGGTCTCGTTATGTAAATAATGACAACTGAGTAACACTATAAGAATCAGTAATTTAACAGTATTTCATTTTGTAAACCGAGAATTTTGTCACTTACATAACGAGAAGCGATTAGCGCTGTTTCCTGCTTTAAAATTAAACCTGTATAAAAACACAACAACAACACTGTCATCGATTGATGGATTGTTTAAACAACAGCTACTACGAGCTATCGCTTATCCTGGCGAAATCTTTGCTGGCATGGATGCCAGCGTAAAGCACTCTTGTGAAACTAAGAGGGGAAGTATTCACGGCATCTTTCAAAAGGAGTGCTGATAGCTCAACAACAAAAGCCAACTTAAGCTAGATACTGTTACTGTTACTGTTGCTGTTGCTGTTGCTGTTGCTGTTGCTGTTACTGTTGCTGTTGCTGTTGCTGTTGCTGTTGCTGTTGCTGTTTAAACAAGTAAATCAACAAACAACTCAGCCAAACTCAATTAAATTAAAACCGCCAAACGCAAAAAAGCCTGCATGATGCAGGCTTTTTAGTCAGTAATTTAAGCGTTTACGCTAATTACTTAAGTGCAGCTGATAGTTGCTCGCTCACAGCAGAAACAGTTTGCGTACCGTCGAACTTGCTGTACTTAGTTTTACCTTCAGCAGCGAACTTACCGTAGTAGTCTACTAGTGGCTTAGTTTGTTCGTGGTAAATACCAAGACGCTTACGTACCGTTGCTTCTTCATCGTCAGCACGGATTTGAAGCTCTTCACCAGTTACATCGTCTTTACCTTCCTCTTTTGGTGGATTGTATACGATGTGGTAAACACGGCCTGAACCTGGGTGTACGCGACGACCGCTCATACGCTTAACGATCTCTTCGTCTGGTACGTCGATTTCGATTACGTGATCGATGTCGATACCGTTTTCTACCATAGCGTCAGCTTGTGGAATAGTGCGTGGGAAACCGTCTAATAGGAAACCTTTAGCACAGTCGTCTTGAGCAATACGCTCTTTAACTAGACCGATGATTAGGTCGTCAGATACTAACTGACCCGCATCCATCACTTTTTTAGCTTCTAAACCTAGTGGTGTACCAGCTTTGATTGCAGCGCGTAACATATCACCAGTAGAGATTTGTGGAATACCGTACTGCTCCATAATAAATTGGGCCTGGGTACCCTTACCTGCTCCTGGAGCACCTAATAAAATAATGCGCATCTTCAAAGTCCTCTTTATTGATTCTCTGTTGTTACTCTTCCCACGTTTTTAGGGCGGCGATTTTCGCACATTTCTCGCAGCGATCATAGCAGTTTCATAAAGCCATTAGACCTATATCTAATGGCTGATGATCTGAATCAATTAAGCGAGTGTTTAATACAGCAAGGTATATAACTGGCGGCGATATTGATTAGCCAAGGCGTTGCCCTGACCTATGGCGGTTAAAATTTCCATAAAGGCTTGTTTAACTTGACCATCTTCTGCGCTGAGATCTTTTTTCAAGATAGCGAATAATACTTCTAGTGCTTCGTCATTTCGCTGCGCGGCGTGTAGCGCTTTACCTAAGGCGATCGCGACTTGTGCATCACCACTTTGTTGGTATTGCGCTGCTAAATTACGAATTTCAGGCGTGTCTGCCGCCTCTTCAGCCAGAGCAAGCTTTGCCATAAGGTTTTGGTAGTAGCTGTCTTGATCGGCTAAACCAATCGCATCTAGCAGTGCCTTAGCCTCTTCAAGTGAGCCATTCATTAGGTAAACATCTGCTAGCACCAGTGCTACATCTGCTCGCTCACCTGACTCCACATGGACTTGTTTAAGCGCTGTAATGGCATCGCTTAGCTCTTCTGGTGGCAGATTACCATCAGCAAGTTTAGTTTTGATGTCATTAAATGGGCCTTCCCAAACAGCAGGCAAGTGTTTATCAAGTAGCGTTTTAATTTCATCGCTGCTTTGGCTACCTGCAAAACCATCAACAGGGCGACCTTTATCAAGTAGCAGCGTAGTTGGCAGGCTTTGAATTTGGAAGTATTGGGCGATTTCAGGTTCGCTCTCGCAATTGACTTTTGCCAGAATAAAGCGACCTTGCTGCTCTAGCGCAATTTGCTCTAGCAGACTTTGTAGTTGCACACTTTCATCATGCTGCTGCGCCCAAAAGGTCATTACGACCATTTTTTCCATTGAGGCATCGACAACTTGCTGAATGTTTTCTTTAGTCAGGTGCAGTATGTGTTCCATTTCAATCCTTATGATTGTTGTTCACATAGGTTAATTATAGAGAATCTGATGTTCAGATAAACAAAAGCACTAATTCTAAAAAAACAAAAGCGGAACATAGTCCGCTTTTATCTTTCAACGCTAGTTTATTTTAGGCCAGCCATTAGCATTTGGTTCATTAGCTTAATGAATGCTGATGGATCAGCCAGGCTACCTTTTTCAGACAGTAACGCTTGTTGCAGTAGCAAGTTCGCCCAATCTGCAAATAGCTCTTCGTCTGGCTCGTTGTTTAAGCGCTCAACCAATGGGTGAGTTGGGTTGATCTCAAACGTTGGCTTAGACTCAGGTACAGGCTGACCTGCAGCTTGCATTAGCTTGATCATTTGAGTCGACATTTCACCTTCACCGGCAACCACACACGCAGGCGTGTCGGTTAGACGAGTGGTAACTTTAACCTCAGTTACTTTGTCTTTGAGTGCTTCTTTAACTCGCTCAACCAGTGGCTTAGCTTCTTCAGCAACCTTTTCTTGCTCTTGCTTGTCTGCCTCGTCCTCTAGCTCACCTAGTTCTAGGTCGCCGCGAGTCACAGAGTGCATCTTCTTGTCTTTGTATTCAGTTAAGTGGTTGATTAGCCACTCATCGATACGTTCTGACATTAGTAGCACTTCGATACCCTTCTTGCGCAGAAGCTCAAGGTGCGGACTGTTTACTGCAGCTTCATGACTGTCCGCAACAATGTAGTAGATCTTATCTTGACCTTCTTTCATGCGCTCGATGTAGTCATCTAGCGATACAGTCGTTGCTGCGCTGTTGTCGTTAGTAGATGCAAAGCGCAGTAGGCCAGCAATTTTTTCTTTGTTAGCAAAGTCTTCCGCTGGGCCTTCTTTTAACACTTGACCAAACTCAGCCCAGAACTCTTGATATTGCTCTGGCTCGTTTTTAGCCATTTTCTCAAGCATGCCAAGTACGCGCTTAGTCATACCTTGACGCAATGCTTTAGTAATTTGGTTGTCTTGTAAAATTTCACGCGACACGTTTAGTGGTAGGTCGTTTGAGTCGATAAGACCTTTCACAAAACGTAGGTAAGTTGGCATAAACTGCTCGGCGTCATCCATGATGAACACGCGTTGAACAAACAGTTTTAGACCATGCTTACTGTCGCGGTTCCACATATCAAATGGCGCTTTTTTCGGAATGTAAAGCAAGCTTGTGTACTCTTGCTTACCTTCAACGCGGTTGTGGCTCCACTTCAGCGCATCGCTGTAGTCGTGTGAAATGTGCTTGTAGAATTCTTGGTATTCTTCATCGCTAATGTCTGACTTGCTACGAGTCCAAAGCGCGGTAGCTTTGTTCATCGCTTTCCAAGCGCCTTCAGTCGCTTCGATTTTCTCGCCGTCAGGACCTTCAGACTCAGGTGTACCCTCTTCGAACATTTCTACCGGTACTGAGATATGATCTGAGTACTTAGTAATGATAGAGCGTAGACGGAAGTCGTCAGCAAATTCGGTTTCTTCATCACGTAGGTGAAGCGTAATTTCAGTACCACGCTCGTTCTTAGTGATGGTTTCAACATTGAATGAACCTTCACCTTCTGACTCCCACAATACGCCGTGTGCAACATCAGTACCTGCCGCGCGAGTACGTACAGTCACCTTTTTAGCAACAATGAATGCTGAGTAGAAGCCCACACCGAACTGACCAATTAGCTGAGAGTCTTTTGACGCTTCGCCAGATAGGTTGTTAAAGAACTCTTTAGTGCCAGATTTGGCAATGGTACCTAGGTGCTCAATCACGCCGTCACGGGTCATACCAATACCATTATCGCTAATGGTCACTGTGCCTTTTTCTTTGTCAGCACTGATGCGAACGCGCAGTTCACCATCACCTTCATATAAGCTGTCATTGCTAAGTGCAAGGTAACGTAATTTGTCTGCAGCATCGGCCGCGTTAGACACAAGCTCACGTAAGAAAATCTCTTTATTTGAATATAAAGAGTGGATCATCAAATGTAGGAGTTGCTTTACTTCGGTTTGAAAGCCATGAGTTTCTTGCTGTGACATGAAATTATCCCTTGGTTTACATGTTAGGTTGTACTTGCGCAGCCTTATTCATTGAAAAGTTCAGCGATATGCTCAGAGACATATTCAGAGAACAGACAACGCGACAAAATTTTTAAGTTAAACCAGAGATGGGTGCGCAAAATCACTTTTCAAGGGAAAATTTTTCTTTTGCATAAAAAAACATCATTAACCTGCAATTAGGTTGAAGCTTGAGCTAATGATGTTTGTTGATGTGATGAACAAGGACTTACAACAAAGGCGAAAGCTACAGCGGTAAGCGCCCATTGAACGATAACGCAAGTGTGGTGCTATCAACATACTCAAGCTCGCCGCCAACAGGCACGCCGTGAGCAATACGGCTGACTTTCACCTCATGCTTGCGGGCGATATCGGCAATAAAGTTCGCCGTAGCATCCCCTTCAACTGTAGGGTTGGTAGCCAGAATAAGCTCGCTAACATCTTCACTTGCCAATTGCTGCTCAAGTAACGACAGTCCAAGCTCGTCTGGGCCAATACCATCAAGTGGTGACAAATGGCCATGCAATACAAAATAACGCCCGGTGAAGTGGCCGCCAGTTTCAATGGCAAGTACGTCAGCGGGTGTTTCTACCACACAAATTTGCCCTGACATACCACGCTTAGCACTAGTGCAAATGCTGCATTGGTCTTCTTCGGTAAAGGTGCGGCAACTACTGCAATGCCCCACATCTGACATGGCTCGTTGCAGCGCCTCAGCCAGTTGTAACCCACCTTTGCGCTCACGCTCTAGTAGTTGAAAAGCCATACGCTGCGCAGATTTAGGGCCTACGCCCGGTAGCATTTTTAACGCATGGATTAGCTCATCAACTAATGGACTGAATTTCATAACACTCTTGTGACTCTTAAACTTTAATGGTTGCGATGATAACCATGTGCGCGTGTCATTGAAAGTAGATTTGCATCTGGGCATGTTCCTCAATAACAACTGAATTGCGATCCTCTGGCGATCAAGTTCAAAATTTGCACATTTTATGGAACTTATTTACACAAGGTGTATCAAAGTGTGAACAGATATACAGAATAGCCACCTCAAACCTTTTATGGTGTTGGCTGTTTTGTTCTAGCTCTGATTGTAGCGCTGCGATTAACCAAAACTAATCTCAGCTGCTGAGGTACTTCGGGAGCGCAGGATAACAACGACAATAATTACTGCGAGGAACTCATTATGTGGTGGCGAGTCATCATAGTTACATTAGCCTACTTACTCATTGGCGCACATTTTTTGCGTTACGGCGAAGTTGAAATTGCCGCTTTGTCTGCTGCAATGCCACTATTTATCGCCTTTAGGCACAGGTTAAGTAACCTGATCATGCAACTTGGTCTTATTGCCAGCAGCGTATTGGTTTGGGGGTATCAACCTTTGAGTTCATTAATATGCGCATGGCGATGGACACCCCATGGCAGCGCCTCGCACTTATTATGGCAACTGTTATTATCTTTACGTTATTTGCCGCTTACTGCTGCTCAGGCTTTCAAAAGCGCCGCCGCGAACTGCACTTATATAGATAAATCAGGCTAATCAAATACACAAAAGGGAGTCGCTGATAGCGACTCCCTTTTTGCTTTCAAATGCTTTAAATCATTAATTCTATGTTTTAAATAGAATTAATATGATTCATCACCCGCTTTTCTGATATTGGATAAGCCGTACCTAAAACTTGGGCAAAGCAAGATACACGGTATTCTTCAATCATCCAGCGTGCTTCAACTAATGCCTGCGGCACAGGTTGCGACTTGGGTACTTTTGCTAGCGTAGCCTCCAGTGCATCTTGTACTTTGGCGACACTTTGGGCGTGCAGGCGATCACGAGTTGGATCAACCGGCAGCTTATCAAGGCGGTTCTCAATCGCTTGGAGGTAGCGATGAATATCTGCCACTCGCTGCCAGCCACAATCAGCTACAAACCCTTTATACACCAACTTATCGAGCTGAGTTTGTATGTCGCTCATGGCAAAGGCGATTTCAAAGCTAATCTTACCTTTTAGGCGCTTTTTAATGCGGTTGTATACCGTGAGCACTTGCTCAACATTCAAGGCAATTTTCTCTGCGGTTGGGTTAAGCTCTGCCCTCACCCAATCTTTGGCTTTATCGAACTGCTCAGCATCACGCACATCAAGCTGTTTTTCATCCAACAATTGCTGCACTGCGGCGTTAATAATGTCTTCAATTAAAAACTGCACCTGACCAAACGGGTTAAAGTACATTGCCAGTTTGGCTTTATTCGGCAGCGCTTGCTGCAGGTGCTTCACTGGAGATGGAATATTAATCAGCAGCAGGCGGCGCAAGCCCACGCGGTGATGACGCATAGCTTCGTGCTCGTCGTCAAACAGTTTAATGCTAACATCATCTTTATTATCCACCAGCGCTGGGAAGGCCTTCACTTCATAGTTGCCTTTGCGCTTTTGGTACAGGCTAGGCAGGTTGCCAAAGCTCCACTCTTTGATGTTTTGCTGCTCAATACCGCTATCTGCCACCTTACGAATAGCCTTTGCCACCACGCCTTGCAGCGAATCTTTTAAGGTGTCTAAGTCACGACTTTGTTTAACCAAACGGCCGCGGTCATCTTCAACCTTAAAGTTAATGGTTAAGTGGGTTGGCAGCTGAGTTAAATCAAAATCTTCCACATTGATGCGGGTACCCGACATGCGTAAAAGTTGCTTACACATAGACTCAAGCATGGGCAGTTCAAATGGTTTCATCGCCTGAAAACACGCTTTAGCGTAGTCGGGTGCAGGCACAAAATTACGGCGTAGATTCTTTGGCAGCGACTTAATTAATGCGGTGAGTTTCTCTTCCCGCAGCCCCGGCACCAACCAATCAAAATCATCGGTATCAACCTGATTGAGCAAACCCACTGGAATATGAACCGACACGCCATCATCGTCGTGCCCTGGCTCAAAGTTGTAGCTTACTTTAAGCCCAAGGTTGCCCTTGTGCCACACGTCTGGGAAGTCCAGCGCTGAGATATGGTCGGCATCGCGCTTCATCAGCAGCTCGATATTAAAATCAAGCAGCTCTGGGGTTTTACGCTTAGCTTGTTTCCACCACTTAAAGAACAGCGGTGCATTGTAAATACCTTGAGGAACTAGCGGCTCATAAAAGTCCACCAGCACTTGATCGTCTACCAAAATATCGCGGCGGCGCGACTTGTGCTCTAAGTCTTCAATATCGCTGCGCAGCTTTTGGTTTTTAACGAAAAACGCTTCTTTGGTTTGTAGTTCACCCTCAGCTAGCGCACTGCGAATAAAGATTTCACGGGCTTCAACTGGCTCAATTGGGCCATATTGCACCTTACGACGATTCACTATTCTCAGACCATAAAGCACCTGCGACTCAAATGCGACCACACTGGCAGGTTTTGCCTCATAATGTGGCTCTGCGTAACTCTTTTTCACTAGATGCGGCGCAAGCTCTTCAAGCCACTCTGGCTGAATTTTAGCGCAGCAGCGAGCAAATAAGCGCGAGGTTTCGGTAAGCTCGGCGGCCATAATCCACTTAGGACCTTTTTTGGCTAGCGGCGAGCCTGGGAACACAAAGAAGCGGCGATTACGCGCCCCAAGGTATTCGTTGTTATTGTCTTTAAAACCGATGTGGCTGAGCAGGCCAGACAAAATCGCTTTATGCAGCGACTCATAATCTGCGGCGTTGTCGTTTAACTTCCACTTTAAGTCATGCACTGCTTGGCGCGTTTGAGTATATAAGTCTTGCCATTCACGTACGCGCAAATAGGCTAAGTATTCATCGCGGCAACGCTTTCTAAATTGGCTTGCTGATAACTCACGCTTAGAGTCTTTAATATGATCCCACAGCAATAACCAACTGCTAAAATCAGAGTCTTTGTCATTGAAGCGGCGATGGCATTCGTCAGCAGCTTGTTTTTTATCAATGGGTCGCTCACGTGGATCTTGAATCGACAAACCCGAGGTCACAACTAAGGTTTCGTGTAAACAGCCAAGCTCATTCGCCTCAATCACCATGCGCGCAAGACGCGGGTCGAGCGGGATTTTAGATAAGTTACGACCAAGTGGCGTCAGCACTAGATCGGCTTTGCGCTTTTTCACCGCTTGCAGCTCTTCAAGCAACAAAAAACCGTCACGAATATGCTTTTGCTCTGGCGGCTGAATAAATGGGAATGCGCCAATATCGCCCAGCCCAATCGCCAACATCTGCAAGATAACGGACGCGAGATTGGTACGCAGAATTTCTGGGTCGGTAAATTGAGGGCGGCTTAGAAAATCTTGCTCGTCATATAGGCGAATACAAATACCTGGGCCAACACGACCACAACGACCTTGACGCTGATTAGCACTGGCTTGTGAAACTGGCTCAATTGGCAGGCGCTGCACTTTAGTCCGGTAGCTATAACGACTAATGCGCGCGGTACCTGGGTCAATTACGTAGCGAATACCCGGCACAGTTAACGAGGTTTCAGCCACGTTGGTCGCAAGTACAATGCGCCGACCAACATGAGACTTAAACACCTTGGACTGCTCGCCATAAGATAAACGTGCATAAAGTGGCAGAATTTCAGTATCACGATACTGCTGTTTACGCAGCATATCGGCAGTGTCGCGAATTTCGCGCTCACCATTCATAAAGATAAGAATATCGCCCGGACCTTCAGCCATTAGCTCATCAACAGCTGCAAAAATGCCGTCGGTTACATCAAGGTCGGCTTCGTTATCTTTTACCAGTGGGCGATAACGGGTTTCAACGGGGAAAGTACGGCCTGATACTTCAATCACTGGCGCATTGTTGAAATGCTTTGAAAATCTATCAACATCAATGGTCGCCGAGGTAATGATAACCTTTAAATCTGGGCGTTTTTTCAGTACTTGTTTTAAATAACCAAGAATAAAGTCGATGTTAAGGCTACGCTCGTGGGCCTCATCGATAATAATAGTGTCGTATTGGTTCAGGTATTTATCTGAGGTTAGCTCGGCCAGCAAAATACCATCAGTCATCAACTTGATGTAGCTGTCTTCATTAAGCGCGTCGGCAAATCGAACTTTAAAGCCAACCACTTCACCTAGCGGACTATTTAGCTCTTCAGCAACGCGGTTAGCTACGCTTCTCGCGGCAAGGCGACGCGGCTGAGTATGACCAATCATACCGCGCGAGCCTAAACCAAGTTCTAAACAGATTTTAGGTAGCTGAGTAGTTTTACCCGAGCCTGTTTCACCCGCAACAATGGTGACCTGATTATTGGCAATGGCCTCGGCAATTTCATCACGCTTTTGCGAGACTGGCAGCGCGTCTGGGTAACTAATTTGCGGACGGTTTTCTAAACGCAGCTTAGCCTTTTCAAATGCCTTTTGCGCTAGCTCTTCTAACTTAGCTGTTTCTTGTACCTTTTTTTGCTCGTCTGGTTGTTTTTCTTGCTGCTTTTTCAGACGAAACAAACGACGCCTGATGTTAGCGGCATCAAGCTGGAAACATTGGTTGAGGAAAGTTTTAGAAAGAGGATGAAGACCAGAAGTCAAAGCTGTGTCCCTTGCCGATAATCAAAAACAGCGATCCTAGCAAGGAACATCAAACATTGATATGCCTAGGGCCTGTTTATCTTTACCGATAAAAATTTGTTCGAGTTAAAAGCACTTTAGTCAAACCGCGACCTATACAGCCTAATCGACTATTCAAGTGGCTCGCGAAACAGAACTTTTTGTTAAGGGCATGGTGCTTTTAAACGAACCGTTCCGGCAGCACTTGTTGTCATTTCTACTGCGTTAACGACTTATCATGTGGAACCACCACACGTCAAAGTCGTTGCCTTGTATAAATTTCCAACACCTAGCTGCAAAAGTAATCTTGAAAGATAAACAGCCCCTTAAAAACGCCCATTAGGCTGGGGTGAGATAGCATTGCTGCATATAAGTGTTCATGGCGCTCAGCACATTAGTTCGATTGATCGTACCGACCACTTTGCCATTGTTTACAACTGGGTAGATTTTAGGTTTTGCCCCAAGCATTTGCTCAGCAAGTTGTAACATGCTGCCTTCTGGTGACACAGACAACACCTCGGTTTTCATGCAATCTTCAACCGTGCTGGTTAAATCACAGTGGTAGCTACTTTTAAGCATCACGGCTAAACAATCCTGCTGTGATAAAAAGCCAACCAACTCGCCATTTTCACCAATAACAGGTGCGCCATTCTTCTTACTGTCTAGCAGTAGTTCTACCGCCACCGCTAATGACATATCGGGCTTTAGCAATACAGGTTGTCTGTCCATATGATCTTGAATTTTAATTGAATCCATATATTCCCCTTAAGCGTCATGCCTTAAGCAGCTACTGTAAAAACTAACAGTTAAACGGCAGACCGTTAAACCACTAGCATTAAATAACTATCCTCTAACGACATGAAACGGCAACAGCTTTATTAATATTCATTGTGTCTCATATTCAGTTTAGTCAAAAAAACAATAAAGCAACCATAGATTTAATCGATAACGCCAATACAAATAATCAATCTATTGCTCACATCAAGCTAACAAGTGAGCAAGCCACTTAACTTGCCCTGTGATTAGGCTCTCAATTTTGTACGTTATATGAATAACTAACATCACGCGCATTTACACATGTATACACAGAATCTAAATTAGCCTCACAAAAACCACGCGACTAGCTTGATAAACATTAACGACTAGGCGATTAGCACAAAGAGATGAGAGACCAATATGCGCAATGCAATTAAAAGCAAACTGATTGTTCTATTTACTGTATTGATGGCTGGTTGTTCCAACCTAGGGATTTACGAGGTCACTCAAGTCACCTCAAATCCTAGCCAACTCACGATTGCCAAAGACAGCAAAACCCGTAAGTCGGTGCTGCCAATTTTGGAAAAGTGGGCTTTCGAAAATGGTTACGACGTAAAAACTATCGACAACTATGTCATGGCGGAGCGCAATGAATACACGCTAACCTACCGTGTATGGTGGGGTTGGGATGTCGCATCTTACATGAAAAAAGCGGAAATGAAGGTGCTGAAAGATGGCGTGGCTGTTGGCTCACTTAAGTTTGATGCAACTGAGTATGGCGCGTTTGGTAAGTTTGGCGATGCAGAAGATCGACTCAATATCTTAATGGACGTACTGTTTAATAAGATAACGGTTGCCGAGGGCAATAAACGCGCGGGTGATGCTTAGCTCTTGTATAAGTGTATGTATTCATTCATGTATTAGCGCGTATACTGATTAAAACGATGCTCTGCTGCTTGTAATTTAGCAGCAGAGCATTTTTAGATTACTTATCTTTCCAAATCATCACTTTAGCTTGCTCACCATGAGCACGAGAAGCACGGTACATACCACCGGTGTTAAATGGCATAGCGATGTTACCCTTATGGTCAACAGTGATCACCCCGCCTGTACCACCTGCTTCGACCAAGGTTTGATTAATCACTTCATCAGCCGCTTTAGCAATCGGCTTTTGTTGATACTTCACTTTTGCGCAGATGTCCCCTGCCACTTGATAGCGAATAAAGTATTCGCCATGACCCGTTGCTGACACGGCACAAACGCCATTCTCTGCGTAAGTACCTGCGCCAATCACAGGCGAGTCACCAATGCGATTAAATCGCTTAGCCGTCATACCGCCAGTTGAAGTGCCAGCAACAAGGTTGCCCGATTTATCAAGCGCTACAGCGCCTACAGTACCGAACTTATACTCATCCTTTAAGCTGTTAACCGAAGCTTGATAATCGCCATTTTTCTGCTCACGCTGCATGATTTTTTGTTTGGCATCAAGTAACTGAGCGTAGCGATGCGGCGTATCAAAGTGAGTATTCGGCACAAATTGGTAGCCCTGAGTTAAGGCAAACTCTTCAGCGCCTTGACCATAAAGCATCACATGTGGCGATTTGTGCATCACAGAGATTGCTAAATCAATTGGATTTTTAATATGTTTTACACCAGATACTGCGCCTGCATTCATGGTTTTACCGTCCATGATTGATGCATCAAGTTCATGGCCACCGTCAAAGGTATAAACGCTGCCAACACCGGCATTAAAATAAGGCGTGTTTTCAAGCACATTGATAGCTGTTTTTACTGCATCAAGGCTAGTGCCTCCTTGCTCAAGAATGTCATATCCGGCATCTACGGCTTGCTTTAACTTGGCACGATAAGCCTTTTGCTGTTCATCGGTCATACTGCTTGGCTTGATAGTGCCTGCTCCGCCATGAATAGCAATCGCGTACGGTTTAGCATCTGTTGCAAGCAATTGTGGCGAAAAAACCATCCCTGTCAGTGCAAGTGTAAAAATTAATTTCTTCATTCTTTGCAAGTCCTTGATTAAATTGTTTGTTTAATTATTTTTAAACGAAGGTGTCCTTGCGACTTTACCGCTTTCTAGCGACAATAGACACATGTATCCCTCAAATATTGAGCTCTGTTCACCTTGCTGACTCACTGCGCCAAATTATTTTGTTTTCTAGTCATCGCATTATGTGCTTTGAGTGCCCCGCTTGCGCACGCGGAGTCAGTGCTTAAAGTGACAGTTAAAGGCACAAGTGAAGCGCTAGCAAGTAACATTCAGGCTCACCTTGGTAAAACACCAGAAAACGATGTACAACGCCGTGCGTTTTTATTCAATGTTGAAGATAACGTCACCAATGCCCTGCAAAGCATGGGGTATTACCATGCCGAGGTGAATACACAAATTGATAATAGTCAGCAGCCTTGGCAGCTAACGTTAGACATCAATCCTGGCGACCCTGTTACTATCAAATGGGTCGATATTTTGTTCTCAGGTGAAATGCTTGAAGATGAGGCATTTGATAGCTGGCTAGACACCTTAACCGTCAAGCCTGGCGATAGGCTGAATCACGGTATTTATAACACCATCAAAACACAACTGATCACCCTTGCCTTGGCGCGAGGCTATTTTGATGGCAAATTTACCTTGTCTGAAATCAACATCAATCGCGACGACAAAACCGCAAAACTCAACCTGCACTTTGACTCTGGTGAGCGCTACTTATTTGGCGATGTGACCTTTGAGGGGCACGAGCTAAACGACAATATACTTGAAGCGCTGGTACCTTTTGATGATGGTGCACACTACGCAACTACGCCGTTAAGTGCACTCAATCGTAACCTACTCGACACAGGTTATTTCGCTAGTATCAGGGTACTACCTCAGGTAGATAACCTACAAAATCAGCAAGTGCCAATTCGCGTTGCACTAGCATCAAAACCAAGCCACTCAATCGAAGTAGGTTTGGGTGTTGATATTGGTAATAGTTCAGAGTCTGGCGTTGACCCTAGAGTTAAGGTCACCTGGCGTACCCCACAAATTAACCGTTATGGCCATTTTCAAGACACCACGGCAGAATGGTCACCAGATCGCCCCAAGCTGTTAACCACCTACACAATTCCATTGTCACATCCGCTGGACGACCAATTAAAAATCCGTGTTGGTTTACTGCGTGACAAATACGGTGTCACTCAGGTTTATGATGAAGATAACCTCACATACAGCAATACAGGGCAGCTAGAAGCAACCAAGTATCAGCTAGCTGTTATCCGCCAGACCCGTACTGGTGGTAATTGGCTGATTGGCTACTCAGTAGAGGCTGTGCGCGAGTTCTATAATCAATCAGACGTCGATTACGACCCCGTACTATATCTATTTGGTTGGGGTATTTCGCGAACCCAGCGCGGTGACAACTCGCTGGATCCAAAATCAGGCTTTCGCCAAACCTACAGTATTGAATATGCTAATCCTAATCTTGGTTCAACCATTGAATTAACTCGCTTGCAAGCCAAATGGAAGTGGATAGACACCTTTTTTGACAAACACCGATTTGTTACCCGCCTAGATTTAGGTGCGAATATCGTCAGCGAGCAAGACTTTGATTTTGTACCGCCATCACTAAGATATTTTGCCGGTGGCGATCAGTCTATTCGAGGTTATAGCTATCAAGAGCTTGGTCCCTATATTGATTACATCAATAATGATGGCATTCCTGCGCGTCAGGTAGTCGGTGGCCGCTATTTAGCCGTTGCCAGTGCCGAGTATCAATATTACGTTACTCCTACCTGGCGTGTGGGCACCTTTGTCGATGCAGGTAATGCCTTTGATAGAGGCCAATTTGAACCTGTGGTGTCAGTGGGTGGTGGCATACACTGGATTTCCCCGATTGGCCCGATCAAACTCGATTTAGGTGTCGGCCTAAAAGAAACTGAAACCGTTGCTCGCTCATGGCGCCTGCACTTAACCATGGGGGCAGATCTTTAATGACCGACACCTCCCATAAACAAGCAGGCCCGCAGCCAGGTAAAAAACAAGCAACACAACCTCAAAGTGGCTTAAGTAAAAGCTTAAAGCGCCTATTTGGCACCTTTAAACTGTGTATGCGCACAGTGTTTTATGTGCCACTATTCTTAATCATTGCGCTTGCAGTACTTTTAAGCACGCCATTTGGCAGTCATTTAACGGTGTTTTTAGCCGACAAGTTTGTTCCAGGGTTAAGTCTTGAGTACCAAGGCGGCGTGATCAATCGTGAATTGAGCGTCACCAATGCTAGCTGGCGAATGTCAGGAATTGAAGTAGAGGTAGATGCACTTAGCTTACAGTGGAATCCAGCCTGTTTATTCTACAAACAAATTTGCGCAAAAAGCCTCACCGCTAGCGGCGTTGTGGTCAACATAGACACCGACCAAATCGGCGCAGATACGGAAAATGCAGATACCGGGATAATAGAGCAGACCTCGGAGCAAAGTTTAACTAAACCAGAAACCGACTCGAGCCAGCTGCCAACCAACGGCCAAAACCAATACTCAAGCGACAGTGAAAATGAGCAAGAACTTGCTCAAGTCACTGAGCAAGATTTAAGACTCCCTATTGATATCAGTCTTAGCTTACTTGAGCTCAATGATGTTCATGTGCGCGTCAACGACATGACCTATTCATCAGATCAATTGCGCGGGCAAGCGATTTGGAACGAGCCAGGACTTCAGGTTGATTGGCTGACAAGTCAAGGGCTTAACGTCAATATTCCACTTGGCAGTGATGAAGCGGACGCTAATGCAAGTGTCAAAGCTAACTCAGTTGTAAAGACACAAGCTGATGAGCAAACTAACGATTCAGACACTTGGGCAATGGCCGATTTACCTTTAGTTCGCATGCCGTTTGCGATTTTCGTTAAGCAACTCGATATACAACAAAATCAACTAACCCTTGGCTCGCGCACAGATAACTTTGCACATATCGCTTTACGCGGTAGCTTTATCGCCTACCACCTAACCGTTGACGAGTTAGCATTTACCCATGATTATGGCGACGCCGAAATTAAAGGCGAAATGCACTTTACCCGCCACTACCCTATGGATGTAATCGGTAACTTCAACTTTAATCAAGTTGATGAGCTGCCCGGGTTCACCGATCAACAAGTTGAGCTACAACTTTCAGGCGACTTTAGCCAACTACAAGCCAATACTGTGGTTACTGGGGAAACTCAAGTCAACCTTGAAGGGAAAATCGATCTCACAACGCCAGAGCTAAACTATGCAGCTAAATTAAGCGATAGCCGAGTTTATTGGCCGCTTGCTGGAGAGCGGGAGTATCAAGCTGATATTGATACACTGGTGACCGATGGCAATTTGACCAAACAAAACGCGACCATTAAGGCGTTATTTCAAAGCCCATTTCACGGCGCGACGCAAATTGAAGGAACAGTTTCACATCAAGCCAAACAGCTAAAATTAACAGATGTTGATTTACGCTCTAAAGCAGGCCATTTATTGCTGGATGGTGAATTGAGTTTTGGTCAGTCAGTCAGTAACAAGCAAGCAGGAACAGATATTCAATCCAAAGAAGGACACAGTAGCGACGAGCAGTTAAGCACTGACTTGACAGCCTTTAGCTGGCGCGCTGATGTTATTGCAGATCACTTGATTATTGAGCATATTGAACAGCTCGTCGACTACGATATTTTGTCGGGTAATGTGAATGGGCAACTTACCACTAGCGGCAATGTCGGCTCCATAACCGAAGCGGGAAAAGAACAGAGCACTTGGCAAGTATCACTATTTAATGCCGACCTTGATGGCGAGCTAAATGCAAACCCTTTCACCTTGAAAGGCGATATCGACATCAATCATAAACTGGCTATCAACGCCAATCACCTTGAAGCGCAAATGCTTGGAAGTAACCTGAGAGTCAATGGTCAGGCTGATGAAGTTTGGGATATAGACGCCGAGCTAACTGTGCCAGATTTAAGCCTTTGGGTTGCCGATACGCAAGGTACCATTCAAGCCAGTATTGATGTTAATGGCGCACAAGATAATCCTGTGGTTGATATCAATGCCTCAATAGATAATGCTGATCTAATGGGGTATCGCCTACAAAGCTTACTCGTTAAAGGTCAGTATCAACCATTGGCAAGTCATCTATTTAATGCACAACTTGATATCGAGCATGCGATGCTTGCTGGCGTGCACCTAGCGAAAGCGCAGCTCACTACAAAAGGCGATCAGCACAATCAAAATACTCAGCTCACCAGCGACGGTGACCTTGGCCTCAACGTCAAGCTCATTAGCCACTCAGACCTTGAAAAGCAACAGTTTGAAGGACATTTAGATAACCTGGATATCGACAGTCCAATTGGCTTTTGGCGATTACAGAACGACATTGTTATCAATTGGGACAACCTTGCCCAGCAAGGCTCAGTCACTAAATTCTGTCTAGGCCAATCAGAGCATTTAATCTGCTCGTCAACTGATATTGATATTGCGCCTACAGGCTCGGCAAATTTACAGTTTGCAGGCGAGCCGGGCAAATTGCTACAGCCTTATTTACCGCGCAACCTTAACTGGCAAGGTCATGCGGCAATAAACCTAAGCGCCAATTGGTTTGCCGAGCAAAAGCCAAATGCTGACCTGACGCTGATACTTACTCCAGGTAGCATTCAGCTTGAAGGTAATGAAAGCCGTAGCCTTGACTTTGACTATCAACAGTTAAAAGTCGACGCGAGTCTTGCCAACGACCTACTGAATAGCTCGCTTAACTTGCTATCGCAAGACTTCGCCAGCGCCCAAAGTAATCTCAGCATTGATATCGCTAATAACAAGGCACTAAGCGGCAGTTTCACGATCAATCAATTGAATCTGCTGCCACTTGTAACGTTATTCCCGCACTTTGCCACCCTTGAAGGTACAGTCTCAGCAGACCTTGATATCAGCGGCACGCTGGAGTCACCTGTTAGCCAAGGGGAAGTGAGAATTAATGACGGTGCCCTCGCCTTAACCGCCAACCCCACACTGATTAATCATCTCGACGCCACGTTGCAACTAAGTGGTCAGCAAGGCCAACTTCAAGCAGCTTGGCAGATGGGTGAAGGTAAAGTGACCAGCAAAGGCGATTTAGCCTGGGGTGATGGTGATATTAAAGGCGATATTCATATCAAAGGCGACAAACTGGCTATCATTCAGCCACCGCTAGCGATTTTAGATGTGTCACCTGATGTCCAAATTGTATTTGACACCAAACAGCTCGATGTAAAAGGTGATATTTCCATACCAAGCGGACAAATCACCATAGTACAGCTGTCAGATGACGGTATTGCGGTTTCAGATGACGTGGTTTACCAAGACTCAATTTCCGAATTGGAGAAAAAGTCACAACCTTACTTGCTCAGTAGCAATCTCAATATTAATGTTGGCGATCAAGTCTCAGTAGATGGCATGGGGCTACAGGGAAGCTATCGGGCACCTTGTTACTAAAACAAGAAACGACTAAACCAGCACAACTATTTGGTGATGTAAAAATTAACCAGGGCAGCTACAAGTTTATGGGGCAAACACTGACCATCGACACTGGTGAAGTACAATTCTCCGGCCCGCCGAGTGTGGCAAACTTGAACATTGAAGCCACCAAAGAAATTAAAGATGAAGATTTGGTGGCGGGTGTGCGCGTAACAGGTACCACCATGAAGCCAGTGGTAGACATTTTCTCAAATCCAGCGAAAGAGCAAGCAGAAGTGTTGTCATACATTCTCACTGGCAAAGGCTTTAGTACCTCTAACTCAGATGCCAACAATGCACTCATGCTTAATACTGCACTTAGTTTAGGGACTCAACTAGGTGGCGGCGCGATTGACAATATTGGTAGCACAGCCACCAACCTCATCGAAAAATTTGGTTTCTCTAACGTACAACTGGATGCGAATGATGACGGCCGCGTCGCGGTAAGCGGTTATATTGGTGACAGCCTAATGGTTAAGTACGGTATAGGTGTATTTAACCCAGGCTACGAAATGACAGTGCGTTACTATTTATTGTCTCAGCTTTACCTCGAAAGTGTGTCGAGTACTCTAAGTCAGTCGCTGGATATCTACTATAGTTTCGACATTGAGTAGCTTTGACATTAAATAGCGTTGATGTCGAACAGTTTTTATAAACATACTTTTAATAAACAAACCTAGCCCCTGAGGTAAATTTCAGGCACAAAAAAAGCGCCATTAAGGCGCTTTTTTTCGCAAACAGCTATTAAGCGTATTTGAAGTCAATGTGTTCAACCATTGGCTTGAACGCGTGACGTTGCATAGCTTGAGCGCGAACTTTCACTTCTTTACCATCTAAAACGATAGTTAGGTCAGTAGTGTAGAAGTCTTCGTTCACTTGGA
The DNA here is from genome assembly GCF_004295345.1 of Shewanella maritima. Taxonomy (NCBI): domain Bacteria; kingdom Pseudomonadati; phylum Pseudomonadota; class Gammaproteobacteria; order Alteromonadales; family Shewanellaceae; genus Shewanella; species Shewanella maritima. The sequence continues at coordinate 4,166,146 of NZ_CP036200.1, read as the reverse complement.
TGTTGATGATATCTTTGTGAAGAAGAGTAATAGCTACAGGCTCTTTACCTGGGCCATAGATAACTGCTGGTACTTTACCTTCGTGACGTAGGCGGCGGCTCGAACCTTTCCCGATTTCAGTGCGGATTTCAGCATTGATAGTGTAAGACATGATTAACTCACTTATATAAAAAATTTGAGATGTCATCAGGGATAAACGTCATTTTCGACCAATAACGCATATGTGTATGACTCTAAACCAATCTGCTTCAGACAAATTGAGGCGCGAATACTAACATAGCCCCAGAGCCCTCACAAGCAATTATATGAGTTAATTATCATCAGTATCGCGAGCCAGCAATCGAACAGTTAACCCCAGGCGCGAACAGGCCCACAATCTACATGCACAAAACCAGATTTAGGGTAATAGCCAACCCCACCGAGCTTTAACGACATAGCTGCATCACGCAAATTCTTAGTGCTCACGCCAGGAATAGCAATATCCATTGCCATGCCTTTCATGTGATAACTCTTTTTAGCCACGCCATTGCTCTTAGCTGCCAGCATGTTATTGGTTTTTGGTGAACGGTAGCCAGAAATCACATGGATCTCACCATCGGTATCTAGCGTTGATTGAAGCTTATACAGATACTCAAACAACCGCTTATCCATTGGCGCTGCCACGTTTTGACGGTGGTCGCGCAATAGATGATTGAACTCGGTAATAATATTGGCTTGATACTGGCCGTCTACCCAAAAATCACCTTGGATACGCTCACCAGTGTGACGATTATAAAAGCTTAACTGTTTAACACCTTGAGTCGAACGACTCGCGTTAGCGGTTTTAGGTAACATACTTACCAGGGCAGCCCCACCTAACCCAAACAAAACTTGCCTGCGGGCAACACACTCTAAAGACATTAACGCACCATATAATTGCTGTTTTTTTATTCGAATCACGGGCAAATTATACGGAAGTGAAAACTATTGCAAGTGCTCATTAAGCTTTTAAAACCAGTAAAAATGCAGGTTTTACCATTATCATCATAAGAATTAGCCATTTATCACCAATAGCTAATTTGGTTAATTTTTAGCTCATTTTCACTTTAGGAACTAAATCACAATCAAGATCACAAACCTGCAACCTTTTAATTACAGCCATGCGTGAACGCTGTTAGGTAAAACACAATTTTTGAAAGAAACAAGAAAACTGTGGTTGCACATCTAAGTACACATTCCCAAAACTAGATGCTAGATGTGAGGTGTTAGATGGGGGTATTCGCAGTGTTGAGGTTAAAATTGACGCTAGTATTAGCGCGCAAGGCTATTTTGTGCAATTTTTGTGGGTACAGGCGTCACCAGCTTACGATAGATGTCATCGCGATATTGCACCACTTGCTGGTCATTAACCCAGGCTGGCCAATAAACAAAATGGACTGGTAGTTTTTGTTTGAGCGAGAACCATTGAGTAGTCTCATAATCTGACTGTAACCGCTGCCAGGTGCGTTGGTCTTCAACCAGGTTATCAGCAAACCAATTGGCAAGCTCTTGTATCGACTCAACCCGCACACAACCTGATGATAACGCGCGTTGAGGCTCATTAAACAACTCAGGTGTTGGCGTATCATGTAGATACACGTTTAGATCATTTTGAAAGTGGATTTTATAACGTCCCAGCGCATTGTGTTTACCGGGGCGCTGCACTAATCGATAAGGAAAACGCCCAGAGGCCTCCTGTTGCCACTGCTCAGCTTCTTTAGCAACTCGGTTGCCTGAGTAATCGTAAACATCGAACTGCTCATCAACCACATAATTGCCGTCTTTTCTGATTTTTGGCAATAAATCACGGCGCAGTAGTTTTCGCGGCACTGTCCAGGTCGGATTAATGACTATATTAGAAATCTCACCCTGAAATACAGGCGTTTGTCGGTAGGCTTTACCCACAATGACTCTTGAAGTTAGCACTAGCTGGTTGTTATCAACTAGGTGTAGCTTATAAGCAGGAATATTGACCAGTAAATATCTATCACCAATGCTGGCAAGGTAAATAGTTTTTTCTATAAAGCTTTGTGCAAGAAGCTGCGCCTTTTGATAAGGCGTTCGATTGAGCCAGTACAAGGTTTTAGGGCCAATCACCCCATCTGTTTTCAAACCGTGGCGCGCTTGAAATTGCTGCACGCCAAGCATCAACTCTGTGCTGTAAACAGACTCAGCTTCTATCTCAGTAACTAAGTCACCCAACAATTGCAGCCTTTGAGTAATCGCCTTGATGGTTTTATGGCTATCTCCTTGCCTAAGCAATCCACCTGGCTCAATTGCTGCCCAACTAGACTGTTGTTGTAGCCACAATAGTTTACGAATTGCGTTTTGCACGGCGAGATAATCTTCTACCTGCGGCTCAACTGCCATGGCGATAACCTGAGTTGACGGCACATGATGAAAATTAAGCTGATGATAAGGCAGGCTCACCTGACGCTCAGACCAAAAACTCACTATGTCGTTAATAATCTCATCTTGAAACTCAAGCTTATCGGCATAGGACTGACCTTGAAGTATATCAAGATAATGCGCGCGCCTGGCGCTTGGGTATGCTAGCTGCAGTAATTGCACATGTTGCGTCAAGCTACGCTCGCTTAATGACTGCGCATTAACTGACGAAGCGAAACCTAAGCCAATCGCTAAGGCCGCGAACAAAACCGTTAAGGCGCATTTTAGCCCAGATGCCCTAGCATTCACTTGAGCAATCAACCTATTAGCAACCAATTGACTTTGAAGATTTGAGCGGGGGTATAACCTGACACAAAAGGACGTAAGGCCGAACGAAAACGCTGTAAATAATGAAACAACAAATCTCTTCATACTTAAAGTATGGCAAAGATTTTGGCGAATATTATGACAGTTCGTTTACTCGCGAAAAACTTCATACCTTTTAGGGAGATGAGGCCAAAAAAATTTTTTATATAGTCAATTCGCCGCAAAAAACAGCATACGCGCCAGCTGTCAGGTTAATAAACGCTAATTAACTAGGTTTGATTCGCAATGGCTGCTATAAAGACCGACCTCATGTTTTAAGCACAGGTGTTGAAGTAGCCGCGAATGAATAAGAAACAGCTCATTGAGCGTATGGCAGCCAAGATGGCAATCTCCCATGCCCAAACAAAACCTCAGTTAGAACAGATCCTAGCGACTATTCATCAAGCCTTAACCGAAGGCGAAAAAGTATATGTACCTCAGTTTGGCACCTTTGAATTGAGATATCACCTTGCCAAGCAAGGACGTAACCCGCAAACTGGCGAGAGCATCGAAATTGATGGTTTTAACCAACCAAGCTTCAAACCTGCGCCAAAGCTAAAGGAACAAGTGAACAGCTAACCAATACGCTTTGCACTTAGCTATATAGACCCTATTGATTATCACCATTAGGGTCTATCAAAATCCACTGGGCCGACCGCTAGCTAGCATCTCTCACTAGCCTGACATAATGATAAATTCGAATTGCGTCATTTTGCGGGCCAAAACCTAAACTATAATCCTCACCATCCCATTGCTTTAAATCACTCCGCTGCGCTCCCGCGCCATGAACATCAACCCATTCAGCTTGATTTGCGTTATAACCCAGCGCTCGACCAAATGCGATATATGCCCCGGCTCTGCCGTAAAAGCCGTCGTCATAAAAACTGCCATTGGTTGCGTGTGTAGTATTGCTCCAATAAAAGCCGTAATCGGCTTCACCATTTTCGTTGAATATCATGATACTAGTAAAAACAGGGTCAATGGCTGCGCTGGAATCGGTGGCAGGCGAGCGCGAGTAATCAACCAAACTGTGCAGTTCTTTCACATTAGGCAAGCGCCAGTCGTTATAGCCTAGGTGCCCTTCATTATTCATTTGCTCAGCGTAATCCAAGGCATCTTGCCAAGTCATTGCACCTTTAAGCTCAGCATCATCAGCAAGCGCAATAAAATCACCGCTATCTGATTGCACAAAATCCAAACCTGTTTTGTAATTGAAACCACTGGTATAGCCATTGCCACTGTCGGCTTGCATCCACATCAAATGGGTCGAATTGTCAGTCACCGTGCCGTCACCGTTATCAATAAAATCATTTTCGCCATAGCCAGTGTTAGCACGCATGCACATCACGTAATAAGTCTTCACTTGCCCAAACATAAGCTGCTCATAGCCTTTGATACGTCCATCGGCAAAGTTAACCCCAAATAACAAGTCCCCTGCCTCAGCACTCACGTAGCTGGTCGTGCTAGCGTACTGAGCATCAATCAAGCGCTCTGAATTGGCGGTGTCACCATAGGAGAAATCAAATACGGTTTGGTCAATAAAGGCTTTAAGGTAGGTTTGATCATCCGAGGTTGGGTCTGTGCCCTGAAAATTCATCAACGAATACAGCTGTTTGATGTTAGGTAGTTGCCAGTCTGAATAGCCAGCTAAGGTCAGATTACTACAGTAACTTGTGGCGTCATCTGATGATAACTTATCGTAAATATCAATGCTGCCATCGCCATTGGTGTCAGTGCTTTGGGTCCACATAATATTGGTCACATCATCTGTCACTGTGCTATCGCCGTTGTCAGTATAACTTTGGCTATTTCGGCTTAACTGCGCATCTTGACCGTAAAAGTTGTTGCCAGCGCTTGGGCAGATAATATCGACGAGGTTGTCGTAACAAGCGATTTGCTCAGTATCGACGATGGCATAATTTGCACTGGTAATGGTGTCATCACTGCTGCCGTCATCATCTGAGCTGGCATAAATCTCATCCAGTCCACAGCCTGACAACATTAAACTGGCTACAACAAAGGCTAAACCACTCAAAGGGATAATTCGTGTCATGCCCTACTCCCGCTTTAACTCAAACTGACTATTCACTAAGAGCTAGGTTATCGACTAATTGTGCAAGGAGTGTGTAGAGATAATGCAGATAAATAGGAGTGTTTGTGGCGTTGTTCGAAGAGTACGAGCGAGTTAATGCAAGCTAGTCACAAATCAAAACTGAATTGAGACGTAGCAGTCACCAGCGCCTTCGATGCCCTTAATCTCAGGTACATATCGCTGTAACTTCTCATCGCGAAAATACGAACCATAGGGCTTAGTGAACGCATTCATAAAATAACGATACCAAGACTCGTCATGAGACTGCGAGCCATAACGTGCATAGGCTTTCCATTTGTAATATTCAGCATGCTCGAGTGAGTGCACCACTGAATTACTCCAAACTAGATAAGTTAGCGGCACAGCTGTAGCTCTTAACTCTTCAGGAATAGGATAAATATGCTCGCTAAACCAATCAGAAAAAGCTTGTAACTCTTGCTCACTGAAGTTTTGTTTAAGCACATAGTCTCGAATAGGTCCGTAAAAACGGCGAATTTTTTGCTCAAATGGCAATCCACCTTTCGCTTCAACATGCCAGTCCATTACAAAGTTTTCAGGGTTAGCAATCTCCCTTGCCAAAGGTAATTCTGGCTTGGTTTGTTTTGTAATATTCCAATATTGCTGCACCCGAGCCAAAATCGAATCACTCGCCCTGTGATTGGTATAATCAGGCAACAAGGTTTGACACATATAGCTAGAGCTAGCCAAATCAATACCACCATTGTTATAAACCAAGGTGTAACGGCTATGGCGTTGCAAGAAGTGTTTAAAGTGACTTTTAGGCAGGGTTGCAGCATAAACCGCCATAGCTGTAGGAGCGTGAAAATGCACAAACGAATGATAGTGAATTGGCACAGCTAAAAAACACGCCCGCTGAGCCCTATCCATAGTTTGCGCTTCACTCTCATTATCAGCCGCGACAGGCATAGCTCTATGGGACTTATGATCAAGTTTTATCAATGCGCTCGGCATATTGATATTGGCAAAATAAGCGAGATCTAACTCATCACCTCTCACATATCTTGCAAGCCCTGTAGTTGCGATCAACTGATATAAGCTGTCAGCATCAAGATCTTTCGACGGTCCTTTATCAAAATGACGCTGCAAACGGTAATAAGTTCTACCAAACACCAGCGCAGGTAATTTAAACCAAAACATCTCAGCATAATCCATCAAGCTGATGTCAATGGGCGCGGCATGAAACGCTGTGACATCATTATGCTTTGATGTAAACGCCTGCTGATATTTAGCGGTTGATTTAAATAACTTCATTAGTTCCCTTAATGAATGACTGCTTCAACGAGATATCATCGTGAGAAGCAGATAGCGAACAACCTTAGATCCTAACCAATGACACATCACAATGGGCTTGATTGCTGACACCTGTAGCCGTTGAGCCTAATAATGAGCTAATGCCTGACTTGGAATGTGTACCTAAGACAATTAGATCAGCATTAATGTAGTTAGCTTGATCGCAAATCACCACGTAAGGCTTACCCACTTTCAATATGCTTTTTTTACTCACAACATCATGCTTTAACGCAAATGCTTCAAACTCAGGGATTGCTTTATCTTCAAGTTCTTTTTGGTAGTCCTTGGGCAAAAAACTGTAAGGCAGTACGCTGATCAAAATAAGCTCGCTATCAAATTTTTCGGCAAGCTGTTTCGCTTTTGCGATCACCGCATCGCCTTCTTCGCCAACTTCTACAGCACATAAGATTGTTTTGTACATACCAACTTCCTTTTAAACACAGTGACAACGACCATGACTCTTAGAATAGACTCATGTAACAAGCTGACGGTCACGCAAGCCTAATTACCATCAAATCAATTAGATATAGCTAAACTAGCGTTATCAGATGAAATTAACAATATAAACATATCAAGTCTTTGAGCTAGATTAAAAATTCAGCAAAATCACTACCACAACACCCTAGGCCAACTACTCTGGTACAAAAAAGCAGCTCCTAATAAGAGCTGCTTTTGTTAAGTTCAAATCGAACCGTATTGACTATATAAAGCTTCAATAATGCGCTTAGTGATTCAAATCCTCTAAACTAACATGCTTATTTTTACCAAGATAACTATCGAGTTGTTGTCGATTAACCGTCTCAAGATTCCCTGGGATTAACGCAACCTTGTTACCGGTCAGTGCACCGTACATAGGTGCAACGGTCAAACCATCGTCTCGCTCTTTGATAAAATAAGTGACATCTAGTTCACCTTGATGCATCGCGCTAACATGCGCTATATCGCTTAATCTCAGCTCCAGCTTAGTGGTATTTTCTGCATAATTACCCAGCCCTTTAGTGATCTTGGAAAGTGGTAGCACCATCACTAACACCACCATCAAGGCAACCGTTGATTTAGTCACTTTTTGATCAATACCCTTGTGCAAAAATAACAACCCAAGCATTAATATTGGTAGGTAAAAGTATCTGCTGTCGAAATATCCAGACAGAAAAAATGGCGCTAAAGAGGCGTTAATTAGCAGGAAGTAAAATATGCCCTCTTTGGTACTGAGCCTCGAATATTGCTTATGCTTAATAAATAAAACCAACAGGTACAGCAAAACAAAGTTACCCAAAAAAGCACGTAAAAAGTACAAGTTACCTTTCAAGTAATTTAGCGTGACCTTTTGCAACCAAGTCATCGTGTCATTAAACACTGTGTATGTTGCGCTAGCAGGAAAATCAGTTACATAGGCATGCACCGAGGACTTTACAACCCATGAGTTATCAGATACCCAGATACTATCGAAATACGTGAGGCTGTATGCCATCCAGGGCGTTAGTCCTAAAACAAAGCACAATGTCGGCAAAGCACTTCTAGATTGATATGAAAAATACAGCGAAACAAATAGCCCTAACGCCAACATATCAAACCTAACTAGACAGCATAGTCCCAACAACAAAGCGGCAAAACTAAACTTTCGACTTTGAAATAACACAATAAATGACAAAAACAGCACCATACTCAATGGAATACTTCTGCCACTTAATACTTCGTCGACATAGCCAGGAAACAAGGTCACACCTAACGCAAATGCTGCAGATAAGAACTTATTCTCCGTATATTGAGATGATACTTTTATCAACAAAAAGTAAGATATACAGGTGAGAATGACGTTGTAATAAGGCGCACTTAAGTAACTGTCAAAAAACAGAAAGTTCAAGCTAGCCAACAAGAGTGGATAAAGCAGTGGGAACGCCGCTGATTGCTCTAAATTAAAATAGCTTCTAATCGTATTTGGCTCATAAAAGCCAACATCACCAAAAAAGGTTTTGGACAACTCATAATAAGAGAAGCTGTCAGGTGAATACCAGTATCCTGGCAGCAAATACAGCGCCAACAACATAATCAAGCAGAAAGCGAAAAAGGCAAAGTGTATATGCTTTGCCTGTGCTTGCGATGCTAAGCCCACGAATTGTTGCTTACTTAACATTAAAACCTCTAAAGCACACCTTAAACAGGGTAGCAATAACGCCTAAGTTACCTTTAATGGGAGAGATTTTAGTCGGGACTTTACCTTTCGGATATGCCCTTGTGACTGGGATTTCAATACACTTAAAACCTTGTTTTGCCGCTTCAATTGCCAGATAGTAATGGTATTCGTAGCTAGTGAATACATCTCTAAACACCGCCATATTGTCATCTAGCAATAACTTACGGCTATAGGCACGAAAACCATTTGTGGTATCAGTATATTTAAAGCCAGACGCCATCCTAATCATTGGCACATGCAGCAGCTTTAACCCTAGAAGCCTAGATACGGGAGTGTTAATTGCCTTGCCACCAGGGATAAAGCGTGACCCTTGGATGTGATCGTAGCCCTCTTCCAGCTTAACCACAAAATCATTAATACTCTCAACGCTATCCTTGTTGTTACCGTCAATAACAACCACACCTTTATAGCCTTTATTCATCGCCCAAGAAAACGCGATTCTCATTTGACTACCCAGTTTGCCCACATCTTTTTTTACCAGTAAGGTGTTTACATTCAATGCTTGCAAGCTGTCTACATTGGTTGAACCATCAGTGCTTCCACCATCAGATATCACAATGTCTACATTGAGATTGCAGTCGTTCATTCTTTCTAACTGCTTGCGTAATTTTTCACCCTCGTTAATGACGAATATGGCGACACAATAGTCATGCTGCTTGGCTGACGTAAAAACTTCCTCATAATTAGGGATTTCGTGATGCTCTGAAATCACACTCATTTGTTTCTTCCTGTTTGACTATTGTTTATTTCGTTATTTGTTGATGTAAACAAGACATTGCTTCTATTCTCATTCAGCATCACCGAGCTATTACGCTCATACACCACGTTATATTCTTTATGTTCACTGCGATCGCTAAGTAGTCGAGCAAGATACTCACCAAAGAACGACAGCATGGTGAACAAAATGGCAAACAGCGTAGACATAAATAGAATCGTTGTCGTCCACCCTGAAGCAACCGTGTCGTTAACCAAGTGAACGAGTAAACTGTAAACTGAATATATCATCGCCAGCATACTGCCCATCACGCCCAAAAAGCTCATCCAGCGAAGAGGCTTAGTTGAGTTAAACACCATATGGTGAAGCGTTTCTGTTACGCCACTAATAAGGCTTTTCTTACTAAAACTGTATAAATACTTGGTCGCATCGAATGAGTGAAGCTTATAACCCACATTGGCCATTCGCATATGCAGCTTGCAATAAAACCTGCCTGACTCGGTAATTGCATTGACCGCTCGGCGACTGAAACAAAAGGTACCAGTGCTATTGTGTGGCAAGGTATAGCCAATAGATTTAAGCAAACGACGAGATAGACGTCTTACGACTTTATACAGTGGAGATGTCACCTTGTTAGATGTACATACAATAATGTCGTGTCCTGACAGGCCACTTTCTATCAATGGCAAAATAATATCAACGGCGTCTGATTCAACATTTAAGTTGATAACAAAATCGCCAATCGCGTTTTCAAGTCCAGCTGCAAGCGCCACATCGACAGGCTCTTCCTGTGCCAAACGAATGTGCCTTATCGATTGATAAGTTGTAAGCGACTTAGACAACTCAGCTTCCATACCATCCGTAGAATGCTGGTCGATAATGACTATTTCATAGTCATTGAGGTTGTTTTCTAAATATGGTGACAATTTTTCGATGAATGCCATCAACTTACTTGTTTGATTATTTACAACCAACACAACAGAGACAAAAGTATCACTCTTCATCACTCGTTTAATCCTAATTCGGTAATTGTTTGCACAACGTCATATACGTTATCAATTTTCCCACCCATCACGCAGTGGAAACCTTCTAAGCCATAATTCGCTTTGAACAAAATCGGTCTAGAGTCGTCCGTGCCACTTCGAGGGAGAATAGTCTTAACCTCCCACAAAGAATCCTCATAAGTGATATCGTCTAAAATAGGGATATACCTTCTAGCATCAAGCTTCATCTTTCTAAACGCGGTTTTTCTTACATTTTCCACCGCTATTTTGTGTGCATTTAAGTATGCACTGTCATTGCTGTCATCCCATTCATAGTGCGGCGTGTAACGAACATGACTAAGTGAATGCCGCTGTCTCGCGGGGAAAGGCATAATGGAGAAGAATGGGCCACACATCACTGTGATCCCAAGGTTCTTCAATTCATCTGGTACATCGACGATGCACATTTCAGTCATTTCGTGTCGCAGCGGAATAAGGTCAATTTGAGACTCTGACAAAACAGCATTCAACATCGAGTAAGTACAGTTGAAAACCTGCTTGCTCGAAACCGTTTTCACGTCGTCACCACCGCTAATCGTCAGCGCTAAGCATGACGCTGTCTTCTGAACGCTCGTCACTTCATGCTCAAACATAATCTCAACGTTCTTGTCTTTTAAACGGTTGAGCATGGTTTCCTTTAAAATTACCGAGTTAAAGGCAAATTCTTTTACTTTAAAAATGCCATCAATCATATTGGGATTAACTAACTGATGGATTGAAGAACTTGCTGGCTCATGAGAAGCGCCGATACGGTCACAAAACTTTTCAAACTGATTCGGACTCACCTTACCGAGGCGGTTTGAAATCATGTAGTACTTGTCAAAATCGCTATCAATACATGATTCAAACTCATCGACAAATCGCGGGAACGAAATGCGGGAACGTAATGCAGTAAGCACACTACGAGGATAATGATACCCATTGTGAACTCTGGCCTGATTGATATATGACGCCCTTTGCATCGCGTCACTTTCCTTCTCAACAACCAATACTTTTTTATTTGATAGCGCAAAATACTCAGCCAAATATAAACCGAAAAAGCCGCCACCGATTATCGTGATGTCTACATTACTATTCATAGATTATTTCGTTGTTAACGCGACAACGCCAAGAGTAATCAAAACAATTCCTACAATATTTATCGTAGTAAATCGCTCGCCTAAAAACACAACCGAAGCAATAGCGACAAGAGCAATTGACCCACTGGTTAACGTTGGGTGCGCGACGTTCAAAGGTAGGTACGTTAGCGCAGCTGCGTACAAAATAAACGCAAGGCAATACAAACTCAGCCCTGAAATCAAAGGCAAATTACAAATAATAGATAATGGTTTACTAAGCTGTATTGGCGAAGCCTTATCGGTCATCGCAACCTTAATCAACACACTTGCAGATGCATTCGACAAAATGCCTAACAACAATATTATCCACTTCATCTAGTACTCCCATAGATGTTTTGCGTGAGTTCGATTGCAGCGCTAATTTCTGCCATTGACGCATTATTTTCCGTGGTTAACATTTCAATAGTCATCGGCATATTAGGCAAATAGGTTTTTATCGCATCCGCTGCCTGAAGGTGAAACAAGTTGTCTTTGTTCAGTGGAGCAAGCTGAGGCTCACTAATATGGATGTGATGAACGACAGGCGCTACCGCCTTAATGATTTCAGCAGGAGACTCCTCATTAATACACATCGCGCCTATATCGAGTTGCATGCGAATATGAGGATGATCGATTGCTCTCACAACAGCTTCAGTATCAAGGCTATTTGTCATAAAGTTCGCCTGATAACACACGGGATTAGGCTCAAGACACACCACAACATTATTGCTTTTAGCTATGTCACCTAAGCGCCTAAAAAAGCTAATCGCCATTTCCTGAGTTTGTATATCATCCAAATGAGAACGGTCGCGGTTTCTTGGAGAGCCAAAAACTAATTTTCTTGCGCCAAGAATATCACCTATCTTACATATGTGAGTCAGATGCTCGAGCAACCTAGCTTGTACGGCCTCTTCGCCAAAAACATTCAGCCCCGCAGTGCCAAACAACAGCGCTTGCATCCCAATAGGCTCAATCCCCTTAGCATTCCAGTATTGCTTAACCGTTAATACCTGCTCTGCCGTCGTCTCACTTGGCACACTAAAGTACTTGGGAGGCGCAACATCAATATGAGGAACACCGAGATCGTTTAAAAGTGTGGCAACATCATCGTCTAGGCTGACGTCCCACGCTATGTTAGAAATAGATAGCATTAGATATCCTCTTTAAGCGCTTCAGATTGCGCATAAGAGCGAATAGCTAAAAAGACTTCTCGCTTAGCGTATTGGTAACCGAGTTCACTACCATACAAACTTGCGTGATTTGTCTGAAAATCATAGCTTGCTGAAGGGTTAGTCAATTCATTGTTAAAGTCGAGATTAAAGCACTCTGAGGCGATATCACCAACAGATACAGGCTCAGCCGTTAAATGAAGTAGATCAATATTGTTGTTAATTGCAACCTGAATGTCTGACCACAAGTTAACCATAGGATAAAACTGAAAAACGCCCCTACTATCAATAACATCAAGATTATTGTTATTTAAAAAGTCAAAGATTACGTTTTTCTTCAGACCAGGGCCGACAAGCCCAGGTAGGCGAACAATAAGGTAATTATCAAAATGAGACTTAACAAACTCTTCAAGCTCATGCCGATGAAGCCCGTAAGCATGAAGATTGTCTGTGTCGACTGGTGTTGACTCAGTAACTTGAAGCGGCGTCTTAAATACATCAACAGTACTGATTAAGATAAACTGGTCACACTTAATGGTAGACAAATGTGAAATAAGGCCTTGAATGCTCTGGCGGTCTTGTTCAGGATTTTTGTTTGCTAGCCATTTGACCGCAGGTGCGCCAGCACAAACAACTGTGCCAAAAGAGTTACCTCTAATATTTTCAATATTAGTCGAACGGTATAACTCGTCGAACTTACTTTGTTTTAGAAGAGTGCTACCAACAAATCCACTGTAGCCTATTAACGCGCTTTTCTTCGCCATTTTTGTGTGTTCCAGTCCCTATAAAAAACTGATAGCGATTGTAACAAAGTGGCTAAACTCAAGCTATACATAAAAACTAGGGCGTATGTTAACCGCATGATTTAAAAGTTTTTTATCAAAACCATAACCAGTTTGTAATATAAAGACAGATAAACAGTTAACTAGGCAACAACGAACTTTGGCAATGAGTTTGCTCAAACCCACTGTTGGCATTATCGACTAGCGCTTAGGTAAAAAACGTTAAAGGGAAGCACATGCTCTAGAGTGTCAACAAAAAGGCAAAGTACCCGGCCAGTGCCCTTAACTGCTTGTTAACCTGCAGTATATTTCAATGCTTTATGGGGATTTGCTTTAATCATCGCCTTGACTCAACTAAAAATTGAAGAACCAAACTTAAAGTACTTATAGGCTGAAACAATTGCGTTTTGCTTGACCTGGGGAGTCATATCAACGCCTCCATATTGGGCGCATAAATGCTTGGCTAAAATTAGCGACAAAGGGACACAAGCCAAGCTCTAGCCGTCCCATCAATAATTGACTTGTTCGGTTTTCATCGTGCCCATGTTAAAACTAACACTGCTACAAAAAAATAAAGTAAATAAGGCAATGGTTTACCAATACCATTAACAAAAATACGCTTTCGACTGTAAATAGAGAAAAATAGAATTAGTAGAAATGTTATTCCTAGCAAATGAATATAATAATCATTGGCACCTTTCAGTATTTTTGCATTGAACAATGATAGCCTTTTAACGTTATCGCTTGCCTTGACACTTATGTTTACTGAGCCCTTGGGCAGATCGTATACACCATAGTTTAGGTTTGATTCATATTTACGTCCTGCGCCAGCACTCGCGTTTTTGGGCAAAATATTGTCATATTTAATAGTCTCTTCATTTGTTCTAATAATTATAGAAACAGGGACTTTTATTGCTATCGTTTCTGTACTACCACCAGAATGAACAACCAAGCGAAAATTAGTGATCGAGTTGTCATTTAGGCTGCAACTGGCTTGCTTTCCACTTAACAAGCTCAATTTGCACAATGATTCGCCACCCAACAATTCAGAGTTAAATGACGATACAAAAGCGATAAAGAACACCATAGATATAGCAAATAGTAACTCTGGGAATGTGGGTAATCTCATTGAAAACCTAACACGCTAATAGGGGCTGATACTGCTTCGCTAAACTTGTGTAACAAAGCGGAACTGAGCCAGGCGTTAGCAGTCCCTTCGCTTTAACGCGCTTGTTTTATTTTTTGAACACTCAATAGTTAATAGCTACTTAATACTCGCCACTGTACTTTTGGTTAGCTTTAAACGCCTCAACTTCCAAAGGTGCGTTCTGATATCCGTACTGTGCAAGATCAGAGAAGTGCTGAGTAATAATTGTTCCCAAGTCCGATCGTTCAATTTGTAACACATGCACTAATTCGTGAGCCAGTCTTGGTTTATCTAACTTGTAACCTGATCTGACATAAATGGAATAACCGAAAACTTGAGCGTCATTGACAATTCCCTCGCCAACAAAGCCAAGTGCCTCGCCAAGAATTTTCAAGGCATAGTTTTCATAAGGGAAAGGAACTTCATCAACATAGATGATTCTTACTTTTTCTGGATTCTGAATTCCAATTTCAGTTGCCAATAAAATCTCTCGCTCTTTAAGCGGAACTCCAACCTCCAAGCCTTTCGCATCAACATCATAAGCCCAGGAAACATACTGAGGTAAAAGTATACTAGAAATAATCTTTTCATAAGACAGTGCTAAAGTAACTATTACAACGACAACCGATAACGATAGCAATTTGAATGGTTTCATCTTTGACTTCCTTGCCTAGAACTAGTGACAACTAAATTTGTAAAAACATAGACATAATGATTCCCCAATAAGGGGCTGAAAATGCATGGCTATACTGTGAAGCGAAACTGAGCAAACTGTTTTTAGTCCCGCATGATTGGCTTGTTATAAGCACTTTCAACAAAAGCTGTAAAATTATTTATTGTATATGCAGGTGGGCACATAGTTATCCCAGACTCTGGATTATAAGAGAAAGTAACATTAATTTGATACTCACTATCCAAAGGCAGGCATCCAGTGCCAACACCTGTTGGTTCAGTTTTAAACGGTGATGTTGACAAGTTACCGTTTAGAAATACTTTACCGTTCTTAATTAATTCAAAGCTGAAAATAAGCTTTGTAAAGTCAGGATGTTTTTGATCAACGAGAGGAACCAATATCTCGAATGGCGTACATGAAAGGTATTCTTTATGTGACGTACGCTCTTTTTCAGGTATATCGTACCATTTAGATACTGATATTTTCATTTTCTCAGCATCTTCATATGAAAGGGTTGCAGGTGTGCCTGCTACAGCATTTGAGCTAAATATGAAAAAGATAAATACACCTAAAAACTTCATCGGATTCCCTGTACTTATGACGCCTCAATATTGAGCGCATAAATGCATGGCTATAATTAGCGACGACGGATCGCAAGCCATGCGTTTTGCGTCCATGCCATAATTGGCTTGTTAGTTTGCTGACATACACCAACTAGTTTTGATTAGGTAATGTACCAGCAAATACCATGTACAAGCCCCAAAAATATATTAGTAAAAAAATACTACCAAATAATCTGACTAGATTGGGTCTTATAGAAAAATCGGGCTTAATTGCACCTGCATTTAATCTAAAATATTTCATTACGCTTAGTAAAACAAATAGTAACTTTTGGTAACCTAGAGGCCAAAAAGTCAACCAAAACCCGAAAGAACCACAAATAAAAAGTACTATAATCCCTTCGAAGTCATTCATTTTGCGACAATCCTTGATAGTGAGCTAACGCCCAAATAACCGGCGCGATTTATTCGCGTCCGGTTGATTTGCTTGTTAGCTCTGGAATGGTAGAAATAAACTCTTCTATTTTAAGTTGCAGAGCCTTTGCTCCAATTACTAAGTCTGAAGGTTCAGATAAGCCCATAAAGTTAATGTAATCATCCCTTTTTGACATCTCCCTAAAAACCTTAGCAGCAGTAAACCCCAGTGATAAATGCTTTGTTTCATTAAATAGCTTTTCATATATTTCATAATTATTATCAATTATAGAGTGGTGCACTTCATCGAGAATGATTATGTTATATGTGTGTTCTTTATCTGACTCATCTAACTGGGATTTCAATTCAACTAAATCACTTACAAGCAATTTATGAGAAATAGCGCCAAACGCTGCATTGTTACTATTCAACTCTTCAAACAGTGACTCATAGATCTCGTTGTATGAGCTATACAACCAGTTTATTCTGGTTTTACGAAGCGCAGCTCTCTGAAAAGAATCACGCGCGACTTGATCTATGGTTTGGTGAATAGAATACCATTCTCGTCCGACTGCGTTACCTTTAAGTTTCTCTATTTCCGACTTAACAATTGAAGTAGATGGAGAACTGGGCAGGCATAGCCCCTTAAGAAATGAATGCGCCATAAAAATCGGTTCAAAGTATGACCTTATAGCACTGGTGGCTAAATCAGGAATGCTTTGAATGATGTATTTTACTGTTCCCATAACGCTTTACCTGCTTTAAGTGACGTTCGGACAACATGAATTACAAATAAAAGTATGTCTACGAAGAAAAGTAAATATTCTACTCCAACCAATCCAATGATGATGATATTGTCAACTGTTCCCTCAAGGCTTTTAATCCAGAGGTTTAATCCTATTGCAGGGAGTGCAATCAGAACAAATATTACCACTCCTATAAATATGTGCACTCCAAACTCATAGAGAGGAAACCACCACTTATCTTTATTTTCTTCAGTCACTTTTTCTGATCTCCGTGAATCCTAACTGTAGAGCTAACGCCCGCATAATGGGCGGATTAAGCTTGGCTAGATATAGCGAGGAACGAGCGCCAGCCAAGCTTTATGCGTCCATTCATTAATGCGCTTGTTATAAATACTTACTCAAATAGTGCGAAAACTCTTTTATTTGAATGAGATAAGCATGCGTACTTCAATTCTAATAAATGACCCGCTAAATCCATAGAGTTAACATTAGTATTAACCCATGAGTGTTCATCCGACCAATGAACTGCTGCATTTTTCAATTGCTCATCATCAATCGTAACTAGTTGTTCAGAAAAACTCGTAGGCAATAACCATAGATTATCGTTTAGAGTGGATGCAGAACAGTCAAAGCAACCAAGTAAATCACCAATTTGATCTTTGGTAAAACACCCGCCACCTAGAATTGAGCCTTCAGGGACTTCTTCGAAACTATTTAAATCACAATCTTCTTTTTCTGCGAAAAATGTAACGTCCATACTCAATCCTTTAGGTATTTATAACGCCCTGTTAAGGGGCTGATAATGTTTGGCTAAACTTGTGAAGCGAAACCGAGCCAAACTTTAGCAGTCCCGCGCTTAAACAGCTTGTTATGTTTTTACTTAAACCTATATGTTTGATACTGCATAAATTAGAACGAGAACACAACACGCGAACGCAACTGAAACACCTGTAACCACTTGCGCAATAAGTGACTTTTTAACAACTAAAAACGCTGATAGAGCCGAAACAAACGTAATAACAAATATTGAACTAATGAAATCGGAGAAATAATCCGTACCAGTTATTATAAAAGTGAAAATACTGGCGGTAAGCAAACCACTAAAGCCTGTTGTAGCAAATGCTCGATATTTCACAAACCCCTCTTAAAACATAACGCCCTGTTAAGGGGCTTTTTATCAGCCTGCTAAAATGTGTAGCGAAGCGGAACTCAGCAGGCTATAAAAAGTCCCGATTAAACAGCTTGTTATATGCGAATCATGCATACTTAATTGTTTAATGCATAAATTTTATTTATTTCTTTTACACTTAATTTTGATAAAGAACTTTCAACTTGCTCTAAGCTATGTTTTAAATTGAAATACATTGTATGAACTTCACCTTGAGCATTAGTATGTACAGTCTTATCTTCCCAATCGAGATCGCAAGTTTCAGTTACATAATCGTCAATAAAATCGAAAAGTTCATAATCTTCGATACTTACTTTTACAGCACCGTACTGATCTAGGCCGATTTCAATGTGAGGCAATATTTTCTTCATAGCATATAACGCCGCCATAAGGGGCGACCAGTACGTAGTTTGCCTTGTGTTATGGTGGAGCGCAGCGACAACACAAGGCAAACGAAGTGTTGGGCGTCCTAGCCGGTGTGTCTTTACCGGCTATTCCTTCATGGCTTTGTTATCTCACTACTCGATTACAACTAATTTTCCTGATTCATCAAGGCCAAACTCAACACCGATATCACTATCAAGAATATCTACAAAGCTATCATCTACTCGAAGTACAGCCCCAAGAGAAACATATGAAATATTATCAGCATCATCCATATATTCTTCGGATTCCAAGCCTGTAGATAAGCGCCACCCACTATCAGTTTCGTCATCTGGGGCTTCTCTATACAGATAGCCAACAGGTTCCCCTTCATAAAGAACATTGTTTGTAACAAAACACCGCTTGATATATTTTTCCGTAATGGAGGGGACGGGGTCTTTCAAATCGGTATCTATAATGTGACATTCTTTGAACTTAAGTGGATCACGATGCTTGAGATCCTTAATATAAGCAGGATCATTATCTAAATATCCGGAAAATCCATCTTCAGACCTTCCCGCAATTTCAACCCACATTCTTTCAGCTTGTGGCGCTTCAGGATCATCAGATTCGAAGCTGAAAATTAGTTTTGCTTGATTCCCAGGCTCTAGTTGATCAATCACTTGAGGCGATGGTTTGTAGAATGTATATGGAAATTCATCTGCGATCTTTTGCGCATTTTCCAATTGCCAACTCTCTTCTTCCACAATTTCCCCGATTTAGATTACAGATAACAGCGTATTAGCAGGAATTCCGATTTAATCCATTAACATTTCGCCGAAACTCAAACTGTTATACGCTTTTTAATTAATAATTCCAGTAACTTACCAGTATCACTAACCAACAGCAATAGCCGCTAGCCCAAGAGAAACCGAGAATTTACTTAACCGAGAATTATCTGGTCTCGTTATGTATTTAACTAAAAGCATTCAAACCAAGTAAAATCAACATCTTAACTGCACCCCATTCTGTAAACCGAGAATTTTGTTGCTTACATAACGAGAAGCGATTCTTGAAAATATTGGATTTTAAATTATAACTGTATAAATATACAGCTGCAGTTGGAGAGTAAAAAATGCCATCCCCATTTTTAGAATCAGTTAGAACCGAGTTGCGCACTCGGCGCTACAGCATCAAAACAGAAAAAGTTTATCTCCATTGGATAAAGCAATTCATCA
The DNA here is from genome assembly GCF_004295345.1 of Shewanella maritima. Classification (NCBI taxonomy): domain Bacteria; kingdom Pseudomonadati; phylum Pseudomonadota; class Gammaproteobacteria; order Alteromonadales; family Shewanellaceae; genus Shewanella; species Shewanella maritima. The sequence continues at coordinate 4,146,662 of NZ_CP036200.1, read as the reverse complement.
TTTTCAATGATAAACGCCACCCACAGGAAATGGGCAACCCAGAAATTGAGCGATTTTTGAATCATTTAGCAGTAAATCGTCAGGTGAGTGCCGCCACACAAAATCAGGCTTTATGTGCGGTGATCTTTCTATATCGCTATATCATCCAGCGCGATATTTCCAACTTACGCTACTCGTTTACCAGCAGAGAAGTGCAAATACCTACTGTATTATCTCATTCTGAAGCAATAACCATTCTGGGAAATATGTCGGGGAAATACTGGCTTATCGCTTCATTACTTTATGGCTGTGGCATGAGAATTAATGAAGCGCTCAGACTAAGAATAAAAGACATTAACTTTGCGAGGGCCTGTTGATCTTTGCTGATTAGAATTTGTTCGAATTAAAAGCACTTTAATCGCGGCGCGAGCGATGACGTCTAGTCACCTATACAAACTCGCACGCAACAATGAGTAAAGTGCTTTTAAACGAACCGTTCCGGCAGCGCTTGTTGTCATTTCTACTGCGTTAACGACTTATCATGTGGAACAACCACACATCAAAGTCGTTGCCTTGTATAAATTTCCAACAAGCAGCTGCAAAAATAATCTTGAAAGTTCAACAGGCCCTAACAGTACAGTGTTTATTTTTCGCGGTAAGGGCCGAAAAGACAGGTATACGCTGCTCCCACAATCTCTACACGACGCGCTAGCCTCGCAATTTGATAGTGTTAAACTGCAGCATCAAAAAGATTTACAAGCGGGATATGGTTTAGCATCTTTGCCGCCTTCATTATTGAAAAAGTATGGCAACGCTGCAAAGGATTTTTCATGGCAATATGTCTTTCCATCTACAACTCGCTGCAATCACCCTTACGACGGTTATATTTGCCGTCACCATATTCATGAAACCGCTTTTCGCAAACAATTAAGAAAAGCAGTTTTAGCTTCAAATATCCCTAAGAGAGTAAAAGCGCATACCTTTAGACATAGCTTTGCTACTGAGCTACTAAAAAATGGTGCAGATATACGCACAGTGCAAGAGCTGCTTGGTCACACTGATGTAAAAACAACTGAACTATACACGCATGTTATAGGCTCACGATTTGGTTATACCGCGAGCCCGTTGGACAAAATTACTCTAACTGCGAATGACTCCCAAACTACAAGCCAAGTAAATAATCTAAACCGCCAATAATCGCGGCGACTTGCGCATCAATACATTGCTGCGGTGTTGCTTTAGGGCTATCTGGATATACTTCAGTAGTGGTGTTGAATTGATTGTTGGTCATGCCAGCACATAGCCCAAGTTTTTTAGTTGGGTAGTTAATCACCCCAAATTGCTCAATATCGACACCAATTAATTGCCCGTCATCATCAGGTGCAACGTGAGTGACTTTTGCAACCGAGTCATTAATTGCCTTTTGAAACGCGGGGTTAGGGTTATCGGTATCGCCTACCAAGTAGAATCCATCTGGAATGACGCCTTTAACATAATCTTTGCCGTCTCTCGCGGCTAATGCAGGGCGAAACTCTAGCTCGTCTGTATCAGTAGTTTCATGCAAGTCAAAGTGCACAAAAACCGTGTTATTGACTTGCTTTTGTAGTAGCGCCATTAAGGCTGCTGACTCTTCTGCCGGGCTGATCTCACAAAATGAGCGATTTGGATCTACCGCATTAGGGTTCCAGCGGTTAATGGTTTCATAACCCCAAGGGCTAACACATGGGGCGATGATAAAGTTAAAGTCGCTGTGGTAGCGGTTAGCTTCATTAAGCAAAAATGCGATAGCCCCTTGCACACCGCTAGTTTCGTAGCCATGCACACCACCAGTAACTAAGACTGTTTTCTTCGCGTCATCCCAATTGGCAGACTTAAAAGCAACAAGTGGGAATCGCTCAACATTGTATGACAGCGCGCCATATTGAACGCGTTCAAACTCATCGCTTACTGCCTCTAGCTTGGTAAGCACTTCTTGCTGATAACTACGCTTGACTGAAGTTTGCGCTAACCACTGGGCTTTGTGCTCGTCTGTCCATGGCTGACCTTGAACACCAATTGGGTAAAATGACATATCTGTACCTTTATAGTTTGAATTCTGGGTGGGTGAAACTACTTCTTACGGAACTTGGCCGCAAACCAGTCTATCACCGCGATTTGTTGAACGCGTGTTAGGCCGAAATACACACATATCCAGGGTGAGATGAGTAAAAACCAGGGAATGGCACTGGTGGGCTTGCCTGAAAATAACAGATACAAAAAGCCACCATAGATAACCAGCACGCCAGCAATACCAACGAGTAGCATGAGCTTTTTGTAAATGGCTTCGAGTTTCGACATCTTAAATTCACCGCAATATTATTGTTTTTATAAACGTGTATAAGTAGAGGCCACACAGTATACAGTGATCGGTGTTAATTAATGTAGTGCTCTAATCTAGCTGCCACACAAAAAAGCCGAGCTACACAAGCTCGGCTTTTAATATGTTGCAAGGCAACTTACATCCGAATACCGCCGTCGATTTCAAACACGCGGCCGTTAACGTAATCGTTCTCAATGATAAAGCGAACCGTTGATGCAATTTCTTGTGCTTCACCAAGGCGCCCTACTGGCACCATTTTTTCTAAGCGTTCCAGCATTTCAGGCTTCATTGCTGCCGTCATTTCGGTTGCTATAACACCCGGCGCGACCGCTGCTGAGCGAATATTGTAACGCGCAAGTTCTTTTGCCCAACCCACTGACATAGCAGCAACACCAGCTTTAGAAGCTGAGTAGTTAGACTGCCCCATGTTACCAGCTTTAGCTAGGCTCGAAATGTTAATGATAACGCCAGCGTTACCGCCCTCAATCATAGCGGCAGCGGCTTCGCGGCCACATAAGAAAGTACCAGTTAGGTTGACATTGATAACCGACTGAAACTGGTCAAAAGACATGCGGTTAGTCACTTGGCCGTCTTTCGCTTTAACCATCAGGCCATCACGTAAAATGCCCGCGTTGTTAATCAATACATCAACACGTCCCATATCTTCACGGATGTACTGAAAACCAGCCATTACGTCTTCTTCATCGGTAATGTCTAGAGCATAGCCTTGCACTTCGGTCTTAGCACCTAAGTTTGCACAGGCGTGCTCAAGCTTTTCTTGGTCAACATCAATTAGTGCTAGCTTAGCGCCTTGCTCAGCTAAATCATGAGCCATTGCCAACCCTAGACCACCAGCACCACCGGTAATGACGACAACTTTATCTTTCAACTCCATTATGGGTTCCTTTACTCGTTATTTTGATTTTTGATTGGCAAACTGCTCAAAAATACTTGAAAAATCTAACTTACCATTGCCTTGGCGGGCATGGTTTACATATAAACTGCGGGCTAAAGCGCCCATTGGCGTGCTTGAATTTGAGGCTAATGCTGCTTGTTGCGACAAACCTAAATCTTTCACCATTAAGTCGACCATAAAGCCGCCTTGATAGCTATTTGATGATGGCACTGACTCCATCACATCTGGACACGGGTTATATTTCTCTAACGTCCAGTTGCCGCCGCTGCTCACCTTCATAATGTCAGACAGCACTTTCGGGTCTAACCCGTTGTCGATGCCAAGTTGCAGCGACTCACTGGTACCCACCATCAGCACAGAAAGCAGCATGTTATTACAAATCTTAGCAATTTGTCCCGCGCCAACTGCGCCAGCATGGAAAATATTTGCGCCCATCACAGTTAGCACAGTTTGCGCCTTGTTATAGGCGGCATCGCTGCCACCACAAATAAAGGTTAAGGTGCCAGCAGTTGCGCCTGCGGTGCCGCCTGATACTGGCGCATCCATAAATGCAATGCCTTTCTCTTCTGCAGCTTTCCCCACTAACTGAGCTGTGCCTGCATCTATGGTTGAGCAATCAATTAATACCGCATCTTTACTCACTACATCGAGTAAACCTTGCTGTTCACCGCTGCCTAAATATAAGCCTTGAACATGTTTACTAGCTGGCAGCATAGTAATCACATAGTCAGCGCCAGCTGCCGCGCCGCAAGCAGTTTTGGCACTCAGCGCACCTTGGCTTGTTAATGCCTCAACAGCTTGTGGTACTAGGTCAAATACCGTGACCGTCATACCAGCTTTAACTAGGTTGGCTGCCATTGGGCCGCCCATATTGCCTAATCCAATAAATGCTACTGTTGCCATATCCAATTCCTTTGTTGTGGTGTTACTTGCTGTTTTTGTACTCTCCCCCAATAACTTAACCAGCTATTCTGATGGAGATAGGTAAGCAGCGAGTCTTGTTGATCTTCTTATATTTTTATTATTGCTTTAATACTATTCCGCGTTCCATACAGCTTATTACAGCGCGTTTAACGGATGCTCGCTATCACTCCACGGCGAGGTTAATAGCTGAGTTACCGCCTCAGGCGTAACATCAGCGGCGTGAGCAAACTTCCACTGTGGGTTACGGTCTTTATCAATCAGTAGTGCGCGCACACCTTCACAAAAATCGCCGTGCATACAGCAATTTACGCTGATACCAAGCTCCCACTTAAAGCATTCAGCTAGGGTTTTGTTGGTGCCTAAATTTGCCTGAGCAAAGATTAAGAACCAGCTTAGCGGGCTACCTGCCATGGCCGTTTTTTGTGCGCGGCTTAGCCATTCAAGCTCTGTCTCTAGGCTAGATAGCTGATGATGCACATCTTCGATTTCGCCATCCATTAACATGTCGATTTGGCTTTGGTACAGCTCAAGATTAGAGTTGCCCATTTGCGCCTGAGTTTTGTCTTGCCAACTATCAAGCAGTTGCGTCAATAACTCATGGTTTTGATTAGTGTCGCTAGTCCAGTTCACATCGGCTAGCGCATCAAATAGTGGCTCTTTGTCGCTGCTACCAACAAAGTGGTTACCTAGCCCAACAAAAGCAGCATCAGCGGCATTCATATTGTAAGCAGTTAACCCCAAAAACAGCCCAAGCTTGCCCGGCATACGGTTTAAGAAATAGCTGCCGCCAACATCTGGATACAAGCCGATAGTGACTTCTGGCATGGCAATACGGCTGCGCTCAGTCAGAACCCGATGACTGCCACCAGCCATCAGGCCAAGGCCGCCGCCCATCACAATGCCATCGCCCCACACCATCACAGGCTTACCAAACTGATGCAGTAGGTAGTCAAGCTGATATTCCTCGGTGAAGAACTCACTGGCTTGAGTGGTCATTTCACCGGGGTTTGCCACCGATGCTTGATAAATAGCACGCACATCACCGCCAGCACAAAACGCTTTGTCGCCACTACCATCGAGCACAACAAACGCAATTGAGTCATCAGTTTGCCAGGCTTGAAGCTGGGTTGTCATCGCACGCACCATATCAAGGTTTAGCGCGTTGAGGGCTTTTTCAATATTGAGGGTAACAACACCAATAGACTGCCCTGATAAGGTGCCTAAGGTTTGAAAAATCACATCTTGAGTCATTATGCATTCTTCCAATCTGGTTTGCGTTTCTCTAAAAAGGCATTAACACCTTCAGCTTGATCTTCGGTATCAAACAGACCAACAAATAGCTCACGCTCTAGCGGTAAGGCTTGTGTGCGTGGCATAGTGCGGCCAGCCTGAATTAGCGTTTTACATACTGTCACGCTTGATGGCGATTGACGAGCAACTTTAGCAGCTAATTTTGTTGAAGCTTCAAGTGCTTGGCCTTGCTCTACCACCTCTTCTACTAGACCAATTTTTTCAGCTTTAGCAGCATCAAGGCGCTCACCACATAAAATCATCCGTTTTGCCCAACCTTCGCCAACAAGCGCTGTTAGGTTTTGGGTACCACCAGCACAAGGCAATAGGCCAACGGTTGCTTCAGGCAGTGCCATCTGAGCTTGTTGCTCTGCAATACGGATATCACAGGCGAGCGCGACTTCTAAACCGCCGCCCATAGCGTAGCCATTGATGGCTGCAATCGATACTCCGCGAAATGCACTTAAGGTTTCAAATGCTTCACCAAAGTGTTTTGCCATGGTCGCCGCATTACCCTTATCGCCATCTGCAAACAGGTTTAAATCAGCGCCAGCTGAGAAAAACTTTTCACCAAAGCCAGTGATAACTAATGCATAAATGTTTTTATCTTGGTTTAGCTCAAGCACCATAGATTTAAGCAGTTGCAGGCTATCTGCAGTCCAGGTATTCGCTGGCGGGTTGTTAAGCGTAAAAATGGCTGTGTTGCCTTCTACCTGCTTGATGATTGCCGTTGAGTTGTTTTGCTGTGTCATAAAACGTCCTTTAAAACTGTTGCCTGCCAATTACAGAATTGGGTGTGCGTTTTCATCTAAAATGCGACGGGCAATAATCAGACGCATGATCTCATTTGTCCCCTCAAGAATTTGATGTACACGCACATCACGGAAGTGACGTTCAAGCGGGTATTCGCGAATGTAACCATAGCCACCATGCAGCTGCAGCGCGTTATCACACACCTGGAAGCCAATGTCGGTAGCAAAACGTTTTGCCATGGCGCAGTATGCGGTTGCTTCTGGATCTTTAGTATCTAATTTAAACGCTGCTAAACGCACCATTTGACGAGCAGCAACTAGCTCAGTTGCCATATCAGCAAGCTTAAACTGCAGCGCCTGGAACGCCGCAATTGGCTTACCAAATTGCTTACGCTCATTCATGTACTGTGTCGCGCGCTCAAGGGCAGCTTGGGCAGTACCAATTGAGCAAGTGGCAATGTTAATGCGCCCGCCGTCTAAACCTTTCATTGCAAAGGTAAAGCCTTGGCCTTCTTCGCCCAGTAAGTTGGCAGCTGGTACGCGCACATTTTCAAACGTAATTAAGCGTGTTGGCTGAGCATTCCAGCCCATTTTATCTTCGGCTTTACCATAGATTATGCCGTCAAGGTTTGCTGGTACGGCAATGGCTGAAATACCTTTAGGGCCAGGCTCACCAGTGCGGCACATCACCACTAACAGCTCAGTGTCGCCCGCGCCTGAAATAAACATTTTAGAGCCGTTTATTACATACTCATCACCTTCGCGCACGGCTTTGGTTTGCAGCGACGCAGCATCACTACCAGCACCAGGCTCAGTTAAGCAGTAAGACGCAAGTTGCTGACCAGTGGTTAGTGGCTCAGACCATTGCTGACGCAGTGTTTCGCTGCCCCAGGTCGTCACCATCCAGGTCGCCATATTGTGAATGGTTAACATGGCTGTAGTTGCGGTGCAGCCTTGTGATAACTCTTCAAAGATAATTGATGAATCAAGACGTGATAAACCCATGCCGCCTTCAGATTCAGGCGAATATAGTGAGCAAAATCCAAGCTCACCCGCTTTTTGAATCACGTCTTTCGGAAAGTGGTGCTCTTCATCCCATTTAGCTGCGTATGGCGCGAGCTCTTCTTGGGCAAATTGACGGGCAAGATCGGCAAATTGGCGTTGATCTTCGTTTAAATTAAAATCCATGGAAATTTCCTCATAAGGTGATGACTCTGCGGTCATTTCTCTGAGTCAGCAGCGGTGCCATGTATTGATAGCAAGCGCTTGTTGTTATTAATCTATTGTTGTTATTGGTTTTTAGCGCGAGTTGTCGCGTTGCTGCTCAGTTTTCAAACAGGTAATTAAAAAGCCTTGCTTATCCCTCTTTTGGTAATCGAGGTACAAGCAAGGCTTGATGACTATTTCAGGTTGATACTCATGTTCGGGCCGCTTACGCTACCTTCATCAAACCAGCGTGAAGTGATGGTTTTAGTCTCGGTGTAGAAACGTACCGCTTGTTTACCATAAGCGTGTTGATCACCGTAGAAACTGCCCTTCCAACCTGTGAATGAGAAAAACGGCAGTGGTACAGGAATTGGTACGTTAATACCTACCTGACCTACTTCAATTTCATGCTGATATTTACGCGCTGCGCCGCCAGATGCAGTAAAGATAGAAGTACCGTTACCATAAGGGCTGTTGTTTACAAGGGTAATGGCTTCATCTAATGAGTCAGCTTCCATACAACAAAGCACTGGGCCGAAGATTTCTTCTTTGTAGATACTCATCTCTGTGGTCACGTTAGTGAACATGGTTGGGCCAACCCAGTTACCAGATTCATAACCTTCAACAGTAAAGTCACTGCCATCAAGCACACAATCTGCGCCTTCTTGTTTACCTTGCTCAATAAGGCTGAGTACGCGCTGCTTAGCGGCAGGGCTGATAACCGGGCCATAAGCGGCATCTTTGTCATCCCAAAGGCCAGGGCGAACTTTAGCCAGCGCTTCTTTAATCTCTGGGATCCACTCTTTCGCTTCACCAACAAACACCGCAACTGAAATCGCCATGCAGCGCTGACCAGCAGCACCGACCGATGCGCCGACCATGTTGTTGATCACTTGCTGCTTGTTAGCATCAGGCATGATCACACAGTGGTTTTTAGCACCGGCAAAAGCTTGTACACGTTTAAGGTTGTCAGTACCGGTTTTGTAGATGTATTGACCCACACCCACAGAGCCGACAAATGAAATCGCCTTAATCGCTTCATCGCTAAGCAGTTTATCAACCGCAGTTTTATCACCATGAATAAGCTGCAACACGCCTTTTGGCGCGCCCGCTTCTTCAAACAGCTCAACCAGACGTTGCGGCGTCATTGGGTCTTGCTCTGATGGTTTAAGGATGAAAGTGTTACCACAAGCAATAGCTAACGGAAACATCCATAACGGGATCATCGCTGGGAAGTTAAATGGTGTGATACCAGCACAAACACCTAAAGGCTGAGTGTAAGAGTAAGTGTCAATGTTACGCGCCACGTTCTCAACGGTTTCGCCCATAAGCAGCGATGCAACATTACAAGCGTGTTCAGCGACTTCAATACCGCGCCATACGTCGCCCTTGGCATCTTCAAAGGTTTTACCGGTTTCTTTGGCAAGAATTGTAGCAATTTCATCGTGGTTTTCTTTAAGTAGGTGCTGGTAACGCAGCATAACGCGGGCACGCTCAGAAACCGGCACTTCCTTCCAAGTCTTAAAGGCTTCTTTAGCACTGGCGATAGCTTGGTCTACTTCAGCTTCGGTTGCCGCATTTACCTTGGCAATCACGCTGTTGTTAGCAGGGTTAGTGACTTCAATAACCTTGCTACCTGTACCTGTGGTGAACTCACCTGCAATATAGTGTTTTACTTGTGTGGTCATGTTATTCCCTTCCATCCGTGAGGATTGCTTTGCTAGGCCATTTTTAAGATTGTTATTCGCGCTAGCAATGCCGTCTTGTTGAGTTTTATACTTCGAAATCTGTTGTCGAATAGGCTTAACTATTCGACCTCGATTGCCATTGCCGTTGCTTCACCACCGCCAATACATAAAGTGGCCACACCGCGTTTTAGACCGCGTGCTTTAAGTGCGTGAATTAGCGTAACCAGCACACGAGCACCAGAGCAACCAATTGGGTGGCCTAATGCACATGCGCCGCCATTAACGTTAACCTTGCCTGCATCTAAGCCAAGTTCAGAAATGGCTAGCATGGTGACCATGGCAAACGCTTCGTTGATTTCAAATAAATCAACGTCATTTTTAGTCCAGTTAGTTAAACCAAATAGCTTGTTTACCGCACCCACTGGCGCTGTGGTAAACATGGCAGGCTCTTGCGAGTGTGTTGTGTGGCCTTTAATGGTCGCGAGCACATCTAAACCTAAGTTGGCAGCAGTTTCGCGCTTCATTAACATCAGCGCCGCGGCACCATCTGAAATTGAGCTTGAGTTTGCAGCGGTAATGGTGCCGTCTTTAGCAAATGCAGGGCGCAGCGTTGGAATTTTTTCTGGGCGCGCATTGCCTGGCTGCTCATCGGTGGTAACTGTGACGTCGCCGCGACGAGTGCTAAACGTAACTGGGGTAATCTCGGCATCAAATGCACCAGAGTTAATCGCAGCGTTAGCTTTTTCAAGTGAGCTTAGGGCGAACTCGTCCATCGCTTCGCGAGTTAGGTTAAAGTCATCTGCCGTTTTTTGAGCGAATGTGCCCATTGCGCCACCAGTGTATGCATCTTCTAAACCGTCAAGGAACATGTGGTCCATTACCTTGCCATGGCCCATACGCATACCGCCGCGGGCTTTATCAAGTAAGTAAGGCGCTTGGCTCATGCTTTCCATACCACCTGCAACCACCACATCGTTACTACCAGCTTTAATCGAATCGTGCGCTAACATGACGGTTTTCATGCCTGAGCCGCATACCTTGTTTACCGTTGTCGCGCCTGCTGTAAGTGGTAAGCCAGCACCTAGTGCAGCTTGACGCGCCGGCGCTTGACCAAGACCAGCTGGCAATACACAACCCATTAATACTTCATCTACCGCGTCAGACGATACACCTGACTGCGCCAGTAAGCCTTTAATGGCTGTCGCCGCCAGCGTTGGTGAAGTGACTTGTGATAGTTCACCTTGAAAACCGCCCATTGGTGTGCGGGTTGCCGCCACAATTACAATATCTTGGCCTGACTGTTGTGCGCTCATAACGTCTCCGAAATCTATTTCTTGGATACTTTTTCAAAAATCTACCATCACTTTGACGTTTACGCGAACGTAAAGCAATAGCCAATTTTGTGATCAAGGTGGAAATTTATTCGGGGATTGTCAGTCAAAATTTACACTTTGTTTGACCAGGGTCCCAGATAACAAGCAGGGATGCACAAGCAGGGAATGGCCGAAGGTTAGTTGGGATGACACCTCTAATATGACGAAAACTAAAACAGCCCTTAACCACAATGGCTAAGGGCTGCTATTTAATTTCTCGATTAAGGCCAAAACTTCGGATTAAACCTCTGACTCCCACGGAGTGATACCGCTCATGTCGGTCAAATCATACGGGGTTAACTGGTAAACATAGTAATTAAGCCAGTTACTAATGAGCAAGCTGCCGTGGCTATGCCAGCGGGCGACCGGCTTTTGTTGTGGGTCGTTATTTCTAAAATAATTGCGCGGAATTTCTGGGTCTAAGCCCTGGTCAATGTCACGCAAATATTCATCTTTTAAAGTATTACGATGATATTCAGGGTGACCGATGACAAACAGGTTGCGGTTAGTTTTACTTAATACTAAATACGCCCCAGCTTCATCAGAATGCGCCAACACTTCAAGATCTGGATGTTGTTGTAACTCGTTTATATCCATCTCAGCAAAGCGTGAATGAGGCGCGTAGAACTCTTCATCAAATCCACGTAACAATGGGTGCGGCGTATCGGTGCGTTGGTGACAATATACGCCAGAGCGCTTGGTGCTTAACAGCTTGCGCTGCAAGTTATAAAGGTGGAACAAGCCTGCATGCGCTGCCCAGCATAAGAATAGCACTGAGGTAACATGCTGCTGCGACCAATCGATGATTTCGCGAATATGGTCCCAATAGGTAACGTCTTCAAAATCAATCTGCCCAAGTGGCGCGCCAGTGATAATTAGACCATCGTAGTTTTTGTGTTTTACGTCATTAAAATCACGATAAAAGGCATTCATATGGTCGATTGAAGTGTGCTTAGATTCTTTATCGTGAATACGCAATAAATCGACATCCACTTGCAAAGGCGTATTACCTAGCAATCTAAGGAGCTGGGTTTCGGTTTCAATCTTGTTGGGCATCAGGTTTAAGATAAGCACACGCATGGGACGGATGTCCTGATTGGCGGCGCGGCTTTCTGACATCACGAAGATGTTTTCTGATTCTAAAATTCCTGCTGCTGGCAGGTTATCTGGAATTCTTACTGGCATATACAAGCCCTAGTTTGTAGTGACTATCTTTGGTCATTATTTGAGATTGTTACTTTTAGCTGCTCATTGTGATTACTGTTATTAGTTGCAACGTTTAATTCAGCCTTTGTTCTTAGCCAAAGCCTTAACCCACTAATAAGGGAATACGATAATTTGAAGATGCACTAGTGAATGCAGATCACAATTTGATAAATAAATAAAAACCAAGTACTTAAGTGATGAGTTACCGAATAACACCACATAAAAATTATTGCTTTATTAGCAAATACAATTAAAACAGCAACTAACAATCAGTTACTTAACAAACACCTGCTAAATTGAGCGTCAATCTCATCATACACAAGGACATCTAGAAGTCTATACATCCAACATTGAAATTTTTCGAACTTGTTATCAATATCGGTAATTTCTATTATAAGTGACCAAATCAAGTCAGCCATTGAAGATAAACGCCCTTATGACTCAAGCTACCGCCATGATAATTGGCGCCAGTTCGCAACTTAGCCAAACCCTTGCAAAACAATTCTCTGAGCAAAATGTTGAGTTAGTTCTGTTCGTGCAAAACCCAGAATCAATTAAGCCATTAACTGATAGCTTAACTACACCAGTGACGGTTTACCCACTGGCAATCGAGCAGCCAAAACAATTGATTGAGCAAATTGAAACTGCTTGGCAAACCCACAATGGCGCGCATTTAGTTATCATCAATACTGGCCTCAATGGCTACGATCCAGCCCTGCCCTGGCAACTTGATGAAGACATTATTGATGTTAACGTGAAGGGCTTTGCTGCAGTGGCAAACAGCGTGTTTAAACTCTTGTGTGAACAAGGTTATGGTCAGCTTGCAGCAATCAACTCAATCGCGGGTTTACGCGGTGGGCCGAATGTGGCTTATCACGCATCTAAAGCATTTGCCCAAAGCTACCTTGAAGGTTTAAGCATGCATGCCCAGCGCTTAAAACTACCGGTGACAATTTCAGATATTCAGTTAGGGCTACTCGATAAAGCGGCTATGCAAGGCAACAAATTCTGGTTACCACCGATTGATAAGGTAGCCAGTCAAATCATCAAAGGCTTACAGAAAGGTAAGCGCAAGTTTTACGTGACGAAACGCTGGCGTTTGGTTGCTTGGTTAACCGTTGGATTGCCAGAGTTTATCTACAATACTCGTCACTGGAAACCAAAGAAGAAGCGTTAAGCTTTTGGTGATTTGGCTTAGTTATTTGAGTTGATAGCTTGCTGTCTTAATCAGCGAAATCCAATACTTTTCAAAGCATAAAAAAACCGCGCTAAGTAGCGCGGTTTTTGTTTTGCAATTTAGCTTATTAAGTCAAATTAGAACTTGTACTTAACACCAACTTTTAACTGCCATACTGATTTTTGAATGTCGTATGTGTTGTAGTTATCAGTTTCTAAGCCATCTTGACCGTAAGGTACTGAGTAAGTGTATACACCAGTATCTGGGTTGTAGTTGTGGTCAACTAACTTTTTACTACCGTAAGACTGGTAAGTCACACGACCCCAGTCGTCATTAAGCAGGTTAAGAACGTTCTTAACGTCAAAGTAGAAGATACCTTTATGCTCTTTAGTAAAGCCCGGTAGCTCTTGACTAAAGCGGAAGTCTAACGTGTGGATCCAAGGCTGGTTATCCGTACCTTTAGGTGCAATACCACCTGCGTACTGACTTAAACCAACTTCATCAAGTACCTTCTTGAACTCTTCGTAAGTTAGACCACCTGAATATTCAACGTTGGCATCATCCGCGCCTGTTGGAATGTATGGCAGGTAGTATGAAGAGTTACCAAATGTGCTTTGGTCACCAAAGCCGTAGTCTCTATATGAGCCAAGTACCCAAGTTAATGGACGACCTTCACGTGCTTCGTAAAACATATTGAAGTTAGATGCATAACCTTCAACAAACTCTGTCTCGTAACCTAAAGTCAACGTGAAACGGTGTGGCGTTTCGTATTGACCAGTGCCCATAGTCGTGCCGTTTCGGTCATACTGAACAGGTGTGTATTGGTAGTTAGATGTTGCTGTAGACGAAGAACCTTGGTTACCTTCTTCAACTGAGTTGTAGGTGTAAGTTGCACGCATGCTCATACCCATATCCCACTCTTTAGCAAGTGTTAGGGCGAGTGTTGTGCTCTTACCATCTTCTTCAGCATTGGTTAGCATTAGGTCATAGCGCTCAGTATTACCACCTGCACCATCGTTAGCTAATGGATCCCAAGTCTCGTAGATAACACGACCAGTGTCGTCTGTCTTTACGTAACGACGTGCTAAGTCTTTCCATGCAACATCGTTTTCACGTTGGATGTATAGGAACTCACCACCAACAAACCAGTCTTCACCTAATGCTCCAAAGTCCCAAGTAGAGTCAAAACCGATACTTGCGCGCCAGTCTGAAGGTAGCTCAAAGTTAGGATCCAATGAGTTAGTATTACCGTCACCACCTACTAAGCCGTCTTGTGCTTCGCTTGGTACGTTACCAAAATCAGGTGTTCCCCAAGAATCTTGCCAACCGCCGTTGTAACTTAGCAGACGAGTACCGTCGTTTGAGTAGCTGTTTGACATCCAAACTGTTGGGCTGCCGCCACTGTAGCGACCTACACCACCGTGCAGTTTCACATCATCAGTTAACTGATAAGTTACACCTACACGTGGTAACCAAATATCTTTACCGTCAAATGTGCCGTTGTTAGCAAAACCATAGCGGTCATAGAAATTTTGGTTGAATGTTGGTGCATCAGGCATGCTAATGGTTTCGTAACGCATACCATAGTTAAGTTGCAGGTCATCGGTGATGTACCAGTTATCTTCAACAAACAGCGCTAGGGTGTTCATGCTAAATGAAGCCGCAACGTCTTGTGTGTTACCAGATAGTGCATTCGAGTAATAGAAAGAACCAGGCTCACCGTTTTCGAACTCTTCAATAGAGTCAAACGCCCAAGTACCCATTACGTTTTGCGCGAACAGGTTAAATACTTCAACGTTGTTGTATTGCGCACCAAAGCCGATTTCATGATCGCCTAGGTAGTAATCACCAACAAAACGTAACTCTAGGTTTTGGTTATTTAACTGGTTAGCTTGGCGAGATTTGTCTGTACCGAATACGATATCACCGCTATCAGTTCTTACTGACACTTCACCAATACCTAGGTCTTGAATGGTATTTGAATTAGTAGTGGTGTCTTTGTAAGCAACTTTAATTTCAGTAGTAAAGCTGTCAGTCCAGTCACTGTACAGTGTACCGGCATAGGCTTCTAGAATTTCTTCTTTATTGTACCAAGTACTTGCAAGCGTAAGTTCGTAAGGGTCTTCCGCAATATTGTTGGTTAGGTTACCAACGGTTTTTTGGTAGGTGAATGCTGCACGGTGACCATCAGTAATGTTCCAGTCAATCTTAGCTAGGACTTTCTCATCTTCTTCTTGAGGAGACAGGTCATAGTCACCAATAGTGTCTAGCCCATATACGTTGCTCGCGATGTCGCGAACTTTTTGCAAGTCTTCAGAAGTTACGTTTGACTCGTTTCCAAAACCTGAGCCTTTAGGGCCGAATAATGCAGATTTAGGTGCGTCAAATTTCTCGTAAGAGCCGAAGAAGAATAACGTGTCTTCAATTAATGGGAAGCCAATGGTGCCACCAAAAGTCGTTTCTTCGAAATCGTTCTCTAGTTTTTCGCCTGATTTAGGATCTTTACCATCGCCAGCCATGCTGTCGTTAGTTGTTTCCCAAAATACGGTACCAGATAGTTCGTTAGTACCAGACTTGGTTACAGCGTTGATCTGTGCACCGGTAAAACCACCAATACGCGCTGAATATGGCGTTACGTTTAACGCAACACTTTCAACTGCATCAATTGAAATAGGTGAACGCTGAGTTGGGTAACCGTTCGAGTTAAGGCCGAAATCATCGTTTTGCGAAATACCATCAACAACGAAAGTGTTATAGCGAGGGTTTAGACCAGCAACACTTAATGACACGCCGTCCGTACCAAGTACGGCAAGCGGGTTTTGACGTACTACATCTTTAAGGTCACGGCTGATACCTGGAGAGTTTTCAATATCTTTAGAGCCAAAATCACTATTTGAACTACCACTGCGGTATAGTGCAGCATTACCAACTACGTTGATACGCTCAATATCTGCAGCTTCTGTAGTATTTAGTGAACGGTTGAAACTAAGTGTTTCACCCACGTTTAAGAATAAGCCTTGCTCAACTTCATCAGCAAATTTGTCAGAATCGACCTTGATAATGTAAGGACCGCCGACACGTAAACCACGTACGTGAAACTGGCCATTTTCGCCTACTTCAACTTCAGTTACCTTACCCGTAGGCTCGTGCATGATGGTAATTTTTGCATCAGTAACAGCATTACCTTGAGGACCGGTGATTTGACCGCGAATAGAAGACGCAGTATCGGCTGCCATGGCTGGTAGAGCAACACCCATGGCAAAGCAAGTCGCAAGTGCTATGCGACTTAGTTTTTTGTTCAACATTTTAGACCCCTGAATTTTACAAATTCAATATTATTTTTAATTGGAAATTGCTTAAGCTTGGCTCAATTTATAAGTAGTAATGGGCTCAAGTCCCTAATTAATAAGCTCAAACTCGAAAGCGAGTGTATACTGACTTTGTTGCACAAATATTTCAACTACTCACAAGAAATAAACACAAGCTCAACAATGTATCTTTCCATCAACATAAGTGTGATCTAACGCTTATTTTTCAATCACTAACTGGTTATACCAGATGGATCACCTCCAAAACCCGTTGTTTTCGTAACGAAAAAGTTACAGCTTGGATAACAAAAAATTATTGAAATTCAATTCGTCAAACTGCAATCTTACGCCCGTAAAATAAAAACTAAAAAATAACCAATTATTTTAAATAGGATGAATAATGAAACTGCACAAGTTGTTGGCAGCGACTAGCTTTGGGTTAACGCTAGTTTTGCCAATGCATGATGCTATGGCTTGGGGTCAATTAGGTCATAGAGTCATTGGTGAGATAGCCCAGCAGAATCTCACCGACGAAGTAAATGAGAAGATCACTGACCTACTCGATGGTGCAAGTCTGGCTGAAGTCTCAACTTGGGGTGATGAAATTCGCTCCAGTGGCAGCTGGGATCACGCTGCGCCTTGGCACTATGTGTCGATAGATGATCATGAAACCTGGAAAACCGTTAAGCGCAATCCCCATGGCGATGTTATCGCAGCAATGGAACTGTTTGAAAAAGCGCTACGTAACCCTAACTCAACCATTGAGCAAAAGTGGCAAGCGTTAGCGTTTTACGTACATTTTGTCGGCGATATACACCAACCTTTACACGTTGGTTATGCTGACGACTGGGGCGGAAATAAAATCAAACTAAAATGGTTTGGCGAGAACACTAACCTACATAGTGTTTGGGACACTGAGCTAGTTGAACAACAAGGCTTAAGCTTTACTGAAATGACGCGCTTTATCGGCCGTATATCAGAAAAAGAGCGTAAACAATGGCACGGTAAAAACTATTACGAATGGGCGGATGAATCTAAAGCGCTGCGTAAAGCAACGTACACGCTTGAAAAAAACCGCGATGGCGAAGATGATTTACGCTACCAGTATGTTTATGACCACACACCCACTGTGAAACTGCGTTTACGCCAAGCTGGCGTGAGGCTAGCTGAAAAGCTCAATGATATCTTTAAGTAATCATTACTAAAAAAACCAGCTGAAATTACAGCTGGTTTTTGCTTTTATGGTGTTAGTTTCATTGGTGAGTTGAACTAACTTTCACACTATCGTTTTCACGCTATGGTTTTCACGCTATGGTTTTCACGCTAGTTCAACACCAAAGAGTTGATTAGAAAGTATAACCAACGCTCACCATGTAAACCCATGGGTTAATGTCTGTTTCGATTGATACAGGAACTGAAGTTGCGCCACCATTAGGTGCATATTGGAAATTAGCGTCAGTTGAGATCTGTGCGTACCAGATTGAACCATTCACTAGCCAGTTATCACTCACTTGGTAATCAACACCCACTTGCGCCGCTAATCCCCATGAATTAGTTAAGCTTAGGTTAGACAAACGACCATCAACATCATTGGTGATTTTTGTGTCAAAGAAGTTGGTAAAGTTAACACCGACTCCCACATACGGACGAAGTTTTGAATCAGCACTGCCGAAGTAATATTGGCCAACCAAGGTTGGTGGTAGGTGCTTGGTTTCCGCAACTTTCATTCCAGCAATTGAAATGTCGTGGCTAAAAGGCGTTGCTGCAAGTAATTCAACACCAAAGTTATCAGTCAGCATGTAACCGAAATTTAAACCAACCTGAGTGTTTGAACCTACTGAGAACTCGCCTAGGTTGCCTAAATCTGGCGTTTCTACTTGCTGACTTGAATCATTTGGGCTGACCTGCACAGCACCGGCACGAACAATGATGTCACCTGCCTGGTGAGCAATCGCGCTACCTGAAAAGCTCGCAGCTAATAGACCTGCAGCAACTAGTGTTTTTGTCATTAATTTGGTTTTCATATTCATCCCCTTGAATTTGCTTAAAACCCGTGCGTTTTTCTTGTACGCACATACAAACAATTCGATAACACCCTTAACAATTGGCGCTACACTGCCAGACAAAATCCTTAACAACATTGATACAGATCAATATCTATCACTATCACCAAAGAGGTAATCGTTTTATTGATCTAGATCACCTCTACACAAGCATTTAAGATTAAAAATCAACCACTTTTGGTTAATAAAGTATCTATATTCAACCTTTAGGATTAGACCTAAGCGCATCAAATTTTGACTGTAAATGGTGAGGTGCACTCGCTGCAGCAAGTGAGAGAACGCCTAAAAATCTAAAGTTATTGAATAAAAACCGTTGGAAACAACACAGTTGAGCGAGACGAAATAGACTTTAAACTTGTCAGCCTTTACGACAGGACTATGTGGAAATTGCGAGCTTTGAATAGCGCTCAAGCCAACCTTTGGTGGTCACCCGTCGCGTAAACAACTCACGATTTCGCTTCGGGTTATGAGTGATCGAAAAATCAAATAAGCGCGCCAGATCAAACGCGTGGATGATAGAAACATGTGCTTGTGTCTGCTGGCAATCGTCTAGTGAACAAGCGAGCTCAAGCTTTACACCAACTCCAGTTTGCAGCTCAGGCCAATAACTCATGGCATCGGTGCAGCTGGCGTAAGGCGCATCACCGTTTCTAATATGCATGCGCGCTTGGTTCTTGACCGAGAAAGGTAAATTACAAGTGCTCTCCCCAAGCAGTGTTTTAGTTAACGTGTTGCTTGGAGACTGCACTAATGCTTGGGCCAACTCTTGGGTTAATGATTGAGCTAGAGCTTGCTCAAGCCGACGATCACGCTCGGGGCTTATGTCTTGCTGACAGTAATAAATCACATCAATGTCATTAAACGCAGAGTTAGGTAACTGGTGCAGCTTGTCCCACACCATATCACGCACAAAACCAGCTGCAATACACCAGTCTTCAATACCCAGCTGGGCAAAAAGCTGCGCGCACATCTTAAGTGCTTGCAGACGCGATTCATCTTCAAGCAGCCACTGACATATTTGTGCGCGGTATTGCTCGTTATGCGTCATCAATTAATTGACTGATTTAAGTCGCGTCATGCTGAGCTTCAGGTGCGGCTAGTTTAAATGCTTCCAGCTCATTTAAGGCGGCATCAACGCGCACGATATTTGGATATGCAGCTAAATCGACATTAAAGCGTCTTGCGTTGTACACCTGAGGCACTAAACACAAATCAGCTAAAGTGACACTATCGCCAAAACTATACTTGCCACCGAACTGAGCAATTTGCGCTTCAAGCGCTGCAAAACCTAAATGGATCCAATGGTGATACCACTTCATCTTGTTGTCTTCGTTTACGTCCATTTCATTCACCAGATATTGCAACACGCGCAGGTTATCTAGTGGGTGGACTTCACAAGCAATAAGCTGCGCCATCGCGCGCACTACCGCTCTATATTTTGCTTTTTGTGGCAACAAACCAGCTTGCACATAACGCTCATCAAGATATTCGATAATCGCCAGCGACTGGGTAATGCAAAACTCGCCATGTTCATCGCTATCAACTAACGCTGGAACTAAATGTTGTGGATTGAGCTTAACGAAATCTTCACTGTGTTGCTCACCGCCATTTTTCACTAGGTGAACTGAAATCTGTTCGGCATCTAACTGCTTTAAATTAAGCGCAATACGTACACGATAAGCAGCGCTTGAGCGCCAGTATCCATAGAGTTTCATTTTATACTCCTTATAAAAAAAGCAACAACGTTACCGCTGTTGCTTTTATTCAAACTCGGCGTGCTAATTAAGCCTTGTATTCAACGACTTTTTGGTCGATTGAACCAAATATTGAGTTGTCATTGTCATCAAACATTTCAATGCGAACTGTATCACCAAAGCGCATAAATGGTGTGCTAGCTTTACCATCTTCAATGATTTCTAACATACGCTTTTCAGCTAAGCAGCTTGAACCAGCACTGCGGTCATAGTTCGAAATTGTACCCGAGCCGATGATTGCACCTGCAGCCAGTGGGCGAGTTTTTGCTACGTGAGCAACAAGCTGACTAAAGTCGAAAGTCATGTCGACACCAGCATTTGGGCGACCAAATAACTCGCCATTTAAGTGAGTAACCAGTGGTAGGTGTACTTTGCTGTCTTGCCACTTATCACCTAGCTCATCAGGTGTGATGGCAACTGGAGAGAAGGCACTAGATGGCTTAGATTGGAAGAAGCCAAAGCCTTTGGCTAGCTCACCAGGAATTAAGTTGCGCAAAGACACATCGTTAACTAGCATGAGCAGTTTAATGTGCTTTTGTGCATTGCTGCTGTCTACGCCCATTGCCACATCGTCAGTGATCACTGCGATTTCAGACTCAAAGTCGATACCGTATTCTTCGCTCGCCATTTGAATGTCTGCTTTTGGCGCGATAAAGCAGTCTGAGCCGCCCTGGTATACTAGTGGATCAGTCCAGAAAGACTCTGGCATTTCTGCGCCGCGCGCTTTACGAACTAGCTCAACGTGGTTGACGTATGCACTACCGTCAGCCCATTGGTATGCACGTGGTAGTGGTGATAAGCAACGTGACTCTTCAAAGTCTACCGCGTTATCCATTTGGCCTGCGTTAAGTGCTTCATATAGCTCTTGCAGCTGTGGGTTTAGTAAGTCCCATGCATCAAGCAACTGCTGCATAGTGTGGGCAATTGCTGGTACTGCCACCGCTTTGGTTAAATCCTTACTAACTAGCATTAATTGACCGTCACGGCGGCCATTGTCATATGTGGCAAGTTTCATTGTTGCTCCTAATTTTTATATTTGATGGCAAATTTTAAAGTGCTCAACAGCTGCGCTAGTGCACAGGTTCAACAAGCTAAGCCATCAAGCTATGCAGCAAAAGGCTGCATTGGAATTCATTCTTGGGCACGTTCATTTGTGGGCACGTTCATCTGCTGGCATAACAAATACCGCAAATTGCCTGAGATTAAAATGATGTGAACTAAATCACATTTATTCTGCATTCAAACCACAATGTAAACTATTTATTACACCAACTTGATTGTGGCAGATAATCGGCAATAGGCGGTTAAATCAAACACTGCCAGCTCGTTGCTGCTGGCAGCTTTTCGTTACATCATTTCTTCTTGGCGATTTTATAATCACGCAGTTTATTAGCGATGGCGGTATGCGAAACCCCAAGCTTTTTCGCCAGTTGCCGCGTACTAGGGTACGCAGGATACAAGCGGCGCAATAAGCTGGCTTCATATTCCTTCATTGCTTGATCTAAGCTGCCTTCAAACTCTTCGTCAAAGTAGCCAAAACCTTCGGCATAAGATGGCAGCTTCAACTGCTCCACGGTGAGTTCAGTTGCACCATCCCACATTGATACAGCTCTAAAAATCGCGTTTTTAAGCTGGCGTACGTTACCAGGCCAAGCGTAGCTAAATAGGTAATCGCGACAACTTGCTGAAATACGTCGAAGTGGGCTAGATAACTGCTGACTGTAATGTTCAAGGAACATTTCGGTCAACGGAATAACGTCCACCTTGCGCTCACGCAGCGATGGCATGTGATAACTAAGTACATGAATGCGGTAGTACAAGTCTTCACGGAACTCGCCAGCCTGACATAACTCTGCCAGATTTTTCTGCGTTGAACAGATAATGCGAACATCGGCGCGCACTTCTTCGTCGCCACCAATGCGTCTAAAGGTGCCATCTTGCAGTAAACGCAGTAGTTTAACCTGCGCAGCTTTTGACATTTCAGCAATTTCATCAAGAAATACCGTGCCGCCTTTAGCTTCTTCAAACAGGCCGCGTTTAACCACTTCGCCGTTATTCACAAAGCCGAATAACTCTTCTTCTGCGACACTGTCTGGCAGTGCTGCGCAGTTAATCGCAATGAATGGTTTCTCACGGCGCATACTGGCATCATGACTTGCGCGCGCCATCAACTCTTTACCAGTACCCGTCTCACCTGTGATAAGTAGCGGCGCATCAAGCTGCGCCATACGCTTCGCTTGCTTAAGCACTTCTTTCATCTTGTCGCTGTTAGCCAGCACATTGTCAAATCCTGTAGTTTGGTTTTGCAATGCATTGAACTGTTTGCCGACTCTCGCAGGAGATTTTAACGACACAACCGCACCCGCAAGAATGGTAGTGCCATCATCATCGGGTAGGTATATTGGCAGCATTTCAGCCAGATATTCATTATTGTTAATTTGCAGACGGCAAGCCTGCGCCAAAACTGGCGTTTCACTCATCCAGCGAGAGAAGTTAAACCCTTGAACCCAATGGTTTAATGGCTCGTCTAACACTTCATGCTCGCCCATACCTAACGTCAACAATGCCGACTCATTGGCAATACGGATCCTGCCTTTGGAGTCTAGGGAAAACACTGAATCTGGTAAGGTTTTAAGTAGGGTTTTAAGCGCGTAATGTTCTTGTTCAGATGGCATAAACGACACGGTTCTTACATCGTGTACGCTTTCAACTTTACGAATTTGCGGGAGGAGCTCTCTTAGGGTTTCGAAATCGACTTCTGCAAATTGCAGATAAAGAAAGCCTTGGTTGCTGGCATCAATGGCTATCAGGTTAATGCCGTGATGTTCGAGCACGGTTAAAATATCTTTCGCGAGGCCGACGCGATCGATACAGCTAACTTCTAAACGCATAATCAACCATTTCCTTTGTTTATAATATTTTCTTTTGGAAATCGTGCATACGTTAATGTTAAAAGTTTACGCTGGCAAGCGAAGTTTACAGCAATTTTGTAACAGGCAGAAACATTTAGCATGTTACGTTAACGTAACATGCTGAATTATTGTGTTTTCGTGACTAATCAAGCAACTGGTCGGTCTTGGCTGCCATAATGAAGTCGTTCTTATGTAAGCCTTTTATAGAGTGTGACCACCAAGTTACAGTTACCTTGCCCCACTCGGTCAAGATGCCAGGATGATGGAACTCTTCCTCTGAAAGATCTGCAAGCTTGTTGGTAAATTCCATGGCAAGTTTAAAGTTTTTAAACTTGTAAACACGCTCTAATTGCATGATGCCTTCACGTACTTCTACGCCCCAATCAGGGATCATTCGGATTAGCTCAGCTAATTCTGCTTCGGTTACTTTTGGCGCGTCAGCCTGGCAAGCTTCACACTTCATTTCAGTCAATGCGGTCATGGTTACAACTCCTGATTAATTGGGTACAGCAAAATTTGTTGTTGGTTAGCGCCTGCTGAGTATTCAACAGACACATTTAATAGATAACTCGTTAATTCGGGTTTAGTTGGCTTGTGCTATTGCTTTAGGCGCAAACTTTGGCTCAAATAATCCAAGCGCCTTTGCCTTTTGCACATGCGCCATAATGTCCATTTTGCCAATCTCGTCGAGATAATCGATATGCTCAATAACATAGTAAATAGGTTGCATAATATCGATACGATAAGGCGTTCGCAGCACATCCAGTAACTCAAAAGGTTTGCGCTCTGGCTCATCACCCAGTGCATACATGGTTTCACCCGGTGAGCTTAAAATGCCGCCACCATAAATGTTTAATGGTTCGTTGGCTGCGCTTTGCATCAAACCAAATTCAACGGTAAACCAGTACAGTCTAGCCAAGAATACGCGGTCTTCCTTTGAAGCCGCTAAGCCTAGCTGACCATAAAGGTGGGAGAAATTAGCAAACGCTGGATTGGTTAGCAGTGGGCAGTGACCGAAAATCTCGTGAAAGATATCCGGCTCTTGCAGATAATCGAACTCTTCTTTTGAGCGAATAAACGTCGCAACGGGAAAGCGTTTATTGGCTAGCAGCTCAAAGAACTTACCAAACGAAATAAGCGCCGGTACCGCAGCGGTTTCCCACCCCGTAGCTTGTTTTAGTACGCTATCGATTTCTGGTAGTTGCGGAATGCGATCTACCGACATCCCTAATGCATCAATACCATCTAGGTATGCCTTACACGCACGCCCTGGCAAATTAGTAATTTGCCTTGCGTACAATTGCTGCCAAATGTCATGTTCTTGTTCGGAGTAATCTATGTATCCATTGGCATCAATTTGATGGGACACATATTGTGTGCTCTTACTCATATTGCTTCACTTTACGTAAACTTCCTTGCCTTCATACTGTGACACCTGAGCAATTTTGTTAACTACCTCACAGTTTTTTGTGCAGCACTCGGGTCAGTAAAAACGTAAACTAAAAAATACATCGCAATTTTCTAGTCAAACAAGCCCTGCAAAAACAATAAGTTAATTCTGGCTGATTTGTTTGACAGTGTACCGCATGATTAAGCACGCTGTGATGAAACAAGTGACATGGCTAGGTTGTTAAGCTTTGCTGCTTTACAATGTGAGCATTAGCGCATTTTTAGCACATTACCCTGTTTATTAGAGGTATAAATGAGTCAAAGCCCAAAGCGTGACAGTATCAATCATGCTCGCCGTAATCTATTTAGGCGTAACAAAACCAATGCTTTAAGACCACCGTGGACGAAAACTGACATCGAGTTCACCGATGTATGCACCCGCTGCGATAAATGCATAAAGGCTTGTGAAACTGGCATTTTGTTCCGCGGTGATGGTGGCTTTGTTGAAGTTGATTTCAAAAAGGACGAATGTACCTTTTGTGAAAAATGCGTTGATGTATGTGAAGAGCCCATTTTTGATAAAACAGCTGAGCAACCTTGGAGCTACCTGGCTAAAGTGCAGGATCATTGCCTCACCTTCTCTGGTGTGTGGTGCCAAAGCTGTAAAGATGCTTGCGAGCCTAGAGCGATTCGCTTTCAGCTGGCTGTTGGCGCCGTACCTAAGCCGGAAATCGATTTAGAAGCCTGCACCGGTTGTGGTGCGTGCGTTGCCCCTTGCCCTAACAACTCCATTCAGGTGGTTACGCCAAACTAGCCCTCACACTCACCTAGCCAAATTCGCGATTGAGTTAACAGATAATAGGCAAAATGTTTTATTGCTGTAATCAATCGCTTTTAAACTGGCGACTTAGACTATATATTTGAACTTCTGAGTAAGTGAACCTTCATCAGCACACAAAAATAACAAATAGGCTAAGCCATGTTTCAAGCTAAACAATCAAATAACTCACTAAGTTTTATCGCGCAGTCTTGTCAGGTTAAAGGCAAGCTTAGCTTTTCTGGTGACATTCTTATCGCTGGTAGTGTGGAAGGCGATTTGACCACTGATGGCAATATCGTTATTGAATCAACCGGCAAGGTAACTGGTAATATTTACGCTAAGGACGTGACGGTTTCGGGCAAGGTTAACGGCGAAGCACACTGCCATAAAATCACCATTAGCAACTCAGGATTGTTTGAAGGCGACATTCGCAGTGAAAAGCTTGAGATTGCTGAAGATGGTCAATTCCTAGGTCAACGCCATTTACCTCAAGCCGAGCAGCAAATTGAACAAGCTGCAGAGGCTCAAGCACCTCAAGCTGTGAGCGCTTAATCGCGTATCCTGTTATTCTTTAGTTTGCCCCTGACGGTAGCGCCTAGCGTTATCGTCAATCTTCAGCCAGGGGAGCTGATCATCAGTGTAAATATGGTAGGTTGGCTGCACTTTACTGGCGTCATCTAAACTTGTCACCGTCAAAGTAAAATAGCTCGCATGGCGAGTATCTCGAAAGGTTAGGCTTGAGCCACAATGCTCGCAAAACCCACGGCGAACAAATTCAGAAGATTCATACTCTTTGACCTTACCTTTAAGCCAAGTTACCTGCTCGACTTTAAAGTCCATCCACGCGCCAACCACTGATCCCGTAGTTTGTTTGCAAATATCACAATGGCAATAATCTGAAGCAAATGGCATAGCGCTAACTTGATAGCGAATCGCGCCGCAGTGGCAACCGCCAGTTAGTACTGCCTCTGACTTGGTCTCAGACATAACTTCTCCCTATGATTGACTTCAATCTATTATTGCTCAACGGCTTGCTTCCAATTGCGAACTAAAGTGACAAATTCTGCTTCGCTTCTGTCAAGCATATCAACTGGAATATAAAGGTGATAACCAAGGTTTTCATTAAGGGTTAAACACCTATGACCGAACATCGCCTGTACCCCTTGATAATCCTTATTCTCAATCGCCAGCGGCGTAAATTCAGCGCTAAGGTAATGCTCAAGGCTTTGTAAATCGCCATCATGCGTTGCCGCTGTCATCAAAAGTGGTCGCTGCTCAGTGAGCAAACCTGTGGCAAGCCGAGGTGAGATAGTATCGATAATCGGGCTTAGCTTTTTCAGCTTTAAACCAATATAAGGCAAGTCCACCATCTGCATATTTTGATTCACCCTGAGTTGGTCAATGCGCTGAATATTACTCCAATCAATCGCCACTTCACCGCGGCGATGAAATATCGCTAAGCCCTGTTTTGCTAACAATACACTTACTGGAGGCTCTTTGAGCTTGGTGAAGCCCAAAACCGTGCCAACAATGCCTAGCGCAAATAGCAACAATGCCACGGCAAATGCACCTTTGACGAAGATGAATAGCATAATACTGATAACAAAGCTCAAACCGCCTGCTACAGACAAAGTGATGCCGTTGCGTTTTGAAAAAGGTCTAATGGCAACCGAATCTGGCAGTGTTTGACTCATTGCGTCTGATTCAGTTGATGTTGATAAAGGCTCTGACACAGCTTTTCCTTGTATACACAGTTATTATTAGTAGTGAGCACTTGGCTTTAAGTAATGTTAGTCACCGACTTGGGCTCATTGATTAGAACCACCATCGATTGGCTGTAAGCCTTTGATTTCAAGCCAGGCTCTACCCACATATTCATGAATCGCTTTTTGGCTATTCAATAAATTTTGCGCACTCAATCGCCACCAAGGGCCATGCGCAATAGCATAGTCAGCAGGCGCGGCTTGCGGCGATAAGCCAAGGCTTGTAAAAATAGTCATGGAGCGCGGCATATGGGTCGCTGATGTCACTAGGCGAAATGGTTTGTCACCAATCATCTGATAAGCAAAATAAGCCTCTTCAATAGTATCCATTGGCGTATCAAAGGTGGTTATTAGCTGCTCTGGCACACCTAGCTCTATCGCAGCTTGTTTCATCATCTGCGCATGTGAGTGCCTAGCCCCCTGCCCGCCCCAGCCGCTTACAATTAACTGGCAAGTTTGACTAAACCCAATCTGAACCTGCCCACTTTGGTCACCCTGTTCTCCCTGTTTGCCCAAGCGCAGCTGCTTTAGCCCTTCAGTTAGCCTTGCTAGTGAGGTTGTTGAAAGTTGCTGAGTCGCACTTAAGCCAGCTTGCTCCTGATTACCTGAGCCTAATACCATCACCACACACTCAGTGGTTATGGGATTAGTATTGGCGGGATAACTTTGCTCTAAAGGTTTTACCAGAGCATTGCTCACATTGGCCTGACTAAATAGCGCCAGCACGGCAACACCAAGCACGCAGCACGCCTTACCTAAACTTGCTGGCCAGTTTTGCTTTGCTCGGGTGTAACCATAACCAAGCAATAATACACCCGCCGTGATAAGTAGTAAGGACACAGGAATAGGCATCACAAACTGACTCAACACTTTTTTTACCCAGAACATTTAGCATTTCCATTTCACCCAATTTATCTGGCGCTAGTTTATCAGCTAATAACCAAATCACGACATAAAACGTATGCAGCATCTAAACGCTACCATCATCACGGTTCTCATCTAAGTTAAAGGTAACTGCACTATGGTGAACTCAGTTAACAGGACTTAGCCTAACCAGTTAAAGTTAAAGTTAAAGCATATAGCTAATTAACAAGGCAGCAAGTTACAATAAAAAGCCGCTGTTTGCTTTACGCAACAAGCGGCTTGTTGAAGTTCCTGTCGTTTACCTTGGTTGCTAACTTTTAGTTACTAACTGTCAGTATCTAGCTTTAGGTTTCTATAACGATGACATTAAAAACTTTGATTAAGTTTTAGGTACAAGCTGCGGCCAATCACGTCATACAGATCGGTATTCACATCCTGATAGCTGGCAAAGTCATACCAATTAGGCGCATCAGCATTAAACACATTGTTAACCCCTAAGGTCACGCTGCCGTTAAATGGATGCATATAACCCACTTGCAGGTTGTGTTTAAAGTAATTTGGCGTGTCGATAATCGATTCAAAGCCTGCATCTCGCCATGCTTGACCCGATTGCTTACCAATAAACACGGTTGACCAGCCTGCTGAGAATACATCGTATTGCCAAGCTAAACTAAAATTACCCCGCCACTGCGGGTAATCAGTGTCACCTGCATAATCGACAGCCTGTGAAGCTTCATCAGCACGGTATTTGTAATCAATCACATGAGCAATATCGAGTGTCAGGTTAAAGTCACCAACGCCAGTGGTCATGTTGTAGGCACTGACAATATCAAAGCCTGAGGTTTCAATACTAGCAATGTTGCGCACGGTACTTTCTACGTAACTAATTTGACCGTTTTCATCCCTGTGCACCGAATCTGAGCCGCCATTAATTTGCTCAAAGTACAGGATGTCATTGATATCAATTGCTTCGATTTTGTTGTCATACTCAATCGCATAGTAAGACAACTCTAGACTCCAATCGTCAGTGACATTCCAAACACCACCTAAAGTGAGAGTTTGGCCTTTTTCTGCTTGCAAGTCTGGGTTGCCACCAAACCAGGTAGCATGCTGCGCAAAATAAGAGCAATAGTAAGGATCATCATTATTGGCACACCACACTGGATCATAGGCGTAATCAAAACTTAGCGAGTCTGACGAGAACATCTCAATCATATTAGGCGCTCTAAATGATTCACCAAAGCTCGCTCTAAGCAATAGTGAATCGGTAGCGCGCCATAATGCGCCAAGTTTGGGGACTACATCATCAAAGGTTGCCGACTCATTGGTAATTTGATCGCTCCCTGTGTTCATTACCCGACCGCTTTGGCTGTAGCGCTCATATCTAAGCGCGGCAGAAAGCTCTAGATCAGCGGGCAGACCAAATTTAAATTCCATAAAGCCAGCTAAACGCTTACGGTCTGCATCGGCATTATCGCCGCCGGCACCACCAGAGATCAGCCCAGCAGAAGACTCAGCATCATTTACCTGATAAAAATCAATCCATTCATGCTCAAAACCGGCAACAGCTGCAATGGTGTAATCGCCTTCGTCAAACATTAATGTCGACACTAAGCCATCAACTTGAGTGCTGGTTAACTCGCTGTCATACACGCTAGTATGCTCTGCCTGCTGATACATTTGCGCCATTTGCGCTTGCCAAGTATCAAAACTCATCCCTGAGACGTTAAAGATATCGTATAAGGCATCACCGTTTTCGTCGGTTGCCAATATCGCCTGTTGCAATTTGGCATCGTTAATCAGGTTATCGCCATACATCTTGGTGGTTGATTTTGAATGCTGTAGGTTAAGCTCCCAATCAAGGCCGCTAGCAATATCAGCGTAGCCTTGCAGACCAAGCAAGCCATCAATAGTTTGCGTCTCAACCCGCTCATCACGGTTCCCTAGTTGTGTTGAACGCAGTTGTAACTCAACTTCTTCACCAACTGGGTTGTAGGTATGATCCCAGGGCATATAAATATAGGCTGGATAGATGGGCGTTGGCGCGGTGGCACCTTCGGTGACCAAATCAGCAAACGATAGTCGACCTTTCAAAGTCACATCTTCAGTTAGCTCGTAGTCAAAATGGCTTAGCACACTGTTGCGGTCGAAATCGCCATATAACGTCGACACTTCGCCATAATTGTATAAGCATAAACCTTGATTGTTGCCATCTGATGCATCAATACCTTGCGGCTGCTGCTGACATAACTCAGAGTTAGTTATTGCCACATAATCTTCTAAGTTGTAGTCATAGTAATAACCGTTTGGCACCCCATTATAGGTGTCGTAATCCATATAACTGGGGTCATCTAAGCGCCAAACATCTCTGTCGTAGACTGCCTGACTAGAATAACGCTCATAGCTCACACTAATGTTGCCATTATCCCCCACATAGCCGCCGCTAACGGAAATTTGATGAGTATCGCCACCATTAATTTGAGGTAGCTCAGAGGAAATATTGAGCTCAACGCCGTCATACTGCTTCTTGGTAATAATGTTAATGACGCCTGCTACCGCATCAGAGCCATAAATGGCTGAAGCGCCATCACGTAAAATCTCAATACGCTCAACAATTGCCAAGGGTATTTGCGAGGTGTCAGCAATACCACCAGAGCTTGAAGTCGCGCCGGGCATGCGCCTGCCATCAAGTAAAATTAAAGTTGCTCCATCGCCCAAGCCGCGCATATTAACGCTACTTGAGGCTGAATCCCCTGAGGCATAGCCAGTCACGCCGCGCCAGGAGCCAAAGCTGTTCACGCTAGTGTTGTTGAGTACATCAGCAATATTCGCTTCACCTGACAAGGCTATTTGCTGCGCGTCAATCACCGTTAACGGCGATGCGGTTTCAATATCGACCTGTTTAATACGGGTGCCGGTCACTTGAATGCGCTCTATGTTTTCGCTGTCGATAACCGCTTCATTGGCCAACACATTAAATGGCACAATTGCACAAAGCCCTAAGCACAGTGCTCCAGCAGCAATGCTTTGCTTACTATGCCGCGCACTACTGCGCCTATAGTTAACACCCGACTGTTCTAAAATGGATTCTTCGAAAATAAGTCGTTGCAAATCATCGCGATTAATAAAACCAACGTACTGAGCTAAAGCCGAAATCTTATGCATAAACAAAACCATCCAATGAATTGTAAACGACGGCAAGTGACCATATATGTATCGGTAACACCACTGGCTGATACAATTTTATTACAGTTAAGCAAACTTTTACCGATTTTTTACGCACAAAACACACTTTGTATCAGGTGTTGCACACATGTATAGAAACGTATTGATAAGCATTCTTAGTACATAGTCCCGTTGCATAGTCCTTAAAGCATTTATTCACGCGTTGTTGGTGTTTTTGCGGACACAACAGATACAACTGATGCTCAGAAAGTTAGTAATCAATCAGCTATTACGCCAAGGGCCAACTTACAAAGTCCTAAACGCAAAAAAGCGCCATTAAGGCGCTTAATTGCAATCTTATCTGGGGAGATAATGATTAGTTTTCTTTAGTCCATAGCCATGCTGCACCGCGTACACCAGATGAAGCGCCAAACTGATTTTTCACCACTAAGGTTTCACACTCGCGGCCGACTACATACTTTGGCAATACCTTAGGCAGCTCAGTGTATATCGCATCAACGTTAGATACGCCGCCACCTAGCACGATGACATCTGGGTCAAGCATATTGATCAGGTGTGCAAGTGAGCGAGCAAGTCTATCGATATAGCGAACAAATGCTTGCGTCGCTAACGGGTCGCCCTCTGCCATCATCTGCGCAATTTGAATACCACTGTCAGCTTCACCACCTGCACGGCGAAAATCACGCACCCAACCAGTGCCCGAAATAAAGGTTTCGATACAATCTTTGTTACCGCAGAAACACGAAGTGGAGTTGAACTCGTCAGCTGTCATCCATGGCAACGGGTTATGTCCCACTCACCACCAATTCCGTTGCCGCCGCCGTGTACCTTGCCATCAACTGACAAGCCGCCGCCACAACCTGTGCCGATAATCACGCCAAACACGACTTTTTTACCGGCTGCAGCGCCGTCGGTTGCTTCAGATACTGCAAAGCAATTTGCATCATTGGCAACGCGCACTTCACGGTCAAGCAGCTCAGATAAATCCTTATCCAGCGGATGACCATTGATCCAGGTAGAATTGGAGTTTTTAACCAGGCCAGTCATTGGCGATACCACACCAGGAATGCCCACACCAACACTTCCGCGTTGATCGGTTGCCGCTTCAGCTTCAGCAACCAGCCCAGTAATCGCTTCTAGTGTGTCTGGGTAGTTTTTAGGGGTAGGAACACGTTTACGAAATAGCTCTGAGCCATCGTCGGCCAACGCAACTAACTCAATTTTGGTACCACCTAAGTCGACGCCCATGCGCATCATAGCTTGATTCTCCCTTTAACCTTCCTACATCCAACCTGCTATTGGTTTACCCGACAGTGGTTAGTTATTTTAGCTGTATCCAAGTGCGAACCATGCCGGCGATGCGGCAATAAAGTATGGATTCAACACACTCGGTTTTTGATTATATTGTAAAGCTTGTCCATTACTGTGGACCAAAACCTGCCCACCTGCGGCTTCAAGCACGGCTTGGGCTGCAGCAGTGTCCCACTCGCTAGTTGGCCCTAGGCGCGGATACACATCTGCTAAGCCTTCAGCCACCATGCAAAACTTAAGCGAGCTACCTACACTTTGCATTTCATGCTCACCCAGCTTGTCTACATATTTGGCGACATCTGGGCTGATATGCGAGCGACTGCCTACCACAATGGGTTTGCTGTTAAGCTTGCGCTTATCGATTGCAAGTTCAGTTCTATTTGCGCTGGCTTTGTCAGCACCTTGCTGGCTAAGCCAGGCGCCTTTGCCCACAATGCCGCTGTAGCATTTATCTAATACGGGCGCATAAACCACACCTAAAACAGGGTTTCCCTGGTGTATCAGCGCGATATTTACCGTAAATTCGCCGTTTCGCTTTATAAATTCTTTAGTGCCGTCTAACGGGTCAATCAGCCAGTAGGTTTGCCATTGCTTACGTTCTTGCCAATCAATCTCAGTCGACTCTTCACTCAAGATTGGAAATCGGGGTAACTGAGACAACGACTCAGATAGCCCAGCGACAATCACTTGATGACTGGCAATATCAGCTTCGGTTACCGGGCTTTCATCAGCCTTGGTTTGCACCGCTAAGTCACCGCTTTCACCGCGCTGATAAATGCCCATAATGGCTTCACCTGCTGCGATTGCTATTTGTTCAACGCTTGATAACCAAGCTAGTGGCACATTTAAATCTTGTTGTTGCACTTAATCAGTCCTTGCTCAACCGTTTCAAAAATTATGAAGTTTTCGTCAAAGTAAGATTATGCCACTGTTTCACAAGTAGATTTATAACCATTTGCGCCTATTTATATCAATCAAAGCAACTGAGCTTCGCTGCTGATTCACATCCTTAATCGGCTAACACCAATTAGCACAAGAATGTTAGTACCTTGTAACAGATTGAGCTTGATAGTAAGCCAAGCACCGCTGGCATAAAAGACAAATAGCGCTCACTGCATTCGTATTCAGTCATTTGCTCATCAAATTGCCATCGACTTAAGCGAGTATTGTTGGCAGTAGCGGATAAATGAAATAACGAATTAATACAGAAAGTTAAACTTAGCTTACTCACACTTGATTGCAGCAATACAACCAAGTGTGAGTGTGGTGCTCAAATCACTACTTTTATTGGTATCAAACGATTAAGCGCATTGTAGCTCTAGTCATTACAAGCCTAATCATTACAAGCCTAGTTATTAAAAGCCTAATCGCTACAAACCTATTCATTGCAAGCCTAATCGTTACAAACGATAGCCGCCGACTCTGCGCTATTTGGCACCAGATGCAGGTCGCTAAAGCTAACCGTTACCGCTTGCTCTGTAGCGAGATAGAACGGCGTGTTAACTGTGGCAAAGTTAACCCCCTGCTCGGCAAAACAAGTAAGATCGACGCTTACAGTTTGCCACTTGCCTAAAGCGCTATTGAGCTGCTCGCTGATATCAACACCGCCGCGGCAATCACGATTACAACTCACACCTAACGTTAACGGCTGAGTAAGCTTCTCATCTGCTTTTAGCTGCACAGTGAGACTTGCATTACCATTTGAATAAGCGCGTAAATCACGTGGGAAGTTACTAATTAATGCCACAAAGCCTTGCTTGCCACCTTGGTAAGTCACCACGCGAGCATCTTCTTGCACTTCTTTGTCCATCGACTTAATGCTCACCACACCTTGAGATTGCTCACTACTGACAACTGCGGCGCGGCCACTGTCATCACCAATGTTTAACACCCAAGGCGCTTTTACCGCGCGCTCAAATAAGGCAAGTGACTGCAGTTCGCTACTGTCAGCTAAATTATCTTCAGACAAGGTATCTAGGTTTTGCTGTTGGCCGTACTCTAGACCATAGCCATAAGCAAATAGCGGTTTCTCATCACCATACGTCTTACCATCTAAACCTACGTTGACCACAGACTGCAGCGGCGTATTTGGCCATGAGAATGACAGCTTGCCAGTAAATGGCACATTCACTTCGCCCGTTGGTTTAGCAAACAGCACATCGCTGACGCCCTGACCTTCTGAGCCAGGAAGCCAAGCCGCGACAAAGGCATTTGATGCGTTTAGCTCAGGATTAACCCACATAGCACGGCCACTAATAAACACCGACACCACAGGAATACCTTGTGCTTTGAGCGCCTTTAATAAGGCTAAATCACGCTTGTCACCGCGTTGATATTCAAGGTTATCAATATCACCATTACCCTCTGCATAAGGCTCCTCACCAAATACCACGATGGCTACATCAGGCTTAGCGGTGAAGTCACCATTAACGCTTAGCTGAACCTGACCACCGCCAGCTTCAACCGTTTGCTCAATGCCTTGGTAGATAGACGTTGCGCCTGGGAAGTCACTATTTTGGTTATCTGTGCCCTGCCAAGTGATGGTCCAGCCACCCGATTGCTTACCAATATTATCGGCGGCATCACCCGCTACCAGTACATTAATGTCTGTCGCAAGCGGTAGAATATTTTGATTGTTTTTAAGTAACACAAGTGACTGCTGCACAGCTTGTCTTGCCACTTCGCGATGCTCAGCATGGCCAATCAGCTCCGTTTTACCTGATAGCGGACGATTCGCAGGGCTTGGCTTTTCAAACAAACCAGCACGTAACTTAACGCGCAAGATCCGACTTACTGCATCATCAATACGTGCTTGACTAATTTCACCACTTTTAACCTGAGCAATGGTGTTTTCAAGTAATGGTTTCCAAGCAGAAGTCGGCACCATGTAGACATCCAAACCCGCATTGGCAGCTTCAGGGCATGATTCATTGCTACAACCTGGGATTTGCCCATGGCCATTCCAATCACCCACAACTAGGCCATCAAAACCGAATCTGTCTTTTAATACGTCTGTCAGTAGATATTTGCTGCCATGATTTTTTACCCCATGCCAGCTATTAAACGACGCCATAACCGTTTGTGCACCTGCAGCTAAACCGCCAACATAGCCCTGAGCATGCACATCAAACAAGGTTTGCTCACTGGCAATATTGTTGCCCTGATCAATGCCCTTAATTGTGCCGCCATCACCAAGAAAGTGCTTAACGGTTGAGATAACATGCTTGTCTGTTAAAAAGTCGCCATCAACCGCGCCTTGCAAGCCTTCAACTATGGCATGAGAATATTCTCGAACAATGCGAGGATCCTCTGAATAACCTTCGTAGGTACGACCCCAGCGATCGTCCTGAACAACAGCTACGGTTGGCGCAAATACCCAGTCGATACCCGTCACCATCACTTCTTTAGCCGTCACAGCAGCAATTTGTTTGATCAGCTCAGGGTTATTGGCAGCGCCTAGGCCAATATTGTGCGGGAATAACGTTGCGCCAATTACATTGTTATGACCATGGACCGCATCTGTGCCCCACATAGTCGGTATGTTTGAACCATCTATCGAGTCATCAATTGAAGCCTGATACATGTCTTCAGCTAATTGGATCCAATCTTGTGGCGTTGACTGCTTATTTGAATATGGGAACGAACCGCCACCATTGAGATATGAGCCAAAACCATATCTACGCATATCTTCAACCGTAATATCACGAATTTCTGGCTGCATCATCTGCGCGACTTTTTGCTCTAAGGTCATTTGCGACAAAATTTTAGCCACTCTCGCTTCAAGCTCTGCATCAACGGCTATTGGTACCGGTAGTTTTGGCCAAATGTTGATGTCGTGTTCTGGATAACTTGCATCAGCGTTATCTGCAATCGCCTTTGTTAGGTGTACTTGACTACTCAGTGCATTCTCAGCAGCGGTTGTAGTTACCGTTTCGCCGCTTGATTTAGCATCGTCACTGCTTTGCATACAGGCAGTTAACGCCAGAGACATTGCCAAAGCAGAGAGCACAAAAGCCGGCTTTGATGATTTGTTCAACATAAAAATGTCCT
This sequence comes from Shewanella maritima, assembly GCF_004295345.1. NCBI lineage: Bacteria > Pseudomonadati > Pseudomonadota > Gammaproteobacteria > Alteromonadales > Shewanellaceae > Shewanella > Shewanella maritima. Next base: position 4,110,372 of record NZ_CP036200.1, on the reverse strand, counting down.
TGTTATTAGAGTCTGTTGATCTTTGCTGATTAGCGCTTGTTCCTGCTAAGCGAATTAAGTCTGTAACCGTTAGCTTAAACGTGGCTTACTGCCGCTTAAGCCATAAAAGCCAATATAGGCATAACATACCAAAGGCAAAATAAACGCCATTTGCACGCCCAAGTTATCGGCCATCACCCCTTGAAGCAATGGGACGATTGCCCCGCCGACAATGGCGAGGCACAAAATACCCGAGCCTTGACTGGTGTGTTGTTTCAAATTTTGCAGCGCTAGGCTGAAAATAGTTGGGAACATAATCGAGTTACATAAACCCACAAAAATTAGCGCCCACATTGCGGTATGCCCAGAGCTTGCAATCGCTATCGCCACTAACACACATGCGCTTACAGCATTAAATGCCAGCACTTTACCTGCCGCAATTTTTTGCATGACCAATGCACCAATAAAGCGCCCAACCATAGCGCCGCCAAAGTAATAAGCGATGTACTTAGCGGCTTCTGCCTCGGTATAACCACCAATGTCTGCCTGAGTTAAAAAGCTGATTAAAAAGCTACCAATGCCAACCTCAGCGCCGACATATACAAAAATGCCCACAGCCCCTAACACCAAGTGGCGTTGGCTCCACGCGCCGCCGCTAAATACTGATGTGGCTTGCGATTGAGCTTCCCCGTTATCCTTAATACCTAATAGCGGTAATTTTAAGAATAAAAACACTAATGCCAGAATCACCAAAGCAACTGCTAGCATCACATAGGGCATTTGCACAGCACTAGCTTGCTCTGCAGGTGAAAGCGCGGCTGCAGCAACTGCGGCGTCAGTCACATCATCGCCATGGGGCATCGTCGATAAAATTAGCCAGCTACCAAAAAATGGCGCCACCGTCGTCCCTAAAGAATTAAAAGCTTGGGTCATGGTCAGTCTTGATGAAGCCGTTTCAGCAGGCCCTAACGCACTGACATACGGATTTGCCGAAACCTGCAAGATAGTGATCCCTGAAGCCATCACAAATAACGCAATTAAGAACATATTGTATGAAGCCAAACTGGCTGATGGGTAAAACAAAAAGCAACCAATACTGGCAATAATTAAGCCTGTAATGATGCCTTTTTGATAACCAATTTTGCCTACTAGCGCCCCGGCCGGGATTGACACAATAAAGTAGGCACCAAAGAAGCAAAACTGTACTAGCATCGCCTGGGTGTAACTAAGGTCAAATAGATTTTTTAAGTAAGGGATAAGGATATCGTTTAAACACGTAAGGAAGCCCCACATAAAAAACAGCGAGGTGAGTACCACTAACGGAAATCGAAAATCGCCTTGTGATTTATATGCTTGCGAAGCCTCAGCTTGCTCCATCGACGGTGCACCAGCCATAGTTTTACCTTTTGGTTATTTGGTCGTATCTGTTTCTCGCTAAATACTGACTTCATGCCGCTCGACTAAAGCAACGAAACAAATGTTGACCTTTTGTAAATTAATCTCTACTCTCAATGTAAGCGCTTTCATTTTTAACATACCGATAACCGATGTCAACGATTTTTAAGCAGTATTTGGCACATCGGACAACTAAAATCGGGATTCATTAGCAAATAAAAGCCTTATAAAACAAAGTCTAATTAATAGTCAGTGATTAATGAATATGAAGATTACCGTACCGACTGAATCGCCAATGGCGAGCAAAGCCTTTACTTTTGGTGTCGCCACCGCCTCGTTTCAAATTGAGGGCGCAGCCGACACTCGCTTACCTTGTATTTGGGATACTTTTTGTGCCACTAAAGGAAAAATTCGTGATGGTTCAGACGGCAAACAAGCCTGTGAACACGTCAAGCTATGGAAGCAAGATATTGATTTAATTGAGTCTCTTGGCGTGGACGCCTATCGCCTATCGATTTCATGGCCACGAGTGATCCACCAAGATGGTAGCCTCAATCAACAAGGTGTCGACTTTTATATTCAGCTGCTAGATGAGCTTAACCAGCGTGGCATTAAGCCATTTGTCACCTTATATCATTGGGACTTACCGCAACATATAGAAGATAACGGTGGCTGGCTTAATCGTGAAACCGCTTACCTTTTTGCCGATTACGCCGGCAAAATCAGCCAAGCTCTTGGTGATCGAGTTTATTCTTACGCCACATTTAATGAGCCATTTTGCAGTGCTTATTTAGGTTATGAGGTAGGTATTCACGCACCAGGCAAAGCCAGCGTTAAAGATGGTCGTCAAGCTGCTCACCATATTTTGCTAGCTCACGGCTTAGCCATGAAAGTGTTACAAACCAATAGTCCAAATAGCAAAAACGGCATAGTACTCAACTTCACTCCGTGTTACGCCGCTACAGAAAGTGAAGCGGATATTCACGCAACCAAGCTTGCCGACGAATATATGAATCAATGGTATATCAAACCTTTATTTGACGGTTGCTACCCAGATAGCTTTGCATCACTCGGTGATAATACCCCAACAATTGAAGCCGGTGATTTCGACATAATTAAACAGCCACTGGATTTCCTTGGCATTAACTTCTACACCCGCGCCGTCTATACCGCTTGCGATGACATGCAATATCAGCAAATTGATATGCCACATAAACCTAAAACCGATATCGGCTGGGAGATTTACCCACAAGCGTTTACTGATTTACTGACTTCTTTGAATGAGCTTTATCCATTGCCAGAGGTGTACATCACTGAAAATGGTGCAGCCATGGCGGATAAGCTTGAAAACGGTCAGGTAAACGACCAAGACAGGGTTGATTATTACCAGCAACACCTTAATGCCGTTGACGTTGCCATTAATCAAGGGGTCAATGTGGTGGGCTACTTTGCCTGGAGCCTAATGGACAACTTTGAATGGGCCGAGGGCTATTTAAAGCGGTTTGGTATTGTGTATGTAAACTATGAAACACAAGAGCGCACTATTAAAAACAGTGGCTTAGCATACAGAAACTTGCTTAACGCTCGTAGATAGTACAAAAATACAGCTTGCTTCTCATCTAAGATAAGCAAACCACTTGCGCAAATAACAATCATAAGAGGCCAAGGATGATCAGCGTTAAAGAGAAAATAGCTTACGGCTTAGGTGACACTGCCAGCAATATTGTGTTCCAAACCGTAATGCTGTTTTTAACCTACTTTTATACCGATATTTTCGGCATTTCTCCGGCATTTGTCGGCACTATGTTTTTATCAGTACGGCTAATAGATGCGATTACCGATCCATTAATGGGTTCATTAGCAGACCGCACCCAAACTAAATGGGGCAAGTTCCGCCCTTATTTACTTTGGTTTGCCCTGCCCTTTGGTTTTATTAGTGTGCTGGCATTCACTACACCTGATCTTTCCGAAAATGGCAAAATGGTATACGCCTTTGTCACTTACACTGCGCTGATGATGGTCTATACCGCCATCAATATTCCTTATTGCGCCCTTGGTGGCGTGCTAACTGCAGACCCCAAAGAGCGAGTATCAGTGCAGTCTTACCGTTTTGTGTTTGCCATGCTGGGCGGTCTAATGGTGTCGAGTATGACCTTGCCACTGGTTGAATATCTTGGACAAGGTGATGAAGCTAAAGGCTATCAGCTAACGATTACTGCCATGAGTATCTTAGGCGTAGCCATGTTTATCGCCTGTTTTTGGGGAACCAAAGAAAGGCTGCATCCACCAGTTGATCAGCGTTCTAACTTTAAACAAGACTTTGGCTTTTTATTCAAAAACGACCAGTGGCGCATACTGTCTATTGCAGCTATCTGCTTGATGTCTGGGATGGTGCTGAGAACTAGCCTGGCGATTTACTATGTGAAGTACTACCTCAACATGCCAGACTCAGTCACCTTATTTATCACCCTTGGTATGCTTGGCAATATTGCAGGCTGTGTTCTTGCCGAGCCATTGGCGAAACGGGTGTGTAAAGTAAAGGCTTATATCAGCTTGCAGGTAATCGCCGCTAGCTTGTGTATTGTGAGTTACTTTGTCCCACCAGAGCAAGTCTACCTTGCCTTTGGTTTGTTCATCTTATGGGGCTTTAGCTTTAATATGGCAACGCCATTACTGTGGGCAAAAATGGCAGATACCGTTGACTATGGTCAACACAAAACCGGTGTGCGGATCACCGGGATGATTTATTCATCGATCATTTTCTTCATTAAATTAGGTGTGGCGATTGGCGGTGCAGCAGCGGGTTGGTTATTGGCAGGCTATGGTTATGTTGCCGACAGCCCACAAACAGCGACTGCGCTTGACGGGATCTTGATTTCCTTTACGATATACCCTGCTTTTGGCTCCATCTTGGTGGCAATTGTGATGCGTTGGTACATCCTAAATGACCGCAAGGTAAGCGAGATTAACGAGCAGCTTACATTGCAAAACCAATCACTTGCCACTAAAGGCCAATAAATGAAGCTCGGTGATTAACCAAAAGCATATGAATGTAGTCAATCAAAGCAAAAGTTAATACTCAGGGGCAGATTAAGCTGAGTATGTAGTAACATTACAGGGATAGAATCGAGTAATTTATGGCAACAATATATGATGTGTCAGTGTTAGCGGGCGTTTCATTAGCGACCGTTTCTCGAGTGATGAACAACAACACTAAGGTCAGTGAAAAGACTCGACAAAAAGTGCTCGATGCCATGGACTCACTGGGCTATAAACCAAATAACATAGCGCAGTCGTTGGCCTCTAATTGCTCCAACAGCGTTGGCGTGGTTGTGTCACAACTTGATGGTCCCTTCTATGGGCCAATGATGACCCAAATAGAAACCTCACTGCGTAGCGCCAACAAGCACGTAATCATTGCTGCGGGTCACAGTGACGAGCAACAAGAAAAAGAAGGCATCGATTTCTTAATGAGTCGCGGCTGTGATGCGCTCATTCTCGATGTTGAAGCCGTGTCAGATGACTACCTCATCAAGCTAAGCAAAGGCACCACGCCAATCGTGCTAATTAACCGCTATATTGAGGCGATTAAAGAGCGCTGTGTTTATCTGGATAACGAGCTTGGCGGCTATATGGCAACCGACCACATGTTATCGCTAGGGCATACAAACATAGCCTACATCTCAGGCCCTATGTATAAACTCGATGCCAGAGACAGGCTACGCGGCCATCAAAAGGCCATTGCAGAACATAACCTGCTGTTTGACCCTGAGCTTTGGTACGAGGGTAACTTTAGAGAACAAGGCGGTGCAGATGCTATGACGCATTTGTTGTCGCTTAATAAGCCAATCACAGCTGTTGTGTGCGCCAGTGATCAGATGGCGTCGGGCGCAATTGCGGTGTGCATTGAGCGTGGACTAAAAGTACCTGACGATATCTCATTTATCGGCTACGACAACATTCCCTTCCCGGCTTACATCACACCAACGCTCAGCACCATAAGTAACCCCATTGATGATATGGGGCATATGGCTGCGCGCTGGGTGCTAAAGCAGGTTTACAACCATCAAGAAGTCGATGTTGACAGCTGCTTTAAACCAGAGTTGTATGTTAGAGGTTCAGCGAAACAAGCTTAAGCCTGTTTTATATGACAAAGAAAGAGTGGACAGGGTTTGAGTATCGTTAGTATTAAATCGAGAAGTAAGATCGATCAAGCTACCTTCTCATTTGGTAGTGTTGAAGCAAATACAGATACTATTAACGGATACAGTTTATATTGTGCAGGTTCTCAATCTCACTATATTGACAGGTTTATGCCGATAAAAGGCGATAAGCTTCAACGTGTAATTGGTAATTTAGAGACATTAGAAGATACAAATTTCGTTGGTAAAGTTAAGTTTAAATGCGGTTTTGCTAATGTTAATTTCAAATTCAGTGGTCACTTCCCCGAAAAGGGAGTGCAAGTAAAAACGTACATTACAGGCTTATTGTTTTATAGTAGCGCTGTTGGTCATTCTTATATTTCAAAAGAGCAATTAGAGGTTCTCATTGCTCACCTCAAAGATTGTGTATAGTCGTCATATAACTAGCACTAGAAGCGCTTTGGACAAAGAACTCGCGCAAATTCTTGCAAGTTCCGCCTCGTACCTAACCCATATCGTCGGCAAAACAGCCCCTTAGCTGGGAGTTTGTCAACCTTGAATTGAGCTGAACAGGAGCTTGCTTACGTGTGCGAATACTGCGTTTAGCTAACTTCTCTTAATGCGCTCTTTCATTTGGCTTTCATCTGCCCTCTCAGGTGGCTTAGCGCCTGCGCTACTGCGCAGGCTGTACTCTTTCCATTGTTAATTCCATCACTCGCGCAAGCTGTAATGTTCAAATTAACTTCGTGGCCGAATTACCAAAACTCCATACATTCAGATACTTAATTTAAACTGCTATCAATTCAAATCCATAGTGACTTTGAATGCATTAAGCACACCTCCCTCTAAAGCCACTAACCGAAATCCTTTTTCCTACCCATAAAAAAGAAAGCGCTTACATTTCCATCATTTTAACGAGTAGCAAACCTTGCTTGATAAAAGCCTTTATAAATCAATTGCTAATATAATACTCTTTACAAAAATATACACACGAAGTTAATTTTTTGTAATAAAATCGTTTTAATTTTATTGACTGCGGTCACAATTTAATCTAGGTTTTAAATGTAAGCGCTTACATTGAGTCTGAAAACAACACTTTATTAACACTAATGTGCTAAGTCAGATCGCGTAGGCGCTAAAGGAGAATTACAAATTTGTTTACGTTTGAGGCGTAAACAAAACCTACAAAAGAAAATCTAGTCAATGGGGATTTCCTAGATGAAAACAAGAGCATTTACCAAAACCAAGGTCGCGACAAGTTTGTCGTTAGTGCTTGGTCTCGGTTCAGTAGCGCCAGTACAAGCAGCAGATGACGCTTCCGAAAACGAAAACATAGAAGTAATCCAGGTCAGCGGTATTCGTGGCAGCTTGATTAAATCAATGGATTTAAAGCGCGGCTCAAGTGGGATTGTCGATGCGATTAACGCAGAAGACATAGGTAAGTTCCCAGACACTAACCTTGCAGAATCACTGCAACGTATCACGGGTGTATCGATCGATCGCAGTAACGGTGAAGGTTCTCGTGTATCTGTGCGCGGTTTCGGTGCAGATCAAAACCTAGTTTTATTAAACAACCGTCAAATGCCGGTCACTACAGGTTCACGCTCATTTGATTTTGCCAACATTGCTTCTGAAGCAGTTAGCGCAGTTGAAGTTGAAAAAACCGCTAAGGCGCAAAACCCAACCGGTGGCATAGGTGCAACGATTAATGTTTTGACGCACAGACCACTGAATAACCCGGGCATGAAAGCTACCTTTGGCGCTAAAGCGGTTGATGACACATCAACAGACAAAGGCTCAGTGACACCAGAGCTATCTGGCTTGTATTCCAACACATTTGCCGATGACAAGTTTGGTATTTCGATTTCGGCCAGTTACCAAGCCCGTGAAAGCGGCAACCAACAGGCACAAGTGGGTACAGGTTGGCGTTCGTTCCCTGGCAGTGTTGACCAAGACTGGAGCGGCGCTCCGGGTGCTAACCCTGAATGGGGCGGCGTACCAAAAGATGACAACCAAATTAATCGCCCTGGTGATGACGATGTTTACGGTGTACCACAAACCACGATTTACCGATTTGAAGAGGTTGAGCGTAAGCGTACTAATGGTCAATTAGTACTGCAGTATGAGCCAACTGAATCAATTCGAACCACACTTGATTACACCTACATGCGTAACGATATTGAAACTCGTCACCATGATGTTTCAGCCTGGTTTAACTTTGTGCCGACCCAAGAAAGTACCTGGTCTGATGGCCCAGTTTCATCACCACTTGTTTACTCTGAAACTTACCCAGACGGCGGCGCCGACCTTTCAATGGCAGCTGGTATTTCTGGTACCCGCGATCAATCAGGTTCATTAGGTTTCAATGTTGAATGGGATGTATCAGAGCGTTTAGCACTTGAGCTTGATTATCACAGCTCATACGCGGAGCAAACACCAAACAGCCCATATGGCAGCTCAGCAAACATGAGTACTGCAGCGTTTATTAGAAACAGTGCAGCGACTGATTTCACTGGTGACATCCCAGTATTAGCTGTCGGTACAGATAAGCCTCTTACCCCTGAAGACATGCGTGTAACAGGCTCAGTATTTGGTAACTCGCAAAACCGATCTGAAATCGACCAACTACAAATCAATGGTAACTTTGACTTAGAAGAAGCTGGCACCATTGATTTTGGTATCGCTCTAACAAACGTTAACAACCATTCACAATCGGTCAATGTACAACGTAATGACTGGGGCGGTGTGGGCCAAGCGGGAGACCTAGACCCTGCATGGTTCCCAGCTGACACAGTACAAGATAAGTTTGATGGCTCAAAAGGTAATTTCTCAGACTATCAAGGTAGTGCATCGACTGTGCCGCTAGATACTATCTTCTTCTGGGATTTTGAAGCTGTACGTGCTCGTGCTGCTGAGCTTTATGGCTCTACCGCTATCGGTGACTGTGGTAATGGCTTCTGCCCATCTACTGACTATGCCAGCGACACTGACCGTTACACTGAAGAAGAATCGCAATCAGCCTATATTCAGTACAACTATATTGGTGAAATCGGCGACATGCCATTTGATGTGCACCTAGGTTTGCGTTATGAAAAAACAGATGTAACCTCTAGATCAGCAGTAACTGCTTATGATACAGCGACTTGGATTGCTGAAACCGAGATTGCGCTAAGTAGCAATGCAGCTGACAACCGCGTATTCCAGACCCAAACTGGTGATTACGATTACTTCTTACCTAACTTCAATTTCAATATTGAAGTCATCGACAGCGTATATGTTCGTGCAGCGTATAGCCAAACTATAGGTCGCCCAGATTACACCTCAATTCAAGGTGGCACCACAGTCGGTACCCTAGCTAACCGTGGTGGTGGTAGTGGTACCGCGGGTAACCCAAGTCTGTTGCCGCTTGAATCGACCAACTATGACTTGTCAACTGAGTGGTACTATGACGATGCAAGCTATGTATCTGTGGGTTACTTCCGCAAAGATGTAACTAACTTTATTGACAGTAACGTAGTTGAGTCGAACATTTACAACATTGCTGACCCGTCAAACGGTGTGTACGTACAAGAAGCAATTGCCGCTGGTGCAACGACTGCAATTGAGCAACGTCAGTGGATTTATGATAACTATGGCGCAACCGATCCAAACGTGACGCTTAACCCAGATAACGGCAACATCGAAATCACGGGTAACCCTGGTGACCCTGACATGACATTCCTTATCACTACCCCATCCAATAGCAGCGATAGCTCAGTAATCGATGGTTGGGAATTTGCGGTGCAGCACTTCTTTGGTGATACAGGCTTTGGTATGCAAGCCAACTACACCTTGGTTGATGCTGGTGACAGTTATGATAATACCAACCTAGGTCGAGCGGGTGACCCCGAGCAAAACGTACTCACCAATATATCAGATACCGCGAACGTAATTGCTATTTATGAGAATTACGGATTTTCGGCTCGTTTAGCTTGGAACTGGCGTGACAAGTTCTTGAATCAAATCGGCGATGGTACAGGTGCCAACCCAACCTACACTGAAGCCTACTCACAGGTTGACTTTAGCGTTGGTTACGATATTCCAGCTGTTGAAGGACTCACAGTGTTCTTTGAAGGCCTGAATATTACTGATGAAAGCACACGTCAACATGGTCGTAGCGAGACTCAAGTACTTAACTACACCCAAACTGGTGCTCGTTACAGCCTAGGTGCACGTTACACCTTCTAACACTCTGTTAGAAAACCAAAGGTCTAGCTTAACCATTTGTCGTTGTTTTACAGGTTAAGCTAGCCCTGTTCAAAGTTAGGTCGTTTGGGGTAACCCTGTTACCCCGCTTTTTTATAAGGAACATAAAATTTGGCGATAAGGATGTCGCCAATTTTGTTTAACCACTTTTTTGTACAAATGACTTTGTCAATGCAGGCCGTGGCGAAGCGAAAGCTCAAAACTGAGGCAATTCACTGAAGATTCAGCCGAAACAATTATTTAACACCCAAGGCTTGCAAGCGCTTACAATTTGTTGAATGCTAGAAATTTCTAGCTGTTACATCAAAAAGGTAGCAGAAATAAAAACAATAATAAAAAAACCTAGGTATGAGCTATGCAAAAACCAATTAGCAAGATAGTCATTGTTGGTGGTGGCGCTGCGGGGTGGATCACCGCAGGATTACTTGCGGCTCATCATAACGCTGACAAAGGTCAACTTGCTCCCTCGCCTAAGCTTGATATCACCTTAATTGAATCTCCCGATGTCGCCACTATTGGCGTTGGTGAAGGTACCTGGCCGTCAATGCGCAGCACACTTGAGAAAATTGGTATCAATGAAACCCAATTTCTTCTGCATTGTGACGCCAGCTTTAAGCAAGGCTCAAAATTTATCAATTGGTGTACAGAAGCAACTCACAACCCTCTGCAATCTCCAGCCAGTTACCTGCATCCATTTAGCTTACCCGCTGGGCAACCACAATTTGATATCAGCAATTATTGGCTACCGCATCATGAGCAAGTAGCTTTCGCGGCTGCAGTATCAAACCAAGAAGCAATCGCTAAAGCGTCACTTGCGCCAAAGCTTGGTTCGACTAAACAATATGGCTTTATTAACAATTACGGCTATCACCTGGATGCGGGTAAATTCAGCGAGCTATTGCGCGAACACTGCACGGGTAAGCTTGGCGTTAACCATATTCGCGATCATGTTGATGACATTCATCTAGCCGAGCTTGGGGATATCGAGTCGGTGCAATGTCGTAGCAAAGGCTTGATTAACGGCGATTTATTTATCGACTGCAGTGGCGTAAAAAGCTTACTGCTCGGCGGCGCATTAAACGTGCCGTTTATCTGCCAAAAACAGGTGTTGTTTAACGACTGCGCCCTGGCTGTACAAGTTCCTTACGATAACGATGACACGCCCATTGCGTCAAACACCCATTCTACCGCATTAGATAATGGCTGGGTTTGGGACATTGGCTTGCCTACGCGTCGCGGCGTTGGTCATGTTTATTCGTCAGATCATCAAAGTGATGACCAAGCCCTTGAGCAGCTAATCACCTACTTAACCCCATCTATTGGTGATAAAGCTTCAGACATCAACCCACGCAAACTCAGTATCGCGCCAGGTTACCGCGCGAGTTGTTGGCACAAAAACTGTGTAGCCATTGGCATGGCATCGGGTTTTATCGAGCCACTTGAAGCCTCGGCGCTAGCATTGATTGAGTGGCTAGCAAGTCAGGTTGCTGAGCAGCTGCCGGCAAATCGACAGGTAATGGACACCATTTCTACGCGAGTAAATAAACAATTTGAGCAGCACTGGCAGCAAATCATTGAGTTTTTAAAGCTGCATTACGTATTAAGTGAGCGCCAAAGCGATTACTGGCAAGATCATAGACACGAAACAAGTAGCAGTGACGAGCTACGACATAAGCTTGCACTGTGGCGACACCATGTGCCAAGTGTCGCAGATATTAATCACCGCAACCCTTTATTTCCTGCAGCCAGTTACCAGTATGTACTTTATGGCATGCGTCCAAATTACACCGCGATGCCAGCCCAGCTTAAACCATCGCTAAAGCGTCAAGCGCAGCAATTATTTAATGAAAACCAGCAACGCACAATGCAACTCGCGAAAGCCTTACCGAGCAATAGAGACTTATTACAACAACTCGCGAGTCACCCGTTTCCATTAATTTAGGACTGACTACAGGTTTAATACCAATTAGGATAAATAAGTGTTCAAAGATTACGCAGAAAAAATCGCTTAGAACAAGGCGGAAATTGCAGCTAGCTAGTGGCTCTAACTACAAAATTTCTAACGAAGTTATAAGCGATTTTAGCCAGTAAGAATGATCACACTCTTGTGCTAATTGGTATAAGTAGCGCTCTAATTAAAACAGCGCTGAAGCTATAAATATATAGCAGCAAGCGAAACGGCAGATATAACAGATAACAATTAACAATTAACAACTGCAACGAACAACAGCAATGAAAGGACGTCCACTATGAGCCAACATGTGTTACTGAACAGTGTCGAGCACCAAAACATCAAAATTGATACCCGCCATAGTGGCGAGCTAGGTGATAACGTGTGGTTCTCAGTGACCTTCCCGATTGAGTTTCGCTCTGTGCAAGCCCACTACCCTATTTTCTTCAACAAGGATACCAATGGTCAGTTTTATCCTGTGGCCTTATTTGGGTTTCAGCAGCAAGAAAACCTGTTCTTAACCGAGCAAGGTTGGGATGCGAGCTATGTACCACTCACCGTGCGCAGGCAGCCATTTTTGATTGGTCAACAAACCTTGCAAGAAGATGGCATTGCGCAACAGCAGCGCGTTATTCACATCGACATGGCAAACCCAAGAGTTGGCCAGGATGGTGAGGCGCTATTCCATGAGTTTGGTGGTAATACCGACTATCTTGAGCAAGTCGCTGACATGCTAGAAACCATTCACCATGGCCTGCAAGACAATAATGCCTTTATTCAAGCTCTTATCGAGTTAGAGCTGCTTGAGTCATTTACCTTAGACATTACTTTAGACAATGGCAGTCAAAACCAAATGATCGGCTTTTACACCATTAATGAAGATACCCTCGCAGAACTGCCAGCCGATGCCATCACTAAGTTGCATCAACAAGGCTACCTGCAAGCCATATATATGGTGTTAGCGTCGCACTCAAACATGCGTAATCTAATCGACCGTAAAAATGTCCAGGTTGGCCGTGCATTTAACTAGTAGCCAAAACACTATGAAGCAAGCAAATACTAGCTCATCACACCCGTACCAGGCGGTTGAACACATCAAGCTCGGCGCTGATGATATGAATCAAGTGTTGGCGATCATTCACGATGCGACCAAGCCATTGGTATTTGAAGGCTTGTGTGAGCATTTCCCGATTGTGCAAGCGGGCTTAGATAGCAGCGACAGTGCAATGGCGTATCTGCAACGCTTTAACGCAGACAAGCCCATCATAGGCTACAAGATAGCTAGCGAGCATCAAGGCAGAGTGTTTTACAACGATGAGCTAACTGGCTTTAACTACTCAGCAGGTCAAGCACCGCTCGCTGTAGTACTTGATCATTTAAAACAAGAGCAGCAAACGCCAACTGGTACTGGCATTTATATGGGCTCTACCGATGTGCAGCAGTTTTTTCCAGGATTTGCCGAGCAAAACACATTACAGCTTGGTGGGCTTTCACCGCTAACTAACCTTTGGCTTGGCAATCAAACCAATGTTGCTGCGCATTTTGACTTCCCGTTAAATCTAGCTTGCAATTTGGTTGGCCGCCGCCGCTTTACCTTATTTCCGCCTGAGCAAATCGCTAACTTGTATATCGGCCCTATGGAGTTTGCTCCAGGTGGTCAACCAATCAGTATGGTTAATGTTGAGCAGCCTGACTTTGATAAGTTCCCAAAATTTAAGCTGGCTCAAGCACAGGCTCAACAGGTAGAGCTTAACCCGGGCGATGTGTTGTTTATCCCAAGCATGTGGTGGCATCAGGTAACTGGAGTCGATGACTTCAATGTATTACTCACCCACTGGTGGCGCGACACGCCAGGCTTTATGGGCAGGCCTAACAATTCACTAATGCACGCTATGCTAAGTCTGCGCTCATTGCCAAAAGCTCAGCGTCAGGCATGGAAAGCGATTTTTGACTACTACATCTTTAATGATGAGCTAGACGACAATCAACATATTCCCCAAGGCGCTCAAGGCATGTTGACCACACCGCTAGATGAGTTAAATGCCCGTAAGCTGCGGGCAGACCTTAGCAATAAGCTCAGACGTTAACCCAATTACAAACCCATAATACTAATAAGATACCTAAAGAAGGATCCCATTATGACAGCACAAGTAAAACGCGTAGTAATTGCTGGCGGTGGCACCGCTGGCTGGATGACAGCTGCTGCAATCACCAAATTAATGGGTAAAAACCTCGATGTGGTACTGGTTGAGTCTGACCAAATCGGCACGGTCGGCGTGGGCGAAGCGACAATTCCAACACTGCACCTGTTTCATCGATTACTGGGATTAAAAGAGCAAGATGTGATGGCAGCAACCAATGCCACCTTCAAACTTGGGATTAATTTTGAAAACTGGCGCGACGTAGGCAAAGACTATCTGCACTCATTTGGTTTTTTAGGTAAAGACTGCTGGGCATGTGGCTTTGCGCATTTTTGGAATAAAGGACAAAAACTGGGTATCGTTAAACCCATTGGTGATTACTGCACCGAGCATTTAGCCGCACGTAATGGCCGTTTTGCGGTATTACCCAATCAAGACCAAAACCATGCATACCATATGGATGCCACTTTATACGCCCAGTTTTTACGTAAGATGGCTGAGAGCTTAGGCCTAAAGCGCATCGAGGGCAAAATTGCGCAGGTTTTGCAGCATGATAATGGCAATATAAAAGCGTTAGCGCTTGAAAACGGTGAGATGGTTGAAGGAGATTTGTTCATCGACTGCACCGGCTTCAGGGCGTTATTAATTGAGCAAACCCTAAATACCGGCTTTGAAGATTGGAGCCACTACCTACCCTGCGACAGCGCTATTGCGGTGCAAACTCGCTCAGTGGGTGAGCCAGTTGCCTATACTCGCTCAATTGCCCATCAATCTGGTTGGCAATGGCGCATCCCGTTGCAAACTCGTACTGGTAATGGTCTCGTTTATTGCAGCAAATTCTTAAGTGATGCCGATGCTACTGAGCTGCTGATGAGCAATATCGAGGGTGAGCCGCTAAACCAACCTCGCGTCATTAAATTCAAAACCGGCACTCGCAGAAAACACTGGAATAAAAACTGTGTTGCCATTGGTCTTTCAAGTGGTTTCTTAGAACCACTTGAGTCCACCAGCATTCACCTTATTCAACGCAGCATTATTCGTTTATTGCAGCAATTCCCATCAACTGGGATCAATGAGTCGGATATCAACGAGTTTAACCAACAAACCCTACTGGAAATGGACTATGTTCGAGACTTCATTATTCTGCATTACAAGGTGACAGAGCGTAAAGACAGCCGCTTTTGGCGTCACTGTAAGAACATGGAAATACCACAATCCCTCGCCCATCGTATTGAGCTGTTCAAAGATTCGGGCAAGGTATACAAACAAGACAGCGATCTGTTTGGTGTAAGCTCATGGGTACAAGTGATGTTAGGCCAGGGCTTAACACCAAATAGCTATCATCCAATCGTCGACATGATGGAAGATGAAGAGCTCAACGCATTTTTAGAGAATATTCGTGGCAATGTAAAACGCAAAGTTGATGCGCTACCGGCACATTTTGATTTTGTAAAACACTATTGCCCGTCGAAAGTGGCTCTAGATTAACAGCACCAGTGAGTTAACAAGTGCTAAATCAAACAAGGAAAAGGAGCAAGCGTGCAAGCTGTCGAAAATAGGGTTATTGAAGTAAAACCATTTAAACCTATGCTAAAGCTGATTGGCCACAGCCGCACGCCTGTGATCATCATTGACGATTTTTGCCATGACTTAAGTTTGCTGCAACAAATAGCCGCAGATGCTCCGTTTGCACCCGACTCACATACTTTTTACCCAGGGCTGCGAGCACCGCTACCCAAAGATTACAGTATTGAAGTCATCAACTACCTGTTCCAAATGGTGTATGACGTTTATCGAATTCCGCACTCATTGCGCCTAACGCCGCAAAACCTGGTGTTTTCATTGCTGACTAAAACAGCAGACCAGCTGGCTCCAGCCCAGTGTATGCCGCACTTTGACACACCAAGCCCTTATTACTTTGCCATTTTGCATTACCTAAACGACAGCTCACACGGCGCGACAGGTTTTTTCCGTCATAAATCAACAGGTTTAGAGCGAATCGACCAGCAGAATATGCAGCATTACTTTAACCAGTTAGACAAAGAAAATGCGCAGCAAGCCCAGCGCAATGATTGCGAGCCAACCCCAGCCTACTGCACTAACAGCAATCACAGCTTTGAGCTCTACGATCAAATCGAGTACAAGCAAAACCGCATTGCCATCTATCCCGGCAATTTGCTGCACTCAACATTGGTAGACCCACAAACAGACATTGATGCCAACCCTGAAACGGGCAGACTCACTGCTAATTTGTTCTTACATTTTAAGTAAATGAGATGACTGACAACTGGAAGGTTTTGGTGAGGTGGTAGCGTCACAGCGTAAATAAGCTTTGTTAACCCAAAGATTTCTTGTTGTTATTTCACGCGGTTTGCCTTTGCGAATAAGCCAGCCAACATAAATTAAGCTCATGATAATCGCCATTGCGCGATACAGGTTTGCATCTAACTGCCCTACCGCACCACCTGACATTACAAAGAAGTTGTACGCTGCATTCATAAAGAGGTGCATCCACATCGGAAACCAAATTCGATAATTACACTCACAATATAGCCACGCAAACCAAGTTCCTCCGACAGCAGTAATGGCGAAGGCCAATAATGCTGATATTGCATCGTTACCTTGATAAATATGCGCTAAACCAAATACGCTGGCGCTGACCAATGCCGCTGGCACAAACCCGAGGCCACAATAGCGAAATAGCACACCAAATAACGCTGCGCGAAATATCACTTCTTCAAAAAAGCCCGCATACACCGAGCCAATCATAAAATCGACAAATGACGAGTTAATCTCGTGGCTGAGGTACCAGTATCCGGCAAACATAGGCAAACAACAAACGATAGCGGCCAGGCCATAATTTAGCACCCCGCGAGGTTTAAGGCCTAATATCTCAAGCCAACCTGCACGCTTAAACATCCAGTAAGCACATAACAACATAGGCCCATAAATAAAGGTAAGGATTATGGGTTTACGTAAGAGGTTTGTTTGGCCATCAATATTCAGCAGATATTCAGACCAATTTTCTCCCCATAGTTGCTTCATGAAAAAGTGGCACAGTGCGAATACCAAAATGAACAGAAGTGCTTTTGTATTTCTTGTCATAGCGAAAACCTTTTAACGTATATATTGAACACACGAAAAGGTTGTCACTTATATAGAGTGAGTTCGACAGCTAAGGGATAAACACTTAACTAAAGGGCTATTTGGCAGGTTTGAGGGACATATGACAAGACTCAAGGGCTGACTGACAATGCCGCTTTAATGTCATTAACATAACGCCGAGAGACTGGAACCGATAAATCACATGCATCTGTCTGCAATGATAAACCTGCAGCGTTACCTGAATATGCAGTCACTTGTTCAACATTAACTGCATAAGAGCGATGACAGCGCATCACTTTAACATCTGCCGGAGTTTGCTCGAGTAGTTTGGTCAACGAGGTTCTCAGTAATACACTTTGTTGCGATGCGGCTTTTTTCTCACTAACCTGGAGTTCGGGATTCTCGTCATATTGCAGTAAATAAACTACCTCACAATAATTTTCAGCTGCTTTGATATAAACAAGTTGAGATGCACTGATTTCTAGTCGCTCGGCTTTATTATCGCCAACGAGGGCGATTAGATCGCTTGACACAGACTTACTATGGGCCTGCTTAGCTAAATCAGAAACGGGATGGGTTGACTCATCGAGGTTCTCAGGCTGGACATCGTCAATACTCATTGAGCCTGCGTCAAGCTGTTGATTAGTTCGCTGATGCTTACTGTGATCAAGACTACTGTAATCTAGGTGACTGTGCTCACGATTACCGACCTTATTCTTACTGTTGTTGACTACCAAAAACGCGACTGGGAAAATCGCGACCGCTCCAACATACAAAAAAAACAATAGCTGATTTTGCCAATGCCAGGCACCAAGCACAGAAACGGCAAAATACCCGTGATTAAATATTGCCGCGCACGTA
Source organism: Shewanella maritima (assembly GCF_004295345.1). NCBI lineage: Bacteria > Pseudomonadati > Pseudomonadota > Gammaproteobacteria > Alteromonadales > Shewanellaceae > Shewanella > Shewanella maritima. The sequence continues at coordinate 4,092,553 of NZ_CP036200.1, read as the reverse complement.
ACGTACAATAAAGGCACAATCCAGAAACGATGGCGCTTATACTTCTCCAATTGAGTAAACGTTTGAGGATTAAGCAACATCAGTTCTAGCAGCCCAGCCAACACTATGGCGCAAAACGTTACTGCGCCATAACCAAATAGCTTCAAGTACTTATAGGAGATATCTGCCTCAAAAGTCCCGAAGGGCTGAAATACGAACAAAATCAGCAAAGTGATAGCGGCTACGAACAAGCCACTTTGAATAATGTCCTTATAAGGGTTGTTGCTCTTTTCTAATAACATCAACATAAGATAATACTAATCCATTAATATCTAATAATATTAGCATCTAGGTGTCAGCACGCAAATACTAGAGTGTGTACGGCAAGACGAACTTGAGCTTTAGCAGTAATTGACCGCTTTGTGCCTGTACGCTTCATCTATTTTAAGCTGCTGTATTAACAGATAATTTAAAGCGTCTACCAAGCAGTAAAACGATAATCAACGCGTACCCATCAAGCATCCAACCTTGCCCCAAGCTAAAATCTCCCACACTAAAGGCTAGTGCAATAGGCGCGCCGAGATAATCAGCCCATAGCCATTGCGGACGAGCAACCAAAAATAGAAAACCAAGGAAGGACAAACCTAGCAACCAGCTGATATAGAAATGAGTACCATGCCTTATGTTTTTTAAACCAGCGTTTTCTAGACTATTGTGTTCGTTAGAAGGGGCTTGTTGAACAGCAACAGCAATCATGCCTGCCCATGGCGTAAGACAATAACATAGCGCCATTAGACACAATAACCCAAGCTTGATATTACCTAGCGCCAAATAATCATCGATGGCACTAACAAGCATCAAAACACCTATGCCGCCATAAAGACCAAGACACACTACCATCATCCATTTGCCCACAGTCTGCACAGCGGTTAATGCTGGTTTATGTGGATTAAGCTGAGAACTGTTTAGTTGAACGTGTTTTGACGCTTTCATGTTTTCCTGAACATTCACTGTAAATTCATCCTGAAAGTAAAATAACTGCTAGTTTCTAAGCGTTAGGAGCTTGCTGCATCTTGGCAAGTTTAGCCAGTATGTTATCTGACGATTGTTGCTGACCAACGATAGCCAGCAAGTGCGCGGCGCACTCAGCAGTGCACAAACCGCCGTCAACCTGATTGCGCCTAAGCTGATATGACGACTCAGTTTCGCTCGCGATATATACGTGAGCTAAAGAGTGTAAATAAGGGCTTTTATTGTAGATTTTTCTCGCTTCTTGCCAGGTACTGTCAATAATCACCACGCCTGCAAATTCTTGCCATGATACTGAACTTGCAGCAACAGATTCTGTAATCGGCTGAATCGAGCGACTAACCTCACTAGGCTCAGCACCATTTTCTGCACTATGCTCTTCACTTGAACTAGCTCTATCATCCTTATATACCAGTGCATACTTGCCAGTTTGCAAGCGAGCCAATAAATTTTGATCAGGCTCTTTGCGCTGCCACTCAACGACCAAGCAATCGCAATACACTTCTGCGACCAATTTTCCGGTATTGCTTGGGCGCATTAACTCCCTTGAGTGAGTCAGCAAGATAATTTCAAACATAAGTTATATATGCCTTCGCCAATAGTTGATAGCTGGTTACTACAATTTAGGTGAAAATTTATTAGAGTAATGAATCAGTTAAGAGTGGTATTATACTTCAATGCAAGCCCATCACTACCTAAACTTATTTATCGCCATAATTACGCTAGCTGTCATTCCCGGCCCTTGCGTGCTCGCCATTGTATCTCGAGCAATGAGTCACGGCTTTGGTGCGGCTGCGTTAATGACGCTGGGCGTGGCGCTGGCTGATGTGGTATTTATTTTACTCGCCGTACTGGGGCTTAGCGCACTGGCAAGCATGTTGGGCAGTGCCTTTGTTGTGATTCAATATTGCAGCGCTGCTTATCTGATTTATCTAGGCGTAGGTTTAATATATGCCTCATTAAAAATGCAGCATGGAGTTGCAAGTATCAAACGCAAACAAGAGTGCCAACACCAGCGAGATGAAGATAAACCATCAACAAGCTCTGTAAAGGCAAATAAGCCTACAACTCACCTGCTAACTGGGCTCGCGATAGCCATGAGCAACCCTAAAGCAATAGTGTTCTATGTCAGTTTTTTCCCTGCATTTGTGCCAGTAACACAACTTGGCTATATGGACATTTTGGGGTTAATGCTGCTATCTATTGCTGGTTTTGGTGGTACCAACCTTTGTTACGCAGCTTTAGGAGCCAGCGCACAAAAGCTGCTAACATCAGCCAAAGCGGTAAAAATAATGCAGCTTGTATCGGGAATAATTATGCTCTGTGCAGGCTTTGCCATCAGCTTTGTTATAAGTCAAACAGCTCTCTAATCGAAAGTTCCCTTAACAGGTTTTAGCTCAACTTAGCTAATGAGCCAGATTCTCATAAACAAACACCTTATTAAGCAAAGGCTAAATTTGTTAACAAGTTAGATCATCAAGGTTAACCCGGTTGCAATTACGTACCGCGTCGCAACCTGCTTGTTAATCCTGAGTAGTATTTGCTCAATAACACCCGCCAATAAATGAACAATTTTTAGCTATTCGCTAGGCTAAGACTATCAATTAACCCGCTTGGGCATCCAAAAATAAAAGCACAAGTGGATTAGTCTAGATGGAGCGCATATGGCACTTTCAACATTAAATAGTCAAGCACAGGTTTCTGCGGCTCAGGCTTACCTGACCCAATACCAAACTGATAATAATCAGCAACAGGTGCAGTCGGTTAAAAAGGTCAACCAAACCAATGCAACTCGCTCAGCTAATGAAAGTGGCTACCAGGCGACCCGCGCTCAGCAGCAAGTTAAAAATCGCGAACTACCGCAACCTTCAACCTCAGTAGCCATCAGTAAGCAAGCACAAGAGAAGCTTGCCGCCGAGCTAGCGAGGGAAATAGACGAAAAACATGAAGAGTTTATCACTCCTCTTGAGCCTACCTTACCGAATGAAGGTGAGAAAATTGAAGACTATCTGGCATTCAAGAAAGGCATAAAGCAGTACCAGATATATGCAGACCTCGCCAATATTGCCACAGGCTCGAATCAACACATGTCAGCGTCCACAGCATACTATTTATCAAATAATGACGGAGCCCGTAACGCGACGGTTAACGTGATGAATAAGAATATGCAGATGGCAGCGATGCAAACCTACTATGACACGACTCAGGCTATTAACACTGAAGCCTAGCTTTCAGTCTGCTCATATACTCAATAAATGAAAAACGCCGCTTGATGATATTCAAGCGGCGTTTTTGCTATTTTTTACGACGAATCGAATTAAGACTCAGCAGCTTCCATTTCATCCCATGACTGCTTTTTACGATAAATCGTTGATGGGCTGATATCCAATAACGCTGCTGCTTTTGGAATATTGCCATCGCACATGGCAATGGCATGCTCAATCGTACGTTTCTCAGTTTTCCACAATGCCTCAATCTGCTCATTAGTAATGGATGAAACTTGTTGATTTGGCATTGCTTGCTCAGGCGTATTTTGATACTCACTTCCAACCTCTAGCTGAGCTTGGTCAGCAAACGGCTCGACAGGGTTAGCATGGGCCAGCTGCGTACTAACTTGCACTGTCTCACTTGCATTCGAAACAGGTTTAGCCGTTTGACTTAGTTGAGTTTTGACCTGCTGTGGCAGCATTTCAAATTCGACCTCAGGAGCATCATTTAACACCACAATCTGCCTGATCACATTTTGTAGTTGCCTGACATTGCCAGGCCATGGGTACTGACACAGTGCCGTTTGCACCTGTTTACTGAATCCTTTAAACGGCTTGCTCTCTTCCGTCGCATATTGGCGCAGCAATTTTTTAGCAATCAACAGCACATCTTTTCCGCGCTCTTTTAGCGGTGGCAGTTCTACTGGGATAACATGCAAGCGATAATATAAATCTTCCCTAAACTCGCCTTGTTGCACCTGCTGCCAAGGATCTTTGTTAGTAGCACTAATAAAGCGTACGTCTACTTTTTCATCTTTAGTTCCACCCACACGACGAAACACGCCGGTTTGAATAAAACGCAATAATTTACTTTGAAGCTCAAGCTCCATTTCGCAAATTTCATCAAGGAACAAGGTGCCACCATCGGCCTGGGTTGCTGCGCCATCACGCTGATTAACCGCGCCAGTAAATGCACCTTTGGTATGACCGAATATTTGACTTTCGATTAAGTCTTTAGGAATGGAGGCACAATTTAGCGCGATAAAAGGTTTTTCTGCGCGTTTACCTGCTTTATGAATCGCTTCTGCGCATACTTCCTTACCTGTACCACTTTCGCCGACAATGAACACTGATGCCTTACTATCAGCAACACAGTCAATTGTTTTATATACAGTTTGCATCGCAAGAGACTCACCTATAAAGCCTTGATAGTTAGCTTTAGGTAAGCTTTTTTCATAATCGCCAACTAGCTTCAACAAGCGTCTTTGTTTCAGTGCATTGCGCACGGTAATTGACAATCGTTTGCCATCAAACGGTTTAACTAAAAAGTCAAAAGCGCCAGCTCGCATGGCATCAACGGCTATATCTATCGAGCCATGGGCGGTGATCATAATCACTGTGATATCGGGATGGGTTTGCTGCACTTGGGCAAGAATATCCATTCCTGACATATCTGGCAGTTTAATGTCTAACACCAGTAAGTCCGGTGGTTGCCGATTAATTTCTTTAAGCGCCTCTTCACCTAGCTGGACTAGCTTGACATCACCACCTTCACTGCACAAAAACTCACTGTATAGCGCCCCTAATGACATACTGTCTTCAACTAAAATTACGCTAAATTCTGCCATTTACTCTGTCCTTAGCCTGTTATTCTTTTTCACTTACACGCAGCTTATTCGTTGAGTCGGAGCTTAAGCGCTTTAATACTCATTGTTGCGAGATGCACACATTCATCAATGGCATCCTTGCTTACCTGTTTATCTCTGGCTTGCTGCTCAAGTACTTTCGCTGATGCCGATAAGGCTTTGGCTCCAAAACTACCTGCGCTTGATTTAATAGTGTGGGCCTGCGTTTCAATTTGCTCAAAATCTTCATCATTCAAGCTAACACTGGCAAACTCACTTAAGGTGTTTGCACGCATTTGTGTCTCATCCATAAACACACCGAGCATTTTCGCGAGGCTCGAGACACCTATTGCTTGCTCTAGATCATAGATAATCGCTTCGTCTATAAGTTCATGATTTGGCTCATGAGTTATTTCCTTCTGGTCACTTTCAACTACTTGCGAGCTTTCAGCATCAACTGAAGAGCCTTCTGAGTTGGGTAAGTCCCCCTCAGAGCTAACTGTCTCCCCATGCTTTCTGTAGTTTGAAAAGCATCTGATGCATTACCCGTTAGCAATGAAGTTGATTCTTTTTGCTCTATATTCTCATCAGATTGCTCATTAGCAGCATTGATATCAAGAGACATTGCGGTCGTCATCGCCGCTTGCACTGGCTTTACATTAGCCCAGCGAGCCACGCTGGAAATCAAGTCATGACGAGTGACGGGTTTACCAATGAAGTCTTTCATCCCTACAGCCATGCAAGCTTCAATTTCTTCTTTAAAAACGTTGGCCGTCATAGCCAAAATAAGTTGCTGCGGCTTTTGTGCAAGAATACGCCGAGTAGCTTCAAGACCGTCCATTTCTGGCATACGAATATCCATTAAAATAAGGTCGTAATCTTTACTAAGCGCCATTTCCAACGCTATTGCACCATTATTAGCATACTCAATATCTGCGCCGTATTTATCTAACATGGCGCCTGCAACCATCTGATTTGCTGGGCTATCTTCTGCAAGCAATATGGTCAAGCCCTGAGGTAGACTTAGCTCCGACTTGGCTTCAGTGGTAATACTGGTTTGCGAAGTCGCGCCGCTGATTAAACTGAGCAACATAGAGCGACTGAGTGGTTTATTCACCACTTGCTCAATGCCCATTTGAGCTAAAACTGAAGATAACTCTGGATTGACACCATCACTCAACACAGCAAGTAAACCGCTATCAAAGACATAGTCATTGGTCAGCATTTGAATAGATTTATCATCCATTTCAGTCAGATTTGAATCATCAAGAAGTAATAGGTCAAAACGCCCTTTAACTTTTGATATTTTAAATACATCTTTAATATCAGTAACATAAATAGTACTTACACCATACTGAATGTACTGTTTCTTGACCATCTTACAAAGGGTTGGGTCTGGATGAACTAACAGCACGCGACTGTGCTCAGGCAAATGCACATGATGAGTTTGGCTGTCGCTACTTTCATCTAGGGTCACATACAAGTTAAAGCTACTGCCCTTGCCAGGTTCACTGCTGACCTCTATATCACCACCCATCATGCGTACTAACTCAGCGCAAATAGCCAGTCCTAACCCCGTACCCTTGTAGCTTGTACTGTGGGTATCATGGACTTGCGAAAACTCTTGAAACAGCTTTTGCTGAGCATCGCCACTGATCCCAATACCCTGATCGGTCACGCGGCAACACAGCTCCACTCTCGCTTGGTGGTTATTGGGGATCCACACTTCGACTGTGATGCAGCCCGAAGTCGAGAACTTAATCGCATTGTCCACAAGGTTATGGATCACCTGCCTAAGTCGCTGCGGATCGCCTACCAAAGATTGCGGCACATTGCGATTAATAAAGCTGGCTAAATGTACGCCTTTATCAGCCGCTTTAGTCGCCAAAATTTGCAGCACCTGTGCCACCAGCTTATCGGGCTCAAATTCGTGAGATTCAAGTACCATTTGCCCAGCCTCAATTTTAGAAAAATCGAGAATATCGTTAATTGTATTGAGTAGCGCATCACCGGCTTCTTTGGCTGTATTGGTGTATATTCGTTGCTCAGAACGCAACGGCGAGTCAAGCAGCAGCTCAACACTGCCCAGCACAGCATTAAGCGGCGAGCGGATTTCATGGCTCATGGTGGCTAAAAAGCGAGACTTAGCTTTACTGCCCGCTTCGGCTTGCTCTTTGGCTTGCTTAAGCTCTTCCTCTCGAGATTTTTGCTCGGAAATATTGCGCAAAAATGCGGTAAACAAAAGCTCATCACCCAGTTGAATTGGAATAACCCTAAGCTCAACTGGAAACTCCTTACCACTTTTATTCACCGCTGGCACTTCAATTCGCTTATTAAGCACCGGGCCTTCACCAGTGCGGCGATGGTGCTCCATCCCCTTACGGTGAGGGTCACGAAACCCGGATGGAATGATTAAATCTTCTAACATCTCACCAAGCGCTTCTTCGCGGCGGTAGCCAAATAACTCAACGGCTGCAAGGTTAAACTCTTGCACCCGCCCAGTGATATCAATCGAGATAAGCGCATCCTGGCTAGCTTCAAGGGTAGCCAGCAAAATCGACTCAGAGCGCGCGGCTTCTGCCTCGTTAGTTTTAATCTCAGATAAGTCTTTTACAAAGCCAAGGAAGAAGGTCTCGCCGTCTATCTCCATGCGAGAAACCGATAATTCAATTGGAAATTCTTGCCCAGATTTGGCTTCAGCAACTAGCTCTCGGCGCGTATCAACAACACGCTTTTCGCCAGTATCCAAAAAGCGTTTAATAAAACCATCATGTAAATGTCTGCCCGCCATCGGCGTTAAAATAGCAACATTCTCACCAATTAATTCATCATGTTGATAGCCAAACATCTGCGCAACGGCAGGGTTTGCATCGGTGATAATGCCGCTAACATCAATGATCACAAAGCCATCAATCGCTGATGCTAGTATGGTATTCAGGCGCACATTAGCAGATTCTAACGCTTGGTTGCGGGCATCTATATTTTCTACCATCTGGTTAAATGCCTTGGCTGTTTGTGCTAATTCATCAGTGCCAACCACCGGAATTTGCACCCCAGATTCACCATTTAAAATTCGCTTTGATGCCTGCTTTAACAAAGTAAGGTTTTTGGTGAGATACATACCCAACAGCCAAGAAAACAACGCCACGAGTATCATTTCGAGGCCGGCTATAGACAAAAACTGACGCGATGCTTTGGCTAAAAATGAGTCGAACTCACTGCGATCGAACCCCACTTCAATTGTCGCGATAGCTTGCCCATCAAACACAATCGGATTAGTAATGTTTAGAAGCGCGCTAGATGAGGTGTCGATAGTATGGGTCGCTTGCCCCCAGATTGGAGCGGCCATGCCCTTACCCATACCAACAAGTAAAACGTCATTGTGGTAGATATTGATATGGTTAATTTCGCTTTGGTGACTAAGCGTTTCAGATAACACCGTCAAACGCGTTTGGTCATCATTTTGCACGGCATCTTTTACCGCGAGTGAGAATATATTCGCGATATGACTGGCGCGTTTTTGTAGCTCATCCTGGTTGGACTGCTCAAGGTAGTCGATGCTGGTATACACCAACATTAACAGTAATATCCCCTCAATAATGGCAATTCCAACTATGGTTTTTAATCTAAAGGACAAATCCATTCTCCTTTACTGCTACCGTGATTAAATACACTCACAGCAGCTCATTATTTATTGTGAGACCCAAAGTGCTTTTAGCAAAAAGGTCTTTGTTACTCAGTACTTGGTTTCGAGTATTAAAATTAAAACAACTCGCAAATACAGCATGAAACATGCGCCAACTAAAACTATGAGCTAGGTCTTTGCATTTTGCAATTAAAATCAGATTGCAATGTTCGTTACTCATCCCCTAAAAGCTCACCTGTCGCTAACAAATTGATATTTATATATTAAGCCAACACGGCATACTCCTTGCTGCATCCTAATATTCGCGGCTTTTTTGCTCTCGCATTTTGCAATTAGCCAACGTTAAACTGCCAAGTAGGTGCTGCCATGACACTCGATAACTCGTTTCATATCCTGATTGTTGAAGACAGCAACAGTGAGCGCATGTTTATTCACTCGGTAATCAACGCCATCGAGTTTGAACATGGTGATATTCATATTCAAAGCTGTGCAGACGGCGAACAAGCTCTATCACTTTGTCAGCAAGCTAAGTTTGATCTGGTCGTAAGCGATTGGCGTATGCCAAAACTCACTGGTATCGACCTATGCGTTGCATTGAAGCAGCAAAAGCAGCAGCCTTATGTTCTATTGCTGACAGGTAATAGTCAGGACGACGATCTTGTGTTTGCAATGTCGTCTGGCGCAGATGACTACTTAAGTAAACCTTTCGCACCTAAGGTGTTGCAAATACGCGTCATTGCAGCTTTGAGGATAATTGTGTCGCAGCGCAGCTTGCAACTGCAGCAACGTCAGTTACAACACACACTCAACCTCAATCAAACTCAATTACAGAGTAAACAGTTAGAACTTCAGCAAGCAGCACAACTGCAACAATCACTGCTACCTGAGCACAGTTTCAAACATAATAATTGGCAAGCTCATCACTGCTTTATGGCAGCAAATGAACTTGCCGGAGACATGATGCAGTGCATTGCTATCGATGAGCAGCACCTTGGCTTTTTTATTGTTGATATCACTGGTCATGGCGCAGGGCCTGCAATGCTAAGTTTTACTCTGACCCAACAACTAAGTCCAAATCAAGTTGATTGGCAGAAAACGCCAGCAGAGCTAATGCGCCACCTCAACCAACGTTTTGTGGACCCAGCCGAACAAGGCACCTTTGCCACAGTACTGATTGGCAAGCTCAACACCCTTACCGGTGAGCTGCAGCTAAGCAATGCAGGCCATCCTCGACCTATGCTAATCACGCCTCATGGAACCGAAGAAATTAACATGCCATCTCATTTACCTATTGGCATTTGTGACAGCACCGAATACCGCAACTGGACCGGACAAATCAATGTGCAGGATAAGCTAATGATATTTTCAGACGGAGCTTACGAAGTACAGCATCAACGCCACGGCATGTTTGGCTTACAAAGATTAATTAAGCTATGCCAGGCTGCGGCAGCCGAAGCACCGGAGCAACTGTTGTCGCAACTTCGATATTACTGGAAGCTTTGGCAACAAGGTGAGCAGCAAGATGATATTTCCGTGCTGCTGCTTAGTCCCCTAGTAAAATCTGCTAGCTCTGAGCCTAAGCAGCATCCACATAGAACTGAGTCAAACGCAGAAAATCAAGCATTGCAGCAAATACCTGCAAAGCAAATTACGACAAAAGAACAACCGTTAAAAAAGCTACAGAACGCTAGTTAACCGTATTAGGCATACAAAGAGGATAAGATTATGAATACCTTACAATTAAGTCTTTCGGCAAAGCTACTAGACAATAGCTGTCATTTAAAAGAGCTTGAACAATTCATGTGCCTCAATGGCGTCAAAGAGGGGCAACGCTTTAAGTTGATCACCTGTACGATGGAAGGACTCAACAATGCATTAATGCATGGTGGAGATAAGCTAGAAAATATCATTTTGATGGCACATTGCAGCCAGGACAAAGTGATGATCGATCTTCTTAATCAAGATGATTACCAACCTCTACCTGAGGTCAATGATTACCCTAACCCTAATGATGAAGGTGGCCGCGGCCTATGGATTATGCTCAATTGGATGGATCAGGTCACCTACGAGCCCTCGGTGCTCGGCACTCATTTAAGAATGTGCCTGCTGCGCTAAAAGAACCTATGAAGATTAAGCTAAACTCTACGCTAGCATATCTAAGCCATTCATTCGCGCACCTCTCCTGTCCAAAATTTTTTGTTGGGCAGGAGCGCTCCCTTTAAAGCCACTTTTGCCAGCCTTCCTGACTGCTCGTCGACTCACAACTAGTTAATTTTGAGTCCCTACTTCACAAAAAGAATGTTCCCCGCTGTTCACTAATGCCAATTTGCAATCTGCAACTGTTCGACTTTCGATTTGCAACAACAGCAAACCTTTAACACTTACCACCTCACAACAATAACACCTAAACCCTTGATATAAAACAAAAATAAAAGTTGGCACGGCTTTCGCTTTATCCAAGTACGAGTACACTGATATCTAATCCACTAAGCGAGGCCATTATGATGAAATTTGAAGCAAAACCTAACATGCGTGCCAGCCTTGTTCGTCTTCCAGAAACAATGGTAATGGCTCAAACACCAACTTATCGTGCGGCAATTATCGATTATATCGACCGTGGTAATACCCGACTAGCCATCGATATGAGTGAGCTGCAATACATTGATTCGAGTGGTTTATCGATTCTTATCTCGGCTCGTAATCAAGTTAAAAAATACTGTGGGGAAATTGTACTGCTTAACCCTAACCCAAGTGTAATGGCGCTACTTGAGCTCACTCGTTTACATCACATCATGGATATTTATCAAGACGAGTCCCAAGCTTTGATCGACCTGAGATTTAGCAAGACTACCAAACAAGCAAGTTAGTTCGCAGATGTAGATTTTCAACAAAAACCAACAAACGGAGATGGCACATGAGCTTATTTAACCCACTAACCAAATCGCTATTTAAGCCAACATTGACCATCTTCGTTTGTATGGGATTAACAGCTTGCGTAACGCCAATGGTGCCGACCCAGAATAATATTTGTGAAGCAGACGATCAAAGCGCGACTCATATGACTGTCGCGAATTCACAAGTAAACACAGCCCACTCAAGCAACTGCCACTATTTTGGTCAGCACACGCCATACCTACGGACCCAAAGTGCGCAAACAGATAAACTAATCGCGCCGTTCGAGTCTGCAAAAACAACCGATTTACCCGTCACTGTGGTAACGACAAACTCACAAACAAGTCAAACCTTGACCTTATCGGCAGGTGATAAAATCGATATCAAAATCTTAAATGGTGAAGACTTTAGTCAAGCTGTTGAAGTTGATGCCGATGGCTTTATCTATCTACCCTACCTGCCAGCAATTAAGGCGAAAGACTTATCTATTGCTGAACTGAATCAAGCAATTAAACAAACCTTGATTAATGAAGACATGATGCGCGCCCACGCAATTCGCATCAGCATTTTACCTATCAGCTGGGCGCCGATTAATATCATCAGCTCAGGCGCACTGTTTGAGCCTGGTCAGCACATGATCAACAAAAAACTTCCCGTTGAAAACATCGATGATGGTAGTAACTATAGTGGTGATTTAGCCAGTAACCGCTCGATTGCAGCAGCGCTAAAATCATCTGGCGGTGTGCGCCCTGATGCAGACTTGTCTAGAGTGACGGTAACACGTGATGATAAGGTATTTTTACTCGACCTAAGCGGTATTTTATCGGGAGAGCAAACACAGGAATTCATGTTAGTGAGCGGCGATAGAATTCACGTGCCTAGCACTTATCGCTTTGACGACAAGCTAGTTAGACCATCACAAATCACGCCACCTGGTATTAGAGTGTTTATTTCTAATCTGACTCAGCCAGCAAGTTCAAACAGCCAGTCAGCAGTTGACCGTGAAGCCACTCGCTTTCCTTATGGTACCCGTTTATTGAATGGTGCTATCGCGGCGAACTGTGTTGGCGGCGCTCAATCGACTAATGCGTCTCGATACGTGATTTTGGTGACTAAAAACCCACTTTCAGACGAGCTAGATGTTGTTGAACGCTCAATAGACGACCTAATTCGTAACGCATGGCAACCCAATTTTAATCCTGTATTACTACCGGGCGATGGTCTTGCTTGCTATGACTCTAGAATAACCAATGGCCGCGAGATATTTAGAAGCATCACAGATGTTGTGATCCCTTCAAGCCTGCTAGGCTGGTTATAAGGAGGCGTAGATGAGTAAAACTAACAAACAAAATGATGCGCCAGTTCAAGATGCAACAACTCATGATACGACAACTAGTGATGCATCAAATAATGCGCAGTTATTCGACTTAAATGAGCAGCAAGCACAGAAAACAGATACCCAAAGCATCACAGAGCTAGCCTATCTTTTATGGCTAAAACAGGCTGTTGTTGAAGGTAGTAAGCTAACTCATGCCTCCCGTAAACGCCTGTATTTTCAAACAGCTGCCGCTGCGTTGCTTGTTATCTGGGTAGTAGCTGGCATGCTGATAATTATGGCGCCAACGAAATATGTCAGTAAGTGGACAGTGATTTTACCTGGCAATGGCGCTGGCGCTCTGGTTAATCTTGAAAGTTTAGGCCAGGCAACAACGTCATCAAGCTCACCTTATTTAAGCTCTGCCATCGACCCTAGGGAGAACTATAAAGCGATTGCTAATAGCGAACTACTGCTTATTCGTGCAGGCCAGCTTGCAGGGCTTGGCACAGGAAAAATTGAGAAACCAAAGCTTAAACTACCGACCCAAACAGGATTGATGGAGTTTAGTATTTCAGCCAAAGATCCAGCGACCGCTCAAGCAAAAGCGTGGGCACTATACCGTAGTTTACAAGCTATGTTGGATGATTTACGTGCTGATGAAGTTGCCATGCGTGAAAGCGGCATTCGCCGCGGTTTAAGTGGCTTTTCAAACAAAGTCGACTTAACTCAAAAAGCGATTTTGGACTTTCAATCAGACAAGGGATTAGTGTCACTAGACCAGTTTAAGGAGTTAGCAATCACTATCGAGCGTTTACGTCACAGCCGCGTAACGCAAGTCGCTAAACTAAATGGTTTAAAAGCAAAAGAAAGTGCATTGGCAACAAGGCTAAATACTGATGCAAAGCTTGCGGCTAAGCTATTGAAACTACACAACGACAAACTGATTGGTCAAATGGTCGCAAGTTATAACTTAATCCAGACACAGCGTCATGAAATGTCAGCGCATTATGGTAGTAACCATCCGCAAATGACAACCTTGGCCGCAGAGAAAGCTGAACTATATCAGGCACTAAATGATCAAGTTAACGCACTACTGGCAATATCTTCACAAGGGACTAGCAGCGCACAACTGGTTGATATACTCACCATTGATGATATTGATGGTCGTGCAGAGTTATTTGAAACCTTAATTGCAATCAATGCCGAGCGAGAAGGCCTAGAGCAAGAGCTTGACAAACTAGATCGTGAGATCCTTGAGTGGGAGCAACGTCTTGAATACAGCAATGACGATGCAGCTAAGCTTGAAGATTTGCACCGCGAGCACCAACTTGCCACTGCAATTTTAACTTCAGCGATCGCCAAAATGGATGTTAGCAAAGCGGACGTGTTTACTGCTTACCCTATGTTACAGTTGCTTTCGCCACCAACATTGCCTGCAAAGCCAAATAATCTAACTATGATTTTATTGGTTGTGGCAGCACTTGGCGCCTCATTAATGTCAATCACAGGACTGTGCATTTTATGGATACGCAAACCCTTACTCCGCAAAATGTTGACGAAAAAGCCGTCTATGGCGCAATAGTCTTCAGCCATGTGTTCTGGCTACTTGGAGCGCTTTACGCCATAGCACCAATTCTCGCGTGGTTGCTGTTTATAAAAATGGTCAGCGCTAAGATGTATCGCCAACCTCTTAAAGCGCTAACTGGCCTGCACTACCTATGGTTTGTTGGTATGTGCTTTATGTTACTGGCATTGGTGATTGGCCATCTTGAGCAAGGGTTAGGGATTGCCAAGTTAATCAAGTCCAGTATAGGTTGGGCTAAAGGTTGGGCGCTTTTGGCAATATTCCCAGCACTAAGTTGCCTCAATATCCGCGTAGAGATCATCTATCGCGCCGCATGTAAGGTGTGTAAATATACTGTCATGCTGTTGCCAGTATTCATTCTTGCCTGGCTAGTTGGCTTACCAAAGACGCTGTATGTCTCACCACTGAGTATCATTGGAGGCCCTGGCCCAGAGTTCTTTTCAGTCAGCTTGTATGAAATCGACCCTGGCAGTGGCTTACCACGCTGGCGACTCTTTACCCCGTGGGCACCAGCACTTGGCATGCTTGGCAATTTGTACTTTATCTTTGCACTGCAAGAGAAAAGCTACAACTGGCGCATGTGGGGTATCGCAGGCAGTTTATTGATGGTGTTAATGAGCGGCTCTAGGCTTGGTATTGTGTGTTACATCACCTTGTTTGGTTATTTTAGCTGCTTGCACTGGGTTCGCTCGCCTGTCATGTACTTTCTAATAAGCCCAGTGCTGTTGGCAGCAGGTGCTATTGGCGACAAAATTATTGAAGCAATCACAGGCACCATAACGGCTTTTAAGTCTGCAAGGGCTGACTCAAGCCGCGTACGTGAAGCACTTGCAGATATCGCAATTGAACGCTGGTGGAACGAAGCTATCTTTTTTGGTCACGGCATAGTACATCGCGGTCCCCATATGGTCGAATACATGCCAATTGGCTCCCACCACACCTGGTATGGTTTATTGTTCGTTAAAGGCATCGTTGGTGCAATCGCACTATTCGTGCCGATGATGCTAACCTTTTGCGCATTATTGCTGCGCATCTTCAACAGCCAAATAGCCAAGGTTGGGTTAGCTATTTTGATGCTACTAACTTTGTATACCTTTGGTGAAAACCTGGAGATCCTTGCTTACCTTTTCTGGCCAGGGTTACTGGTACTTGGTATGGCTTTTCATACGGAGTCAGACAATGAACAAACAATGGTAACTGGCTAACTTAGGATTGAATATTCATTTCCTCAAAGTAACTGTCAAGAGCAGATTTGAGCTTTACAGGATCAACTAAGTCCCCAAAACAAACCTTTAGCACTTTTTTACCATTTAAATTCTCATTAGACATAGAAATCGAAATGCGATGAAAACCACACATATAATCGCTTAAATCAAACATATCATCTACGTCATTCACAAACATGAATGCTTCACCGTCTTCGAAAAATAACTCATTGATTTTACTGTTCATGACTCCAACACTCGCTTTTAACAAACTCACTGTCTTCTGGATTTGGTTCAGGTCTATCTTAATATTATCATTTTCTCAACTGTATCATCAGCATCGCGTATTTTTAGCATATGGATTTTCACGTTTATCACCCTACCAATCAACGTTGTCAGTTTTATCCCTTATGTTGCTCTAAAGAGCATTGGCTCTTGTTCATATAAGTATCAACCATGATTTAATAGATAGGCTTAATTGCACCGGCAATATCACTCCAACGACACTCATACTTATTATCAACCTATGCGTCAGCTAACACTTTACAAAAAATCCCTTTACTTCATTAACATAGTGCTTCGCCGTAAAACCAAGGCCTAAATACCATACGGTAAATCAAGCTGCCAAAACTTCATCAAATGGTCACTTTTTCGCATTGCTTGAAGGTTTGTTCACTGCTAAGTTATTGATTGCTTGCCTAAGTTTCATCTAGCAGGGATAAATTTGGCGGCAGAGATTTTAAAGTAAAACAATAATTATTGCGCAACCATGGCTGCGCAAAGTAAAAACTTGTAGGAGATACAATGAGTGAAATAGAGGCAGGAAGCGGCCAAGAACAACTTAAAAACACCACCAAAATTGCATATATCTTATATTTGGTTAGCTTAGTGTTTGGTGTAACGAGCATTATAGGTGTTGTTATCGCGTACATTAATAAGGGCGAGGCAAAGGGCTATCTTGAAAGCCACTATCAGTTCTTAATTCGTACATTCTGGATTGGCTTTTTGTACATTTTCATCGGCACACTCACCGCCATTTTGATTATCGGCTGGTTCATTTTACTGTTTACCGCGATTTGGTTAGTCGTTCGCTGTATCAAAGGGCTTAAAGCACTTGATGCAAATCAGCCAATTGACAACCCAACTAGCTGGATGTTCTAAGGCGCTAATAGCAATTGACCATTAAGGCTAGTTGCAAAAGGCAAAAGGGCAATCATGATGATTGCCCTTTTGTATACTAGCTCATTTATCCGACTTTTAATCTTTCTGCTATTCAGCCATATGCACTTGCTTAGCAAGCATTTGTTGATGCATATAGTCACACCACTTGTCTGTGCCGCGCTCAGGTAATGAAGCATTTGACTGAATATCAAGCTTAAACTCAATTACGCCAAACCACTCGTCGCTACCAATGTCTGGGCCATGACCATGACCGTCTTGACTACTTAAACCTTGTTCAAGTTTCTCAAGAACCTCGTATGTACACGTAATGGGCTTAGCATTTGCCAGCAAACTAGGGTCGTCACTTATCGGAGAGCGCTTAATTATTGGCTCTTCACTACAACCGACCGTGAGCAGTGCTACCAATGCTAAGGTCAACACGATCGTCGTCACAAAAGTTAAATTTACAGATCTCAAATGTTACCCCTAACACCTTGCTTGCTTTGATCTTCGAAAGCGCTTAACAACCTCAGTCCTTCACAGTCCATGCAATTTGCAATTTGCGAACAATTTGCAATTTGTTTGCAACACTCAATATTTCTGGCTATTTGCAGCATGAAACCAAACGGCTTAAATCATCGAAAAACATGAAAATCTTTTTAAATACAATGCTTTGAATGATAAGCACCAATGTTGGCACGAAACATGATAACTCAATAGCATGTCACTAAGCTATTAGCAATAATCGTACAGTTTAAGTCATCAGCAGATTCATACAGCTTAAGCCTTTAACAACGTAGCTTTTGTGCCGGTCATCGTAAACCACAGATGCTAACAAGACTAATCGAGAATGTAAGGAATTGTTATGTTTTTAGCCTCAAAATGGCAAACTTGCCGCCAAACCAGTCGACGCGCGTATAGCCAGGCTATCGCGGGCTTTTCTGCACTTGGCAAAAGTATGCTTTGGTTAGGCAGCGCACAATTTAGTGGCCGACTAGTCCGGGTTGTTTCTAGCATTTTACTGGCGCGAATTTTTACGCCAGAAATCTTTGGTCAGGTTGCCATTATCGTCACCAGCTTTGAGCTCATCTGTACGCTTACCAGACGCATTACCTCGGTCACCTTAATCCGCATGAACGATGAAGATTTTGCTAAACATTTAAGTAGTGCCAATTGGGTCAACATCATCGTTTGCGTTTTTGCGTTGCTATTGATGGTCATCGTTGGCTTTGGGCTTGTTTACTATTACCAAATGCCGTCACTGCTTTGGCCCATGATCGTCATGTCAGCAAGTTTTCTATTGCTGCCCTTAGGGATGAATTACGCCACTCTAAACCTTCGCAACAACAATATGCGCATAGTTGGTCGCGCCAACCTTTGGCAAACAATATCCGATGGCGTATTAACCGCACTACTGGCCATAGCAGGCATGGGAATTTGGGCAGTTATCATACCGAAAGTGTTGGTCATTTTTGTATGGATAGCCGTTCATCGTTATCAAAATCCATTGCCCTCGCACGGCAATGCAAAGCGCAAGTTCCAGACTGGCTATTCAGCAGCCAAGTTCAATACTGCGAAGTCACAGTGCACTATGTTGCTTCGAACTGGTGTCCCTGTGGTATTAAGCGATGTCGTCATCGCCTTAAGACAGCATATTGACTACTTGCTAATTGGCTACTTTTTGGGGTTAGAAGCGCTGGGTGTCTACTTCTTTGTTTACAACATTAGTCTAGGAATAAGCCTTGGCCTAGTTAACAGTTTTGGCACCGCATTTTATAGCTATATCTGCTCACACAGCAAAAGCAAACTTCAGGCATTAAAGCCCGAAAATACGCAAGACTGTCAGCGCAGAAAATTCATCAATAGCAGCTTTGCCATCATGGCTGTCACCAGCGTCATTATTATTAGTCAAACGGCATTAGCTCCTTGGTATGTGCCCTTTATTTACGGTGACAAATGGTTAGCTACGGACGCCTTGAGCCTGTTTACTTTTTTATGCTTGAGCGGGCTTACAAGACCATTAGCAGAAGCGGCAAGCCAGCTGTTATTGGCAAACAACCTGGGCAAGCTCAACCTCAAGATCAACTTATTTTTAACAGCGACGCTAGCCGCAGCCATCATAGTAGGAGCACAAATATCCACGCTCGCGGTAGCGCAAGCTGTCATGCTGTGCTGTTTAACATTGATGCCAGCAGTGTTCTATTTCAGCTACAACAAGGTTTTTCGTACTAACGCTCACCTTTCGATAGGAGAATCATTATGAGTGCAAAAATTTCAGTGGTAATGCCAGTCTACAATGTAGAAAAATTCGTAAAACAAGCGATTATTTCAGTATTAGAACAAACGCTTACAGACTTTGAGCTACTAATCGTAAATGACTGTGCAACCGACAATAGCCTGAGCATTTGTGAGTCATTCTCTGATCCGAGAATTCGTATCATTAATCATCCTGTCAACCGCGGCTTAGCGGCAGCGCGCAACACAGGTATTCGCCATGCCATCGGTCGTTATGTCGCCTTTATCGACAGTGATGATCTATGGCATCCAACTAAGCTTGAAAAGCACGCCAAGCATTTAGATGATAACCCAAAACTTGGCCTTAGCTTCTCTCGCAGCGCGTTTATTACTTTTGACGGTGAGCCGATGGATTTTTACCAAATGCCAAAGCTAACCGATATTGATGGTGCGCACTTACTATGTCGCAACCCTGTGGGTAATGGCTCCGCACCAGTTTTGCGTCGCAGTGCATTAAATGACATTCGTTTTGCACATCATGGCAAGCAAGCATATAGCTGTTACTTTGATGAAGACTTCAGACAATCTGAAGATATTGAGTGCTGGTTTAGATTGATCACTACAACTAAGTGGAAAATGGAAGGCTTACCTGAGCCACTAACCTTTTATCGCTTAAACCATGGTGGTTTGTCTGCCAACTTATTAAAGCAGTTAAAGTCTTGGGAGCAAATGGTTGCAAGGGCAAGGATATACGCACCTAAAGTGCTAGCTAAGCATGAGCAAACAGCTAGAGCATACCAACTAAGGTATCTTGCAAGACAAGCCATTCGTATTAACGATGGCAAAATGGCTGCAACCCTAGTTACACGTGCACTTGCGACATCACCAAGAATCATCGTTGATGAAACTAGCCGTACCTTCACGACATTGTCGGCAGCATACTTACAATGGTTGTTACCTCAATTTTGCTACCAGTATTGTGAGCAACTAGGACAACGTATGATTGGTAGCTTGCAAAAGTATCGTATCAACCGCGAAGCCGGTACAAAAGTAACCAATTCGCTCGGTAAAGCAGATAGTTAAGTCAATAACTAAACCGATAACGAAGCACATTACTTGAATGATTACGACTATGGTTCTTTCAATCCTCACTGATACAAGCACTGTTAACTAAGTTAACCTAGATTTTAAGTTAACAGTGCTTTCTATCGTTCAACTTACTTTCATATATTGGTAAAGCAAGGTTCTTGCTTGTCGCAAATATTTTTTTGCATAGGCATATCTAAATTCGCAGCTTGCAAGATGCCTATCAAAACTATTCGCAAATTCAAAAACACTTCAATACCTTCAACTATCAGAAAGCATAAAAATCAAAATAAAATCAATAAAAACAGTGCATTAACAAACATGGCACATTCTTAGCTAATCTACTGTATCAAAGTACAACTACAGCTAAGCAGAGGTCATTATGCGTACTCATATTAATCAAATAGCCTTCAGCATTCGGGTATTTGAAATCATCAGCGCGATGATGCTTTTAATCGTGCTTAGCCCACTATTGATAGTCAAAGCACTTTACTTACTCGCTCGAGGAGAGCAGGTATTCGAACAAATCCAATTTCATGGTCACATGGATATGTTCAACCAGTATCAGTTCACGCGTGGCAGATTCTCAGGTATTTTGCATCTGCACAATGTCCTGACTGGTGACATGGGTTATGTTGGTAGTAGAGCTCAATATGCAGTGATTGAAGCAACGCCTTATACAGTGCGTCCTGGTTTGATGTCATTTGAGAAAATGCATCAACAGATGGGCATTTGTTACGACAAGTTTACTGACGATCCTCACCTAAATCACAGCATTAGCAACTACTTAGTCACTCTTGGTCGATGCATCATCGGCTACGCTCTAGCTTTAACCAAATCAAAGCTCAGCATTGAACCACAAGTCATGAATGAACCCAAAACGGATCCAAAGCCGGTTGAAAATAAGTTCGAGATATTTAAGGTTCGCATCGACAACCTGACGATGACGCAAGCCATCAACAGCGTAGTCAACACAGCAAAGGATAAGCAACCCAACATATTTGAAGGGCTGCGCTCAACCCCTAACCAATGTCAGCAATTTTGTTTCGTAAACACTGACTGTTTGAATACTGCATACAAAGATGATCCATACCGCCAAACGCTAGCTCAAGCCAACAAGGTTTTTGCTGATGGCAGCGGTATTCGCTTAGCGAGCAAGTTATTAGGGTTTACCGTCAAGGACAATGTCAACGGCACAGATATGTTACCGCTGCTATGCCAAAAAGCAGCCAAGCAACAACTACCACTCTTCTTACTTGGTGCTAAGCCAGGCGTTGCCCAGCAAGCCGCCAATAAGCTTGTTGCTGCCCACCCAGGGCTGGAAATCGCTGGCACTCAAGATGGATATTTTGATGAAGCGAAAATCGATGAAGTTATCACTACGATAAATCAATCCGGCGCGAAGATTCTTTTAGTTGCCATGGGCGCGCCAGTTCAAGATAACTGGATTGCTAAGTACCAACATCGACTGCAAGTACCTGTTGCCATGGGCGTGGGTGGGTTATTCGACTTTTATGCAGAGCGAGTTAGCCGTGCCCCCGTTGCAATTCGTCAAATTGGTATGGAATGGACGTGGCGCTTGATGCAGGAACCTGCCCGCATGTGGCGTCGCTATCTTATTGGTAACCCTTTGTTTGTTCTGCGAGTTATCGAAACAAAATTTAAACTGAAAACAGGTTTAGAAGCCGTCAGTAAAGCACTTAGTACAACAAGTACGCCGCAATCGGATGATGACAAAGTTGGCAACGCTATTGAAACCAACCCAATTGGTCACTTTAGTCACCACAAATTGAAATATGCTTCACGTCGTAAGCAGCGTTACTACTTAAAACTACTAGCAGCCAAAGTCGCAAAACGCAGCTTTGACATCGTCGCCTCCGCTATTTTGATGCTGTTATTAAGCCCACTGCTATTAATCACAGCACTGCTAATTCGTATTGAATCACCGGGCGCGATTTTATTTACCCAGACTCGTGCTGGGCTTAACAATCAGCCTTTTACCATGTGGAAGTTTCGCTCGATGTTTATTGATGCAGAAGCAAGGCTTGCCAAATTGCAACAGCAAAATGAAATGCGTGGTGGCGTGATCTTCAAAATGAAAAGCGATCCAAGAGTAACCCGTGTTGGACGTTTTATTCGCAAAGCCTCTATTGATGAGCTTCCGCAGCTTTGGAACGTATTTATTGGCGAAATGTCACTAGTTGGCCCAAGACCTGCACTACCTAGTGAGGTAAGCCAATATCAGCCTTCAGATCATCGCAGATTGCTAACTAAACCTGGCATCACTTGTATCTGGCAGGTTTCTGGACGCTCAGATATCCCTTTTGACCGTCAAGTAGAACTAGATGTTGATTACCTTTATAAACAGTCATTTACACAGGATTTTAAGTTGTTATTGAAAACCATACCGGCAGTTTTATTCGCCCGTGGAGCATACTAACTCAAGTAGAGCTTAAGACAATTCAATAACGTAGGCTGACTCATACTCACTAGGAGGTCGCATAATGCAAGCCATCATATTTGCAAATCGCAACGGCAATGAACTTGCTCCGCTAAACGATTACTTTTGCCCAGCACTTATGAAAGTGGCAAATAAAGCGGTTGTTGAGTACACCCTAGATAATTTGAAACAAGCAGGGTTTTCGCGCGCGACACTGGTAGCCGCTAATGACATCAGCAAACTAAAAGACCACTTACAAGACGGCAGCCGCTGGGGCATTGAGATTGACTATGTGCTGAGTAAACCCCAAGAGTCAGTCGCGTCCGTATTGAATAAACTCAAGCTTGATACTAACACCAAGAATTTATTGATCCGTGGCGACATGATTATCGCCGCCTCTATTTCAGAATATATAGAGTTGTGTCAGCACATGCCGAGCACCTTTATTAGCGCCAAGCTTAATGGCGCAAACCCCGGCATCTTGATGCTGCCTGCAGCGAAAGAGCATCTTTCAATGCTGGACTGGCCGTTGACAACTAACCATCAAGCAGCAGCGACTTGTGGGTCAACTGTAGAAAAAGCCAGTGTTAGCCAGATATTACATGGTGAGTGTTTCTACCTAGATAACTTCGCCAGTATCATCGCCGCCAATCGTTATATTTTGACGCATCCTCTAAAATTTACCTTATCAGGTAGGCAGGTAAACCCAAATAAAAACCAATGGCTTGAACATCAAGTGCATTTAACTTCACCGCAGCATTTCAATGGCAGTGTTGGTGCTTTTAGCCATATCGATGCCAACGCAAAAATCAGCGGTTATGTCAGCCTAGGACAACACACTTATGTTGG
This sequence comes from Shewanella maritima, assembly GCF_004295345.1. Taxonomy (NCBI): domain Bacteria; kingdom Pseudomonadati; phylum Pseudomonadota; class Gammaproteobacteria; order Alteromonadales; family Shewanellaceae; genus Shewanella; species Shewanella maritima. Next base: position 4,069,296 of record NZ_CP036200.1, on the reverse strand, counting down.
TGAATCGAGCATTAAAGACAGCATAGTGATGGACAACACCAGCATAGGTGACGGCCTAAATTTAGATAATATGATCGTAGTTGAAAACACCCTTATCAATGCAATCTCTGGTCAAGTTGTCACCATTCATGATGACAATATTATCGCAGCGGTTAACTCACCTACTCTACAAGGTCAACATCTTGCCCACCAAAACCTAACAGCTGCACATATCAATGGTGAGCAAACTGGGCTTAACCCAAGTCAAAGCGTCAGCGCAGGACAAAAGCTATGTTCATTAATGCTGCTGCTTTTAAGCTTACCGGTCATGGTAATAAGCATTTTTCAGGGCATAATGAAGGGTCAGCGCAATATTTGGATTAGCTACAAGGCTCAAGACAACCAAAGTGGCAGTATCAAAATGTTTGAGCTTAACTGCAAAAATCCTCTCGTGCGCCACCTTCCTAAGCTGCAACACGTACTAAGCGGCAAACTGCAACTGTTTGGCGCCGCTCCCGAATTAACAGACAAAGACGCAAGCTTTGATAGTTCAGCGCCGCAAAAACCAATCAAACGATACGGCGTTTTTGGTCCCGTACAGTTGTTTTTAAACAAACCACCTAAAGAAGAAGTAGATTTAATCGAGCTTGAATATGCCAATTTATCCCAATGGGGATACCTGCAAAAGCTGTTGGCAACCCGTTCTTAGGGCAAGAAAGACAAATCAGTTGCATTTAACCGTTTGAGGACAAGGCTATGAAAACTATTATTACCTACGGCACCTTTGATTTATTCCACATTGGCCATATTCGCTTATTCAAGCGCTTAAGCAAACTTGGCGACAAATTAATCGTTGGCGTATCAACTGACGAGTTTAATGCTATGAAGAACAAAGCGGCTTACTTTAGCTACCAAGAACGCCGAGAAATAGTTGAAAGCTGCAAATACGTGGACATGGTAATTCCAGAGCAAGACTGGCAACAAAAGCGCGGCGACATTATACGTTTAAACGCCGATATTTTTGCTATTGGAGATGACTGGCTAGGCAAGTTTGATGACTTAAGCGATATCTGTCAGGTCATGTATTTGCGCCGAACTCAAGCAATCTCCACTACAGAAATTAAGGCGTCACTAGCAACTTTTAATCCGGCTCAAGCCCTAAGCGCCTAAACTGGAAGTTATTAGACAGGGAATGCTTAAACGAAAGAGCTTGAGCAACAATAAACTATTGAACACTAGTCAAAAGGGACAGACTATGAGGTTTATGCAGCACATTCCAAGCAGCATAAAAACAATGATGACATTATCAAAGGCATCGCTTAAGTGCACTATTGTAACGGTTTGCCAAGCTTTAACCTGGATAATTCCACGTCAACACAAGGCTGTCTGCGGTTGTTATAAAAACAAGTTTGCTGATAACAGCAAGTACCTTTATTTGCACTGGCTGCAGCAAAAAAATATCAAAGCTATTTGGATTTCTGGCGACAAACAGTTGATACGTGAACTTAACCAGCAAGGTCTAACCGCCTACTACCGTTGGTCGTTATTGGGCGTCTTCCACTCGGTTACCGCTAAATACTATGTATATAACAGTTATATTGGCGATGTGAATCAATACCTTGCCAATGGTGCAGTTAAAATCAACCTATGGCATGGTTCTCCACTAAAGCGCATCGAGCACGATATTAACAATGGCCCGTTAAACCACGTATTTAAGCCGCGTAATTGGCAACAACACCTGATTGCTAGTGGCTTATACCATCAGCAACATACTAGACCTGATTTGATGTTAGCACCAAGCCCTTTGGTTGAAGCTCTATTCTCTAGTGCATTTGAAATAAATGCTGATAACTTTCTACGCTGTGGCAATCCCCGTACAGACTTTTTCCAGCGCTATTCTCACCTTAAAAACAAACAGCAAATGCCAGAAACGTTAAAAAGCATCATTGATGCGGGCACAGCAGCAAGTGCTGTTAAGCAACCTCAGTTAGTACTGTATGCACCATCATGGCGAGACAGCTTACTAGATGGCAATGGTTCCAACCCCTATCTTGCCGCGATAGACTTTAAGCAACTCAACCTGGCTCTTAAACAAAACAATCAGCTGATGCTATTGAGATTACACCCTAATGAGCAACATCTTGCCGCTGATTTTGGTCACCACGATCACATTATTGATATATCACACTGGCAAGATATTTATGCCATTTTGAATGACATTGACGTGTTGATTTCTGACTACTCATCAATCTTTATTGATGCACTCGCGAGCGACGCGCATTGTTGCTCTGCTGAAGTTGACGACTCACAAGTCGAGTTCGTGAATAAGAGAAAAACGGCCATTGCTTTGTTCAAGTTCGATGAGCAAATGTTCACTCAGGACTGCCGGTCACAATATGATTATGTTGCAAGCATGCCTGCGGTCGGCCCAACTTTAACGGATTTTGCGGCGTTAACTGAATATCTAGCACATGTAGCAAAAGCTAACTCAGAGGAGGAACAGTTACTAAACAAGAAGTTACAAGCTGAGCTAACTCAGATGTTCTGGCAGCATGGCAACATCTCAAGTTTCGAGGCTATAGACAATTGGTTAGCAAAGCAGCAAGGTCAAGCTCCAAGTTCTGAGACTCCCCCAAACTCCAGGTCTCGTTATCGCTCTAAAGGTAAGCGAGCCAAGTGGTGGCAAATTTACGGTTGAGCACTAGTAAGCTTTTAATTGTGTCACGCTAGAAACTGTGTAGCTAAGAGCTTAACGGCCAACCGTAATATAATTGCCAGCAACTTATGTCGTTACTGAGGTGCGGTATCGTCAAACGCCATTTCTAATTGAATAGGTTTTACTAACACCACCAAATATTGACAAGATTAATTAACCGTCAACGCATGAGTTTTTGTCACTACAAATAACCAAAGCACTTTATCTGGTCATTCTTGTTGTTTAAGCCAATCATCTGTGAGCATACCGGCAAAGCCCCAGTCTTGAGGTTCAATTTCCTGAATGACAATATGAGTATGCTGCGGCTTTTTACCTAATACCCGTTGCAAAGAGTCAGTAATATCTTTAACTATCTCAGCTTTTTGTTCGCGACTTGCACCTTTGGTGATCTGCACATTGACGTATGGCATGGCTTTCCCTTTCCTCATCGAATTAACGCTCGGTTCAAACATTGATTGAACTCAGGTTAAGCAGTTTTAAACCGCAATGGTCTCACTGTATATAGCACCAAGGGTGGAACTTGTCGTTGCCAACAAATTAATTCTGACGATTAGCAGATTTCCATAAAAACGCCGACATTAACGTCGGCGTTTATCAAACATGATTGGCACTATTCACCAAGCTATTAACTCAACAAAGATAGAAGGTCCTCAGCACTACCTTGCCACGGGCCTTTAGCGGTATCAGATAAAATTCTGTCTGCTAGCCCTTGCTTATGCACCTGCATCTCCTGAATCTTCTCTTCCACTGTACCTTGAGCAATAAGCTTGTACACAAATACAGGGTTTTGTTGCCCTATGCGATGAGCACGGTCTGTCGCCTGACGCTCTGCGGCTGGATTCCACCATGGGTCGAAGTGAATAACCGTATCTGCGGCAGTAAGGTTAAGCCCTGTGCCACCCGCTTTTAAGCTAATCAAGAACACTGGAATATCGCCATCTTGAAACGCGTCAATTTGCGGCTGTCTGTCCCGCGTTTGCCCAGTAAGCTTACTATATGGAATATTGAGCGCTTCCATCTCCTGCTCAATGTAATGCAGCATAGAGGTGAACTGACTAAAGATGAGGATTTTACGCCCTTCTTCTACCATCTCGGGTAGGTTTTGTTTAAGCCAAGTAAGCTTGGCGTTATCTTGCACTAATTGAGCTTGTTCAAGCTTAACCAGCCTAGGATCGCAGCACGCCTGACGCAACTTAAGTAGTGCATCTAAAAACTCAATCTGACTGCTAGACACGCCTTGTTTAGCAAACAGCTCGCGCAGCTTTTTCTCCATCACTAAACGAATAGACTCATAGAGGTTACGTTGATCTTTCTCAAGGGTTAGCGACTGCACAATTTCGGTCTTTTGTGGCAGCTCTGCCATCACTTCTTTTTTAGTGCGGCGCAGCATAAATGGCGCGACACGCTGAGTGAGTAACTTACTTTGCTCAATATCACCTTGCTTTTCAATTGGACCTCTAAAATGCTTCTGGAAGAAAGTTTGCTGACCAAGCAGCCCTGGCAGGCAAAAGTCCATTAACGATTTTAGCTCGCCTAAATGGTTTTCAAGCGGCGTACCTGATAAACACAACCTAAACTGACCGCGAAGGGTTTTGATCACCTGAGTCACTTTGGCTTGATCGTTTTTAATCAACTGGGCTTCATCCAGCACAATGTGCTCAAATACAATATGTTCGTACGACTCATAGTCGCGCAGTATTAGCGGATAAGTAGTAACAATGACATCAAATGATTCAAGGTTTTCTAAATACTGCTGACGCTTAGCGCCATGAATAACAGCAACCTTAAGCGATGGGGTAAACTTGTTCGCTTCTTTTAACCAGTTACCCACAAGGCTCGTAGGACATACAATGAGACTTGGTGATGTCTCGTGAGCGGCTTGCTTGTCACGCAGCAAAAACGCCAATGTTTGTAAGGTTTTACCTAACCCCATGTCGTCAGCCAAGATGCCGCCAAGTTGATACTCTCTTAAAAAGCATAACCAGTTGTAGCCTTGCTTTTGGTAATCGCGCAGCTCGGCATTCAAGCCTTGTGGCAATGGCACATCTTGCACGCCGTTAAACGACTTTAGCTTGGTGGCTAATTTTCGTACCCGTTCACCATTAAGCAATCTCACTTCGCTTTCTGATAATTCATTAAGCAAATGGGCACGGTTACGTGGCACCTCAAGCACTTCTTGATTGTGGCGTGTAAACAGCTCTTGAATGATAGAAACCAAAGGTTTAATCGCTTTGGCTTTGACCTTAATGAACTGACCATTTGGGCCTGGCAACAACAGGGCTTGCTCATCGTCAGGCTCACCGTTTTGCTGTAGCCAGCGCGCAACAAGCGCGAGCAGCGGCACGTTTTGCCCTTCGATATCAGCATTAAGTGACAGCGAGAACCAACCCGACTCATCTTCATCAACTAAATCGACATCAAGCTTGGCATCAATAATATTTAGGTCAAAAGCATCATCAAAGACCACTTCAACACCGATTGACTCTAGCCAGTCAACACCTTGATGAGATAACTCTGACCAAGCAAAAATCCACTCTGGAATATAACCCGCGGTGAACAGCAACCCTTGCTGATTTGATGGGTACAGCTTTTTATCGATAACGGTGAGCGAGTGCTCTAAAAACTGCTGAATGAGCGCTTGCTCTTCGGTAACATTGCGATGAATTTGGTATTGAACATTACCTTTTTTAACTAGAGAAATACGCTCTGAGTGCAAACTTGCAGCAACACTCACACCACCGTATTTAAAGCTTAATGCCAGCACAGGTTGCACTGTGTCATCGTTGCTTAACTTAGCCATGGTAAAAGTCGCTACAGCTTGCAACGGCTCATCAATCTCGTAAAACTCAATATCGCTTGGCACAGGCACTGTTTTAGGCGAAAAGTGGCGCAGCATTGTATGACTGATGCTTTCTAGCTGAGCGACAGGCACGGGCGGCATATGCTGCAATAACTTGAGTTTGTCTACGGTCAACTCGGTTTGAATATGCCCCATTTTTAGGTAATCAAGCTCAACAAACATTGCCGGCTCTGTGGCTACAAATTCCCAGTTTTCCAAACCTGGCATGCTCATTTGCATTTGCGTTTGTTTTTTATCTAACTCACACCAAACAAACTCTGGCGCGATGGCCGGGCTCCAGCTTATTGGCGTGCGGTTTTCTTCCCAAAACCCGACGCCCTGAGCAAGAATTTTACCTAAAGCAAGGTAAGCAAACTCACCTTCAAGATAAACCTTAGAGCCACTGCTGCCACCTAATAGTAAATGGATGATTTGCTTGTCTTCACTATCAACCCAGCTAGGAAGCTTCTGCTTTAACTCTAACAAAGGCAATTTACTGCCCTTGTTATACAAGCCTTTTTTATTCAATCGCGAGCGCTTAAATTCGACAAATACACCATGGGGATCACTTGAGAATATATAAATAACCCGGTCTAGCTCTTGCTCAAACTCAGCATCTTGTTGCTGCGCACTGTTAAGTTCATCAAGCTGTTTCAGCCACTGATTCAATCTTTGCTCTTCAACTGGCTTTTTATCGATTAACGCCAGCATCGCGGCTGCGACATGCTTACAGTTGGTGCGCACAGGACAAGTACAGTGTGAGCGCATCACCACCTTGTGGTTAACATTTACTAGGGTAATTTCTTGACGATAGGCTTCATCGGCTGAGCCTTGCACATAGGCTTCAATATTGTGATTACCTTTGCTGGCAGTGACTTCAAGCACTCGCCCTTGAATAAGATAATTTTGCGCTTTTTGAATTTGAATCGCGCTGAAAAGCTTTGCCACCAACTCATGTGACAATTTGATAGGAAGGTTGAACAGTTTTGCCGACATCTAAACACCAACACAAATGACGCAGTTACCCTGCTTGCGAAATCGACGGTCATCGACTCTCACAAACACAAAAAAATTTACGCGCGTCTGAAAAAGTTAACTATCCATTTTATGGAAGATGGCGTGCAATAGCTATAGCTAATATCCGCCTTCGCAATGATTTTGTGAGCTAAAATCGATAAATAGTTAAGTCTTTAAATTCATGAGAAAAGTACATAAAAAATGGACAGTTTTTATAACTGTCCATTAGTTGATCACGGCAATGAGTTAGGTACTGAAACGACTTAGCTCTTGAACTGGAACTTAGATAACCTCGCCATCGACACCGCCATCCACATCACTGCGCCGACCAAAATAAACGCCATTACCGCAGTTTGTGCTCCGTAAACAAAACTCAACATAGATAGCGCAACAATACTTAAACTTGAAGCGAGGAGTAATCTTACTGGCACTGTAAGCACTGACTCACGCTCTTTCATCACCCACACCGCAGCAAAACAAATTAGACTAGCTAACACTACAATTGAAATTTGCATATCGACCTCGGCTATTTAACTAGGGCGTGTTGATCTTTGCTGATTAGAATTTGTTCGAATTAAAAGTACTTTAATCGCGGCGTGAGCGATGACGTCTAGTCACCTAAACAAACTCGCTCACAACAAAGAGTAAAGTGCTTTTAAACGAACCGTTCCGGCAGCGCTTGTTGTCATTTCTACTGTGTTAACGACTTATCATGTGGAATAACCACACATCAAAGTCGTTGCCTTGTATAAATATCCAACAAGCAGCTGCAAAAATAATCTTGAAAGATCAACACGCCCTAGGCATGTAAATCTAAGTTAATGCCAGTAAATTACCTCAATAACGAAATAGATGCAAATGATAATGATTTTTATTTATGAAGGGTGGGCGTTAACAATGAAATCATAGAGACTGCCGATTAAAACAACTCCAAGTAAACTAGTTAATCAATGACAACATCAAAATCAACAACATCTAAAGCTAGCTGTCGCCAAAATAATTAATAGCAAGCACCATATCTGAACTGCACTAATTCTGTAATAGATACTCTTCAGCTTTTTCAATACTGCGGGGCTTGCCCACTAGCATCAGAATATCATTTTTGGCCAATACCCAATCTTTTGTCGGTGAGTTCACTTCCTCGCCGCGACGGCGAATAGCACGCAGTTCAACCCCAAGGCTGCGCCAAGGAATACTCGATAGCTCACGCCCGACAACAGTTGCCCCGAAGGTAATGGCACCGCGTGCATGGTGTCTAAAGTGAAATCTGTCTCAGCGCCAGTAAAAAATCCATGTAAATACTGGTAGTGATTGCGCCGCTCAGACTCCAAACGCTTGATAATACGAGGTAGCGGCACGCCGCATTTATACAAAACTTGCGATACCAACATCAGGCTGCCTTCAAGCGATTCGGGAATAACCTGAGTCGCCCCAGCCTCTTTTAACTCACCTAAGTACTCATCATCTTTGGTGCGCACCAGTATCTTCGTTTCTGGTGCGAGCTTGCGGCAAAGTGATAGCGCCTCTTCAGCTTGCCTTGGTTCACCAAACGTCACCACCACCAAATTGGCTTTACGGATCCCAGCTTGCTTTAGAATACTCATACGACAAGCATCGCCAAAATAGACTGGCTCGCCAGCGGCTTTGGCTTCACTCACCCGCTTAGGGTCGAGATCAAGCACTAAGTAAGGCACATCTTCAGTTTTCAGAAAGCGCGAGATTGTCTGACCGACGCGGCCATAACCAAGGATGATAACCAAGTCACTTTGCTGTTCAATAACTGGAAAGTCAGCTTGCTCTAACTGCTGATTTTGCTTCGCGATATGACCAACAAAGCGCTCGGCAATATCAATGCTGTGGCGCACTAGCCAAGGGGCGATAGACATAGACAGCACTGCCACCGCAACCAAAATAGTGCTGACTTCAGCGGCCAGTAATTGGTAGTTCACCGCAAGTGCTAACACAACAAAGCTAAACTCACCGACTTGGCCAAGGCTTAATGCTGAACTTAAGGCAACTTTGGCGTTCTCCCCCGCAAGACGCAGCAAGCCAAATACCACGGCAACTTTAGTAAATAACACTACAACTAAAGTCAATAAAATTTGCCACCAGTATTGGATTACCAAGCCAAAGTCCAGCAACATGCCGATGGAGATAAAGAATAAGCCCATCAGCAGATCACGAAACGGTCTGATGTCCGCCTCTAACTGACGGCGGTATTGACTCTCACCAAGTAGCATGCCTGCGATAAAGGCGCCCAACGCCATCGACAAGCCCAGCCATTGAGTAAAAGCACCAGTAACTAACGCAACCACCAAGGTTGATAACACAAAAAGCTCATTAGTACGGGAACGCGCAACTTCATCGAATATGCGAGGCAATACCCACTTACCAAAAGACATCAAGGCGATAAATGCCAAAATACCGGTAAATAGGCCCCAGGCGAGTTCTCTAAAGCTAACCTGAGAGCCATCAGTGGCGAGTAGTGGCAATAGAATAAGTAATGGGATAACCGCTAGGTCTTGAAATAGCAATACACTAATAGACAGCTCACCGTGGCGGCGACGCAGCCATCCTTGCTCGTTGAGCAGTTTCAATACAATCGCGGTCGATGACAGCGCGATAACAGAGCCAATTACAATGGCGGCAACCATGCCCTGCCCGACTAGCAACGCCATACCGCCAGCAATTAGCGCAGTAATGGTCATCTGCATGCTACCTAAACCAAATACAGTTCGGCGCATTGACCACAACTTAGGTACAGAGAATTCAAGGCCAAGGGTAAACATCAATAGCACCACACCTAACTCAGCTACAGAGTGCATTTGATGCTGGGTAAACCAATGGAACCCGGCTGGGCCACTGACAACACCTGTCAGTAAATAAGCAAGAATAGGCGGTAAACCAATACGACGAAGTAAGGCGATAGCAACAATGGCGATCACCAGCATGGCTAAAATATGAATGAGCAAGCCATGTTCCATGTCAGTCTACCTCCGTCAAAAATTCGCCATTGGTCACAGTAAGATTATTATCAAAAATACGCACAAATAACAAACTACTAATAAATATAGAAAAAACCTTTGTGGCACAAGATGTGCAAGTTTGTATCAAACCCCATGTGTTTTTCGGAGCATGATTATGGATTTTGCCTCAGTAACTGAACTTTACCCCGACGACCAATGGTATCGCGGCGACGTTTATGAGCAATTAACCCCAGAAATTGACCAAGTACAAATTATGCAAATGCTACATGCCAGCCTTGATCCTAGGACGGTATTTTCCTGCTTCGGCAACATTGTCGGACAGCATTTGCCGCTGTCTGGGGTTCAGCTAAATATCAACCAGCATCAATTTGCCTGGGGTCGTCGCCGTGGTATTGAATTTCAGCGCTCAGTTGAAGAGCATCAGACAAAGTACCAATTTATCTATCAGCTTACGCAAAAACTAAGTGCAGCTGACGTTAAAAAGCTCAAACAAATTGAGCAGTTAATGATCCAGCCTCTCAACAATGCCATTAAATACCAAGCCATGTCTAATCAGGCTATGTTTGATGACTTAACTAAGCTGGGCAACCGCCATTACTATCAGCAAGCAATCAAGCATGCGATTGCCAGAAGTGAACGCAAACTGGATGACATGACATTAATTGTGGCAGACCTAGACAGGTTTAAACAACTAAACGACAACTACGGTCACCAAATTGGCGATTGTATGCTGCGCAACTTTGCAGATTTATTACAAAACGCCACTCGAAGTACCGATCAGGCGTTTCGTCTCGGTGGCGATGAGTTTGTGATTATTACCCAGGGTGACATCAGTGCCGCGCAGATTATATGCCAGCGCATCATAGATGCTGCGGCTGAAGATACACAAATGTGTCGCTATGATGTGAAATGCAGTCTAGGTATTGCCCAGGCGCAACATAAGGTGAGTGCAGATATGTTATTTGATCGCGCTGATCGCGCTATGTACAGTGCAAAAGCAGCCGGTCGTAATACTTACGAGGTATTTAGTCACTAGCCAGCAAACAACTCGCTTGTCACTCTAATAGTGATAGCTATTGATGGATGTCCGCGATAATACCGATTGGGTTACTTATCAAGTAGCTCAATCACAATCCCCAACTCTTCATCTAAAGCGCAAAAGCGTTTATCGACCCACAAGCCCATTACCGCCACTAAATCGTTACCATAAAACACTATTGGCAGTTGATTGCGCCTCCATGGTGGCACTTGGCACTCTTGCCATAGTTTTTTAAGCTCACGGGGTTTATTACGATAACTATGAACAAACGCTGGCTGACACTTGAGCTTACCACTGGCGGCGCCGAAGCTCACTTCTACATTTTCGCCGTTCTTGGGTAACCTTAAGCGCGTACCTGCTGTGGCAATACTAAGTTGATAGTGAGATTCGCCAGCGACTTCATTTGTGGCATTCACTGCGACGTTATCTGAGGCGTAGGTTACGCCAGACACAGTTGCGGGATCGCACAGAGATGATAAATGCCCTGCGATTGCATTAGCCAGCTCACCCTGAGCTTGCCAGTTGAGCACATCATTACTCACCAAGTATGCGCAATGATTAAATCGTTTGATTACTGCGTTACCACATTGAATTTCAATATTGGCATCTTGCTTAGCCTGCGCTAACTGAGTTAACACTTGCGATAGCACCAGCTTGCTTGGCAATTCAGCACCTGTGTTTAACTGCTTAGCTTGGATAAATTGCCTTAAAATAGCGGCCTGCCATTGGGGTGTTTTCGCAAACAGCAATTCAAGTGATAAACCTTGATTTCCAAATAATGTGTCTTCGAGGCTTTGCTGAACGTTGCCACTCTGGTTGCTCAGCATGTGGTTTAGTCGCAGCTTAGCTTCATTCTCGATCATCTGCTGCTGCTCAGCACACAAGCTTGCACTGCGTGATGCGGTCACAGCAATACTAGGCCAGCGCGCTTTTAAAAGTGGGATAACTTGGTTGCGCAGAAAGTTACGGTCGAACTTATCATCACTGTTACTCTCATCTTCAATATGAGTGATGGCAAATGTTTGCGCGATTTGCTCAATATCATCCCGGCTCACATCTAACATTGGTCTTGCATGCCATATACACGCTCGCGCAGTATCTGGAGCTTGCAAAGCCTCAACAGCTTCGTTGCCTGCCGATATAGCAAGCGGCTGCAACTTCCCCATGGCCGCCAAGCCTTTTGGCCCCTGACCGCGTTTTAACGCAAGCAGCAGGGTTTCAAGTTGATCATCTTGATGGTGGGCGGTGAGTAATACATCACCTACATTGAGGTGTTTATTGATAGCTTGGTAACGGGCACTGCGTGCTAATGCTTCTAGGCTTTGCCTTGGCGCTTTAGTAATTGTGACTTGCTCAATTGCAATATCGAGCTGATAGTGCTGCGCCTTTGCTAAACAATGCGCCGCCCAGGTATCAGCATTTGGGCTTAGACCGTGGTGCACATGAACCAATTTGATTGGCACTGGGTAGATAAACTTAAACTTAGCAAGTACATAGCAAAGTACTTGTGAGTCCAGACCGCCACTGTAAGCCAGTACTAACTTATTACCTAGACCTGCGCTACACTCTTGCTCAGGGCTGCTTGTTTGCCCAGAGCATGACGACTCACCTGCATTATCAAGAAGCCCTGTTTGTTGACAAAGCTGTGCTATCTCACTGACTAACTGAGTAACTAGAGCCTCACCTTTGGTTGCCGTTTCCTTGCCTGTCGTCATGGTCATTTCGCTACAAGCTAGCCTAGTTAAAGGAAATTTTAACGTTCGCGGAGCCTACCAGAGTTTCTAAATCTAGCATTAACTCGTCAGTTGGGTTAACTCGCCATTGCTCGCCTAACTGCAATTGCCCCTGAGCACTATTTTGAGAGTAAGTGATCACTACCGGCACGGCGCCGCCACGCCAAGGTGTGAGGGTTTGTTCAAAGTCGGTTAACCACTTTGGGGTGACTTGCTCTGCTTGCAGGTTGATTTCAACGGCTTTTGCAAAGTGACTGCGGGCTTCGCCAATCTCGATAATATTGCGCGCGTTCATGCGATTGCCACCAGAGAAGTCATCAACGGCGACTTCACCCTCACAGATCAAGATTTTATCTTTTTCTAGCAGATGACCGAACTTCTCAAACGCTTCGGTGAATAACATCACTTCAAGGCGAGCACTTTTATCATCAAGCGTCACTAGCCCCATTTTTGAGCCACGTTTAGTCACCATCACACGTGTACCCACAACCAGACCAGCAACCTTAATGGTTTTACCGCGACCTGTCGGGTGCGCATCTTTAAGGCGCCCAGAAGTGTACTGCCTTAACTCTTTAAGATACTGATTAATTGGATGGCCGGTTAAATACAAGCCTAGGGTCTCGCGCTCACCTTCTAACCAAACCTTGTCAGGCCACGGCGTGCACTCAACAAACTGCTGCTTAGAATCCTCTGGCGTGTCGTTCAGTAGGCCAAACATATCACTTTGACCAATAGACTCAGCTTTTGCATGTTGCGCTGCGGCGCTTATTGCCTCTGGCAGAGTTGCATGCATTGCAGCGCGGTGCGGACCTAAACTATCAAGGGCGCCAGCGGCAATCAGTTTTTCAATCACGCGCTTGTTAAGCTTTTTAAGATCAATGCGGGCACAAAAATCAAATAGGTCTTTAAATGGACCGTCTTTGCGTGCTTCAAGGATAGAGTCAACCGGACCTTCACCTACGCCTTTAATCGCGCCGATGCCATAAACAATGTTCTGTTCATCATCAACGGTAAACTTGAATAAGCCTTTGTTCACATCAGGTGGAATAAGCGGTAAGCCCATACGCTCACATTCATCGACTAGGGTAACAATCTTGTCGGTGTTATCCATATCGGCAGACATTACCGCCGCCATAAACTCAGCTGGGAAGTGAGTTTTCAACCACAAGGTTTGGTATGAAACCAGTGCGTACGCCGCCGAATGCGACTTGTTGAAACCATAACCTGCGAATTTCTCTACCAGGTCGAAGATTTTCATCGACAGTTCGCCATCAATATTGTTATTGATCGCGCCCTCTTTAAAGGTACCGCGCTGCTTAGCCATTTCTTCTGGCTTTTTCTTACCCATAGCGCGACGCAACATGTCCGCGCCACCTAGGGTGTAGCCTGCCATAACCTGAGCGATCTGCATCACCTGCTCTTGATACAAGATAATACCGTAAGTTGGCGACAACAGCTCTTTTAGACACTCATGCTGATATTGCTGATCTGGATACGATACTTCTTCACGGCCGTGTTTACGTTCAATAAAGTTATCTACCATGCCCGACTGCAGTGGCCCTGGGCGGAACAGCGCTACCAGTGCGATCATGTCTTCAAAGCAATCTGGCTGCAGGCGTTTAATCAGATCTTTCATACCGCGAGATTCCAGCTGGAACACCGCTGTAGTTTCATAACGTTGCAGCAGTCTGAATGATTTGAGATCGTCCAGTGGAATCGCCTCAATGCGGACCGGCTCTTTCCCTTCACGCGCTAGGCGCGGGTTAATCATCTGCAGCGCCCAGTCGATAATGGTAAGTGTACGTAACCCTAAGAAGTCAAACTTAACCAGTCCCGCTGTTTCTACGTCGTTTTTATCAAACTGAGTAACTGGATTTAACCCTTCACTGTCGCAATAAAGCGGCGCAAAATCGGTAATGGTGGTCGGTGAAATAACCACGCCACCTGCGTGTTTACCCGCATTACGTGTCACACCTTCGAGGCGGCGACACATGTCGATAAGCTCGCGCACATCTTCATCTGCGTCATAAGCTTCAGGCAGTGATGGTTCAACCTCAAAGGCTTTGGCAAGTGTCATCCCAGGCTCTGCTGGGATCATTTTAGTTAAGCGATCAACAAAACCATAAGGATGCCCAAGCACCCTGCCCACGTCACGCACAACCGCTTTTGCAGCCATGGTACCAAAGGTGATAATTTGCGATACCGCATCACGGCCATATAGCTCAGCTACGTGGTCAATAACTTCATCACGTCTATCCATACAAAAGTCGACGTCAAAGTCGGGCATAGATACACGTTCAGGGTTCAAGAATCGCTCAAACAGTAAGTCAAATTCGAGTGGGTCAAGGTCAGTAATCTTAAGTGCGTAAGCAACCAAAGAGCCCGCACCTGAACCACGCCCTGGTCCTACGGGAATATCGTTATCCTTACTCCATTGAATGAACTCCATTACGATAAGGAAGTAACCAGGGAAGCCCATATCGTTAATTACTTTTAGCTCAATTTCCAAACGCTCATCATATTCAGGACGTTTTTCAGCGCGCTCTTGTTCATCAGGGAACAAAAACTCTAAGCGTTCTTGCAGACCTGTGCGCGACACTTCAACCAGATAATCATCAATCGAAAGATCACCAGTTGGAAAATCAGGTAGGAAGTACTCGTGTAATTTAACCGTCGCGTTGCAACGCTTGGCAATTTCGACAGTATTGCTTAAGGCTGATGGAATATCGTCAAATAAGGCGCACATTTCATCAGCTGTGCGTAGATATTGTTGTTCACTGTATTTTTTAGGGCGACGGGGGTCGGCTAGCGTAAAGCCATCATGAATCGCAACACGGATTTCGTGAGAATCGAAATCTTCTGCTTTTAAAAATACCACTTGGTTGGTCGCAACAACAGGCAAGCCCACTTCAGAGGCCAGCTCCACTGCCATTTGAATATAACGCTCTTCATCTGCTCGACCAGTACGAATAAGCTCAAGATAATAACGGTCAGCGAAATGCTGCTGATAGAACTCAACCAGCTCATGAGCCTGAGTCATATTGCCTTTAATTAGGGCCTTACCAATGTCGCCGTCTTTGCCACCAGATAGCAGTAAAATGCCGTCGTTGTATTTGCGCAGCCAGTCTTGATCAATAACGGTTTTACCGTCAATTTGCCCTCTTGAGTAGGCCTCACTGATCAGCAATTTAAGGCTTAAATAGCCAGCATCATTCATGGCAATGACAGTCAATGCACAAAAATCATTATCAAAGCCTGGCACCTGCATCCAAAAATCAGCGCCAATAATGGGTTTAATGCCTTTGCCATGACAACCGTCATAAAACTTCACTAACCCGCACAAGTTATTCTGGTCAGTTAACGCAATCGCTGCCATCTGTTGCTCTTCAGCGGCGGCCAAAATGGGTTTAACCTTGGCGACACCGTCTGACATGGAAAAGTCACTGTGAACACGTAAATGGACGAAACGAGGATCTGTCATGGCAATATTTTTGGATTCGTTATTTTTATTAAGCTTGGTGAATGCTGAACTAGAGATAATAAGTTCAGACAGATGGATTAGACTATCAAACTACGTGGGTAATAACCAACAAAGCCACAGCTATTTGTGGCTTTATTGTGCGCTATCACCAAGGCAAACAATTGGGGTAAAAAGCCATCTTTATGGCAATTCGAGTGTTTATTTTTCAAGCTGCTCTGCAACGGGTCTAAAGCTTTTTCTATGCTCATCGAGCACGCCGTATTGCTCTAATGCTTCAAAGTGCGCTTTGGTTGGGTAGCCTTTGTGATTAGCAAAGCCATATTGCGGGTAACGTGCATCAAGGGCTTTCATTTCTTCATCACGGGTGACTTTAGCAATAATCGATGCAGCACTAATCGCTGCGACCAAACCATCGCCTTTTACCACGGCGTGAGATGCAATACCGAAATCCGGACTGCGGTTTCCATCGACCAAGACTTTCTCAGGTTTAACACTGAGTCCTGCAACTGCGCGCTGCATCGCCAGCATAGTGGCATGAAGAATGTTCAACTCGTCAATCTCATGCGGCGAGCAGCGACCGACACTTATCGCAAGCGCTTTATCGCAAATCTCGTTATAAAGTGCCTGACGTTTTTTCTCGCTCAATTTTTTCGAGTCATTTAGCCCAGCAATCGGCTGGCTCGGGTCAAGAATAACGGCTGCAGTAACCACATCGCCTACTAACGGCCCACGGCCAACTTCATCAACGCCAGCAACTAATCCGCTAGACAAAAGCTCGGCTTGCTCAGGGGTAAGCCCTTTAATAACGGCAGGGAATTGCATGGTATATGGTTACTCTTTGGTTTTACTGTGCATTTTACGTTGCAACGCTTTTGTTGTGCAGCCGTGCTACGCCGCGATGATAATCGCTACTAGTCAACAAGCTCAATAACAGCCTTAGCGGCCTTGGCACTGGCGTCTTGTCTTAACTGCTTATGCAGTTCAACAAACTTGTCATACAATGGCGTAAAGTCACAATTCATTTGCTTAATGACGGCATCAGCTATGTTATCTGGTGTGCAATTATCTTGAATGAGCTCAGGAACAATAGTCTCGCCTGCAAGCAGATTTGGCAGTGAGTAATTACTAATAAGCATCATGCGCTTAGCAATATTGTAAGTAATTGGGCTAACGCGATATGCCACCACCATCGGGCGCTTAACCAGCATGGCTTCTAGCGTCGCTGTACCTGATGCCAGCAAAATGTAATCAGCAGCGGCCATCACTTCTCGAGACTGACCATCAATAAGCTCAATCTCCAAATCTGGGGCATATTGATTTAATGCTTCCAGGTACTGGTTTTTACGCGCTTCATTAACCAGTGGCGTGACAATTTTTACGTCAGGATATTGCTGCTTAACTAATGCTGCAGCTTGAACAAATGGCTCAGCCAGCTGTTTTAACTCACCACCGCGTGAGCCTGGCAATACAGCTAAATACTCAGCTTGTTTATCAAGTCCAAGCTGCTTACGAGCGGCAAGCTTGTCACTTTCAAGAGGGATATCATCAGCAAGTGTGTGACCAACAAAAGTACAAGGCACTTGATGTTTATCGTAAAACGCTTTCTCAAAAGGCAATAGCGACAGCACCATATTGGTTGCCTTGGCTATTTTGAAAATGCGCTTTGGACGCCATGCCCACACTGACGGACTGACATAATGAACCGTTTTAATTCCTCGGTTTTTAAGCTTAAGCTCTAAACCAATATTAAAATCTGGCGCGTCAATTCCGATAAAACAATCTGGTTTGGCAGCGACAATTTGCTCAATAAGGCTGGCGCGAACTTTTATCAGCCGAGGCAAGCGAGAGAGCACCTCAACAATCCCCATCACTGCTAGCTCTTCCATTGAGAATAAACTCTCAAATCCCTCAGCTTGCATACGTGGACCACCAATACCAATAAACTTGGCATCTGGGTAGGTTTGTTTCAGCGCTTTGATTAATCCAGCACCTAAAATATCGCCGGAGATTTCTCCGGCGACTAGAGCAAATACTTTTGCGTTGTTGGTGCTCATTAAAAGCCTTTAACGAATAATGCCACGGGAAGAGCCTTGTACGAAGTCGATCATCTTTTGAATATGCTTGTCGTGCTCAGCATCAACTTGCATTTCTGCAATCGCTTCTTCAACAGTAAGGTTCTTACGGTAAAGTGCTTTGTAGGCGCGGCGAATAGCGTGCTGAGTTTCTTTAGCAAAACCGCGACGTTTAAGACCTTCAGCATTTAAGCCGCGTGGAATAGCCGGGCTGCCAGACGCCATCACAAACGGGGGCACGTCTTGGAAAATAGTCGACGAGCCAGCAGTAAACGCATGATCACCAATATGAACAAACTGATGCACACCAGTCATGCCACCAAGAATAACTGAGTTACCAACGTGAACATGACCTGCAATAGAGGCGTTGTTTGCCATAATGACGTTGTCACCAACCACACAGTCATGAGCAATATGCACATAAGCCATAAACAGGTTGTTTGAGCCGATGCGAGTCTCGCTGTTGTCTTGCACTGTACCGCGGTGAATTGTGACTGACTCACGCACGATATTGTTGTCACCCATGATGAGTGTTGTTGGCTCACCGGCGTATTTCAAGTCTTGGCAATCTTCACCTACTGAGGCGAATTGGAAAATGCGGTTTCCTTTGCCGATAATACTTGGGCCTTTCACCACAACGTGTGAACTGATCCAAGTATCGTCACCGATTTCAACGCCTGCGCCAATGTAGCTCCAAGGGCCGATGGTGACATTGTTGCCAATTTTGGCATCAGGATGTACAAACGCGAGTTTATCTATCACTTTTCAATCTCTCTGCGTGCACACATGATTTCAGCAGAACAAACTAGTTCGTCATCTACGTATGCTTCACCTTCAAAAACGCCAATCCCGCGGCGTTCCTTGATCATTTTCACTTTAAAGTGGATTTGATCACCAGGACCAACAACTTGCTTAAAGCGCGCTTTGTCGATACCTGCAAAATAATATAGTACATTTGCCGATGGTTCAGTACTCATCGTCTTGAATGCCAATAGACCAGTAGCTTGTGCCATTGCTTCTAAAATCAACACGCCAGGCATGACAGGCTGCACTGGAAAGTGACCTTGGAAAAAAGGCTCGTTGATAGTGACATTCTTAATCGCATGTAGGCTGTCACCGACTTGGTAATCTAACACCCTATCGATCAATAAGAATGGATATCTATGAGGCAGATACTTCAAAATCTCTTGGATATCCATGGTGTTTAGTTCATTTGACACACTAAATCCTTTGGGAGCAATTCGCTCTACATCTTACAAAGTTTGTTGTTTAGCGCTCGCGCTGCTTCGTGCTAAACAAGCAAGCCTAATACTTGCTTTAATCTTTTAACGACTTCTCGATGGTTTTAACTCGAGTAAATAAGTCATCTAACTGGCGTAGCCTTACTGTGTTGCGACGCCATAGCTTATTATCGGTGGCAACTGTGGCTGAGGAATACACACCTTTCTCACGCACAGTGTGAGTAATATTGGTGCTACCAGTGACGTGTACACCGTCAGTAATGGTCAAGTGTCCTGAAATACAGCACCCACCACCAATCACACAGTACTTACCAATAGTAGTACTACCAGCAACAACTGTTGCGCCGGCAATTGCGGTATTTTGGCCAATCACCACGTTATGAGCGATTTGTACCTGATTGTCTAAAATCGCGCCATCGTGAATTTCAGTATGAGACAAAGCACCACGGTCGATACTGGCACAAGCACCAATTTCAACTCTGTCGCCAATACGTACACCACCAATTTGCGGAATTTTAATCCATTGCCCTTGCTCGTTGGCATAGCCAAAGCCATCCGAACCTATCACAGTCCCTGACTGCACTAGGCAATTCTGCCCCATATGGACATCATGGTAGACAGTAACGTTTGCCCACAATCTGGTGTTTGAACCTATGATTGAATCATTACCAATCACAGTGCCGGCGCCAAGTTGTACGTTCTCGCCGATAATGACATTGGCACCAACGACGACATTAGCCGCAATTGCAGCGCCAGCGCCAACCTGAGCTGTAGCATGGATCACTGCACTTGGGTGAATACCCGATTCTTCATCAGGTGTGGTATCAAGTAGCTGAGTCACCTTTGCAAACGCGACATAAGGGTCTTTTGCAATAATGGCATTGCCAGCAAAGCCTTGTGCATCAGCCTCTGTGAGTAAAACAGCGCTTGCTTTGGTTGCTTCTAACTGAGAGCGATACTTACTGTTGGCAAGAAAGGTGATTTGCCCTTCTACCGCATCAGCCAAGGTTGCAACAGCTGAGATAACAATTGACTCGTCACCTTTAACCGTTGCGCCTAAATGCTCAGCAAGTTGTTGTAACGTTACTGCTTGCATAAATCTTATTGGCCTTTGCTTAGTGCTTCAGCAACCTTGTTGCTAATGTCTGCTTCAGGCTTAACAAATACCACTGCACCACGTTGTAAAACAATGTCGAACTTTTCTTGTTCAGCAATCGTGTTAATTGCAGTTTGAACCTTGATCAGCAACTTGTTTTGCTCTTCACCTTGGCGACGACGCATGTCTTCATCAAGTGCCTTACCTTTTAGTTGTAGGTCAGCTTGAAGGCCTTCTAGTTCACGTTGTAATTCAGTCTTTTGAGCTTCTGACATAAGCGCGCCGTCACGCTGACCTTTTTCAGCTAGCGTGCGCATCTTCTCTTGCATCTGTTGCACTTCAGCAACACGGTCACCAAATTCCGATTTTAGTTGCTTTGAGATTTGCTCGCGCTGTGGCAACTGCTCAAAAACGGCGCCCATATCGACTACTGCAATTTTCTCTGCGTGAGCCATCATAGGTGCTGCAAGGAATGCCAGTGTAACTAAAGCGCGATTTACCATCTTGTTCAAAATAAACTCCTTTAAATTGTTATTTTTCAGCTCAAGGTGCTGAGTGTATTGATTTTAGAATGTTTTGCCAATATTAAACGAGAAGATCTCAGTTTCATCATCAACTTGTTTCTTAATTGGCCAAGCTAAGCTAAACACCATAGGTCCCATAGGTGAAAGCCACTGAACACTCATACCCCAAGAGGCACGAATACGGGTTGGGTCACTATAGTCCGCTAGCAGATCAAACTGCTCGGCTGGTAAGAAGCGATAGCTGTCATAGTCAAATTCAGTATCCCATACGTTACCGGCATCAACGAAGAAACTGGTACGTACTGAGTTTGAGTATGCTTCATCCAAAAACGGAGTTGGTACAATAAACTCAGCGCTTAAGGTCGCAATTGCATTACCACCAATCGAGTTACCGCTAGTGACTGTCACGCGATTTGGCTCACCCGGGATGCTACAACCGTTACCAGATGGATCTGGCGAACATGGCTCACTGCCGCGGAATAAGTAGAAAGATCGCGGACCAACTGAGTTAGATCTAAAGCCGCGTAGCGAGCTGCTACCACCTGAGTAGTAGTTTTCCCAGAAAGGCAGGATTTGATCGTTCTCATTAAACTTGCCATAACCATTACCGTAACCCAGACGAGCACGGGTTAAGAACACCCATTTATGGCTGCGGCTTAGTGGGAAGTAGAAATTAGTATCGAAATCTGCTTTAAAGTACTGAAGATCAGAGCCTGGTACCGTCATCTTACCGGTCAAGCGCTGCGAGGAACCTGCACTTGGGAAAGTACCACGGTTTAGACTACTACGGGACCACCCCAGAGATAGCTCAAAGTTGTTGAAGCTTAAATCCTGGTTCGGATCGTCAGTGCTGCGGTAGATGTTATAGAAGCGTACCGCCTGCTCGTACGATGAAATCTCAGAAATCGTATTGTGACGGAAGCCAATACCACCGTTAATACGGTTGTATTCATTAATTGGGAAGCCTGAGTTTAATGCCACACCGTAAGACTTATTCTTATAGCGCTCAAGGTTAGCTTCTTCTGCGTCAAACTCATTCCAGTAGATACTACCACCAAGGCTCACGCCATCTTTGGTAAAGTATGGGTCAGTGAACGACACGTTCGCACTCTTAGAGTACTTGTTGGTGTTAATACTGACACCAGCCTGGTTACCTGTACCTAAGAAGTTACTTTGTTGAACACCAAATTGCAGGCTCAGTCCGGACTCAGTACCATAACCCACACCAGCGTTAAATGAGCCTGATGGCTGCTCTTTTACGCTCACTTCAATATCAACCAGGTCATCACTACCTGGCACTTGAATGGTTTCAGTATCTACCGTTTCAAAATAACCTAGACGGTTAAGGTTAGCTTTTGACAATTCAACTTGCTGTGAGTTTAACCAAGCACCTTCCATTTGACGAAGCTGACGACGCATCACTTCATCTTTAGTGACCTGGTTACCGGTAAAGTTAATTGAGCGCACGTATACGCGCTTACCCGGATCGATATTAATGTTTAGGGTAACTTCTTTATTTTCATCATCGATTTCTGGGAAGGTTTTAACTTCTGGATAAGCATAACCAAAGCGGCCTAAGTATTTGCTGTACATTTCTTCAGCAAAAGTAACTTCACCACCGTTGTATGTAGTACCGCTCTTAATCGGTAAGATTGCTTTAAGCAGCTCTTCGCGGCCCATTAACTCACCAGTTAAGTTGACGTCCTTAACGGTGAATTTCTCGCCTTCATCAACGTTGATTGTGATGTAAAGGCCTTTACGGTCTGGTGTCATCGCGACCTGAGTCGACGTCACCTGAAATCGAATATAACCTTCGTTTTGATAATGCGTGGTAATGGTTTCTAGGTCAGCTTGCAGCTTTTGCTTTTGATAACGACGCTCACCGAAAATATCCCACCAAGCGACATAATCTTTTAGCTCAAGCATGCTGATAAGCTCTGAGTCTGAGAATACCGTATTACCTACCACGTTAATCTGGCGGATTTCAGCTGCTAAACCTTCTGTGAAGTTAAAGCGAAGCTCAACACGGTTACGAGGCAAGTTGATAATTTGCGCTTCAACCTTAGCGCCGTATTTACCCACACCGTAATAGAAATCTTGCAGACCCTTTTCAATGCCAGACAGCATGGTTCTGTCTAACGACTCGCCAACTTTCACGCCCGAGCCGTCAAGACTTTCTTGCAACTGCTCGTCTTTAATGTCTTTGTTACCTTCAAAGGTAATCGAGCTAATCGTTGCGCGCTCTTGTACTTGAACATATAGCACGCCATCTTCATGGCTTACACTGATCTGCTCGAAGTTAGTTGAGCTGTACAAGGTTTTAATTGCTTGTTGCAATCTTACCTGATCGACAGTATCACCCACTTTAATCGGGATATTAAGCAGTGCTGCACCAAGTGCAACACGCTGCAAGCCTTCAACCTGAATATCCTTGACTTCAAATGGCTCGAAAGGCTGCGCTAACGCGTTCCCTGAAAATGTGGCTCCGACGAATAACATCGAGGCAAAAAGTTTATTAAATCTCATAGAGCTCTTCTAATTATTTGTCTGTCCTTGCTCAGAGTCGGGCAAAATCGTTAAAGAGCGATAAGCTCATTAACATCAGCAGTAATACTGCCCCAATCCTGAATCCTACTTCCTGCACCTTTTCTGGCACAGGTTTACCTGAAATTGCTTCAAAGGTGAAAAACATTAAATGGCCGCCGTCCAAAACCGGCAATGGCAATAAATTAATAATGCCCAAATTGACACTAATTAGTGCGACAAAGCCTAAAAAGTATGCGAGACCAACATTGGCACTTGCACCCGCACCTTGGGCTATCGAAATTGGCCCACTTAAACTCTTAACCGACACATCACCAGTAAACAACTTGGCAATGGTAGAAAAAGTTAACGAGGTTAACTCCCATGTAGCTTTAAACGCTTCAGTAACCGAAGTAAGCGCGCCATATTGCAAATCAAATTGCATAGCTTCAGGCCATTGCCCTGCTGTTGGGCTAATACCTATCATTCCCACAGGTTTACCAGAAGCATCTTGTTTGGTTTGCGGGTAAACATCAAGCGATAATTGCTCGCCATTGCGAATAATATCAAGGCTAACCTTAGTATCAAGGGCGCGTTGTACTACCTCAACAAAGCTCGGCCAATTAACGTATGGTTGACCATTAATCGCAACGATTCTGTCGGCGACCTTTAAGCCTGCCACTTGTG
This sequence comes from Shewanella maritima, assembly GCF_004295345.1. Lineage (NCBI taxonomy): Bacteria > Pseudomonadati > Pseudomonadota > Gammaproteobacteria > Alteromonadales > Shewanellaceae > Shewanella > Shewanella maritima. Next base: position 4,045,362 of record NZ_CP036200.1, on the reverse strand, counting down.
CTGCACTGTCTTTGGCAACATTTGCGATAATAGGTTCAATATCAGGGCGAAATATCCCCAAACCAATGGCACCAATTGGCGATTGCTTGTCTGGATCGAAACGCCACTGGCTAATATCAAGCTGATATTGCTTACCTTGATAATTTGCCGGGCTATCTATCTCTCCGATACCAATTGACACCTCATTGGCGCCAATTTTGCCAACTAAGGCGAAGTTAACATCTTCCCAGGTGCGAACTTGTTTACCATCGACGCTGAGAATACGCTGCAAACCATCTACCTGTATCACACTAGCGGGCGAGCCATCACGGGTAGAATCGATAACAGGTAACAGTGACGGTACGCCAATTAAAAATTTAAGGTAGAGCGCAAAAAAAGCAAAAATAAAATTAGCTAAAGGGCCTGCTGCAACAATAGCAAAACGCTGCCACACGCTCTTGCGATTAAAAGCTTGGTGCTTTAATGACTCAGGGACATCTTCGACACGCTCATCAAGCATCTTAACGTAGCCACCAAGCGGTATAAGTGCGACGACATACTCAGTGCCATCTTTACCCACTTTACGCCAGATTGCTTTACCGAAACCAACTGAAAAGCGTTCGACCTTAACGCCACAGCGTCTCGCGACCCAAAAGTGCCCATACTCATGCACTGTCACCAACACACCTAGGGCGACAATAAAAGATGCTAAATTCCATAAAAAATCAAACATGCGAGTAGAGTTAGTTCCTTAAGTTAAGCAAGCGATCACTTGCTCTGCAACGTGCCGAGCTTTAGCGTCGAGTTCAAGAATGGCTTCAATGGTATCTAGCTTTTGCGCACTAACCTGCTCTAAGCTAGCACGATTTACTTTAGCAATATCGGTAAACGCAATCTGATTATCGAGAAATGCAGCTACAGCAACTTCATTAGCAGCGTTAAGCACTGTGGTGGCTTCTTGCCCTTGAGCACAGGCATCAATAGCCAGCTTTAAGCATGGGAAACGCTCAAAATCTGGTTCACAAAAATTGAGCTGACCCAACTTGAAGAAATCGAGCGGCTCAACCCCCGCCTTAATGCGTGCTGGATAGCTCATACAATGGGCAATGGGAGTGCGCATATCAGGGTTCCCCAGCTCTGCTATCACTGAGCCATCAGTATATTGCACCATTGAATGAATAACGCTTTGTGGGTGGATAACCACTTTCAGCTGTTCAGATTGAGTATTAAACAACCATTTAGCTTCAATATACTCCAAGCCTTTGTTCATCATAGTGGCAGAGTCAACCGAGATTTTCGGGCCCATTGACCAATTAGGGTGATTGCAGGCTTGCTCTGGTGTCATTGATGCAAGCGTAGCGATGTCAGATGTTAAAAATGGCCCGCCAGAACCTGTCAGTAAAATATGACTGATACCAGCTTGAGTTAAGTCACAATGGCCTAGATTATCTTGCACCGACTGTGGCATAGACTGAAATATGGCGTTGTGCTCACTATCAACAGGTAAAATTGTTGCCCCAGATTGTTTAGCTGCATCCATAAATAGCTGACCAGACATAACCAAGGCTTCTTTGTTTGCCAGTAGCACGCGTTTACCTGCTTTTACTGCAGCAAAAGTCGGCACTAAACCGGCAGCACCAACAATGGCGGCCATCACGGTATCAACTTCAGTCGAGGTCACTAGCGAAATTAATGCATTCTCACCTGTGGTAATTTGTGTTGTGAATGATTGCGGCAGACGCGCTTTAAGCTCTGCTGCAGCATTTTCATCAACCATGTGTGCCACAACTGGTTGATGAGTCGCGATCAGCGTAAGCATTTTGTCCACACTGGCATTGGCCACTAACGCATAAGCGTTAAATTGCTGCGGGTTTCTTGCAATCACATCAAGGGTGCTGGTGCCAATTGAGCCCGTTGCCCCTAAAATCACCATATTTTGCATGATTATGACATCCACATAGCGACATAGATAAAGGCGAATACTGGCAGTGCTGCAGTAAGGCTATCAATACGGTCTAAAATGCCGCCATGGCCGGGTAAAATGTTTCCTGAGTCTTTAATATTGGCGCTACGTTTGAACATGCTTTCAGACAAGTCACCAAATGCAGAAGCGACGGCTGTCACTAGCGTCACGGCAATCACTAAACCCAGCTCTTGCTCTGGAGATAAATACATCACACCAGCCACCACAACCATGGTGGTTAACAAACCACCTAATAAGCCTTCAATGGTTTTAGCAGGGCTAACATTCGGCATAAGTTTATGCTTACCAAAACTCTTACCTGCGAAGTACGCGCCGGTGTCAGTTGCCCATACGACAAGCATGACTAGAAACACTAGGCTACCGCCAAAGTATGGATCTACTTGATCGTTAACGGACTTAAGTGCAATTAATGCGGTAAAACATGGAATAAGGGTCAGTTGACCAAACATGGATTTAAATAGTGAGCTTTTTTGCCATAATTTGCCGCTATTTGGGTAAGTAAAGACCAGCAAGGTACTTGCCCCCCACCAAAGGACACCAGTTGCGATAATCGCTTCATAAATAGGATGTAGCCTACTGTTAAACCACAGTGAGTCGACAGGTACAATAATGTTTAATGCAACGAGAATAGCTGCAATGGTAAACGTGAAAGTCCATTGGGTAATGTTGCACTTACTATCAATGAGCCTACCCCACTCTTTTGCCGCTATCATAAAAATAGGCACAAGCGCCCAGGCAAAGTAGTTAGCAGGCAGCAGAAAAATGCCTCCCATCACAACAGGAATTAAGCATAGTGCGGTGATGATTCGTTGTTTTAGCAAAAGCTAATCCTCTTTAAGGTTTTTATTTTTATTATTAAAGTGCGCGAATTTGTTCAATTTGGCAGCCCGTTAAGCCAAAACGGCGCTGGCGGCTGGCAAAAGTAATTAACGCTTGCTTGAACACATCTTCGTCGAAATCAGGCCACAAGGTCTCAGTGAAAATTAATTCAGCGTAGGCAGCCTGCCATAGAATAAAGTTACTGATGCGATAATCGCCGCCAGTACGGATCATTAAATCCACCTCGCTTTGACCTTGCATACTCATTTGCTTGTTTAAGGCACCTTCGGTGACATCTTCAGCGCTCATTTCGCCGCTAGCAACTTTGGCAGCTAAAGCTTGTGCAGCTTGGGCAATATCCCAACGGCCGCCATAATTTGCCGCGACATTAAGCACCAAGCCTGTGTTGTCTTTGGTTTTAGCTTGCGCGGTGGTAATTTGCTTTTGCAGTCGCTCTGAAAACCGACTAATATCGCCAATAATATTCAGCCTGACGCCGTTTTTATTTAACAGTTTCAATTCACGCTGCAGCACAGTCATAAATAATTCCATCAATAAACTGACTTCTTTATCTGGTCTGCGCCAATTTTCACTTGAAAAAGCAAATAAGGTTAGCGACTCAATTCCCAACTGACTAGCTGTGCTTACCGCTCTTCTTACGGCTTTCACCCCAGCTTTATGACCACTTACACGGGCCTTGCCTTGCAACTGCGCCCAACGGCCATTGCCGTCCATAATAATCGCAACATGCTTTGGCAGTGACTGTTTGACCACATCTGAAAGCTCACAAGGTAGCGCTGTAGAATTTTCCAGCGACTCGCGAGGAGCTTGGTCAAACTCGGAGGGTGATGACATTAATTACGACCTTAAAATAAACAAACGCCGTGTAGTATACCCTTACACGGCGTGTTAACTCTAGTTTTAGAATTTAAGCGCTTAGACTTCCATCAACTCTTTTTCTTTAGCGGTCAAAACTTCTTCAATTGTTTTGATATTTGCGTCAGTATACTTTTGAATTTCATCTTCACTGCGACGAACGTCATCTTCAGTGCACTCTTTCGCTTTCTCAAGCTTTTTCACTTCGCTAATAGCGTCGCGGCGCACATTACGTACAGCAACACGGCCATTTTCAGCTTCAGCACGTACCACTTTGATGAAGTCTTTACGACGCTCTTCAGTTAGTGCTGGTAGTGGGATGCGCATGATGTTACCCGCAGTCATTGGGTTCAAACCTAAGTCTGAACTCATGATTGCTTTTTCTACTGCTTGAACCATAGATGGATCAAATACAGACACGGTTAAGGTGCGTGCATCTTCAATATTGATGTTAGCAACTTGCTTCAGTGGCGACATAGAGCCGTAGCAAGATACTTGAATAGAGTCTAGTAGGCTTGGGTGTGCACGACCTGTGCGAACTTTTGCCATTTGATTCTTAGTTGAATCAACACATTTGCCCATGCGCTCTTGCGCATCTAACATAATTTCATCAATCACAATAATATCCTTTTCGTCTCTTTCTTTAGAGTGCTTGGCATTAAGTTAAGGATGACATAAGCCCGATTTGAGCTCAATTACTTAATGCCAATTACGATAACTTAGTATCAAAAAAGCGCTAGCTATTAGCCTTCTTGTTTCTTATCGCTAATAATCGTGCCTTCTTGCTCACCCATGATCACGCGGCGCAGCGCACCAGGCTTATTCATGTTAAACACAAGTAGCGGCATTTGATGGTCGCGAGCCAGCGTAAATGCGGCTAGGTCCATCACTTTTAATTCGGATTCCAACACATCTGAGTAGCTCAACTGGTCATGCTTAACTGCATCAGGGTCTTTCATTGGGTCGGCTGAGTAAACACCATCGACTTTAGTGCCCTTTAGTACCACTTCAGCTTCAATCTCAATACCGCGCAAACATGCAGCAGAGTCTGTAGTGCAGAATGGGTTACCTGTACCCGCAGCAAAAATCACAACGCGGCCAGATTTTAATAAACTGATTGCTTCAGCCCAGTTGTAGTCGTCACAAACACCTTTTAGTGGGATTGCCGACATCAGGCGAGCATTAACATAGGCTCGGTGCAGCGCATCACGCATTGCTAGGCCATTCATTACTGTGGCTAACATACCCATGTGGTCACCAACAACACGGTTCATACCCGCGTTAGCTAAGCCTTCACCACGGAATAGGTTACCACCACCAATTACCACACCAACTTGAATACCGAGTTCAACAAGCTCTTTCACTTCTTGAGCCATGCGATCAAGTACTTTAGGGTCAATGCCGAAGCCTTCTTCGCCCATTAATGCTTCGCCGCTTAATTTAAGCAGGATACGTCTAAATGCTGGTTTTGGATTGGTGCTCATAATGTTTTTCCTGATCATAACAAAACCGCAGCGGATGCTGCGGCTTTAGGGTATTTAGAAATTCGCGATTAAGCGTTTTTAGATGCTTCGATTTGCGCGGCAACTTCAGCTGCGAAATCTTCTTCTTTCTTCTCGATACCTTCACCAACTTCTAAACGAATGAAGTTAGCTACAGAAGCGTTCTTCTCTTTTAGGAAGTCGCCAACAGTTTTCTTTGGTTCCATGATGAACGCTTGACCAGTAAGAGAGATCTCACCAGTAAACTTCTTCATACGACCAGTAACCATCTTCTCAGCGATTTCTTGAGGCTTACCTTCGTTCATTGCGATTTCAACTTGAAGAGTCTTTTCTTTCTCAACAACATCAGCAGGAACGTCAGATGGGTCAACATACTCAGGCTTAGAAGCAGCTACGTGCATAGCAACGTGTTTTAGTGTTTCTGCGTCAGCATCACCAGAAACAACAACACCGATACGGTCGCCATGACGGTAAGAAGCTTGAGTTGCACCGTCGATGTACTCAACGCGACGAACGTTGATGTTTTCACCGATTTTAGCAACAAGCGCAACACGAGTTTCCTCGAACTTAGCTTTTAGCTCTTCGATAGAAGCTTTAGATGCTACAGCAGCGTCTAGTACTTGGTTAGCGAAACCTAGGAAGTTGCTGTCTTTAGCAACGAAGTCAGTCTGACAGTTAACTTCTAATAATGCAGAGAAACCTTCGCCAGCTTTGATAAGGATAGTACCTTCAGCAGCAATGTTACCTGCTTTCTTAGCAGCCTTAGCAGCACCACTCTTACGCATGTTATCAATCGCTAGATCGATATCACCGTTAGTTTCAGTAAGTGCTTTTTTACAATCCATCATGCCAGCGCCAGTGCGGTCACGAAGTTCTTTAACTTGGGCAGCAGTAATTGCCATTGTTAAATCCTCTAATTAAATTCGACTAATATTGCATCTATAAAACAGGGGCCTACAAGGCCCCTGCTCACCAACTATTTATTGGCTAATAAGGGCGATAAATATCACGCCTTATTAAACAGCTTCAACGAAACCGTCTTGCTCAGCTTGTACAGCTAGATCTTGACCACGGCCAGAGTTAGCGGCAGCAGCAACAGAGCTAGTGTATAAACGGATAGCGCGCATCGCGTCGTCGTTACCAGGAACGATGTAGTTAACACCGTCTGGTGCAGAGTTAGTATCAACAACTGCAACAACTGGGATACCTAGGTTGTTAGCTTCTTTAATAGCGATATGCTCGTGGTCAGCACCGATTACGAATAACGCATCTGGTAAACCGCCCATGTTTTTGATACCACCTAAAGATTTCTCTAGCTTATCAAGCTCACGAGAACGCATTAGTGCTTCTTTCTTAGTTAGCTTGTCGAAAGTACCGTCTACAGACTGGCTTTCTAGCTCTTTAAGACGCTTGATAGATTGACGAACAGTTTTCCAGTTAGTCAACATACCGCCTAACCAGCGGTGGTCAACGTAGAACTGATCACAAGAAACAGCAGCTTCTTTGATTGCTTCGCCAGCGGCACGCTTAGTACCTACGAAAAGGATTTTGCCTTTCTTAGAAGCTACGTTGCTGATGAAAGCAAGTGCTTCATTGAACATTGGCACAGTATGCTCAAGGTTGATGATGTGAACACCGTTACGAGCACCAAAGATGAATGGCTTCATTTTTGGATTCCAGTAACGAGTTTGGTGACCGAAGTGAACACCAGCTTGTAGCATATCGCGCATTGAAACAGTAGTCATGATTTTTACCTTTTAAAAGGGGTTAGACCTCCACGCATCCCATTGTTTCGACCTTCGACTAAAAAGGCACCCCGAAAAATGTGTCGATACGTGTGTGATTTAGTATTTAAGTTAATTGCTATGTATAATAGCCGGCAAATTTTACGCCTTTAAGACAAACTATTTAAGCGACATATAAGGGATGAACACCCCAACTATGCACTTTAAGCCGAAAGTCAAATAAAGGGCTTAACCAACTAATTAAACATAACGGCGCGCTTTATACCATAATCAGCCTTTAAACACAAATTTTATAGTGTAAAATAGCCGTCAGATATCCGTTAATTTGCTAGTGCGTGACTAGCCAAAAAACAAAGAGAAATTCATGAGTATTGTCATTAAGACCGCTGAAGAAATTGAAAAAATGCGCGCTGCTGGAAAGCTTGCGGCTGAAGTATTAGAAATGATTGCGCCGCACGTAAAAGCTGGCGTGACCACCGATGAGTTAAATGACATTTGCGCTAAATACACAGAAGAGCACGGCGCGATTTCTGCCCCACTTAATTACCATGGTTTTCCTAAGTCAATTTGTACTTCAATTAATGAAGTGATTTGTCACGGCATCCCAAGTGCGCGCAAGCTCAAAGATGGCGACATCATTAACATCGACATTACCGTGATAGTTGATGGCTACCACGGTGATACCTCACGTATGTTCTACATTGGTGACGTATCTCCTGCTGACAAGCATCTGTGCACTATTACTCAAGAAGCACTTTACGAAGCGATTAAGATTGTTCGCCCTGGTACTAAGGTTGCCGACATTGGTGAAACTATCGAAAAGTTCATCAAGCTTAAAAACAAAAATCGTCCAAACAAATACAGCATTGTGACGGATTTTTGTGGCCATGGTATCGGCGCAGGTTTCCACGAAGAGCCTCAAGTGATGCACTACAAAGAAAAGTTTGGTAAACCAGACAAGCGCGTATTACGCCCAGGTATGTGCTTTACCATCGAGCCAATGATTAACGCTGGTAAAAAGCACTGTTATGTTGATGCCGATGATAATTGGACGGCATACACAAAAGATGGTAAAAATTCTGCTCAGTGGGAACATACCCTATTGGTCACAGAAACTGGCGTTGAAGTATTAACCTTACGTAGCGACGAAAGCTTACCTAGGCATATTAATCACTAAGTAATCACTTAGGCTTCAACGACTATGGTTTAATTTGTGCGCCTTTTGGCGCACTTTTTATGGAAGTCACAAAGCCGATGAATCAAGCGCTGGAAGCAAAACAACAACTTCAACAAATCACCGCGCATCTTGAATCCCAATTCCAGCAACAAGTGCCCATTGCTGAACTCATTAAACAACGCGCCATTGCTGTCGACGAACTACTGACTCAAGCATGGCTACACTATGGACTAGACGCGCTACCAATATCTCTAGTAGCGGTTGGCGGCTATGGCAGACAAGAACTACACCCTCGCTCCGATGTCGATTTATTGATTCTAACCGAAACCACGAATGTTTCGCCCAAAGCCCAAGCCGCGATTGGCGAATTTATTACTCACTTGTGGGATACCGGGCTTGAAATAGGTCACAGCGTAAGAAATGTTGAGCAGTCTATCGAACAAGGGCTTGCTGACATTACTGTTGCTACCAACTTAATTGAAGCTAGGCTAATTAGCGGTAATGAAGCAGAGTTTGACCGCCTTTATCAGCAAGTCAGACAAAAAGATTTTTGGTCATCCGCCGACTTTTACTTGCAGAAAAAGCAAGAGCAAGTCGAGCGCCACGCAAAAGCCAATGCCTTCGATCTTGAGCCCAATTTAAAGAACTGCCCTGGCGGACTGCGCGATATTCAAACCATTGCTTGGGTGACCATTCGTCACTTCAACGCGGCAAACTTGCACGAATTAGTTGAGAACTACTTTTTAGAACAAGCTGAGCTTAATGAGCTTATCGAATGTCGCGATTTTCTTTGGCAGATCCGCTTTGCACTGCACTCCATCGCCAACCGCGACGAAAACCGCTTACTGTTCGACCTACAACGGCAAGTAGCAGATTTTCTCGGTTATGAAGATAAAACTCAGCTGGCGGTAGAGCAGCTAATGAAGAAGTACTATCGCACCGTTCGCCGAGTGATGGAGCTTAACCAGATGCTATTGCAGCTGTTTAAGCGCGCCACTCTTGGGCATATTCAAGCGCTGCAAGTACAACCGATTAATAGCCAATTTCAACGTCGTGGCCGCTACATAGAATTGTTAGAACTTGGACTATTTAAAAAACAAACCTCATCAATCCTGACGTTATTTTTGAACGTCGCTAAAAACTCCAACATCCAAGAAATCTACGCACCAACGCTGCGTGAACTGCGAAATGCCCGCAGGCAACTGCAAGGCCCACTGCAAGATGATGCAGAATGTCGCAAGGTGTTTATGGATATTCTAAAACACCCTCGTGGCATCGCGGCGTTATCCTTAATGCACAAACACGGCATTTTATCGTCCTATTTGCCCGCATGGCGCAAAATTGAAGGCCAGATGCAGTTTGACTTGTTCCATGCCTACACGGTTGATGAACACACTCACAGGCTACTACTCAACATTGAGCGGTTTTCACAAAGCGATCAAAAAGATGAATTCCCGCTGGGCGCGGTGCTGATTAATCAACTGCCTAAAAAAGGCCTACTGGTACTCGCTGCGATTTTCCACGATATTGCCAAAGGTCGCGGCGGCGATCACAGTAAGCTTGGCGCAACTGACGCGCTGGAATTTTGTAAGTTGCACGGACTGAATGACCATGATGGTCGCCTGGTTGCTTGGCTAGTTGAGCAGCATTTAGTGATGTCGGTCACCGCGCAGCGCCGCGATATATCAGACCCAGATGTGGTATCAGACTTCGCCGATAAAGTACGCGATGCAGTGCATTTAAGCTACCTGTATTGCTTAACCGTGGCAGATATTTGCGCCACCAACAACAAAGCTTGGAATAACTGGAAAGGCTCACTGCTTAGAGAGCTATATTTCTCAACTCAAAGGGTGCTGGCGCGCGGTAAAGAAGTCCCTATTGATGCCGCTGAGCGCGTTGAAGAAGCGCAAGCAAAGGCTAAAAAAGAGTTACTACGCCGCGGCGTGCGCGAGAAAGATCTAGACACACTATGGCAACGCTTTAAGTCTAAGTACTTTTTGCGCCATCAGCCCAATCAAATTGCCTGGCACTCAGAGGCAATACTTAAACATAAATCGGATGAGCCACTGGTGTTAATCTCAAAGCACACCACTCGCGGCGGCACCGAACTGTTCATTTATAGTAAAGATAAGCCGAAACTGTTCGCCACTGTGATGACAGTGCTGGACAACAAAAACATCAATGTGCATGATGCCAATATCATGACCTCGAAAGACGACTATGCCCTCGACACTTTCGTGATCTTAGAGCAAGACGGCGAAGCGGTTACTCAGTTATCTCGTATTCAGAGTATCAAAAAAGCACTAAGCAAAGCCTTAGCCAATGAAAATCCAAAATTGCCTAAGTTCCGTAAGTTATCGCGGATCATGAAACCTTTTAATGTAGCAACCCATGTCAGTTTCTTAGACGACACCAACCGTGGTACAAGTATGATGGAGCTGCAAGCTCTTGACTCACCTGGACTACTGGCTAAAGTCGGCGAAACCTTTTTCCGCTGCCAAGTAAGGTTAATTTCAGCCAAGATCACTACTATTGGTGAACGCGCTGAAGACTTTTTTATTTTACAAACCCTTGATGGCCAAGCATTGAATGAAGCGCAGCAACAACAGCTGGCTCATGCGATGCAATTAGCCTTAAAGCAATCTAATTAGGAGTATCCAATGGAGGCATTACGCCAACGAATTGAAGCGGCTTTTGAAGCACGCCAAGATATCACCCCAGCCACAGTAGACCCGAGTGTTCGCGCTGACGTAGAAAAAGCGATCGACATGCTGGATAAAGGTGAAGCGCGCGTAGCCGAAAAGATTGACGGCGAGTGGCATGTGCACCAGTGGCTAAAGAAAGCAGTATTATTATCGTTCCGTATTTTCGACAATGAAGTTGTAGACGGCGGCGACACTAAATACTTCGACAAAGTCGCGCAAAAGTTCGCTGATTATGATGAAGCGCGATTCAAGCAAGAAGCTATCCGCGTAGTCCCACCAGCAACCGTGCGTAAAGGCTCATTCATCGGTAAAAACACCGTATTAATGCCATCTTACGTAAACCTGGGTGCATTTGTTGATGAAGGCACTATGGTCGATACCTGGGCAACCGTTGGTTCATGTGCGCAAATTGGTAAAAACGTTCACCTATCTGGCGGCGTTGGCATTGGCGGCGTATTAGAACCACTACAAGCAGGCCCAACTATCATTGAAGACAACTGTTTCATCGGCGCGCGCAGTGAAATCGTTGAAGGCGTTGTAGTTGAAGAAGGCAGCGTTATCTCAATGGGCGTATACATTGGCCAAAGCACTCGAATCTTTGATCGTGAAACCGGTGAAATCCACTACGGCCGCGTCCCTGCTGGCTCTGTGGTTGTATCTGGTAACCTACCTTCAGCTTGTGGCACTTACAGCTTGTATGCAGCAATCATCGTTAAAAAAGTTGATGCGAAAACGCGCGGCAAAGTTGGCATTAACGAGCTACTGCGTATCGTTGACTAATTGAAACAAAGTTAACGTGCAAGTACTAAAAAGAGGCCAATCGGCCTCTTTTTTTAATTTTACTTTTAAATTCAATCGTTAGCCCGCTTTTAGCAGATCAGCGCAGGATTGATTAAGTAACTGACGACACCGCCACATACCGAGTGTTGCAACAACGATTGCGCCAGCAAGCGGAGAAATCCCCCACCAAGGCCAGTGCATATAAACCACTAGCTCAAACACCTGGGTTTTCAGCATGTACAGGGCAAACTCAGCAACAATCACAGCCAACAGGCCTGCAATTGCGCCTAGCAGAGCAAACTCAAATCCGGTTGCGGTGCGCAGCAGCCAGCCAGAGCCGCCAAAGGTGCGCAGCACAGCAAGCTCACGTTGACGTGTTGCCATGCCAGCTTCAGTTTGCGCAATCAGTACTAAGGCACTTGCCAGTAATACTAATGCCAATACCAAAGACAATGACAACGATACCTGATCAATAATCTGCCGTAACTGCTCAACCATAGCGCCAACATCAATCACAGAGATAGTTGGGAATTGCTGAATAAGCTGCAATACAACCTGGTTAGCAGTCAGCTCACTGCCCTGCGCAGCTAACTTGGCATTGTCTAAATGAAAGCTCGCCATCGAAGTATATGAAAAATCCTGCAAGGCTTTAGGGCGGAAAATCATAAAGAAATTTGGCTGCAAGGTTTCCCACTGCACTTGACGGAAACTTGCTACTTTAACTTCGACTTTTTGATTTTCAAGACTGTAGGTCAAAGTATCACCTAGCTTCAAGCCTAAACGTTCTGCGACTTCTGACTCGACTGACACTTCATCATCAGCTTGATTCCACTTACCCTCAACAATGTCATTATTCGGCGGTAAGGTTTCTCTATAGGTAAGATTAAGCTCACGTGAGATCCCCACACGTCCTTCAACACCGTTTTTCTCTTGCTCGCGCGAAATAAGCTCTTCACCATTGATATGGGTTAAGCGTCCGCGGATCACTGGATAAATATCGGTGGCCAATATTTGATGCGAGTCTAAAAACTGGTTGAGCGGCTGAGTATCTTCCGGCGCAATATTAACCAAAAAATAGTTAGGGGCGTTTTCTGGTAGCTGCTTTTGCCACTCATTAAGTAAGTCCTGACGCAGCGCAAGAATTGTCAGTAGCAATACTAGTGCACTGCTAAAACCAACCAGCTGCACAGCGTTTTGCCGTGCGCGGCGTCTAAGCCCTGCCAAAGCTAGCTGCAATGGGTTTGTGGTTCGCATGCCCACACCATGCCCAAGCCTGATAAGTGCAAAGCCAAGCACACTCAACAATGCGCCTAGCAGCAACACAGCCGATACCACCGTCATAGTGAGCGGCCAACTTTGCGAGTATAAATACCCAAGTAGCGCCATTGCTGACAAGCTGAGTAACAGATGCAGCCACATGCCTGCCTGAATACCCTCAAGCTGATTTTGCAACACCCGTAGTGGCGGAATGGACAACAGCCTTAGTAACGGATAAGCAGAGAACATAAAGGCGCTAATTAGGCCGGTTGTCACGCCGAGTAACACTGGGCGCAGATAAGGCGGCGAGTAAGCAGCAATTTCTGCAGGCAAGAACCCATTAATGACACTATCAAGAATGAAGCCACCAATTAGACCTAACACCACACCAAGGGCTGTCACCAACAATAAGTGCATGGCAAAAATCTGCCTGATTTGCTTGCCCGATGCACCAAAGGTTTTCAGCATGGCAACCACATCATAATGGCGCTGACAATAACGCTGCGCCGCAATACCAATGGCGGCGCAGGCAAGTGCAATACCCAACAAACTGGCCAGTAATAAGAAGCGCTCAGCGCGTTTAACGGCGCTCGCGATAGGTGAGTCACCACTTTGTACATCTACCCAGCGCTGCGAGTTATTTAGCATCGGCTTAACGGCTGTTTCAAACTCTGCAAGCACCTCGGCATCACCACTAAACTGATAGCGATATGTCACGCGGCTACCAGGCTGAATAATACCGGTCGCAGCCACATCGGCTAGGCGAATAAGCAACACAGGAGAAGACGCAAACGGGTTAAATCCACCGTCTGGCAAACGGCTGATCTCTTCGCTCATAGCAAAGTTGACTTCACCTAGCTCGATTTGTTGTGGGTAACCTAACAGGCCACCAAGGCGGTTCTCATACCAGGCTTCTAGCTCAGCCGGTAAAGCTTGCGTCTCACCTTGAGTAAGTTCAATCGCGCCTTTAAGCGGGTATTTATCTCCAACTGCTTTAATCGTCACTAACTGAAAGTTATCGCCGGCATAAACCATGGAGTTAAACTCCATATTCGTCACATGCTCAAGACCTAACTCAGTTGCTTTAGTTAAAATGCTAGGGTCAATTTCAATTGGAGAATTAATAATGCGGTCAGCTGCGATAAAGTTTGCCGCTTCGCCATTAATTGCCACTTGCAAACGCTCACTCACGCGAGCAAGTCCGCTTACAGACAATACCGCCAGTGTAATCGCCAGCACAATCAACACTAACTGCCCTTGTGCTAGCTCACGTTTAAATAATCGCCATGCTAATTGCCACGCCATTACACCGCCTCCGCTGCAACAGCTTGCCCTGTCGTATCTTGCTCGTTTGCTGCTTGAGACTCGGTTGTTTCAGTCAACACGCCGCTATCCATGGTTAGCTGACGAGCACAACGCTTGGCAAGATGTAGATCATGGGTAACCAGTACCAAAGTGGTGTCAGACTCCTGGTTTAATGCAAACAGCATATCGGCAATTTTATCGCCATTAGCGCTATCAAGGTTACCTGTTGGTTCATCGGCAAATAACACCTTAGGCTCGCAAATAAACGCGCGGGCAATTGCCACCCTTTGTTGCTCGCCACCTGAGAGCTGTTTCGGTAAATGGGTTAATCTGTGCCCTAAGCCAACGCGCTCTAGCATTTGCTCAGCTTTAGTTTTGGCATCGTTAACGCCTGCAAGCTCTGCCGGCAGCATCACGTTTTCCAGCGCGGTTAGGGTATCGACCAGCATGAAAGATTGAAAAATGAAACTGACTTTTTGCTTACGCAATGCGGCTTTTTGCTCTTCATTAAGGTTAGAAAGCCCAACACCATCAAGCATAATCTCGCCTTCAGTGGGTGTGTCTAGGGCGGCAAGCAACCCAAGTAAAGTTGACTTGCCAGAACCAGAAGGGCCGAGAATCGCCACACTCTCGCCTTGCTTGACATCCATATTAATGCCCTTGAGGATAGTAAGCTCTCCCTCTTGGGTTTCTACAGATTTTTTGAGGTTAGTAACGCGAATGGCACTTGCAATTAACTCACTGTTAGTCGACATACAATCCTTCTTTGTTTTATCTATTAAGCGTTTAGCGCTGGCTATGGCTGTCATCTTAAGCCTGATAGCTCCAACCCATGCTGCCACGATTTTAATCTTAGGTGATAGCTTAAGTGCTGGATACGGCATCGATGAAGATCAGGGTTGGGTATATTTGTTACAGCAAAACCTACCTCAACATCAAGTCATAAATGGCTCGGTGAGTGGCGAAACAACGGCAGGCGGATTGCGCAGACTGCCTAGCCTGCTTGACTCTAGCCAAGTTGACCTTGTGGTCGTTGAGCTTGGAGGAAATGATGGCCTGCGCGGCTTCAACCCTAAACAACTGAAATCAAATCTTACAAAAATCATTGATACCTCAATTAACGCAGGTGCTGAGGTATTACTTACCGAAATCATGGTGCCGCCAAACTATGGGCCGCGTTACGCTAAAATGTTTAATCAGGTTTATCATCAATTAGCTGATGATTATGACCTAACACTGGCACCATTTTTTATGCAAGAAATAGCACCTAACAAAGATTTAATGCAGCGCGATGGCATCCACCCCAATGCCAGCGCTCAACCGCAAATCACCCAATGGATGCAGCCCTATATCGAGCAGGTACTTGAGGCTAAATAAGCTCAGGTCGTATGCAATTCCCCCTACTTTGCTTGAGTCACTTGCCTTATATTTTGGCCGTGATTCAAGTTTCAATTTTGTCATCAAGTTGTCAATATCTTTACAAAAGTCATATTATTTTAAGGTTAATCCAGTAACATACGCTTAGCTTTTATATTGCTACACAATGTTTCGGCTAACCCTCACGTACAAGGGTCTCACGACTAAAAGGAAATAACATGTCAGTCAGTCGTCAAAAGAAAGTCTATTTACCGACCACGGCGCGAAAGAATCAGTACATTACCGTTGGCTTCCCACTTACCGATGAATTTTTGAGTCACTATAAAAGTATTGATGACTGTTACCGTGAATTCAGCAACCTAGTATTTAGCAAAGCCGAAGAATTTGAGCTCTACAATGTCCACGTTGTGGCAAGCGATAAATTGCCAGTAGTGCGTTTTCATACTGACTCATACTACTTCTCAACCCCTGAGCAGCTCAGGTTGTTTTACAACCCGGCGCACCATGAGGCAAACCGTTTATATACCACGCCAAATCATCGCGCTAAAAAGCTCAAAGTTGTGTTTTTATCAACGGGTGAAGACTTACGTAACAATGCTGCGCGCTTCCACGCGAAAATCCAGCAATTTACTAAAGCACTGATGGCAGAGCTACCAACTGTGCAGCTTGCGACTAAAATCCGAGATCACCAACATATCTCTTATGATTTCTTCGCCAAAAATAAAGGACGTAAAGAAACGTACGCTTACAAGCTTAGAAAGCTCAACAGTCGTTATCAACGCAGAGAATGCCAGCTACCTGAAAGTGTTAGCAGTCTCAACTATGTGATGATTACCCTACCAGTTGACCGTAAAATCAAGCGTCAATTCGTCACCGATAACGTCACTGACTATAACGAAAGCTATCAGCTAGTGAGCGATAAATTTGTAGAAGCAGCCAAGTCAAAACAGCTTAATCGTGTGGCTGTGATAGCCAATGATAAATTCCCGTTAGTTCGTAACAGTAAATACGATGAACTAACTAGCACTGACGAATTGCAAATGATTGGTTTTGATCCAGCTGACAACAACCCTGACCCGGTTTGTCATTGGGACGGTAGCCAGCTCGTTGAAGCGTTACGTTTTGTGATTGTAGCGGGTAAGGATGACGTGATTGATGAAGGTTATGGCCGCTTTATGAATCAGGTTGAAGATGCTCTGCGCAAATTTATTGGCGAATTTGATTTCGACAAAGAGCACATCGACTTAACTGTACGTTTCCACCAGCACTTAAGTTACAAAGCTTAAAGTAATGGTGCAATAGCGGGCAACTTAGCCTGTAGGCTAAGCTAGTCGCGACAAGTTTGTAGTAATACGTTAGTCGCGATAAGAGCGTTGTGATTATCTTCAAAGCCGACCTACAAAGGTCGGCTTTTTGTTTGACTATCAGAAGTTTGACAAACGCGGCACGTCACCCATGTTTCCCCCTCGAGCCCACTACGATCTTGCAAGCTCCCCTCACATATTCGCCTGACATTTACCTCCTGACACACAACCCTTACAAAAAGTGTGGCCACTTTTCACATTGATCTAAATCACATTCCCAAGGCATGTTGTTACTTAAGTGTTAAATGGCATTTACCTGTGCCTGCAGCTTTAACATTGTCTCTCTACAAATAAAAACTAAAGCAAAAACAAATAGCAGATAATAAAAAAGCAGGAGATGCTATGTTCAACAATAAATTAGCCTGGCTAATACCTACCATGGTTGCCACGGCTGTCAGTGTGGGGCTGACAGGTTGTGGCTCAGATGATGACGATACGCCCAAAGTGGACACCCCTGTGGTTCAGCCACCAGTATCGGGTCCAACTTTCCCTGAAGGTGCAATTATGGTTGACCCTGGCGACAACCTCACCATCAGTATTCAAGAAGCATTGATTAACGCCCAGTCAGGCGATGTTATCGTACTGCCAAAAGGTAACTTCAAGATTGAGTCAACCTTACTGTTTGACGGTGATGTCGACGGTGATGGTACCTTTGCGAAAAACATTACCATTATGGGTTATGGTCAGGATGAGACGATTTTAGACTTCTCCGAGGCAAACTCTGGTGATGGTATCTTTGTGCAAAACGCAGTTAATATCATCATTCAAGACTTATCGGTAAACGAAGCGAAAAACAACGGTATCAAGCTTAAAAATACCAATGGCATTATTCTGCGCCGCCTAGCTACAATTTGGGAAGGTGAGCTTGATCAAGACAATGGCGCGTATGGTCTCTACCCAGTTGAATGTCAAAATATCCTTATTGAAGACACCTATGTACGTGGTAGTGCTGATGCCGGTATCTATGTGGGTCAATCTGAGTACATAGTCGTTAGACGTAATATCGCCAAAGAAAACGTCGCCGGCATTGAAATTGAGAACTCAAAGTACGCCGATGTTTACGACAACGAAGCCATGGGCAATACCGGCGGTATCTTGATTTTTGATCTACCGATTAACAACCATAGATACGGCTCAAGCGTCCGGATATTTAATAACAAGGTTTACGATAACAACACCTTGAACTTTGCTAACGCGTCGTCAAACCCTGCAGGGGTACACATTGTGCCACCGGGAACAGGCGTAATTGTACTATCGACTGATGATGTTGAGATCTTCAACAACGAAATAACTAACCACGATACGGTTGGTCTAACCGTTTCAAGTTTCTTTATTGCTGAGCCTGATATTAGCACCTTTGTCGGTAACTATGGCCAACCAGGTCAAGCCATTGAAGATGGCTGGCGCCCAACGCCGCGTAATATCTTTATCCATGACAATAAAATCGAGAACTATGGCAGCAAGCCAAAAGGCTATTTGATTGAAGATGTGATTAAAGCTTACCTGTTTACCCACGGCAGCATGCCAGGCATCTTGTATGACGGTCTAGGAGAAATGCTTTCCAATAACGGCACTGCCGCTTACCTTGGCCTACAAGAAATGCCATTTGCGCAAGATGGTAGCGAGAATGTCTGTGCGCAAAACAATGGTGATGTAAGTTATGGTCGCCTGTTTGCCAACAGTAATACTGACATGAACGTGCCTGATACCTTGTATGAGGCAAAGCAAGCAGAAATCATGAACTGCTCGCAAGTTAGCCTACCTGTTCATACCGTTACCTTCGGAGAGGAGATCTTTGGTTGCGGCGTTGATGATGATACCGAAGGCTGTGATGGTGGCGTACTTATTGGCGGTGGCGGCACCATTGGTGAAGGTGAAGGTGGCCTAGAGGGCGATGGCGACCTAAGCCTTTGTGAAACGACCGGTAGCGAAGTTAACTGGTCAGCACTGACTGGGGCAAACTGCCCGAAATTGTCAGACTACAACCTGTTTGCCGATGCGAGCAATCCAACTGCCGCGCCAAACTCAGGTGGCCTACCGTATGATTTGAATAGTCCGCTATTTACCGATCATGCATCTAAGTATCGTTTTGTATACGTACCTGATGGCCAAAAAGCGAGCTTTGACGCAAACGAGGCATTTGACTTCCCAGTTGGCACCGTCATTAGTAAAACATTTGCGTTACCTGTAAATACCAATAATCGCGGTTTTGCTAACGAAGATTTAATTGAAACTCGCTTGCTTATCCGCCGTGAAACAGGCTGGAGCGCATTGCCTTATGTTTGGAATGCTGAAAAGTCAGATGCCATGCTGGCAAAAGCCGGTGCGATTCAAGGTAAAACACTCACGCACAAAGGCGAAACTTTTGACTTTGATTACGTGGTTCCTAGCATGAACCAATGTAAGCAGTGTCATCAGTTCAAAGCCAATGAAGACAGCAATGCTGTGTTTATGCCGCTAGGGCCAAAAGCGCGTCATTTAAATCGCACATATGCCTATAGCGATGGCAGCATGAATCAGCTGAGTAAATGGCAAGCTCATGGGATTTTAGACGGTGTACCTGCGCTAGATACAGTAGATAAAGTACCTGAGTTCCTCGATGACACTATGCTTGATTACGCCTCTATGTCAGATGCAGAGTTAATGAACACAGCTAAAGGTTACCTAGATATCAACTGTGCTCACTGTCACCGCCCAGAGGGTAATGCATCCAACACAGGTCTTAAGCTTGAATACTTTAGAGCTTATGACGAGGATGCTGGTTTCTCTCACGGTACCTGTAAGTCACCAGTTGCATACGGCGGCGGCAGTTTAGGGTTTGATATCGTGCCGGGCAGCCCAGAGGAGTCGATTTTACACTTCCGTATGGCAAGCAATGACCCGGGTGATCGCATGCCAGAGATTGGCCGCAGCCTATCTCATGAAGAAGGCGTAGCGCTCATTGCTGAGTGGATTAAACGCCTACCAGCGGCGTCATGCTCACCGCAATAAAATAAATCACACTTGAGCTGACATAAGTGTTCGCAGCCGCCTTGTTTATCCCAACAAACTTGGCGGCTGCTTTTATTTAGTTGCAGTGATTTAACCACCTAACCCATTTCCTCAGCTTGATGCCTTAGGGATCAATATATGCAAAACCTTCAGCTAACTCGTTTTACCCTTTTAGTCACCCTCTCAATTGTACTCACAGGGTGTGGCGGAGGAGGCGATGGTACTGCTGACACGCCAAGCGCCGTCTCACCGCCAGACAACAGTGCGGGTGACAATAGCGGCGGCACCGGTAGTGGCAATAACAGCCTGTGTGATGTGAATGCGACTAGCGTTAACTGGCAAGCGCTGATGCAAGAAGACTGCGACAGTCTTGCAGGCTATGGATTATTTGCAAGCCCCATTGAAGTGACCAAGGCACCTAACGCACCTGGGCTCGCCTACAAGCTCACTACTGAGCTATTTTCCAATTACGCCAGCAAATATCGCTTTATCTTTGTACCAGACGGGCAAAGCATGCAATATTCGCCTAACTCAGTATTTGACATGCCCCAAGGCACAGTACTCGTTAAGACCTTCGCCCTCCCTTTCGACACCCAAAAACTAGGTGCAGACAATGAGGTCAAAATCGAAACCAGGCTGCTTATTCATCGCGATTCAGGTTGGCAAGCACTGGCATATCAATGGAATCAAGAACAAACTCAGGCCAATCTAACTGTCGCTGGCGCAAATGTCAGCCACACCATGAACCATCAAGGCCAACAACTTAGTTTTGACTACCATATTCCCAGTAAAGCTGAATGTAAGATTTGTCATCAATCTTCTCTGGGCGAGCAAAGTAAAATCATCCCTATTGGCTTAAAAGCACATTTGCTCAATATGAGTCTTGGGAGCAATCAGGAAAACCAGTTACTACACTGGCAACAAACTGGCCTGCTCGAGATGCTTCCTGACATAGCGCAAGTCGCGCAAGCTTACGGACTAGATGATGAGTCAGCCTCGCTAAGTAGTCGCGCAAAAGGCTACCTAGATGTTAACTGCGCCCACTGTCACAACCCAACAGGGTTTGCCAGCATCTCAGGCTTGCGACTGGGCTTTGATGTTGATCATACAAGCTTTGAATATGGCATTTGCAAACAACCTCCAGGCTGGGATGGCGGCCCAGATGGGCTAGCTTATGACATAGTACCCGGCAATGGTAAGCGCTCTATTGTTCATAACCGCCAGGTGTTGTCTGAACCTAAAGATAAAATGCCGCCCCTAGGACGTGAAATCGTGCATACAGAAGGCGTTGACTTAATTGAGCGTTGGATAGACAGTTTGTCGCCGTCACTGGGCAGCTGCGTTGATGGTTAGTGATTTGTAGTAGCATGGCACTAACAGCGTCTTGCTGCTGACATAAAGCGCTGTGCTGCTACCATTAAGCGCTATGTTTTCAGATAACAAAGGTGTGTTTACGAGTTTAGTCTCAAGAAGTGCCCAGGCGGTAATCCGAGCCAGTGTTTGAAGCTTTGACGAAAATGGCTAGGGTCACTATAGCCAAGCAGTTCAGCGATTTGCTCTACCGTGAGTTTATCTTCAAGAATGAGTTTTATCGCTTGCTGGCTTCTGGCTAGGTCAACTAACTTCTGGTAACTGCTACCAGCTTGAGCTAGCTTGCGCCTTAAACTTCGATCGCTCATGTGCAACTCAGTCGCTGCTTCACCTAGCGCAGGTATCGCACTAATATTGCCCTTAATTAAATAGAGCACCTCGTCGATAAGTGATGGCTCAAGCGAAGCTGCTGATTTATCCGGCGAAGCATTAAAGTCATAATTAAGCGGCGTATCTAGGGTGTTCAGCGCGACAGCCCACTCAAAAAACTCACAACCATGCTGCACCCTCGCCCCTGTATAATCCTTAAGAAAGTGATGCTCTAATTCTTGCTGGGCTAAATGAATATCGGTCAACTCGATGGGCACATCAACAAGCTGGCGCGCCAGTGAAAGCAACGAGCACACAGAGTGCTGAAACTGAAACGCAAATGTCTCGGTATCCGCCTTGCCCGTGTTTAACCAGCGACACCAAAGCTTACCTTGCTCGACTCTAACAACATAGTCGCTAAAACTGCCCACAAGCTCTGGGTGCTTGAGTGCAAAACCAAGGCACTCGTTTAAACGGGTAAACCCGCGCAAATGTGGCAACAGTACATCTAAACTTTCAACAGTATTGGCTGCACCAAGCCTAGCGCCAATATCAGTATCTTTACTCAAGGTTCTCAGTGCTTCAAGGGCATACTCAACTTGCCATACATAGACAAAATGCACACTGTTAAGCTCAGCAACGCCTAAACCAATTTGCTGATATACATCAAGTACAGCACTCTCACCAAGCTCGGTTTGAATAAACTGCATCAGATTTCGAAGCTCAAATGCGGGATAACATTGATCGCCAAGCATTTTATTCGCTTGATATCCGGCGGGTACAGGCATGAATAGTTCCTTGAAACTAGGCTGAGCAAGCTCAGCCTAAAGTAGGTAAACAGCACATTCAGACTTAAAGCGTGTTATTACGCTCTGCGAGTCGATTGAAAATGGCATTGATACTTAACGATGCTCCATGAGCAATCTTATCTGCCAGCTTCTTTTTAGTTTGATATTTGATGCGCAGCACTTGATGTGTTTTTGCAAATTTAAGCAATAAGTCGTCACTGGTTGCAATTTCATCCACAAGGCCAAGCTCAATTGCTTGCTGACCATACCAATGCTCACCAGTAGCCACTTTGGCAATGTCCATATCAGGGCGGTATTTACCCACAAACTCTTTAAACAGCACGTGGGTTTCTTCAAGCTCTTGCTGGAATTTGCCGCGACCTTCATCTGTATTCTCACCAAATACCGTTAAGGTGCGTTTAAAATCACCCGCTGTGTGCTGCTCATAGTCAATATCATGCTTTTTCAATAAGCGGTTAAAGTTGGGCAACTGAGCAACCACACCAATAGAACCAACAATGGCAAACGGCGCTGAATAAACCTTGTTAGCCACACAAGCCATCATATAGCCGCCAGATGCTGCTACTTTATCAATACAAATCGACAGTGGAATATCAGCACTACGCAAACGGTCAAGCTGACTTGAAGCAAGACCATAGCCGTGCACCATGCCACCACCACTTTCTACATTAACCAGAACTTCGTCGTCTTTGTCGGCAATGGTCAAAATAGCCGTAACTTCTTCACGCAACGATGCCACTTCGTGAGCATCAATACTGCCTTTAAAATCGACCACAAACAGTTTCTTGCGTGCTTCTTCCTGCTTATCTTGCGCTTTTTGCTCTTCCTTACGCTGTTTTTGGTACGCCTTGAATTGCTTCTTAGTTAATAACTCTTCTTTCAAGCCATCAGTTAACTCTTCAAGCTGCTCTGATACATCAGTGAGCTTCAATTCGCCCTTATCAGACTTTTGCTTAATACTTGATGCTAAAGTCACAATGACTACCGCTAATATAGCTACCACTACAGTCACGGCTTTCGCGAGAAACATGCCGTACTCTGATAAAAATTCCAAACTTGACTCCGTTAACTAATAATCATTTCTAATATCTGAACCAGCCGACATACTAGCAGCTATCACTAGGGACATAAATAATGGATACGTTTTGCAACAAAATAGTACCCTAGACACGAAAAAGCCCAGCATAGCTGGGCTTTTGATTATTGTGTTCTACGCATTAACCGCCACAACTTTGAAGCACGCTAGTATCGCTTACCACAACCGTCGCTGAACCTAAGCCAGCAGTTTGCGCGAAGCGTGAAACTTGCTGCTGCATTTCGATGGTAGCTGCTTCAGCTTTGCCATCTGTGACACCAGGGATTTCACTTGGGCTAACCAGTGAACTATGGTGACCTTTTGCAAAGCGTACTGCGCTTGAACCTGCAGCAGTGCTATCAGCACAACCTAAGCCTAAGCCTGAAATTAATGGCTCAGTACCAGATAGCGGGAAGCCTTCTACGCGATTAGGTAGAACTTGATCTGGTAGGTTAGTTGCATCACCCACTACTTCAATTAAGTGAACAGGAAGGTTAGTTGCCGCTAACTGAGTTGCATGGTTAATTGGATCTGCACCATCTACCGCAGTTTGCACTGCAAGTGCAAATGATGGGATAAAGCCAGCATACACTGCGTTAACCAAGGCTTCGTACTCAGGTGTGCCTGGTTGATAACCGGCAGTATTCGCTTCATCAACCAAAGCTTGGAACTCTGCAGTGCCTAAAACGGTTTGATAAAGGATAGGACCGAAGGTCTCTGAACCGACGAACGTACCTGCAAGGCCACCAGAAGGAGCAACTAATGATGCCGCATTAACTGCGTATGCATTTGGCAGTGCAGTACCCGTCGCAGGGTCAACTAGACCAGTACTTGCATAGGTAGAAGTTGTCGAGCCAACAATTGCACCTAAGCTAAGACCTTGCAGGCTAACTTTACCGATATCAAACATCTGCGGCGCACCGGCTTGCGCTAGTTGCTGATACAGACCTGTTAATAATAAACGTAGGCCTAAGTGATCCATTGTTGCTTGGCGGAAGTTATCACGTACAGTCAGCGTACTTGCGATATTGACGAATACTAGTGGGTTACCATTAGCAAACTCAGCTTCTTTACCAATACTTGCAGCAAACTCTGGTGACGTTGCAGACATTTCATAAATGCCGTCGCCATTAGCATCATAAGAGCGCTCGCCATGAAGCGGCATATCAATAGCAATTGTCGCTATACCTGCTGCTGCATACATACCCGCATAGGCTAGAGACATTTCTTTACCGCCGCCTAAACCGTGCATTGCGATGGTTGCAGGCCAGCCGTTTGTAGGTGCAGTAAATTGCAGGCTATTAGCTGTATTGAACGCCTCAACCTTAGCTGCATTTGGCATAGAGATAAGTACATTCACTTCTTCGTAGTGAGTCACTTTAGCTACTGGGTTGAATTTAGTCAGATGCTTAGTTGCATCGACTGGATTACCGTCATCTAATTGCCATTCATAACCGACTAACACTGCTGGGTTGGTAAGTGCCTCACTTGGGTCGATACCATAACCCGACGCTTGCTGGATGAAGTTTGACTGTGACAATGTGCCTGCTTCAAGCGCTGACAAAACGGCAATTGGGCTATCACCACGCGCCATCCAACGACCATTTGGTGCAGTTGGCGCACCATCTACAATCGGGATAACACAGTCAGTCGATGAACAATCACCATAAATTGGTAGATTGATTTTCGCTGTATACACATCAGCAAGATCCGACAATACATATGCTAGACCATCAGTTGGTGATAAACCTGCAGCTTGCGCCACGGTAACCACGCCACCAAAGCCGTTGTCCATCGGCATCGGAGGTTGAACAAATGAAGGTGTATAACGTGGATCGCCAGCCATTAGCAACTTAGTGGTTTCATACACATCTGCCACTGCTTGCGTGGTAAATAAACCAGCGTAAGTAATAGATGCAGCATCAACACCATGCGCTGCAGCCATGCCCTTTTCGTAACTGTTTACTAGACCTTGTAAGAACAACTGATCTGGCGTTTCAAGGGCTTAGTATCGATATCAAGCTTCAACAAGTTATAGGTCGTTGATGGCTCAATTGCGCGGCCAAGCGAATCTTCAATTAAGCGCGTCGTCGCATAGATATAAGATTGATTTGGTTTAAGCGCTTTTAGTGGAATAACGGCAATGGTGTCGCCCACAGCTTGCGTCACAAAATCAACGCCAAACTGCAGCTCGGCGCCAACTTTACACGCTGACACACTCAGAGCGCCGGTACACTCAGGGTCTGTTGATAATGGACCGCCAACGGTTGCTTCAAACATACGCACGGCACCAGGCTGTTCAACTGAGGCTTTGCTCAGTGTTAATGGCGTACCGTTATTGTCGGCTAAGTCCAATTCAATAGAGATTGGAGAAGTTGTCGACCAACCGTCAAGCGCACCAATTGCGAGTAAAGGGTCAAGGTAATCGGTACCATCTTCACCTGGCATGTTAATCGTGCCATCAGTGGTGCCGTTAAAAAGTAGGTCATTTGGAACGGGTAGTTCACTATTGGCAGGATCGAACACCATGTGAGAAGAAGGCACTAAGGTTTCAGTATTATTTCTTGCTTTGTTGAAACTGTCTTCTGAGCAGGCTGTGAGTCCAAGAGCAGATGTTATTGCAACACCCAACATGAGTCTTTTCATCTTTTTTCCCCAAATCTTGTTGTAATTGTTTTGTTTCCCCAAAAAATTGGTCACAATAGTGCAACTCTATGACCAAAAGGACATATTTTTATCCTTATTAGCACTCAAGTTAACGCAAAATTAGCGACTTAGCTACAAGTTTGTTACATAAGAACCGGCTTGCTGTGCTTTTTTATCAGTCATTTGTTTTAAACAGTTGTTTATCGCCATTGTAAATATAGATTTGATGGGCTTTTGAGCCCTTAGGAATGATTTGAAGATGTTGGAATTTCAAGCAACAAAAGATTTGTTAATTAATAAAACGATCCTAGTAACTGGCGCTGGCGACGGTATTGGTAAAGCCGCTGCGCTGAGTTATGCCAAATATGGTGCAACGGTTATCTTGCTAGGTAAAACAGTGAAAAAGCTTGAAACTGTCTACGACCAAATCATCGCTCAAGGCTCACCACAACCGGCAATTATTCCGCTCGATTTAAAAGGCGCAACTGAGCAAAATTATAAAGATATGGCTGAAACAATTGAGGAGCAATTCGGCCATTTAGACGGCGTATTGCATAACGCCTCACTGCTAGGTGCGCTTGGGCCATTTGAGCATCTAGATGCTAAGTCACTAGAAGATATTATGAAGGTCAATGTCACAGCGCCTGCCATTATGACCAAAGCATTACTGCCAGTGCTGCGTAAAGCGCCAAATGCATCAATTATCTTCACCTCAAGTGGTGTTGGCCGTAAAGGCCGTGCATTTTGGGGGCCATATAGTTTCTCTAAATTTGCCACAGAAGGCATGATGCAAGTACTTGCTGATGAATGTGATGAAACCTCGGTTCGCGTTAACAGCATCAACCCAGGCGCAACCCGCACCGAAATGCGCGCTAAAGCTTACCCAGCTGAAGATCCGATGGCACTAAAAACACCAGAAGACATTATGCGTACTTACTTGTACTTGATGGCAGATGACTCAAAAGCGGTTAACGGTGAGGCGCTAAGCGCTCAGTAACGCATATTCTCCTGCTGCATTTAGCGCTAAATTAAATGTACAAAACATAAAAAAACCGAAGCGATATGCTTCGGTTTTTTACTTGTTGGCAAATATAATTTGCTTAGCTTAACGCATATGCAAGCTACAAACTGATGCGCTGGGCATTTTGGGCGATGAGTTTCTCACCTATACCTTTCACCTGCGTGAGTTCTTGCTTACTCTTAAACTTACCGTGAGCTTTACGATACTCAACAATCGCTTTGGCTTTCGCTTCCCCAATCCCTTTTAGCGTTTGCAACTGGGCGACACTAGCCTTATTGATATTCACTGATGCAAGCTTTGCATCGTTAACTGCAGACTTCATCTCTTTGCTGGCATTGGCAGGCACTGCTGCTTGAGCTGATTTTTTGAGTTGCGTAGATTGAGTTGCTTGTTTCTCTAAGCCTGCTTGAACGCTGGCCGTATAAGTCATCGCGCAGCTTAAAGCTAAAGCCAGCGCACTAGTGATCAAAAGTGATTTCATTATGTCTCCTAATATCCTTTAGTTAACACTGCTCTGTAATCCTTATCCCTGAGCGGTGCAATTTTTATAGCTCGATAATTTTGAGCCAAAGTGAGTGAGCTGAACTGAAAAGCGTTATATTAAGCAAACACTAATACAAGCCAGCAGCAACTAAAGTTAGACGACATTTTTGAAAGTGCAAATTACCGCACTCCAAACTAAAAAAGATAAAGAACCTACCTTCCAAATAAGGTTGCTTTGCTTTACCCCACAAAAGGGGCCTAGTCTAACTGGCTTAAGTTATCATCTTGAGTTGCAAATTATTAAAGCAGCCATATATGGAAAGCTAAGCTAGCGCGCCAGCTTATCGCTATCAGGCTGCTTGTTATCCACGGAGCTCGTGGCAGATAAACTCTCTTTGGTAAAAGCTTTAAGTTCAGAAAGCAATTGCTGATAAACCTTACGCAGCTTGGGTCTTTTGTTTTCGCTAAACGCTACCGGTCTACACAAGCCCATTGCTTGATAGCCTAAACGCGCGGTAAGCAAGCCGCCACCTATGCCCTGCGCTACTCGTGTAGATAACTTACCAGTGACTTCCATTGACATCATTTGCGTGCCCAAATCGGTGACAACTTCGCTGGCACCCGCGTAAATAATGTTCGTCACAATGGCGCGAATAAGCTTAATACGGCTCCAGTAGCCTAACTCTATGCCATAGATTTGCGCGATTTGACTGATCATTTTCTGGTTGCGCCACAAAATAATTGCCATATCTAGCGCTGCAAGGGGGCTTGCAGCTAACAATACAGCGGCTTCTGCAGCAAAGCGGCTCACCACTTTAGATGCTTTGGCATCTCGTTCTTCAACTACTACTGATTCAAATAACGCGAGTTTTTCCGCATCATTATGCTCCGCGGAAATACTTGAGGCATATTTGCTTACCGCAGCAGACTGGCCATATTGCTTAAGTAATTTATTAATAAACTTATCTGCTTCGCCAGTTTGTACGCTTTGCGATAAACGCTGCGCAACTTGTTGATGTTGGTCGATATCACGTAGCTGTTTTAGCTTGCGATACTCAATCAAGGCTCCCCTTCCCGCCCAGGCTGAGACAATTGCGAGTACAAAAGCATAAAAGCCAAACAACCAAGGGCTTTGTGAAGCTGCCGTAACGAGCGCCAATACCGTTTGCACCACGACTAAACTGAGTAAGCTCAATAAGGTTAATTTAGTTAGTTTAGATACGCCCTTTACTGGCGTCACCACTCCAGGAGGGATGTGCTTATCTAGTGTTTCAATAAGTTGCTGCTCACTGACAAACTCATCGCCAGTAAATGCTTGTTGCGGCTTTAAGCTGTGATTAGTGTCAGCAGCTTCATCAGACATCAAATGACTTTTGCTCTCTGTGACTGAATTTGGAGAGGCTTTAGCTTTAGTTTCAGCCTCATCTAAAATGACCTGGTCATTGGACTCAAATACTTGTTGTTTTTTAATCATCGCTACACCTATAACAACTTGTCGCCGAGCAGGTACTCAAGTAAATGATCAAGACGAATGTGATCAAAGTGACCATCACTACTAGCAGGCTGCGGGTTAAACTCAGTAAAGTTGAAACCTTGCTGTTGCCAAAAGTCAGTCTTAGGTAACCGACTTGGCACCTCGCCCGGATACACTGTCAAACTTTGGTTATCTCTAGTGAATCCATTCACCACTTCTTGTTGACCATTTGCGGTTTTCACCATGCCATGTTTAGTGGCCTTAATGGCGCTAATCGCCATGGTTTCGACATCACAGCCCTCAAATGTCGCTAGGTGATGGCTCTGTTTTAGCATGTCATTGAGAAGCTTGAGCAGATTACCTTGTTGATCGCGCGTCACTCTATCCACCTGACTGGCGCAAAAAAGTAACTTATCAATTTTGGGTGAAAACAAACGCCGTAATAGGCTCGATTGACCAAACTGGAAACTTTGTAAAATGTGGTTAAGCGCCTGTCCCATATCATCAAATTGACCACGACCTTTATTTAACGCGCTCAAGCAATTGACCAAGACCACTTGGCGGTCAAACTTTGAAAAATAATCTTGATAAAACGGTTTCACCACCTGTGATACGTATTCCTGATATCGCTGCTTAAGCACTTGGTAATAGCTGTCGCTAGCGTATTCATTAGCCTTTTGATGCTCGCTATCGCTTAACGCTAACAATGGAACAAAGGCGAGTAATGGTGTGTTTTCAAACTCTCCCGGTAATAGCATTCTTCCTGGCTGCGCATTATAAAAGCCTTTGTTTCGCACCAGATCCACCAGCAAAGTTTGATACAACTCGGCAAGCTGCTTCAACACTTGTTCATCTGCCTGCTCATTAAGTGGTAATTGACTTGCCTGCTTGCTAAAGGCTTCATAATACTCGCTTTGCTTAAGCAGCTCAGTGCGGCTAGCCTGGGATAAACACCACTGACTAAAGCTTAGTTGCATCATAGGTAAATCAAGCAACCATTCGCCTGGATAATCAATAATGTCAACATACAAAGTCGCGGTATCGGTTAGCTTGGCTAATACGCCTTGCTCTGGGCGATAGCGAATAGCTAAACGCAGCTCAGTAATATTGCGGGTCGATGCTGGCCATAAAGGGGTATCTGATTGCAAACTGGTTAGCGCGCCATGATAATCAAAGCTAGCAATACCTAAATCTGGCTGCAGGGTTTTCTTAACCCCAAGCAGTCGTGACTCACGACTGACTTGCCAAAGCGGTAGCTTATTTTGTGAGGGGCCACAGCTATTAAGCATTTGATTGACAAGGCCAGTAATAAATGCAGTTTTTCCTGCGCCAGAAAGGCCTGTCACCGCAAGGCGAACATGGCGGTCTGTGGTGCGATTGATAAGAGATTGAGTTTGAGCAGTCAGTTTATTTAGCGAACGGTCAAGCAGACTCATTAAGATACCTATAAAAACAAAGGGCGGATAAACCGCCCATTAGAATGACTATAGATTGTCGATTTGCCGTTTTAGATCAAAGTTGTCTGAGGTGACATGTCGCTCTAATCTTTGTAGGCGGATCTCCAACTGTCTGAAATTACGATTAACATCAAACAGTGCTTTTTTTGCTGGTTCACCAGCTTGCCATACCTTCTTTTTTAACTCGATATCTGAAGCTTGCTTTGGCTGCGCCTCAGAGGGTTTGGTATCAAGTATCATCCACAATGCAATATAGATGATAAATACAAAGCCCGAACCACCTAATAAGAAGATAGAAACAGCTAATACGCGCACTAACCAGGTTTCAAAGTTGAAGTAGTCAGCAATACCTGCGCAAACACCGGCAATCTTCCCTGATGTCGGGTTACGGTAGAGTGTTCTACCATTAGTTGTGCTCATGTTTTGCCCTCCACTCTGGAGACTCAGAATCTAGAATCGCTTCTAATGTCTCAATGCGTTGACCCATTTTATCTGCTTGGTCAATTAGCTCGTTTAACTGTGCAAATTCTTCCTCTGTGAGTCCCTGGCTCACTTGTCGCTTACTGCGATAATGAAGAATCAACCAAATTGGCGCCACAACTACTAGAAAAATGATAATTGGGGCAATAAGTAGATCCAGATCCATAACTCACCTCGAAAAAATTAAGCTTCAGTTTTAGTTGATTTTTTAGATTTCACCTTGGCTTTAAGTGCTGCCAACTCGTCATTGATAGAGTCTTCAGCTTCTAATGCAGCAAACTCATCGGCTAAGGTGTTCTTCTTACCTACATCGTAAGACTCAACTTGCGCTTCTAAACCTTCAACGCGGCGCTCATATTGCTCAAACTTAAGCATCGCATCATCAATTTTGCTTGAATCAAGCTGCTTTTTTACTTCAAGGCGCGAAGTCGCAGTTTGATTACGCATAATGATGGTCTTTTGACGAGCACGCGCATCATTTAGCTTCTCTTGTAGTTGTGCAACTTCGTCTTTTAGACGCGTGATATGCTCTTCAACTACTTGTAGCTCCATTTCTAATGTTTCAAGCAAGGTTACGGTTTTTTGCTTTTCCATTAGTGCCGCTTTTGCTAAATCTTCACGGTCTTTCGACAGTGCTAGTTCAGCTTTTGCTTGCCAGTCTTGAACCTGCTGTTGCACTTTACCAATGCGGCGCAGTAGTTCTTTCTTTTCAGCTAACACTTTTGCTGAAGTTGAGCGTACTTCAACTAAGGTGTCTTCCATTTCTTGGATGATAAGGCGAACCATTTTTTCTGGATCTTCAGCCTTATCGAGTAAAGCGCTGATATTTGAATTTACGATATCTGCAAAGCGAGAAAAGATTCCCATAATAAGTTCCTCAGGTTATGTTGATGTCGTAAAACTTAATTCATTAACCGTGCCAAGTTTTAGTATTTAATTAAAATCAACATGTTAGGTGATATTTAAAGTTTTTCTTTCAATTGTACGGTTAGCCATCTATTATGATTTTCACCACTTATTAGCGTAAAAGACTAACACCCAGTGAGTAAACAATTTCAACAAGATAACCTCATCGGCCAGTCCAATGCTCTATTGGAAGTACTAGAGCATGTGTCAAAGATTGCCCCTCTGTCTAAACCCGTTCTGATTATTGGTGAACGTGGTACGGGTAAAGAGCTAATAGCAGAAAGACTACATTATTTATCAGCAAGATGGGATCAAAGTTTTATCAAGCTGAACTGTTCATCATTAAGCGAAAACTTACTTGAAAGTGAGCTATTTGGTCATGAATCAGGTGCGTTTACGGGGGCTAAAGGTAAACACGAAGGCCGCTTTGAGCGCGCTGATGGCGGCACGTTATTTTTAGATGAATTAGCAAACACGTCTGGTTTGATCCAAGAAAAGCTACTTCGGGTAATCGAATACGGAGAGTTTGAACGTGTTGGCGGCAGCAAAACAGTGCAAACTGACGTGCGCCTTATTTGCGCCGCTAACGAAGACTTGCCGTCACTAGCTGAAAATGGTGAGTTTCGTGCTGACTTACTCGACCGCCTAGCTTTTGATGTGATCACCTTGCCGCCGCTGCGTAATCGCACCGAAGATATTATGGAGCTTGCCGAATACTTCGCAATCAATATGGCACGTCAACTTGGATTAGACTTTTTTGGCGGATTTAGCCCGCTCGCCACTGAGCAGCTAATGATCCACTCGTGGCCTGGCAATATTCGTGAGCTTAAAAACGTCGTTGAACGCAGCGTTTACCGTGAAGGCTCAGAAGGGCAAGAGATCCAAAACATCGTCCTCGACCCTTTTGCCTCACCATATCGACCTAAAAAACGCGTTAAAACCATTGAGCGCCAAGCGCAAGTGCCAGTTGCAGTAACAGAAACCAACGAACCGGCTGCAACAACTCAAGAGCCAAGCGAAAAACAACAAGCGCCAGCAGCAGTTAGCTTCCCGCTGAACTTTAAAGAGCACACAGAGCAACAAGAAATAAGCTTACTGCAACAAGCCTTAGCTGAAGGACAATTTAATCAAAAGAAAACTGCTGAGTTACTGGGGCTAAGTTACCACCAACTGCGGGGTATTTTGAAAAAATACAACTTGCTAGATAAAGCATAACTGTCACTATCTATAACATTACACAACTGCAGCTTTTAACAGCAATAAGCAAATTAATATGGGGGCAATTGCCCCTATGTTGTTTACACTGTTAGAATAACTGCCTTAACGTATACAAAACGCACGCGCATGCTAAAGCTATTCAAACCTTGGTTGTTTTTTATTTCATCTGCCGGCCTGATGCTGACATCTGGCTGTAGTGAACCACAACTTCCTACGGGTATTGTTTATTGCAGTGAAGGTAACCCAGAGAGCTTTAACCCCCAGTTAGTGACCTCAGGTACAACGATTGATGCCACTTCACATCAAATCTATAACCGTTTAATTGGCTACAGCGCAACAACTAAAGAGTTTGAAAGCGAGCTAGCTACGCGCTGGCAAGTGTCAGATGACGGCCTCAGTTACCGCTTCTGGTTAAGAGAAAATGTCACCTTTCATGACAACAATCATTTCTCACCTAGCCGTTACTTCAATGCCGATGACGTATTGTTCTCTTTTGAGCGTGTTATCGACTACAACCACCCTTTTCATGATGTGAGCCGCACTGGCTACCCTTATTTTCAAAGTATTAATTTATCTGGCTTAGTCAGCCGCATTGAAAAAGTGAACGACTTTGAGGTGGTGTTTCATCTAAATCGCAGCGATGCCAGCTTTTTGTTTAACCTTGCCACCGATTTTGCGGTGATTCTGTCCGCTGAATATGGTCAATACCTACTGGATAATCAGCGCGCCGAAGAGCTCGATTTTTTCGCCATTGGCACAGGACCGTACAAATTACATAAATACGTTAAAAACGATCATATTCGCTTTAAGCCCCATGTGAGTTTTTGGGGTGAGAAGGTCGCTGCCGAGCAACTGGTGTATGACATCACCACAAATAGCACCGCGAGACTAACCAAGCTAATCACTGGTGACTGTAATGTCTCCGCGCTGCCAAAACCTGCTGAGCTTGCAGTGTTAAAACAGCAACAAGATATTCGCGTAGATAGCTCGCCAGGACTCAATGTGGCGTTTTGGGCGTTTAACACCCAAAAGCCGCCGTTTGATGATTTACGTGTGAGACAAGCGTTATCCCACGCAATTGATAAACAAAAAATCCTCGATTTGGTATACAACAACACCGCAGTTGAAGCGACCGGCTTGCTGCCACCTGCATCCTGGGCTTACTCAAAAATTTATGAGCCCAATGAGTACAACCCGCAAAAAGCCAAAGCATTACTAGATGAAGCCAACGTTAAACAACTTAGCATCGATATTTGGGCAATGCCTGTGGCACGAGCCTACAATCCCAATGCAGTTAAGATGGCAGAATTAATGCAAGAAGATCTGGCCCAAATTGGCGTTAGCACTAACATCATCAGCTATGACTGGAGCGTGTTTACCCAAAAACTCAGCGAGGCTAACTATGATTCCGTGCTGATTGGTTGGAACGCTGACAATAACGACCCAGATAACTTCTTTAGCCCAGTACTGAGCTGCAGCGCCCTGCGCTCTAATAACAACTATTCACGCTGGTGTGACAATGGCTTTGATCACCTGCTATCACTGGCAAGCAGCCTAACCAAGCAGCCAGACCGAAAAGTTTACTTTCAGTCAGCCGAAGCGATTATTGCAGATAGAGTACCGATTGTTCCTATTGCTCACGCGCAAAAAATGGTGCTACACAACAAAAGCATCACTAATTTACAGATAAGACCTTATGGCGGCATTTCGTTTGCCAATGCTAAGCAGCTCATGGTGCAAGAGCAGGACATTGTAGAGGAACAGCGTCTTGAGGAGGAACAGCAGTAATGTGGCGTTATTTGTTTAGACGCATCAATTTGTTTTTCGCGACTTCGCTAGTATTGCTCGGCGTGTTGTTTGTAGCTACTGGCTTGTTTCCTGTCGAAAAGCCAACTGCATTAAGCGGTATCACTGCACCTAATGCCGTGCAGCTTGAGCAAATAACCCATGACTACCAACTAGAAAGCGGCAGTTTAAACCAATTTATCGCTTACATTTCCCAGCGACTTTCTGGCAACCTTGGAGTGTCGGTTAACTCACAACAAGATGTAGCAGCTGAGCTAATTAGCGTGCTACCCGCTTCGTTTGAGCTTGCTTTTGTTGCCGGCCTCATTGCCATGGTGTTTGGCGTACCGCTGGGTATGTTCGCCGCACTGACCAAAAACAAATTACTGCAAAGATTGATTTTAACCCTTACTTTAACCGGCTACTCAGTGCCGGTGTTTTGGTTAGGTTTAACCCTGCTACTCTGGTTTGGCGTTAACCTTAATTGGCTGCCAACGTCGGGGCAAATCAACTTGCTTTACGATATTCCGCCAGTCACCGGCATCATGCTTATCGACACCTTATTGCTAGATAGCAACTATGCAATGGCGGCATTTAAAGATGCAGTGATGCATCTCATTTTGCCCGCTATCACCTTAGCGGTACTGCCCTTCACTATGGTAACGCGTATCACCCGTCAGGCGCTGAAAACCGTGATGGAGCAACCCTACATTCGCGCAGCCGAGGCGCGAGGCTTACGAACATCACGCATTCTTATTCGCCATGCGCTGCCCAATGCGCTCATTCCGGTACTCAAGAGTATTGGTCTCATGCTAGGCACCTTTGCCAGTTACGGCATTATTGTTGAGATGATTTTCTCCTGGCCTGGGGTTGGCAACTGGCTCATTTCTGGTATTTATCAGCGTGATTATACTGTCATTCAGGCAGGCATTTTGTCGGTATCGCTACTGATTATTGCTATGAGCATTTTGATTGAGTTTATCCATGCGGCGATTAACCCTGTAAGTCGAAAGGAGTTGTATGCGTCTAATTAGTCAACTCCATGAAGAGCGCAAGATGACGCCACTCGGGCGCATTTGGCAAGCCTTCGTTGACAACCCATTTGCACTGGTTGGCTTATGGATTGTTGGGTTTCTTGTTCTACTAACCATACTTGCGCCATTCATTGCGCCATACTCTCCTGAAGCGCAGCACTCACATGCTATTTTGATGCCACCATCGTGGGACCAAACAGGCTCAGTAGAGTTCTTTTTTGGAACGGATGATTTAGGTCGCGATATTTTTAGCCGCGTATTACACGGTGTGCAGCTAACCTTTGGTATGTCGTTACTCATAGTATTGGTATCACTCACTATAGGCTCCATTATTGGTGCTATTTCAGGCATGATGACCGGGCTTAAGTCGAGTATTTTAGGCCACCTGTTTGATGCACTATTGTCTATTCCATCACTTCTGATGGCGATACTGGTCGTTGCTGTAATGGGACCAGGGTTAACCAATGTGTTTTGGGCTGTGGGAATCGCACTCGTGCCGCAGTTTATCCGCGCAATTCATCAGGCGGTCCATGATGAACTACAAAAAGAGTACGTCACCGCAGCAAGGTTAGATGGTGCCAATACTTTTGAAATATTTTGGTATGTGATTATGCCCAACGTTTGGGACGTACTAATTATTCAAGTCACAATGGCAATCTCAGCGGCGATTTTGGATGTTGCCGCGTTGGGCTTTTTAAGCCTCGGCGCTCAAGCACCAAGCCCTGAATGGGGAGCAATGATGGCACAAGGATTAGATAACCTGTTACTGGCTCCTTGGACGATTACCATTCCAGGGGCTGCGATTTTAATTACCGTATTATCCATTAACCTGGTTGGTGACGGGCTTCGCTCGGCGCTGGCACCTAAAAGAAACTAGTTATGCCACTACTGGATATTCGCAACTTAACCATTGAGCTAGATACCGACGAAGGTGTGGTAAAAGTGCTCGAAAAAGTTAGCCTAACCTTAAACAATGGTGAGGTACATGGACTTGTGGGCGAATCTGGCTCAGGGCGCACCCTTCTCGCTAAAGCGATCCTTGGTGTGCTCAGCCCTAACTGGCGCATTAAAGCTGATCGCATGATGTGGAATGGCAACAATCTCATGGATATGAGCTCAAAAGAGCGCCGCATGTTAATGGGCAGCGAAATCGCCATGATATTTCAAGACCCAGTTGCCAGCCTTGATCCCATTCGCAGTGTTGGCAGCCAGTTACTAGAGGCTATCAAACCCAATAAAGCTCTGCCCTTTTGGAAACGCAGCAAGGATGTACAGCAGACCGCTGAAAAATGGCTACATAAAGTCGGCATTAAACACACTAAGAAGTTGATGAACAGCTTCCCTTGGGAGTTATCGGACGGCGAATGTCAAAAGGTCATGATTGCTATGGCAGTTGCTAACCGCCCTAAACTGCTGATTGCCGACGAGCCTACCAACTCCATGGAAGTCAGTATGCAGGCACAGATTTATCGCTTACTGTCACAGCTAAACCAACTGCAAGATGTGTCAATTTTATTGATCAGCCATGAGCTGGAAACGCTGACTAAATGGTGCGACAAGCTAACCGTACTTTATAGTGGTCAGGTCATGGAGTCTGGCCCAACACAAGCCATCGTTGACCAGCCATACCATCCATACACCTATGCGCTACTTAAGAATTTACCAGAGCATACAGGTAAAATGCGCCATAAAGCTTTACTTCCTAGCTTGCCAGGTTCATCTGCATCTTTGCACCATTTACCCGCAGGATGCCGATTAGGGCCGCGCTGCCCTGAAGCCCAGCGCAAGTGTGTGCAGCAACCTTACTTAAGCCATCAAAAAGATCGCTACTTTGCCTGCCATTATCCGTTAAACAATGAGCGTGATGAATATGACCAGCCCCTTACTTAAAGTCACTAACCTTAGCAAACAGTTTTGCACTGGGTTTAAGTGGTTTAAACGCCAGCACTACCAGGCACTTGAGCCAATCTCTTTCGAGCTTGGTCGCGGTGAAACGCTCGCCATCGTAGGGAAGTAGGCTCAGGTAAAAGCACGCTGGCGCGTATTTTAGTTGGCGCTGAGCAGCGCACCAGTGGTGAAATTGTATTTGAAGATGAATCTTTAGGCTCGCGCGATCTCAAGCAGCGCTGCCGCCTAATTCGGATGATCTTCCAAGACCCAAATACATCACTCAACCCAAAACTCACGATTGGTGATTTACTTGATGAGCCACTGAGGTTTAATACTGAGCTCAATGTGGCTGAGCGCCGCAAGCAGGTTATCGAAACCCTGCGTAAAGTAGGATTGCTACCAGAGCATGCCGACTTCTACCCGCACATGATTTCCGAAGGACAAAAGCAGCGCGTTGCGGTAGCAAGAGCATTGATGCTCAACCCTAAAATCATCATTGCCGACGAAGCATTAACCGCACTGGATTTATCGGTGCGCTCACAAATTATTAATCTACTACTTAAGCTGCAAAAAGACCTAGGTCTGTCATACATTTTCGTATCGCATAACCTCAGCATTATTCGTCATATTAGCGATAAAGTGATGGTGCTAAAAAATGGCGAGCTAGTCGAGAAAGCGCCAACAGAGCAGCTTTTTACCAATCCTCAGCACGAGTACACCCAAAAGCTTATTTTTGAGCAAACCCAGCGCTTACAAAGCCGCTAAACTGCTCCAACCACTGATGGAAACGGCTTGAAAAATCAAAAATTAGTGCCATTTATGTCACTAATTGCTTAACCTAGAGCCAATTTTAACGGGAACACTAAAAACTATGATTATTAAACCTCGCATTCGTGGCTTTATTTGTACCACAACGCATCCATTAGGCTGTGAAGCCAACGTTAAACAACAAATTGAAACCACCAAAGCGAAAGGCAAAATCGCTAACGGCCCTAAGAAAGTACTGGTTATCGGCTCATCTAGTGGCTATGGTCTTTCTTCTCGTATTGCTGCGGCATACGGCAGCGATGCAGCGACTATCGGTGTGTTCTTTGAAAAACCTGGCACAGAGAAAAAGCCAGGCACAGCTGGTTGGTATAACTCAGCTTACTTCGACAAGTTTGCAAAAGCTGACGGCCTATATTCTAAAAGCATCAACTGTGATGCATTCAGCCATGAAGCCAAAGACAAGGTTATTGAGCTAATCAAACAAGACCTAGGTCAAGTTGATATGGTGGTGTACTCACTAGCATCGCCAGTGCGTAAAATGCCTGACTCAGGTGAATTGATCCGCTCATCACTAAAACCAATTGGTGATAAGTACACAGCAACAGCGGTAGACACCAACAAAGATACAATTATCGAAACCTCTGTTGAGCCTGCAACGGAGCAAGAAATTGCCGATACCGTTACCGTAATGGGCGGCCAG
This sequence comes from Shewanella maritima, assembly GCF_004295345.1. Lineage (NCBI taxonomy): Bacteria > Pseudomonadati > Pseudomonadota > Gammaproteobacteria > Alteromonadales > Shewanellaceae > Shewanella > Shewanella maritima. The sequence goes on along the minus strand of NZ_CP036200.1, from coordinate 4,006,075 downwards.
GATTGGGAATTATGGATGTCAGCCCTAAGCGATGCTGGCGTATTAACCGACAACTGTAAAACCGTTGCTTACAGCTACATCGGCACTGAAATTACCTGGCCAATCTACTGGCACGGCGCACTAGGCAAAGCCAAAATGGACTTAGACCGTGCCGCAAATGCGTTAAACGACAAACTAAGCCAAACTGGCGGCAGTGCAAATGTTGCTGTTCTTAAGAGTGTTGTCACTCAAGCAAGCTCGGCTATTCCTGTTATGCCACTGTACATTGCGATGGTATTTAAGAAGATGCGCGAAGAAGGCCTACACGAAGGTTGTATGGAGCAAATCTATCGCATGTTCAATGAGCGCTTATACCGCGGTGACGGTCAAGCGGCAGAGGTTGATGATAGCAACCGCCTACGCCTTGATGACTGGGAGCTGCGCGATAATATTCAGCAACATTGCCGCGACCTATGGCCACAAGTGAACACTGAAAACCTAAGTGAACTAACCGATTACGTAGAATACAAAGAAGAGTTCCTACGCTTATTCGGCTTTGGTGTAGAAGGTGTTGATTACGAAGCTGACGTTAACCCAGAAGTGGATTTCGACGTAATTTCGCTGTAAAGCTGAGTGTTATGAATACAAAAACCAAGTGCTTGCACTTGGTTTTTTATTGCTTGTTGGTCAGAGAAGCGCATAGGCTCAACTAAATGACTTCAGTTAAGTAAAACACATCTAAATAATAAACTTTTCTAACGATTCTTTGGACTCAGCCATCTCATTTTTTGCAGATTCAATATAGTCTAGATAAACATCGACACTTTGTTGCCAATGTGGATTTAGCTTTATTGTCTTTAAAAAATACTCTTTTGCTTTCTCATATCTAGATTTATGGTAATAACATAAGCCTATATACCAATGTGCCTCAGCATTATTAGGCCGTTTTTTTAATAGTCTACGGCAATTTCGAAACAGCTTTTCATATTCAGCCTGCTCAACCAATACATCTGCATCCTCAAGCTCCGCAGGAACACAGTCTTTACCAAAGAACGATTTCTTCAGCATGGCAAAAACAACCGAAAAATACGTCCAACAAAGAAAAATGGTTATGTATGTCATCCATTTAGATAAACTCTCTACAGCCTCAACAAGAGCAGATAAATCACTTGATTCCACGCCCATCAAACACCCCTAGTTATAAACATAAGTTATTGATATAAAATAATTAGCAGTATCTACCAACGTTAATAAGTTATCAATACTGTAAAAAGCCAGAATGATGAGTTCTGGCTTTGCAGGAATATATGTATGGGTGAAACTCTTGAGGAAAAAGCGCCAGCTGATGAGGCTGGCCCTTTTGGGAGCAGGTTAAGCTAAGTAGATGAAGACTCAACTTAACCAAAACCGGTTATACCAATTAGCACAAGAATGTGCTCATTCTTGCTGGCTAAAATCGCTTATAACTTCGTTAGAAATTTTGTAGGTAGAACAACTAGCTAGCTGCAATTTCCGCCTTGTTCTAAGCAATTTTATCTGCGTAATCTCTGATCACTTATTTGTCCCAATTGGTATTACCAGGTTAAAAACGATGTGACACTACAATCCATTGTAGGTTTTAGTTTTAGTTTGAGACTGTAACTCATTTTGTATAACGATTTGGCTGACACCATTTGTATAGGGATAGATAAACAGTGCCAGCCCTATCGTTAAACCTTTACACTCGTTTCCGAGCTTACTTCTTCTCTAGTGCGAACTTAGCGGCGTTTTCACCGGCTTTACGGCCAAATACCACAGTATCTGCAATGGCGTTGCCACCTAAGCGGTTGTAACCGTGTAAACCACCCGTTACCTCACCTGCAGCGTATAAACCGTCCATTTTCCAGCTTTGTAGGTTTAATACGTTAGCGTCAGTATCAACTGCGACACCGCCCATAGTGTGGTGAATACCAGGAGCCACTTTCACTGCGTAGTACGGAGGCTTACTTAAGTTCAGCGGCATGTCTTCACGACCAAAAGCTTCATCTTTACCCGCAGCTTGATACTTGTTGTATGCAGCAGCGGTTTTCGGTAAGTCTTTCATGTTAGTGATTTTAGCTAGCTCTTCGATAGTGTTGGCTTTGCTTAGCATGCCTAAGTGCTCATAACCACGTACCATCTTTTTCTTCTTAACTAGCTGCTCATCAAACACTAACCAAGCATATTGATCTTTTTGCTTCAAGATAGCGTCAGATGCACGGTCACGGGTGGTTAGCTCACTGATAAAGCGCTGACCATCAGTGTTCACCATGATTGCGCCTACACCACGTACGGTTTCAGAGATAAGAATACGACTGTCTTTACCAATAGTTGGGTGGGCTTGTACCCAGTCAATATCAGTCATCGACGCGCCAATTTCTTTGGCAAGTAACACACCGTCACCGGTTGCAGTTACGTTGTTAGAACTTGTCATGTCTTTCATTGTTGGGCGGTAGTAAGCAACCATTTGCTTATTCATACCGTAGCCGCCTGTCGCAAGTACTACAGAGTCAGCAGCTACCATGTTGTAGCCAGAGTGGCGACCGTGAACAACAACACCCGCAATAGACTTATCGTCGTTTAACACAATTTTCTCAACGCGAGAGTTAACGCGTACAGGGATATCACGTTTGTCTGCCGCTTTACGCAAAGTATCGATAATGTGTGGGCCTACAGATGCGCCGCCAGATGGACGGTGAGTACGCTCAACACGTGCACCACCTGAACGTTTCAAGTCATCCATGTTGGCGCCTAAAGACTCTAACCAAGCCACAGCCTCAGCTGATTCTTCAGCAAGAATTTGCACAAGTTTAGGGTCATTTTGGTAACGACCACCTTTCATTGCATCTTCAGCGTACCATTTAACCTTATCTTCAATGCCTTTCTTCTTCTGTTGTGGTGTACCTACTGCGTTGATACCACCAGCAGCTAGCATTGAGTTACCACCTGTGTAAGGTGCCTTTTCAAATAGCACTACGTTGGCGCCAGCCTCTTTGGCACTGATTGCAGCATTAAAACCAGCTGAACCACCACCAACAACAATCACATCAACGGTTTCAACAGGGCCGCGCTCAATTGCTTTACGAATTTGTTCTTGGTTCCAGTCACCGTCCCACTTTTTCTTCGCTTTGCTATTAGCAAATGGCATTTCCATTTCGAAGTTATGGCAGTTGTTACAGGTCAACTCAGGCTTAGCGTGAGCTGTATGACAAGAAGTACAGTTGATTTCGCCAAGGTGAGATGTGTGCGGGTCAAAATGCAGTTTGTCATTCGCAAGCTCGCTATAACCGCCATGACAATCACGGCACTGCGCGTTTTCGTGAGTTTGGCTGTCAGTAATTGTCTTATTAATATCTTTTAGCTTGCCTTCAACGTGACACGATTGGCAGTCGCCCATATCGCTGTGGAATTTAGCTAGGTTAACGTCTTTCGCCATTGCACCACCTGATAACAGTACGGCGGCAATTGCTGACACTAAGTATGCTTTTCTCATATTGTGTGTTCCTTTGCTCATCAAAATAAAATTAGTTTTATTGTTCTTCGATGGCGGAAAGGTTACTCACAAAGGAGTATCAAAACTTGGGTGTAAATCACATTCGCCTTGTGGTTCAGCTTTTATGAAACAGTCTTAAAATATCCTTAAAACGGTACGATATCCGTTTTCGTGTGACACATGTTCAAAATATTTTTTCCATACATCTCTAACATTTACCCCAACAAACGCATCGAGCTTCCTGTCATCAGTGATAAGCCCAAAAGCGCTAAGGAAAACCATTTCTCTTGCCGTTGATGCAAAACACAAGACTTAAAACAAAAGGATCCTCATTAAGGGGTAATCCAATTTTTCAAAGTGGAGATGAGTATGAACAAGTCAATTAATCGAGTAGCGATTGCAGTAATTGGAGCACTAAGCGCTTTTTCAGGCGCAGCAATGGCAGACTCACCACAAATCTATGGCCGTATGGAAATTGCGGTCACCAATTCTGACAATGGCTTTACTACACAAAATGGTAAGTCGGGAACTATATTAGAAAACAACTTCTCGCGTCTTGGTGTCAAAGGCAGCGAAAAAATCTCCGATGGTTTAGAAGTGCTATATCGCATGGAATTTCAAGTAAATAGCGCGCACTTAGAAGGTGACAGCAAGGTATTTAAACCGCGTAACACCTATGTTGGATTAAAATCTGATGCAGGTACGGTCTTAATTGGTCGCAACGACACTGTGATGAAAACATCAAAAGGCACTGCTGAAGCATTTGCTTTAACCAACGCTGCTTACAACCGTATGATCGCAGGTCAAGACCGCAAAGCAGACGGCATTACCTATTACTCACCAAAAATTGCTGATCTTATTACCATTAATGCCACCTACTTGATGGATGATAACTACGCAGAATATGATGACAACGGCGCTCGTACTGATGTAAATGAAAAGCAATATGCTGTGAGCTTGGTTGGCGGTGACAAAAAGCTTAAAAAGCAACCGTACTACTTCGCTGCAGCTTATAACACAATTGGCGGCGTGGACGCATACCGTGGTGTTGCCCAGTACAAAATTGGTCAGCTAAAGCTCGGTGGTTTGTTCCAAAATACTAAAAGTCAAACCGTTGAAACTAAAGAAGGTAACTCTTACTTCTTTAGCGCAGTTTACAACCTTAATGGCGTTAACCTTAAAGCTGAAATCGGTAAAGATGAAGCAGGTTTTGGTAAGTACTTCAAAAACAATACCGCAACGACTAGTACCCAATATAACAATGCAACCGACGTAGACATTAACTCATTGGTGATTGGTGCAGACTACCGTATTGCGAAATCGACCATGATATTTGGTCACTATGCTCAATATGACGGTGAATATCGTGATACCAACACAGGCAATATGATTGAGCTAAAAGACGACAAAATCTTCACTGTTGGCGTACGTTACGACTTCTAAACTAAGTCTATAACCTCAGCCATTTCAGTGCTTAAAGACTTGCTGCTTGGCGGCAAGTCTTTCTGTTACTACTTTTTGTCACTACTTTCTGTCACGAATAGTACCAAAGCCTTAGTTTATTTACGTTTAATGACCTGGATTACAAAAATCCACATCCAATTACAGTTTGACTGCACCTTAGCGCTAAAATATTAACAACTCATAAAGTTAGCCATACAGCCCATGAAACTGACACTGAAACAACTTTCAATATTTAAAGCTATTCACCAACACGGCCAAATATCAAAAGCAGCCAAAAGCTTGCACCTTTCGGTACCTGCGGTAAGCATGGCATTAAAAGAGCTTGAAGGGTTTCTTGGCTGTCGGTTGTTTGAGCGTAACAGTAATGGCCTAACGATAAATGACAATGGTGCAGTTATGCTGCCCTACGCCAATGAGATGTTATCCAAAGGCTCGCAAATTGAGCAAATGTTTGCCAAGGGGCAAACCATCAGTGGCAGCATAAAAGTGGGGTGTAGTAAAACCGCAGGCAACTATGTGCTATCGCGCAAGATCCCTCAGTTCAAAAAGCGTCACCCATCGGTTGATATTAAGCTACACATACATCACAGCATTGATGTAGAGAAAATGGTTTCCGAAAGAGAGCTTGATTTGGGCTTTGTCGATGCCAAACCTGGACTTAAAAACTTGGCTCATGAGCACTGGATTGAAGATAGACTGTGTATTGTCACCAGCTGCGATAGTCCGCTTGTGTCAGAAAACATCACGCCAGAGCTGCTTTCGCAAGAACTGTGGGTGATGGACGAAACGATTTCAGTATCAAGACTGCGTAATATTCAACTGCTTCGCAGCGCAAAAATTACCATTAACCAAGAGCTGTCAATGAACACCATGGGCGCGATAAAACGTGCTATCGGCACAGGTATTGGCGTCAGCGTGCTACCTTACATCGCAGTGAAAGAAGAGATTAAACGCGGTGAGTTAGTTGAGCTAAAAGTCAATAATTGGGACTTTAAGCGTAAATACTGGTCGATTACTCGTGACGACGAGGCAAAATCTGAATTGCTTGAACAATTTATCCGCTTTTGCCAGCAAGAAGCCATTAACGAAACAAACGATATATCGTGATTACACAAGACCCTATTATTGTTGGCTTACTCGCAGCCTTAATTGGCGCAGTTTTTTACGCCAGTAAGTCCACTCATCCATACCTAGTCAAGTTCTTTAAAATCTTTCCTGTGATGGTGGTGTGTTATGTCCTACCTTCACTGCTAAATACCTTCGAAGTAGTCGACAGCTCAAACAGCTCACTCAATCAAGTGTCATCCAACTATTTAATGCCAGCCTGCTTGACCTTGTTAATTATTAGCGTTGATTTAAAAGCTATCTTACTGCTTGGGCCTAAGATTGTTGCCTTGTTTCTAATTGGTAGTTTTGGGGTCATTATTGGTGGCCCATTAACCCTATGGATAATGTCTCATATCGCGCCAGAGCACTTGCAGTGGCAAGGTGCAGGCGCTGCCTGGAAAGGCATGGCAACTCTTGCAGGTAACTGGGTAGGGGCACTGCAAACCAACTGGCAATGAAGCAGGTTTATCAAGTTGATGACGGCATTTTTGCTATTATGATTTCGGTGAATGTGTTGTTCTCAGCTATTTGGATGTCAATCCTACTTACCTTGTCAAAGCACAGTAATCGCCTTGACCATCAGCTCAAACTAGACACTCAAAGCCTACAACGACTGATCAATAAAACTGAACTGCAAGCGCCTAAAGCCAGTGTGATTCCTGAGCTTAATCACTACATCTATATCTTCGCAGTAGCTTTTGGGATGACTGGTATAAGTCATTACTGCGCAGATAAACTAGCGCCGTTTATTGCCAACCATTACCCACACTTGAGTAAATTCAGTTTGACCTCTGAGTTTTTCTGGGTGGTAATTAGTGTAACTACCCTATCGCTGCTGCTATCGACAACTAGGCTACGTAACCTGGAACACGCTGGCGCATCTAAAGTTGCCAGTATTATGCTGTACTTTCTCATTGCCAATATGGGATTGCAGATGGATCTCGCCATGATAGATGACTTCCCTATCTACTTTTTACTGGGATTCATCTGGCTAAGTATTCATATCGCATTTGTGGTCATTGCAGGGCTAATAATGCGCGCACCGATCGCCTACATGGCGCTTAGCAGTCAATGTTGTATTGGCGGCGCAGCTTCATCGCCTGTGGTTGCACTTGCATTTCACCGCTCGTTGGCACCAGTGGCTATTTTGTTTTCGGTATTCGGCTACGCCTGGGCAACCTATATGGCATGGTTATGTGCCGAGATGATGCGCCCTATCTCTCCCTAGATTAAAGTGTCTAAGACTAAAGTCCCCTAGGCAAAACTGCCTAAGACAAAAACACTTTGGGAAAAAGCCCCCCTAGAGAATTGGTAGCATAATGCGAACTAGCTGCTGAGCAACAGACTGACTCGGCTCAACCGGAGCAAGCTGCCGCTCAATTAGCTGCCTCTCAATTAGCTGCTTCTCAATCAGTAAAGGCAAGTTTGCCAATTGGCTGTACTTAGTTGCCTCTTTATACAAACAAGCAATCTTGCCGTGCAACAATTGCGGCAGAGAGTCATCCCAAACATGATCAATTGCTACAGCTCTTGTTACTGGAATACTGCTTTTGAAAAACGGCGCGGTGATATCAATATTGCGCTCAACTAGCGAGGCTAACTCATAATCTGCCATTGATGAAAACTGCGGTTCGCGCTGCAAACGTTCACTTTGCTCGGCAGTGATACTCGCGGCGATATCCACCTGATAAGCGTCGCTATGAACTAACGGCATTTGATAGCAAAAATTAAATGTACGACTCAGTGGCGGCAAAACCTGATGTTGTTTACGCCAGGCAACCATGGCATTAACGGTTTGAGCAACAAACTCTGACGGGCCTTGATGGCGAATAGCAACCAATGAGAGTTGTTCTAATTCAACCACATTTATCTCAGCACTGTAGTCATATGCTTGATGACCATTTTTAAGCGTTTCTAAGGGTTGCTGACGCGCAAAAAAACTTGCCCAATCAGGCTTTGCTCGAAAATCGCTAACGCTTTGACTTATCGCTTTAACAAAGGCTTGTTCAAAACACTTTTCATCTTGATAACCTGCCTCACTAGCAATTTGAGCATTGGTTAGACTTGGCTCGAAAGCAAGTTTCTGCGCTACATCCAATAGCCTTAACAGCGCAATATAATCTTCAACCTGGGTGTGAAATAAAGCGTAAAACAAGATATTAAAATGGCACTTAGGAATGTTAGCTAGGCGCGAGAGTAACCTAATATCAACTGGCTTATCTAGGTTATCGTCAATATAGGCTAAAGCGGGTTCAAATTGGGTTTCGAGTGAGGCCACTGCATATCCTTGAAACTGATTTCATGCAGCTAATCTAACATTAAACTTAGTGTAATTGGCACTGTTAGATGCGTAGTTATCGTTCGAACAGGAGTGGCGCAAAGCAAGCAGTAGACAGTGAATAACAAAGTGCTGGTGACGGAGTATTATTGTCAAAGTGCCAATAGCAAATGAGGAATGTGAACCACCCTAATGGTTAAATCGATGATTTTGCCAATAAAGCCTGATACTTCTCCTGAGCATCTTGCTCACCATTGATGGTCATCAAACCTAGCTCATCAACTTGCTGCCAACTAAGCTGACGCGAAGCAATTGCTTGCAATACGCTTAACTCAGTGATCACAGTGACTTTAGCCTGTGACTGCAACTGAGCGCGACTCGACCAACGTGATGACAATTGACTTGCCTTTGCCGCAGCATCGTCACTGTTTAACTGATGCTGGTGCTGACTCAAGCGATAAGTAAGCTCACCACTGCGGATACTAACATCTAGATAACGGCCTTGAATTGGCTCAAATAAGCGCACGCTTATGCCACTATCAGCAAGATTTAATGCATTGGCATCAAGCTTACCTTTGTTAAGCATCTCGGCTTCGACTCGCGTTCCTGTTTCGGCAGGCATTCCTGTTTCAACTAGCGTTCCATTTTTTCGAGCTTTAACGATATTAGCAAGCACAGTAAGCGAGCCTGGTTCACTACTTAATGAAAAACCAGTTTGCTGGTGCACGCCGCAAGCAATAGCACTTGAACTCACACTAGCTGACGCAATTAGCATGATGCCTGCGCTCAATGCTGAAGTGGCTATTGTTTTAAGATATTTGCTCATAAATCTGACCTCTTCAAAAACAGCAATTCATTAATTTAGAGAAACTATCAAAGGGGCAAAATGCCCCTTTGAAGTATTACTCATCGACCTGTATTAGCGGACGATTAGCATTAATTGCTCTGGCGTCATTGGCGTGTCAAAGTAGCTCATGAATCGACCGAAGTCTTTCATTTCACCTTGAGCAAAGCCAAACTCGTCAGCAACCATTTTCTCAGCAATCACCTTCTGCGCATTTGGTCCAGCCATCAAGATTTGATTAAGTACAGCTCGACTTGTTTCAATCTTAACGTCAGCGCTGTCTAACGCCTGCTCGTGTAACTGCACAATGCCGTTACGAATTTCCAGCGTAAACGCCTCTTTGGTGTCGATAAACTGATAGCTCATCGCCATATTTACATCAAGGGTTTTCTCTGCCACTAACGTTGATGTCATCATGTCGAAAATCTGCTTGCTAGGCAGCGCAGTTAATACATCGACTGATGCAAAGCTAATCATGTTAGAGAAATCACGTGTACCTTCTAGCTCAGCTGCAGCATTAAGCGCCCAGTTACGCCAGTTAATATTCACCTGCGCAGCAGCCCAAGCTTTATATGCGTCAGCTTTTAACTCGCGAGCTTGCATGTCTTGTTTGTTGACCGTAATTGGGTAAGACAAGATTTCTGCAGCAAAAGTGAAGTTATCAGCTTCAATTGCAGCTTTTGCGGTTTTAAGAATGTTGTCACGACCGCCCATGATTTCAACAAAAGCTTTTGCTCGCTGCTCATATGCCATCGGCTCTAGTTGCCAAGGGTCGCCTTCGAAGAATCCGTTGTAACCTACATAGATCTGTCTAACAGCGTGTGCGACTGTGCCATAGTGCTCACCTAACCAAGGGTGACTTGCTAGATGCTTAGGCAATTTCACTACTTCAACTAACTCATCAGGTGTCATCCCTTTATTCATGTAGCGGATTGTTTGGTCATGAGTAAATTGAATCGCATCACGGTATGCCGTGAGTACATTATCTACTGCCGCTTTACCTTCAACCGGACGACCATGAGAGTTAATCATCACTTCAGTGTCGAACTGACGCATTACATCAATACCTTTAAACCACATCGATGGGTCGCGGAATTTGGTGCCTCGAATGGTGTGCAAGTTAGGGAAATTCTCACCTTGCAATACTTCTGCTGCATGAAGAATTTTTTGCTCTGGCAGATAAACGACGACTTCATCTTTAGTTTCAGACGGTACGTTAACAATCTGCATTGGCACACCGGCAATCGTAATGTCGAGACGGTCTTTCAGAGTCACGTTTGGCTCAATGAACGAGATATCGCCTTGCATAAAGCGCGGACCTAAGCCGTCATTGACCGTGCCGTGTTCCCCCTCTTCCACATGCTTAGCACCAGTGTAAGACGTGCGATGACCAAACAAAGTACCAAGGTTTGATGACCAGTTAGCCACTGCCGCTGTTAAGCCTTCTTGTGCAATGATTTTGATTTCACCTGATGCGACTTGCTCATCTGTCGCCCAAGCACGAACACCAGAAATATGGTCGATATGGTTGTGCGAATAAATAATCGCTTTTACTGGTTTGTTGGTGATCTGTCTGAATTGCTGCTTAACCACTTCAGCCATTTGTACAGACTCACCCGGATCAACGATGATGATGCCATCATCGCCTTCAATCATTACAGGCGTATCTAGACCAAAGCCGTAGCCAAGGTAAACATTATGGTCAACTTTGATGATGGCTTGCGCCATCTTGCGACCGTGTTTAGTCAAAGCCGGATGCACATGGTCTGATTCCTGGGTGTAAGCTAAGGTTTCACCAGTCGTTGATAAAACCTTAATACGCTTACCTTCACCCCAAAATAGGTTTGATTCATGCTCAAACAAGGTTGAAGACGTGTAACGTTGCTCTAGCTGAATATTTTGATACTGAGCCGCCGCGCTGGTTTGCAGCTCTTGCCCAAGAGTAGATTGCGCCTGAGTAGTAGGTGTTGCAAGTGCATAACCTGAAGTAAATAAGGCTACTGATACCGCAAGACCTAGGCTTAATGGTTTAAATTGACTAATCATAATTTGCTCCCAACGGGTGACATCATTTGTTGATTAATAGATTAATCGCCATTAACATCGTAAAAAACTAGGCTTTACGATAATTAAGTATCGAATTTACGATAACACTTTGCAGCGCAGAATGACTTAGTCGCTTGGCTTGTAGTGACTAGCCCTTGCGAATTATGTGGTGCACGGAAGGCAAAGCCAGCGTAGATGAAAGGTGGGACAAGAGATGACACAAAAACCGACACTCAACCAACTTGGCGTATTTAGCGCGGTGATGTCTAGTGGCAGCTTCAGCCGCGCTGCAGAGCAGCTCAACACTAATCAATCAACAATCAGTACAAGTATTGCAAAACTTAAACAGGACCTTGGACAAGAGTTGTTCATCCGTCAAGGTCGCGGCATTGCACCAACGCGATTTGCCCAAAGCCTTTATGAGCAAATTAAACTGCCACTGGCACAATTAGACGATACTCTGCATAACATGAGTGAGTTTGACCCAGACCAGGGGCAGCATAAGTTTGTCATTACCGCGCCAGAGCATATGCACTGGTTGCTACTCAATAAATTTAGTGAGCTAAAACCCCACAACATTGAGATTTTTGACCAGCCAGATACAGATGAAGCACTATTAGATGGCCTGAACTCGCAACGTTTTGATGCCATGATTGATATCATGCCACCCAATAGCTCTGCAGTAGAAAGCTGTCAGTTATTTGATAGTGATTTTGTGATTGTTTGTAGCCAAGACCACCCACGTGTACAACAGAGCATTAGTCAAAAGCAATTTAATAGTGAGTCTCACGCAGTACTCGAGCGCACCCGTCAGCATTTACGTAGCCTACACCACTTTACCAATATCGACTTGAGCCAACGTAAAGTGGCTTATCATGGACGCTCGCTATTCAGTAATATGTTACTGTGCAGCCAAACTGAGTTAATCACCGCAATACCTGAGTTTTTAGCAAGGCAGTTTCAGTCACAACTAAACTTGCAACTTTTACCGCCGCCGTTTCCGTGCAAGCCCATCACCAACTATTTGATCTGGCTTAAAAAGCATCATCATGATCCCGCGCAAAAATGGCTGCGTTCACAGCTCATTGAGGCAACCCAGAGTTTTACTTAACTCAGTTGTTTGGTAACTAAAGTCTTTGGTAAATAAAAAGCTCTAGTTAACGTTTTGCTTCAGTCAAATAACAAATTGACTCCAATAAAAAACCCTCAATGCTCAACTATAAGGAGCAATGAGGGTTTATTTTTAACTGAATCTCTTTGTTCTAAGGGCTTAAACAACCCCTTGGCTTGAGCTATTCAGTTTTAGCTATTTCTTAACTAGTGCTTAGTTACTTTAGCAACTACTCGGCAACTGGGTATTCGACTGTCGCCTTAGCTTTCAGAGCACCAATCACAGATAAGTAATCGGCTTGGCTAAACTGTGACTCTAAACGTTGCTTAAGGCCTGCTACAAGCTCGTCAGTAATGCCAGTAGCTGCATTAACAGCATCAACCAACACAACAGCATAACCTTGTGCAAGCTCTGCAGTATCAATCGATACGCCGCCTTCAGCAGGTTTAGGCATCTTAAATGCTTTATCTACAATCGCTGGGTCTGTTTCTTGAGTGAAACGAGGCAATGCAGTCACTGTCGTAAGCTCAACGTCAACGCTGCCACCATCTTTAAGGGCAACCATAAACTCAGTCGCTTTAACTTTAGCAACCTGGTTTGCTTTGTCTTGCTTAAGACGTGCAACAATACCATCTTTCACTTCGGCGAAATCCATAGTGCCTGCAGCTTTGTGCTCTTTTAAGCGTACAACGACTACATGGTTTGGACCTAGCTCAACAACGTCACTGTTCATGCCATCACTGATCACTTGCTCTGAAAACGCTGCGCGGATGAAATCTGCAGTGTTAAACGGTGCAGGTACGTTGTTACGGCTAAATAGCTCGGTAGTCTTAACAGGTACATTCACCGCTTCTGACGTTTCAGCTAACGTATCAGGAATTTCATAGCTAGTGTCAGCAAGTTGTGACTGCAGACCAAAGAACACATCTAGTGCTTTCTTTTCTTGCAGCTCAGCTAAAATCTCAGCTTTCGCATCTTCAAAGCTTTGTACACCGCCTTCTTGTACATCAACAAACTTAACGATGTGGTAACCAAAGCTGGTTTTAACAAGATCTGAAGTCGCGCCTTTTTCAAGGGCAAACAGTGCAGTATCGAACTCACCTTCCATTACACCAGGCTCGAACCAATCTAGCTCGCCACCTTGCTCAGCGCTGAACTGATCATCAGAGTCTGACTTAGCTACAGCTTCAAAGCTCTCGCCAGCAGCAAGTTTAGCTAATGCAGCTTCACCGCGTGCTCTATCTGCATCTTCATCACCAGAGTCGTTGATAAGAATATGCGCAGCTAGACGCTTCTCAGCAGTGCGATATTGCTGCTGGTTCTCATCATAGAAAGTACGTGCTTCTTCATCGCTAACCGCTTCAGTGTTAGCCATATCTGCAGCGTTTAACTCAACGTACTCAAGGCTCACCATTTCTGGGCTGCTAAAGCGAACTAGGTTTGCTTCATAGTATTCATTGGCTTCTTCATCAGATACATTCGCCTCAGCAACAAACGGCGTAGCATCGACCGTTAGGTAGCGAATATCACGAGTTTGACCTTGAAGCTCAGCAAGCTCGTTAGCTTCACCCGGTAGAACAAACTCACTACCCAATAATGCCATCACTAGCTGACGACGTGTCATGTCAACGCGCATCATGTTTCTAAATGCAGCAGTTTGGTAACCAAGTTGACGCAGTACTGCTAAATAGCGCTCGTTATCGAACTGACCATCGGTGTGGAATGCAGGCTCGTTAACAATCGCTTGTTTAATCTGTTCATCAGATACGCGTAAACCAAGCTCGGCAGCGGCTTGGTCAACTAATTTCTCGGCAACTAAACGTTCTAGAACGTCTTTTCTGATCCCGGCCATGTAGCTTTCATCAGCACTTAGGGCATCAAACATTTCACCAAATTGTTGTTGTAAGCGACCTACTTCATTTTGCAGAGATTGCTCTAATTGTTCATTGGTAATTTCGTCACCATTGACGATAGCCGCTGGAGTACCCGTGTTTGAGCCTAGATAGCTACTCACACCAGCAAATGCAAATGAAAGGATAACAAGGACTAAGATCGACTTAGCGATAATACCTTGTGAGCCTTCACGAATTTTTTCTAACATCAGAATTCTCGCTAGTTGCGATGGATAAAAATAAAAAGACGCATCACAGTTTGGATGCGCCTTTTTTTGTAATTACTTTAGAGTTTCAAAAAGCTTTGGCTTTACTGTCACTCCCAATACCTCAAATGGTATTGCTTGTCGTAAAAAGCACTGCTATTGCAGTGCTTATCTTACGAGTGCCTTACAAAGGCAACGCTAACTAATTCTTAGTTAACAGCGTCTTTAAGCGCTTTACCAGCTTTGAACGCAGGAATGTTCGCAGCAGCAATCTTAATTTCTTTACCAGTTTGTGGGTTACGTCCAGTGCGCTCTGCACGTTGACGAACTTCAAAAGTACCGAAACCAACTAGAGAAATTTTTTCGCCTTCTTTAAGACCTTCAGTCACAGCAGCGATAAAAGAATCTAATGCACGGCCAGCTGCAGCTTTAGAAATGTCAGCACCAGTAGCGATTTTCTCGATTAGTTCAGATTTGTTCATGTCTTCCCCTTGAATGTTATTGTAGCGCCGTAACCATTTCCGTGTTTAGAGCGGTCGGCGGAGGCTTTTTAAAAAAGCTAGGTATCTGTCCTAGCCAAATATGAAACCAAATAAAATTGGATACAGCTCGAAGTCAATCACGCCAAAGGGCTTGGTGTGACTGACTCTCCACAAAACCTAGGCTACCACAGGATTGCGGTTTGTTAAGCCCTTTTTTGCAGTTTTTTTCGGATATAGAGCACTTTTTTTCACTATTTAGCTACTTTTTAACCACTTCAAAACCTTCTACAGGTCTTTCTAAGGCTAATTTGAGCACTTCATCAACCCAGCGTACCGCATGGATTTGCAAGTCGGCAATCACATTTGCTGGAATTTCTTCCAGGTCTCGCTCGTTCTCTTTAGGAATAAGCACATGTTTAATGCCGCCGCGATGCGCTGCTAACAGTTTCTCTTTTAAGCCGCCAATTGGTAGTACTTCACCGCGCAAAGTGATTTCACCTGTCATGGCAACGTCACTACGCACTGGATTACCCGTTAAGCTAGACACTAATGCAGTGCACATAGCTGCGCCTGCTGATGGACCATCTTTTGGAGTCGCACCTTCTGGAACATGCACGTGAATATCACGCTTTTCATAGAAGTCGCTGTTAATACCAAGTTGATCTGCACGGGCGCGAACCACTGTCATCGCAGCTTGAATCGACTCTTGCATAACATCACCAAGCGAACCTGTATAAGCAAGCTTGCCTTTACCGGCAACTGATGTAGCTTCAATCGTTAGTAAGTCGCCACCGACTTGTGTCCAGGCAAGGCCAGTAACCTGACCAATCTGGTTATTTGAGTCTGCTTTACCAAAATCATGGCGCTGCACGCCAAGGAATGACTTAAGGTTGTCGGCGTTGACTTCAACAGACTTAACCGATTTATCAAGCAGAATCTGTTTAACCACTTTACGGCAAATCTTAGACAACTCACGCTCTAATGAACGTACGCCCGCTTCGCGAGTGTAGTAGCGGATAATGCCTAAGATAGCACCGTCATCCACACTAATTTCTTTGGCTTTTAGACCATTGCGCTCAACCTGCTTAGGCAATAAGTGTTGCTTCGCAATATTAAGTTTCTCATCTTCGGTATAACCCGATAGACGAATGACCTCCATACGGTCTAGCAGTGGCCCTGGAATATCCATTGAGTTAGACGTAGCGACGAACATCACATCTGACAAGTCATAATCAACTTCCAGATAATGATCGTTAAACGCTGCATTTTGCTCAGGATCTAGTACTTCAAGTAATGCCGACGATGGGTCGCCGCGCATATCTGAGCTCATTTTGTCGATTTCATCCAATAGGAATAATGGGTTTTTAACGCCCACTTTCGACATTTTTTGGATAACCTTGCCTGGCATAGAGCCAATATAAGTACGGCGATGACCGCGGATTTCCGCTTCATCACGCACACCACCTAAAGCTACGCGCACATACTTACGGCCAGTTGCTTTTGCAATAGACTGACCCAGCGAGGTTTTACCCACACCTGGTGGTCCCACTAAACAAAGAATTGGCCCTTTGAGCTGCTTAACTCGGCTTTGTACCGCTAGGTATTCAAGAATGCGCTCTTTAACTTTCTCTAACCCATGGTGATCAGTATCAAGCACATCTTGCGCTTTCGATAAATCACGCTTGATTTTAGAGCGCTGCTTCCAAGGTACTGACGTCATCCAGTCTACATAACTACGCACAACGGTAGCTTCTGCCGACATCGGTGACATCATTTTTAGTTTATTTAGTTCAGCACTGGCTTTTTCTTTGGCATCTGCCGGCATGCCTGCGTCTTCAATCTTTTTGGCCAGTACTTCAAATTCATCATGGCTTTCGTCAATGTCGCCAAGCTCTTTTTGAATAGCCTTCATTTGCTCATTCAAATAGTACTCGCGCTGGCTCTTTTCCATTTGCTTTTTAACGCGGCTACGAATGCGTTTTTCAACTTGCAGTAAGTCGATTTCCGCTTCCATCATCGCCATCAAATACTCAAGGCGCTCGCCAACGTTGACCATCTCAAGCACAGACTGTTTGTCTTCAAGCTTTAGCGGCATGTGCGCGGCCATAGTGTCGGCTAGGCGCGCAGCTTCTTCGATACCCGTTAGCGAAGTTAGCACTTCAGGTGGGATCTTCTTGTTTAGCTTAATGTAACCTTCAAACTGCCCAATTGCGCTGCGAACAAGGACTTCTTCTTCCTTGTCAGTAAGTGGCGTTGAAGTTAAGTATTCGGCCTTAGCGACGAAGAAGTCTTCATCTTGGGTATACTGGCCGATCTTAGCGCGCTGACCACCTTCGACTAACACCTTTACAGTGCCGTCAGGCAGTTTGAGCAATTGTAAGATTGAGGCAACGGTGCCGATTTCGAAAATGTCGTCTTTAGTCGGCTCGTCAAGATCTGCATCGCGCTGGGCGACGAGAAGAATTTGTTTGTCTTGCTCCATTGCTGATTCTAAACAACGGATTGATTTTTCCCTTCCGACGAAAAGTGGAATTACCATATGGGGATAGACCACTACGTCTCTCAGTGGTAATACGGGGAGTTCGATCTGCGCTTCACGCTCTTGTGTCATGGCTCGATTCCGTTTGATGAAGATGAAAAGGCATATAAAAAAGCTTATACCTGAGTATATTGGGGCAGTGTTGAAAGTTTCAATGGTCAATACGAAAAAAGGAGCCCATTGGACTCCTTATTTAATTTTTGCGGTGCTAACAGATGATTAATTAATCGCCTGACGCCGCTTGTTGCTCGTTGTTTTCGTAAATCAAGATTGGATCTGACTCACCTTTAACAACTGACTCATCAACAACCGCTTTAACAACACCTTCAACTGACGGTAGGTCGTACATGGTATCAAGCAAAATGCTCTCTACAATTGAGCGCAAACCACGGGCACCTGTTTTACGTACCATCGCCTTATTAGCAATCGCTTTAAGCGCATCTTCGCGGAACTCTAACTCAACCTCTTCCATCTCAAACAAAGCAGCATACTGCTTAGTTAGTGCGTTTTTAGGCTGAGACAGAATTTGCACCAGTGCAGCTTCATCTAACTCAGTAAGTGTAGCAACTACAGGTAGGCGGCCGATAAATTCAGGAATAAGACCAAACTTAACTAAATCACCTGGTTCAACTTTACCTAGCGTTTGTGAAATCGTTTCTTTGTCATCTTCACCTTTGACTTCAGCGCCAAAACCGATACCAGTGCCTACATGAGCACGCTGCTCAATCACCTTCTCTAGGCCAGCAAATGCACCACCACAGATGAATAGGATTTTCGAAGTATCGACTTGCAAGAACTCTTGCTGAGGATGCTTACGACCACCTTGAGGCGGCACAGATGCTACAGTGCCCTCAATTAATTTAAGTAGAGCTTGCTGCACGCCCTCACCTGAAACATCACGAGTAATCGATGGGTTGTCAGACTTACGGCTAATTTTATCGATTTCATCAATGTAAACGATACCGCGCTCTGCTTTCTCTACGTCGTAATCACACTTCTGCAGTAGTTTTTGGATGATGTTCTCAACGTCTTCACCAACGTAACCGGCTTCAGTTAGCGTAGTCGCATCAGCCATGGTGAACGGCACATTTAATGAGCGCGCTAATGTCTCAGCAAGTAGCGTTTTACCACTACCTGTAGGGCCAATAAGCAAGATGTTACTCTTACCTAATTCGATGCCGTCTTTAGGGGTACCGTTACGTAACCGTTTATAATGGTTGTAAACCGCAACCGAAAGCACTTTTTTGGCTTTATCTTGACCAATGACATAATCATCAAGGTGCTCACGAAGCTCGTGAGGCGTTGGCAATTTATTGTCGTCTTGTTTTGGAGAAATCTCTTTGATTTCTTCACGAATAATGTCGTTACATAACTCGACACATTCATCACATACATATACCGATGGGCCAGCAATCAGTTTTCTTACTTCGTGCTGACTTTTTCCGCAAAAAGAGCAGTACAGCAGCTTACCGCTGTCACCGTTATTTTTGTTATCGCCCATTATTTTACCTCTGTTGGCAGCCTGCGCTACATCTTATGCTTTGACTTTTGTGTCTTACTACAAAGCATAGGCTACAAATTGAATTGCTACACAATAACCTAATGTAGCCTAAAGATCAGCAATGTTTAGCCACGCGTTGTTAACACTGAGTCAACCAAACCGTACTCAACGGCTTGTTCAGCGCTCATAAAGTTGTCACGGTCAGTATCACGTTCAACAACTTCAAGCGGCTGCCCTGTATGATCAGCTAACATTTGATTCAATTTATTCTTAATACCAAGGATTTCTTGTGCGTGGATTTGAATATCAGACGCTTGACCTTGGAAGCCACCAAGTGGCTGATGGATCATCACTCGTGAATTAGGTAAACAATGACGCTTGCCCTTTTCACCGCCAGCTAGTAGGAATGCACCCATACTTGCTGCTTGACCAATACATACCGTGCTCACATTTGGCTTAATGAACTTCATAGTGTCATAAATTGCCATACCAGCAGTAACTGAACCACCAGGTGAGTTGATGTATAGGTAAATATCTTTATCTGGGCTTTCTGACTCTAAGAACAATAGCTGCGCCACGATTAAATTAGCCATGTGCTCTTCCACTTGACCAACTAAGAAAATGACACGTTCTTTTAACAGGCGAGAATAGATATCGTAAGAACGCTCACCTTTAGCTGTTTGTTCAACCACCATAGGTACAAGAGCATTTAAAACTGATTCTGGCGCTTTATGCATTATTCAATTCCCTAAAATAAAAATGGCCCGCATGAGGAGCCTCATACGAGCCATTATAAATGGCTAAGTGCCATTTAAGTCAAGCTATGCTTACTGCTGAGCTTGCGCCTTGTTCATAAAATCTTCAAATTCAACGTCTTTAGTTGTAACTTTTGCAGATTTTAGTAGCTCTTCAACAGCTTGCTCTTCTAATGCAACATTACGCATGTTTTGCATTAGTTCTTTATTGCCGTTGTAGTACTCAACAACTTCACTTGGATCTTCGTAAGCTGAAGCCATAGAAGTGATTAGTGTTTGTACACGCTCATCTTCAGCTTCTAGCTTGTTAGCTTTGATAACTTCGCCAAGTAGCAAGCCTACTTTAACGCGACGCTCTGCTTGCTCAGTGAATAAGTCAGCTGGTAACTCAGGCATGTTTTCAGTTTGGCCACCGAAACGCTGCATTGCTTGTTGACGAAGTACGTTCACTTCACCGTCAATTAGTGCTTTAGGGATTTCGATTTCGTTAGCAGCTAAAAGACCTGTGATAACTTGCTCTTTTACGTTAGCTTTTAACGCTTGTTCAAGTTCACGAGTCATGTTCTTACGGATTTCAGCTTTAAGCGCGTCTAAACCGCCTTCAGCGATACCAAATAGTGAAGCAAACTCATCGTTAACTTCTGGTAGGTTAGCAGCTTGAACTTCGTTTAATGTGATAACGAACTTAGCAGCTTTACCTTTTAGGTTTTCAGCGTGGTAGTCTTCTGGGAAGTTAACTTCGATTTCGAACTCTTCACCAGCTTTGTGACCTTGGATACCAGTTTCGAAACCAGGGATCATACGGTTGCTACCTAGTTGTAGTTCGAAGTCTTCAGCTTTGCCGCCTTCAAACTCTTCACCGTCTACGCTACCTACGAAGTTAACTTTAACTTTGTCACCTTCAGCAGCTTCGCGCTCAGCAACTTCATAAGTCGCGTGTTGCTTACGTAGCGTTTCGATCATGTTGTCAACGTCAGCATCGTTTACTTCAGCTTGAGGTTGCTCAACTTCAATTGCGTCTAGACCAGTTAGTTCTACTTCTGGGTAGATTTCGAAAGTAGCGACAAACTCAAAGTTTTCACCTTCTACTTTACCTGGAGCAAAAGTTGGCGCACCTGCTGGGTTTAATTTCTCAGCCATGATTGCTTCAACAAAGTTGCGTTGCATTACTTCACCAGTCACATCTTGACGGATAGCAGCACCGTAACGCTTGTTGATTACAGATACAGGTACTTTACCAGGACGGAAACCCGGAAGACGAGCACGCTTAGCTTCACGTGATAAACTGTCTTTTACTAATTTCTCAATTTGTTCCGCAGGAACAGAAATAGTAAGGCGACGCTCTAGGCCTTGAGTTGTTTCAACAGAAACTTGCATTGTTTTACCTCGAAATATGTCTAACGTCCTTTCTAATAGTCGATTGGTTCAACTATTTAATTATTCGTTTCTTGATCATTGATTTTGACTAGGGTGTCCAACATAGCGAGAAAGAATAAAGACGCTTAATGGAACTAGCAACTCTAATGGTTATTTATCAAGACGCGACATTATAGCCACCGTTTTTAATAGAGTCGAGCATCAATAGTGGGATTTCAGGCATAAAAAAAGCGACCTAAGGTCGCTTTTCTATTGATTGGCGATTTTTTCGCAATCAACTTCCTCAAAATCTTGAGGGGAATGAGTGGGGTGACTGACGGGGATTGAACCCGCGACAACCGGAATCACAATCCGGGACTCTACCAACTGAGCTACAGTCACCACAAAAATGGTACGCCCGGCAGGATTCGAACCTGCGACCATCCGCTTAGAAGGCGGATGCTCTATCCAACTGAGCTACGGGCGCATGGCACAGCGTCAATGCTGTTCCTGTCTGGCTATGTGAGCTTACCTGCTCACTACTACTCGCTATCTTATGATAGCCAATAATTTAAATTTGGTCGGTGATAGAGGATTCGAACCTCTGACCCTCTGCTCCCAAAGCAGATGCGCTACCGGGCTGCGCTAATCACCGAGAGTTTGCCTAACATTTTGAGTCTCATAACGAGGGTTCCCCTCTGCTCCGCTCTTCACTAAGAGCCGTGATGCGCTGTTGGGCTGCGCTAATCACCGAGAGTGTTTCAAACAATAATTCTAAATTAACCGTGTTGCTTGAGAACGGGGCGCATATTAGCGAGTCACTTTGTCCTCGTCAACGGTTTTTTTGATGATATTAGTTATATGACGATTTTAACAGCGGTTCTGTCAGATTATCCCCCATTTATGAATAGAATATTTCTATATAGCGTTAAGCTTGAGCAATGACACTAATCGCCTTGCCTGTTAGAATAGCGCCCGAAAAAATCACTCACGGCCTAAACCTTCTTCTAGGCTCGCATGTAAAGGAACTCCTACTGTTATGACAGCTCAAATTATTGATGGCAAGGCAATCGCCCAATCAATTCGCAGCAATCTTAAACAACAAGTCGCCGAGCGCAAACAAAATGGTCAACGTGTACCAGGCTTAGCGGTAATCTTAGTGGGAAGCGACCCTGCATCTCAAGTGTACGTAGGTAGCAAGCGCCGCGCATGTGAAGAAGTTGGTTTTGAATCAAAGTCGTTCGACCTTGAAACCACTACCACAGAAGAAGAGCTGTTAGCTCTGATTGACCAGTGCAACGATGACCCTAGTATCGACGGTATTTTAGTGCAACTGCCACTGCCTGAGCATATTGAAGATTCAAAAGTTATTGAACGTATTCGCCCAGATAAAGATGTAGACGGCTTCCACCCATACAATGTTGGCCGCCTTGCCCAGCGTATTCCTGTGCTACGCTCATGCACGCCAAAAGGTATCATGACACTTATTCGCTCTACCGGTATCGATACCTACGGTCTAGATGCAACTATTGTTGGCGCATCAAACATTGTTGGTCGCCCAATGACGCTTGAGCTACTACTGGCTGGCTGCACAACTACCACCTGTCACCGCTTCACCAAAGACTTAGAGTCTAAAGTTCGTCAAGCTGACTTGGTCGTAGTTGCAGTAGGTAAACCAGGGTTTATTCCAGGAGAGTGGATAAAACCAGGTGCTATCGTCATTGACGTGGGGATCAACCGCCTAGAAGATGGCAGCCTAGTTGGTGATGTCGAATATCAAGCAGCAGCTGAGCGTGCAGCCCATATTACACCTGTACCCGGCGGCGTTGGTCCTATGACAATCGCAAGCTTATTAGAGAATACGCTGTACGCAGCTGAAGAATACCACGACTAAGCGTCTAGCGACTCGTATTCCAGAATGATGAAGCCTACCTAGTTGTAGGCTTTTTTATGCATTTTGTTTGAACAGAATAAAGTATTAGCCAACTAGGCTTTGTGTTAACTCCCTAGAAGGAAGCCTAGCCTAAACAGCCAAAGTTAAAGCATGTAGTTGCAATGACATTTAAAGCCGTTCAAAACATGGATGTTTTCATCGAGTCCACAAGGAAGTGTTCACGACGTGCTTTAAATTTCAATGCAACGTGAGCAAATTTAAGAAAGTTACCTGATCTGATGAACATTAGAAATTACAGGCAAAGCCTATTCGATGGTAACCACCTACCGAAGTTGGTGGTTTAGGGGTTGAAACAAAAACGGCAACCACTTTGGTTGCCGTTTGTTAATCAGCTTGCTTGCGCGTTTAAGTTAATTACTTTTTACGCCAAGTAGTACCGCTTGCGCCATCTTCTAAAATAACACCTAGCTCATTTAAACGATCACGTGCTACATCCGCTGCCGCCCAATCTTTTTCAGCACGGGCGCGGTTACGTTCAACAATTAACGCTTCAATCTCCGCCACTTCATCATCACTACCTTCACCTTTAAAGAAAGCATCGACATCTTGACTTGCGATACCTAGCACGTCACAAAGCGCTTTTAAGCTAACACCAAGCGCCGAGGCTGCTGCCATGTCAGTACCTTTAAGACGGTTAATCTCACGGACCATATCAAACAGCACTGAGTACGCTTCAGGCGTGTTGAAGTCATCATTCATCGCTTCTTTGAATTTAGCGACAAATTCAGTTGCATCGGCTGCTTCAACGGTTAAGTTGAGGTCTTTAAGCGCTGTGTAGATACGCTCAAGTGCCGCGCGCGACTGCTTCAAGTTATCTTCAGAGTAGTTCAGCTGACTACGATAATGGCCTGACAGCAGGAAGTAACGCACAGTCTCAGCATCATAGTGCTGTAGCACGTCGCGAATGGTAAAGAAGTTACCTAAAGACTTTGACATCTTTTCACGGTCAACCATCACCATGCCGGTGTGCATCCAGTAGTTAACGTACTGGGTGTCGTGGGCACAGCAAGATTGCGCGATTTCATTCTCATGGTGTGGGAACTGTAAGTCAGAGCCACCGCCATGAATATCAAAATGATTACCTAAATGCTTGCTATTCATCGCTGAACATTCAATGTGCCAGCCAGGACGGCCTAGGCCCCATGGTGATTCCCACGTTGGCTCGCCCGGTTTAGACATTTTCCACAGTACAAAGTCCATTGGGTTGCGTTTTGATTCTTCAACGTCGACACGCGCACCCGCTTGCAGTTGCTCAAGGTTTTGACCTGAAAGCTTACCGTAGTCAGCATAAGAGGTAACGCTAAACAATACGTCACCATTATCAGCCACATAAGCGTGCTCACGTTCAATCAGTCGCTCAACCAGCTCGATAATTTCTGCAATATGTAAAGTTGCGCGTGGCTCGAAGCTAGGACGCACCATATTTAGAGCATCAAAATCCGCATGCATTTCACCAATTAGGCGTTCAGTTAATGCTTCGCAAGATTCGTTGTTTTCAGCAGCACGCTTAATGATCTTATCATCAACATCGGTAATGTTACGTTGGAAGTTAACGTCATAGCCTATGTAACGCAGGTAACGGACAATCATGTCGAAAGATACAAAGGTACGACCGTGGCCAATGTGACACAAATCGTAAATGGTTACACCGCAAACATACATGCCGACTTTGCCGGGATTAATAGGTTTAAACTCTTGCTTTTCGCGGGTAACGCTATTGTAAATCTTCAACATTGATACTTCTCTTTGGAACTATTAATAAAGGTATATAAACAGTCGCTGAGTCTAGCATGACCTTAGGTGTTTTGAATACAACACTTTATGAAGCAATTTAGATAAGTTAAAATCCCGCCACGATTTTAGATCAACGCAAGGTAATGACCATGATCACACTACACACCAACCACGGCGATATTACGTTAGAGCTTAACGCTGAAAAAGCCCCTATCACTGTTGAAAACTTCATGAAGTACGTTAACGACGGTTTCTTTGACGGCACTATCTTCCACCGTGTTATCGATGGTTTCATGATCCAAGGTGGTGGTTTCACATCTGACATGACTCAGAAAACCACTAACGCAACCATCAAAAACGAAGCAAACAATGGTCTGTCTAACGAAATTGGTACTATCGCAATGGCGCGTACCTCAGACCCACATTCTGCGACAGCACAATTCTTCATCAACGTTAGCAACAACACCTTCCTTGACTTCAAGAATGAGTCAACTCAAGGTTGGGGCTACTGTGTATTTGGTAAAGTAAGCGCTGGTATGGACATTGTTGAGAAGATTAAAGGTGTTAGCACAGGTAATTATGGTATGCACCAGGATGTACCATTAGAAGCTGTTGTTATCGAAAGTGTCACTGTTGCAGAATAATCTGTGAGTACAGTTTTTATAGGCGATCTTCATTTAAGTGAAGATCGCCCTGACATCTCCAACGCCTTTATTCACTTCCTACAATCAGGACTTGATGATGTAGATTCGCTATACATCATAGGAGACTTGTTCGAAGTTTGGGTTGGAGATGATATCGCCCCGCCCTTTGCACTCGATATTGCGCGCCATATAGCTGCTGCAGCCAAAAAAACACCTGTTTACTTCATTCACGGTAACCGTGACTTCATGCTCGGCAAACAATATTGCAAACTTGCTGACATGCAAATCTTGCCCGAAGTGCACAAAATCAGCCTTTACGGTAAACCTACGGTAGTACTTCACGGTGACAGCCTATGCACCTTAGACAAGGCATACCAGAGATTTCGCAAGTTTCGTAGTATTGGTCTGTTTAGGTGGTTATATGCTTGCTTACCGAAACAGAAGCGTCTTAATATCGCAGCGAATATTCGTGGCAAAAGCGTTAAAGATAATCAGCGCAAAAGCTATCAAATCATGGATGTGGAACAAAGCGCGGTCGACGCCTTATTTGCTAAGACTGATAGCGTGCAGATGATCCACGGCCATACTCATCGCCCAAATATCCATACTCAAGCCGATGGCAATTGCCGCATTGTTGTGGGAGATTGGTACGACCAAGGCAGCGTACTTGTTGTTGATGAGGCTGGCGTGAAGCTGCAAAACCTCCCTTTAATGCCAGCTTGATTTTTATGCACCAATAGGCACGCCACTGTGAAAACAAAACGCCTCGTCAGGGCTAAGGATCAGTTGCGACTCAACATCTTTGAAATACGCCACCCGCTCATCAATATTCTCAGGCGAGACAGCTTGAGCAAGCGTTAAATAATCCTGGTAATGTCTGGCTTCTGAACGCAGCAGTGAAGTGTAAAAGCGCGCTAACTCGTCATCCAAAAACGGTGCTAACTTAGCAAAACGTTCACACGAACGTGCTTCAATAAACGCACCGATAATGAGTTTATCGACTAATGCATGAGGCTCAAAAGTGCGAACATGTTTCATTAAGCCTTTGGCATAACGACCTGCACGGCGGTTCTCGTAGAGAATACCCCGTTTGTGCATTATTTCCAGCACCTGCTCAAAGTGATGAAACTCCTCTTTCACCAAACGCACCATTTTATCGATTAGATCATCAGCTATAGCGAGTTGACCATTACTCGTTAGCTGACCTGCGAGCTCATTCTTTTTACCACTATTGGCAATAAATGATGCGATATCTGCCTGCTTGTTATAAACAAAGTCAGCATAAGGCTGTGACCATACAAGTAAGCGCTCGCCACTTTGTTTATCGACAGCATATTTACGGGTTAAAAATATCGCAGTCTGGGCGGCTTTCAACTCGCAGTTGCAATGGTCGATTAGCAAATCATTTAACTTATCTCGAGATGCCGCGAGCCTGATCCAACTATCTGGAGTTTCACAGCCAAGGAATTGATTAATAGGCGATAACAGTTCTTTCATAACTACAGAATATTAAAAATACTGCGGATATTGTAACTGCTATCACCATCATTAAGTAGGTTTAATCAGGGATTACACTTGACGAACAGACATATTTGTTCAATAAATAACTTAACACCTTTTTAACTTTGGGGTTATTTGCTAGGCAAGAATGCCAAATAGCAATGATAAAAGGGTGCACAATCACCTTAAGTGGATAAACTCTAGCGTTATAGAGTAAGTACTTAAAGTGGGGTTAGGTAGCTCAACAATTAAGAGCGCAGATTTAAAATGACTTACAACCAGTCACTGACAAACTGCAATCACCACCCATTTTTAATAAGTACCTGTGGGACTGATTAAGGCGATTGACATGCTGCGGTCAGTTCGTCGTTGTTTGGCGAGCTAGTCATATTTTGCTAAACAAGGATAATTATAATGATTTTGAATCACTTAATGGGGCTATACACTCATCCAAAACAAGAGTGGCAAACAATTGAACGTAACCATGAAGCACTGCGCAGCAGTTTAAGCCATGTGTTACTTATTGCTCTCATCCCTGCTGTGTGCTCATACATAGCAACTGCACATATCGGTTGGAATCCAGGTGCGGGCGATCCTCTCTACTTAACCAGTCAAAGCGCTATGTTCATGTCAGTAGGTATGTATTTTGGCCTCATCGGTGGCGTGATGGCGTTGGCATATCTCGCATTTTGGATGGGCAAAACCTTTGATGCCAACCCAACTTTCACCCAAGCATTAGAGCTCGCGTCCTATACGGCTACACCATTATTTATGGTTGGTTTCGCAGCTTTATACCCTGTGCTTTGGTTTATTATGCTAGTTGGCTTAGCGGGGCTCGCCTACTCTGTGTATCTGCTTTACGCAGGGGTACCGATTATTATGAACATACCTGAAGAAAAAGGCTTTATTTACGCGAGTTCAGTAGTAACTGCAGGCTTAGTATTACTGGTAGCGCTAATGGCATCAAGCGTTATTCTGTGGAGTTTAGGTTTTGGTCCTATGATGCAGTAACTTTAAGCGCCAAACCTTTGCCGTTGAACAATAGAACGTTGACCTATTAAGCGGAGAATAATGGAACGTTGAACACTGAAACGCTGAGCAGCTCGACAATTAAGTGAAACTAACCCCGACAACTTTAAGAGCTAATTTAAAGCACTCATACAGAACAACCCGTTTAACAACCAAACTAAAAGCGAGCTATAGGCTCGCTTTTTTATATGCTAACTGCGAGACCTTTGTTATATGTATGGTTTATCGTGACGAAAATCACGCGCGCATGTGACACATTGTCGCACTATGATGTTAATAGCTTGGCGGTATTAAGGAAGTTTGAGAAAAAGGCGTCAGAATAAAGAAGTAGGACGCTCAGGATGAACCTAAACAAAACTTTGATTGCGACATTTGTCACAGTCGCACTAACAAACCTAACTGCAATCTACGCAACTGCCGCTGAACAAAAACAGTTTGATACTCAGGCATGCGATGACTATATCGTGGTGACTGGTGAAGTCATGCGCGAGCCAAGCAAGGTCAACACAGATCCCAAGAAACCCCGCCTGCCCTTACCCGCTTATGATGGCTCAGGCTATTTAAAAACAATTCCGGGCTTTAGCGTTGGGCGTAAAGGCGGCGCAGGTGGTGACCCAAGCCTTCGAGGACTCGGGGGTTCACGGGTTAGTATTGTAGATGATGGTCAGCATGTTTATGGCACCTGCGGCGGACGTATGGACCCCCCTACCGCCTATATTT
Source organism: Shewanella maritima (assembly GCF_004295345.1). NCBI lineage: Bacteria > Pseudomonadati > Pseudomonadota > Gammaproteobacteria > Alteromonadales > Shewanellaceae > Shewanella > Shewanella maritima. Next base: position 3,977,423 of record NZ_CP036200.1, on the reverse strand, counting down.
CCCCTGAATCTTACGACAATATTAGCGTGATCAAAGGGCCACAAACCGTAAAATACGGCCCTGTTGGATCAGCGGGCACCGTGCTGTTTGAAAAGGAGCGTCAGCAATTCACCGAAAGTGACGTAACTGGCAGAGCCAGTGCCACTGCAGGTAGCTTCGGTAGACAAGACTATTTAGTTGAGCTATCTGGCGGTGATGAGAATCACTATATCGACTTTGATGCCAACAAATCACAAAGCGATCATTACAGTGATGGCGACGGTAATAAGATTCAATCCAGTTACGATCGCAGTAACTTCAATTTAGCGCTTGGGTGGACCCCAGATGAAGATACTCTGTTAGAGATTGCCTATGGTACATCCGACGGCAGCGCAGAATATGCCGACCGAGCTAACAAAGCCCGCGAAATAAACAATGAAAATTTCACCTTACTTAGTCAATTTGTACTAGATGGCGACCTATTCACTAATACTGAGTTTCAAGTTTATGCCAATGAAAACGACCACATCATGGATCAGTTTGACCAGGGTAAAAATTCTGGCGTCAATGTACGGCGCGCGACAGCCGGCGGTCATCTATGGCTTGATATGAGTATAACTGACGACTGGAATGCAACCTTGGGCACTGACTATATGTTTAGTAAACATAAAGGCCGCTCTATTGACCCAACTGCTGACCATGGCTTAGATGACTTACTCAATAAACCCTTTAACGATAACCTGCAATACAACAACCTAGGTGTATTCATTGAGTCAGATTTTAAGCTTGATGCTACCGAAAAATCATCAAGTAAGTTGATGAGTGGTTTACGAGTGGATCAGTGGCAAACAGAATTATTTGTTGCCCAAAAAGGTAAGCGAGATGACACCTTAATCAGCGGCTTTGCTCGTTACGAATACAACCGAAACCATAGCCAGTACTACATCGGCGGTGGACACTCGCAGCGCATGCCCGACTACTGGGAGATAATGAAAGCATCTAGCGCAGGTTTATCTCAAAAAGCGTTTGATTTAGAAGCAGAGAAAACCTCGCAAATCGATTTAGGCTGGATTTACCAAAATGACATCGAGTTTTCTGCCTCAGTTTACTTTGGCAAGGTACAAGACTACATCTTGATAGATGCTAACTTTGACAAAACTGTCGCTTACAATGTAGATGCCACCATTTGGGGTGGCGAGGCAGCCTTGAACTACCCGCTTAACGATAACTGGTCCACGCAAACCACAGTCAGCTATAGTCATGGTCATAACGACACTCAAGATGTCGCCTTAGGTCAGGTTTCACCACTTGAAGGTCGTATTTCGATTAACTATGAAAACGATAACTGGACTGCAGGTTTATTCTGGCGTTTAGTAGCAGCGCAAGATCGCGTGTCGATTGGTCAAGGTAATATTTCTGGGCAAGATTTATCTGAGTCGAGTGGTTTTGGTACGCTCGCGCTCAATGGCTCGTGGAAACATGGCAATGCTGTGTTAATTAGCTTTGGTATCGAAAATATCTTTGACATCACCTACTCAGAGCATATTAGCCGCTCAGGTGCGGGGAACGACATTCCGGGCAGTGAACCTTTGTTTAAAGTCAACGAACCTGGGCGCACAGCTTGGGTAAAATTAGACTACACCTTCTAGCTTATTGTTTTATGTTTGGAGCATAAAAGAAATAGCCAAACCTAAGACACAAAAAAGCCTGCTAGCAATAGCAGGCTTTTGGACATCAAAGAACAGTTAAGGCTAGATTAAAATGACTCGCGCAGCGCAACCGTCATGTTAAATACTAGGCTATCAGCTTTAGAGTCTTTGTTATCAGCGCAGAAGTATCCTTCACGCTCAAACTGGTAGGCTTTTTCTGCTGGTGAATTAACAAGGCTTGCTTCAACAACACCTTGTTTAACCACTAATGACTCTGGATTTAGCGCCTCATCTACTGTATCAAACTCAGCTGGATTAGCTTGGCTAAATAGACGATTGTAGATGCGGAACTCAGCAGGTTTAGCAGTGCTTGCATCAACCCAATGGATCACACCTTTAACCTTGCGACCATCAGCAGGGTTCTTACCTAAGGTTTCATTGTCATAGCTACAATAAACCGTAGTAACGTTACCTTCACCGTCAGTTTCAAAGCGCTCAGCCTTAATAACATAAGCATTACGTAGGCGAACCTCTTTACCTAATACTAGGCGCTTATATTTCTTGTTGGCTTCTTCTCTGAAATCATCTGCATCGATGTATATTTCCTTACCAAATGCTAACTCACGCTTGCCCATCTCTTCCTTATTTGGGTGTGCAGGCGCGTTGATAATTTCAGGTTGCTCACTTGGATAGTTCTCAATCACAAGTTTAATTGGATTAAGCACGGCCATAGCGCGCGGTGCATTTTCATTTAAGTCTTCACGAATACAAGCTTCAAGCATGGCCACTTCAACCATGTTCTCTTGTTTTGTAATACCAATGCGCTGGCAGAACTCACGAATCGAAGCTGGTGTGTAACCACGGCGACGCAAACCGGCAATCGTCGGCATACGCGGGTCATCCCAACCGCTAACGATGTCGCGCTCAACGAGGTCGTTTAGCTTGCGCTTTGACATTAGTGTGTATTCGAGATTCAAGCGCGAGAATTCGTACTGACGGGTACGGTTAGGCGCTTGGAAATCATCAAGGTGATCTAACACCCAGTCGTATAAGCGGCGGTTATCCTGAAACTCAAGCGTACATAGCGAGTGAGTGATGTTTTCAATCGCATCCGAAATACAGTGAGTAAAGTCGTACATTGGATAAATGCACCACTTGTCGCCAGTTTGATGGTGATGTGCAAAGCGAATACGATAAATCACCGGATCGCGCATGCACATAAATGGCGATGCCATATCAATCTTAGCTCTAAGGGCGCACTCACCTTCTTTGAATTCACCTAGGCGCATTTTTTCAAACAGGCTTAGGTTTTCTTCAACACTAGTGTCACGGTATGGGCTTGGCTTGCCTGGCTCGGTTAGTGTGCCACGGTATTCACGGGTTTGCTCTGCATTTAGGAAGCAAACATACGCCAAGCCTTTGTTAATCAGCTCAACCGCATATTGGTGCAGTTGATCAAAATAGTTTGATGAATAGCAAATATCACCCGTCCAGTTAAAACCAAGCCACTTCACGTCTTCTTGAATTGAGTTAACGTAATCAATGTCTTCTTTCTCTGGGTTGGTATCATCAAAACGTAAGTTACACTGGCCCTGATAATCCTTTGCGATGCCAAAGTTTAGACAAATCGACTTAGCATGACCTATGTGCAAGTAACCGTTTGGCTCTGGCGGAAAACGAGTGTGCACGCTAGTGTGCTTACCACTGTTTAGGTCTTCGTCGATGATATTTCGAATGAAGTTGCTTGGGCGTACTTCAGTGTCCATATGGCTCATGGATTTCCTCTTTGGCACTCAATAGTAATATTTACGAAAGACAGATGATCCTATAGATCATACTCACTTACAACTACCCTATACATTATTTTGCGCAAGGACGCAGCTTTTTTGAGCAAATAAAAATAAACCCGGCATTTGCCGGGCTCATTCACTCACTAAAACCGCTGAAGATTACTCGGTAACCACTCTAACACCCGGAATAATCTGCTGCGCCTTGCGACCTTGCTTTTTCAACCACTGGTAAAATACCACTAGTGCAATTACAAACCCGCCAACCCATAAACTTGATTGCATTGGATGCGCAGCAAAGGTACCGACTTGATAAACCACGGTAGCACTGCCGTAAGCTAAACCGAATGTCCATAGCGCGGCAAAACGTGCCCATTTCATACCAAACTCACCAACTAATGCGCCCATAGCGGCTACGCAAGGAGTGTATAGCAGTACAAATAACAAGTACGCGAATGCGGCAATAGTAGTGGTAAAACCGGCTTTTAGAGCACTGAAAGTAGACGCATCAACCTCAAGCTCATCGGCAGCTGAGTCAATGGTTTCTATATCGCCAACATCTAATGACAATGGATCTTCTGGTGCAATACCGAATAGGTTCTCAGGGATAGTAGCTAGCGCTTCACTGAATGATTCACCTAGCGGTGCAAGCTCTTCTTCGGCGTCAGCTGGGTCACTGTATAAGCTATTTAGGGTGCCTACCACAGCCTCTTTGGCGAATATGCCAGTAATAATACCGACTGTCGCTGGCCAGTTGTCTTGCTCAACCCCCATAGGAGCGAATAATGGCGTCACTTGTTGACTCGCTACGCTCAGCACCGACTCTTTACTGTCTTCATGGCCAAAACTGCCATCTGTGCCGATTGAATTGATAAAGTTAAGTAGGGTCACAACAATAACAATGGTTTTACCTGCGCCAAAAATAAAGCTCTTGGTTTTCTTACCCGTGTTGCCCATTACTGTTTTAAATTTAGGCTTTTCGTAGCTTGGCAATTCCATCACTACCGCACTGCTTGAGCCTGGTAGCAAGGTGTTGCGCAGCATCAACCCTGTGCCAATTGCCGCTAAAATACCTATGATGTATAGCAAGAACACCAGATTTTGACCTGATTCAGGGAAAAACGCGGCAGCAAATAATGCATATACAGGTAAGCGTGCACCACATGACATAAATGGTGCCATCATGCCGGTTACAATGCGCTCGCGCTCACTTCCTAAAGTACGCGTCGCCATAATCGCAGGCACTGAGCAACCAAAGCCGACAATCATAGGTACAAATGCTTTACCCGGTAGGCCAATGCGGCGCATTAGGCCGTCAACCACGAAAGCTGCGCGCGACATATAGCCTGAGGCTTCAAGTACTGACAATGCCAAGAACAAAGCGGCAATAACCGGAATAAAGGTTGCTACGGTTTGAATACCTTGACCGACACCACCGGCGATAATGGTAACCAGCCAGTCAGGGCTACCAAGGGATGTCATCGCAGCGCCAAGATGATCAACGAATAATGCGCCCGCCGTAATATCAAAGAAATCAATAAACGAGCTACCCACATTGATGCTGAACATAAACATGAGGTACATAACGAATAAGAAGATTGGCACCCCGAGAACTGGGTGAAGCACTATGCTATCCAGTCTGTCACTGGCAGAAACATGCTCTTTCGCATCTACCGCACCTTGATACACCTGCTGCACAAAATCAAAACGGGTTGTGGCAACCATGACTTCGATATTGTCACCTTCTTGCTCACAATCTGTGGTGCAGCGACTTACGACTTCTTTCATCGCAGTATTTGCGCAACTACCACAACCGTGGCCATTACCCAACATTGCCAGTGCGCGGCCACGGCTGAGTTCACCTAACTGATTTGCTAACGAATATTCTTTTAACGCAGTAACACTGCGCTCAATTGACGGTAAATAGTCCAGCAATAAAGGCTCTTCGCTAACTTCACCGTTAAGCAATTGGGCGACCTGAACTTGAACGCGCTTAATGTCGCTCTCATCGCGGGCGCAAACAGCAATAACTGGGCAACCCAATTTGCTTGCCATCGCTTCAACATCAACCGTAATACCTAGCTTTTTAGCAGCGTCGATTTTGTTCAGTACCACAACCAGCGGAATACCCAGCTCACGCAGCTGCACGGTTAAGTACAAGTGACGCTCAATATTGGTTGCGTCAACTAAATTGATAATGCCATCGATACGTTGCTCAGCAATATACTGCTGCGCAATTTGCTCATCTAGCGAGCAATCACAAGTGCTACCCGCTGGCAGCAAATCATAAATACCAGGAAGATCAGTTAGATGTACTTCGGTGTCATTAAGCGTAAACTGACCGGTTTTCTTTTCTACCGTTACACCTGACCAGTTACCGACTTTTTGATTAGAGCCTGTTAGCGCATTAAATAGCGTAGATTTACCCGCATTTGGGTTACCGATTGTGACGCAGTGGAATTGTTTAGTCATTGATAACTTCAACCTCGATGATATCAGCAAGATCACGGCGCATACATAATTTGCTTCCACGCAAGTCTAGCTCTAGCCCTGAGCCCATAGGTGCACGACGAATTAAAGAAAACTGGGTATTTGGTGTAATGCCCATAGATAAAAGTTTACGTTTCACCGTTTGCGGAAGTGACAATTGCCCTATTTCAGCAATTGTGGCGCGATCTCCAGGATTGAGTTCACTGAGTTTCATCAAGCTTTCACCTTAACTTCTTTTTTGACTGACATATTCTATATGTGGGTACATTGAAAAAACTAAACTTGGATCAAACTTTGGCATCGAAACGAGAATAGTTTTCACTTATGTTTTGCATTATGTGATAAATATCGCCAACATCCTAGCGCTGCTGCCAAGATTTACATTGTGTTAGCATTTGTTAGGCACGGGGTTAACTCGCTTGATACTTCGTCTACCGAGTTGTTTGAAGCTTCTTAAACACGTTGCTTTGAAAGTAAACCAAAACACACATCATCATGTGCTTTACCATTGACCACAGTATGTTGCTTGAGTAATCCTTCTTGCATAAAACCTGACTTTTGTAGTACCCGTTGTGATTCAAGGTTAGCTGCTGCACAATGAGCGACAAACTTACGAATGCTAAATTGGTGTGCCCCCCAATCAATCACAGCTTCGAGACTTTCGCTAGCGAAACCAAGACCTTGAAACTCAGGTGCAATAACATAACCGACTTCAGCACGCTGACTTTGCGAGCAAGCACAGCAAAAGCCTGTAATGCCGACAAGCTCGCGGGTGCCGATACGCTCAATTGCCAAGGAGAACCATTCACCACTGTCAAACTCTGGTAGCTCTAGGCGCTGCTCAAACTTACGCCTAATCGTTTGTTCATCTTCAACATCCCTTATGTATTGGTTAACACTAGGGTTAGTTTGAATTGCGAGTACAAAGGGCCAATCACTTGCTTGCAAATTGCGTATTTTTAACCTGTCGGTATATAGGGCTATTTCCATTTAGCCTCCTCCTGGAATGGTGTAAAACTCATGAAATTAGGCAATAAAAAAGGCGACCTAAAGTCGCCTTCTCAATAGAAGGTAACAGCTAACCGCGGCTAGTCACTTCTAGTAAGTGATAGCCAAACTGAGTTTTAACTGGCCCTTGAACCACATTCAGCGGCGCACTAAACACAACCTCGTCAAACTCTTTAACCATCATACCGGGGCCAAACGAGCCTAGGTCACCACCTTGCGCACCAGATGGGCAAGATGAGTGGGCTTTAGCTACATCCGCAAAATCCGCGCCGTTGGCGATTTCAGTTTTCAGTGCCTCACATTGTGCTTCTGAATCTACCAGTAAATGTCTAGCAGTGGCTTGTACCATGTCGAGCTCCTGTTATTTATCACTCAGTCAATTGTCGGCCAATCTTTTTGACCAGCCTGTTATTTGCTAATTTCTACTCATCAACAATAAACACTGACATCATGACAACTTAATGACAAGTGCCAGTGCTTAAATTTACTTTATTTAGCTTGCTCAGCCTTGATCCAATCAGAAACCTTTTGCTCCATGACCGCCATTGGCAAAGATCCTGTTGTCAGGATTTGGTCATGGAAGCCCTTCAGGTCGAACTTATCTCCTAACTGTTGCTCTGCTTGCTCACGAAGCTTCAAGATGGTTAATTGCCCAACCTTGTATGAAAGTGCTTGCCCTGGGATAGCCATATAGCGCTCGACTTCAGCCTTGATATCAGACTCAGCCATCGGTGAGTTATCCTTCATATATTGAATCGCCTGCTCACGGCTCCAGCCCTTTGCGTGTAAGCCTGTATCAACAACCAGGCGCATTGCACGTAGCATTTCATCAGAAAGCTTGCCGAAGTACTGATATGGATCGGTAAATAAACCCATTTCAATACCAAGGTATTCAGCATAAAGCGCCCAACCTTCTTCAAAGGCGGTGTACCCCTTGAAACGTTGGAACTCAGGTACGCCCTCTAACTCTTGCTTAATGGCAATTTGGAAGTGGTGACCAGGAGCCGCTTCATGCAGTGACAAAGTCATCATTCCCCATTTAGGCTGCGCTTTTAGGTTGTAGGTATTGATGTAGAATACACCTGGACGTGAGCCATCGACTGCGGGAGATTGGTAAGACGCACCAGCTGCCGACTTTTCTCTGAAGCTTTCAACTGGCTTAACCACATAGTCAGCTTTAGGCATCACGTTAAAGTACTTAGGCAACACGGCATTGATCTCATCTTTTAGCGCCATGTAACCATCAACAAGATCTTGCTTTTCCGTAAAGAAATACTCCGGCTCTGATGACAGAGAAGCGAAAAATGCAGTTAAGTCACCTTCAAAGCCCACTTGCTCGCGGACTTTATCCATTTCTGACAAGATGCGTGCAACCTCGCTTAAACCAATTTGGTGGATTTCATCAACCGGTAACTCGGTTGTGGTGTGCTGGTTAGCGAGCATTTGATACCAAGCTTTACCGTTAGGTAACCCAGACCAACCATCGGTGCCACGAGCGTTAGGTAAATAGGTGTCTTTTACGAAATTACGCAGTTGAGTCAAGCTAGGAAGCAAAGATTGTTCGATAAGCTCGGCATATGCTTTGGTAAGTTCGACGCGCTCTTGCTCTGAAAATGACTCCGGCAACTTTTCAATTGGCGCAAAGAAAAGACTATCTTCTGCTTTAGCAACCAGCTGGGCATCAAGCTGCGGTACAATTCGCTCGACAAGGGTACGTGGCAAGACAACTTTATTGTCAATACCTTGCTGCATACGCTGCTGCGCTAACTCAATCCAACCAATAAAGCCTTTTAAGCGCGATAACCAATTACGATAATCTTCGACCGTATTGAATGGCTGAGCACTCTCACCAGAACCAAGCTGAACCATAGTAAATACAGTGCTATAGAATTGGTTAATAGGTAAGTAATAGGCAGGGTAAGCTTCGCTCTTTAGCTCTAAATCTCGGTCATACATAAACATGCTATGACTTAATTTTAAATCTGCACTTAGCTGTGTGGCGTCGATCTTTTTCGCTTGTGAAAGGTAACGACTGTTTAAATCATGACGCTGCTTTAGGTAAGCTTCGGTTAAGCTGCCACCAAACTGATCGTTATAATCATTAACCCCGACAAACGTTGCATAAATAGGCTCAAGCGCTAAAACATCTTTAAAATACTGATCAACCATATCGAGGTAAACTTGCGATTGAGTCACCTCTTGAGCTGTTTCTGTTGCGACCTGCTTAGTAGGTTGCTGCACGCTAACACTTGTCGATTCTTCTTTCGAACACCCTTGAAGAGCGATAAGCGACGCTACTGCTAACGCTATCGATGACCTTTTCATATTATTATTCCTTTTTCAGCAAGTACTTAAATTTGAATCTATAATTTGAATAGACTTATTGCGGAGTGCGTCCATGATCTATTCATTCAGAAACTCTAGCTTTCGTGACCCAGAAACTGGGGTATACAATCAAAACTATTTTATGGAAGTGTTTAACCGCGAATGGCATCGTCATTTACGCGAAAAACAAAGCTTGGCGTTATTGTATCTGTGCCCGCACATACATGAAACTGTTAAGCAACCTCATTTGTTAGAATTATTTACTAACCAAGTTGAAGAAGCATTGCTCAGAGCGACAGACCTCATCGCCAGGTTAGATACCAACCATTTCGCGCTAGGATTGTTTAATGTTGATGATGAGGGCACTAAAGTAGTTCTACAGAGAATTGATGAGCAGATTAATCAGTTCTTAGCAAATCACGCTAAAGACCACAAATTTACGATCGACTACAAGGTTGCTGCAGGCGTGTGTCAACCAAACAAAAATTTAAATATTGAAAAGCTGTTTGTTGATGTAGAGCAGCTATCAAGCGCATTGGACAACACGCATGATGATCAGCACCATAAAATGATAAGAGTTCAATAACATAAAAAAGCAGCTGCTACTCATTACTGTTTAGGACAAAGCTAAATAAGTTGCTTTGAGGGAAAGAGTCACGGCGAATGCAGAACAAACGCCATAAACTAAACCAACTCGTATGATGTTTTTACAGCGAAGAAAACATACAAGATATAGATAAAACAATTTTAGTCGCGATTTGACCCTATAAAGAACCTGAGACGAATTCTTCCCTCTACAAACACAAAAAAGCCCCAAATCTGGGGCTTTTTTAATGCTATCGCGTAGTATCTAATGTTACAAAGTAACGTTATGGATACGTGCTTTTTCTTTGATGTAAGAAATATAGCTGTTAGCTGAACGTTTAGTCTTGTTATCTTTAGCTGCTAGTACCGCACGTTGATAAGCAGACTTATATTGCTTCAACGTTAAGTGAGCTAACGCTAACTCAAACTGAGCTTCACCAGGATTATCAAGACCAGCATCAAGTGCTTTCTTGAGAACGGGGATAGCTTGTTTTTGCTTCTGATCAAGAACTAAAATACGCCCCTGCTTAAGCAATAACTCGCCATCATTATCGTACTCAGCCGCGATACCGTAGTAACTTGCCGCTTGCTTCAATTCTTTAGCAGAATGATAGAAACCAGCTAAGATGGTGTAGTTCTTTTTATTCTTCTCGATAAGACCTGACTTCATGTGCTTTTCGAAGATTTTAGCACCTTGATAAGGTGAACCTTTTTGAGCAAGAAGCTGCGACAAACGAGTAATGTTGCCAGCAGTCTCTAAGAAGCCATTCTTGTATGCAAGGTCATACGTCGCTAGTGAGCGGTCGTAATCTTCTGTCATCAAGTAGAACTGAGCTAACTGAACCCAAAGACGTTTATCGTCTTGGAATAACGGCACCATAGTTTCAAGGATCTTTACTGCTTGCTTATAGTTCTTCTGGTTAAAGTAAGCAGTCAGTTTCATCTGATATAAACCTTTGTCAGGTTTTTCACTCAGCTCGATACCTTTATCAGCAACTTTAAGCACTTTGTCCCATTCTTTTAGCTCGCTGTGCGCAATACCAATACGACGGTAAATTTGTGCTTCCTCTTTACATGTGAATTCCATCCACTTGTAATAATAAGGAATTGCCTCTTTAAAGCGCTTCTCTTGCAGCAGCAAATCAGCGTACAGACGTAACGTTGCACCATGGTCAGTACCGCCAAGAACATCAGCTTCAACAGCAGTCTTAAGGTACTTAACCGCAGTTTTCATTTGACCTTTTTCAGCGTAAAAGTTGCCCAACATTCGAGCAATATACGCTTTGTCAAAATCATTCTTTGGGTTTGCCTCTAGAAGGATCGCAATCGCTTCGTCAACATTTCCTTCAGTGTAGGCTTCAAAAGACTTTTGAACTTTCTTAGCAGCACTAGCCCCAACAGCTTTAGACTGACGCTTATCAATCGGACACTTCTCAGCAGCAGTAGCTGTAGTTGCGACCATAGAGCCACATAAAGAAAGCATTAATACGCTAGCTAATTTAGTAACTTTTTGCATTGTCGCCTCCTTATCCCTGACTCAGTGTGAAGTCTAGTTGAACTGTCATGCCAGGTTGTTTTAGCGGTTTGCCATCAACAATCTTAGGCTTGTATTTCCACTTTTTCAAAGCGCGAATCGCTTCACGGTTGAATAAGCGCTTTGGCTCAGCTTTGATAACTTTTACATCTTCAACGCCGCCGACTTCGTTAATGGTGAATGAAAGCTGTACCCAACCTTCTTTACCATCACGAGCTGCAGCAATCGGATATTGTGGCTCAATACGGACGATAGGTGTAGCGTCGCCATCACGAGTCATCATGTTACCCAGTTTGAATCCGGTGTTCACACCGCCTGAAGCAACGCTGCCCATGTTGAAAGACATACTAGTATCGATGTCTGACGAACTTTCTGGCGGAGGTGTGTCCGGCAAAGGTGGCTGCTCAGGTGGTGTAGGTGGCTTAGGTTTTACCCTAGGCTTATCCTGCACTTTCGTATCCTGCTGTTCCATACTGATCTCAATTACAGGAGTATCAGTAGAGGTGTCGGCGCGCTTAGCGCCGCCACCGACCAAGAAGGCCATGAAGACAAACAGGCCGAAAGTAACAGCAGCACCTATAATGAGTGATACTATTGCTCTCAACATATTAGTCTTTCCCCGCAGAAACCGAGATCTTGTCGATACCCGCTTTCTTCACGTTATCCATAACCTTGATAACAAGGCCATGTTCGGCTTCTTTGTCTGCTTCAATTAATACTGATGCTTCAGGTGACTCGGCAAGCATACGCTCAACGTTTGCAGTCACACGCTCGATATCAACCTGACGGTTTTCCATCTTGATGACACCAGTATTGCTTACACCGATAAAGATGTTTGCAGATTTTTGAGTTGTCGCTGTAGAAGCCTCAGGCTTCTTATAGTCAAGGCCAGATGGCTTGATAAACGACGTTGTTACAATGAAGAAGATCAACATGATGAATACGATGTCAAGCATCGGTGTCATATCTACTTGTGCTTCTTCTTCTACACTTGAGTGCTTTTTACGTGACATTTTAAATACTCTCTCTAGTGGTGAGGCAAGCTATCTTTTAGCTTTTCAATACTGATTTTCATTTTTGCGTCTAAACGTGTGCTAAAGAAAACACCCGATAGAGCAGCGACCATTCCTGCCATAGTCGGCATTGTCGCCATTGAAATACCAGCTGCCATCATACGAGCGTTACTCGTACCATGTACTGCCATCACGTCGAATACTTGAATCATCCCGGTTACGGTACCTAGTAGACCAATCATAGGACAGGTCGCTACTAGTGTTTTGATGATCAGCATACGAGCATTCATATCTTGCTTCGCTTGGGATACCCAAGCTTCACGGATACGGTGCGCATACCAAGAGGTTGAGTCCTCTCTGTTATTCCATGTTTCGATAATGTTTTTGTGAATTGATGGTGCTGTAAAGTTTACATACCAAAAACGCTCAAGCATTAGTACCCACATTAGGAATAGCACTGCCGCAACCAACCAGAGGACGTCGCCTCCGGTGGCCATGAAGCCCCTGACGGAATCCCAGATGTCCATCAGGTATAGCATCATTACGCGTTCCTCTTCTCAGCGTGCTCAGCAACCAAGCCGGCACTTTGCTCTTCTAGAACTTGAACAACAGACTTACTACGAGCGATTACGATTGCATGCATAAGCATCAATGGTAGTGCAGCAACAAGACCTTGTACGGTAGTCATAAGAGCCATAGAAATACCACCCGCCATTAGACGTGGGTCACCCGTACCGAACAACTGAATTGTTTGGAAGGTTGCGATCATACCGGTAACTGTACCTAGTAGACCCATCATTGGCGCGATAGCCGCTAGAACCTTGATAATAGAAATACGAGCTTCAAGCGCAGGTGTTTCTTTCAAGATAGCTTCGTCAAGTTTTAACTCAAGCGTTTCAACATCAACGTCTTTGTTATCTTGGTAAGTCTGTAAGATACGACCAAGTGGGTTGTTACCTGGATTTTCGATATCTTTACGTTGACGGCTAACTTGAGCACCAACTACGTATAGTTTGATTAGACGCTCAATAGCAATAAGTGCACCGAAGATAAGAAGACCGATAATGATGTAACCAATAGTACCACCCGCTTCGATACGCTCTTCAATCGTCGCTTTTTGAGTGAATACGCTTAGCAGAACACCGCGAGCCGGGTCAACGAATAGTTTTTCGTAACCAGAAGTCGCATTGTTGAAAGACTTAACGCTCGAAACTTGTTCTGCACCAGGCTGTTGAGAAAGCTCTTGGATTAGACCTAGGTCAGCGTTATATACAACGTATTGACCGTCAGCAAGTAGGTTGTAAGCACCAACACGAGTCACTTCGGTATTGCGAACACCACCGTCAAGACCAGTTACGTCAGCGTTGAATTTAACAACTTTACCCGATTGAACCATTTCGAAAAGCTGGTCTTCCCAGAATTTTTCTAGTTCGTGAATCTTAGGAAGCTCTTTACGTGCACCTAGCTCGGCGATAAAAGTATCACGACCTGGGAATTGTGCAGTTACATTTGAACCAACAAGCTTACCAGCGAAATCACCAGCTTCACCTTTAACAACACCGAACATTTCACCCAAGTCACCTTGAGCAATTTTACGGTCTTCTTCTAGTTGAGCAATTTTACGCTCGTTGTCGGTAAACGCTTGCGCAAGATCTTTACCACGTTGAACTTCAGCAGCTAAAGCCGCTTTTTCACGCTTTAGTAAAGCCGCTTTGTCACCACGTTCGTTTAAGAACTCAGCTTCACGCTTTTTATTGGTTTTGTTTGCATCTGCACGGTCTTTTTGAACTTGCTGCAATAGCTGATCAATTGTCTTAGGTGCATCTGCCGCACTAACCATACCTGAGGTTAGTGAAATAGTAGCAGCAACGATTGCTGTAGAGATAAACTTTTTCATTACTGTGCAGCCTCCGCAGCTGGGATAGGTAGAGCGAACATATCAGGTGCGCCTTGACCGCGAGCCTGCTTAATTGCTTTGCTTAAGTTACGAAGGTAAGTAGCTTCTAACTTGTCCCAACCTTTAGTTTCTGCGTTGTACATCCATGCAGATTTTTGATCTTGGCTTTGTGCGTATAGTGCGACACGACCGAAGTTTAAGAAGTCAACTAAGATTTCTTTACCATCGATATTAACCTGACCAGTTTGTGCATTTAGCTTGGTACCGTATTCACGCTCGATGTTGTAAGCATCTAGAATTAGACGGTATTTTTCAGCAAGTGTTACTTCTGCAGTGTTTAGGATGTCTTTTAGACGCTGAACACGCTCTTGACGAGTTTCTAAGTTAAATGGAAGGTCTAGTGCAATAAACTGCTCTAGCGCATCAACCATTTTAAACATTAGTGGTACAACGCCTTGACGCAGTTTATCAACGCCATCGATGTCGTCTTGGATAAGCTTCATTGTAGCTTCTTGGTCAGCCACTAATCCCGCGACATAATCGTTATAAGATTTTAGTGATTCGCGTTCATCAGCAACACTGCCGTACTCAAATAACATATCTTGAGCTTGGTCAAAATATTTATCTACTTTCTTCTGCGACGCAGCTGTAGATGCATGGATCTTGCTATCAGCTTTTTGCACGTCGGCAAGAGAGTTAGCAACTGCAAAGTTGCTGCCAGCAAGTGCCAGCGCGCCAACAAGTGCAGTAGCGATTTTTGTTCTATTGCTTACCTTGGACATAGTTCCCAACCAATTTGATGTGAATTATAAAGTTTAACTAAGGCTGTAACATTAACACCTACCATGTTAATAAATGTTAAATTCAGCTAAGTTTATCTTTCTCTTGTGATTGTTAGTTTTTCTTCCCTTTTCTATGCCAGCTAGGGCATAGACCCGCTCGCATCATTTCACAAATTGTTGACCTGTGTCAACAATTTGAACTGCTGAAAATTAACTAATGAGCCTTTGAATCAAAATTTAAACTATACCGCCCATTTTATAAACTAAACCTACGTGTGATTGAGCTTTTAATTTTGTACCCAACAGTTGGTAGCTACACATACTCGCTCTGAATCGCCATAATAAGGCGCAACTTCATGGGAAAGGTATGAGGGAAAAATAACTAACTCTCCTTCTTTTGGTTGCAAAGTTCGTAATCCTGACGAGTATGGCTGTACAAGATTGGAATTGGATGGGTCTCGATACATAGATAGTGCTTGATTAGGGTTAAAAAACCGTATAGCCCCTGAATCATTATAACGAGGGTCTGGGTTACCTGTACGCACATAGTAAACCGCTGACCAAGCTGCCATAGGGTGATTATGGGGGCCAATATATCCACGATCTCTAGTTATGTGAAACCAAGTATGATTCATAATTTGGCGGTAGTCAGAACGATCGTCACTTCTCTTGATGTTTTTTATGAATTGATATATTGACCCTAACATGTATTGCCGAAGCTCTTGAACTGCTTCATTTTTATGTGAAAACAAGTTCATTTCACTCTCAAATATGTTCCTTTGTATCGTAGGTGTGCCAATCACATTCCTATACTTATCTCCTTGCTCCTGAATCGATTTAAAATAACTGTAAAGAGCATCATTTAATTCCGTGGGTTTCTCTTTTTGACATCTAGCAACAGGCACGGCAAATAATGAGTTTACTTCCATAATTACTAACCTTCATAGTTTGTTACGACAACGCTTATCCCCTCGCCTCTGCGGCTACGCCTATATAAAATTACGTGAGACTATAAACACATTTCATTGTGCATTTTCGCTAGAAAAATTAGAACTATTGGCACAACTAGCAGAAACTTATAAATAAGCAGGCAAAAAAAAAGGCAGTATCAACTGCCTTTTTAAAAATTTACATCTTATCAATTAAAACTGAATGTTTGCTTGTAAATACCAACGACGACCAGCTAAGTCATAAGTATAAATGTCTGTATTAGAGTCGTTGTAGCTAACATAGTACTCAGGTTGAGTATCGAACAGGTTATTCACACCCAATTGTAGCTTAACATTCTCTAAAACATCATAAGATACTGACGCGTCATGATACCAAACTGCATCCAAGAATAGATTGTCTGGGTTAGCGTAAGCATTAATCTCAGCAGCACGCTCTTCAGGAGTTAGACCATTCAAAGAATTATCTTCTAGACTATGGATATAACGAATCTGGTAGTTCGCTGCCCAATTGTCACCTGATACGTTTAGACCAAGATTAGACTTCCACTCAGGAATAGAACCACCATTCGACGTCGCGAAACCGACATAATCAGTGTATTCACCAGCGCTATCAGTAGTAGAGTTTTCTTTAACCCAAGTAGTTTCCCAGTCGATTCTCCAATCTACGCTAGCAGCTTCAAAAGCGTATGCTACGTTAGCATCTACACCAGAAGTAACTTCTACGTTAGCATTCTCTTTAAGACGAAGCATGCCATCAACCTGGCCACCAGCATCACGAATGAAATCTTTACAGAATGGCGCGTCTGAACCAACACCGCCGCCCACAGCGCTGTAACACTGCTCAAGCTTGTAGGTTGCACCAATTGTTCCAATTGCATCTTCAATTTCAATATTGTAGTAATCTACTGTTAAAGATAGTCCATCAACAAGTGCACTTGCATCGTAAACAAAACCAACAGTGTAAATATCTGCTTTCTCAGGTTTCAAGTTTACGTTACCACCAACGATAGCACGTACTTGACCATCATCCTGCTCCGTAAAACCAGTACCTGCTAGGTCAGCTTCACAGTTAGCTTTGATAGTTGCATTTGGGTTGTTTTGGTAGTTGTTACAAACGTCGGTGTAGCCGTCAAATGAATCACTAGCACCTTGGTTTAAGTCGTTAATCGAAGGGGCGCGGAATGCTTGGTTAGTGTATTTACCACGAACCATCAAGCCTTCAATAATTGACCAAGTAGCACCAACGTTCCAAGTTGAATCAGAACCGAAGGTTGAATAATCAAAGTAACGAATCGCTGCACTTAAATCTAAACGTTCAACACCTGGTAAGTCAGCAAGAACAGGGATAGAAAGCTCTAAATAAGCTTCGTCTACACTGAAATCACCTTTAGTTGGTAGTGTAGCGTTACCGCCACCTGCACCATACTGAGATAACACATCAGGGTTGTAGAACCCTTCTTCAGCACGGTGTTCTATACCAGCAGCAACACCAAACCCACCTGCAGGCATGTCAAACAGCTCACCAGCGATATTTGCACCGTAGATTTCTTGAGTATTGAAACCAGTATCTACTTCGGTATAAGTAACATAGTTATTAGCGGCAGCTTGTTGCTCTGGAGTCATCCAACCTGTACCAAACCAGTTAGCACAAGGTACTTCATCAACACCGTTGCCACCCATTACACAAACATCTTTATCAATAGTTTCTGCAAATCTTTCTCTGTTAACTTGATTTTCAGTGTACGAACGACCATCGTTACGGCCATACTGGTAGAATACTTCCCAGTCAAATACACGCTCGCCTACTTCGAAGTTACCATTGAAACCAAACACAGCACGATAAGTGTCAGTGTTTTGCGAGAAAATACGTGGACCGATATCTGTCATACGACGAGTAGCGATAGTTACATCTTGAGCGTCGTCAGCATTCCAAACACCATCACCATTAACGTCATTAAAATAACCTTGATCAGCGAACCAACCATCAGGGTTAGTAGGGTTATAGTAGTAATCTGCTGCAGCTGTACCTAAATTATTCGGGCGAGTTGGAGCCATTTGCTGACTAGATGTACGTTTTGTGTACATAGCTTCAATAAATGTAGTAACGTTATCGCTTAGTTCATAAGTACCGTTAACATTCATTTGGAACTGTTTACGAGGCGTTTCTAAGTAACTTAACTCAGAATAGTTATATGAATCTTCAAAGAAGCTGTAAGGTTTGTAAGTTGGCTGACCAGGTTGCACAGGACCTAGAGTTTGTCCACCAGGAAGGTACTGTCCTAAATTACCTCGTCCACCGACTGTACCAGACGAACCACCACAGAATCGATCAAGTTTGCCGTCACCATCTAGATCTAAGAATTCAAAGATCGGACAGTTAGAAAACTCACGATCCGCTTGACGAATTTCTTCTTTATCCGTATATCCCATGTAAGCTGAGATATTACCTTTATCGAAGTTAGTACCCATGGTTAAAGAGATAGTCGTTTCTTTACCATCACTCTCAAAGGTTTGACCTGTTTGAGCATTAAACTCTAAACCTTCATAGTCATCTTTAAGGATAATGTTCACAACACCAGCAACTGCGTCCGAACCATAAACAGCTGAACCGCCATCTTTCAATACTTCAATTCGTTTAATGAAGCCTAGTGGTACGTTGTTCAAATCGACACTAGAATCAGCGCCGATACCAGAGTTAACCATACGACGACCGTTAACCAAAACTAACGTACGCGCTGCACCTAAACCACGAATGTTAACAGTCGCTTTACCACCACTACCGTTATTCACGTTAGTACCTAATGCAGCACCAGAAGACGCTGTCATTTGACGTAAAACGTCGTCAAGACGGGTAATACCCATCGCAGCTATTTGGCCCGCATCAATCACAGAAACAGGGCTTGAGGTTTCCATATCGGTACGCTTGATGCGCGAACCAGTTACTTCAATACGCTCTACTGAGTCTTCGGCTGCAACAGCCATAGTTGGTGCAGTGAAAGCAGCAGCTGCTGCACCGCTAATTAGCGCTAAACGCACCGAATTAGCTAAGATATTCTTATGCATTGTCTATCTCCCTGGACATTTTGTTTTTTATTAGCCATCCCTTAAGGGCTGGTCTAACGATTTGGCGCCGCTATCAACACCATCACGTCTCGGACACAATAGAATCACATATGAAACAAGTTCGCAACATCTGAAACAAAAACAGTTTACTACAGTAGAGTCAAACGTTTAAAAACTGTACACAAAACTAAACATGGAGCTGTATAAACCCTTCCCTAAAAGACAAAAAAGTCAAACTAAATCATAACGATGCTCAATCAAGCATGCATAATTAAATGCTCACAGCTCTGTTAACATTTTTTTAAAACTAGTTTCATAGAAAATGTTACTTTTTAAGCGATTCAAGATAAACAAGGCCGAATTTGGTCTAATAACTCATATGAAGTTACCCATCTAATCGATCTCTGGATAAGGTAAATTAGCTACCGCTAATTAGTGGGTGGAGGCAAGTTTAACTAACTAGAACCATTGCAAATTATTAAAGCTCCCAGACTTTACAAAAAGCCTAATCGATTGATAACCATTTACTTAAGAAGATGGTTGAGATGTTTAAAAAACAAAAAAGCCGCTAACTTTTGTTAGCAGCCCTTAATAACAACCGATACACAGTACCGTTGGGTTAGCTCATCAGTTACAAGAAGTAACGGATACCTAAACCTATACCATCGTGATCAGATTTTTTGTTAATTTCTTCTTGAGAGCCCGAGAAATCCGAGTTATCGAAACGACCCTCTAGGTATACGATAGTATTCTCATCCCAGATGTAGTGAGCACCAACAGCTGTAAATTGACGCTTAAACTTGTCACCGTTGTATAGTGCTTCATAAGTATCGCCCGCCTCAAGTACGTTGTGCGAAACAAGTAGACGGATGTCATTGTCGAAGCGGTAAGATAACATTGTTTCTAGACCTTGAGCTTCAGGGATAATACGGTTTGCACCATCAGTATCGTGGAACTCTTGCTTGTTGTAGTTAGCAGCGAAGTAAAAACCCTTTGCTTCCCACTGTCCCCACTGAACACCACCACCGTAAATTTTATCAGTTTCAGTAAACGCTTCACCGTTATTGGTAGTCGCGTCAAACTCACCCGTGTTGAAACCTGCTGTTAGCGTAAGCATATCGGTTGCAGTATAAGTTACAGCTAAACCGTAAGTATTCGAGTATTCAAGTGTTTTAAGTGACGTTATAGCTGCAGCAAGTGGAACTGCGTCTTGTTGCTCTTCAATATTAATCTCTTGTTGATTCAACTGAGTTTGCACTGCAAAGCTAAAGTCGCCAAAAGAATTGCGATATTGAATAGTATTATCACCACGGCCAGTACCATTCACTGAACCATCGCCCTTATTAAAGGTATATGTACCAGAGGCATCACCATCCCAGGTATGGACAAGGTTGGTCGCGCCTACAACATCATACCAAGCACCCCACAGTTTACCCCAAGCAAGGTGACCGTATGTGTCATGTTTTACTTCAATATAACCAAGACGATTTGCAAGGAAGTCGCCAGACTGTGCATGTAGCTTTCCGTCATTGCTATAGTTTAGTGAACTGTTGCCAAATGGATTGACACTCCACTCAAACTTTGCGTTAGCTTCCCAGCCGTTACCCATTTGACGATCAAAACCGAAGTTGATGCGAGAAGCGCCATTTGCCATTGTCGTTTCACCGTTACCATTATAGATACGGCCATCAATGTAACCACCGATAGAAACTGCGTTCTTTTCATCTTTGTATACTTCAATTGCAGATGCTGTTGGTGCAATCATCACTGCAGCTAATGCTGAGGCAACTAACGTCTTCTTCATTTGTACTTACCTTCTTTAGTTTCACATGCTGAAATAAGTGATTAAGTTATTCCGCATATATTTTTGATGCATTGAAGCCTAGCAAAAAAAAAAGCGACCATTCAAAAATAGTCGCTCATCGCTAGGCTTCTTAAACTAAAGTGACACACCTGCACAAGAAACATTGACACGCAAGGAACCAGTTTGTAACAAACTGTCACCATACGGTTTAATATTTACATTAAATTAACATCATTTGATTACTAAGAAGATCTTCAAAATTTTGCCCCAATAGAGCGAGTATCGGCTCAGCTATAGGCTTAATCTGCCGCTCTATATAATATTCAGCATCGACGTTTTCTGGATCTAATTGCACTGGATATGCTCCATGTAGGGTCATCACGTACTTTATCATTCTTCCTTTACGAGAATATTTCACGTCTTTTTTTTCTTCAGCCAAAATTAACGCTGCTTTTACATGGGGTGACGATTTCGCCGTATAATCCTCTGCATTTCGGCGCAGGCGCTTTTTAAATATTAAGTCTTCACTAAACTCCCCTGCACGCACCTGAGCAACAATTTGCCGTAAATACTCGATAACATCTTGCTGTTTAAAAAAGCGTGTATATAAAGCGAGCTGCACTTTTTTTGCTAACGGGCTCCAGTCACTCCTCACCTGCTCCATACCTTTAAATACGATATCCAAATCGCCCGCCACTTGCTTAGCCCCCACATAACGCTTCTTGCTGCCTTCGTCTGAGCCCCTTAAAGTTGGCATGATGAACTGCTGAAAGTGCGACTCGAACTCTAGCTCCAAAAAGCTGTCTAACTGATACTGCTCCTGACACCATTGTCGCCACTTGTTTGTCATCTGCTCTGCTAAGGTGCGCCCGACTTGTTTAACTTGCTCATCCGTTAGCTGCTGCTCGACCCACACAAAAGTAGAGTCTGTATCACCATATATGACCTTGTAGCCTAATTCTTCAATCCATTGTTTGGTAAGCTTCATTATTTGATGGCCGCGCATAGTAATTGAACTGGCAAGCTTAGCGTCATGAAACACACAACCTGTCGAGCCCAGCACGCCATATAAAGAGTTCATGATAATTTTGATTGCTTGCGACAAAGGCGCATTATTATCGCGCTTTGCTGTTTCACGTTTAGCTGCCAAGTTGGCGATTAAGTCTGGCAAAATCGGCTGTTTACGATTAAAGCTTGCGTTCAAAAAACCGGGGATGGCTTTTGATACATCGCTTAACTCCACCTCAGTAAACGCCTGAGCTTCAATCAAACCTTTTGGGTCAATGAGAAACGTGCGAATAATTGAGGGATATAGACTTTTAAAGTCCAAGACCAGTACGTTGTTATAATAGCCAGGTATCGAGTCCATTACATAGCCACCAGGGCTTTCCAAACCTTGACTAGCAGGAAACGCTGGCGCGACATAACCTGCGCGATGTAAATGTGGCAAATAAAGGTTATTAAATGCGGCGACCGATGCCCCAACTCGGCCAAACTCAAGCCCAGTCAACTTTGCTCGCTCAAGGGCAAACTCAAGCAATTCAGTTTTAACAAAAATATCCCAAACTAGCCTGCAATCAGTAATGTTATACCTAGCTAACGCTTGCTTATCTTGATGAAACAAACGAGTGATTTCATGGCCACGGTTATCAACATGGTCAATATCTTTCCCCTCCTCAAGCAAGGCTTGGGACACAAACTCAAGCGAGAAACTGTCAAACTGATAAAATGCGGCTTTTAGCCAATCAATACCATCGAGCACCACCCGCCCGGGTAGATTAAGTGTTTCAGGTCGATATTTATCTTCCACCTTCCATGACATTAAGGTTTGATTGCGCCCAATTCGCAGCGGCAACTGATATAGCGCACAACGCTTTGACAATAAGGCCAAATCAAACACCACAACTGCCCAACCAATAATGATGTCTGGGTCAAAATCAGCAAACCACTGAATAAGCGCTTGAAGCAATGAATACTCATCTTCAACCCAGACTATTTCAAGTGATTGTGCATCAACCTTAATATTGTCCACCTCCAAATCAGGTTTACCAACCATAATCACCAAATTGATCTGCCCTGCTTCACTTTGGCCGTACAAACCAACAGAGTACAGCTCACCTTGCATGCTGCACTCAAGATCGAGCGATACCATTTTCAGTTGACTAGCGGCAGTGCTCAATTGATTGGGCATTCTGGCATGAGTGGCAATAAACTCATTTTCGCTTTGATAAACACCTTTGAACTGGGCTTCTAATGCAATAAAACGCTCAAACAAAAAACGGTTTTCAGGCTTGATATCAGCTTCAAATAGACTCACCCCTAGGTCGTTAGCTAGCTTTATTAACATTCTGTGCTGCTGAGTAGACTTGCAATAGATGGCGCACACAGGTTGGTGACTGAAATTTTTAAGTACGACTTCTTGATAGCGAAACTTAGCCCCTGCTTTTATAAGCGCATCTACATTCTTGCGCTCACAAAAGCTCACCACTTCTTGACCTAACAGAGACACGCGTACAGGCCCATTGTCGGTTTGCAGATAGTAATGCAGCACTAACTGCCCTTGCTCGGTCACCGCATGGCGAGTTAACACTATCCCTAGGATAGTTTCTGAAGCTGATGATGATACTGGGGACACAAGTTTCCTTAAAAGATACTGCTTCTTAGCAAGCCATTTCACTGTTATTATGTACAGCATAATTTAGCTAAGCGAAATAACACAACACTAATGTTAACGGATAAAGTAAAAACCCAGGTTCGGGATATTTACAAACAAATAGCCAGTGCACTGCCAAATTTCCGCTCCCGCCGAGAGCAGAACTATATGGTGGCTGAGATCTCCAAAACATTAGCGGGTGACTATGACAAGCATCGCAAGATCATTGTTGTTGAGGCTGGTACAGGTATTGGTAAATCGCTTTCATATATCCTCGGCAGTATTCCACTAGCGCTCGCCAGCAAAAAGAAGGTGTGTATTGCAACCGCAACAGTTGCGCTGCAAGAACAGTTACTGCACAAAGACTTACCGTTTTTTCTGCAACAATCTGGTTTAGATTTTAAGTTCGGCCTAGTTAAAGGCCGTCAGCGATATGTATGCCTAGCTAAGCTAGATGCCATGATTGGCGCCGACGACTCACAGCTTGCTATGTGGCAAAGCAAACCCGATCAAAGCCAAATTGATAAGCTCAAAAAGCTTAGAGATGACTTTAAAGCGGGAAGCTGGAACGGTGAAATAGACACACTAAAGCAACCCATTGAAGATTTTTTATGGCAGCAGATATGTTGTGACAAACACAGCTGCCACAGACAAGTTGCCTCACATCACCACTGCCCTTTTCATAAAGCCCGTGAAGATGTTGAAACCTGGGACGTACTCATCGCTAACCACAGCTTGTTATTTGCTGATCTTGAGCTCGGTGGCGGCATCATTCTGCCCGATCCTGAAGACATGTTTTATGTCATCGACGAGGCGCATCACTTGCCCATCGTTGCCCGCGACTTCTCTAGTGCTCAGGCAACCTTGCGCGGCGCTAGCGACTGGATAGAAAAATCCACCAAAACCTGCAGTAAACTGCAAAGCCAGCTAAAAACTAATTTGATCATTAACCCAGTGCAACAAATGATCGACCTTAATGCAGAGCTAGTGGTACTACTCGATAAAGTCGCCCACTTTTGCGATACCCAAAATCACGCCTTTAATAATCCAGAGGGGCGCTGGCGTTTTGAACACGGTAAATTGCCAGCAACCTTAATGATGCTAGCGGAAGACTTAAACCTGGTATCTGGCAAAGCCGTTAAGCAATTTAGCAAAATTATCTCAATTCTGACTGAAGCAATAAAAGATGGCGAGCTAGCAAAGCACTTAGCCGAAGCCAACCTTGCTGAAACCGGCTTTATCTTGCAGCGTTTGGAAAATCTCAATAAATTGTGGCGCATGCTTGCCAAAGAAGATAACAGTAAATCAGCTCCCATGGCACGCTGGGTTGAGAGCATGACTGGCAAGCAAAGCGACTATTTATTTAGCGCATCGCCAATTGAAGTCGGCTACATGCTTGAGTCTATGCTTTGGCAAAAAGCCGCAGGTGTGGTGCTTTGCAGTGCAACCTTGCGGGCTTTGAATAACTTTAACCACTTTGCCCATCAAGTGGGGTTATCACTCAATGATGGTAGCCGTTTTGTGGCGCTGCAATCGCCATTTGACTACCAAAATAACGCCACCTTATTTATTCCTGAAATGGACAATGAGCCCACGGCTGAAGGCTACACCGAAGAGCTAGCATCACAAATCTTAGCTTTATTGGAAGGTGAAATGGCTACCTTGGTGCTATTTGCCTCATACTGGCAGATGGAAAAGGTCGCAGACTTAATTGAGCCTAAGCTCAAAGGCTTGCCGATGTTGGTTCAAGGCACTATGTCGAGACAGAAAATCCTTGAGCAACATAAGCAGCGCTGTGATGATGGCGAGCCGAGCCTGATATTCGGTACCGGCAGCTTCTCAGAAGGTCTCGACTTACCCGGCGACTATTTAACTAACCTTATTGTGACTAAGTTGCCATTTGCTGTGCCAACCTCTCCAGTGGAGCAAGCCCATGCTGAATACGTAAAAATCAAAGGCGGCAATCCGTTTTTACAGCTAACTATTCCGGATGCGTCCAGAAAATTAATTCAGAGTTGTGGTAGATTACTGCGTAAAGAGCAAGACTATGGCCGTGTGACTATTTTAGATCGCCGCTTAGTCACCAAACGGTATGGCAAATCACTACTTGATGCCTTACCTCCTTTTAGACGCGTCATCGAATAGGTTTTTCTTTGGATTTATTGTTAGAGCCCAGTCATTGGGGCTTGCTTGCACTAATCGGCATTGTTGCTGGCTTTATCGACGCTATTGTTGGTGGTGGTGGCCTATTGTCCATTCCAGCCTTACTATCTGTTGGCGTACCGCCACATCTTGCTTTGGGTACCAACAAACTTGCCGCCTGTTTTGGCTCTATTACCTCAGCGTATACTTATTATAAGCAGCAGCTTTTTACCCCTAAGTTTTGGCGCACCACAGCCATTACCACCTTTATTGGCGCCATCCTAGGAAGCTTGCTGGTATTTATGGTCGATGCCGCAAGCTTAGAAAAACTGTTACCGCTACTTATCATAGTCATAGCCATATACACCCTTATTAGTCCGCAGGCATTAGGGCAAAATATCACCTCTGTACCAAACCAAACTTCTAGTCACACCAAACAAAGCGCTCAAGGGATCATGCTAGGCGGTTATGATGGTTTTGCAGGGCCTGGAATTGGCGCATTTTGGACCGTTAGCTCAATAAAGCTGCATAAACTCCCCTTATTACACAGCTGCGGCCTTGCTAGAGCAATGACATCTATTAGTAACGTGACGGCACTAGTTGTATTTGCGTTACTTGATCAAGTGTATTGGGTATTGGGCTTTTGGATGGGACTTAGCATGATGGCTGGAGCAGCGATTGGTGCTAAAAGCGCGATCCGCTTTGGTATCCCATTTGTAAAACCTATTTTCATTATTATGGTTGTCGCCATTGCCGGGCACCTTAGTTGGAGCGCATGGGCATGAGTTGGAGCGCGTGGGCATGAGTAGCCATAAACTAAATACTACACAGCTTATCGATAAGCTCAAACAGCAGCTTAGGCAATTAGAGCAAGAAGCCCTGATACACGACGGTAACCTTGCACCAAACCATAGCAAGTACCTACAAGATATTGAGCGCTTTAACCAAAGCCTGTTTATTCAAAAAGGCGCTAAGCTCGCCCCTTGCATTGGGCAAATAAAAAAAGATATTAATCAACTAGAGAAATATTTGTCGCTGCGAATTGGCTTTTCGACTCTCGAACAACGCTGCCAGAACATTCAAGATAAGTTTACTGCGTTAAAGCGCGCGCTAGGCTCTACCAACATCAACATTAAAGCCGAGCAGCAACGACGAGCCAGTAACCGTGCTCGCTATGCAAAAAGGCGCAACCAACAACATGACAATTCAGGTTTTGATTGGATTGCCAACAGTGTGATGCAAAACAGTCATCAAATTTATCAAGAATTGAATAAACATCTCAATTGGGCTAAAAAGATTGAACTAAAGATTGCGCAGTTGGAACTAAAGCTTGAACAATGTCATCCGACTGACAAACTCAAGTTACAAAATGAAATTTTACAAATGCACAAGCGACTAGGAAAGTGCAGACAGGCCATTAGTTATATTGAGGAAAGGATCCAATATTTCGAACGGCCGAACAATCGATACAACCGCTAAGGAGCGACAATGAAGTCATTCATGACCACAAGTGCAGCAGCGATCACCTTATTAGCTTCATCCACTGCGCTAGCAGCCAATCTTTCAATCCCAATGGCGTTTGAATACCTTGCATTAGATGGCAAGGAAATCAACACCAATATGTTTACCCATAAGTCTGATCTTGAGCTCACCCAAGGCACGCATAAAATCGCTATTCGCTACCATGACATGGTTGAAGACGACTTTAGTGACGCGCAAACTTTTTATAAGTCTGCCCCTTTTATCGTGACATTAGAGGTTGATGGAGATCACGAATACCAGCTTCGTACACCAAGTGGTGATTACGCCAAAAACCCAAAGAGCTATGTTAAAAAGCCGCAGGTGATCATCAAACGCTCAGATAAAGGCAACGTGAACTATTCAGTGCAGCTAACAGATCTAAAAGAAGACTCATTCGTCGCCAACCTTTTCAACGGTGGCAAGAATGACAACTTCGATGAGCTTTCAGTACAAGCAACGTCATCATCTGCAGCTAAAGCACAAGCCGCAATGAAACCTGCGCCAAAAGCTGTAACACCCGTTGCTGCAGCCACAGTGGTGACCACAGCAACGGTTGCACCAGCTAAAGAAGTCGCCCCAGCTCAAACGGGCTCTCAAGCTGAGCAAATGCTACAGTACTGGTGGTTACAAGCTGATGAAGAAACTCGCAAAGAGTTTATGAGCTGGGCAATCAAACAGCTTTAATGACTTTTCCTTACGTCTATCACGCCAGCTATTCTGAGCTGGCGTTACCTGACAATCACAGATTCCCCATCAACAAATACCGTGACCTATATGAGCTTGGTTTAAAGCGAGGCATATTGGAGCAAACGCGGTGTGTCACTCCTGATGCCATTGACATCAATGAATTAAAACAAGTTCATTGCCCTGATTATGTCGATAGTTTTATCAATGGCACACTTACACAAAAAGCCATGCGCCGCATTGGTTTTCCATGGAGCGAGCAATTGGTCAGGCGCTCTCTTCATGCCGTTAACGGCACTAAACTCTGTGTAGAGCTTGCCTTGGAACATAACGTCGCCGTAAACCTTACTGGTGGTTATCATCACGCCCATTATGACTTTGGCAGTGGTTTTTGTATTTTCAATGATTTAGTCATCGCAGCTCACCACGCAATCAAACACTATCAGCTTGATAAAGTGCTAATTATTGACTGTGATGTGCACCAAGGCGACGGCACAGCCACCTTGTGCCAGTCTGTACCCGAGATAATTACCTGCTCTATCCACTGCGCGAAAAACTTCCCTGCTCGAAAACAAATATCAGATCATGACATCGAGCTTGAAAATGGCTGTAATGACAGCGAGTACTTGGCAATACTCAGCCAATCGCTGCCGCTACTCATCGCCATGCACCAACCTCAGTTAATCATTTACGATGCTGGTGTCGACATTCATCAAGATGATGACCTAGGTTATGCGGCAATCTCTACCCAAGGACTGATGCAGCGCGATCAACTTATTATGCAATTAGCGCAGTCACAGCAAATTCCGGTAGCTGCAGTCATCGGTGGTGGCTATAGCCGTAATAGGCAGCAACTTGCCGAGCGCCATTACCAGCTTTTATCTGCGATAAACACTACCTGCTGCGAATAAGATGTGCTAAAAATAACCTATAGGCATCAAGAAAAACGCCACGCCAAAATGAATAGGTTTACCTTAGGAATTGGCGGCAACAATAATCGCCAACAGGATTAAAGCGGAGCAATTATGCAACTCGATATACGTAACTACTATGAAGTGCTATTAATGGATGTACTGCGTGACGAAGGCTTGATTGACGAACTACCTGAAGACTATCTAGCAGACTTATGCTGTGTCACCCTCAATCAGCTACCCGTGCGTTATATTCGCCATCTAGTCGATACTTACTTTTTTGAAGACTACAACGAGCTACAAGAGATGCGCCGCGAGATATACAGCGCGCTTGAAAAATCACGTGCTTTCTTAAAAGCTAACTTGCAAAAAGAGTTGCAGCGACAGCAAGAACTTGAGGAACAAGAGTAACCGAGGGCTTGGCGCTCAAGACAAGAAAGATAGCTTATATAAGAAAAAATGAGAGATACTTGGGGAAGTTTGGAGGTTCCCCTAGAGCCACACCCCGGCACACGAGTCGCCTGCTGCGGTTGCTCCCTTCCGGGCCTGGCCGAGTTCACAAGTTATCGTTGCGAGGGGACCCTAGGGTCACCACAGATTTCAAGCCATAATTGCTTGAACGCGGTGGATTATCCACTACACTTTTAACTGAATCAAGCCCAATCATCAGATTTATTACAAATTCCCAGTCAAGTGAATATCAAATGAGCTAATAGCCACAACATCACCCTGTATTTTTAACCTACCAGTATTTTCTTATCGCTATAAAATTCAACCAAACGTATTCAAGCTACCTAATATGGCTTAGCACCTAGATTATATTGAGCGGACTATACCGCAAGACATTCCAACCCAAAAGGCTATAAAGCCACCTCAAAAAAACGTTTTTTACCCCAAAATCTCTTTGATTTTATCTCTGACCTAGCGATCAAGATCACAAAAATACAACACAAGCTAATAAACTTTTAGCTAATTTAGCGAAGGGAATGTTAAAAATTTTATTTATCAGCAACTTACACCGTAATTCTTACCGTTACACTTTAGTCTTACATACTGTTTACATTGTCAAAACTGTACTAAAATTGAGCAAAATAACCGTACAAGCAACTACTACTAAAGGAATAGTTCGACCTTAGTCACAACTATTGATTACATTCACTGATCTAATGCAACAGGTTTTATAAGATTAAGTTCGGTGTTAAGCCGCACACTTTATTTTTTAGAGTGATGACTAAAAAATTGCAGGGAAAATATGATGAAACATTTAACATTAAACAAAGCAACAAAAGCCTTGTTTAGTGCAGGTCTTTTGACTGTAGCACTAACGGGCTGTGGTAGTGACGGTAAAGATGGAGAAGATGGGAAAGATGGTCCAGTAGGCTCTCCTGTTGAGAATGCAACGTATATAAAAAGCACAATTACTAATGCAAGTGTTGATGAGAATAGCTATTTAAGCATCACATTTAGATTAGCCGATGCAAACGGCGCAGCACTATTTGGATTAACCCAACAAGATGTTGCAGCTATTTCTTTTGGTCGTGTCGGCAACGCTACCGAGCTAGGTGAAGACGAAATCGTAAACCCTAGTGTTGAGCGCCAAATTTGGTTGAGCTATTACAATAAAGACAAGGGTGATGGTTATTTTACTGGCTCTAGCTACTTTAATGGTAGCACGAGTGAATGTACTGATTGCTTTGTAGATAACAAAGATGGCACTTATACCATTACAGTTGACAAGGCAATTGATACCCTTGACAAGTATGAGTACGTGGCAGACACGACGAATGGTGTCTACATGTCAATTAAAACAACTAATGTTGCAGAACAAACATTAGTTGACAACAGCTTTTTCTACTGGATTCCAGCTACAGACTCCGTAGAAGAAAAGCCATTGCAAATTTTAGCTAACTCAGATTGTCAAACCTGTCACAGAGATGGACAAAATGGCGCACTTGCATTCCATGGAAGCAAGCATACGACCGAAGAAGCATGCTCGTTCTGTCATACTGATTACAACCGCTATACCAAACAAGACAAAGATGCTGATGGTAATCCTCTAGGCGATGCATATATCTTCGATGGTTCTATCAAAGCGATGGCACACAATATTCACAATGTGTCGAACTACAGCGATGCTGGTGTTTACCCTCAAATGACATCTAACTGTCAAACATGTCATAACCCGAATGAAGAGCTAAATCTTAGTGATAGCTGGAAAGCGGACATGGATACTACAGCATGTTGGAGCTGTCACTCACCTAGCCCTGCGGCAGAAGCAGCTGGTGTTCCTAAGTCACATAAACAAGGCGACAATTGTCTTGAATGTCACAGCGACTTTGCTCGTGGTGCAGAGGATGCTCACTATGTCAAAAATAGTAATAATCTAGCAACCCAAATCAAAGTTGTGTTCAACTCTATGGTGGTGGCTGAAGACAAATCAGATATCAAAGCTAACTTCACTGTGATGAATGGTGAGAATGTGGTTTCTATTAAGGAAATCGACTCTCGTCCATATAAATATAGCGGCTTTAACAGCGCAATTTTAATTAATGGTGTGTTAACTGATGACTTCTTAGTCAACTACCAAAAAGTCGGTTTCGACAAGTTCGTTGAACAAGCTGATGGCTCAATAACTGCTACAATTAGCGCAGCAGAATTCAACATTGCAACACTAATTAACGCTGGCTCTACAATTACGTTAAGTAGCCAAGTTCATGTATGTTCGCATCGTGGTGAAGTTACTGAGTGTACTTATGAGCCAGGTGACGACAATGGCACCCCGACTCCAGGTGATGGTACCCATAAGTATGACGTCTTAAACCAAGATGCTCCTTATGTTACATCCGATACTTACTATTTCAATCTAGACGGTACTACGGTTGATGCGTCTCCAAGAATGCAACATGCTGAGATGGCTGATTGTCAACAGTGTCATACAACGCAAATCACCCATCGTTACACTAATGACATTGATGGCTGTGCAACATGTCACAACGGCACCCGTGCAACGTCAGGTAATGACGCGTCCAATCTAGCGACTAAAGTTCACTCTAAGCACTATGTTTACGATTCAAGTGGAGAGTTGTTCTTCAAGAAGACGGAGTGTCAAGCTTGTCATGGTGAAGATGGCTTCTCTATCAGAAGTATTAGCGCTGACGCTGCACCAGTAGCATTTGGTAAAGATGACGACGGCTTGCTTGTTGTATCACCTCAAACTGCCGCTTGTGTAAGCTGTCACGTACCACCATATGGTTTAAGTTCAAGTACGATTAGCCATATTGAGTCTAATGGTGGCGTAGTTGGAACATTGGACCAACTTGGCATTCCTAAAGCAGAGTATGATGCTCTTAATGTTCAAGAGTCTTGTTCTACATGTCACAGTGATACCAACATATTAAATGCCCACTCAAACTGGGGTGGTCACTAAGTCTTAATGACTAAATAATACAGAGCCGCTTCATTGCGGCTCTGTATTTTATAGTTCGTTAGATAAGAAAGATTTAGCGTAAAAACTACCTAAAAAGAATTAGACAGATCTGCTTCACACATTATATGAGTGATTAAAGATTTATCTGACGATATTCAGTAGTCTTAGTAATAGGAATCTGTTCCAGCATTAGCTTAACTGAATTTTACAAAATAACCGCTGATTACGGTACTCGTTGCAGAAAATACTGCCAGTAAGCTCAATGTTTTACCTTTTGCAGGGAAAATATGATGAAGACACAATATACAAAAATCGCGATGTTAATCGCAGCAGCGTCAATGACCTTAGCCGGTTGTGGTAGTGATGGTAACGACGGGGAAAACGGTAAGCCTGGCGGCGAACCTGCCGAAGCCATCAACGTACTTAACCTTGATGTCACTAAAGTCACTTATCAAGATGGCATTCCTACCATTGAAGTGTTTGCAACCAATGAAGAAGACAAGCCTGTTATCGGCCTTGTTGATTTAGGCATTGTTGTTGCTCAGCTGACACCAGCGCACGCATCTGGGCCAGGTAACGCTGCATACTGGACACGTACTGCACGTGCATCTGGTAGCGACAACTACACAGACCATAAAGATGGCAGCTATACCTTTACTGTAGAACCAGATGGTTTCAACGCCGAGTTAACCCAGCGTTATAATGTGTACGCTGGCGGTAAAGACTCAACCTTAGCTGACGGTAAAACGTCTGTACCTCGCCGTGAAATTGTTGAAGATTTTGACGGCCAAGGTTACGACGCTAAATACACCAAGAACATTGTATCTCACGAAACATGTACTGCATGTCACACTGAAAGTGAGCCCCTAACTCGTCGCCATAGCAGTTACTACACACAAGAAACTTGTGCAACTTGCCATAGCAGCTCACTAAGCACGGAAAGCCAGTGGAATCATTTAATCCACAATATTCATAACCCAAATAAAACCTTTACTGACAAGTATGGCAATGAATATAACGGTACGCATGCACAAAGCCTTATCCAAGACAATTGCCAAGCATGTCACGTTGAAGACGAAAATCTAACTGAATGGCAAAACTGGACGCAAATGCCAACTATGGAAACTTGTACAAGTTGTCATACCGGTATCGACTTTGCGGCAGGTAAAGGTCACTCACAGCAACAAGACAACTCTAACTGTATTGCATGTCACAACGCGAGCTGGACTGAAGAAATTCACACCCAGAAGTTTGTTGATGCCAAAGACTTTATTGATCAATACGGTATGAGCGCGACATTGGTTGCAAACAAAGCTGATGACAACGACATGTCAGCTACGCTTTCAGTAACAATTCAAGACGCTAATGGTCAAGCTCTTGATGTGACAAACCTAGTGAGCAAACTACAACGCGTAGAAACTATCACTAACGTTGGTCCTAACTTCCCTATCATGGGCTATAACCCAAGCCCTGTTACAGGCTACAAAAAAGTCACTAAAGATTTAGTCAAATCTGGTGAACTGCAAGCTGACGTCACGATTGTTGATGGTAAGCTAACTTACGTTATCGATTCTCTACCGTTTGGCGCAGGCGATACTGATACCGCCTTTAGCTTTATCGGTCTTGAAATGTGTAACGAAGGCGGCGAAGCAGTTGACTGTGGTGAAGGTATTGCCACCAGCAGCATGAAAGCTGAGCTAACTCACGGTACATATTCTGGTGCAGAGCCAAGCTTCCGTCACATTGACTCAGTTAACTTCGACACCTGTCAGGGCTGTCATGGCGAAACCTTCGAGCTACATAAAGGTTATCATGCAGGCTTTATCATGACTGAGCAATTAGGCCGTGAAGTCGATGGTGTAATGACTGTCGGTATTGACGGTTGTGCATCATGCCACACGCCAGATGGTACTTACGCATCTGGTGGCAACCAAGGCGCGATTGAAATGAAGCTTCATAGCGTTCATGGTGAGCAAGCAATCATTCAAGATTGTGCTCAATGTCACAATGACTTTAACCTAGACGCATTCAAGGTAAAAGGCGCCCTAGCTACAGCGGCAGGCCAGTACACTACGCCTATCACAGCTACCTGTGCTTCTTGTCACGGCTTCGATGAAATTAAAGCTCACGCAGAAAGCCAAGGCGGCCTAGTTAATACTGGCTACCAAGAAGCTAATGACGCAGCACAACTTGAGTTCTGCTTGGGTTGTCATAAGCCTACTATCGAGAATCACACCGCGATTCAATTTTAATTTGCCGTAACTTTGTAGTAACTAAGGAGAAGCCATGCTTCTCCTTACAAAAGTTACCTAAATTACACGGACAAATTAGGTAAACAATTATGAAAATGAAACATAAATTGACACGCGTTTTCCCAGCCCTGCTCGCCGTTGCCGTACTTGCTTCAAGTGCAAGTTTCAATGCCAGCGCAGCAAAGTGGGATGAAAAAATGACCCCGGAAGAGATTGAAGCAACCCTAGATGCAAAATTTGCTGAAGGTAAGTATTCTTCAAAGGGTGCTGACTCTTGTTTAATGTGCCACAAGCGCTCAGAAAAGGTCATGGACCTATTTAAAGGCGTTCACGGTCAAATTGAGTCTTCAAAAAGTCCAATGGCAGGTTTGCAGTGTGAAGCTTGTCATGGCCCACAAGGCAGCCACAACCGTGGCGGTCGTGAACCAATGATTACCTTTGGTAAAGATTCAACCTTAAGTGCTGAAAAGCAAAACAGTGTTTGTATGAGCTGTCACACCGATGACAAACGTATGAACTGGGATAGCAGTCATCATGATAATGCTGATGTAGCATGTGCCTCTTGTCACAGCGTTCATACACCGGCTGATCCAATTTTGGATAAAAAGACTGAAAACCAAGTTTGTACTAGCTGTCACACTAAGGCAAAAGCTGATATGAACAAACGCTCAAGTCACCCACTTAAGTGGAACCAAATGACTTGTAGCGACTGTCACAACCCACACGGTAGCCTAAGCGATTCAGATCTTGTTAAACCAAGCATCAACGAAACCTGCTACTCATGTCACGCGGAAAAACGTGGTCCAAAACTTTGGGAACACGCGCCTGTGACTGAAAACTGTGTGACTTGTCATAATCCTCACGGCAGTGTCAATGAAGGTATGGTGAAAACCCGTGCACCTCAATTGTGTCAGCAATGTCACACTAGTGGTCACGCTCGCAACCCATACTTTGGTAATACTGGCCAAGGCTCAAACGTTAACGACAATGCCTACACTGGCGGAAGAAGCTGTCTGAACTGTCACAACCAGGTTCATGGCTCTAACCACCCGTCTGGCAAGTTACTGCAGCGCTAGGAGACAAGTTTATGAAAACAAAACTAAATCTAATTACCCTAGCCCTACTTGCCAACACTAGCTTTGCAGCCATGGCAGGCGGCTATGACATCGCTAACGCCAACACTGACAAAGTGAAATTCGACAAATGGAAGTGTAAAGGTTGCACCGTTGAAACAGGTTACACTGGCAGCGTAGGTGCAGGCGTTGGTTACAATAGTGAAAGCGACTTAAAGTCTGCCAACGCATTTGGAAGTAGCGAAGAATATGCAGGCAAAGTCGATGCAGATATTCGCTATACAGGCGAAACCGGTTATAAAGCGGACTTAAAAGCTGACAACCTAGGTAAAGACAATGGTCGTATGGAGTTGAATGTCGGTAAGGCTGGTACTTACAACATCAATTTTAACTACCGTAGCATCGCACACTATAAGTCAAATACAGCAACTTCGCCTTATTCAGGTATTGGAGGTAATAACCTTACTTTGCCTGACAATTGGGTACACGCTGGTACAACTGGTGGTATGACTGAGCTTGAAAATAGCCTACAAACCATAGAGCTAAAACAAGAACGTCAACGTGCTGGCCTTGGTTTTGAATATCAAACTGAGTCTAATTTAACGACCTTCGTTGACTTCCAGCGCGAAGAAAAAACCGGGACAAAACAAGCTTCAGGTAGCATTCACGACCGTTCTATGATGATTGCTGAGCCTGTCGATTACACCACTGATACGCTTGATGCAGGCGTTAAGATGGGCGGTGATAACTGGTTCGCGAGTTTAAACTACAATGGTTCAGTGTTTAAAAACCGCTACAATGAAGTCGTATTTGAAAGCGCATTTAGCCCAACCTTTGGTGCACAAACTCACGGCGTATTGTCATTAGATCCAGATAACGAAGCCCATACCATTTCCCTAGCGGGTATGTATAAGCTTGATGCTACCGTACTTAACGGTCGCATTATGATGGGTAAAATGAGCCAAGACCAAGAGTTCAGTACTATTGGTTATGGCTATGAGCTACCAACTGAGTCACTCGACGCCACGGTTGATCTAGTAGGCTTAAACCTTAAAGGCAACCACAGAGTCAACCGTGACCTGCGTATCACCGCAAGCTACGACTACAACGATCGCGCCAACAACAGCCAAATTCGTCCTTGGACTCAGGTCAGTGTTGATAATGTCACAGGTGTGACTGCGTATAATCCATCTTACGATTACACTAATCATAGATTTAAACTGGCAGCCAACTATCGAATCACTCGCGATATCAAGCTTGACGGTGGCTATGACTTTAAACGTGACGAGCGCAACTACCAAGACCGTGAGAAAACTGACGAAAACAATGTTTGGGCTCGTATCCGCGTTAACACCTTTGAAAAGTGGGATATGTGGTTAAAAGCGGATTATGGTCAACGTGACGGCTCTGAGTACCAAGCGTCAAAATGGTCTTCTTCTGAGCAAAATGAGCTGCTAAGAAAATACTACCTAGCCGACCGTAAACGTACTCAAGTTGAGGCACGCTTTAACCATAGTCCAATCGAATCACTCAACATTGATTTCGGTGTACGCTATGCCAATGATGACTACCACAACACTGAAGTGGGCTTAACTGAGTCGAAAGACACCAGTTACGACATCAACGCGCACTATGCCATCAATAAAGACGTGTCAGTTAACGCTTTCTATAGCTACCAAACGATTGATTCGGCTCAAGCTGGCAGCTCAAATGGCATCACAGCTAACTGGACCTCAGATGTTGAAGATAAGGTCAATGTTGGTGGCGTAGGCTTAATGTACGACAACCTAATGGACAGCAAGTTACGCCTAGGTATCGACTACACCTACTCTCGCTCTGACAGTAATACCCAGGTAACGCAAGGGATCACTGGTGACTATGGCAATTACTTTGCTGAAATCCATAACATCAATGCTTATGCTACATATCAGGCGACTGATAAGCTCGGCTTACGCTTTGACTACATTATGGAAGACTACTTAGATAATGACCCAGCCAATAGCATCAACCCAAGTCGTATAGACAATGTGTTGACCTTAGGCAGCAATAAACATGATTACAACGCTCACATGGTAATGTTGAGCATGAGTTACCAGCTCTAGCTCACTCTTAGTTTTCATACTGTCTAGATCACAAAGCCGGCACTTAAGCCGGCTTTTTACTTGAATTAAACACTTGTTTAACATATTATTAACAGGTGAATTATCTTGTGATGAATTTGGGCAGATGGAATTTGCCCTTTATTTTTTGCTTACCTTTAGATATACATTCGCCCACACTCTTCCTTTAGCTTACAAACCTTGCTGAAACGTATACTTACTTCAAAGTAAATCAGACAAGTCAACATCCCCTTATCGCTCGATGCTGATTTCGATTAAGATAGGCAATCTCTAAGCCCTATTTAAAGTCGACACTATGTTTGAAATTGACGCTATCACAGCCAACGCTATTGTAGAGCGTACTCGACATATCATTGAATTTAATATCAATGTGATGAATGCAAGCGGCGTCATTATTGGCTCAGGGGATAAACAACGGTTAGGTGAGACTCATGAAGGCGCTTTGCTGGCAATTAGCCAAAACCGCAATGTAGAAATTACCACAGGTAGCAGTCATAGCTTGCAAGGTGTCAAACCTGGCGTAAACCTGCCTCTGCACTATCGCGGGCGAATTATTGGCGTCATCGGCATAACGGGCGAACCAGCTAACACCCGCCACTACGGCGAGATGCTAAGAATGACTGCCGAGGTGATATTTGAGCAAGCAAACCATCAAGCGAATACTCAATGGCAGCACCGCCAGCAAGAAGAATTTATTCTGCAGCTTATTAAGGCCAAAGAGCATGACGTTCCGTCGCTCAGACAATGGGCGATTCAATTAGGTGTAGATCTTTCAATGCCAAGAGTTGCAGCTATTATCGAAGTTGAATCAGTGGATTCGAAACACCTGCAAGATAACCGCGCTTTAAAACAGATTGTATATTTACTGCAAAACCCCAATCGCGGTAACTTGATTGCCATGACCTCACTAAGCCAACTGGTGATTTTAAAACCGGCATTTCTTGACGGTGAAAGCTGGAACCCGGAGCTTGAAAGTGTACGTATCGATAAACTGCTAAAGCGTATTCCTAGTAACATGCAGCTAAAACTCAATATCGCCCTTGGCCATTACTTTGACGATGAACTATCGATTGCTAAGTCTTATCGCACCGCGAGGGAAACCTTGCAACTTGGTAAAAAACTGCACCCACAAATGACCAAGTACTTGTTTGAAGATTACAGCTTGCAGGTACTGCTATCTGGGCTAAAACATCATTGGCGCGGCGAAGCTTTGTCTGGTCCATTTCAAAAACTGCAAACAAACGATAAAGACGGGCAATTGGTAAAAACCTTCCACGCTTATATTAATAACCTAGGTGACTTAAAAAGCTGCGCCGAAAGTTTATATATTCACCGTAATACCCTGCGCTATCGACTCGATAAAATTTCAACGCTAACCAACACAGACATTAATAGTTTTGACGGTTTACTCAGCCTGTATCTGGGTAGTTTGATCTCGCACTAACTTCTCTTTTTAATTCTCAAATAATTGCAGCTTAAAACTCACCTAAATAGGGGGTAAAGCCCTAAGTGTGAAGTCGCGCACCTTGTCATGTGCATATGCACAAAAGATGCTCTTCACCCAACGACAAAATTGTTCACTCGCACAAAGTTCACATCTTGGAATTAGTCGATAATACCGTTACCAGCAAACTGCGTTGGCAGGAGCCGTGTAGTTTGTTGCAAATACTAAAAAGATTGCACTAACAAAAGACCAAATAATAATACGAGACCGCCCATGAGCATGCTATTGATCCTGATTGCAGTGATTGCCTTCATCGTAATCGCAACTGCAAAATTCAAGCTTCATCCGTTTTTAACCCTTATCCTCGCCTCTTTCCTTGCCGCTTTCGCCTATGGCTTACCAAGCGCCGACATCGCCAAAACTATCACTTCTGGCTTTGGTGGTATCCTTGGCTACATTGGTTTAGTCATAGTACTCGGTACAATCATAGGTACCATATTAGAGAAAAGTGGCGCCGCGATTACCATGGCCGATGTAGTCATCAAACTGCTTGGCAAGCGCTTTCCAACGCTAACCATGTCAATCATTGGTTATATCGTGTCAATCCCTGTATTTTGTGACTCGGGTTTTGTCATCTTAAACTCGCTTAAGCAATCTATGGCAAACCGTATGCGTGTATCTAGCGTGTCAATGAGTGTCGCACTAGCCACAGGTTTATATGCTACCCACACATTTGTGCCGCCAACGCCGGGCCCTATTGCCGCAGCAGGTAACCTAGGACTTGAGTCGCAGCTTGGTACTGTTATTGCTGTTGGTGTGTTTGTTGCTGCCACGGCAGCCTTTGCTGGTATGCTTTGGGCTAACCGCTTTAAAAATGAACAACCAGATGGTGAAGGCAGTGAAGAGCTACAAGTACAAGAAGACTACCAAAAGCTAAAAGACAGCTATGGTGAACTGCCATCAGCGCTCAAAGCCTTTGCGCCTATCTTTGTACCAATTTTACTCATTTGCCTAGCATCGATTGCTAAGTTCCCTTCTGCACCTTTTGGTGATGGTAGCTTATTCGAGATATTTAGTTTCCTTGGTCAGCCAGTGAACGCCTTGATGATCGGCCTGTTCCTATCAATTAGCCTGTTAAAGTCAGACGACAAAATCAAAGAGTTTGGTGAGCGTATTAGCCAAGGCCTAGTTGTTGCGGCACCTATCTTGCTAATTACTGGTGCTGGCGGAGCATTTGGCGCCATTCTAAAAGCGACTGAAATTGGCCACTACCTTGGCGAGAGCCTGTCAGCGCTGGGTATTGGTATCTTTATGCCATTTATCGTGGCAGCTGCGCTTAAATCAGCACAAGGTTCGTCAACGGTTGCACTTGTAGCAACCTCTGCACTCGTTGCACCATTATTAGGCGATATTGGCCTAGCAAGTGACATGGGCCGCGTATTGACGGTAATGGCGATTGGTGCCGGTGCGATGACGGTTTCTCATGCTAACGACAGCTTCTTCTGGGTGGTCACTCAATTTAGCCGCATGAGCGTTCAGCAAGCGTATCGCGCACAAACCATGGCAACACTGGTGCAAGGCTTAAGTGCAATGACACTGGTTTACATTTTAAGCCTAGTTCTACTTTAATTCGGAGTTGCATCAATCATGAAAATTGTTATTGCCCCAGACTCTTTCAAAGAAAGCCTAACTGCATTAGAGGTGGCAGAGGCCATCGAGCAAGGCTTTAAGCAAGAGTTGCCCGACGCGCAATACATCAAAGTACCCATGGCTGACGGTGGTGAAGGAACAGTACAAGCCATGGTTGATGCTACCCAAGGTTCAATCATTAAGGTGAATGTAAGTGGTCCATTAGGCGATAACGTCGAAGCTTTCTATGGCTTAATCTGCGATGAAGCTGGTGCCAATGATGAAAAAACCGCTGTTATCGAAATGGCGGCTGCATCAGGGTTGCATCACGTACAGCCTGAGCTAAGAAATCCTCTGGTGACCACCAGCTTTGGCACAGGGGAACTGATCAAACATGCGCTTGACAATGGCGTGACCAAAATCATTCTTGGGTTAGGTGGCAGTGCCACTAACGATGCTGGCGTGGGGATGCTGCAAGCGCTAGGTGCAAAGTTTTTCGATGCCAATGATCAAGTCGTCGCTCAAGGCGGTTTAGTGCTTAGAAACATCTCCTCGATTGATACCAGCAACTTGCACCCAGGCATAGATAATTGCCAGTTTTTAGTTGCCTGTGACGTCGATAATCCATTATGTGGCGAGCGCGGTGCATCTGCAGTCTTTGGCCCACAAAAAGGCGCAACTGAGTTGATGGTAGAGCAACTAGATGCCGCACTTGCTAACTTTGCTCGTGTTACAGCTGCGCACCTAAATCAGCAACACGATGTCGCAAGCCTTGCGGGTAGCGGCGCGGCAGGCGGTATGGGTTACGGGGTGATGAGTTACCTAAACGGCACCTTAAGCCCTGGGGTTAAAATCGTTACCCAAACCGTTAACTTAGCAAGCTACTGTAAAGGCGCTGACTTAGTTATCACGGGTGAAGGTAGGCTGGATGGACAAACCGTATATGGCAAAACGCCAATGGGCGTACTCGAAGTCGCTAATCAACTAAACGTGCCGACAATTGCCATCGCAGGCTGTTTGGGCGATAACGCCGAGGCGATAAAAAGCCAGGGTGCTAAAGCTATTTTCGCGGTAGTGAATCAACTTGCACCATTAGAAACAGTGCTAGCCCAAGCTAAGCATAACTTAGTGACAACCTCAGCAAACATCGCAGCTACGCTGAAGTTAAATGTGTAAGCAAAGCCTTCATCACTTAAACTGCGCATCCTAGTCAACCAAAGACGCTAAAACCTTAAGGGCACTCATGAGTGCCCTTAATTTTTATTAAAACGCCCCACCCTTCAACAACTAGCAAAACTGATGATTAAGGCTAGAATTCATCTCGTTAACTCGAACTCAATTGTGCGTGATTTGGCAGTAAAAAGTGTTAGCGCGAGTGATACCTGTCATCACATGGTAAAAACTTGATGCTAGCGAGTCCTTAAAGTAAAGTGGCAGGCTTGATCGCCGCGCTAGTCATTGAACGCACACAGCGACGGCGTAAATATAATAATTATGGCAAAAACAAATCAATGACCTTGAAACACTCACGCCAAGCACAAGCTTCTGAAGATAGCCTGCTACGGATTTTTACCGTGCCTGAGGATGAAAC
This sequence comes from Shewanella maritima, assembly GCF_004295345.1. Taxonomy (NCBI): domain Bacteria; kingdom Pseudomonadati; phylum Pseudomonadota; class Gammaproteobacteria; order Alteromonadales; family Shewanellaceae; genus Shewanella; species Shewanella maritima. The sequence goes on along the minus strand of NZ_CP036200.1, from coordinate 3,935,110 downwards.
TTCAACACTCAGTATTATTGAGAAAAAGCTTTCAGAAGACTTAGCCGGCTTCCTAGGTGACAGTATTGCTGCACTAGAAAAGCCACTTGGCCTCATTGAGCAAGATTTTCTTGCCCACCAGATCCCAAGCAAGCCGAAGTATGTCTCCGACTATACCGATGAGATCATGCAAAACTTGGTGGCTCATTCGGTTCATACCGCAGCGCCAAGCTTTATCGGTCACATGACTTCAGCGCTACCTTATTTTGTACTGCCATTATCTAAGATGATGGTCGGTCTGAACCAGAATCTGGTAAAAATCGAAACCTCAAAAGCCTTTACCCCGCTTGAACGTCAAGTACTGGGTATGATGCATCATTTGGTTTACCAAAATGACCAAGGCTTTTATAAAAAGCTGATGCATAGCGCCGATCATTCACTTGGTGCAATGTGCTCGGGCGGCACAGTGGCTAACATCAGTGCGTTGTGGATAGCCCGCAACCGCCTGTTTAAAGCAGATGGTGATTTTAAAGGAATTAACCAACAAGGTTTACATCGCGCACTTAAGCATTATGGCTATGATGATGTGGCGATTTTAGTGTCAGAGCGCGGTCACTATTCTCTTGGAAAAGCCGCTGATTTACTTGGTATTGGCCGCGAAAGCATCATTAGTATTCCAACTGACGCCAACAACAAGGTCGATGTTGAATTAATGCGCCAAAAAGCCGCTGAGCTAAAGGCCAACAATACTCGCGTTATGGCGATTGTGGGTGTTGCTGGTACCACAGAAACAGGCAATGTCGACCCACTAGCCCAACTTGCACAGCTTGCACAAGAAATTGATTGCCACTTTCATGTTGATGCAGCTTGGGGCGGCGCGAGTCTACTATCAAATAAATATCGACACTTACTTGCGGGTATTGAACTTGCTGATTCAGTCACCATTGATGCCCACAAGCAAATGTACGTGCCAATGGGCGCAGGTATGGTGCTATTTAAAGACCCAGAACTAGCGCAATCTATTGTGCATCATGCCGAGTATATTCTTCGTGTTGGCTCTAAAGATCTTGGTAGCCAAACACTTGAAGGCTCACGCCCAGGCATGGCGATGCTAGTACACGCTTGCCTGCAAATTATTGGTCGTGACGGTTACGAGATTTTAATCGATAACAGTCTCGAGAAAGCGCGTTATTTTGCCGAGCTTATTGAGACTAATCCTGATTTTGAATTAGTAACTAAACCAGAGCTATGCTTGCTCACTTATCGTTACGTGCCAGCTAGCATCCAACCAAAATTGGCACTCGCTATCGAGCGCGGTGATACACAAATGGTTGAGCAAATTAATCATAAGCTTGACCTACTCACTCGCTTTATTCAAAAGCACCAGCGCGAACAAGGTAAATCGTTTGTATCGCGTACTCGCATTAAGCCCGCTAAGTATCATAGGCAAGTCACTACGGTATTTAGGGTTGTGTTAGCAAATCCCTTAACGAGTCAGGAGATTTTGCATCAAGTTCTGGCTGAGCAAGCTGAAATTGCCAAGCTGGATAAACAACACCTTCCAGCGCTCTTGAAGCTCATAGGCGAGTATCAATAATTAAGGTTAAATAAACAAAAAAGGCTACCTAGGTAGCCTTTTTACATGCTTAAAAATAGCTACCTGTGGCAGTCAATTTATAATTTACCGCGGCGATAATCTATTAAATATCGTTCAGTGAAATACGATATCTATCGACCTTGAGTCCATCTTCATAGTAATTGGTAAGGTAAGTAAGCCCTAACTTCTTTAGCACATTAACCGAACCTAGGTTTTCAGGTATCACATCGCCAAAGACTTCATCAAGCGGCATATGCGCTTTGGCATAATCAATACAAGCCTGATTCGCCTCAGTGGCAATGCCTTTGCCCCAATAATCTGGGTGAAGCCGATAGCCAATATCAACACCGTCAAAGCGCGTCTCTTGCTTGAAGCCACAAAAGCCAATGACTTGATTGGTCTCTTTGTACACCACCGCCCAGCGGGCAAAGCCATGCTCTGCATACTCTTTAAGCCAAATATCAGTAATGATATTTCTCGCATCCGCGAGACTGGTACACATGCCGGCATCGCCCGTATATCGGTTTACCTCAACTGGCTCATTAAAGTCATATACTGCTTGGGCATCATCAAGGTTAAATTCCCTAATTATCAACCTTGGAGTTTCAGTAATTATTTTCATTGCTTGCTCCATGTGTGAAGATTCAACAAGGATTTAATGAGGCTGTTACTAGGGCCTGTTGATCTTTCAAGATTATTTTTGCAGCTGCTTGTTGAAAATTTATACAAGGCAACGACTTTGATGTGTGGTTGTTCCACATGATAAGTCGTTACGCAGTAGAAATGACAACAAGCGCTGCCTGAAAGGTTCGTTTAAAAGCACTTTACTCTTTGTTTCGAGCGAATTTGTTTAGATGACTAGACGTCATCGCTCGCGTCGCGATTAAAGTGCTTTTAATTCGAACAAATTCTAATCAGCAAAGATCAACAGGCCCTAGGCATTAGTTAGCTACTCTCGACCACGCTCAGCAACTATATACAACTTAACTCCACCAGCTTGTAAGCTAAAAGTAAGCAGTTACTATCTGCATCTAGCAAGTTCTTGAGCTAGTTCTTGAGCTAAATCACGTGCTACCTCATCTTTTCCTGTTATTAACTTTTTTGTTTATTGATGTCACCGGCCAGCATTCATCTACAACTCAGCATAATTGACAGCTTAAAAACAAAACAGATACAGTTTCAACAAAAATAAACCAATACAGATTAATGCCATGACAAGTTTTAAGTACCGCAAACTAGTTCAAACTATTTGCGAGCAGATCGATTCAGGAGCGCTGCACGACAAACTCCCCTCAGTAAGACAAGCAGCAAAGCAATACCAGCTAGGAGTTTCAACCGTGGTTCAGGCGTATCAAGAATTAGAGCGCTTAGGCAATGTCATCGCCAAGCCCAAGCAAGGGTATTTTGTCGCTAAAGTGGCGTCAAAGCCGCTTATCGACCATGGTCAGTCGATTAACCGAGTAAAGGCAGGCCAGGCACTTGATATGGCGGTACAATACTCACTCAATGACCCTAATCTACTACCACTTTCGTGCACTGCGCCCAGCTCGGTACTGGACAACGAATTACTTTTAAATAAATTGCACCGCAAAGCGCTAGCAACGCGCCCCTATAAAATGCTGATGGATGATCCAGTAGAGGGCTTACCAGCCCTTAGAGCAAACCTAGCGAAACACTTGTCGTTTGCATCGCACCATTTACAGCCAAGCCAAATGCTATCTAATCAAACACTACCAAGGCATAAGCAAAGTGGACTATCCAGTAACGATATTTTGATCACCCATGGCAGAAAAGATAGTTTACTGGTTGCCTTAATGTCGACAAATGCACTTAGCCAGCCAATAGCAGTAGAATCGCCCATTTCATACTATTTGCAAGCGACACTCAAAGCAGTCAATGCAGAAGTAATAGAAGTGCCAATGCAAGCCAAATATCAAGATGAAATTGCCCTGCTAAGTGCTGTGCACGACAAGCAGGCTTTTAACGTTTATCTGGTAAATCCTAACTTTGCCGACCCCAATGGCCGTGTGCTTAGCACACAGGATAAGCTAGCGCTACTAGCTTGGGCAAAAGCGCGACAGGTGACTTTAATAGAGTACGACAGAGGTGAGTTATATTTTGGTAGCCAGAGACCGATATCATTGGCATTACTAGCGAAATCTTACCCAAGCTACAAGGTGATAAGCATAGGGGATTTTTATGACACCTTAAGCCCAAGTTTCAGCCTAGGTTACCTCGTCGCCATCAACGTTTTTCAGGAATGCCAGTTAACCAAACAAACCATCTGTGAAGAGCCAAGTATCGCTTTGCAGCAGATGCTCAATACTTTGTTTGACAACAAGCTGTACCATAAACATTGCGATAGGCTACGCGCGCAAATGCAGGTCAACCTTAACCGCAGCCTCGACATCTTATCCCCAACCCTCAACCGCCTCGCACCAAATGGTCTGCAGTGCAGCGAAATAACTGGTGGGCCATGCCTATGGTTTAAATTACCCGAGCATATCTCAAGTAAGACTTTATGGGACAGAGCCATAGCAAACGGCATATCCATAGCCCCCGGAGCAATGTTTTCATTTGATGAACGCTATGACAATTATTTCAGAATTACCTTTGCCCTGCCTTGGGATGAGCAAATGCAACAAGGCATAGAGACACTGGGACAACTATTAATCGAATTGATTGATAGCGATAATGGTTAGTCACTGCACGTACTATTTTGAAAACATGTGAGGGCTTGTTGATCTCAGAGCAATCAGGCTAAATCCCAAAAAAGCCCCAACTTTCGTTGAGGCTTTGTTACACCACTCTTAACAGAGTTAATCAAGGTACCCGAGGCCAGACTACTCTTTATAAACCAAAGTAGTACGACTTCTTTTTCATCTTTTCAACAAGAGCGCGAGGGGTTTTAAATCTCAGAGCTTTACTACCGGTCTAGACGCAAAAAAGCCTCAACTTTCGTTGAGGCTTTTTTACACCATAATAATGGTACCCGAGGCCAGACTTGAACTGGCACGCTTATTCAGCGAGGGATTTTAAATCCCTTGTGTCTACCGATTCCACCACTCGGGCAAAGTGTTGTTTTAACCGATGTAAATACATCCATTAAACACAATATTGTGGAGGCGCGACCCGGAGTCGAACCGAGATCGACGGATTTGCAATCCGCAGCATAGCCATTCTGCCATCGCGCCTTTGGAGCGACATATCGGGTTCGAACCGATGACCTAAACCTTGGCAAGGTTTCGCTCTACCAACTGAGCTAATGTCGCATATTGTAAACTTGGTTAAAGCAGCAACCTAATCAGTTATCGGCTAGTCCGTTGTCTACGAGGGAGCATTCTACCGATTTAACCTTTGCTGTCAAATGCTGATTTGGTGTTATTTAACTGTTTGCACAGTTATTAAACTTATTGGCGTTTTTGCGCGCTATTCTCTGGTTAAATCTTTCCAAGCTGCGGCAATGTAAGCAAACATAGACCAACAAGTTAAGATTGCGGCAAAATAAAATAGACCAAAGGCGACATTAGTTAACAGCTCATTTGGTTTCCAAATTAAGCCAATAATCGCCACCATTTGCGCAGCGGTTTTATACTTACCAATCCATGACACAGCGACTACACCACGCTTGCCAATCTCAGCCATCCACTCGCGTAATGCAGAAATCACAATCTCGCGACCAATCATAAATAATGCCGCAATGGTAATAAACAAGTTATCGTATTGCTGCACTAGCAACACCAACGCCGTTGACACCATAACTTTATCCGCAACGGGATCGAGAAATGCACCAAATCGAGTTGATTGATTCAGCTTTCTCGCTGCGTAACCATCAAGCGCATCGGTTACCGCAGCCAACCAAAATACAAATGCAGCAGCAAATGCCGACCAACTATGCGGCATATAGAAAAGAACCACGAATACTGGCAACAGCAGCAGTCGAAAGAAAGTTAGAGCAATGGGGATATTGAACGGCATTAGTAAAACCAATTGTATATAAGCTGCGCCATCTTGCCTTAATTTTACCCTGCCCGCAATGCGTCATGGATTGTTTGTGCCATTTCTAGGCTAATACCTGGCACTTTTGCCAATTCAGCCACACTGGCGCCTTTAACCTCTTGTAAACCACCTAAATGTTGCAGCAATGCTTTACGACGTTTTGGTCCAACTCCGGCAATGGATTCTAAGGTTGAGGTGTTACGTGTCTTTTGACGTTTATTTCGATGGCCGGTAATCGCAAACCGGTGAGACTCATCCCGAATATGCACCATCAAATGAAATGCTGGCGAGTCATTTGGCAGCTCAAACGATTGTTCCGTGCCACCAATTAAAAAGGTTTCTAGCCCCATCTTGCGTCCCTCACCTTTGGTTACACCAATGAGTAATGGCGGCTTATCCAAATTTTGACATTTATCGTCAACCACTTTTTGGGCAATTCTGAGTTGGCCAATACCACCATCAATAAACAAGATATCAGGTACCTTGCCAGAGTTATCGATTTTATCGAAGCGCCTAGATATGGCTTGCTGCATAGCGGCGTAGTCATCACCTGCTGTGATACCACTAATGTTATAGCGACGATAATCTGCTTTATGCGGCCCTTCACGATTAAATACCACACATGAAGCAACCGTGCTTTCACCCATGGTATGAGAAATATCGAAACACTCCATACGACCAATGGGCGTTGACAACTCCAACGCTTCTTCCAGCAGAGCAAAGCGCTGCTCGACCGTATTTTTATGTGACAGTCGAGTCACAACCGCGTTGTGCGCGTTAGTTTCAGCAAGCGCTAAAAACTTAGCTCTATCGCCTCTTACTTGAGTTTTAATGGCAAACTTTTTCTCTAGTGCGGCCTCAATAGATTCTTGCAGTGACTTAAGTTCAGCAAATTGATGATTAATGATCACTTCTTTAGGCACTGTGCGCTGAATATCAGCGTTTAAATAAAACTGACTGATAAACGCACTTAATACTTCATCAAGCTCAGTCTCTGCTGGTACGCTCGGATAGTAACTGCGTGAACCAAAGATTTTGCCTTCACGCACAAACATTAAATGAAAACATGCAATACCCGACGCATAATGCACGCCAATCACATCCATATTACCGCTTTGGTTTGACACTTCTTGCTGCTCAGCAACCCTTCTTAACGCGGCAATTTGGTCTCGATAACGAGCTGCAGCTTCATATTGCATATCAATGGCCGCCTGCTCCATTTTAGCAACCAAAGTACTGATGACTTGTTTGTCCTTACCTTTTAAAAACAAGGTGGCAAGCTTAACCTGCGCTTGATATTCCTCATCAGACACAATGCCAACACAAGGCGCACTGCATCTATCTAACTGATACTGCAAACATGGACGCGAGCGAGATTTATAATACACGTCCTGACATTGGCGGATGGGAAACAGCTTTTGCATCAGGTGCAAACTTTCACGCACCGCGCCACCATTAGGGTAAGGTCCAAAATACTGGCCTTTTTCGCGACGTGCGCCACGGTGATAGGCTAGCCGAGGGTGTTTGTGACCGCTTAGCAAGATGTAAGGATAGGATTTATCATCACGCAGCAATACATTGTATTTAGGCATGTATTGCTTGATGTAGTCGTTCTCTAACAGCAGAGCGTCAGTTTCACTGTGAGTGACTGTGACATCGATATTGGCAATGTTTGATACTAGCGCCTGCGTTTTAACATTAGGCAGATTAGCGCGGAAATAGGAGCTTAAACGCTTTTTAAGATCTTTCGCTTTACCAACATAGATCACCTGCTGCGCGTTATCATACATACGATAAACGCCAGGGGCGGAAGTGACAGTTTTTAAGAAGGCTTTAGGGCTAAAACTATTAGGCATGGTGACACCGTTTGGCCGCAGCAAGTTAGGCGCTGCAGCCTAAAACGAAACTTAGAATGAGCTGGTGTCGAGCATTTTATAACGAATTGCTAAACGAGTTAACTCGACGTCGCCACTGATATCAAGCTTGGCAAACAAGCGATAGCGGTAACTGTTTACTGTCTTCGGGCTTAGATTGAGCTTCTCAGAAATATCATTGACTTTTTCGCCGCTGGTGATCATCAACATAATCTGCAGTTCACGCTCCGACAAACTGGTAAATGGGTTTTCATCAGTATGACTAAACTGGCTCAGTGCCATTTGCTGGGCAATTTCTGGTGAAAGGTAACGCTGACCACGAGATACCTGAGTAATCGCACGTAACACTTCAGGAGAGGTTGAGCCCTTCGTAAGGTAACCTGAAGCTCCTGCTTGCATCACCTTAGTTGGAAATGGGTCTTCTGTTTGTACTGTGAGTACGATGATTTTTGCTTCTGGCTGATAACGCAAGATTTTACGGGTAGCTTCAAGGCCGCCCATTCCCGGCATATTCATATCCATTAAAATCACGTCAGCCTCATTCTGGCGCGACCACTGCACGGCGGTTTCGCCATCAGGCGCCTCACCTACCACTTTTATGCCGCGTTCATCTTCAAGAATGCGCTTAATACCGGTTCTAACCAGTTCGTGATCATCAACCAAATATACAGAAATCAACTTCATCCACCTATGTAATATGCGGTAAATGCCTTCTACCGAGGCTTATCACACTAGCTATTGTGGGAATTAACCATTAACTAGCTAACTGAATCTAACATTAATCAGAAGAACGCTACAATAACCGACTGCAACAATTCTCAACATCATTATCTCTAATTGCTGCATAATCAAACAATTATGCTTAATAACAACCCTGAATCATCAATTGCCGTTAATCGCTAAACTTCGCCATTCAGTGTAATCACTAACTGCCGTGAGCCACCATGATTACGATGCTCACATAAATAAATGCCTTGCCAAGTACCTAGGTTTAACTGTCCTTGGGTGATAGGAATACTATGACTCACGCCGATAATAGTGGATTTAATATGCGCGGGCATATCGTCACTACCTTCATAGGTGTGGCGATAGTAAGGTGCATCTTCTGGTACAAAGTGATTAAAGTGGCTTTCGAAATCCTGACGCACTGTAGGATCAGCGTTCTCATTTAGCGTCAATGATGCCGATGTATGTTTGAGCAGTAAATGCAATAAACCCATTTTCACATTCGCAAGCTCAGGGATTGCACTTAATATTTCATCATCAATTAAATGAAATCCCCTTTTTCTCGGCTTCAAACTAATTGTCTTTTGTAACCACATATCCTTTCCTTTCTACAGATGACAACGTAAGGCGTATCTCATCACTAATTTGCACCATAGCATAAGTGCTATGGGCTTAAATACGTATGGCTTTGAAACACAAAAAACCGAGCGCCGCTGCACTCGGTTTAGTTAGACTCACATCTGTGATGAATAAACTGTGATATGTAAAGCTAACGAATATACGAGGCTAAACTGCGAAGCTTAAACCACAGCTCACCAAGGGTGTTCATGATCCCTGGCTCTGGGTATATACAATGACATCGACCTGCCCGCCAACTTTAAGCACATCTTCAGCGACATTCGGTGCAACCTTAACCATAACCGGGAAATACTGAGGCTCAGCCAACCAGCTTGATTCGAGCTTGGTGTTGTTGGGTGCTTCTACACCTACATGAACGCCATAATCGACATAAGCGACTTCACCATCAAAGACTTCACCAGGTGCAAAATCGAGCGCAAACTGTACTTTGTCACCACTATTGATATTGCCTAGATGATTCTCTTTAAAGCTTACTTCCACCCATACAGCATCTGATGCCAGAAAATGACTGATTTTGTCGCCAGTAGCAACGTAAGCGCCGTTTTGAATATTTAGCTGAGTAACATAGCCATCTGCTGGTGCGGTGATCTGCGTACGCTCAAGATTCAACTGAGCTTGCTCAAGGTTTATCATCGCAGACTTAACATTATTGTTGCTGCCACCTTCGTCAGTAAATTTTTGCTTGGCGGCCAAAAATCGCTCGGTTGCAGCAGCAAGGTTTGACTCAGCCACACTGAACTCTTGCTTGATATCAGCACTTTGTGCCTCTGGAATCTCACCATTTGCCACTTTATCCAAGGTAGTATTTAGCTCTGCTCTGGCTTGCTCGAATACAACTTGCGCTTGCTTAACATCGTTTTGAGCAACACGTAACGCCTTTGAAAGCTCGCCAATGTTTTTACCAGCAACAGTTACTTGTTCCTCAGCCTGGCGCAATGCCAGCTCGAAATCAGTTGAGTTTAACCTTGCTAGTACATCACCCTGGCTCACCTTCTGATTTGGGCTAACTAAAACTTCAGTAACCTCACCTGCGACTTGCGGCGAGATAGCGACAACTTCACCTTTAACTTGGCCCAACTCAGAGATGGGCACTGTACGTTGACCAACAACATTTAGGCAAACGGCGCCAAGGGCAACTATCGCAGCACTTGTAGCCCAGCGTTTATAATTTAAAGAAGAACGGGTTTCGCTACCACCTTGGTTACTCGAAGTACTAGCTTGATTGAGTGTCGACTCGTTAGGATTGGTGCCATCTGAGCTTAAATTTGTTGACGTATCCACCGCATGAAGATGAATATCAGCCACTTTAGCGTTATCTTTTTTAGACTCTTTGAGATCTGCCGTATCACTGCTTTTAATATCAGGGCTATTGGTATCGGGGTTAGTCACTTTAGGGTCAGCTGCTTTATTATTGTCATTATTCATTGACTACTCATTCCTTAGAGTCAGTTTCAGTAAAATGTGTCCACATATAACTTCAATTTGAAAAGGCGATGTACACATATTCACCACCATCAAAACCTCAAACTTAACATTCTACTAACATTAACAAATAAGTCTACTTGTCGATAAACCTAAACCAAAACTGAGCTTTAGCGATTAACCGTACAAAAATGAGTGTTGGTATCTGCAACAAAGCCCTAGCCGTTTACACAACACGCAATATAAAAATGAGAAAATGAAAACGTAGTAAACAAAGTTGTGATTAACGAATGGGCTAGACTCACAGATTCGAGTAAATTGGAATAGATTGACCCATAAAGCAAAAATCCCGCTTAACTTTCGTTAAGCGGGATTCTCTAAATATGGCGGAGAGATAGGGATTTGAACCCTAGAGGGGCTACAAACCCCTGCCGGTTTTCAAGACCGGTGCATTCGACCACTCTGCCATCTCTCCGAACGCCGCGAATAATATGACAAGCTAACGGGCGTGTAAAGGGCTAATTAAAAAAAACTGTTCAACTGTGTATTTTACAACCAAAATTAACATTACACGCTGCACTATCGTCTTACATTACTCGTTGTGCCTTGCTCGTTTCTCTAAGCTCATTAGTGATACTTTGGTAACAACGAGTGAAACTAAAGCTAAACAAACCAAGCTTGCAGTAATTAGACAAGGGCCTGTTCATCTTTCAAGATTATTTTTGCAGCGGCTTGTTGGAAATTTATACAAGGCAACGACTTTGATGTGTGGTTGTTCCACATGATAAGTCGTTAACACAGTAGAAATGACAACAAGCGCTGCCTGAAAGGTTCGTTTAAAAGCACTTTTCTCTGCGTTGCGAGCCACTTGTTTAGTCGGCTAAACGGCATAGCTCGCATCTTGATTAAAGTGCTTTTAATTCGAACAAACTCTAATCAGCAAAGATCAACAGGCCCTAGCTGTTTATGCTAAAATCCACTGCAATATCGAATACATAGCATTCAATTAGACCGAAATATATGACACAGACTAAGTTAGCTAGTGCAACGCTTGCCCCGCAATACCATATTCCAAGCCAGTTACCCGCAATAAGCTACCCAAGCCATTTGCTTGTCGGACAAGAGAAATTAGTCGACAGTTTCAACCTAGCTAGTGGCATCGAAGCGCAGCAACTATATATTGCAGACTACACAGGGATTGACCGCATCGCCTTGTTTGATGCCTTAACCCTGCAAGCAAACACACCTAGCGACACATATTTAGTTGCAGTTAAACGCACTGATAACACCGTTGCATTTGAGTGGCAGCAGCAATTGCCTAACGATAAAGTCGGCACTATAGCGTCACAAACTAAAAGTCATATCTACCTCAATGGCCGCATCACGCGCCAACAACTACTGGGTAAGGTGGTTAATAAAGGTAGTGGCAGTCAATACTTGCCTGGAGCGCTAGCACAGCATCACTATGTCTATATCTGCGCAGAGTCTTTGTATAAACGAGAAGGTATGTGGGAGCTCGTGATGCAAATTCTTGATAACCGCAAGTATCGAGTCAACAGAGAACTTGCAGAGATCCCACTTAATAGCAAAATTGTTCTGGTTGGCTCAGGTTTGTTGTTCAGCCATATGCGCCAAGAAGACAGCGTATTTGCCGAGCATTTTCCAATTTTAGCGGAAATGAGTCATGAGCTGGATCTGACCAAATATAAAGAATCTCAATATATACAATGGCTACAACAACTCGCTAAAAAACACCACGTTGAGCTAGATCAATCAGCTATTTTACCGCTGTTTTGGTACAGCGCTAAGTTAGTCGAACATCAACAGCGACTCAGCCTAAACATGTTGGCCATGTCACACCTTATGGCTCAGGCGCAATATTTCGCGACCAGTAATAACAGCTCGATGCCCACTAAAGTTGGTGCAACCGCGATTGCAACCGCGATTAACAAACAAATTGCCCGCCACAACACTTCTGAAGAGTTTTCCGCTCAAAGCTTTGACGACAAGTTCATAAATCTCGCCACCGACGGTGAACTCATAGGTCAGGTTAATGGTTTAACCGTTATCGATACTGGAGACTATAGCTATGGCGAGCCTGCGCGCATTACCACTAGTGTGCACTACGGCGACGGTGAAGTGGCTGATATTGAGCGAAAGTCTGAGCTTGGCGGTAACATTCACGCCAAAGGCATGATGATCCTTTCTGCATGCTTATATCGTATCTTTGGGCGAGACGCGCCTTTGCACCTTAACGCCAACATTGTTTTTGAACAGTCTTATCAGGAGATTGATGGTGACAGTGCTTCACTAGCTGAATATTGCTGCCTAATGTCTGCCATTGCCGAAAAGCCCATTAAGCAGTCCATTGGCGTCACAGGTGCATTAGATCAATTTGGCAATGTTCAGGCTATTGGTGGCATTAACGAGAAAATTGAAGGCTTTTTCAACATTTGTCGCAGACGAGGGCTAACGGGTACTCAAGGCGTCATTATGCCTTCTGCAAACGTACTGCAATTAAACCTTAATCCAGAGGTGATAAAAGCAGTCAACGATGGTCTATTTGCAATCTATGCCATCGACCATATGGACGACGCAATAGAGCTATTGATGCAAATACCAGCTGGCGAGCCAGATGACAACAATACGTTTGCACCAGACTCACTCTACGGTTTAGTTCAGCAGCGCCTTGACCGCCTCGCAGGACACGAAGAAGTTGAAGAGTTGTCGCTTTTAGGGCGCATATTACAAAAATTTAATCGATAATCGGCATGAGAATATAGTGATCGGAGTTGTTTAGCTTACACGTGTTCGCTATCTTGTTGCCATCAAAATTCACACTAGAGTGGTATCAAGTTAAATGGAACGAGCAAACAGCTTTACAAAAGAAGAACTAATAGCCTGTGGTCATGGCGACTTATTTGGCCCAAACAGCCCTCGCCTGCCAATTGATAACATGCTAATGATCGACCGTATTACGACTATCAATGCTGATGGTGGTGAATTTGGTAAAGGCGAGATTGTAGCTGAGCTTGATATCAACCCGGATCTTTGGTTCTTCCAATGCCACTTTGCGGGCGACCCAGTAATGCCTGGCTGTTTAGGTCTCGATGCGATGTGGCAACTTGTTGGCTTTTACCTAGGCTGGGAAGGCGCTGAAGGTAAAGGTCGTGCATTAGGGGTTGGTGAAGTGAAGTTCACCGGACAAGTGTTACCCGAGGCAAAAAAGGTGACCTACAAGCTTACATTGAAACGTAAAATTCACCGTAAGCTGGTTATGGGTATTGCCGATGCTGTAATGGAAGTGGATGGCCGTGAAATTTACAGTGCGACAGATCTAAAAGTTGGTATTTTTACAGATACTTCAACGTTCTAAACCAAAGTGTTTTATATGCAGTTCTAGGCGGTAAGTTTGCCGTGTTAATTATCGTGCTTTTCTAGACGTTTTCTTTTCAATGCCCTCCCCTTTGCAAGTGAGAGGGCATTTTGTTATAAGTTAAATCAAAACTATTTGTTAAATAAACCCGATAAGCGACCGTCTACGCCCTCTCGCCAACCACCAAGCCATTGTGACCGTGAATCTAAGTTGGCATAAGGACAATTCTCTTTAGAGCGCCCTCCAATCCCTGCTTGAAATCCTTTTGAAAAAGCTCTATCTAAACGATCTCTTTTTTGTCTTTTCATGCAAAACGTCCTCTTAAAGTTGTCCATGAAATATCAGTCTCTCAAGCAACATCAGGACTCGATATAAACAAGGGTGACCCACTAATATCGACGTTAACGCTAGCATTGCACTAATCGCTTTTTTCGCTGCTCATTTACTGTATTTCGACACTATGAATAGATCGTTTTTTCGCCAAGATCAATCGAAAAAAACGATCAGTTTAACGATCATTTATTAAACTATTGAGAAGCCTTTCAAAAAATATTTTTACTATTTTCACTGGATTTTTCGTGGGATTGAGCTAGGCAGCCTGAACAACTTGGTAAATACACATTCAAATTTAATCAAACTTAATCAAACTTAATCAAACTTAATCAAACTTAATCAAACTTAATCAAACTTAATCAAACTTAATCAAACTCAATCAAACCTAACCAAATCTAATCAAACTCAATCGAGGTATATCTAGGTTAATCGAGCTAGGTTTTCATTAAGTCGTATTCTTTTCCGGCCAAGACAGCCATCGAGGCAAGGCACCCTCCTGAATAACCGTCATATGCTGACCAAGAAGACTGTTACCAAAAATCTAATAAAGGTAACGATAGTATGCCGATGATCGTCTGAGCTTTAAGTCACCACTCAATTTTATACTCATCCACAACTTACATACTTTTAATGGTCTTTCTCACATCATATTTCACACGCCACAAACAAAAGCGCCGTAGTATTTACCACGGCGCTTTAATCTATTTATGCTTGAAATGTTACTTGAAGAAACGTCTTCTCAGTAACACTAAAGGTAATGCTAACAGCCATACTAAGCTAGCAGCACCTTTTCGCTCATATGGCTTGTCTTCGTTATCATCTACCACTGTACAAGCTTCAGCGCCACTTGCAGGCTTTAACACAACCATACGTGGAATGTTAGTCGTTAACGGGTTACCGTTACCATCTAGCGCGAAGTATGGGCGGTTGTTCTCACCAATAATTAGATTACCTTCATCATCATATTGATACTCAGGCTTACGAACAAACGCGGTACCAACAATGGTGCCATCTTCAGCGACACTGTTAGCTTCAACAAGGTAAAAGCTAGATTCATAAGTTAATTGTTTACCATCACCATCGGTAATCGTAACCTTATGACGTTCCCAGTTATTGTCATCGTTACGCTTATAGCCTTTTGACTCACAGGTAAGCTGGTTATTTAAGTTAACAAAGTCACCATCGTTGTGGTTATACAAGAAAGCAGCCTTAGCACGTGGCTTATCTTTCTCGTAAGTCACTTCAATGTTACCAACGACCATACCGGCATTGTTAATGTCTTTTGGATACGAACTGAGCTCAGATAGGCCATTAGCAAAGTCGTTTGGTGTCGTCACCTCTGTATCACCAGAGTTAATGTCGTAAATAAAGAACTTATTACGCTGATACCCTTGTATATAACGCTGGTAGTAACCCACCATCAAACCATCGTCATTAATATCGTAAGCAAGGCCGAAATACTGATCATTGTTTAAAGGTGCACGATGATGCTCATACACACCCTCATCATTTTTCACCCAATAAGCAGGATCTTGATACAAGGTATCGCTGCCGGTGCGGTAGGTGTGGGAGCGACCAACAACAACACCGTTATTGTTAACACCTAGCCCTTGTGCCACGTACGTTGCGGTCGAGTTTTCTTCAGGCTCCAAGCCTAACGGAAGCTCGGTAAAGGTAGGCGAGCCGTTGGCGTCAAGTGTCGCTAAGTCCCATACACCAGCTCGAATCTGGTATTGAATATAGATAATGCTATTCGAGTTAGGATATTGGTTATTTTGAATACAAGCTTCAACTGGTACAGGTGAATCAGTTTCTGCAGAGCTTGCCGCTTGCGTAACACAGTTATTAATGGTCGACTTACTGGTCTCTGCAATATCAGTAGATACATAACCTGCAGCTAAATTGTTATTACTCACAGCGGCAAGTAGTGAGTAACCACCTAGCTCAACATCTTGCTCTGGCAATTCGTCCGTCGCTTCAAACGTATAAGTCGTATAAGGCGGAATGAGATCATGCTCAGTACCGGCAACTACAGCTACACCACGTTGCTCAAAATCGCGGTAGTACCAAAACTCTTGCTCTTCATCAGTCCCTTCATATGGCAAAGTTTTTTCTACACCAGAGCGAGAACCAACTTTGGTATCATTGTTATTTAAGCCATACAAATAGGTATCAATCGAATTAACGACCAATTCACCTTCATCATCACGCTCAGATGGCGGTGTTGTACCTGCAATACTAAAAAATGTAGGCGTCCAAGCGTCGACAGGATCGTTTTCTTGAGCAGTAAAAGTAAAGTTATTAGCTTGTATAGGGCTTAACACAGAATAGGTAAGCGTTTCTTCAGGCTGTAAACCATCTTCAGGGTTAATGATACCGCTGTTAATATCATCATCGGTCAACAGCTTTTTACCCTTAGAAATACCAATAAGCTCATTATCAGCATTCAGCCCCATACCATAACCGTTACGGGTATTTTCAAGCGTACCATTCAAGTCGACTTCAACTAGGCCTGTCTCGTCGTTAAGTACTTCAGTGATATTTTGGATTTCGTACACTGGAGCCGCGTGAGCAGAGCTAAGCGAGGCCAACACACCCGCAGCCACTAACGATAAGGCTTTGTCCAACTTTAACTTCATTTAGTTAATTCCTGTTATTGTTATTTACTGCTTAAGCGACTCGAGTTCTTCCCAGCGCTCAAAACAGGTCTCTAATTCTTGTTCTTTATTAGCAAGTGACGTCAAAGTGTCATTTACTGCTTGTTGATCTTGGTTATAAAAATCAGCACTGCTAACGGCTTGTTGCATTAACTCGAGTTCTTGCTCGAGCTGTTCCATCTTTGCAGGTAGCGCTTCTAACTCACGCTGCAATTTGTAAGAGAGTTTTTTAACAGTCTTTTCAGCTTGCTTTGCTACCTTGGGCTTAACTGCCTCTGGCTTTTCGACAACAGGATCAGCTTCAGGTTCCTCAGAATAGAATTTTGCTCCTTGAGAAACCGCGTCCTGATAGCCACCAACAAATTCGCTCCAGTGACCATTACCTGCAAACCACCAGCTACTTGTGACCGTGTTATCAATAAACTCACGGTCATGGCTCACAATCAGCAAAGTACCTTGGTACTCAGTTAATAGCGACTCCAGCAGCTCAAGTGTTTCAATATCGAGATCGTTGGTTGGCTCATCGAGAATAATTAAGTTTGCCGGGCGCAATAATAAGCGCGCTAATAGCAGGCGGTTTTTCTCTCCACCAGACAAGGCTTTTACCGGCGTTCTGGCTCGCATCGGCGAGAATAAAAAGTCCTGCAAGTAACCTAAAATATGACGGTCTTGACCGTTTACAGTAACCGTACTCTTGCCTTCACCAACGTTCTCTTCGACCGTCTTTTCTGGGTCAAGGGCTTCACGATACTGATCAAAATAAGCAACTTCAAGCTTGGTACCGACTTTAATTTCACCTGACTGAGGCTCAAGCTGCTCAATCAAGAGTTTGATTAGCGTTGACTTACCACAACCGTTAGGACCAATCAGTGCAATGCGGTCGCCGCGCATAACAGAAGTCGTAAAGTTTTTTACCAAAGATTTTTCAGGAATTGAGTAGTTAATATCTTTCACATCAAACACTAACTTACCTGAACGCTCAGTATCGCCCACAGACATTTTTGCGTTACCTTGACGCTCAAGACGAGCTTTACGCTCAACCCTTAATGCCTTAAGTGCCCTTACCCGCCCTCATTACGGGTGCGGCGAGCTTTAATGCCTTGACGGATCCAAGCTTCTTCTTCAGCCAACTTTTTATCAAAATGGGCATTTTGCTCAGCCTCGACTCGCAGCCACTCAGCTTTACCTTCAAGATAAGCTTTGTAGCTGCCGGGCCAAGAGGTCACCACGCCGCGATCTAAATCAACGATGCGCGTTGCCATGCGTTGAATAAAACCGCGGTCATGGCTAACAAACACAATCGCACCTTTGTAGCTCAGTAAAAACTGCTCTAGCCATTCAATGGTGTCGATATCTAAGTGGTTAGTTGGCTCATCGAGCAATAACAAATCAGGCTCGCTCACCAAAGCGCGAGCAAGTGCGACCTTGCGTTGCCAACCGCCAGAGAGTTCTGACAAAGATTTGTCTGGGTCGAGGCCTAAACGTTTACTGTTTTGATTAATGCGGGTATCAAGCTGCCAACCATTGTTGTGATCAAGAGTTTCTTGCAGCTGCTGCATTTGCTTAAGCATTTTATCCATCTGCTCAGGCGCAGCATCCGCCACAGCAACAGATAACTCGTGATAACGCTCAAGCATCTCGCCGATTTCTTGCAAGCCACCTGCAATAAACGAATACACAGTGCCTTGCTCGGCTTTAGGTGGGTCTTGCTGCAAACGACTAACTGCAATGTCGTTAGCAATATTGAACTCGCCATCATCAAGCTTAATGTCACCGGCAAGCACTTTCATTAAACTAGATTTACCCGCTCCGTTACGGCCGACAATACAGACTCGCTCACCCTCTTCAATGGTGAAATCGGCATTTTGCAGCAGTGGAGTATAACCATAGGCCAGCGAGCCATTATTAATTCGAACTAGACTCAAACTGAGCTCCCTATAAATTGTTGTAACTGCTCAAGGTCAAAAGGCCAATTTAGATCGCGTTGGCCATCACTAAATACTGGGATACTTGTGCCATATTTATCGGCTAAAGTTTGCTGGTCACAAATATCAATAAGCTGATACGAAACCTGTGCACCTTCAAGTAGTGCTTGCTCTATAAGTGCTTGAGCAAGCTCGCACAAGTGGCAGCCATCGGTGTGATAAAGGCGAAACCTGTTGTTATTCATTGACCTTGTCTTGTTATTATTTTGCGTTGTGTTTTCTAGGCTAGCGCGTTGACTATCTTGCTCAAGCGGCTAGCCACTAGTGTTTAAGTTATTTCTGTTCAAGCTACTTCTATTCAAACTACTTTGCGTGAGTCAAACGCCACACATTATGGATCTGTGGGTTACGCTTAAAGTCTTGCGGCAAACACTGACTATCGATGTTCTTTACGTCAATACCAATGGCATTCAAGCCATCAATATCCATCTTAAATTTACGCTTGTTGTTAGAGAAAATAACCTCACCATTTGGCGCCATCAGTTTGACCAAGTCAGTCAGCATGGCCAAGTGGTCACGTTGTACGTCCCAACTGTCTTCCATACGTTTAGAGTTTGAAAAGGTTGGCGGGTCGATAAAGATCAAATCAAACGCTTGGTGATCATTATCTTTAATCCATTGCAGGCAATCGGCTTGCACAAATTGGAACTTTCGATCGTTTAATCCATTGAGTGCAAAATTCTCTTTTGCCCAGTTCAGGTAAGTATTAGACATATCGACCGTAGTGATTGACGATGCGCCGCCCAACGCTGCATGCACTGACGCTGAGCCTGTATACGAGAACAAGTTAAGTACGCGCTTGCCCTGAGACTTCTCACCGACTAATTTACGGGTGACACGGTGGTCGAGGAACAAACCTGTATCAAGGTAACCGGTCAAATTAAGCTTAAAGCGCGCATTGTATTCTTGGGTGATCACCTCAAGCTTTTGTGAGTCTAGCTTTTCATACTGATTCGTACCCTTTTGGCGCTCACGGGTTTTCAACGTGATATTGTCAGGGTTAATACCCAAGGCATGTGGTAGCGCTAAAAGCACATCACTAATACGCCTCTTTGTTACCGCTTCTGGAATAGATGACGGCGCAGCATATTCCTGGATCACGACATAATCGACATACTTATCGATAGCGACATTGTATTCAGGCAGGTCGGCGTCATAAATTCTGAAGCTATCAATATTCTCGCGCTTAGCCCACTTAGTCAGCTGCTTCATGTTCTTTTTAATGCGATTGGCGAATGCTGGGGCGATATCTGCCACATCGACACCTTCGGGTAACTCTGGCGCACTGCGACGGGTGCTTTTCGCATGTAAAGTATAAAGGTTAAAGGCACATTCTAACGCACCATTAAACATCTTCATTTGCTTGTCAGCTTTTAGCTTTAGCGAAGAAAGTAACTCAATATCGCTACAAAGCATGGCAACCTTCCAGCCACCAAACTCCTTCTTAAACTTGTCGCCAAGCTGATAGTAAAGCTGCAGTAGCTCTGAGATATTACCTAAACGCTCACCGTAAGGAGGGTTAGAGATTAAAAAGCCCTCGGCAGCTGGCGGAGCCACATTCAGCGCGTTCGCAACATTAAACTCAATAAGGTCGGCCACACCTGCATTTTGCGCATTGCGTTTAGCCAGCGCAACTAAGCGAGAGTCGATGTCTGAGCCGTAGAACTTAACTTCGCAGCGAGTTTTACCTAACGATGCGCGTGCTTTTGCCTCTTCAACCACCTCTTGCCACACAGCTTTGTTGTGGCTGCGCCAGTGCTCAAAACCGAAACGTTGACGCTGCAAACCAGGAGCAATATCTGCGGCAATCAGTGCCGCTTCAATCAATACCGTACCACTACCACAAAATGGGTCTAACAAGGTAGTTGGCTCATTTTGCCAACCACAGCGCGCGAGCATGTTGGCAGCTAAATTTTCTTTAAGCGGCGCTTCACCAGTAGTTGAACGGTAACCACGTTGGTGCAGCGCTGAGCCTGAGAAGTTGATAGCAATGGTAATTTGGCCATTACGGTAGTGTGAATCGATACGAATATCGGGATTGACTCGCGACACATCTGGGCGCGACTCACCATCATCACGGAAACGGTCTACAATGGCGTCTTTAATTTTAAGCGCGCCAAACTGAGTGTTATTGATGAAGCCACCCGTGCCGTGGAAATCAATACTAAATGTGCTGCGATTAGAGAAGTGCGACGGCCAGTCAATACAATATGCAGCGTTATACAATTGCTCAGGCGAGTCACATGGGCCTTTGTAGATAACCAATACAATACGGCTAGCGAGGCGAGTCCACATGGTAATGCGGTATGCCAGCTCTAGCGGAGCCGAAAAGTACACCCCTGCCACACTCTCCTTGACTTGTTCTGCTCCAAATCCTTTAAGCTCATTAGCCAGACTGTATTCAAACCCTTTTGGGGCTGCAGCAAAAAAATTAAACATGTATCTATCAATCGCCTTCTCAAAATTCAGTCGGACATTATACCTGCTAGGCGACTTATACCCAATGACTTATCTGCTTTGATTAGGGTAAAAGCCTATCTATTTGCAGAAACGACAATAACTCGCTGACAAATCAATCAAGTTGGATAAATAATCGCAAAACCGTACATTTTCACAGCAAACGGTGACACTTTTATGATTTATCGCTTGCAAAGGTTCTGAGGTATCGTTATAGTTCGCCCCGCTTTGAAGGACAGCACATATCGACTAGAGAGTGTGAACTTTGAAGACAACAATACGGACGCGGGATGGAGCAGCTTGGTAGCTCGTCGGGCTCATAACCCGAAGGTCGTCGGTTCAAATCCGGCTCCCGCAACCAATTTTTTGGTATGTTCGTAGCATTCTTGCCTAAATAGAATTAAAACAATTTAGCATCCGGACGCGGGATGGAGCAGCTTGGTAGCTCGTCGGGCTCATAACCCGAAGGTCGTCGGTTCAAATCCGGCTCCCGCAACCAATTCTTTCTAAATAGAATCAAAACAGTTTAGCATTCGGACGCGGGATGGAGCAGCTTGGTAGCTCGTCGGGCTCATAACCCGAAGGTCGTCGGTTCAAATCCGGCTCCCGCAACCAATTCCCCTTCTTAGATTTACCTATTATTTTTTAAATAAAAATCCCAGGCTTAAATATCAAACGTACTTTAGCTGTTATGTGATGAATCACCTTGGTAGCTCGTCGGGCTCAGCTCTTATAAACACCGGGCGAAGGTCGTCGGTTCAAATCCGGCTCCCACAACCAATTTTCCCTCTTAGATTTACCTATTATTTTCTAATTAAAATCCCAGGCTTAAATATCAAACGTACTTTAACTGTTATGTGATGAATCACCTTGGTAGCTCGTCGGGCTCAGCTCTTATAAACACCGGGCGAAGGTCGTCGGTTCAAATCCACCTCTAACTCCCTCTTAGTTTTAATAAACACTATAGCTGTCACATAAAACCCAATGCTATTTGATATGTCAGCTAAGTATCTTCTTACGGGAAAACCTTATAAACACCTTCATTTGGGTTAAGACATTTCCCCAAGACTACTTAAGCCAGTGCTTTACTCTTGTGCGATTATTAGTATCTCGGCTTTGTTTAATCAGCTCATCATCAGCGGTCACTGAAGATTTAGCTAAGCGATCATAAAGCAGCACATTGGCACTTGCGGCAAGATTCATGCAACCAACAGTTGGCACATAAACCACTTCGTCTGCTGCATCGATTATTTGCTGAGGAATGGTGCCATCTTCTGGGCCGAAGATATAAAAGGCATTTTCAGGGTGAGTGAACTCAGGTAGTGGCGTGGCGCCAACAACAAGATCAACGCAAACAATCTTTGCTTGTTCAGGCACAGATTCAAGTAATTCTTCAACGCGAGTGAGTGGGATCTTAGCCGCAACATTTTGAGTGTCAACTTCAAACTGACGTTCTGCCCGTTTGGCATAATCATAACGATTACCGGTATAAAACACCTGAGATGCTTGATAACAACCACAAGCGCGCATCACGCCATTTACGTTAGTTGGTGTTTTTGGGTTGATCAGTCCAATTGAGACCTGATTTTTCATCGCACTATGCCCTGTAAAGTAACAAACCCCAATGAGTTTTTAAGCGACTCATTAGGGTTTGATAAAATTTAAACGTTAAATGCCGAAATTAATTTTTAAATTGCAGCGACAATACGCTCTCGTAATTGCTGCCAAGCGTTGTCAATCAGCGCGTAATCGGATTGATTAAGCTCATCATCAGCAAGCGCCAAACAATCAACCATCTTTGCATCTAATGCAGCTAGGTCTTGTTGCTCCTGCGCTTCTAATTCCGACAACACAACAGCAATGTGTCCTTGCAGGTAGCCACTGGCAAATAAAGCATCATCATCACCATGGGCAACAGCCTCTTCAATCCAGCTTTCTACTGTTGCATCAATTTTTTCTAACATGCTTTACTCCGCTTTACTTAATTCTTCGCTTGGTAGAGGTGCAGCTACATCTGCATCCACAAGATCTGGGTTGGCTACTGGATACATAACATAATCTCGATACCCAGTAATGACCTTAAAGTAGCCAGTTAAGGCTTTATCTAATTCAGGGTCGCCACTATCCACAATTAGTGGCCGACCTTCAAGGGCTTTTAACTTAGTTTTTGTGGCAACCAATAAAATATTGTCTTTTCCTAACTGTTTAATCAATGCAGGAGACAATTGCTGGTTACCGCGGCCTAATATGTGCCCTTGGCCACCAATTAAGGTGATCACCAATTTACAAGCATTGTTAGCTGCTAGCTCGAGTAGCGCTTTGGCATCTAAATCTTGACCCACTAGTTGCTCGTGTTGCACGGCATCAACGCCAAGTAATGTGTTCTCTAACCCAAGCTCTTCCATGACGGCTTCGACAGTGCTGCCCGAGCCCATAATGAATAGCTCGTCATCCATTTGCTCAATGACTTCTGCTGCAATATCAGCAAGCACTAGCTCATCACTTTCTTTGCCACCCATTTTGACAGCTTGTACGTATCTTGGCTCAGCAGGTACCTGCATTTCCCCATAGCGCTTAGCTTTCACCACGCCTAGCCTGAATAAGGTTTCATCTATATCCATGACATCAGCAGACATTAAGCTGACTAGCTCACCTTCAAGTAGCATTTTAACTACCGTGCCTGCTGCATTTGGAGTGATGCCGTATACACCAGAGTGAATTTTCACACCAGCGGGTACACCTAAAACTGGCAGCTTGTCATCAACAACGGCATAGATATCGCGCGCGGTGCCATCACCTCCAGCAAACAGCAATAAATCGAGGGTTTCAGACAGCATCGCAGTCGCGGCATTTTTAGTATCTTGTGCGTGAGTCTCTTGGGCATTAGTCTCTTGGAGGGGACTCGAAGCGATACTAACTCTTGAGTTATTCTCGACGTTTTCATCAGCGCCGCAGCGATAAACAACTTCAGTGTTAAAACCCATTTGCCGACAAAGCGTTTCGCCCATATCACCGCTACAAGTCTTAATCGTAATGTATTGCTTAAAAGGCAATATCACGCTCAGTGCTTGCTGCATTCTTAACTGCGCTTTAGGCTCAGCGCCTTTAGCAATAGCTTTGGCAGCAACGCCATCCGAGCCCTTTAACGCTACGCTCCCACCTAACCCAGCAAGTGGATTAATGATTAAACCAAGTCGAAATTGCTTCACTTATATTCCTTGAACTTGAATTCCTTGAACTTAAATTCATTTAGAGTGTTTCTGATTTCCAGCCTATCAAAGCATGCTAAATACCCTTTGCAAATATGTTTGGCTAGGTAGATGCGTGACTTTGAGTTAGCTCATGCTGATGAGGCTTATCCATATTTATCGCCAGTACAACCAGCGCCGAGATTATCGCGCAAATTGCCGCAAAAACCCACACTAAAGCACTGCTACTACCATCCCCCCAGATGATCCCAGTAAGCCAAGTACCTAGTGCACCGCCCACGCCAAAACTGATGCTCGCATACAATGCCTGACCGCGACTACGATGGGCTTTGGGGAATTGCTGATAAATAAACTGAATCGACACGGCATGGGTTAACCCGAAGGTAAATGCGTGCAGTACTTGGCTTAAACACACTAAAGATAAATTTTGCGGATACCAAGCTAAAACAAGCCAGCGCAATGCTGTGAGCGCGGTGCTGATAATCAACAACAGCTTTAGGCCGAACTTTTGAATAAGCCAAGGCGCTTTTATAAATATACCAATTTCTGCTAGTACCCCCAACGCGACTAACACGCCAGCGAGCGTTTCGCTGTATCCGACTTGCTTTAGATAAAGTACGAAAAAACCATAAAACGGCCCAACACTCATTTGCATTAACAGAGCTGACAGTAAAAATAGCGATACTGAGGCTGAAAGCTTAAGTGGCGTAATGGCGCGTTTTTGTGCCTCATCAACATTAGCTTTGGGTAAAGGTAAAGTGCACAGTGCTAACAGCAAAAACAATCCCATACCTAGGCTTGGCAAAATTTCTGCACCATAGCGGTCAATTGCCGCACCTGCAGCTATTACCAATACGATGTAACCAACACTGCCCCAGCTACGGATTTTGCCATATTGATGAGCATTTTCACCTAATGACTCTAATGTGACCACTTCCAGCTGCGCCAAAATCGAGTTCCAGAAAAAGGTGTAAATCACCAAGCTCAGGGCTAGGTACAGCATAGAGCCATGATAGAAAAAACTAACGAAGCTAATTGCAGCGCCAATGGCACCGAGTTTAATCAGCTCGGTTCGATAACCGGTTTTGTCGGCAACCCATGCCCACACATTAGGCGCGATAATTCGCGTACCTAATACAATTGCTAACAGAAAACCAATTTGCTGCGGGTTAAAACCGCGTGACTCGAAGAAGACCCCAAGATACGGGACGAGCAAGCCTAGGATGGCAAAGAAAAAGAAGTAACAGGCTCTAAGCCAGGTAAACGTGTGCTTAGAGCCAAAGTTGTGTGGCATTTAACGCATTCCAATCACAGGAGTTGGTGATACAACGTCCTGATTTTGCGCTCGATGTCTAAGCAAGTGATCCATCAATACAATCGCTAACATGGCTTCAGCAATTGGTACCGCGCGAATGCCAACACAAGGGTCATGACGCCCTTTAGTCACCACATCTGCAACCTCACCTTGTACTGTCATACTTTGCCCTGGCACGCTAATACTCGATGTTGGCTTTAAAGCCATGTGCGCAACGACTGGCTGCCCTGACGAAATGCCACCTAACACACCGCCTGCATGGTTAGACTCAAAGCCATCAGGCGACATTAAATCACGACCTTCTGAGCCTTTTTGCGTTACCACGCCAAAGCCATCGCCAATCTCGACACCTTTTACCGCGTTAATCCCCATTAACGCATGGGCAATGTCTGCATCGAGGCGATCAAATACTGGCTCACCTAGGCCTACCGGTACATTGGTTGCTACTACTGATACCTTAGCACCAACCGAGTCACCTGACTTTTTAAGCTCACGCATGTATTCATCAAGCGCATCTAGCTTGCTGGCATCAGGGAAGAAAAACGGATTTTGCTCCACCTGATCAAAATCAATTGTTTCAGCACTAATTGGGCCTAGTTGTGAAAGGTAGCCGTGGATTTCAATACCATGCACCGCTTTTAGGTACTTTTTCGCTACCGCGCCAGCGGCTACACGCATCGCTGTTTCACGAGCAGATGAGCGCCCACCACCGCGATAATCACGCATACCGTATTTTTGTTGGTAAGTGTAGTCAGCATGTCCTGGACGGAATAAGTCTTTAATATTGGAGTAATCCTGGCTGCGCTGATCGGTATTTTCGATCAGCAAACCAATAGAAGTACCTGTCGTTTTCCCTTCAAACACGCCAGATAAAATTCGCACTTCGTCGGCTTCTCGGCGCGCCGTGGTATAACGTGACGTACCAGGGCGACGTCGGTCAAGGTCGACTTGCATATCCTCAATACTTAACTCAAGCCCTGGAGGACAGCCATCGATAATACAACCTAGCGCCACACCATGACTTTCACCAAAGGTGGTCACAACAAAGTTTTGTCCAATACTATTTCCCGACATGCGTACAACTACCCTTTTACGTAATTCAGTTAGATTGTGTAATGCTACACTATTACAGCATTAACATTCACTACCTATTCACCATCTTTATATATGGCAAACAGTGATTCATTTTCAACTAATTGATCACGGGTTAATACAAACACACCGTCACCACCAAATTCAAAATCAACCCAAGTGAATGGCACATCAGCGAATTGCTCCATTAAGTGCACCATAGAATTACCTACTTCAACCACTAGCACGCCGTCTTCAGTTAGGTAATCAGCAGCATTAGCTAATATACGTTTGGTTAGATCCAAGCCATCACGACCAGACGCTAGACCAATTTCAGGCTCGTGATGGTACTCATCTGGCATATCGCCAATGTCTTCTTCATCCACATAAGGTGGGTTAGACACAATTAAATCGTACTGCGGCCCTTTAGGGATAGATGAGAAAATATCAGACTGGATTGGGAATACTCTGTCCATCACTCCAAGCGATTCGATATTCACCTGAGCCACTTCCAGCGCATCTTCGCTAATATCTAGCGCATCAACTTCAGCACCTTCAAAAGCATAAGCACAAGCGATTGCAATGCAGCCGCTACCGGTGCATAAGTCCATTACTCGGTTAACTTGCTTGTTGTATAACCAAGGGCTGAACTGGTTGTTAATCATCTCGGCAATTGGCGATCTTGGCACTAGCACACGCTCATCAACGTAAAAATCAAGACCAGCAAAACGTGCCTTGTTAGTTAGGTACGGCACAGGTAAACGTTCGCGTACTCGACGAATGATTAACTCGACGATTTTGTGTTTCTCACTGCTGGTTAAGTTGCTCAGCAACACTTGCTGGCCAATCTCTTCTGGTAAATGTAAGGCATGAAATACTAGAGCAATCGCTTCGTCCCATGCGTTGTCAGTGCCATGGCCATAATAAATCTCGGCATCGTTAAAGCGGCTCACCGCCCAACGCAGCATATCGCCAATGGTTCTTAGCTCTGTGACAGCTTCATCTACAAATATTTTATCCACAACACGCTCCTAGTATTCTGTTCGCCGCTATTGTAACTGATGTCTACCATGCTGGACTAGATTTCCATATAATATGCTGATGAAAGATGATAAAAACCTTGCAGGCGGCGACTTTGCAGCGCTTTTTGCTGATGTCAAACCCATAGAGCAGCGCGCGCATCACTTTAAACAACAAGTGAAAGCCAAACAGACGCTTGAAACTGCCAGCCAGAAAGTTTACGCCGATAGCTATTTCTCTGATCAATATCAGCCTTTATTGCCTAGTGAAGGTCCAATGAAGTGGATTAACGAGGACGTTGATAAGTTAGAGCTAAAGCGTTTAAGGCGTGGTGATTATGTACCAGATCTGCTGTTAGATTTACATGGCATGCGTCAGGCAGAAGCTAAGCTGGAAATTGTTGCGCTTATCCAAGCGACGATGAAACAGCAAAGCCAATGTTGCTGCATTATGCATGGTCACGGAACAGGTATTTTAAAGCAGCAAGTGCCTATGTGGCTTGCACAGCACCCAAGCGTTAAAGCCTTCCATCAAGCGCCTAAAGAATGGGGCGGAGATGCTGCGCTGCTGGTGTTACTTGATATTGGCGACCAACCTTTTCGCCGCTAGTTTTTAGCAGTTAGTGCTTTACAGCTGATGTCGAGCAGCGGTTTTACCAGTAAAGAAATGCAAAAAAAGCCTCATGGTTTGAGGCTTTTTGTGTATTTGAGCTTTTTGTCTACGACCATATGGCCGATTCACGGCAGCGCCTTTTGTTAGGCTACATTTTGCGGTGTGTACATGCCTTCGAAGTTAGCCACCTCACCTTGACTATCAATTTTTGCAATGGCTGATGTTGCGAAAATCGGTGGTTCAATACTGGTATCAAATTCATGCACCATAAAACCTACGATTGGCATGTGCGAAATCACTAATACTTTCTCAGCGCCGAATTGCTCGGCGTAGGCTTTAATCGCATCGACTCCATAACTTGGGTCGGCATTTGGCGTGACATCATCAAGTGTCACAAAATGGCCAGGCTCAGGCAGTGACTTACTCACCTCTTGCCAGGTTTGCTGAGCACGAAGATACGGGCTTACAATCACTAACTCGAATTGGTCTGCGTGCTTGCTTAGCCAATTTGCCATTAAACGGGTTTGATAACGTCCTGTATCGGTTAACTTTCTTTCTCTATCTGACGGCGCATCAAATCCGGCTTCACCATGGCGCATTAAAAACAGCTGCATACTACTCTCGAGGCAATTTTTGTTGTTAGTCCAATAATTGTACCGTGATTTAAAACGCTACAAAACAAACTTTCGTTATTCTTTAGTCGATAATGTCATGAGTTATTTGCCAAAAACTCTGAAGCAGATCAATATATAAAGAGTTTTGTTATGTGGAGCTATTCCTTGTCTGATTTTCCACCAGTAATAAAGAGCCCAAACGACCATCGCCAGTATCAATACCTAACTCTGGATAACCAGCTGCGGGTATTGTTAGTCGAAGATAAACAGGCGACTCAAGCTGCAGCCTCTATGGCTGTAGGTGTTGGGCATTTCGACGATCCAATAGAACGCCCGGGCATGGCGCACTTTCTCGAACACATGTTGTTTTTAGGAACAGAGAAGTTTCCAGATGCCGGTGAGTACCATGCTTTTATCAACCAGCATGGTGGCAACAACAATGCCTGGACAGGCACCGAGCACACCAACTTCTTTTACAGTATCAACGCCAATGTGTTTGAAGAATCTCTAGATAGATTTAGCCAATTCTTTATTGCGCCTAAATTTGACCTGGACTTGGTCGACCGTGAACGTCAAGCGATTGAGTCTGAATACAGCCTAAAGCTTAAAGATGACGTTAGGCGTATATATCAAGTACAGAAAGAATCCATCAACCCAGCGCATCCGTTTTCAAAATTCTCAGTCGGCAACTTAAAAACCCTTGCTGGCACGCAGCAACAAATGCGTGATGAACTCGTCGACTTTTATCAAACTCATTACAGCGCCAACCTTATGACCTTGTGTTTAGTAGCGCCGCTAACACTAACTGAGCTTAAAGCTCTGGCTACTCGCTACTTTGGCTCAATTAACAACAATAAAATTGCCAAACACTATCCTGATGTACCTTTTATTGATGAGGCGCAAAATCAACGTCAGATTAATGTTAAGCCGCTGAAAGAACAGCGCAGAGTTTCCATTAGTTTTTGCCTGGATGGTATCGACAAATACTATCAACGCAAACCGCTCACGTTTATCAGTCACCTGCTTGGTAACGAAGGTCCTGGAAGCTTATTGGCCTATCTAAAGGAGCAAAATTGGGCGAACAACTTATCAGCAGGTGGCGGCGTTAACGGCTACAACTTTAAAGACTACGCAGTCATGATCCAGCTAACTGAGTCTGGCTATCAGCAACTTGATGACGTGATTAGCTGTGTATTTGAATATATCGCCTTAATAAAACAGCACGGCCTTGAACAATGGCGCTATCAAGAGCGCGCGAGCTTATTGCAAACCTCATTCCAATTTCAGGAACAAATTAAGGTATTAGACCTAGTGTCGCACCTCAGCATTAACATGCATCACTATCATGCGGCTGATGTGGTCTACGGTGACTATCGCATGGACGAGCTTGATATTGCTGAGGCCAAAGAACTACTTGATGCATTTAATGTCGACAACATGCGTATTCAACTGGTTTGCAAAGAGGTAGAGACAGATCAAGCTGCAGACTGGTATCACACCCAATATAAAACTAGTGCGATTAACAAAGAGCGCATCGAAAAGTGGCGCAGCGCTACTCAACCAAGACAGGAATTAGTCCTTCCACCTAAAAATCCATTTATTGTGGATAGCCCAACGACTCGACCGAGCGATAATGTCAGTCAAGTACCTGTTATTGTGTCTAAAGGCGATGGCTACCGTATCTGGCATAAAAAGGATGATGAGTTTAATGTCCCTAAAGGACACATGTTCCTATCGATGGACTCGGCAAAAGCCTCACCGACACCAAGACACGCAGCTCTGACTCGTTTGTATGTCGAAATGGTTTTAGATTATTTATCTGAAGCCACCTATCAAGCTGAGGTTGCTGGGTTGAATTATCATATTTACCCTCATCAAGGCGGCATTACTCTTCACCTGACTGGCTACAGCGGTAATCAAGAAACGCTACTTGCACTAATCATCAATAAGGCACGCGAGCGTAACTTTACGCCTGAACGCTTTAAGTTAATCAAAAAGCAGATCCTGCGCGGTTGGCACAATGCGGTTCAAGCAAAACCCATTTCACAATTATTTACCTCGTTAACTGTAACCTTGCAAAAGCGCAGTTATGAACCCGCAAGGATGGCTGAAGAGCTAGAAGATATTACACTTGAAGATCTCCATAACCATGTCAGTGATTTTTACGAGAAGATTTATCTTGAGGGTTTAGTTTATGGTGACTGGTTAGCCGAAGAAGCGCAAAGTTTGGGCGCCAGACTGCAAGCATTACTGTCGCTGGTGACTAAGCCAAGTGGTGAATCATCGCGAGAACTTGTTGACCTTAGAGGCCACAGTACCCTGCTGAGGGAAAAGTCTATCCCCCACCAGGACAGCGCAATCATTGTTTATTACCAGTCTCCAGAAACAACGCCAGATAGAATGGCACTGTTTAGCTTGCTTAATCACACCATGTCATCAAGCTTTTTCAATGAGCTACGAACCAAACAGCAATTAGGCTATATGGTTGGCAGCGGTTACTTACCGCTGAACAGACACCCAGGGATCATTTTCTATATCCAATCACCAAGTGCAGGACCACGTAAATTACTTGAAGCAATCGACGAATTCATTGCAGATTTTAGCTACGCAGTAATGCAGATCACCAACGAGCAATGGCAAATGACCAAGCAAGGCTTGATCAACCAAGTAATGGAACACGATGCCAACCTTAAAACGCGAGGCCAACGTTACTGGGTGAGCTTAGGTAATCGTGATTATGAATTTAATCAACGTGAAAAAGTTGTGGCTGAAATTACTAAACTCACACGTGCTGACCTCATCAAGCTGATCATGGAACATATGCGCAGTAGAACCTGCGATCGCCTTGTGCTATTTAACCAGGGTGAAGCCCACCTCACCGAAGAGTCATTGCATAACGACAACATGATTGAAAACCTAAAGCAGTTCAAAGCTCGCGCCAATAAGTTCGAGTTTTGATAGTTAGACAGCGAGCAAGCCTGACGACAACAATTGTGAGAAATTGTATTTGCATACAAATCCGCGGACTAACCGCGGATTTAACACGAACGACTAAAATTCACTATACACACGATAAAATCGACTACAATTTAGGCTGGTAACAGTAAAAAAGTCATATTGAAACGGTTAAAAATCTGTCACTTAGCACATCTTGAATAACATAATTTTGACAACGGGATGCCTTTCTGAAAAAGTAGTATTTTTAACAACTTTTACTCGGCATCTTCAAAAAAAGTATAATACCTATGCCTCGATTTTTACTCGGATGTTTTCTGCTCTTCTCAGTACTACTCAGTACATTTTCTTATGCTGACTTCAGCATCGACTCATCTACGAGTCAGTTCGATATCCAGCTTAACTATGACAGCTATTCAGTTGCAGATGGTTTGTCGCAGAACACCGTATCATCGTTTGTCGAAGACAGCGAGGGTTACATATGGGTCGGCACTATCAATGGACTAAATCGTTTTGATGGTAACGAATTCAAGCAGTTTCATGCCAACAAAGATCATCCACATCTAGCAAGCTCCTTCATTCGCCAACTACTTATTGACAGCCAAGGGAGAATGCTTGTTGGTACTGATCGCGGTTTAAGTATATTTAATCAACATACAGAAACTTTTCACAATAGCTCTCAACATATGCTAATAGGAGAAAGAGCTATTTGGTCTCTAGATGAGCAAGATGGAGAGCTTTTGCTAGGGTTTAACAACGAAGTACTCATATTAAATAGCGGTGACCACCATTTATTAAATAAATTCACCTCTAATGATTTCAAAGAAGTAAAAAAAATAATCAAGTTGAATGGAGGGTATTACATTCGTAACTATGATGGCATTGTTTTTAGAGTAGAAAATAACACAATCAAGCGAGTTATTGACAACACAAACGATATAACTAAATTAAATGACCAACTACTTATCACTTCTCAACGAGGTACTTTCACATTAACCCAATCCAATGACCTTACGAAAATAAGCAATCAAGAATTCGAAACCTTCGACAACAGGACTAACAAAGGCATCAACTTCGACTTTGTAATTGCAACGAATCACCGCAGCGTTTTTAAAATCAACAGGAACTACGAAGTTAATAAAATTGGAAGTACAAATGCAAACATTGAACGTACAACAGCCTTATATATTAACGAAAAGAATAACTCCATTATAATAGCCAACTATGACGAAGGCTTTGTTTTTATATCTAAAACAAATAACCTAGTAAAAAATGTTGCACCTCAACTGACAAACATTTGGTCCGTCGTAAGCAATGATAATACTTTATATATTGGTACAAGTGATGAGTCGATACATACTCTTGACGAGAATTTAAACATTAAAGACAGCATTGTTTTTAAAGGAGTGATAGGTCCTAAATTTTTGGCTTTTGATAACAGCGATTTATATGTAGGAGGAAAGCAAGGCCTGTATGTTAAAAGTGAAAATGGTGAAATTTCACGACTGACTGATAAGCATATTACTCATTTAAAGGCATTTAAAAACACGATTATCGCTGGCACGTTTTCTGGAAAGATACTTGAATTTGAGAATAAAAATCTTGTAAGGGAGTTTAATTCAAAACAACAGTACCCGATATTTGACACACTTATTTCTAGCTCCAAAACTTGGGTCGCGAGTCAGAAAGGCTTGCATTCCATAGACAGAAAATCTGGTGAAGTAAGAACAATATTTGATGAAGATATTGCAACCAGCCTAAAACTTGATAACAACAAACTATATTTTGGCACAAGGACTTCTTTACTAAGCGTTAATATAGAAAAGCCTGAAAGAATTTCAGAGGTTTTCAGTAATGATAAGGTTATCTATTCAATAGATCAATACAACACCTTTTTATTAACATCTTCAGCTTATGAGATAAATGTAATCAGTGCAATAAAAAACTCACATATTCGTTTAGGGAAAAACAATGGCGCTTTAGGTGATTACGCGGTCAGTTCCTCCCTTAGTATTGGCGAGAATATTCTATTTGGTGGCACAGAAGGGTTGAGCCTAATCAATACGAATGAAATATCTTCCGAGCTAAACAAGAAAGTAAACATAAAAACCAACTTAAAGGAACTGCTACTATTCAACTCCCCAGTAAAAATAGACGGGACAATTTTATCTTCAACTTTAAACCATCAAGATAGAATTAAACTAAAATACTCGGACTATCCGTTTAGTATAAAATTTAATGCTGTCGGCCGAGCCTCAAATACAGTTGATTTTAGATATAAATTGCTAGGTCTAGATCAAGAGTGGATCGCAGCGCAAGGTGTAAATTCTGCAACCTACACTAACCTATCTCCTGGAGACTATATATTTACCATAGAAGCGGTGGATAAAGTTTCAGGACATTACGGGCCAGAGAGACGCCTAGCAATAACCATTACTCCACCTTGGTGGCTCACGGTACAAGCCAAGCTTGTCTACGCCCTAATCGTACTCATTATTGCATCGCTTATATCACGAGCAGTGATGAAGCGCCGACAAATTCAACGTCAAGTAGCCTTGAGTGAAGAACGTCTTAAACTATCACTTTGGGGAAGCGGCGATGAAATGTGGGACTGGGATATTGAATCAGGTCATATTTATCGTTCCAATATTTGGGGTACGTTAGATTTCCCTCGTGACGGTCGCCGCTCAGGCACTGAAGGAGAACAAAGTAATATCCACCCTCATGACCAACATAGGGTACAAAAGGCACTGAACGATCATTTCAGCGGCCTAACCGACCATTTTGAAATCACCTATCGAGTAAAAGGTAGAGACAACCAGTGGAACTGGATCCTTGACCGAGCCAAGATAGTGGAGCGAGATCAAAAAGAGCGTCCAGTTCGTATGACGGGCACAATTAAAGATATTAATAAGATCAAACAAACGGAAGAGCAACTCAGACTGTTTGCCCGCGCAATCGAAAATATCTCAGAAGGAATGTTTATCCTCGATGAAAACTACTTTTTCGTTGAAGTAAACGATGCCTGTTGTGACATATCCGCAAACTCAAGAGAAAAATTTGAAGGCATTCAACTTGAGTTTGACCGCTACCCTACCCAATATTCTGAGCAGGTAAGAAGCCTACTCAAACAGCAAGGTCGCTGGGCAGGCGAAGTTGAAGCTAGCCGCGGCGATGGCGAGCACTTCTTGATGGAGTTAACCATTGATGCCATCTATAACGAGCAAGGCGATACCAGTCACTACGTGGGCGTATTCTCTGACATTACTCGTCGTAAACAACAAGAAGAGGAACTTAGAAAACTAACCAATAACGACATTCTTACTGGCCTTCCTAACCGTTCGAGCTTACAAGTAACCTTAAGCAATCTTGTAATGAAGGACGTTCATCACACTCTTATGGTGCTCGATGTCGATAACTTCAAACGAATAAACGACTCACTTGGTCATCAGATTGGTGATGACTTACTTATTGGTATCGCTGAACGGATTAAGATGTCGGTGCCAAACGTGGCTTCACTTTATCGCCTTGGTGGAGATGAGTTTGCTTTGCTCATCGACCAAACGCCTGATATTGGCTCCTGCGCTGCTATCGCATCCAATATCATTCAAGCACTCAACCCAGCCTTTGAAATAGGAGACGAATCCTTAGTAGTTGGTATCAGCATCGGCATCGTACTTTATCCTGAAGACGAACAGAGCGAGCAAGCACTGTTACGCAAAGCAGATATTGCTATGTACCATGCAAAATCTGCCGGCGGCAATCGCTACCAATTCTACTCAGAATCGCTCAACCAAAATGCACTTAAGCAACTAGAAACAGAAAACCTAATTCGTGAAGCATTAAAAGATGATTTATTCGAGGTTTACTATCAACCTAAGGTTGATGTTAAAAATGACTGCCTAGCCGGCATGGAAGCACTAGTACGCTTGAAGCACCCGCAAAAGGGGCTTATTCCACCTAACGTATTTATCCCACTTGCTGAAGAAAATGGCCTAATTGTAGAGATTGGTGACGTTGTACTTCGAAAGGCCTGTTTTGCTGCAAATAAATGGTTAGATGAAGGCGTGTTTTCTGGACGAGTTGCTGTCAATTTATCGTCACGTCAGTTTGCGCTACCGGATCTTCAGCAGAGAATTGAGTCAATTTTACGTCTTACAAAGCTACCAGCCAAACACTTAGAATTGGAAATCACTGAAGGGACAGTAATTAAAAACCCTGAAAATGCCATAAAGGTGATGCTACAACTATCAAAAATGGGGGTTAGCCTTGCATTAGATGACTTTGGTACAGGTTATTCATCATTATCATACCTAAAACGCTTTCCAATCAATTGCTTAAAGATAGACAAAAGTTTTGTTGACGACATCGATAAGTCTGATAGGGATCTCAAGATGGTCGACTCGATTATTACGATTGCGCACAACATGGGGCTATCAGTAGTTGGAGAAGGTGTTGAACAAACGGCGCAGCTCAACATCTTAAAAGCACTTAATTGTGAAGAAATTCAAGGTTATATATACAGTAAACCCATACCAGAAGCAGACTTCACACTATTACTTGAATCTGACACGCAACGCAAACTGCAGAAAGTAAACTAACTGAATAAATATTTTTTTCATCATTAGCAGAACATTGGCATAGCATCTGCAAAACCTCTCTCAGATAACAAAAATCAGTCTTCGTACTAAATTTAACCTGAGAGAGATGAAAAAATGATTAAAGGACTAATTGCCCTAAGTGTAGCCGCCGCTTTAACTAACCCTGCTGTTGCATTTGACACTAAAAAAGATAGCTTTCAAAATATCAAGCTATCTGAGCAACAACTTGCTAGCTTTCCCAACATCAAGCTTTCAGAGCAGCAATTAGCTAGCTTCCCTAATATCAAGCTTTCTGAGCAGCAATTAACTAGCTTCCCTAACATCAAGCTATCTGAGCAGCAATTAGCTAGCTTCCCTAATATCAAGCTATCTGAGCAGCAATTGGCTAGTTTCCCTAATATCAAGCTATCTGAGCAGCAATTGGCTAGTTTCCCTAATATCAAGCTATCTGAGCAGCAATTAGCTAGCTTCCCTAATATCAAGCTATCTGAGCAACAATTAGCTAGCTTCCCTAATATCAAGCTATCTGAGCAGCAATTGGCTAGTTTCCCTAATATCAAGCTATCTGAGCAGCAATTAGCTAGCTTCCCTAATATCAAGCTATCTGAGCAACAATTAGCTAGCTTCCCTAATATTAACCTTTCGGAACAACGGCTTGCTAGCTTTCCTAACATCAAGCTTTCGGAACAACAACTTGCTAGCTTCCCTAACATCAAGCTAACTGAGCAACAACTTGCTAGCTTCCCTAATATCAAGCTATCTGAGCAACAACTTGCTAGCTTCCCTAACATCAAGCTATCTGAACAACAACTTGCGAGCTTCCCAAACATCAAACTTGCTAACGCGCAAACAGCTTAATTAAGAGGTAATTACTATGTTTAAATCACTAAAAGTTGCTTTAGGTCTAGCTAAGCCAGCAAGAAAACAAGTTAAATTGCCTGAGGGCTTAGATCATTTAGAAGTTATCCCAGCCAAAGCCTGGTGGAAATAACGATTAGATAAGACGAAAAGGGAGCCATATGGCTCCCTTTCGCTTTATGTGCAGTACTACTCTTCTGGCGAAACTATCCTCTAACGAGCTTCACACTACCTCAGCTTCAATATTAGATCTAATTGCTAGAACTTAGACACTACCGCCTGAGATGCATCTAGCTTTCCTTGAGCGATACGCTTATGAGCATTAAATAGAGGATATGCGGCAGGTCCTAATATAAACCCTGCACAAGCCCAGCGCTTTACCGCTAAGCCTTGGTAAAACGCGCTATTACCAATAAGCAAGCCACTGGCAACCCACACTAAAGCCATCAATAACCAATCAATTTGCAAAACTGAAACCTCAAACTTCTTCAGAAACAACGCAACAAAACAGCGCTAGGGTAATCGCTAACTTTTCTGCTGAACAGCTCAACTAGGCAAAATACAACTAAATATCTAGCTTGCTGACTACTTCACCTAGACCTTATTACTAGCGAGGCGCGCAAATATACACCAAAAAACCACTAAAATCGAACAATAATCAGGCAAAAGTCTTCCTTGCAGGCAAAAAAAAACGGCAACAATATGCCGTTTTTTTAAACAAATGTAACTCATTCATGCAATTGCATGACACAAAATCTTTAGATAATGACCATTATGAGTAAAAAGATTTACCCTCAGCCGCCATATCTTTGAGCATTTGAGCCGGAGCAAAACGCTCACCGTACATAGATTGATAACGCTCTAAAGTAGCCACCAGGTTTGCAGCGCCTAATGAATCAATATACCTAAATGGCCCGCCCAGGAATGGTGGGAAGCCAATACCGAAAATAGCACCAATATCACCATCACGTGGCGATGCGATGATCTTCTCTTCTAAACAGCGCACCGCTTCATTTAGCATTTGCACAACGCAGCGCTCAGCTACCTGCTTGATATCTTTATCTGAGCCAGCTTGAATACCTAACACGCCATACACAGACTCATCTACCTGCTTACCTTTCTTGGCCTTAGCACCATAAAGATAGAAGCCCTTACCGTTCTTACGACCCTTACGGTCATCAGCAAGAAGTTGATCAAACGCTTGAGGAGCTGAGAAACGCTCGCCTAGCTCTTTCTCAAGAATAGGAGAGATCTTAGCACCAACATCAATGCCCACTTCGTCAAGCAAGGTCATAGGCCCAACAGGGAATCCAAACTTAACCAAAGCTTTATCAAGGTGCTCAACACGTTGCCCCTCTAGCAACCACTGAGCAGCTTCGTTCATATAAAGCGCTAAAATGCGGTTAACATAAAAACCAGCACCATCTTGCACCACAATTGGTGTTTTACCTTGCTTGCGAGCAAAGGCTACGGTTGTGGCAATAGTTTCTGGAGACGTTGTTTTGTGCGCAATTACTTCAACCAGAGGCATTTTTTCAACCGGAGAGAAGTAATGCAGGCCGATAACGTTTTCTGGGCGTGATGCAGCCTGTGCAATTTGACCAATAGGAAGTGATGAAGTGTTAGACGCAAAGATAGTATTCTCACCACATTCACGCTCAACATCTTTTACCATTTGATGCTTGAGGCTTAAATCTTCAAATACCGCTTCAACAACAATATCGGCATCTTTAACGCCTTTATATTCGGTTGTTGTAGTCATTAGCGCCATTAAATTATCGCGTACAGCTGGCGTCATATGGCGGCGTTTTACGCCTTTAGCTAACAACTTGTAAGCGTATGCCAGTGCATTGCTTAAGCCTTGCTCTGAAATATCTTTCACGCGCACAGGCACTTTTGCCTTGGTGGTCGTAACCGATGCAATACCGCCGCCCATCAAGCCACCGCCAAGAACCATGGCCTTGTTAATATCGCGTGGCTCAGCGCCCTCTGCGCCGGTTTCTTTTTTCATCTCAGTGGTTGCAAAGAAAATACTGCGCAGAGCTTCAGACTCTTTTGACATAACCAGCTCAGCAAAGTGGCTTGCTTCAACTTCTAAGCCTTTTGTTAGGCCTTTGTTCAAGCCTTGGCGAACACAGTCAATAATTTTAGCTGGCGCAGGATAATTACCATGAGTCTTGCTCTCAACTTGCTTGCCTGCTTGTTTAAATACCACATCACGCGTAAATGAAGTTGACTCAAGCACCTTATTCACCAGAGTAGGCTTGACCTTATTAGCAGCTTTTTTGCCTTTTTTAGCCAGCTTAATGGCCGCTTCGAGCAAAATAGAACCTGGCACCATGTCATCTACCAAACCCATTTTAAGTGCCTTTTTCGGGCGGATTTGCTTGCCGGTTAGCATCATATCCAGTGCGGTTGTCACACCAACCAAGCGAGGTAGCCTTTGAGTACCACCGCCGCCTGGAAGTAAACCAAGCTGAACTTCAGGTACACCCAGCACGGTTTTCTTATCGTCAGTACATACTCGCAAATGACACGCAAGCGCCAGCTCTAGGCCACCACCTAAACATGCACCATTAATTGCTGCCACAACAGGAATCTTTAAGTTTTCAAGCTCGTTGAAAACAACATGACCTTGTTGGGATAGCTCCTTTGCGGCTTCAACGCTGGTGCAGGCATCAAGCATAGTGATGTCAGCACCTGCTACAAATGAGTCAGACTTGCCAGAAATAATCACTAAGCCTTTGATAGAAGTGTCTTGCTTAACTTCGCTAAGAATTTCACTGATCTCAGGACCAAACTCAGCTTTAAGGGTATTCATGGTCTCGCCCGGCACGTCCATGGTTAAAATAGCAATACCATCTTCACGGCGAGTTAATTCAAAAGTCTTTTCCATGTTCTATTACTCCACTTCTACAATCATTGCTGCACCTAAACCGCCTGCGGCGCACGCAGTCGTTAGGCCTGTACCGCCGCCGCGACGCTTAAGCTCGTTACACACTTGAGTGATCAGACGAGCGCCAGTTGCAGCAAAAGGATGACCATAAGCAAGCGAGCCACCTAATACGTTGAACTTATCCATGTCGATTTCACCAATGGCGCGATTGCGACCTAGCTTTTCTTCAGCAAACTTTTTCGAACCAAACATCTTCACATTTGACAGTGCTTGCGCAGCAAACGCCTCATGCATTTCAATCAGGGTAAGATCTTCAAGCTCCATTCCTGCACGTTTAAGCGCCAGTGGCGTCGCGTAAGATGGCCCCATCAACATGTCTTCCCACACGTCAATAGCGGTAAACGCATAACTCTTGATATAGCCAATAGGGTCATAACCTAAGGCCTTGGCTTTGCCTTCACTCATTAGCAAAATGGCTGATGCACCATCAGTTAGTGGTGTACTGTTCGCTGCGGTAACACTGCCGTGCTTGCGGTCAAATACAGGACGCAATTTGGCGTATGACGCTAGCTCTGAGTTTTCACGAATATTGTTATCGCGGTCGATAAACTGCTTGTATGGCGGCACGTGGGCAGCCATCACCTCATTTGCGAGATGACCAGAGTTCCAGGTTTGCGTTGCTAGCGTGTGTGAACGGTGCGCTAATGCGTCTTGCTCTACACGGGTAATACCATGGCTTTTAGCCATTTGCTCAGCGGTTTGTCCCATCGAAAGGTTGGTAGAGTACTCGGCAACAGCTGGAGGCACTGGTAGTAAATCTTTAAGTCCAAGACGTCTGAAGATAGCGAGCTTCTGGCCAAAAGTGCGCGCTTTAGTTAAATCAACAAGCGCATGGGCAAGCTTAGTCGACACACCAATAGGTAAAACGGAAGAAGAGTCCGAACCACCAGCAATACCAATATCAATGTTGCCAGTCATGATTGATTCAGCAACGTTAACCGTTGATTGGAAGCTAGTCGCACATGCACGAGTCACACTGTATGCATCAGTATGAATATCCATACCAGTGCCAATCACAATTTCACGTGCAATGTTTGGTGCTTTTGGCATTTGCACCACTTGGCCATATACCAACTGCTCAATTAATTTTGGGTCAAGCTCTGAGCGAGATAACAACTCATTGACGACCATCTTGCCCATATCTAATGCCGAAACACCATGAAAGGCGGTCGCCTGTTTTGCAAAAGGCGTACGTAAGCCTGCGACAATCGCAACGCGCTCCCCTTTAGCATTGGTTACTTGCTGTCTATCACTCATTGGTCACCCTCTTCTTTATATCAACTGCCAACTGGCATGCTTGAAATCCATTTTGCCCAACCTTGCTGGTCAGACCATTAAAGTGTGATCTGATTCTAACTTTTTATTTTGCAGTTTTAAACACCCGTTTACCAATATCTAAAAAGCCAATGTAAAAGCAACGAGTTAAAATCTGTTAATGCTACTAGCCAAACACCACTAGAACCCATACCATAAGTCGCTATAAACTGTTTTTTACAATAACAATTATTGAGTAAGTTCAATGCCTTTAAGTCGCTTCCACTCCCTAAGAGGCTATCTAGATAAAGTCGTCTTAGGCCAACCTGTATTAACTGAAAACCTGCTTATCGCACTGATCGCCGATGGTCACTTATTAGTTGAGGGTCCTCCAGGTTTAGCAAAAACGCGCGCAGTAAAAGCCTTATGTGATGGCGTTGAAGGTGATTTTCACCGTATTCAATTTACCCCCG
The DNA here is from genome assembly GCF_004295345.1 of Shewanella maritima. Lineage (NCBI taxonomy): Bacteria > Pseudomonadati > Pseudomonadota > Gammaproteobacteria > Alteromonadales > Shewanellaceae > Shewanella > Shewanella maritima. The sequence continues at coordinate 3,893,128 of NZ_CP036200.1, read as the reverse complement.
ACTTATTGCCAGCAGACTTAACTGGTACCGATATTTACCGCCAGCAGACAGGTAGCTTTGAGTTTGAGGCAGGGCCAATTTTCCATAATTTGATCCTGGCAGACGAAATCAACCGCGCTCCAGCAAAAGTGCAATCAGCACTGCTAGAAGCCATGGCTGAAGGTCAAGTTACCGTGGGTAAAACCAGTTACCCGCTACCAAAGTTATTTTTGGTAATGGCGACGCAAAACCCGCTAGAAAACGAAGGTACTTACCCGCTACCTGAGGCGCAGCTGGATCGTTTCTTGATGCACTTAAATCTTGATTACCCAAGTGCTGACACTGAGTTTGAGATTTTGCGTCAATCAAGAAGTGAAGCCATCACTCACGAGCTACCAAAAATTGAGCCGATTGCTCAAGCTGATATTTTCGCTGCGCGTGAACAAGCTTTAGAGATCTACCTTGCTGAGCCGCTAGAGAAATACATTGTAGAAATAGTCATGGCGACGCGTGAGCCACAGCGCTATTCAGATGAGCTTGCATCTTGGCTTGAATACGGCGTGAGTCCGCGTGCCACCATTTCACTTGAGCGCTGTGCTCGCGCTAGAGCCTGGTTACATCAACGCGACTTTGTCTCACCTGAAGATGTTCAAGCAGTTGCGTTTAATGTACTGCGCCACCGCTTATTATTAAGCTATCAGGCGCAAGCCGAAGGTGTGAACGCAGATAAAGTGATCAGCCAAATTCTTAACCTAGTAGCGGTGCCTTAGAGTAATGAGCTCGGTTAAGTTTCCTTTATTTGCCGATGGCATCAATCTAAACGAGCAAGAACTGATTGCTTGTCAGGCAATTTCAAAAGCGATTCCTGATAGAAAATCGCGCGCCAAAGCCGCGTTAGCAGGTCATCGTAGTAGCCTAATCAAAGGTCGCGGCATGGAGTTTGCTGAAGTACGTCATTATCAAAATGGTGATGACGTCAGAACCATTGATTGGCGAGTCACTGCACGCACTGGTGTCGCCCATACCAAGTTGTTTGTTGAAGAGCGTGAGCGCCCTATCCTGCTGTTTGTCGACTTGAGCCACAGTTTATACTTTGGCTCACAGCTGCTTTTGCAGTCGGTGCAAGCAAGCCACCTCGCGGCAACGCTGGGTTGGAACGCAATTAATCACGGTGACCGCCTTGGCGGGCTTATTGCCAGTGAAACCGCGCATGTAGAATTGAAACCTCGCAGCCGCCAGCAAGGTATTTTGCAACTTACCTCAGGGTTAATTGAGGTGCATAGCAAGCAACTTAAACAATTTGAGCAACTAGACAAAGACCCAGACCACTTATTTAAAGCTTGTCAGCGACTACAACGTATCGCTAAGCCCGGCTCACTGGTATGGATTATCACCGACGGACAACACTTTTCTGATAAGTGTTTAGCACCACTAACTGAGCTTGCTCGCCACTGCGATGTCGGCGCCTTTGTGGTAACCGATCCGATCCGTCAAGGCACAGCTTCGCTTCCTAAACAATTCAACTTGCCTGTTAAAGATGGTAACCGTAAGTTAATGCTTAACCGCCAAAGCTATGAGTTTTGGCTTGCCAGTCAAAAGGCGCAGCAAAACAAATTTATCGACCTAATGCAGCAGTTAAAAGTAAGACCAAGGTTTATTGACTCAGCGCAGCCTTTAAGCCAACAACTGGACAAGTTACGTTCATGACACCTCAATCTCCACTTGCACAAATGCACGACATAATGTTGCCAGAGCCAATTCATAATTGGCCGATTGCATATGGCTACTGGATTGTCCTCGCAATCATTATCACTGTGCTTTGTTATCTTATTCTTGCATGGCGTAAAAAGCGTAAGCTTAATGCCGCTAAAAAGCAGACACTTGTGCTACTTAGCCAACTTGACGACAGTGCTGTAGACTATCCACAACAGGTTAATGCTTTACTTAAACGCCTAGCATTGAGCTATTTACCCCGTGAGCAAGTGGCAAATCTAAGCGGCGCAAAGTGGACTGAGTTCTTAGATGCTCGTATGGCGCCAGCACAACAAGGCCAGCTTGGTAAATTGCTGAACATGCGCTATCAAAAACAAGGTTTGAGCACTGAGCAAACACTGCAGCTCAAGCAACTTGCTACAAGCTACATTACCAGCAAAGCGCTATTTAGTATTCCAACAGATACCATGCCAAAACATGGAGCAAAGCTATGCTAACCTTTGCTTGGCTCTGGCTGCTGGTTTTACTGCCTTTACCCCTGCTCATTCGCTCAAAACACAAACAAGCTCAAAGTGGCCACTTATCGCTGCCTGGTATCGAGTCAAATCAGGCGATTGAGTCGACCCATGCCAAACATCGTCAACCTAAACTGGCCTGGATATTATGGCTGCTATTGCTAAGTGCGCTTGCACGACCGCAATGGCTAGGCGAGCCAATCGAGATCCCCGCAAGCGGTCGAGATTTAATGGTAGCTGTCGATTTATCTGGCAGTATGCAAATTGAAGATATGACGGTAAATGGTCGCAAAGTTGATCGCTTTACCCTAATCCAGCACGTATTGGGCGATTTTATCGAGCGCCGCCAAGGCGACCGTATTGGTCTAATCCTGTTTGCCGATCACGCCTATCTGCAGGCGCCAATGACGCAAGACCGACGCTCAGTAGCGCAGTTTTTACGCGAAGCTGAAATTGGCCTAGTGGGTAAGCAAACTGCTATTGGTGAAGCCATTGCACTGACCGTAAAGCGCTTTGAAAAGCTAAAAGAGAGTAACCGAGTACTGGTGTTACTTACCGACGGCTCCAATAATGCTGGCAATATTGACCCAGTAACAGCGGCTAATATTGCCGCCGAGCGCAACATCACCATATATACCGTAGGTGTAGGCGCAGAAGTGATGGAAAGGCGTACAGTGTTTGGCACCGAACGAGTGAATCCATCATTCGACCTTGATGAAAGCCAACTTATCGAGCTGGCGAAAATGACTAACGGTCAATACTTCCGCGCCCGCAACGCTCAAGAGCTAGATCTTATTTATCAAGAAATCGACAAGCTTGAGCCTGTTAGCCGCGAAAGTTTGAATTACCGCCCAAAGACCGAGCTGTTTTATTTACCTCTGGGTTTATTAGCAATCCTAAGCTTTTTACAAGTATTACTCCCTAATTTGCAGCGCTTGCGCCGCAACTCATACAAGGGAGACAAAGCACTATGATCCACTTTATTCGCCCAGAATGGCTGTGGGCACTTATCCCTGCCATTGCCGTTTTCATCTACGTTTCAAAAGCGGTGGCAACGTCATCAGCCTGGGATAACTATATTGCGCCGCACTTAACCCAAACTCTTATCGGCGACAACAAACTCGAAACGCGCAAGCCCAAATGGCTGATGCTCGCGACCTGGATTATTGCCATCGTGGCGTTATCAGGCCCGGCAGTCACTAAACAATCACTGCCAGTATTTGCTAAAGAGCAAGGGCGAGTCATTGTGCTTGATATGTCACTGTCGATGTACGCCAATGATTTAAGTCCAAACCGTTTATCGCATTTACGTTTTCGCGCGACCGATTTGGTTGATGCGTTAAATGAGGGTGACACAGGGCTGATAGCCTACGCAGGTGATGCCTTTGTGATCAGCCCGCTCACTCAAGATAAAGGCACCATTCTTAACTTGTTGCCGACGCTCGCACCTGAAATTATGCCAGTGCGCGGCTCAAATCTCGCTGCTGCACTTGAACAAGCTCAGGCCTTGTTGCAACAAGGCGGACATCAAAAAGGCGACATCATAGTGCTAACTGATGGTGTATCGTCAAATCAGTTTGACGATGCCTACAACAGTTTACAATCGCCTTATCGCCTAAGCATTATGGCCATTGGCACTGAGCACGGCTCACCAATTAAACTGCCTGATGGCCAGTTTTTAAGAGACAGTACAAATGAGGTAGTCGTCGCCAAAACTGACTTTAGCCTGCTAAACAAGCTAGCCCAACACAATCGCGGCATTCTAGTGCCAATGCAAGCCGATGGCTCAGACATAAGCACCATTAAAGATTGGCTTGATACTGGTGGTGAAGCCAGCGAAACTGAGTTTTCAGGCGAAGCCTGGGAAGATCTCGGCCCTTATATAGCGCTGCTGTTATTGCTACCTTTGGCGATTAACTTTAGGCAACGATTATTTCAGCTATCACTGCCGTTAGCGACAGCCACGCTTTTAAGTACATCGCTATTCATAAGCCATGATGCTCAAGCAAGCCTTTGGGATGACCTCTGGCAAACTCGCGACCAACAGGCACAACAAGCCTTTGATGCCGAGGATTACCAACAAGCTGCTGATAAATTCAGCTCAAGTAACTGGCAAGCGAGTAGTCAGTACAAAGCAGGAAATTATGAGCAAGCCCTGTCACTGTTTGAGCAAGATTCTTCTGCCAACGGTTTATACAATCAAGGCAACAGCCTAATGCAGTTGGGTAAGTATGCAGATGCGATTGGCCGCTATGAGCAAGCATTAAAGCAACAGGCAGATTTTGCGCAGGCTCAGCAAAACCTTGAGCTAGCCAAGTCTTTGCTAGAGCAACAACAGGCTTCAGACGACCAGCAATCTAGTGACGGCGGCGATAACCAAGAGCAAAGCGATGGTGATCAACAGAACCAACAAAACGGTCAAAACCAAGACAATCAAAGCCAAAGTGATCAGAGCCAAAGCGACCAGCAACAACAAGGTCAGGATCAGCAGTCACAACAACAAGGTCAGGATCAGCAGTCACAACAACAGCAATCTGAACAAAACCAGTCTCAACAAAGCGACAATGATGAACAAAGCGATGAACAAAGCGGTGACGCCCAGCAATCCAACGAATCGCAAGCAAATAACGAGCAGCAAACTGGCTCATCAACAGGCTCACAAAAGAGTGGCTCGCAAGGCGCTAATGAGCAAACTGATAATGAAGCGCAGATGCAAGCAAATGCTGAGCAACAAGATGACAGTCAAAGTAAGCAACAAAGCGCAAATCAAACTCAGTCTGAACAATCAGAAAGCGAGCAACAGGCAGCTCAGTCAACACAAGCGAATGCCCAGCAAGCTGAGATGAACGAAGATGGTGAGAAGCAAGCTGCAGTAAGCCCAATTATTGCTGATGAAAACGCCATGCCAGCTGAAATGGAGCGTGCATTACGTGCGGTTAGCGAAGACCCACAAGTGCTCATTCGCAATAAAATGCAGCTGGAATATCAAAAACGTCGTCAAAACCGCCAATTACCAAAGGAAACACAACAGTGGTGAACAGAATCGTTTTAAGCCTGATGTTATTTGCAGGCAGTTTGTTTATCAGCCTACAAGCCCATGCTGTCACTCAAGTACAAGCAAGCGTTGACCGCAATCCAGCCGTTGTTGGTGAATATTTTGTACTCACGGTAACAGCTGACGATGACTTGAGTGCTGGCGCTTTCGACCCGTCAATTTTGCTCGACAACTTTATCGTTAACCGCACTAGCGTTGGTCGAAGCACTAAAATGATTAACTTTAAAACCAGCAAAGAAACTCGCTGGCAAGTGATCTTATCACCGAAGCAATCTGGCCAAGTTACCATTCCTGCTTTCACCATCAATGGCGTAAGCTCACAACCCATTGAGCTAACAGTCGCCTCACCTGGTACGCAAACTGATGAAGTGCAAGACTTATTTATTCGCGCTTCGGCAAGCGTTGATTCTGCCTATGTGGGCCAATTAATCACCTACAAAGTGAAGCTGTACCTTGCTGCTGAGTTGCAACGCGGTGCAATCAACTCTCCACAAGTTGAGGGTGCTCAGGTAAAGCAAATTGGCGAAGATGCAGACGGCACAGAAATTATCAATGGTCGCCGCTTTCGAGTGATTGAACGTACCTACGGCATTATTGCTGATCTGCCGGGCCCACTTGAGATCAAAGGCGCCAGCTTTAACGGCGACATTTTGGTGGAAGCGCCAAGACGCGGTGGTATGTTTGGCTTTAACGAAAGCAAACCGATGCGTAGCCAAGCAGATGACATGCAAATTGACATTAAGTCTGCTCCAGCTAGCTATCAAGGTGAATGGTTAGTGGCAGATATTGCCGTGTTGCAAGAAGAGTGGCCAACCGACGGCGACTTTAGTGTAGGTAGCCCAATCACTCGTACCATTACCCTCACGGTAACAGGCAGTGATGACTCAAGTATTCCAGATATCGACATGCCTTTGCCATCTGGCCTAAAAGCGTACCCTGAAAAGCCAGTACGCCACTCATTTGTTAGGCAGGGTCAGGTGGTTTCGCAATACAGTATAGCCACCGCTATTGTGCCAACCAAAGCAGGCGAATTTACCTTGCCAGAAGTTGTGGTGCCTTGGTGGAATCCACAAACTCATAAGCAAGAGTATGCTCGTCTTCCGGCAAAGGTCGTCACCATTAAAGCGGGTGATACCTCAGCACCATTGACCCCAATTACAAATGTACAAACTGAGCAAGTCAGTGCTGGTTACTGGCCTTGGGTAAGTGCAACCTTTGCCCTGATGTGGTTGATTAGCACTGCACTGTGGCTCAATGCCCGTAAGCAACAACCATCAGCTACGCCTCCAAAACTTGATAATGAGCAACACAGTCAAGCTGATTTACTGGCACTGACCAAAGCCTGTAAGCAACAAAACGCCAGCCAGATTTTACGTGCCTTGCAACAATACTTTAGCGCCATGCAAGACAAACCTGTGACACTAAATCAGATCAGCGCCCTTTCACCAGAGCTAAAAGCCGCTATAGAACAACTGCAAGCAGCCAAGTATTCAGCGACGCCGCAAGGTATTGATACTCAAAAACTGATTAACGCAGTAAAAGGTTATAAGTCTAGCGAGCGCCGCATAACTGCTAGTGCCGTCGCGCCGCTTAACCCTTAAGCGCGTTAACTGCTCATTTGCAGAGCATTTACACAAGAGTAAGCTAGCGTAAGTCCAATTTACGCTAGCTTGCTAAAGTTGTTCGAAAAGGTTATTCGAGAAAGTTATTCGTGAGAGCTGTTTGATAAACTTACTGACTACAGTTTCTCACAGTAGTTACTTACGATAGTTTCTCGTATTAGTTCCTCACGATAGTTCCGTGCGATAGCGGGAACTCTTTACAAAGTACCTAAACCTCTTAAATACTCAGCCCCACACCGTATCTTTTAACAAGTTTTACTTGCTATTAACCACTTTCGTTTTAAGCTAACCAACATCTTGCTTTTAAAATAATTAAAAAATGTTCGATAGTTTGCGAAAGAAAAAGACAGATGCCTCGGTCTTATCTGACATGGTAAGTAAACAACGACGATACGATAGCCTTGTCAGGGCACTTCATGGCGACATTTACCGCTACGCTTATTGGCTTTGTGGTGATAAACAGGTCGCAGAAGATATCACTCAAGAAACCTTTCTTAGGGCTTGGCGTGCTTTAGACTCTTTAAAAGACGACAAGGCGGCTAAGTCCTGGTTAATCACTATTTTGCGCCGTGAAAACGCTCGCCGTTTCGAGCGCAAGCAATTTGACTATAGTGATGTCGAGCAGGAACAACTCGAAGATGTATTTTCATCGACTAACGAGGAACAAACGGAGCAATACTGGTTGCGTAAGCAAATTGGTAAACTTGACATTGAATATCGTGAACCTTTGCTATTGCAGCTTATTGGTGGCTTTAGCGGAGACGAAATCGCGCAGATGTTAGAACTTAACCGAAATACGGTGATGACTCGATTATTCAGAGCCCGTAACCAATTGAAAGATGCGCTAGAACCAACAGAAGTAAGAGGTAAAGCCAATGGATGATCTACAATTTCGACGCCAAGCCTATGGTGATCCTAATGATCAATCACAGGACTTTATCGAGCACCTAAATAACAACCCTGACGACGCCAAGCTAGTTCAGGACCTAAAAGCACTCGATGCCAAACTCGATGCTGCGCTTAATATTGATGTGCCGGACGATTTAGCTGAAAAGCTGATTTTGCGCCAGCAGCTTAACACTCACCAAGAGACGAAAAAGCGTACTCGCTACCTAATGGCAATGGCTGCGTCTGTGGCATTTGTTGTCGGCCTTAGCTTTAGCATGTTGAAGTTCACTCCAGTAAATCTGGGTGATCATGCCATAGCCCATGTGTACCATGAGCCAAAGGCATTGGTTTCTGAGCGTGATATTAATTTCAACGACATTAACTTTAAGCTGGCAAGCATTTCAGGGTTAGAGCAAACCAAATTTACCGACCAACCAGGGCGAGTGTTTTATACCACCTTTTGTGACTTTCAAGGTGTGAAATCATTGCACTTGGTAATGGATGACAATCAAGGCAATAAAGTGACCTTGTTTATAGTACCGGTTGAAAATCGCATGCAGCTGCAAGAGAAATTTGCTGATGACAAGTATCAAGGTATGGGCTTTGAGTCTGCCGACGCATACATGTTACTTGTGGGCGAACAAGGCAGTGACTTGAAGCAAGTTCAAAAAGAGATTGAGCAAACCTTCATTTAATACCAATTAGCACAAGTATTTGATCATTCTTACTGGTTAAAACCACTTATAACTTCGTTAGAAATTTTGTAGGTAGAACAACTAGCTAGCTGCAATTTCCGCCTTGTTCTAAGCGATTTTACCTGCGTAACCTCTGATCACTTATTTATCCCAATTGGTATAAGCCATAAACAAAGCTTGATAACGTCAACTCGATTAAACAGCCGCTCACTTGAGCGGCTGTTTGTTTTTATGTCACCTATTGGCGCAAAAGTGTGAACTGCGACTAACTTCTGCTAGCATGGCAGCAATTCCCACAAAAACGAGAACAATATGGAAATTCAAGCGCCTATCCTTATAACCTTTATTGGTTATCTCGCCCTCATGATTGGTATTGGCTTTTGGGCATACCGTAAGACAGATACTGTTGACGATTACATCCTTGGTGGCCGCCAAATGGGTCCAGCGGTAACTGCACTAAGCGTTGGCGCATCTGACATGTCAGGTTGGTTATTGCTGGGATTACCCGGCGCTGTGTACCTAGGTGGCTTAGGCGAAGCATGGATTGGTTTTGGATTGGTTTTTGGCGCCTGGCTTAACTGGCTATTTGTAGCAAAACGCTTACGTATTTATACCCAACTAGCTGACAACGCCCTCACCCTACCCGACTTTTTCGAGAATCGTTTCCATGACAGCAAAGGTCTATTAAAGGTTGTCGCTGCTATCACAATCTTACTATTTTTTACCTTCTACACGTCATCAGGCATGGTCGGCGGCGCAATTTTATTTGAAAAAGTCTTTGGCCTTGATTACACCTTAGCCCTGCTCATTGGTTCAGTCATTATTGTGGCATATACCTTCGTTGGCGGTTTCTTTGCGGTAAGCTGGACTGACTTTTTCCAGGGTTGTTTAATGCTGGTCGCCTTGTTAATCGTGCCAGTCGCCATCTTTTCAGAGCCCAAAGTACAAGAGAACCTAACTCAATTAGACCCTGCGATGCTGAGCTTTATTAGTGATGAAACCACCATCATAGGTCTGGTTTCACTATTAGCCTGGGGCTTAGGTTACTTTGGTCAACCGCATATTTTGTCGCGTTTTATGGCAATTGGTAGCGCTAAAGATATTCCTGTATCTCGCCGTATAGCCATGAGCTGGATGGTGGTATCACTAATCGGCGCATTGGCTACCGGTCTGGCTGGTACCTTGTATTTTGCAGACTCTGCACTGGAAAACCCAGAAACCGTATTTATTCACTTGGCTCATGCAGCATTTAACCCTTGGATTGGCGGTATCCTCATCGCAGCGATTCTGTCAGCAATTATGAGCACCATCGACTCACAGCTATTAGTTTGCTCAAGCGTGATCACAGAAGATGTGTACCGTAAATGGATCCGCCCACAAGCTAGCAATAAAGAACTGATGCTAGTTGGGCGTTTTGGCGTAATTGCCATCGCAATTATCGCCGTGATTATCGCCTTAGACCCTCAAAGCAGCGTACTTAGCTTAGTGAGTTATGCCTGGGCAGGATTTGGCGCAGCATTTGGACCAGTGGTCATACTTGCACTGTTTTGGCAGGGTTACAGCCGTAACGGCGCTGTGGCAACCATTGTAATTGGTGCCATTACTGTGGTGGTTTGGAAAGAACTAAGCGGTGGTATCTTTGAGCTTTACGAGATTGTTCCAGGCTTCATCCTAGCAACCCTTGCGGGTGTTGTTGTAAGTAAGCTGTCTCCAGCTAATGAGCAGGTGAGTCAGTCATTTAACCAGTTCAATGAATCATTGAAGCAGCATAACTAGGTACGGGAGCTGATTAACACCCAGATGTTGATATGTGCAGATACATAGAACCTCTCGTATTTGGCACCTTGTAGGTTTGATACCTTGATTGTTTAAACCTTAACAATTAAAAAAACGAGCGCTACTTAAGTAGCGCTCGTTTTATTTTTGCATTGTGGGCAACCAGATACAGGTATCCTTAGGATAGCTATCGCGGCAATTGATAATTGGTACTGGTGAGTTCAGCCAAAGTACTAACTCAATAGTAATTTCACCTATTGAAGGCAACAACTTACGTCGATGAACATAGTGAAAATTAGCTCTTTCAACACCTTGCTTAACCCTGTATCTAGCCACATCTATATCAGCCACACCTTTATAAGCCCAAATTAAACCAGCACTCGCTACAATACGCTAAGTGATTGAGTTTAGAGTAAAAGCACTAGAATTAAGAATAAATTTTTACGTTTTTTTACTGTTGGAATTTTAGCCTGTGTTCACATTTTATCAACAGAGGCATAAATCGCCTTACGCATGTAAGTCGCGGTTTTAAGTCAGATTTTATTGTAGTTTGAAACTAGAACTTATTTTTTAATCAATCTACCTCAGTTAATTAACTGAATTTTAACAAAATTAACCACTGGTCGGACTTGATCGAGTCAATGCGGTTACCTAAGATGCGCTCAATTAAAAAGTGTCAGCATCAAAGCGACTACGCAATCAGACTGACACATTATTATAAAACGGTGAGAAGTATCATGACCAAATTCAACAAGACTCTGCTTGCGGCTGCTATTACATTAGCAAGCACGCAAACTTTCGCGGCTGGTTTCCAGCTTAACAGCCAATCAGCTACTGGCCTAGGCCGTGCTATGGCAGGTGACGCAGTCATCGCAGACAATGCATCAGTACTTGCTCGCAACCCTGCAGCAATGGCACTATTTGACTCGACAACCGTTTCTGTTGGCGCAACCTACGCAGATGTTAAAGTTGAAGTCACTGACGTTCAGTATGGCGACACCCACCTAGGTAGCCTAGACAATGCTGCAAGCGGCAAGTTCATTCCAAACGGTTACTTCATCATGCCTGTAAACGACAAGTTTGCATTTGGTTTTGGTGCATTTAGTAACTATGGTACCGGTACAGATTTATCACCGCTTAACGCCAACCAAGACGTTAACACGCCTATCGATCTATTAGGTAACACTGAAGTCACTACAGTTAACCTAAATGCGAGTGTGTCTTACCGCATTAACGACGCCCTAAGCCTAGGTGCGGGTATCGATATCATTCGCGGTTCAGGTAAGCTGACTCGAAATGGTGAAGTAAACCTTGGTCAAGGCGCTATGCCAATCAACCTAGTTGATGTAGATGCAGACGGTTATGCATTTGGCGGTATTCTTGGTCTAACTTACGAGTTTAACGATGACAACCGCATTGGCTTAAGCTACCGCTTTAGCCCAACCATGAAAGCCTCTGGCGACATCATGTACAACCCACTACTAGTTGCACCAGAGAACTTCGACGAAATCGAAATTCCAATGGCTGACATTGCACAACTTGCTGGTTACCACAAGCTAACTGACAAGTTCGCTATTCACTACACAGCCCAGTGGACTCAGTGGAGCGCGTTTGACAAAATCTCTGTAACTGGTGGTGACGGCCTAGTTGGTGAAGCAGCAATCAAGCAATACAACTGGAAAGACTCTTGGTTCCTAAGTGTGGGCGGTACTTACGAGCTTAGCGACAACTGGACATTGCGCGCAGGTATCGCAAGTGACCAAGGTGTAGTAGGTGAGATTTCATCACTGTCTATCCCTGATTCAGACCGTATGTGGTACTCGGTTGGTGCTAGCTACCATATCAACGACAAGTCTTCTATTGACCTAGGTTACACCCTAGTGAAAGGCGAGAAAGTTCACGTTATCGAAACAAGTGCACTTGTTGGTCAAACTAGCGCTTATACAGAATCTGGTGCCAACTACTTCGGTCTTCAGTACAGCCATAGCTTCTAATTCATAGCTAAGTAAATCGAATTTAAAAGCCGCTTGCCACCGCAAGCGGCTTTTTGTTTTTTACCCCGCAGATCTTCTGCAACAGTTAAATCTTTTCATCAACTCAGCTCTCAGCAATGCCTTGATTCGTCATTGTTTATATAAGTTAAGTCTTATTCTGTTGATAGAACCTACAACAAATCCTTTGTAAATTCTCATAAAAACAATACGCTACAACCAAATCTTCAATCATCACTCACAAGTCCATTAGATTTTTCTCATAAATTAATTGCAGCGACCTTTAAAGTCTATTAGAATTTTCTCATGGACTTTAAACAAGTAATCAAAGTTAGGTAGGCCATTATGCAGCAGTCAAATACTCGTTACGTCGTTGACCAAGAGCAAATGACAGCGAGCGCAATCGAACATGCAAATAACAAACTATCGAGCCAAAACCCATTACCAGGGCTTGCACGGTTGAGCTTTCCATTGTTGCTAATTGTGCTTGCTGCATTCACAACGCTATCAAACAGCGTTGTCGCCAAGCCACTCGCTATCTGGACTGTCAAAGAGGTTGAAATAACTAAACCGGTTTATTTCAATGCACAAGTTGAGGCAACAAAAGCGGCGACGGTATCTGCACAAACCTCAGGACGGGTTATTGCGGTACATTATGATGTTAACGATCGAGTTGAGGCGGGCTCACCACTGCTTGAAATCACCAGTGAAGAGCAAGCTGCTGAGCTTGGCACAGCCCAAGCAGAACTTGCTAAAGCTAAGGCCATTAACCAAGAAGCTCAGGCGACATTAAAACGTTTTGACAAACTGTTTCCTCAAGGCGCTATTTCTCAAGGGCAAATGGATGAAGCCATCGCAGCGGCTAATACCGCTGAGCAAGCTGTATCTGCAGCTAAGGCGCAGCTTGTTAAGGCAAAACAAAGCCTAAATTACACAACTGTTTCAGCGCCCTTTAGCGGCCGCGTCACCCAAAGACACGTGGAACAAGGCGAAACCATTGCTTATGGCCAAGCATTATTTTCTGGCTATGATGACAAGCAGCTTAGGGTTAGCTTCTACGTACCTAACTCTCAACTCTCTGAGCTAAAACAAGCCAAAACCATTGAAATTATCCTTGGTTCACAACTAACAGCCAACAAGCAAACGACCATAACTACTAACAACTTCAACGTGTTTGAGTTTTCCCAAGCGAACCAACAACATCAGGTGCGCGCTAACTTCAATGTAAATAATGCAGCACAAAATCAAGTTCACTTAGGGCAATGGCTTAAAGCGGGTTATCGCAGTGCAGCTCAGCAAGTGATCAGCATCCCTAACTCGGCAATTCATCAGGTCAATGAATTAACAGCAGTCTATTTAAAAGTCGGCGAGCAAGTATTGCTTACTCAAGTACGTTTGGGTGAGCCGCTAACTTCAGCGCAGGGTGAAACCAAACCTAATCAACGCATGGTTATTTCTGGACTAAAGCCGGGAGATCAAATCATTGAAGACGCGTCCGCTTATTTATTGCAACTAGCTGCGCGCAAAGGAGAGTAACCATGCAAGATGCCAATGCAAAAATGGGGATTTCCGGCAAAATCGCCAGCCTATTTCAGCTAAGTGCAATTACACCGCTACTTGCGCTAATCGGTTTGTTACTTGGCGTATTTGCGGTGCTAGTGACACCAAAAGAAGAAGAGCCGCAAATAGACGTTACCTTTGCAGATGTATTCATTCCATATCCGGGCGCAACACCAGAGCAAGTTGCCAACCAGGTCACTTTGCCGGCAGAGAAACTGATCTCAGAGATAAAAGGCATCGATACCTTATATTCGTTTTCTCAACCCGATGGTGCATTAATCATCGCTATTTTTGAGGTGGGCATTCCACGTGATGAAGCCATCATCAAAATTTATAACCAACTGTATTCAAATAAGGACAAATTCAACCAGGCTGCTGGTATCGGCGAGCCTTTGATCAAACCGCGCGGCATTGAAGATGTACCAATCTTTGGTTTAACTCTGTGGTCGAAAGACCCAAGCGTCAGCGCGCAGCAATTATCTGATGTTGCTAAGGTTGTTGAAACTGAGCTCAAGCGTATTCCTGGTACGCGCGAAATCTACACTCAAGGGCTAGCCGAGCAAACACTAAATATCAAACTTGACCCAAACAAGCTGCGCCAGCACCAACTGGCTTTTAACGACATCGCGCAAGTGCTGCGAGTAAACAACCAGATTTCAACTCACGGCGAATTTACCCAGGACAATCAGGTTATTCAATTGCAAACGGGTGAGTTTTTGCAATCTGTTGATGATGTCAAAAACCTACTTATTTCGGTCACGCAAAGCACTGAGCACCCATTGGCTAACGGCGTCTATCTAAAAGATCTCGCCGAGATCACCCTGCGCCCAGATACGCCAAAACAACTTGTCATCCATGCCGATAAAACTGGGCAATATAATGCGGTAACCATCGCCATAGGTAAGCAAGTAGGAAAAAATGCTGTCGATATTACTGGTCAAATCAAGCAACACTTAACTGCTATCGACAATGTGTTGGTGCCAGATAATATCAATATGGCTATATCACGAGATTATGGCGCTACCGCCGGCGATAAAGCCAATACGCTGATCTTCAAACTGATTTTTGCCACAGCTGCAGTTGTGCTGTTAGTGCTGCTAACCATGGGCGCCCGCGAATCTGCCATTGTTGGTGTTGCTATTATCATTACCCTTGCTCTTACTCTTTTTGCGTCAATGGCTTGGGGTTTTACCTTAAATCGTATCTCACTGTTTGCACTGATTTTCTCAATCGGTATTTTGGTTGATGATGCCATTGTCGTGGTTGAGAATATTCATCGCCACATGGCACTGAGTAACGAGCCGTTAAGTAAACTCATCCCTAAAGCTGTGGATGAAGTTGGCGGCCCGACCATTCTTGCTACCTTTACCGTTATTGCGGCGCTGTTACCTATGGCGTTTGTTTCTGGCCTCATGGGCCCATATATGAGTCCTATTCCAATTAACTCAAGTATGGGGATGTTGCTGTCATTGGTTATTGCCTTTGTTATGACGCCCTGGCTAAGTAACAAGTGGCTTAAACCCCATCAGCATCAGGGCGAGCAAAATCTAATTCACAAACAAAATCAGCATCACGAGCAACAAGCACCCGATACAGCATCAGGCAAAATGCTTACGCTATTTAGCAAACTAATTAGCCCATTTTTGCATCCAAAGTACGGCAAAACAGCTCGAAAACTAATGGCAGGTGCAATTGTGCTACTTATCGCCATCGCAGTCTCTCTGCCTTATATGCAAGCTGTGGTGCTTAAAATGCTGCCTTTTGACAACAAGTCTGAGTTTCAAGTGATTGTTGATATGCCAGAGGGAACTAGCGTCGAGCAAACGCAACGTTTAATGCAAGAACTTGGGCTGTATTTAACACAGGTTGAAGAGGTTGAGCACCTACAGCTTTATAGTGGTAGCCACTCGCCGATTAACTTTAACGGCTTAGTCAGACATTACTTTTTAAGACAAAGTCAGGAGCTGGGAGACATACAGGTTAATCTTGTGGCAAAAGACAAGCGTGAACGTAACAGTCATGACATTGCGATGTCAGTACGCGAGCCACTGCAACAAATTGGTAAGAGCTATAACGCCAATATCAAAGTTGTAGAAGTGCCACCAGGGCCGCCAGTTTGGTCGCCTATTGTCGCTGAAGTTTATGCCCCAACCGCTGAGCTGCGCGAGCAAGCTGCAAATATGATTTACCACGGTTTTAAACAAACCGAGCATGTAGTCGATGTCGACATCTATCTGCCAGAAATGCAGCAGCGCTGGCAGCTAAGTATTGACCGCAACAAAGCCGCGCTGCTGGGCGTATCGATTGCAGATGTGGTGAATACGGTAGATAGCGCGATTAATGGCAATATAGCCAGTTATTTATATCAAACAGAGCGCAAACAACCGACGCCTATCAAACTGCAATTAACCGATGCAGATAAAAGTGACTTTGCGCGCGTGCTAAACCTGACGGTCAACAATAATAAGGGGCAAGCAATCTCTATAGCTGAGGTTGTTAGCATCAACCAAGGCAATATCAATAACACCATTATTCATAAGAATATGCGCCCTATGATCATGGTTGTGGCGGATATGGCGGGCCCTACTGGCAGCCCACTTTACGGCATGTTTGATATGGTCGGTCAGCTGAATGATCCACAAAAATCTTTCTCTATTGAGCAGCACTTTGCTAGCCAACCACAGGGGCTAACCGAAGTTGCTGTGCTATGGGATGGCGAATGGAAAATAACCTATGAGACTTTCCGCGACATGGGCATTGCCTACGCTGTTGGGATGATAGCCATTTATCTGTTAGTGGTCGCTCAATTTAAATCATACTCGGTGCCGCTTATCATCATGGCGCCGATTCCGCTGACTGTCATTGGTGTGATGCCTGGTCATGCTCTGTTAGGCGCACAGTTCACTGCGCCGTCAATGATCGGCATGATCGCCCTCGCTGGCATTATTGTGCGCAACTCTATCTTGCTGGTCGACTTTATCCATAGTCAGCAACAAGCTGGCGTCGCGCTAGAACAAGCAGTGATCAACGCAAGTGCAGTAAGAGCCAAGCCAATTATGCTCACTGCCTTTGCCGCTATGATTGGCGCATTATTCATTATTGACGACCCAATCTTTAACGGTCTGGCGATCAGTCTGATCTTCGGCATATTCGTTTCAACAGTTTTAACACTCATTGTTATTCCAGTGTTGTATTACGCCTGGATGCATAAACGAACTAACAACCAAGCAAAACAATCCTAATGAATAAGGGGAACACTATGAGTTACAAGCTAAACCTTGAACAAAGCATCATGGCCTTTGCTGCATTAATGATATTGCTTTCTGTAGCATTAACCGTGTGGGTTCACCCACTTTTTGTATGGTTCACAGTATTTGTTGCCGTTAACTTACTCCAAAGTGTATTCACAGGGTTTTGCCCTGCAGCAATGATAATGAAAGCGCTTGGAGTTAAACCCGCAGCACAAATAGCAGCCACAAAACCGGAATAACAAGCTCAGCTATACAGATAAAGTAATGGTCAAACATCAGGCTGATGCGATAAAGTATTACCCAATTGGACGTAGCAACTTTTGGATTAAGTTAATGATGTTATTTAAGCAATCTCTCAACACTCGCATATTTGCAATCCTTGCATGCGTACTGTTAATCATTTGGGCTAATCTTGCACAAGCATCTGAGCCCAGCAGAGAGTTACAGGCTTGGGATAAAATTGCTAATGGCGCTATGGTCATTGATGTAAGAACCGCAGAAGAGTTTGCAGCAGGTCACCTTGATAATGCGATAAACATTCCATTTGAGTTTATTGTGTCTCGCTTGGCCAAACTCAATGTCGCTAAAGATACCGACATAGTGCTTTATTGTCGCAGCGGACGTCGAAGCGGTATCGCCCACAATGAACTAATCAAAGCTGGGTTTACCAATAGCCATAATGGCGGCGGCTACATGCCGATGCTAAAAGTAAAAGCCAGTACGCTTAAACAATAGCTTTAAGAACAAGCACTCATCTGATTTATTACAAATCATGACAAAGCCAAGCTAACTGCTTGGCTTTGTATTTTTAATACCAATTAGGATAAATAAGTGATTAGAGGTTACGCAGAAAAAATCGCTTAGAACAAGGCAGAAATTGCAGCTAGCTAGTTGTTCTACCTACAAAATTTCTAACAAAGTTATAAGCCATTTTTACCAATAAGAAGCAACCAGTAAGAATGATCACATTCTTGTGCTAATTGGTATAAGTTCAATCACTTAACTGCTTGTGCATTGGAATACAGGCAAGGTCAAATCCACGGGGAGAGTGATAAATGCTTTGCTGCTCACCTTTAAAACCACAGCGACGATAGAACCCAGCAGCATTTAAGGTGGCATCAAGTTGTAAGCGTTTAATACCTAGCCCTTTTGCCAGCGCCTCTAAGTGCATCATCATTTGAAATCCTAAGCCTGTGCCTGTGTAGTTTGGCTCAGTAAATATCGCATCAATTAAGCCGATGTCTGTTTCATCAGTCTTCGCCACCAGCATGCCAGACACTAACACTTTTGCTTGTTTCGCATCGGTCAGCACATAGCCATGGGCTGCTAAATCAGCAATAAACTGCTCTGGCAAATCACCAGATGTCCAGCGCTGCATCAACTCAACTGGATACGCCTTGGTACATAACGCCATAATAGCGCGGTTACGAATATCAAATACCGCTGGCGCGTCCTCTCGAGTTGCTTTGCGAAATATCACATCCAATTTGTGCTCCTACGCTAACCTACTAGCTAACTTAAAGTTGAGCTAAAGAACCTTAATGCAATGACTACTCGGCTTTCAACACTTCCAGTTCAACAGACAAACTATGTTCAGCATTTGCTAACAAGATTTCATCTTCAGTGATGGTGACGCTTAACTCGATATTGCGGTCTACAAACTGCGCCATTGCCGTTACCGCATCTTCTGGAATGTTATACACCTTGAGGTTTTGATAGCGTGCTAATGCCGCCTGATTTTGTTGCCACCAAACTGGTACGCTGCGCCCTCCATAGGTGTATAGCACCACAGACTTAGCTCTACCAGCCGCTTTACGCAGCCATTTCTCATCGCTTTGACCAAAGGCAACCCAAAGGTCGACCTCACCAGAGAGACTCACGTCCCAAAGCTCTGCTTCATCATCAACACAAAGCCCTTTGCTAAAGCTCAATGTCTCAGAGGCATTTAACGCAAAAGCCAGCAAGCGCACCATCATGCGCTCATCAGTTTCTGAAGGGTGCTGTGCCAACGTCAAACTATGATCGCAATAATAGTGACGTACCATATCTGCGATTTGTAGAGATACTTTGAAAACAGTGGATTTTAATGCCATGAAGATCCTAAACGGAGAAAGATGAAAAACTTGAACCAATGATACCGCGAAGTGCCCAATTGGGCTAACGGTAAAGTTAGCCAAGGGTCTGAATTAGCGGGTTAGCAGGTGGAAGGATTAAACGGTTTCACATAACTGCCTAAAATACTAACAGCCCCCAAAAAAAGAGAGCGCCCAAAATAATGAGAGCGCCTAAGAACGCTCTAACATTTGGGGAAGTCATTTTAAAAAACTAAATCAGGCCTGGACGTATATGCTTAGCTTCTGGGAAGTGAGCAACTAACTCTTTAATGACTTGCACATCGGCAATAATTAACAAACGCTCACCTGAAGCTAATCGCGCGCTAATATCACTTTTGAGCAATAATTCGCTGCGCTCAGCATCCCGGCGAAACAACTCATTAAGCCCTCCTGGAATGACGCTATCGCAGCAAACGATATCAATACGCTGCAATAATGGCATTGCCGCCATCGGTAGTAGATCTGCAGGGGCATCGATATCAACTAGCAACAATTCGCCTGCCGCGCTTAAATCATCAAACGCGGCGTCAAAATGGTAAGGAGTTTGCTCATCAAAGCGCTCTTGATTGAGTTTAAAGAACCGTTCCCAAAACAAACGCCGCGACTTGCCTTCAGGTAACGCCAGTTGCACCTGTTGGCGCTTACTGGCAACAAAATCAAATAAAGGTGCCAGCGAGCGCGGCAACATGGCTTCTAGTTTAGCGCGTATGGTGCGGGCAAATACTGGCGCAGCGCCTGACGTGCTAATCGCAACCGTGAGCTTCCCTCTATCGACGATTGATGGCGTAATAAACTGGCAATATTCAGGATTATCAACCACATTCGCCCAGATTTTGCGCTGAGCAGCGATTATAGATAGCTGGCAGTTCAGGGCATTATTTGCGGTAGCAAGATAAACTAAATCTACATCGTTAATGTCAGCCTCAAGCACCTCGCGCTCTATAAGCTCAATTCTTCCTTGGCGATGATATTGACGTATCTCGTTACTAACATCAGGCGCAATCACTAAAATACTGACTTGTGAACGAGCCAATAAATCTATCTTGCGACTGGCCACATCACCCGCACCAACCACCAGCACCTTAAGCTTGCTAGTATCAACAAACAGTGGGAAATACTGCATTTGCAGATTACTCCGTTACCACATTTAAGCCTGCGGCTACAGCGCCTTTATAACCGCCAACAAGCGATTTAACCTGGCTATAGCCCATCTTGTTTAAATGATGAGCCGCCATCACCGAGCGGTGACCACCACCACAATAAAGGACAATTGTTTGCTCGGTATCTGGATACAAGCGCTCAATATCTCGTTCAATAATACCGCGGCCAAGATGCACAGCATTTGGTAAGCGCCCTTGTGCCCACTCATGATCTTCTCGTACATCAATTAATAATACTGAAGCGATAGCATTGAGTTCATCATGCGTCACTTCAGTAACTAGGGGGCGAATTGATTCTACAAGTGCGACAAAACCTGGAGAGTGCTGCATATTTTTGACCTGCAATAGTAATAAACGGGGAAGATTAGCATCTTGGAAATATCTGAGACTTAGCTTGAGTTAGCAACTACTAACTACAGAGCCTCAGCTAGCAACAATAGCCTCATTTAGGAGTAAAGCTCAGTCGCTAATTACAAACCTTTGGCTTAGGCGCGCTGCATTGCCAGCACAGCTCAAAATTACCTTGATTAAGCTCTTGGCACTGCACGCATTTCCATTGTGGACGCTCAACTTGATGATTTTCAAGCAATGACTGCGCGGCTTCTAAGTGAGCGGCCTCGACCCATAGCTCAACATTTTGCATATCAACGGGCAATTCGCCCACACCACCAAGTAGCGCCTCACCTTTGAGTTCAACTGCAATCCCACGGGTTTCAAGCAAGCCTTTCCATGTGTGTGCTTGAAGTAGATTCCCGCCTGTTAACAAGACTTTTCTGTTTTCCATTTGTTATCCTAACTGCATTGCTCTTATTGGCAAATTTTGTTCATCCTAACCGTCTCGATTGCTGCTGTCGAGAGTCTGATGTTGATTTACAATACTCAGCAGGTACGATTTCCGAACGGTAAAGTGCACAAAAATCAGCCAGTAAAACTATTTGCAAGCAATTACCGAGAAAAATACAAATCTAATCCATACGTTTGTAAAAGAAGTCCTTCCTCCTCGACTCCCCATCAATTAGACCGATATCAAAATTAACATCTGTATCAACCGCAATATGGATACTAAAGGGAAAACAGCTACAGCTATTATCAATGCTAGATATCGTAAACCTAGCCGATTAGGGGAAATTGATACATCTTACGATTAACAAATCCAGCCAAGAACATTTAACATGTTTTATTAAGTTTAAGGCATCAACAAGTCAATTGAATTGGCAAAATGGTTAATCTATAATTCTTTTACAGTCAAAGTGTTAACTATTTCTCAACACAAACACAACTTCAGTGATTATTATGATGCGCACCTCTAAAACTCTGCTGAGTGTATTTAGCGCCATTGCAGCCGCTTATTTCATTTTCGTCCTGGCCTTCAGCCAAGGAATGAGCGTGTTACAAAACAAAGATTACCATCCTAAAATTCAACGTGTAGATCTCAATCAAGTAGAGAAAGTTAATTCTGAACTGGTAGGATTTTTCCTGCTGGATTATGACATTGTAAAAAACAATCATGGCTTTTATGCAGTGTTGGACAAAAGCCAGCAAGGTGTTGTTGATGCGGTTAAGCTAAGTGATATTTTAAAAGAAGTAATGATGTTTAGTAATATTCCGCTGTTACTGTTTATCATTATTGGCTTTGCTGTGCCGTTTTATATTAATGCGCAAACCTCCCGCAAACTTAACTCCTCACTGAAACAAGTAAACGAGCAAGCTGACAAACTACTCGATATTTACAAAATTGAACTGGCGCCTATCCAGCTACAAAACCCTATCGCCAAGCTGAATCAATCTCTGGTTGAAATCCACAAAAGTGTGCTGACCAGTATGCAGCAAAATCAGATCAGTATTTTTCAAGACAAATTAACCGGCCTTGCCGACCGTCACGCCTATCTTGAGCATTTAGAAACAGAACTTGCTGACGCGCAAAAATTCAACCGTCGCCAAGCATTGCTGTTCATTGACCTCGACGGCTTTAAGCAGGTAAATGACTCTTTCGGTCACTCATTTGGTGATGAAGTATTGATCCAAGTTGCCGAGCGCCTAGCAACTGTAGTGCGCAACCATGGCTTGAGCAAAGTAAGTCCTGTCACTCAACTTGAGCTAAACCTATCACGACTCGGTGGCGATGAATTCTCGATTTTTATCCAAGATATTATTGATGATAAAGGTGTGGTTGAAGTCGCCACCAATGTGCTGCAAGAAATTGAGCGCGACTTTGTGCTAGGAAATAAAACCATCAAAATTGGTGCAAGTATCGGTATTGCGGTATACCCAGATAGCGCGTCAAACCCCAATGCCCTGCTGCAAATGGCAGACGTTGCTATGTACCGAGCCAAATCAGATGGTCGCGGAATTTTCCGAGTATATTCTCCTGAGATGGGCAGTAAAATCCGCCGCTACCACTACTTACTTGAAGAATTGCGCCTAGCAATGGCAAGCCAGAACTTTCACCTGTCTTTTCAACCCATCGTGCGCGTTGAAGATTGCAGCATTGATTATTTTGAATGCCTACTACGCTGGAATCACCCAATTGAAGGCTCCATTTCTCCAGCCGAGTTTATCCCCATTGCCGAGGAGTCTAACCTTATCCTTGAGCTAGGTAACTGGATTTTGTTTGAAGCCTGTCGGCAGATGTCGGCATGGCATGCAGCCGGCATGAACAAGGTACGCATGTCGATCAATATTTCGGGGGTCCAGCTCAAACACTTACCATTACATAGCTGGGTAATGGATACCCTTAATAAAGTCGGCTTGCCACCACGCGCTTTGCTGCTGGAGATCACCGAATCCTGCTTTATTGATGCTTCTGAAGACGTCACCAACAACCTACAAAAACTGCGCGATGAAGGCGTGCAAATCGCTATTGATGATTTTGGTACTGGCTTTAGCTCGCTATCAACACTGGCAAACTTGCCGGTTGATGTGATCAAAATTGACCGTCTGTTCATCGACCAAGCCAACATTAACCCTAAATATCAAAAGATCCTTAATTCTATTAGCGAACTGGGCAAAAACTTAGACCTAAAGATTGTTGCCGAGGGTGTTGAGCTTGCCTCGCAGTTTCAGTTAGTTAAAAAGCTTGGTATTCATTGTGTGCAAGGCTATCTCATCAGCCGCCCAGAAACCTCACATCAGGTTGGTGCTAATGTGATCAGCAAAAACCTTGGTCACCTAGCACTGACTGGGACTAGCGTAGTAAGGCCTAAAGAGCTTTAATCGCTAACAGTTGATTCGTGTACTTTGATTAAGAGCTTTGTTTTAAAAGCATAACCCTGAGCGTTACCTAACAGGCAGTAACTGCTCTGCCTGTAACACTATCTAAGACGACATAATGAAAGGACTCAAATGTACTTAGCGCTACTCAGCCAAAACACCTCAACAAACGGCAAACAAGCTATCGCCCAGCTTATCCAGCACTTAAGTAAAAATACAGATAAGCGCATATCTGAGCTCAAGTTGACTTATATCGCCTCTGCACCAGATGCTACAAGGCAATTTTTCGCCCCAGCAGCTGAGTTCTATAAAAGCGTTGGGATAAATCACATTGAGTACCTTGAGATTGAGCAACCTCTGAATGAAGCTGCGTTGGCAATGCTGCATCAGGCTGACATAGTTCATCTATCTGGTGGTGATACGTATCGTTTTTTACACTGGCTAAAACAGCAAAACTTACTGCCTATGCTGCGAGAACTGGCTAATAATGGCACATGTCTGATTGGTGTCAGTGCGGGTGCGATGATCATGAGTCCAGACATAGCGCAAGCCAGCTTATGTGGCGATGAAAATAACATAGGGCTTCAAGATACTTGCGCCCTAGGTTTAATCGACAAGCTCTTTAGCCCTCACGCAAGCAAAAGTCTCGATGAACAAACTCAGGCCAAAGCGTTTACGAAACAACTAAGTCACCCGGTGGTATTGTGTAGCGACGATGATGCAATAGTGGTGACCAATGACACTGTGAGTTATTTTGGCCAGCCGATGATCATTGGCTAAGCGCAGTCCTTATCTATATTGAGAGCTGAATTCAGACCTGAATTTATGCATCTTTGCTGATTAATACCTGCTTCACCAATACCGTTGCCAGCTAATTTACCCATGCTTTGCTCAAGGGTATAATGGCGTTTATATGGCAATGAGACATTCCTTAACGACTCAACTCAAATCGACAAGTACCCTACTCAATGAAAAAATTTAAGTTTACCTTTGTTATATTATTTGCCGCCCTGGGCATGTATATCTACAGCATTGTGACCGCCCCCATTCCATACAGTGTTATCGACCAAGACAACTCAGGTATTGTGTCATTAGACGAAATTAGTGAGCTAACTAACTTAAAAGTCAGAACCCTGATTAAAACCGGAGAAATCTGTCGCCAATATTATTGGCAACATCCTGATGACACAGTGCATCAAGTGTGTGAGCCAAGCACGGCTTCAAATTAATCGTACTTTTGGTCCTCCTGCGTCATACCTCTTAGTTCGCTTTCCTAGCTAACCTTCATAGCTTTACCAATTAACTCGCGCATCTTAGCTGCATTCCTGCACGCTAAGAGCGTAGCTAAGAGGTAGATTGCAACATTGAATGGTTTTTTAGTTAATCTGAGCAACCGTTATCCGTCTTTCAACAAATCCTCTCCACAAACCGCAATGACTCAATGTGGTATCGATATCTCATTTTTAGCAAACCTATGACTGCGCTAGCTATTTCAAGCCATTTAAAAAATCTGACATAAAAACACCCTATTAGTGACATAAATCCATCACTTGCTTGTCATTTAGCTAAATTAACTTAGCCGCACTCTATTTAATTCAAATAAAGCAAACGCAGAGTCTTAGGAGAGCGCAGTGAGTAAGGAAATATTTAATCCAACTCGTTTCAACAAGAGTGATAACGTGGAATTTGACAAGGTATTAGCAGCACACCTTAGTCGTCGTAGTATTCTAAAAAGTGGCCTAGGTTTAGGTGCGATGGCAACATTTGGCACCTTTGGTCTAGCGGGCTGTGGTTCAAGCTCTAGTGACAACCCTATTGCCGACATCAAGCTAGGTTTCGAGTCAATTGTTGGTTCTAAAACTGATGCGGTCTCAGTACCTCAAGGCTACACGGCGCAAGTGCTAGCACCTTGGGGACAACCAATCACAGCGAATGGTTCACAATGGCAAGCCGATGGCAGCAATAACGCTGTTGACCAAGACAATGCCATGGGTATGCATCACGACGGCCTGCACTTTTTCCCACTGAATGACTCAGAAACAGACGGTCTTTTGTGTATCAACCATGAATACATCGACCAAAACGCCCTGCACCCTAACGGTAGTGACAAAGATGAAAATGGTATCCGCTCTAGTGTCGATCAAGTACGCAAAGAAATTAACGCCCACGGCGTAGCTGTGGTTCGCGTACAACTTGACGATAACGGTCAATGGAATGTGGTTGATAACGACCCATTAAACCGCCGTTACACTGGCTTAACCACTATGGATATTTCAGGCCCTCTAGCTAACTCAGCTAAGTTAGCTACGCCTTTTTCACCTGATGGTAGTCAAGCTCGCGGCACACTAAACAATTGCGGTAACGGCTATACCCCTTGGGGTACTTACCTAACGTGTGAAGAAAACTGGCCAGGCTACTTCATCAACACAGGTGAAACGACTGAGGAGCAAGAGCGCATCGGTATCGATACTTCAGGTACTACGCGTTATGGCTGGGAGACACTAGCAGGTAATGCCGAAGAGCAAAACGATGAGTTTACTCGCTTTAATGTGACGCCAACGGGTAACAGCGCAGCAGAAGACTACCGCAATGAAGCAAATGGTCACGGTTATATCGTTGAAATTGACCCGTATACTGCTAATTCTCGCGCAGTTAAACGTACAGCACTAGGGCGTTTTCGTCACGAAGGCTGCACGTTCGGTAAACTAGAAGCAGGTAAACCGATTACCTTCTATTCTGGTCACGATTCACGCTTTGAATACATGTACAAGTTTGTGTCAAAAGAAGTGTGGAATGAAGCCGATGCCAATGCCCAAGACCGCATGGCAATGGGTGATAAGTACATGGACCAAGGTACCTTGTACGTGGCTAAATTTGACGCAGACGGCGTAGGTAGTTGGTTGCCACTTGCTCTTGATGCCATGACAAAAGATGGCGGCACGCTTGCTGATCACTTTGCCAGCCTAGAAGATATTATTCTTAACACCGCAGGTGCAGCAGACCTTGTTGGTGCAACGCCAATGGACCGCCCAGAGTGGTGCGCTGTCGACCCATACACAGGTACTGTGTACCTTACGCTAACTAACAATACTAAGCGCGATGAAGCAGCAGGCACTAACCCTGCAAACCCACGCTTGAACAACAAATTTGGTCACGTTATTCGCTGGGATGAAGGCGAAACGGCAACTGAATTTACCTGGGATATTTTTGTATTCGGCTCTGACGCAGCAGGTGACGCGCAAACTAACCTATCTGGCCTTAACGAGTTCAACCAGTTTGCCAGCCCAGACGGTCTTGCTTTTGATAAGCGCGGCATCATGTGGATCCAAACCGACAATGGCGCTGAAGAAGTGACCAACTATACCAACGATCAAATGCTTGCGGTAATTCCAGTAAAACTTACCGATAGCGATGGTAACCTAGAGACGATTAACTCTGAAAACCAAGGTGAGCTGCGCCGCTTCTTCGTTGGTCCAAACGGCTGTGAAGTCACAGGTTTTACCATCACCCCTGACTACAAAACCATGTTTGTTTCTATCCAACACCCAGGCAACTGGCCATACAGCAATGATGCTGCAGAAGCGACGCCAGCAGGCATGACAGTGCGCCCACGCGCATCGGTTGTCGCAATCCGCAAAACCGACGGCGGCGAGCTTGGCGTCTAAAAACACTAAATTGGGTCAGAGTAAAACGTTAACCTCTTGACTCTATTTACAATTAATTTGAAATAAAATGACAAAGGCAGGGTTATCCCTGCCTTTTTATTTGCTCACTCTTGCACTTCGGAGTTGAATTCAGGCCTGTTAGTAACGCAATTACTGCTGCAAGCTTGGTACTACAGCATGCTATTCGCGCAATAAAAACTCCACCGCTTTAGCTAGGTTAGGGTCGTTAGGATCAGATATATTGGTTTTCCAAATAATTTCGCCATCACGATTAATAAATACCGTGGTTGGCGTGCCGCGCACCTCATAGGTATCGGCAACCTCCTCTCCCTCTAGCAAGGTCATAAACTCAATGCCGCGCTCACTCAGCACTTTTGCTGGCTGCGCCCCTTCATCTTCGCGAATACTAATCCCCAGCATAACTAAGTCAGTGTCTTTATGCTGCAGGCGTAATTGCTCTAACCCGGGCTGAAGTTTTTTACAATAAGGGCACCAGGTCGCCCAAAAGTGGATCACCATAGGACGCCCTTTAAATTGCATCAACGACACAATTTCACCCTCTGCATTTGCTAACTGAAAATCAGGTGCCTTGGTGCCATTACTCGCAGCTGACTGCGCATGCTTAGATAGCCCAATTAAGGCGCTAAAAGATACAACTAAAATCAATAACGTCAGTTTGATGTAATTTGGCATAAGAATTCTCTTCATTTGTTAGCGACTGGATACTAGTTACCAATAACAGACCTGACGAGTTAACGTTTGTATTCAGCAAAAACAAAACTAAATTAAAAACTCACAGCAAATTAACCCGAAAGCATGATAACCAAGGGAAACTGCCATCCATTTGCTACAGTTAACAGTAAATAGCAATAACTAAGGCATAAGCCTTTATCTACTGCGCTTAAGCCTTGCCTTAGCAAGCCTTTCAACACACAGGAGGCTCCGTATGTCTACCTATTCCCAACGTTTAAAGCTGGTGCAACTAACTGCGATATCTAGCCTTTTGTTTGCGCTAATCGGCTTTAGCTATAACGTCTGGCGCATGCAAGCCTCTGAGCACAATGCCAATATTCGCGATGCCAGTTTTGAGATGTTGCTGCAACTCTCTGAATTAGAACTCATCATTTATGCAGGTCATTACGATCAAGACAGCAAGCTAGGCTCACCTCGAAAAGGCTGGGTAAAAGTGGGGCTCATTAATGATTTGAGCCTGATCACCACACCTAGCGTACAAAGTAGTGCCAAGCAGCTAAAACAAACATGGCAACAACATTGGCAAAATTACCAACGGCAGCAACAATCAACCAATGAAATCGTTGCGCAAATTGATCAAGTAAGAGCGGAAGTTAGACTCCTGCTTAAGGATTTAAACTAGCGTTTGAATAAAGAGGTAAGCAAATGAAATTTAAAGAATATATTTCTACTCTATGTTTAGCAAAAAACGGCTGTTTTTATTAACAAACTTAAGTACAGTAATGACTATGGTTAATGCTTGAACAAGATTAACCACTGCATAATAACGAACTCATGCGCAAAGCACGCAAGGACAAACAACTAAGGACAGCAGCTATGCCTACATATCAAGCACCCATTCGCGACTATCAATTTATTCTCAATGAACTGCTCAATGTTTATCAGTACACAGACCTCAAAGGATTTGATGAATTTGATAGTGAACTAGTTGATGCCATCTTACAAGGCGTTGCAGACTTCACCACAGAAGTGATGCTACCTCTCAATGCTAGCGGCGATCTGCAGGGCTGCAAGCTAGAAGATGGAAAAGTCATCACGCCGGATGGTTTTATCGATGCGTATCAGCAATACGTTGATAATGGCTGGGCCACCCTCACCTGTGACGTTGAATACGGAGGACAAGGCCTGCCTGAAGTCGTGGGTGTATTTGCCACTGAGATGAAATCATCAACTAATATGGCTTTTGCCATGTATCCTGGGTTAACACATGGCGCTTACGCCGCAATCCATGCCCATGGTAGCGATGAGCTAAAAAACAAGTACCTACCTAAACTGGTCAGTGGTGAGTGGACTGGCACCATGAACCTCACTGAATCTCACGCAGGCACCGACTTGGCTTTACTTCGCACTAAAGCTGAGCCTGTAGAAGACGGGTTGTTCGCCATTAGCGGCGAGAAAATCTTTATTTCATCTGGCGATCATGACCTTGCAGAAAATATCGTTCACCTAGTGCTTGCCAAACTGCCAGACGCACCCGAGGGCGTAAAAGGTATCTCGCTATTTGCTGTGCCTAAAATCATGGTTAATGGTGATGGCAGCTTACGTGAAGCCAATACCCTACATGCTGCAGCGCTTGAGCATAAAATGGGGATCCACGGTAACTCTACTTGTGTCATGGTGTTTAATAATGCCAAAGGTGAGTTGATTGGCGAACCTCATCAAGGACTGCGCGCCATGTTTACCATGATGAACCAAGCTCGTTTAGGTGTGGGTATACAAGGCCTTGGACTATCAGAAATTGCCTATCAGAATGCCCTTACTTACGCTAAAGAGCGTATCCAAGGCCGTGCGTTGAGCGGCGCAAAACAAACCGAGCAAAAAGCTGATTCAATTTTGGTTCATGGTGATGTGCGCCGCATGTTGTTATCACAAAAAGCACTTAACCAAGGTGCGCGCGCATTAATGGGTCAACAAGCGCTATGGCTTGACCAAGCTGAGCGCAATGTCGATACCGTCAAGGCAAAACAAGCGCATGCCATTGCCGCCCTATTCACCCCAATCGTAAAGGGCTTTGTTACCGATCAGGGTTTTAAAGCCTGTGTCGATGCTCAGCAGGTCTTCGGTGGTCATGGTTATATTAATGAATGGGGAATGGAGCAATTTGTACGTGATTGCCGCATTGCCATGATTTATGAAGGCACTAACGGCGTACAAGCGCTGGATCTTGTTGGCCGTAAACTATTATCGGATAAAGGCGCAGCTTTAATGGCCTGGTCAGAAATGGTGAAAAGCTTTATTGAGCAACACGCAGGCAATGATGACATGCAGCCATTCATTGGCGGTTTGATGAAAGCGGCAGCAGACCTTGAACGTGCAACAGGTTACATAGTGAAAGCGGCACAAACCAACCCAGATTTGATTGGTGCAGCATCAATGGCCTATATGCAAATTTTAGGGATCACATCGTTAGCCTGGATGTGGGCAAGGATGGCGGCAACCTCACTTGAGGCGCTAGCCAACGGTAGCGACGATACTGCTTTCTATCAAGAAAAGCTTAAAACAGCCAAGTTTTACATGGGTTACTGGGCTGTACAGACAGGCAGCCTAGCAAGACAAATCGAAGCGAGCAGCCAGGATATCGTCGAGTTTGAAGAAGAGCTGTTCTAGCAGCTAGCTTTTTCAATCACTGATCAATAGTAAATAATCAATAAAAAACAGCTTCCTCGGAAGCTGTTTTTTATTCAATCGGTTTTCAAGCCGCAGTTACGCATCCCATAGGGTTTCTCTAAAATGCTTGCGGCATACTGACTCGTAACTTTCGTTACCGCCAATGGCAACCTGCTCACCTTCTTTCATTGGCTTACCAGTCTCATCAAGGCGCACCACCATGTTGGCCTTACGGCCGCAATGACAAATGGTTTTAAGCTCAACTAATTTGTCAGCCCACGCAAGAAGATACTGACTGCCAACGAAAAGTTCGCCCTGAAAGTCAGTTCTTAGGCCATAGCACAGTACAGGAATATCAAAGTTGTCGACCACATGGGTTAATTGGCGAACTTGCTCTTTACTTAAAAACTGACACTCATCAACTAATACGCAGTGGATATCTTGCGCCGCTTTTGCGGTGGCGACTAAGTCAATTAGATTGTCTTTGTCACCAAAGACTTGCGCATCGGTTTGAATACCAATACGTGATGCAACCTTGCCCTGACCGTAACGATCATCAATTGATGCGGTCATTACTAAGGTGTTCATACCGCGTTCACGGTAGTTATAAGAAGACTGTAATAATGAAGTCGATTTGCCGGCATTCATTGCCGAATAATAGAAGTACAACTGTGCCAAAACCAAGACCCTTTTTATATTTTGCGCTTGATTATACCCAAGCGGACAGCAAAAGGCATTGCGGTGGATCATTTTCTCAGTTTCGGTTAACTAACCGCGCGCCTTAACGGCCTGCATGCACTGGACTAGCAGCATAGCAGGTTAAATGATTGGCGAGAGTAGCTTCATTTGAAACGAAAAAACCGCGAAAATCGCGGTTTTTTTTCTGAAGACAACTAGCCGCTACTGAGCATTAGATTTGGCTTTAAGCACCAATACACTAATCACAAATAACACACTGGCAGTCGCTAGGCCAAATAGCACTGACGAAGTAAAGCCAAGCACGATATAACCCGCAATACTGATTAGCGCGACTATCACAGCGTACGGCAACTGAGTCCATACATGGTCTAAGTGATGACAACTTGCACCGGTGGATGACAAAATCGTGGTGTCTGAGATTGGTGAGCAATGATCGCCAAATACAGCACCAGCAAGCACAGCTGAGAGCATTGGTAACATCATAGTACTGTCGCTTCCCATCGCCATATCCGCAGCGATTGGCAACATAATACCGAAAGTACCCCAGCTAGTACCGGTAGAAAAAGCCGTTAAACCTGCTAGTAAAAATAGTACGGCCGGCAGTAATTCAAACGGGATATTACCAGTAGCAAGGCTTGCCATGTACTTACCCGTTTCTAATTGACCAATTACACCAGCAATAGACCAAGCAAAAAGTAAGATGTAAATAGCTGGCAGCATCGACTTAGCGCCCATCAACATGCCTTTGGCAATCATGTTGAATGCTACCTTCTGCACAAATGCCAAAATGAAGGTCACCACAAAGCCAACTAACCCACCATAAAGCAGTGACTGAGCGACATCAGTATTCTCGAACGCACCTAATACTGAAAATGGTTTATTGTCAGCCGCTAACGCGTCTGCGCCGCTTGAAATCATGAAAAATACAGTGGCCGCAATCAGTACTAAAATCGGCACGAACAGACCAGAAATTTTACCTGTATCCGCTTCAGGTAAATCAGCAGTCGCCCCTGGCGGCATGCCCTTCGACTCATCGTACAATTCACCTTTTTGGGCGTTTTGCTCATGCTGGCGCATTGGACCAACATCTAAAGTGAACATAGCTACACACAGTAATAACAGCAACGCAAAAATAGCGTAGAAGTTCATTGGGATCATTTGCATGAAAATGGTCAAGTGACCAGTATCAGCAAAACCGTGGGCAGTAAGAATACCGCCAATAAGTGCAATGATGTAAGCACCCCAACTCGAGATAGGTGAAATCACACAAACTGGTGCAGCCGTTGAATCAAGTAAATAAGCTAACTTGGCACGTGAGATATGGTAGCGGTCGGTAATTGGGCGTGAAATAGAGCCAACTACCAGACTATTGAAATAATCATCAATAAATACCGCACAACCAAGCACCATTGTCATCAGCTTAGCATCACGTTTGTTGCGAATGCGCTCCTTTGCCCAATCCGCAAAGGCTCGTGAGCTGCCACTAACACTAATAAGCGCAGTGATCATGCCAAGTAAAACGAGAAATCCAAGAATGTTTAGGTTCCAGGCATTAAGTGCACCATCATCCCAAACTAGGCCAGTGGCGGTATCGCCGATAAAGCTGGCGGTATTTGCGAGATTAAAGTCGGTAAGTAGCAGTGCGCCAATAATTATCCCCACACCTAGTGAAAGCAGTACTTTTCGAGTAAATACAGCAAGTACAATCGCAACAACAGGCGGCAATAAAGACAATGCTGAGTCAGCATAGTTGATTAAATTCATTATTATTTTCTTCGTGTAAGTACGAATGGAGGGCGACTGAACCGGTGCAAGGTAAGGTCATACCTAGGAACACCTGTCCTCTCAGTAGCGCTCCATAGTAAAATCAGTTTTGTCATCCCGACAAAACAATACTATGGCAGTGCAGTACCTGTTCGGTAACAACACCAGCAGCTGTTTGCGATAAAACTAACTACTTCGGCACCAAATCCTTTCGTGGTAGCTCACAGGCATCACCCTAACGACCACTACTGATATTTAATGCTCCTCTACTAAAGGGCGTTTGTGAAAAACGCGGGCACATAAAAACATAAGCGGCTATGGGGATGCCACCCCAGAGCCGCTTAGTGTGATTCAGATCAAGTTTTAGATCAAGTTATTGAGCGCAGGCACGGCGTCAAACAAGTCTGCTTCTAGGCCGTAGTCAGCAACCTGGAAGATAGGCGCTTCTGGATCTTTGTTGATTGCAACAATCACTTTCGAATCCTTCATACCGGCTAGATGCTGGATAGCACCTGAGATACCAACGGCGATATATAGCTCTGGAGCAACGATCTTACCGGTTTGACCAACCTGTAAATCATTCGGTACAAAGCCTGCATCAACAGCCGCGCGAGATGCACCAACCGCAGCGCCAAGTTTATCGGCAAGTTGCTCAAGGATGGCAAAATTCTCACCACTGCCCATGCCGCGACCACCCGATACAATAATGCCAGCATTACCGAGCTCTGGACGCTCTGATTCAGTTAGGCTTTGCGATACAAACTCAGTTTTAGCTTCAATGACTTGCGTAAGCTCAGCTACATCTGCATTACCTGTTGCTGCTACTGCATCAAATGCACTAGAGCGAACCGTAATAACTTTCTTGTAATCTAAGCTTTTCACCGTCGCTAATGCATTACCCGCATAAATTGGGCGTACAAACGTATCGGCATCAACCACTTCAATGATTTCAGAAATTTGCGCTACATCAGCAAGCGCTGCTACGCGAGGTAAGGTTGCTTTACCCACACTTGAAGCTGCAGCCAAAATGTGTGAGTAGTCGCCGCTTAGGTCATTAACAAGTTTTGATAGGTTTTCAGCAAGCTGTGCACCATAAGCGCCAGCGTCGGCAACCAGTACTTTAGCAACGCCATCAAGTTGCTTGGCACTATCAACAACTGCGCCACAGTTTTCACCAGCAACCAGTAGGTGAATGTCACCACCAATGGCTTTTGCTGCGCTAACGACTTTAGCGGTATCGGTTTTTAATTGCTGATTATCATGTTCAGCTAATACTAGAATAGTCATATTAAATCACCTTCGCTTCGTTCTTTAACTTCTCAACTAGCTCTTCTACTGAAGACACCATGATGCCCGCTTGACGCTCTGTTGGCGGCGTAACTTTTACCACCTCTTGATGCACTTTAAGGGTTACACCCAAGTCATCAATGGTGACAGTTTCAAGTGGCTTACGCTTAGCCTTCATAATGTTTGGTAACTTAGCGTAGCGAGGTTCGTTTAAGCGAAGGTCAGCAGTAACAACTGCTGGTAATGGCATCGCCAATGTTTGCAAACCACCGTCAACTTCACGAGTGACGGTTAGTTTGCCATCTTCTACGTTTACTTCAGAAGCAAACGTAGCCTGAGGCATATCAGCCAGCGCAGCTAGCATTTGGCCTGTTTGGTTATTGTCGCCATCAATAGACTGCTTACCTAGCAATACAATATCTGCTTGCTCTTTTTGTTGCACAGCATGCAAAATTTTGGCAATTGATAGCGGCACTAATTCTTCATCAGTCTCAACATGAATTGCACGATCTGCACCTAATGCCATTGCTGTACGTAGTTGCTCATGCACTGCTTTAGTACCGACACTCACAACAACAACTTCAGTGGCCTTACCTGCTTCTTGCAAGCGTACCGCTTCTTCTACTGCAATCTCACAAAATGGGTTCAACGCCATCTTTAGGTTTGCTGTGTCTACGTTTGTGTTATCAGCTTTTACCCTGACCTTCACATTGGCATCAACGACGCGCTTTACTGGCACCAATACTTTCATAGGGGTTCCTTCCTACACCTTCATGTATGTGGACGACACATTGGCCTATGCCAATGCAAGTTAGCTCAACTCTACTTCCTGTTGACGTTAACGTCAATGCAATTCAAACGCTTGTTTAACACTTTTTAATTACCGCTTTTGGCAATCAAATTTGACATGCACACATTTATGATATTTTTGACGGAACTAGGAAAATTTACACTTATTTATATTTTATAATTTGCCAGTAACAAATTTTATTTCTATTATTAGCAATTCAAGCGTCTGCGTTATTTTTTGCTCGTTGTAGTTCGCAATAAAAAGTCCGCAAACCTGTTAGTTAAAAGTGTAAGTTAGTTCACAGTCTTCATCGTCACGAACTAGGCTTCACTTTTAAAAATCTATAATTAAAATGAATTATCAAATCTCCCTTTTTAAATAATTAGGATAGTAGCAATGAGTGATTTTATTAGCGTGTTAACCCATGGTCGTCGTTTTAAAGCTGCAGTTAAAGATTTAGCTCTAGAAGATTTACGCGACGTAGCCACCAAACTAAATAAAATCATTGACGACCGTGAAGCTGAAGAGAAAGCTAAAGCAGAAGCAAATGCAGCGCGCGATGCACGTATTGCTGAAATTTTAGCTCAGATTGAAGAAAGCGGTTTATCAATTGAAGATTTAGATGCATCGGCTACTAAGCCAGCACCTAAAAAGCGTGCACCACGCCCAGCTAAGTATCAAATTACCGTAGACGGTGAGTTAATTACTTGGACTGGTCAAGGTCGTATGCCTACTGTATTTAAAAATGAAGTAGATGCCGGTAAATCAATGGATGATTTTTTAATTCCAGGAATGGCATAAACAGCGTCGTACATCATTACGCAGTTTAGCGCTTGTTGTCACAAGCAAGCACATGCAAAAGGCTGAGGTATCTCAGCCTTTTTTGTGGACATTTTTTTGCAATTTATTGTTTAAGTCTGCAGTAAAGCACTTTGCTTGCTACCCTATAGTGAGTAAACTTAACTAACTAACTCAAATGAGCGGCAATTACCTATGTTTAAGCCTCAAACAAGTTTATCAATTCTCGCTAGCTTAGCTCTATTATCAGGGTGTGCAGGTGAATACACCTTCAATAGTAATCTAGACAGCCAGGCTATCGACGAGTACTTCAAACCTGGCGAAGTGACACTATTTGATAAAGGCGTACAGCCTAGACAAAGTTATAAA
Source organism: Shewanella maritima (assembly GCF_004295345.1). Classification (NCBI taxonomy): domain Bacteria; kingdom Pseudomonadati; phylum Pseudomonadota; class Gammaproteobacteria; order Alteromonadales; family Shewanellaceae; genus Shewanella; species Shewanella maritima. The sequence goes on along the minus strand of NZ_CP036200.1, from coordinate 3,856,867 downwards.
ATATTAGGCTTAGTTCAAGGCCAGGCTTGTCAACAAACGGTTAATGATGCTCCTGCAGACAAAGCACAGGCAAGGACTGAAGCAAGACGTAATGCAGCAGACATGGGAGCAAATGGATTGCTCATTCAAAACTGTCACGTCATTGACGAACCAGACTCTAGCTGTCAATCACAAGCATTATGTGTCGGCAAAGCAATTAAATTGCAGAATAACAACTAATACAAGGTGACAAACCTGAGTTTGGCAAAATTGGCAGCTAAATTTATATCTTGCTATCTCAGTTAAGTAAAATGCGCTATCACATCGTTTTTAAATAATGTTTGATAGCGCTGACACCTTCGCCACCTTAGTAAATACCGCGCCTCTCTAGTCCATACTGTATTAATTTAGTTTCGATTATGTCTACTTCTAGTTTCTCAAACCTAATCTCGGCCGTTGCAATTTGCCGTACACCATACAAACAAAAATTTGGCATCCCACGTCAACCCGGTTTAGTCGATACCAAAGGATATATCGAACTTGTTGGTGAGTTTAATAATATCGACTGTGTAAGAGGTATTGAGCAATATTCGCACCTTTGGTTAGTATTTAGTTTTCATGAAAACTTAGCTCAAGGTTGGAAAACAACTGTACGCCCACCTCGCTTAGGCGGTAATGAAAAGTTAGGTGTATTCGCTACTCGTGCTACATTTCGCCCAAATGGCTTAGGTCAATCAGTTGTTAAACTGCACCGAGTAATTCAGCAAGATGGCAAAATTAGACTAGAAATATCAGGTATGGACTTGGTTGATAAAACACCAATTATTGATATCAAACCTTATATCCCTTTTTCTGATGCAATCAGCGATGCCAAAGGCGGAATGGCACAAGAAAAACCTGAGTTAATTAGTGTTGAATTTAGCGAGCAAGCTTTAATACAAATTAGCCAATACGAAGCTAAACATGAACATGTCGATCAGTTTAAGCAGCTTATTGAAGGAGTATTGTCCCAAGATCCAAGGCCTGCCTACAAAAAAGCTAAAGTGGACCCAAAACTCTATCAACTAGCATTATATGACCGCGATATATTTTGGCGTGTTATCGACAATATTATAGTTGTTGAACAGCTCGTGAGTAGCAAAGTTATCGACAATAAAGAGCATCAATAAGCACTATAATTTAGAAAGACCTAAATTCTATTAATAAATGCAAATGACCATTGACTACCAAACCCAGCATAAAAAACGCTTATCTTATATGCCATGGCTTTACTTCAACCTAAAGCCTAAGCATTTTGCTTGGGCAAAACCTTGGCAAGAAGGAATTCAGCAGCAATTAAGTGCGCTCGAAACAGTCTCAATTGGCGACAATTGCTTTATCGCCCCAGAAGCAAACCTATTTGCCGAACCTGGACGCGACATCACAATTGGCTCTAAATGCATGATTGCCGCAGACAGCTTTATCCATGGTCCGATTAATATCGGTGATGAAGTCGCGATTAATCATGGCTGCAGTATTGATGGCGGCCGAGTAGGTATCACCATAGGTAATCGCACTCGCATTGCCAATAATGTCACCATTTATGCCTTCAATCACGGCATGAGTGTCGATGCTCCTATTTATCAACAACCAGTCAGCTCAAAAGGCATCACCATAGGTGAAGATGTTTGGGTTGGTGCGCAAGCCGGTATTGTCGATGGCGTGACAATCGGTAACCAAGCGGTTATCGGCATGGGCGCAGTTGTGACTAAAGATGTCGAAGACTTTGCCATTATGGCCGGAAATCCAGCTCGAAAAATTGGCGATCGCCGCGATAAATAACCTGAACTCGAGTTAAATTGTTAGCCAAAAATCATCAGCGACAAAGCTTAAATATTCAGTGACATCAGCGCTTCAAGTGCTAAAATGACGCTCATTAATAGCTATTGAGTGGACATTAGGAATGCGTGTAAGCAACTACCTGCTTTCAACCCAAAAAGAAACCCCTGCAAATGCAGAAATCGTTAGTCACCAATTGATGCTTCGTGCTGGCTTCATTCGTCGCAATGCATCAGGTTTATATTCATGGCTGCCAAGTGGCTTGCGTGTATTGCGCAAAGTTGAGGCAATTGTACGTGAAGAAATGAACAAAGCAGGCGCTATCGAAATTTTAATGCCGTTAGTTCAACCGGCAGACCTTTGGGAAGAAACAGGCCGTTGGGACAAGTTTGGCCCAGAGCTACTGCGCTTTCAAGACCGCCACAACCGCGACTTCGTATTGGGTCCAACTCACGAAGAAGTGATCACAGACCTAGTTCGTAAAGAAGTTAGCTCATACAAGCAGCTACCTCTGACTTTATATCAAGTACAGACTAAGTTTCGCGACGAAGTGCGTCCACGCTTTGGTGTGATGCGTGCCCGTGAGTTCTTAATGAAAGATGCATACTCTTTCCATTTAACTCAAGAGAGCATGGATGAAACCTACCAGGCGATGCATAAAGCCTACAGCAACATTTTAGAGCGCATGGGTTTGGCTTATCGACCAGTAATTGCTGATACAGGCTCTATCGGCGGCAGTGCATCACACGAGTTCCACGTACTAGCTAACAGTGGTGAAGACTTAATCGCTTACTCAACTGACAGCGATTACGCGGCCAACATTGAGAAAGCAGAAGCACCAATGCCAAGCACAACCTTGGCTGAGCCGACTCAGGAAATGAGCTTGGTTGACACGCCAAACGCTAAAACTATCGCTGAGTTAGTTGAGCAGTTTGACCTTGAGATCACCAAAACAGTTAAAACCCTCATCGTTAAAGGTGCAACCGAAGAAGCACCATTAGTGGCACTGATGGTGCGCGGCGATCATGAACTTAACGAGCTTAAAGCTGACAAGCACGATCTCGTTGCTGCGCCGCTTGAATTCGCGACCGATGAAGAAATTCGCCAAGCGGTAGGTGCAGGCCCAGGGTCATTAGGCCCTGTTGGTCTTAACATGCCTATCATTATCGACAACGATGTCGCGGTAATGAGTGATTTTGGCGCAGGCGCAAACCAAGATGATAAGCACTACTTTGGTATCAACTGGAACCGCGACGTGGATATGCCACAAGCTATGGATATCCGCAACGTAGTGGAAGGTGAGCCTACACCAGACGGTAAAGGCACTTACGCGATGGCGCGTGGTATTGAAGTTGGTCATATCTTCCAGCTTGGCACTAACTACTCAGAAGCGATGGGCGCAAGCGTACTTGACGAAAACGGTAAATCTAAAGTGATGCTAATGGGTTGCTATGGTGTGGGTGTAAGCCGCATCGTTGCTGCTGCAATTGAGCAAAACCATGATGACCGCGGCATGATGTTACCAGAAAGCCTAGCACCATTTACTGTGGGTATTCTGCCGATGAATATGCACAAGTCTCACCGAGTGAAGGAAAAAGCTGAGCAGCTGTATCAAGATCTGACTGACGCAGGCTTCGAAGTATTATTCGATGACCGTAAAGAACGCCCTGGCGTGATGTTTAACGACATGGAGCTAGTTGGTCTACCTCATGTTGTGGTGATTGGCGATCGCAATATTGATGCTGGCGTATTTGAATACAAGAACCGCCGCAGTGGTGAAAAGCAAGAAGTTGCTTTTGACAATATTGTTGAGTTCTTAAAATCTGCTAAATAAAGACTGCTAAGCCCCTAGCTGACTGAGCACCAATACAATCAGCATCACAATTTAGGGGGACAAAGCTGATATAAAAAACGCACCTTAGGGTGCGTTTTTTAATGGCCAGAATTTTCCGTAATTGCAAAAAGCCACCTTTATAGTGGTTAGTTTAATTCATGCTCTAGAATTTGGAGATAAGTTGAAAGCTAGCCTTAATTAGAAACCTCTTTATCAATATAAATATCGATTTCAAGTCCCTGGTTTGGCTCGGATAGGATCTCGATGCTACCACCTAACTTTTGCGTCACCAGATTATAAACTATCGACATACCTAAACCTGTTCCGCCCGCATTTCGCGCTGTAGTAAAAAATGGCTCAAAGATACGCTCTTTCACCTCAGCTGATAAGCCGACACCATTGTCTTTATAGTACATCATCACCCTATCATCCATGGCCTTTGCGCCAAGCTGTATTTTCTTATCGCCTTCAAAACTATCCGGGTAAGCGTGTCGAAAGCAATTCGACACCAGGTTGGTAAAAATTTGCGCTATGGCGCCAGGGTATGAGTCGATATGAATAGCATCTTCAAAATCGATAACAAGCTCGATGTTATGCTTACGTGTAAGCGGTCTAAGTGGTGTAGAAATTTGTTCTAAATATTGAGTCAAATCAAACTGCTCTCGCTCAAGCAGCAACTGATCGGCAGCTGTACGTTTAAAATTATGTACCAATTCTGCAGCGCGAGATAGATTACGGTTGATGAGCTGCAGGCCATCTTCCATGGTACTCAAAAAGTACTCAAAATCCTCCTCACCTAACTCACCAGCAGTAAACTTAGCTTTTAGCTTATTTAGCTCATCAATACAGTGACTTGTGGATGTCACAGATATTCCTAAAGGCGTATTAACCTCATGGGCAACACCTGCAACTAAGTTACCTAAAGCCGCCATTTTCTCACTTTCCACCAGCTTGGTTTGCGCGGCTTTAAGTTTATCTATAGTGATGTTTAGCTCTTCGGTGCGCCTATTAACTTCATCTTCAAGCCGGGTATTAATTTGCTCAAGCTCTAATTGATAATGCCTGACCTCATTAGCATTAACGGCACGACCATATAAATCAGCGAGAGAGCTTACAAAGGCTTGCTGCTCTCGGCTCCAGTCAAGCAATTGACCTCTATGCTCGCAGCAGATCACCCCAATCATCTTGCCTTTGTGGCGAATTGGGCAATCAAGCATTGACACTATGCCGTTAGGCTTAAGATAAACATCGGTAAACTCATGGGTGGCAACGTGATGACACGCATCTTCAGCAGCAATTACTCGTTCGGTATCTAATGCGGTAAAATATGCTGGAAATGCACTGCGAGGCAAGGATAAATCGTCAAGATGCTGTTGCTTATCAAGTATAAAAATACTGTCGATTTGTTGCTTGTCATCGCTTAATAGCCAAATTCCGGCTCGATCAATGCCAAGCCCCTGAACGACCGAATGCACTATCAACTTAGATGCCTGGGTTAAGTCTCCTTGATCAATATCACTGGATTGACTTACATCTAAAAGCACGCTTTCTAGTTCAGTGTTCATCTACCGCTACCCTAGCTTTAATGGCCATCATCAGGCATCTTGCGCTGAACATCGACAAACTTCGACATAAGCGCCAGTGTCGCCTTACATAGTTCAGGGTCAAACTGTTTACCTGACTGCTCGCGGATATAAGCCTCTACCTTCTCTGCTGGCCATGCTGGTTTATAACTGCGTTTTGACAGCAGCGCATCCACTACATCAACCACAGCCATAATACGCCCTTCAAGAGGAATGTCTTCACCGCTTAACCCTCGAGGATAACCATCACCATCCCAGCGCTCATGGTGAGTATAAGCAATCCGTGCGCCCATTTTGGCGATAATACGGTTTGACGCTGCCAACAGGTTATAGCCTTTTTCAGCGTGGGTTTTCATAATTTCCCACTCTTGCTCATCAAGCTTACCTGGCTTATGCAAAATGCTTTCAGGGATACCGATTTTCCCCACGTCATGCAGTGGTGCGGCGTAACGAATCGTCTCAATAAACTCATCACTCATATTTAAATACTCTGCGAGCATTTCACACATAATCGCAACACGTCTTACGTGAGCGCCGGTTTCTTTACTGCGCTGCTCAATCGCGTCACCTATGATCAGAATCAGCTCTTTTTGCGTCTGCTGTACGTTCTCTTTACCGGTAAGGTTTTCAAATGTAATGCTAACGTTGGCAGCGAATAGCTCAAGAATACGAACTTGCAGTGGCGTTAAAGAGGTATCGTGTTGCAGGTATAAAATGCTAGTGACATCTGAGCCGAATTGGTAAAAGCCTACATATATGTTGTCGTGGATCACCGATTTTTTCAGCGCAATCGCTTCGATAATGTACTCTTTCACATCACCGGGCAGCGACTCGACATTTTCTATCTCTTTATAGCTCACCATATCACCTGTCGCAGCTAGCAGATTCATCTGTGTATCTTCGTATAAATCCTGATGGTAACTAGTGAGGTAAAGTGCAGAGCTATTTAAACTCAATAGTTGCAGAGTTTGCTCTAACACGGCACTGCCAAAATGATATAAGGTTTGCGAGCGCAGCACAGACGATGACGCGGAAATTACCTTCTCCATACCTTTTTGGCTTTGTTCGATGATTTTAATATCGCGGTAAGAGCGCAGTGAGGTATAAACGCAGGATTTTAGCTTTGCAGCTGTTAGTTCAGTTTTTGCTTTGTAGTCGTTAATGTCAAAATCACGAATAACGCGCTCTTCTGGTGCGCTACCAGGCTGACCTGTGCGTAAAATAATACGTGTACTGTGGTTTTCTAATTCACTACGGATTTGCTCAACTAAATCAAGCCCAGCATGGTCGCTTTCCATCACTACATCAACAAAGGCAAGTGCAATATCGGGCTCATCGCGCATCAGTGCAAACCCTTCAGCGGCGCTGAAGCAAGAGAAGAAGGTTAACCCTCTGCCATCCAGCTTAAAGTTACTAAGGGCAAATTTAGTCACTTCATGAATACCAGGCTCATCATCAATGATAACCACTTTCCATGGGCTTAATTGGGTACGTTTTTCTTGCGTACCCGATGAGCGCATTTCTGACGACTTTTTAAATAGAGCCACACTGTATCCTTAAAGTTTGGGTTGGTTTACTGCGTAATATGAACGAAAACTAACCTTGGTTTCCTACCAGAACGGCATAAGTGATGTATCTAAAATGACATCTGCTACACACTTAATTGCCTTTCAAACCTGCCGCCCACACGAACATTTATTTAGCGATTTGCGCTTATGCTTAAGTCGAGTTATTCAGCGGCAATATCGATTCAAAGTATTTCGAGTGAAATCAACAAAAAGCGACTACAAAAAAATAACAAATCTGTTTATTTTAATAGCTCATAAACTACCTGTTTGTCAAAGAAAAATCCCCATTCAAACCACCCTAAAACTTCATGAAACTGCGTCACATTTACCAGGCAGATTGCTTGAAATAATTCGAGCTTCATCATCGATAAAATTTTTCACCTCTATATTGAAATAGCCTAGGCAATCGTCCTATGCTGAATGTAATCAAATAACAAAAAAGCATAACTAATTAAAGGAGTTGTATTGGCTGACTCAGTGGCATTGGTGTTAGGCGGTGGTGGCGCGCGAGCTGCGTATCAAATAGGTGTGCTCAAAGCCTTGGTGCAACTGTATCCGCGCAATCACCATATCCCGTTTAATATTTTGTGCGGTACTTCAGCTGGAGCGATTAACGCCACCTCTTTAGCAACTCACGCATCATGCTTTCATCTAGGCGTAAAGAAACTCGATTGGGTTTGGCGCCATTTCCATACAGGTAAGGTATATAAGTCCTCCATTTCAGGCGTAACCTCACATTTACTTAAAATGGCAGTAAAGGGTATTCAACTTGATAGAATAAGCACGGATGCGGGGAGTTTGTTCGATAACCAACCATTACGAGAACTGCTAAATCAACTTATCGACTTTGCTCGTATCGATAGAAACATTATTAACGGCGCGCTTGATGCGATTAGCGTTGATACCTCCTGTTATAACAACTCGCATTCTTATACTTTTTACCAAGGTCATGAGTCAATTGGCGACTGGCAGCGAGCTCGGCGCAATGGCATTCGCACTCGATTACACACTGAGCATCTGCTCGCCAGTAGCGCAATTCCTATGGTGTTTCCCTCCATAGCCTTAAATCGCAATTACTTTGGCGACGGTAGTGTGCATCAACTTGCACCACTATCAAGCCCAATTCACTTAGGCGCAAATAAGGTTTTTGTCATTAACCTGGATAGCCCACATCAACAAAGTCACACTGAGCTTGTGCATCATCCTAGTACGGCCACCATTGCAGGGCACCTACTTGATACCATTTTCTCCGACACCCTAAATAGTGATTTAGAGCGTTTGGAGCGAATTAACAAAACGCTTGATTTGATTGAACCAAAGCAGCGCCAGCAACTCGGTTTACGTCAAATCGAAACGCTGGTATTTAAGCCCAGTGAGGATTTAAGTGAAATTGCCAGTCGCTATTATGAGGAGATGCCGTTTGCAATTCGTTCACTACTTAAGCTCATTGGCATAAGCAAGCAATCAGACTCCAGTATTGTCTCTTATCTGTTGTTTGAGAGCAGTTACACCAGCGCACTCATCGACCTTGGTTATCAAGATGCCATGGCAAGAATCGACGAGATAACAGACTTTTTCGATATTAGCATCCACACACCCTAGCCTCTTTTGATAACTACACACTGTAATAATCCTGCCACGTTTGCCCGCGATACTTGAGTAAGAAAATAGGCTACTAACCTTAGGGATCAAGCAATGGCTAAGCGCGACAAGCACAAACGCTATGATGAAGATGAGTGGGGAGAGAACCTCAATGACAACAGTAAATCTAAGAAACTAAAAAATAAACGTCGACAACAAAAGCGTGTGTTGAGCGAAGATGATACCTATTTGCTAGAGCAAGATTGGAGTCAGTCATAAAAATAAAGGCAAGATAACGTTTAGTATCTTGCCTTTAATGCCTATAGCTTATTTGAACAGCAATTCGAGCCTAACGTGCCGCTGGTTAGGCTCAGCAGATGGTTGAGCTAGAACTTGATAGCGCCGCCGATGTGGAAACCATCTTCAAAGCTCTGGCTACTGGCATGGTCAAACTTAAGCTTCTGATATCGGTAACCTGCATACAGCCCCATATTTGGATTCAAATTGAACTGTACTTTAGCGCCGTACTCGACATAACCATCTACATTAGAAAACGACAACACCGATGGTGCATAGTAGGCCGAACCATGTAGCGAAAGGTTCTTACTAATACTTAAGCCATATTCCCCACCCACGGCAACAGCGCTACCGTTAGGGGCATGTTTGTGCCACATATGAACGTACTTAGGCCCGACTTGGAAGTGGTGAGGTCCACTTTGATGAACCATATGGGCAGCAACTTCAGCTAGGTGACCTTTGTTTTCATGGTAGGTGTAACCTAAATCTAAGTTGGCATTTTGGTTCAGACTATTACTCAAACCAACTGATACACGGTGCTCACTCAAACCTAAGTCAAACTCACCTGCTTGTACCATGGTGACAGGCATCGCCACAAACGTTGCAGCAACAATCACAGTTTTTACACCATTGAACGTCATAACACACTCCCTTTAGTTGTTGTTGGCTGAATTATATGAATCCAAAGGTAAAAGTCTTGCTAGATGGGGCAGAATTAACCTTTATTACAAGTTGCCATCCCTCCCTCAACCATAGAGAAACAATTCACTCACACCAGTTCAACTTTCACTTCGCAACCATACATTGCAAAATTAAATTGCGCACAACTTAATTATCAACTATATTGCTGTTATTACTTTTCGGAGGTCAAAAAATGAGTCAATCAATTTATCAGTTTTCAGTAACAGACATTCGTGGCGAGCAACTTGAGTTAGCCGACTTTAAAGATAAGGTTTTACTGATCGTCAATACTGCAAGTAAGTGTGGATTTACTCCGCAATACAAGGCTTTGGAGACCTTATATCAAGAGTTTAACGAGCAAGGTTTAATGATATTAGGCTTCCCATGTAACCAATTTGGCGCTCAAGAACAGGGGAGCGAAGCTGAGATTAGTGAGTTTTGCGAGTTGAATTTTGGTGTCACCTTCCCACTACTATCAAAAGTCGAAGTTAACGGTGAAAACGCGGTCCCGCTATACAAGTTTTTAAAAAGCCAAGCAAAAGGCTTGCTTGGTAGTGAATCAATCAAATGGAACTTCACCAAGTTTCTGGTTGATCGTCAGGGACAAGTTATTGAACGCTTTGCTCCAACAACAAAACCTGAAGCATTAAGAGGTCAAATTAGTCAGCTTTTAAAGTAGCGAAAATGGCTATAACGATTAAACTCAATATACCGATGAAGAGTTAACGTTGTGGGCACAGGAGCTTTGTCGTCTTTTATTGGCTCAAAGCTAGTAACCTTGATAGATAGTTCGACTGGGTGCGCAAAAAAATTACTGCTAATTTGGCAGCTTAAATTTTTGATTTTTAGTGCTATTTGCTAAAAAACCAAATTATTTTGCAAAAAATTAAGAAAAATTGACTCAATCAGTGAACTTTTTGGCCTAGATGCCTTCTAACAAAGTAACAATGTTCATCACTTTGTTCTTCATCTCCCTGGGACTTCTAGCGCAGTCCCTTGATCTCAAGTAGATCGATAGGCAACCATTTGGTTGCCTTTTTTTATGGCCGCACATATTTAAATGAAATCCGGTTATACTCAATCATCAATAACCACTTAAATTTAGCAAAGTAGTTAATGGGCTTTTAAGAGAGATATTGGGAATTTCGAAGCGGCCTATATAAGCAGAGAAAAAATATTTAATTTTTTTCACAGCCTAATGAACTTTATTGAAAAGCACTAGTCTGAATAAGTAAGCAAGTTGACAAGTTTCCCCAGACTCCAACGCGCTTCTTCATCATCCCTTATGGCTGGCGGCTCATCACCGCCTTCCAATTTGCAAGATTCTTTTTATTGGCAACCCATTCGGTTGCCAATTTTTTTGCCTGCTCTTCAATTGAATATCTTGGAACTATTGCTCAAATAACTTATCTAATTGAAACCTAAGCGACGGATGGTAGCCTTTTCGAGCTTGCTGGTAAATGGCTAACGCCTGCGAATTCATTCCAGCAATTTGTAACTCAAGGTATAACGGTCTAACAAACTTAGCCCGGCCGACTTCGACTAAGAAAGCTGTTAAACGCTGCATCACTTTCTGGTAACGATTTCGAATCGCTACTCTAAACCAATCACATAAAATCTCGCTGTTACTACTTTGTGTAAAGGCAAAGCACGTATCTAAATCATCAAGCTGCTCAGTTGTTAGCACTAAAGGTAACTGGGTTAAAAAGTACTGCCAATGATGGACTCGCCAATCCTGGATTGCTAACTTGTTAGCATCAATACCAGATGTAAACTCGCTAAGCGCGAAATCGACCTTATTCAGACTGTCTGAGGTCGGCGCTTTGAACCAAGCTGGCATACCTGTGCCGTACACCCATTCATGTAGCTCGTGGGCAGAAATTTTGTCCCCATGGTCGATAAGCAATGTTTGCTCAGCATATTCCATAAAGGTTTCAGTGGTAATTGCAGTAAAAGCAAAATGCTCAACATAGCGGCGTAAAAAGATATCGAAACTATCCCGTCCAAGTCGCGATTCGAGTTCATGGACGAACATAGAGGCTTTGTCATAGGTAAAACGATTAAACGCTAGGTTTGGATCGCCCAGTTGCACATTAGCAGGTAAGGTTTGACTGCTGACTTCACTTGAAGCTAGCTCTTCTTGTAAGCGGCCATACTCAATCATTTTCTCAAGTTCAGCTTGCTCCTTGCTATACACGGCTTCAACAATGCGGTTGGTAAAATAGGTAGTAAACCCCTCGTTAAGCCATAAGTCACGCCAAGTCGCATTACTGACTAAATTACCAGTCCAAGAATGGGCTAACTCATGAGCGACTATTGATACCAAGCTTTTATCACCAGCTATTAGCGTGGGTGTCATAAAGGCAAGCATTGGGTTCTCCATACCGCCAAAGGGGAAGCTTGGCGGCAACACTATCATGTCATAACGCTGCCAGGCATATTCACCTAAAAGTGATTCAGCTACCTGCATCATAGCTTCAGTATCTTCAAACTCATTTGCTGCGCGCTCAAGCATGCCCGGCTCTGTATAAATTCCGCTACGTTTACCGGTGGCCTTGAACGCAAGGTCGCCGACAGCAATGGCAAGTAAGTGTGTCGGGATAGGCTTAACCATAGTGAATTGATACACGCCGTCATCCGCAATAGCAGGATCGTTTAACGCGCTCATCACAGCACGTAATTGCTTGGGTACACTCACCTTAGCATTAAAAGTGACTCTCGCTTTCGGTGTGTCTTGCAGTGGGATCCAGCTCCTGGCATTAATAGGTTGTGATTGACTAAACAAATAAGGTTGCTGTTTCCCCAATGTTTGCTCAGGTGCTAACCACTGTAATCCTTGAGCTTGCGGGCTTGTACAATAAACAATCTTGACTTTATTAAGTTGGGTTCCAACTTGAATACTAAGCTGTTGACCTAATGCATCGTTAACTTGAACTAGCTGGTATTCAAGTGCGTTATCCAGCTCATCCTTTACCGCAACGATATCCAAATCTCGACAATCGATTAGCAGGCTATCGCTTGAAGACAAACGCTCAAAACTTAGCACTACCTCGCCGGAGAGTTGTTTTAGGTCAAAGTCTACCGTGATATCTAAATCGAAATGAACAACGCGGTTTTGGTCGCAATTAGCGCTGGAATGATAATCTTTGTTAAAGTCGAACACTTTCGCCACAACAGCTCCTTCGGCTGAATTTATATCCTAAATTGTATAACAAGCAATGATTTATTTATTAAGCATAGGTCAAAGATTTCTGCGGTGATTCGGGATCAGGAAAATTATCTGAAAAAATTGAAAAAGGTGGGAACTAATCTCAACGCCGCCGGTCATATATAGTGAACCGAATCTTATTTGAAAGTTTCATTGTTCATCATCATCCTCCCATTTGATAACACTGTTATCGCCCATATTGCATTTGCAGTATTAGCAACCTCAAAGTAGGTTGCTTTTTTTTGTCTTTGAAATAGCAACATTTAAAATATAGTCATACCAATCGGGATAAATAAGCGGGCGGGTTAGACTGCCTTAGAAATGTCCAACGACGTAATAAGCCCTTTTAATCAATAAGAGTAAGCCAGTAGGCATGCTCACATACCTGTGCTGATGGGTATAAATGGCAGACACAAAAAAGACCTCGCGAGGAGGCCTTTTAGATTCAGGTTTTGTAAGCGTTTAAAGCTTAATGCCTGCTTTTTCTAAGTCTTTAGCAACAACTGAGCGAGGTAGCGGTACATAACCGTCTTTCTCAACAATTTGCTGACCCTGCTTAGAAAGCATGTACTTGATGAACTCGCGGTCCATTGGCGACAGCTCTTTATTAGGGTGCTTGTTGATGTAAACGTATAGGTAACGAGATAGTGGGTAAGTACCGTTTGCAGCATTCTCGTGAGTCGCAGCGATATACTTCTTACCTTTCTTCGAAACTGCTACGGCTTTAACACCAGCAGTTTTGTAACCGATACCAGAGTAACCAATCGCATTCAGAGATTGAGAAACAGACTGCACTACTGACGCACTACCTGGTTGCTCGTTCACGTTTGGACGAAAATCACCTTTACAAAGTGCTTTCTTCTTGAAGTAACCATAAGTACCAGATACTGAGTTACGACCGTACAGCTGAACGTCTTTTGCGCTCCAGCTACCGTCTAGGCCAACATCGCCCCAACGCTTAACTTCGCTACCACCACACTTGTTAGTAGAAGAGAAAATACCGTCGATTTGCTCAATGCTTAAACCTTCAACTGGGTTATCTTTGTGTACGAATACAGCTAATGCATCAATCGCTACACGGATAGCAGTTGGTTGGTAACCAAAATGCTTCTCGAATGCTTCAACTTCGTTTGGCTTCATTTTACGGCTCATTGGACCGAACTGTGAAGTACCTTCAGTAAGGGCTGGTGGCGCAGTAGATGAACCAGCAGCTTGAATTTGAATGTTTACGTTAGGGTAGATGTGTTTAAAGTCTTCTGCCCAAAGAGTCATCATGTTCGCAAGCGTGTCAGAACCAACAGATGACAAGTTACCAGAAACACCACTTGTTTTTTCATAAACAGGTAGAGTTTGATCGATTGCAGCCATCGCGCCTGCAGAGAATACACCAGCGGCAGATAGGGTAATAGCGCCGACAAGTTTTTTCAGTTTCATTGTAATGCTCCAAATTAAGCGTACTTTGTTTTGAACACGGTCAGTATCAACTTCAACGATGACAAGTCTATTACTGCTAGATGACAGTTGTATGACAGAGTGACATTTCGATAACAGATTTATGAAACACCTTAAAAACACTTTTAAGCGCCGACATAAGATCACGATTAAGCTATATTCGAGAGAATGACATATGCTCGTTGATGATTGACGCAATCTACAGGTTCGAAGTAACAAGTTAAAAACACAGAAATTGAACGCAGAACGTTAGCCAGAATTAGAAAGCAAAAAGCAGACAGAATTAGAAAGCAAAAAGCAGCCAGAAGGCTGCTTATTCAAACTCTAACTTAATACATCTGAATGACAACAAGCTATGTCACTTCATCAGCTAAAAGGTGTGATGGAATAATAAAGCTAAAGGTACTGCCTACACCTACCTCACTCACAATAATTAACTCACTGTGATGATGACTCAGCGCATGCTTCACAATCGCCAAACCTAAACCTGTACCACCTGTTTTACTGCTTCTGGCATTATCAACCCGATAAAATCGCTCAGTTAAGCGGCTAATGTGTTGAGGCGCAATACCTTGACCAGTATCAGTTACCGAGAACCTTGCGCCTTGCGCAACCTTGTTCCAGGTAACTGTTATAGTGCCACCTTCTGGTGTATAGCGAATCGCATTAGAAATTAAATTTGAACAGGCACTTCTAAGCTGCAATTCAACACCATGAATGTTCAATTCAGGGTCACAGTCAAATACTAGGGTATAATCAGTTAACGCTAACGCTTTGGCTTCTTCCTTAAGCACATCAATCATCACACGCATATCGACCACTTGCGATAAGTCAATCTCATCCGCATCTTCTATCCGTGACAACGCAAGTAACTGCTCAACCATGGATTGCATCCGCGTGGTTTGCTGCTGCATTAACTCAAGCGGCTTACTATTAGGTGAGTCAGTGCCTTCCATGGTTTGCATGATCTCTAAGTAGCCCTGTAGCACGGTAAGCGGGGTTTTAAGCTCGTGCGACACATTGGCGACAAAGTCTTTGCGCATGCCTTCTAGTTGATTAAGACGAGTGACATCGCGAGCTATAAGTAACAGCTGTCTGTCACCGTATCGCATGATACGAATCTCTAACGTGCGGTTGTCCGATACTGGGGATGGGATTTCTAACGGTTCATCAAAACTAGTTGAACGTAGATACTCTGAAAAATCGGGATGACGCAATAAGTTATCAATGCGCTGACCATTATCTTGTGGCCACACAAAGCCTAAAATCAACTGCGCAAGCTTGTTACACCACAAGATATTATGACTCGAATCGAGCACCACTGCTGCGTCTGGCAGTGCCTCAGCACCTTGACGAAAGCGACCTAGAATAGACGCCAACTGCCCTACTCGGCGACGATTTTTACCTTGCAGACGGTAAATACCATTAAACACACCTTCCCAACTGCCTTGCCCTTGAGGCGGTGTTAGACGCTTATCTTTCCATAACCAAAAGTTAAGACGCGCGATTTGACGATAGTGCCAAACCAGCAAAACAATACAACCTAAAATGACAGTCACTGCGACCTGGCCAACTGCTAAACCCACAATAAATAGCAAGCCTACAACCAAACCCAATCTTAGTAACAATCGAAAGCCAGAATATGATTCAAACATAAGCAGACCTAAAAAAGGGTTGTGTAACAACCCTTAGAAAATAATTAGGTAAATATTGCGCTACACCTTAACCCAATATCTACCCTATGACTACTCGTTTGCTATAAACGGGTTGAGAAGCGGTAACCAGCTCCTCGAACAGTTTGAATAAGCTTGTCGTGTCCGCCAGTTTCGACGGCTTTGCGCAGACGACGAATGTGTACATCTACGGTGCGATCTTCTACATAAACATTGGTTCCCCAAACGTTATCTAGAAGCTGCTCACGGCTGTACACACGTTCAGGGTGAGTCATGAAGAAATGCAATAGTCGAAATTCGGTCGGCCCCATATCGAGCACACTGTCACCAAAGCTAACGCGATGACTCACAGGATCTAGTTGCAGGCCTTGAACATCAATCACCTCTTCTAAACGCGTTGGTGCACTGCGGCGTAATACCGCTTTAATACGAGCAACAAGCTCCTTTGGAGAGAAGGGTTTAGTGATGTAATCATCCGCACCGACTTCAAGGCCTTTGACCTTGTCTTCTTCTTCGCCACGAGCAGTCAGCATAATGATCGGGATCTGACGCGTAAATTCATCTTGCTTTAAGCGCTTGGCTAGCTGGATACCACTGCCTCCAGGGAACATCCAATCTAGCAAAATTAAATCTGGATAAGGCTCTTGTAATAACTCAACTGCTGAATCAAAGTCTTCAGCTGCAGCAGTGCTAAAGCCATGCTGTTCCATGACGAATGTCAGCATCTCACGGATTGCTGCTTCATCTTCTACAATTAAAAT
Organism: Shewanella maritima; assembly: GCF_004295345.1. NCBI lineage: Bacteria > Pseudomonadati > Pseudomonadota > Gammaproteobacteria > Alteromonadales > Shewanellaceae > Shewanella > Shewanella maritima. Next base: position 3,840,432 of record NZ_CP036200.1, on the reverse strand, counting down.
CCTAGCTGTCATAATCGCTTCTGTTGCTTCTGTTATAAATGTGCCACATGGTTATTATTGGTCAGTTTTATTACAGATTTATGATAGTAAACTGCATTTTCTCACTAATTCCAAAAATATGTCATATTAATATCATTAAAACGAAAAAAGGGGCCTAAGCCCCTTTTTATCAAGACAATTATTAATTTAGAACTTGTGTTCTAAACCTAGACCAAAGTACTTGTCTTTGTCATCACCAGATTCAGGCGTATTGTGAGTGTAGAAAGCGAACAATTTAGTTGGCTTACCTAACTTGTAATCAGCACCAACTGACCAAGAATCGCCTTTGTTTTCCATGTCCTGGAACTGAGCTTTAAGTGTTACAGCATCAATGCTGTAAGCTGCGCTTAATAGGTAACCTTTATTCTTAACGTTACTGTTTAGCTTTTCTTCTTGTTGGTACATACCACCAAGTTTGAAGCCAGCGATTTTACCTTGAACAGTTGCACGAGCAACGTCATAGCCTTTTACTTTTGAATCATACGCGATAGATGCGTAGATAGGAGATTTCTTAAGGCCTGAGTCACCGTACATAACAGCTGTAGAGAAGCCATTCTCTTCCTGCTGCTTGCTATCAGCGTCAGCTACATAAGTTACACCCGCTTGGAAACCGCTGAATGATGGCGTCACGTATGTTGCAGTTTGCGCCATACGGTTCTCACCGGCGAACAAACTCTTTAAGTCACCAGATAAGTCATTGAACAGGTCAACTTTACCTTGCGACTTTTTAAGCATGGTGTCATTGCGACCGACAGAAACAGCACCAAAATTACCTTTTAAACCAACAAACTGGTTACGAGCAGTAAAGTTATCAGAGCTTGCGTTACCTGTATCAACTTGGTATTCAACAGTGTAGAACGCTTCTAATGAATCGCTTAACTCAAAAGCACCTTTTACACCAAAACGAGATGCGTTGCTTTGAATGGTAGTATTAGAAACGTTCTTACCATCTTCATAGTAATCGTTAGATTGAGCAGTGACATTTAGCTTACCGTACACTGTGATTGGATCAGCAGCGTAGGCAGTTGACATAGTTGCAGCAGTGATTGCTGTAGCAATTACAGTTTTAGTTAACGCTTTCATCATTTCATCCTTTTGACGAGTTATCGTCTTTTTTGCTTGTAAAGGGCGAAATAAATCGCCGCTTTGAACTGTGAACGGCGGCAAGTTTGCACGTTGAATATTGCAGATTTATTTCAGTAAATTCACTTTTGCTTAAGTAGCTGTTTGCAAAATAATCAGCCAGTAAGCAAAGTGCTTATTTTTCAAATAGTAAGATAACACCTCAAGATTTATGACAGTTTTGTGAAGCGTGTTTTTTTAGTGACTGTACGCAAAATAAAACGCAATAAAGTCCGAAACTGCACCAATATTAGGCGACTAACTTCTAATAACTCATTCACTGTTCTAATAATCAAACGAGCAAAGGCTGAACAAAACTCACCCAGCTATCACTCTCAACTACGTGGCATGTTTACCCTTTGGATGACATGCCGTACACTGCTGCACTATTCATTGATTTAACTTAGGTTACTCATATATGTGGTTCAAAAACTTAACTCTCTACCGCTTTAACAAACCATTCAACGTTGAAACCGAAGCGTTAGAAACTGCTTTGCAAGACTTCACTTTTTCACCTTGCAGCAGCCAAGACATTAGCAAATTCGGTTTTAGTAAGGCGCTAGGCAAGCAAGGCGACGCACTAGTACATAGCGCAGAGAACCGTCACTTAATTTGCGTAACGAAAGAAGAGAAAATCCTGCCAGGGCAAGTGATTAAAGAAGCCCTTGATGAAAAAGTCGCTGAAATTGAAGCAGCAGAAAACCGCAAAGTGACCAAAAAAGAAAAAGACTCCATCAAAGATGAAATCACCACCACTTTGCTTCCACGGGCTTTTTCTCGCCGCAGTCAAACGCGCGCACTAATCATGCCTGAGCTTGAAATGATTTTAATAGACAGTTCAAGTGCAGCTAAAGCAGAAGAATTACTCGCGTTGCTGCGTAAAGCACTAGGCAGCTTGCCTGTTATTCCGCTTAGCTTTGCTACCCCAATTGAAACGACACTGACTGAGTGGTTAAAAGCTGGTAGCGCACCCATGCCGTTTGAAATGCAAGATGAAGCAGAACTGAAGAGCGATTCAGATGAAGGCGGAATTGTTAGATTCAAACAACAAGTGCTACAAGAAGATGAAGTACTAGCTCATATTGAAACAGGTAAGCAAGTTCACAAACTTGCTTTGCACTATGGTCAATCTATTGCCTGCGTCATTCAATCTGATGCCAGTGTCAAGCGTATTAAGTTCTCTGAAGAATTCCGCGCGGGTAATGATGATATCGGCGGAGATGATCCTTTAGCAAAAATCGATGCTGACTTTGCGCTTATGGGAAGTGAGTTGGTGTCTTTTGTTAATGCTATGCGTGATGCATTAGGTCCATTTGAGCAACAAATTTAAGCTCATTTTTCGCGAAAACTCACTTTAATAAAGAAAGGCCGCGATGTTTCCATCGCGGCCTTCTATTCTCTTGTTAAGCTGTCCAGCTATTGTCGTGCTCCCTGCACCATCCATGCGTCTAGTTGCGTCCTGCCCTGTCCGTGATCTTTCCTTGAAATCCGTGTACTTGCGTACTTCCCTCTTACTCGGTTTTCCATTGACCGAGCCTGCTCTATCCTAAGCGTGTCCTAGATCTATCCCTGAAAATCCTTCTTATTACACTTCCGGTGTAACTAACGCTTTCTCTCACTCCCTGACAAAAAGCTTTTATCCTTAACTGGCTTAACGCCACTTTCCTTTGGTGAACATCCTGTCACCCCATTCCCGTGTGTATCCAGCTCCTTGGATGTGGATATAGTAAAGAAGTTGTATCAAAATCACAGGGGTGAAAAACTATTTTAACATCAACTCAACAATAAGCTTGTTGTGCACAAGGAGAACAATAAACAAAAACAATAACTTACATCGTAACCACAGTGTAAACACTCAATAACAACTGTTGTTGTCTCACACGGTTTGTGAGATATATCTCACACGAAAGATGTCATATATAGCAACATAAACGAAAGTACTAGTAAGTATAGGTTAGACTACATTGTTGAATTTGTAACACCGCAAAGCACGCTTTGTACAAAAAACAGCCAACAAAGCTTAATTCCTACAATACTCGATCTACGTTTTATACTCACGTACTCCACATCAATATTCAATACAAATAAAAAAGGCACAACCTCGAAAGGTTGTGCCTGTTTTTCTTCTTGTTAGCCATCCTGCTAATTTGTTGCTCCCTGCACCATCCGTGCGTCATCGCTATCCAAGCGTGTCCTATCCCTTTTAACTCAAATCCTTGCTAATCATTAGCATTGAGCTTCATTCCATTGATCAGTCATCCATTTACTGAACATTCAAATCCATCTGAGTCTTCCTTGGCGTCCTGCTATCCTTCCCTTATTCCTTGTGTCTTACGACACCCATCCTTGTTTCGGTTATCCATTTACCGAGCTCATGCCTGTTCCTTGGGCGTGTCCTGCATTCATCCTTGAAAACCATCATCCTTAATACAACCTTCCTTTAAGGCTAATAAGTTATTTGCTCTTCCTGAGCCGTAATAACTTGATGGGTTAATCATACGCCTTTAAGAGGTCGGTCCAAGATGCTTTTCATACATTTCACAGAAGAATAACATTTCAAAAATGAAATATTTAACCAAAAAACCAATAAAATCATAAAGAAAGACTTTAACGATTGTTAAAACACTGATGCACGTCAATAGAAAGACCTACAAGCGTGTAAGAGATATCTCACAAGCAAACGGTTTGATCATCCATACTCAATTATTTTCGAATTCGATTTGTTAACATTTGCCACAACATTACCCAGTCACCAACAAAGCTATACCAGGGATAAGTGAAGGTAGCAGGTTTATTCTTCTCAAAGAAAAAGTGTCCAACCCAGGCAAATCCATAACCAATAAAAGGTAAAACAAATACATAGCTCCAGCTTGCTGTGACTACCACCCAGGCAAGTACCGCTATCGTCAACAAAGAGCCGACATAATGTAAGCGTCTGCAAGTTGGGTTTTGATGCTGAGACAAGTAAAAGGGATAAAACTCGGCAAAACTTTGGTAACGTGGACTATCAGACATAAATCTACCTATGATTTCTTGTAGAAAAGTACACTGCCATGGACACTGCCTATAGTGACATCGGCAATTGCACTGAACTCTTGCTTAACGAAGATTTGTTTATGGCGATGATCACTGACAAATACGCCCACACCATCTAACTCATGTTGCTCATCACACCAGCTCTGTACAGCTTGAATTAGTCGACTGCCTAAGCCTTTGTTTTGCTCGGCAGGACTTAATGCAATGAACTGCAACACACCGCATTTCTCCGACGGAAGCTGCTCGAGAATACACGCCTCTTTATTGATCATGCTTTGGGTCGACTTCCAGCCAGTACCTAACACCATCTTCAAGCGCCAATGCCAGTAACGAGTTTCACCAAGTGGCACTTGCTGGGTAATCACACAAGCCACCCCAAGTAAACGCTCACCATCAAACAAGCCTATTAAAGGTTGGTCTTGTTGCCATAACTCATTTAATTCCTCACGAATCGCCGCCCTTAGTTTCTGCTCATAGGTAGACAAGTCACCTTGCCCTAAAACGTCATTAAAGAAAGGATCATCATGATAAGCGTTGTAGATAATAGACGCAGCAATCCGCAAATCTTCAGCGGTTAAATACACTGCTCGCAGCTGTTCTAATGTAAATGCTGACATATGCGCTCACCTTACATTTATAAGTAAGTTAGTATTTGAATTACAGCTTAAAATTCCCTCAATTAATCCAATCTAGCAATTTAACATTTTTTAAACAATTACTTTTTTACAATGTAAAAGGCCTCGTCAATGACGAGGCCTTGCCTTACTAATTTAAGCTTTTGCTTACTTATATTTGCTTATAAGCACTGTCGCCCCAGCCAACGAGCGCGTTATCGCGCAGCACGACCGGAGTACATTCATCCTTAGTGGTCTTACCGTCGCCTTTAGTCCACTGTGTACGATAAAAATAAACTTGTACTTCTTGTTTCGCGTCTCCGTCATTGCTTAGATAGGCTTCGGTGAAATCAGCCGTCCCCATAATTACAAGCACTTGCTCTTTGGTCATTCCCATCGAAAGCTTAGTCAAATTAGCGCGGTTTTTTTCTTGTTGTACTTCCCAATAATCATGGTTTTTAGCTGACTTATGATCGCCGACATTCAATACACAGCCTGATAAACCTAAGGTTGTGGTCGCAATAATAATTGAAGCTAATAGTTTTGATTTCATCTCAGTTCCTTTTTGTTAAAATGGTCAACTATGCTCGCTATAAAGCGATATCCATGCCAATTATTTAAGGTGTTGAAATTAAAAGACAATTAATCTTAACCTAGGTTAAGTGAGTTAAATTGCCAACGTCATTAAGCTAAATTTTAAGGATTTTCACCAACCATGCGTCCAATTGACCACGTACTTGCTGCCGCAAAAGGTATCGCACTTAAAGGGCAAAAGCCCAATGTTGCTCTCATTAAAAGTCGTGTTGGCGCAAATGTGCCAATGCCAGTCATAGTTCAAGGTATTCGCGAGTTTAATGCCATGTCTGAAGAAGAATGGCGTGGAATTGAAGACTCACAACCACAAGCAATAAGCAAAGACAAATCCGCTGGCGTTAGCCTCGAAGCCCTAAGCAAGCAAGTTAATGCCATGCAAGAGTATATCTCTCAATTAGAGTCGCGTATCAGCCAGCTTGAAACACAAGCTAACAAAAGCGAATAACACAGCTATGTTTGTTTATGAATTAAGATTTGAGTGCTTTGCTGACACCACTATCACAGCGGCAGAAAAAGCAATCAATAATCTGCTTGAAGCTTATCGCGCCAATGGTCAAGTGCTCGGGCGTGAATTTGCGGTAGCCTTTAATGATGGCGAGTTTAAAGTGCGTTTGCTAATGCCAGAGCAAACCAGCCTGCACCCAAAACACAATAGCCCTTGGGTTAAGCGAGCATTGACTGAGCTGACTGATGCCAAACTGCTTGCACCTCGTGAAAAGTTCATAGGTCAGGATATAAACTCAGAAGCTTCAACCACCGAAGTACCAAGCTGGCAGGTACTGTACACCAGCTATGTGCATATGTGCTCGCCACTTAGAAGTGGCGATAGTCTAATGCCAATTCCGCTTTATCACATTCCGGCTACTTTTAATGGCGATCATAAACGGGTGATCAAGTGGCAAACTGAGTGGCAAGCCTGTGACGAACTGCAAATGGCTGCAGCAACCAAAGCGGAATATGCCGCACTTGAAGAGCTTACAAGCCATCAAAGCGATCTGTTCCGCCGAGGCTGGGATTTACGTGGACGTATTGAGTACCTCACTAAAATCCCTACTTATTACTACTTATATAGAGTGGGCGGCGAAAGCCTAGCTACTGAAAAACAACGGCCATGCCCACGCTGCGGCTCAAAAGATTGGCTGTTAGATGAGCCGCTATTAGACATGTTTCACTTTCGCTGCGACAACTGCCGCATTGTATCTAACATCTCCTGGGATCATCAGTAGCCCGAAAAGTGGTAAAGATAAAAAAGTGGGTCAGAGTAAACTTTACTCTGACCCACTTTTTTTAACTCACTAGCGACTTACTTTTGATGACCCATTAAATTGCCCCACATGATTTTAATTCTTGCCCATATTCCAGGATGCTCATGGACTACATCTTGTTCCTGAATTGGTGCTACTGGCGGTTTAATGATGACTTGCAACTGCTCAATAAACTCAGCGATTGAGCTGGCTAACTGCTGCTTAGGTTTATCGCCTGGAATTTCAATCCACACGCTGCCATCAGAATTATCAACGGTCAGCATTTGGTCGCCCTCACCCAGCACGCCAATAAACCAGGTTGGCTGATGCTTAAGCTTTTGCTTCATCATCAAGTGACCAATCATATTCTGCTGTAGATATTCAAAGTCTTGCTGATTCCAGGCTTGCAGTAGCTCACCCTCGCCCCAAGGGCTGGTGAAATTTAGCGGCGCGCTATAATAGCGGCCGTAAAAGGCATTAATATCGACGTGCAATTCAAGCTCAAGCGCCTTAGCGACATTATCAAAATCAGCTGGAGTTTGGCGCTTATGAGGCTGCCAAAAAACCGCATCATCTAGATCGGCATCGTCATCCGCCACACATGGAGAGGCTTCACCTAGCGGGTAATAACGCGGCAACTCAGATAATGATGACTGATACACATTTAGATACTGTTTGAAAAAGTTATCAAAGGCAGATGAACAAGACACTTAAGCTACTCGTAGTTTATAATAAAGCGATATTTTGACATGGAAACCGATTAGATGACACAAAATCACGATCCTTATAATGAAGCGCCAGAACTTGCTGAGCTAACCCTTGGTAAATCAACTGGCTATGTCGCTGAATATGACGCTTCATTGCTGCAAGGGGTCCCGCGTAAACTTAACCGTGATGCCATTGAGTTAACTGGCGAGCTACCTTTTCATGGCTCAGATATTTGGACCGGCTATGAGCTGTCTTGGCTAAATGCCAAAGGCAAGCCTATGGTTGCCATCATGGATGTTTATTTAGATATCAACAGCGTTAACTTAATTGAATCTAAGTCATTTAAGCTGTATCTCAATAGCTTTAACCAAACTCGTATCGACAGTGTGGAAATGCTAGAGCAAACCATCAGCAAAGATTTGGCTGATTGCGCTCAAGGCGAGGTAAAAGTTAAAGTCATTGAGCCTAAACACTTCCCACAGTCTCGTATTGTTGAGCTGCCAGGCACTTGCATCGATGAGCTAGATATTGAAGTGAACGATTACGACTTCAAGCCTGAGTATCTTGAAGACAGTACTGACAGTAAAAATGTTGCAGAAACCCTAACTTCAAACCTGTTGAAGTCAAACTGCTTGATCACTTCACAGCCAGATTGGGGCAGCGTGATGATCCGCTATCAAGGGCCAAAGATTGATCGTGAAAAGCTGCTGCGCTATTTGATTTCATTCCGCCAGCATAACGAGTTTCATGAGCAATGCGTCGAGCGTATCTTTACCGACTTAAAGCGCTACTGCCAATGCAGCAAGTTAACGGTTTATGCTCGCTATACCCGTCGCGGCGGATTAGACATTAATCCATTCCGCTCTGATTTTGAGCAGCCGCCAGAAAGCCTACGTTTAGCAAGACAGTAATTGCTGTTCACTAGCAATTAGAAGTAGCTATAAACATCAAGCCATCTCAGTTGAGATGGCTTTTTTTGTCTATGCAACAAATTAATCAATATAAAAGCTACAGGCTCTCGCAGAATTAGCGACCTAGCATTTGCGCTAACTGCACTTTATCCACTAGAGAAAACTGCCAGTTGGTTTTGCCAGCTATATTAGATGTAATCGCAAAGCGATATTCTTGATTTAAATAACCAAACTGAACCTGCCATTTTTGCTTAGCAAGATTTGTCTTTTTGATATCACCAAGTTTAGCGTCATCAAACTCTAGTCCAATGCCATCAAGCGTAGGCAGGTAATGAATTGACTCACTCTCGTTTGCTGTGCTCTCGTTTTCAGTGCTCTCGTTTACTGTATTTTCTAACGTTTGTAATTCGGCTTTACTCGAAACGACATGACGAAAATCAAAAGCAAATGATTTTAGCGATAATGCCAATCCAGAACCTTCCGCTTTAATAAACGACTCTTTCAATGCCCATAAATCAAAAAATCGCTGCCTTTGCTCACTCTCTGGCAGCTGTTGCAACTGGGTGATTTCTAACTCACTAAAGTAGTTATTTAAAATTGCGTGAATATCGGTGCGACTGCGCAGGCGCTCGATATCTGCGCCGAGCATAATAGGCTGACAATCACCACTGCTCGCTAACTGATTGGGGTTATTCATACATGCAATAGCAATCATAAACCAGTCGCCACTGTGGCTTAAGTTAAAACTAATACCACTATGTTTAAATTGTGCATCTGTGAGTCTAGGTTTGCCGTGTTTGCCATACTCAAAGCGCCACTGCTGCGGCGCAATATCACTGTGACGCGATAGCAAAATCCGCACCAGCGCCCTGACCCAAAGTGATTTTTCACGGCGCTCTGAGCTGCGAATACGCTCTACCTTTGCCAGCTCATCATCGCTTAATAACCCAAGCAACTGCAGAGTCAGCGGTTCAGGCATTGGAAACTTCTCGCCGGGATTCGCGCTCGAGTATTCAGGCGCTTTATTGATGTGCGCCTTCGAAGATAAATTAACAAAGTAGACGTAATAGCTCATTGTTTTACCGCCATTGATTGGCATCCTAACTAATAAATTATCGATGACTGATAAAACAGTATCTTATAGGGCTAGTCTCGGGTGTTTATACGACACATGTAACGCTAATCCAGCTCAAAAACTGGTCGAGCCACTTCTAGCTAGACGATACCGCATTATGCTTAAACTCAGCACTAATCACCACAAAATCATTTAATTCATTCGCTTACGTATAACTTTTATGCAGATGAAACTTAAATCTTGTTAATGTTAACCCTAGCCTGGTTAACTTTTAAGTCCCAGGTGATTGTATCGACCTGAAACCTACTGTAACCTGCGTTACTAATTTAAACCGTCACTTTCAAAGCGCAGCTAGCGTTTATGGAAAACTTGCGTTGATGAACAATAATCCAATAAGACTAATCAGCCGCACTCAATGCGCTGCGATAAAACAGCCAAATTTGCAGTGTACAAGCAGTAAAAGGATAAGCAGTGCAAGCATTGGCGCGGAGCGTGTTAGTTAATGACGCAGAAAACCACTCGCCATCGCAATGCCACCACCACCCCTGAAATGCGCCAGTTTATTCAAACTTCGGATTTCAGTGTCAGCCAGCTGGCAAAAATCTTAAATATTTCAGAAGCAACCGTGCGCAAATGGCGCAAGCGTAGCTCGGTAAGTGATGCACCAAATACGCCGCATCACCTCAATACCACGCTGTCACCAATGGAAGAATACGTGGTTGTCGGTTTGCGTCATCAACTCAAAATGCCGCTCGACAGACTGTTAAAAGTCACCCAGGAATACATTAATCCAAATGTATCTCGCTCAGGGTTGGCGCGCTGTTTAAAGCGTTATGGCGTATCTAAACTTGATGATTTCCAAACCGACGGCGTGCCCGACAAATACTTTAATCAACTGCCGATTGTTCAAGGCAGTGACGTTGAAACCTACACTTTAAATCCAGAAACCCTAGCCGACACCCTCGCCCTACCACACTCATGTGAAGATGTGGTGCAAGTGGTATCGCTTAGCTTACCGCCAAAAATCGCGCAAGATCAGAACTACTCCATCTTGTTGGGCGTTGATTATAAGAGCGACTGGGTTTACCTCGATATTTATCAAGACTCGCATACTCAAGCAACTCGCAGATACATGGCCAATGTATTAAAAGATGGGCCATTTCATCTGCGCAAGTTACTGGTCAAAAATTACCACACATTTTTAAACCGTTTTCCGGGCGCCCATGTATTGAACAGCCCAGATTTAACGGACGAAACATACCTTTCAGCTAAGGAAAAGCTGAGCACTGGAGACTCACAATGAGCCAAACCAAGCAAGCAAATGTAGGGAAAGAGCCCTCAGCGATGGGAAAAAAGCCGTCAGCTACAGAGAACGAGACGGCCAACAGCCTACGCCTCAACAAGCGTCTAAAAGACACGCCTATTGCCATCGTCGGCATGGCGAGTATCTTTGCTAACTCCCGCTATCTGAATCAATTTTGGGATTTGATCTGCGATAAAATCGACGCTATCACTGATGTTCCAAATAGCCACTGGCAAATCGACGATTACTTTGACACCGACAAAAACGCGCCAGATAAAAGCTACTGTAAACGTGGCGGCTTTATTCCTGAAGTCGACTTCAACCCTATGGAGTTTGGCTTACCGCCGAACATTCTTGAGTTAACCGACACCTCACAGCTCTTGTCACTCGTAATTGCCAAAGAAGTGCTTGCTGACGCTGGCGTAAGTGACGATTACGATACCAACAAAATTGGTATTACCTTAGGCGTGGGCGGCGGTCAGAAAATTAATCACTCGCTATCGGCGCGCTTGCAATATCCAGTGCTAAAAAAGGTATTTAAAAACAGCGGCATTAGCGATGCTGACAGCGAAATGCTGATCAAGAAATTCCAAGACCAATACATTCACTGGGAAGAGAATTCATTCCCAGGCTCATTGGGCAATGTGATTGCAGGCCGTATTGCCAACCGCTTTAACTTTGGCGGCATGAACTGCGTGGTTGATGCCGCTTGTGCAGGCTCGCTTGCTGCAATGCGTATGGCACTAACGGAGTTAGTTGAAGGTCGCAGTGAAATGATGATCACTGGCGGCGTTTGTACCGACAACTCACCGCAAATGTACATGAGCTTTTCAAAAACGCCAGCATTTACCACCAACGACACCATTCAACCATTTGATATCGATTCAAAAGGTATGATGATTGGCGAAGGCATTGGTATGTTGGCGCTAAAACGTCTTGAAGACGCTGAGCGCGATGGCGACCGTATCTACTCGGTGATCAAAGGCGTGGGTTCATCATCTGACGGTAAATTCAAATCTATTTATGCGCCGCGCCCTGAAGGCCAAGCCAAAGCGCTAAAACGTGCTTATGAAGATGCAGGTTTTGCCCCTGAAACCGTGGGTTTAATTGAGGCGCACGGAACTGGCACAGCTGCAGGTGATGTCGCCGAATTTAACGGCCTAACCTCGGTATTTAGTGAGAACAATGAGCAAAAACAACATATTGCGTTAGGCTCAGTGAAATCGCAGATCGGACATACAAAATCGACTGCGGGCACAGCTGGTGTCATTAAAGCAGCGCTTGCCCTGCACCATAAAGTACTGCCGCCAACCATTAATGTCGACAAACCAAGCGAGAAGCTAAATGTTGCCGACTCGCCATTTTACATTAACAGTCAAACGCGCCCTTGGTTGCCAGATGCCAACAACACGCCGCGCCGAGCAGGTATTAGCTCGTTTGGTTTTGGTGGCACTAACTTCCACCTTGCGCTTGAAGAATACAATAGCGAGCATCAACGTGGTGACAAATACCGTCAGCGTCAGGTGCCGCAAAGCCTGTTGTTAAGCGCAAACAGCAAGGCCGAGTTAAGCTCATTAGCTAATGATGTTATCAATCAAGTTAATGCTGCTATCGATGCCAATGCTGCGCTAAGCAAACAAACTGAAAACCGCGGTAGCAACAGCAATTATTTAGCCCTTTGCCAAATCGCCAACACCAATCCTGTGCGAGTATTGGATGCAAATACGCCGCGTTTAGGCTTAGTAGCAAGCAGTCTCAATGAGTTAAAAACTCAGCTTGAACAAGCGATTAAAAAGCTCGCCTCAGATGAAGCTGCATGGCAGTTGCCATCAGGCACCAGTTACCGCGCAGCTGCGTTAATCGATTCAAGCAGCGCACCGAATAAAGTCGCTGCCTTATTTGCTGGTCAAGGTTCACAGTACGTCAATATGGGCATCGAGCTAAGCTGCTTGTACCCTGAGATGCGTGCGCAAGTGATGAAAGCCGATAGCGTGTTTAACGCTAATGGCAAAACATTATTATCACGGGTACTTTACCCTATTCCGGCATTCGAAAAAGCCGACAAAGACGCGCAAGCAGCGCTGCTGACGCAAACCAATAATGCTCAAAGCGCGATAGGTGCGATGAGTATGGGTCAATATGAGCTATTCACTCAGGCAGGTTTTAGCGCCGATATGGTAGCAGGCCATAGCTTTGGTGAGCTTTCAGCATTATGCGCTGCCAAGGTTATCTCAACAGATGATTACTACCAGCTAGCATTTGCCCGCGGCGCTGCCATGGCAAGCGATGCGCTAGATGCTGACGGCAAAGCTAAAGACAAAGGCGCCATGTACGCCATTATCTTAACAGGCGACGAGCAAGATGAAGCCAATGCCAGCAACATCAGCACACTTGAGCAAATTATTGCTAAGTTTGACGGCGTAAAAGTTGCTAACTACAACAGCGCGACTCAGCTAGTGATTGCAGGTCCAACCGACACTTGCGCCGATGCGGCGAAGGCTATTACTGAGCTTGGCTTTAAGGCTATTAACCTACCAGTATCAGGTGCGTTCCACACGCCACTTGTCGGTCATGCGCAAAAGCCATTTGCTGATGCCATCGACAAGGTGAAATTTAGCGCCAGCAAGCTTGAACTCTATTCAAACGCGACAGCACAAGTTTACCCAAGCAACGGCAAGTCAATTAAGTCAGCTTTCAAGCAGCACATGTTGCAGTCGGTACGTTTTACTGAGCAGCTAATTGCTATGTATGACGCAGGTGCACGCGTGTTTGTAGAATTTGGTCCTAAAAACATTCTGCAAAAACTGGTTGAAGCGACCTTGGGCAAGCATAGCGATGTAGCTGTGATTAGCTTAAATCCAAAACCAAAAGCAGATAGCGACACGCAGCTACGCATAGCCGCTATGCAATTAAGCGTACTTGGACAAACCATTGCCAACATCGACCCTTACCAAGCGGAGATTGCCGCTGAAGCTGAAGTCAAAGGTATGAACGTCAAACTAAGCGGCGTTAACTACATCAGCCCAGCGACGAGAGCCAAGATGCAAAAATCACTTGAGACAGGTGAGATCAGCAGTCAAATCGTTGAGAAAGTTGTTGAAACTGTCGTCGAAAAGATTGTTGAAGTCGAAGTAGAGAAAGAAGTTATCAAGGTCGTTAAAAAACCAGCGGCTTCAGTTGCCAATAATGCAAGTGTCAATGCAGCGAGCGTTGCAAATATGAACGAGACTATCGTGAAAAAACCAAATATCAATCAAGCACTGCCAAGCAGTGACACTAACCTCTCGGCGTTTTTCAACGCTCAGCAACAAGCTGCCGAGCTGCACCAACAGTTCCTGGCTATTCCGCAACAATATGGCGAAACCTTCAGTCAGCTTATGGCTGAGCACAGCAAATTGGTTGCTGCAGGTCTAGCTATTCCAGAAAGCCTGCAACGCTCGATGGAAATGTTCCACCAGCATCAAGCGCAAACGCTGCAAAGCCATACTCTGTTCTTGCAACAACAAGCGCAAATTAGCCAAAGCACCCTAGCAGCACTGGCTGGCACGCAAGTACAAACTCAAGCTCATACTGCAAGCCAGTTACCAACTGAGACACAAACACCTGCTCAAGCTCAGGTAAGTGCACAAGTCAGCGCGCCCGTGCACCAAGTTGCACCTCAGCCTGCTGAACAATCAAAGAAACAAGCTGTGCAATCAGCGCCCGCAGCTATTACACAACCTGCTCAGTCACTTGCAGCCACAGCAACGCCGGTTGTACCTGTGCCAGTGTCAGCGCCAATAAGTGAGCCAGCAACATCGCCAGATTCTGCCCAGCAGCCGGCTAAGCATAGTACTGTGCAAAGCACTGAACAGAGCACTAACGGTCTAAGTACCAAGCAAGTACACGACACCATGATGTCGGTAGTTGCCGATAAAACTGGTTACCCGACTGAAATGCTAGAGCTTGAAATGGACATGGAGGCCGATTTAGGCATCGACTCAATTAAGCGCGTAGAAATTTTGGGTACAGTGCAAGATGAATTGCCAACTCTGCCTGAGCTAAGCCCAGAAGATTTAGCAGAATGTCGCACCCTAGGCGAGATTGTTAGCTATATGGAAAGTCAGTTAGCTACTGATACTGCTCCCGTAGCTGTAGAGACTTCACCATCAGCGACTCAAGTTGCTACTACTGGTTTAAGTGCTGAGCAAGTGCACAACACCATGATGGCAGTAGTAGCCGACAAGACTGGTTACCCAACCGAAATGCTTGAGCTTGGCATGGATATGGAAGCCGATTTAGGTATCGACTCAATCAAGCGTGTAGAGATCTTGGGTACAGTGCAAGATGAATTGCCAGAGTTACCCGAGCTAAGCCCAGAAGATTTAGCAGAATGTCGCACCCTAGGTGAAATCGTTAACTATATGGAAAGCCAGCTTGCAGCTTCTGCAACTGATTCAGCTCATTCTGTGGCAACAGTGCCAGCTACACCTGCTCCTTCTACTTCAACTGGTTTAAGCGCAGAGCAAGTGCACAACACCATGATGGCAGTCGTTGCCGATAAAACCGGCTACCCAGTTGAAATGCTAGAACTTGGCATGGATATGGAAGCCGATTTAGGTATCGACTCAATCAAGCGTGTTGAGATTTTAGGTACCGTGCAAGATGAATTGCCGACACTTCCAGAGCTAAGCCCAGAAGATCTAGCAGAATGTCGCACCCTAGGTGAAATCGTTAGCTACATGGAAAGCCAGCTTGCTACTGATACGGCTCCAGCAGCTACAGAAACTTCACAGTCAGCAACTCAAGTTACAGCAACAGGTTTAAGCGCTGAGCAAGTGCACAATACTATGATGGCAGTGGTTGCCGATAAGACTGGCTACCCAGTTGAAATGCTAGAGCTTGGCATGGATATGGAAGCTGATTTAGGTATCGACTCAATCAAGCGTGTTGAGATTTTAGGTACAGTGCAAGATGAGCTGCCAACACTTCCAGAGCTAAGCCCTGAAGATTTAGCAGAATGTCGCACTCTAGGTGAAATCGTGAGCTACATGGAAAGCCAGCTAGCTACTGATACGGTTGATACTACGACGACCTCTGCGCCTGCAGCACCAACTCAATCTTCAGCAACTGATTTAAGTGCTGAGCAAGTGCACAACACCATGATGGCAGTCGTTGCCGATAAGACTGGTTACCCAGTTGAAATGCTAGAACTTGGCATGGATATGGAAGCTGATTTAGGTATCGACTCAATCAAGCGCGTGGAAATTCTCGGTACAGTGCAAGACGAGCTACCGAGCTTGCCCGACTTAAATCCTGAAGATTTGGCCGAATGTCGCACTCTAGGTGAGATTGTCAGCTATATGGAATCTAAGCTGGATAGCAGCGAAAGCTCACTGCAAATCCAAGATGTAGCGCCAGCAGCAATCGACACCACCGAGCTTCCACCACATCAGGAAGTTAGCCTAAAAAAGTTGCCAGCGGCGGATAAACTAGTTGATGCATTTGCTAAAGATGCTTGCATAGTGATCAATGATGACGGTCACAATGGCGGCGTGTTAGCAGAAAAATTGAATGCAGCCGGTTTGTCTGTCGCAGTAGTACGTGCGCCGCAATCAATTGTGAGTGCCCACGCCCCTATCAGCAGTGACATAGCAACCTTTAACCTTGAGCAAATCAGCGATGACGCGATTGCCGCAGTACTTGCGCAAATTGGCCAGCAATATCAAATTGCCGGCCTTGTGCATCTACAACCGCAGCACTCAGCCGATGATGCTATTGGCTTAAACGACGCCGCTTTCCACTCAGTTGAGCAAGCTTTCTTAAGCGCTAAACACCTGCAAGCTAAGCTGACTGAAAAGGCACGCGATGAGCGTTGCTGCTTTATCACGGTAAGCCGTATTGACGGCGGCTTTGGTTATGCAAACTCAAACGATTTAACCAGCGCAGAGCTTAACCAAGCTGCACTTTCAGGGCTGAGCAAAACTCTAAGCCATGAATGGCCACAGGTGCTTTGCCGCGCGTTAGATATTGTGCCAGATATGGAAGCCGTTGATTTAAGCCATGCCATTATCAGCGAGCTATTTGATACTGACACGCAAACTACTGAAATCGCGATTAACGCCAATGCCCGTTACAAGTTGGTTGCCAGCACCCAAGCGGATGCCCAGCTAACCAAAGCCGAGCTTAATCAGGATGACTGCATCCTAGTAACTGGCGGCGCCAAAGGTGTGACCTTTGAATGTGCGCGAACCCTTGCCAAGCAAACTCAGTCACACTTTGTGCTAGCAGGTCGCAGCCAACATCTCGGCACTGACCTACCACTGTGGGCGCAAGGTAAAAATGCCAATGAGCTTAAAGCAGCTGCAATTAAGCACATTCAAGCCCAAGGCGAAAAACCAACGCCTAAGCAGATTGATGCCTTAGTTTGGCCAGTGGCTAGCAGCCTTGAAATTGATGCAGCTCTTGCGGCGTTTAGCCAAGTCGGCGCAAGCGCTCAGTACATCAGCATGGATGTCAGTGAGCCACAAGCGATTGAAGCTGCGCTGCAAAATGTCAAAGCCATCAGCGGCATTATTCACGGCGCTGGTGTGCTGGCAGACAAACACATTCAAGATAAAACCCTAGCCGAGCTTGGGCGTGTATACGGCACTAAAGTGACTGGCCTTGCTAACCTGCTAAAAGTGATTGAGCCTACTCAGCTTAAGTTGCTGGCAATGTTCTCATCGGCGGCAGGTTTTTATGGCAATACAGGTCAAAGTGACTACGCCATGTCAAATGAGATCCTTAATAAAACCGCACTCAAGTTTGCCAAGCAATTGCCGCAAGCCAAAGTGATGAGCTTTAACTGGGGTCCTTGGGACGGCGGTATGGTTAGCTCTGCATTAAAGAAAATGTTTGTTGAGCGCGGCGTCTACGTAATTCCACTTGATAAAGGTGCAGATTTATTCGCGCACAAATTGTTATCGACTGGCGGCACTCAATTGCTGATTGGCTCAAGCATGCAAGGCTCTTCTACTAGCAATAAAACGGAAGACTCTGCAAAAAAGCTTAATGCGAACTCTGGGAATAATGTCGATAACGATTTAAATATCGACGCCGAGGGTTCGCTAACGCTACGCGCTGCACTTTCAAACACCACTGCTCAGGGTGAAGTGATTGTTGAGCGTACGCTTGACCCACTAACCCTGCCATTGCTCGCCGATCACTGCATTGCCGGTAACCCAGTGTTGCCGACAGTGTGCGCGATTGAATGGATGAAGCAAGTTGCTGAAAACATCACAGGCAAACCTGTGATGATTAAAGACTACAAGCTACTGAAAGGCATAGTGTTTGAGACAAAAGCCGCCCATGAACTACAGCTAACACTGACGCAAACCGCTACAGGCCTTAACGCGCTTATTAGCAGTCGCCTAGCTGGCTCTGAACAGGCTTATAGGCCTCAGTATCAAGCAACAATAGTTCAGGCAAGCTCAGCCCAAACACAGTTAGTAAGTGCTAACTCTTTGACGCAAACTGCTTTGTCACTGCAGGAGCTGCAAGCCAAGTTAGCAATTGATGGTGTTGAGCCAACAAATCATTTGCTCACTAACAAGGCTGAGCTATACAGCAATGGTACCTTGTTCCATGGCCCCAGTTTGCAAGGCATTGAACAGGTACTTCAGCTTGACGAGCAACAACTGATTTGCCGTGTAGCAATGCCAGCGGCGGCAGCTAATACTGATACTCACTCAGCAAATGGCTCAGGCGCGCAGCGCTTTGGCGCAAGTCAGCCACTAGCCGAAGATTGGTTACTGCAAGCTATGTTGGTATGGGCAAGGGAGCAGCATGGCGCTGCAAGTTTACCTGCAAGTATTGGTGAAATGATCTATGGTTCGCCATTCGGCTTAGGTGATGGTGATGGTGATACAGATGGCAACAGCGGCTATATCAAGCTTGAAGTGGTAAAAAGCAGTAAGCGTTCACTCACTGCCAACGTGTACTTGTACCATGATGATGGCCGTTTAAGCTGCGCGATGCTCAATGCCAAAACCACCATTAGTAAAACCCTTAATGATGCGTTTTTAGCACCTGCTACACCACTTGCTGAGCTCAAGGAGTCAAGTTGAGCAATCACTCGTTAACTTCTGAGCCTGATACCATAGAGCAACTCACGGCAAGCGCTTTGCGCTTAGCCGTGTTTGTGCTTGATGACAGCGCAAAGCAAAGTTCGGCCAAGCTGCCAGCAACTGACCCATTAGTTAATCAACCATTAGCCGAACTGCTTGCTCAAGCTGAGCGCTTAAATCTAGCTGAGTCAATAGCCGGGCAAACTCAACACCTTGCCAGCATATTGCTCGCAGCGAAGAGTAAGCCTCAGCTGATCACGCTAACTCATCCAGCAGCAAGCAATAGCGAGCGACAAGTGTTGATCGCACCAGCATTGATGGCGGCAAAGCTTCATTGTCATGCCCATGCGCTTATTACTGGTATTAGTACTGGCATAAGTTCTGGCAATGAAGACGCTAGCTCAGTCCAAGCCGCCCTT
The DNA here is from genome assembly GCF_004295345.1 of Shewanella maritima. Taxonomy (NCBI): domain Bacteria; kingdom Pseudomonadati; phylum Pseudomonadota; class Gammaproteobacteria; order Alteromonadales; family Shewanellaceae; genus Shewanella; species Shewanella maritima. Next base: position 3,821,280 of record NZ_CP036200.1, on the reverse strand, counting down.
AAACACGCTAAGCGCGAGCACATTTCGCCAGTGAGTTTTTTAATAGAGGCCGTACCATCTAGCTCAGCTGAGCAAGAGCTCTTGAGTAATCATATTACTGGCATTGCAAAAATCAGTGAGCTTTTCACTAAACGCGCGTTACCAAAAGCGAATGCAAAAATAGCTAGTGCCAAACCAGCTAATGCAAAAACTGCAATCGAGCTTACCCAGCAAGATTTAACTCAATCTGAGCAGCTTAGTTACTGGTACACGCCATTACATCAACAACGTGTGGCGACGTTAACCCTGTGCGGTGAGCAAAACTTAACCCTAGTCATGGTGCAAGGCTCACAGCTTGCTAAACCTGAGCCGCTATTATCAAATCAAAGAATTTGGCTGCCTGTTCGCGCGCAAGATACAGCTGAGATGCGCCAGCAACTGGTGTCTTTTGTCAATGAGCTCACCAACATCAAACATACTGATGATCAGTCAGCTTTACTTAAACTTATAAGCTGCGCCATACACAACTCTGTTCAAAACATAGAACCAAGTCATCAACAGCAATCAAAAGCAAGTGCTGTGATAATGGCTAACAGTGTTGAACAAGCCATCAGCGAAATCGATGCTATGCTCGCGGTGATTGATGCTCCCTTTTCTGACAAACAAGCTTCTGACTATAAAACTCCTGCGGGCAGTTGTTTTCAAACTTCTGAAACCTCTATGCCGCAAAACGATTTATGTTTTGTCTATCCGGGTGTCGGCACGGTTTATCCAGAAATGTTTAGCGAGTTTGGCCGCTACTTCCCTGCGCTTTACAGCGAACTTGAAGCTGAAGGCGACTTAGGGCAAATGTTGCAAGCTGATTTACTGGACTCTTGCGCTAAAGACAAAAAGAAAGCCGCCGACGTTAGCCAGATGGCACTAAAAGAATTAGCGATAGCTGGTGGCGGCGCAAGCTTTATGCTGACTCGATTGCTGCAGCGGGTATTTAACATCACCCCAAACTACGCCATGGGCTACTCCATGGGTGAAGCGGCAATGTGGGCGAGCCTTGGAGTCTGGCACAAGCCCCACAGCTTAGTTGCAGCGACCGATCACTCATCAATTTTCAATCACGATATTTCAGGCGAGCTCAACTGTGTGCGCCAAACCTGGCAACTTGGTGATCATGACACCATAAACTGGAATAGCTTTGTGGTACGTGCAACTGAGCAAGAAATTCAAGGCGCAATAGATGCACTAGCTCAACAGAAGAATCATGCACAAGCCCAGCAGCTTGATCAAAATCGAGTTTATATTGCCATCGTTCAAGGCGACACCTGCGTGATTGCCGGCTGTGAGCATAGCTGCAAACAAGTGTTAAAACAGCTAGGCAAGCGTGGCATTGCCGCCAATCGCGTTACCGCAATGCACACTGCACCCGCCATGCTCATTCGCGATCAGCTAAAAGATTTTTATCAGCTGCCTATCAGCAAAGGAGCTAATGCAACTCAACAATGCCAACAAACCCAGTTTATTAGCGCCGCTAGTGAGCAGTTTGTTGCACTCAATGAAAACGCCATTGCAGCATCGGTAGCCGATACCATGTGTCAGCCTTTGGACTTCACTAAATTAGTCGACAAAGCTCACCGATTAGGCGCTCGTTTATTTGTGGAAGTGGGCGCCGATAGGCAAACCAGCACCCTAGTCGACAAGATCCTAACTGCGAATTCTGAGCAAGCGACTAATTCTGAGCAAGCGACTGAGCCTGAACAAGCCCGCGCGAAGGGACTCTTAACCCAATCTGAGCAAGCCCGCGCGAAGGGCTTAGCCATCGCGACTAATACTAAGGCGGGCGACGATATTACCAGTTTACTTAAGTGTTTAGCTCAGCTGTTTTGTCATCAAGTACCTATGTCTTTGGACTATTTAATGGACGGGCTTGAATCACAGTTACAACAGCTTACTTGTAACGCTGAGCCTCTAAAAATACATACAAATTCTTCAACCGCCATCACGGAGCCGACAGCGGTTACCTTAAAAGGAGCACAAGTTTGAGTTCGACTAAACTTGCCACAACCAGCAAACACAAAATTGCCATTGTTGGTTTAGCTAACCAGTATCCAGATGCCGATACCCCAGACTCGTTCTGGCAAAATCTGCTAGATAAAAAAGACTCTCGCAGCACTATCACGGCGCAAAAACTCAATGCTGAGCCACATGACTACAGTGGCGAGCAAGGTCAGTCTGATCGCTTTTATTGCGATCAAGGCGGCTATATTCAAAACTTTACCTTCAATCCCAATGGCTATCAGTTAGCGCCTGAACAACTTGCAGGCCTAGACGACAGCTTTTTATGGGCCATTGATACCGCGCACAAAGCGCTTAAAGATGCCAACATTGAGCTAACTAACCCTAAGCTATCGCGCACCGGTATTGTAATGGGCACCTTGTCATTCCCAATAGCCAAATCAAATGAGCTGTTTGTACCCTTGTATCACGGCGCGGTTGAAAAAGGTTTGCAACATAAGCTTAAACAGCCAAACCTCAAGTTACAGCACTTTAGCCCCAGCTCAGCAGACTCAGGCAAAGGCGATGAAACAGCTGTGCCACTTGCAAACGGTGCTATTGCTCATAACGCCTCAAAGCTAGTTGCTGATGCACTTGGTTTAGGCGCTGCACAACTTAGCCTTGATGCAGCCTGCGCAAGCTCTGTGTACTCATTGAAATTAGCATGTGATTATCTGCAAACAGGTAAAGCCGATGTCATGCTAGCGGGCGCAGTGTCTGGCGCAGACCCATTTTTCATCAACATGGGCTTTTCTATCTTCCACGCCTACCCTGAGCACGGCATTTCTGCGCCATTTGACCAAAACTCAAAAGGCTTGTTTGCAGGTGAAGGTGCTGGCGTACTGGTACTAAAACGTCTTGAAGATGCTGAGCGCGATGGCGATAAAATCTATGCCCTAGTCAGCGGCATTGGCCTGTCAAATGATGGTAAAGGCCAGTTTGTACTTAGCCCAAATAGTGACGGCCAGGTAAAAGCCTTTGAGCGCGCCTACGCCGATACCCAAATGAACGGCGAGCAGCTCAACCCAGAGCAAATAGAAGTCATTGAGTGTCACGCCACCGGCACGCCGCTTGGCGATAAAGTTGAGCTGACCTCAATGGAGCGCTTTTTTGCCGATAAGCTTAACGGCAGCAATCCTCCACTCATTGGCTCAGCTAAATCGAACCTAGGGCACTTACTTACCGCAGCGGGTATGCCGGGGATCATGAAGATGGTCTTCGCCATGCAGCACGGCATGTTACCACCAAGTATTAATATCAGTGCGCCGATTAGCTCGCCTGATGGCATGTTTGCCAACCATACCCTGCCACAACAAGTGCAGCCTTGGCCTGTAAAAACGAGCAATACTCATCGCCATGCAGGCGTTTCTGTATTTGGTTTTGGCGGCTGTAATGCGCACCTATTGTTAGAGTCTTATCAAGGCAAAGGCCAACATCTGGCGTGCACTGAAAAACCAGCCAAGCCTAGCACGCTAGCTGTTACCGGCATCGCCAGTCACTTTGGCAAGTTTTCCAATATCAGTGAGTTCGCCACGGCTGCGAAAAATAAGCAAAACGCATTTATACAACTGCCACAAAACCGCTGGAAAGGCCTGCAACACCACCATGAGTTGCTCGGTCAATATAATGTCCCAAGCGACCTAAGCGGCGCATTTATTGAAAGCTTCGAGTTTGACTTCCTGCGCTTTAAAGTGCCGCCAAATGAAGATGACAGATTGATCTCACAACAACTGCTGTTGATGAAAGTCGCTGATGAGGCGATCCGCGATGCGCAATTAACGCCAGGCGGTAAAGTTGCGGTACTGGTGGCAATGGAAACTGAGCTTGAGCTGCACCAATTCCGTGGCCGAGTTAACCTGCACACCCAATTAGCCAACAGTCTCAAGGCTCAGGGGGTTGAATTAACAGCTGACGAATATCAAGCCCTTGAAGCTATCGCCATGGACAGCGTACTCGATGCCGCTAAGCTCAATCAGTACACCAGCTTTATTGGCAATATTATGGCGTCACGGATCTCATCACTTTGGGACTTCAACGGCCCAGCGTTCACCATTTCGGCTGCTGAGCAATCGGTAAACCGTTGTATTGATGTGGCGCAGAACCTACTGGCAACCGAATCAGATGAGCCGCTAGAGGCTGTGATAATTGCCGCCGTTGATTTAGCTGGCAGTGTTGAGAATATTTGCCTCCGCAGCGCGACGATGAATAAGTGCAGCGAAACGCTTGATCAATCAGCAACGAATACCACTCGCTTTGGCGAAGGTGCTGGCGCGATTGTGCTGCAAGCCGATGTCACTGCTGAAAGAGCTAATAATAACGCTACGGGAACAAACTCAGAACTTGATTTGATGCAGCAAGCATTAGGTGCCGTTTCGCTTGACTCTGACCCACATAACTCTGACCCACAAGACCCGGTTGCAGCAGAGTCTAACGTGGCTTCAAACGCGACAAGCTACGGCACCATTGAGGCGCTAAGCTTTGGCAAGCTTGCCAACTTTAATCAGGTTAGCGACGCGCTGTTAAGTCAGACTGATGTACTGGCTCAACAAGTTAACACCATAGAGCTTAACCAAGCACCTGAAAGCCAATTTGCAGCTGCGCAGCAGTTATCGAACCTATTTAGCCAAGCGACGCTGCAGCACGCTAGTGACTGTATTGGTCACACCTTTGCCGCATCAGGTATGGCGAGCTTGCAGCATCAGCTGCTAACCTCAGCCGACACTAACGCTAACAGTAATCAAACTAACAATAATCAAACTATCGTTGCCGGCATTAGTAGCAGCATTAGCGAAGACCAATGCTCGTTGTTAGCCATGAGTCAAACACCTGAGCAACAAGCTGCATTAGCCCTGCGCTTAAATCACGGCGTCAGTGAATATGAAAATGAGCCTAAACAAAAGCTGAGTCTGGTAAAAACTGTCACCCTTGGTGGTCGTGATATCTATCAGCACATTGTCGATGCGCCACTAAACCAGCTTGCCAGTATTCAAGCCAAAGTTGCCGATGGGCTAAGTTCATCAGCAGGCGATGTCACGAATAATGCTAAACCAGCCAGTCAGGTGAACTTTACTGTAACGAGTCCCATGTCTGCGCACAGAGATGCAAACTCAGAGCACACAAATTTAACTAACCAAATTGATCTAAGCATGACCTCAAATACCCAAAACTCTCGTCCGCTAGCTCAAACGAATATCACCACTGCGCAAACCAATGCCCTGCCGCCAGCACATTTGTCAGCATTTGAGCAAAACCAATGGCTCGCTCATCAGGCGCAAAAAGCCTTTCTAGAGTCGCGTGAACAAGGCTTGAAGCTAGCTGATGCTATGTTAAAACAGCAGCTTGCGCAGGCTAATGGCCAAGCGCCAGTTAGCTATGATCCACAAACTCATGCAGCTGAAACAAGTACCGCCCCAGTAAACGTACTAGCGGCTGCGCAACAAGCTATATCGGCTACGTCTTTGCGGCCAGATCACGCCAACGTGCCGCCATATACCGCGCCTATTCCTGCCGATAAGCCTTGTATTTGGAACTACGCCGACTTAGTTGAATACGCTGAGGGCGACATTGCCAAGGTATTTGGTGATGACTACGCGGTTATCGACAACTACTCACGCCGCGTACGCCTGCCAACCACAGACTATTTGTTGGTGTCGCGTGTGACTAAGCTTGATGCACAAACCAATCAATATCGTCCAAGCTCAATGACCACAGAGTATGACATTCCTGTTGACGCGCCATATTTGGTTGATGGGCAGATCCCTTGGGCAGTTGCGGTTGAATCAGGTCAGTGCGATTTAATGCTGATCAGCTACCTTGGCATCGACTTTGAGAACAAAGGTGAGCGCGTTTACCGCTTGCTTGATTGTACCCTCACCTTCTTGGACGATTTACCGCGTGGCGGCGACACCCTGCGCTATGACATTAAGATCAATAACTTTGCTAAAAATGGCGATACCTTATTGTTCTTCTTCTCGTATGAGTGCTTTGTTGGCGACAAGATGATCCTGAAAATGGATGGCGGTTGCGCCGGCTTCTTTACCGACAAAGAGCTTGAAGATGGCAAAGGTGTTATTCGCACCGACGATGAAATCGCTAAGCGTCAGGCCGCATTAAATAATCCAAATAAGCCTAAGTTTGAACCACTGCTGCATTGCCCACAAAACCAGTTTGATTATGGGCAAATTCATCGCTTGTTAAGTGCTGATATCGGTGGCTGTTTTGGCGGCGCACATCTTGCCCACCAGCAAGCTAACCAAATGCAACCTTCGCTGTGTTTCGCATCAGAGAAATTCCTGATGATTGAGCAAGTCAGCAGGGTTGATGTTCATGGCGGCGCCTGGGGCTTAGGCTTAATTGAAGGTCATAAGCAGTTAGCACCAAATCACTGGTACTTCCCGTGTCATTTTAAAGATGATCAAGTAATGGCTGGCTCACTGATGGCAGAAGGCTGTGGTCAGTTGTTGCAGTTCTTTATGCTGCATATTGGTATGCATACCCTAGTGCAAAATGGCCGCTTCCAGCCGCTAGAAAACGCTTCGCAAAAAGTGCGCTGCCGTGGTCAAGTACTGCCGCAGCACGGCGAACTTACCTACCGCATGGAAGTCACTGAAATTGGCGTGAGCCCGCGCCCGTATGCGAAAGCCAATATTGATATTTTGCTTAATGGCAAAGTAGTGGTCGACTTCCAAAACCTTGGGGTAATGATTAAAGAAGAATCTGAATGTACTCGCTATGTGCCAGACACGACTCCAATCCTAGAAACCAGTGAAGGCAATACCAGCTCAAAACAAACTCAGTTTGAAGCAGCTTCAATCAATGCACCTCTAATGGCGGTTGAACCAGACTTAAGCGCGCCAACCAATAAGGGCGTTATTCCCTTAAACACGTTGAAGCGCCGATAACGCCAGATTATCCAAACCGCACACCTGATACGCTGCCATTTACGCCATATCACTTGTTTGAGTTTGCCACAGGAAATATTGAAAATTGCTTTGGCCCAGACTTTGGCATCTATCAAGGCCTTATTCCGCCGCGCACACCATGTGGTGACTTGCAGCTCACTACTCGAGTGATTGATATTCAAGGCAAGCGCGGTGAGCTTAAAAAGCCATCGTCATGTATCGCTGAATATGAAGTGCCGCAAAACGCTTGGTACTTTGCCAAAAACAGTCATCAAGCATTAATGCCTTACTCGGTGTTAATGGAAATATCCTTGCAGCCAAATGGCTTTATCTCAGGCTACATGGGCACAACGCTAGGCTTCCCAGGTGAAGAGCTATTCTTCCGTAACCTTGATGGCAGCGGTAAGCTGCTGCGCGAAGTGGATTTACGCGGTAAAACCATAGTCAACGACTCTAAGCTGTTATCAACCGTGATTGCCGGCAGCAATATTATTCAAAACTTCACCTTTGATTTAAGTGTTGATGGCGAACCGTTTTACACAGGTAGCGCGGTATTTGGTTACTTCAAAGCCGACGCCCTGAAAAATCAATTAGGTATTGATAACGGTAAAATCACGCAGCCTTGGCATGTGGCCAACGACATTGCTGCTGATATTAAAGTTGACCTATTAGATAAAAGCTCACGCGTATTCAATGCACCGGCCAATCAGCCGCATTACCGCTTAGCGGGCGGTCAGCTTAACTTTATCGACCACGCTGAAATTGTTGAAACCGGTGGCGATTACGGCAAAGGTTATCTGTCGGCAAGTCGCACCATTGACCCAAGTGACTGGTTCTTCCAGTTCCACTTCCATCAAGATCCGGTTATGCCTGGCTCACTAGGCGTTGAAGCAATTATCGAGTTAATGCAAACTTACGCCATTAGCAAAGACCTAGGTAAAGGGTTTACTAACCCGAAATTTGGCCAAATTCTGTCAGAGATAAAATGGAAGTACCGCGGCCAGATTAACCCACTGAACAAACAAATGTCCCTCGATGTGCATATCAGTAGCATTGAAGATAAACAGGGTAAACGCATCATTACAGGCGATGCCAACCTTAGCAAAGACGGCCTGCGCATTTACCAAGTAAAAGATATTGCCATCTGCATTGAGGAGGCATAAGGAAGATTATGACAACCACAACACATAACGAGCAGCTTTCTCCATGGCCTTGGCAAGTTGCCACAGCTGACAGCGCATTTGCCCTAAACGATATTGCGAAGCAGCTTAAAGACTTAACTAAGCCATGCTATGTGATTAACCACGCCGAGCTAGGTCTTGGCGTGAGCCAGCAAGCGCAAGTCATTAGTGATGCAACCGAGCTAAGTGAAGCAAGCGCCCAGCCAGTGAGCGCATTTGCACCAGCCCTTGGCACACAAAGCCTAGGCGACAGTAATTTCCGCCGCGTTCACGGAGTTAAATACGCCTATTATGCAGGTGCGATGGCAAACGGTATCTCGTCTGAAGAGCTGGTCATCGCCCTAGGTAAGGCAGGTATTTTATGCTCATTTGGCGCTGCTGGGTTAATTCCATCTCGCGTTGAGCAAGCCATTAACCGCATTCAAGCTGAACTGCCAAATGGCCCTTACATGTTTAACCTCATTCACAGCCCAAGCGAGCCAGCACTCGAGCGCGGCAGCGTTGAGTTGTTCTTAAAGCATGGCGTTAAAACGGTTGAAGCATCAGCATTTTTAGGTTTAACCGAGCAAATCGTTTACTACCGCGCAGCAGGTTTAAGCCGCGATGCCAGCGGTGAAGTTGTGATTGGCAACAAGGTTATCGCTAAAGTTAGCCGCACAGAGGTTGCCAGTAAGTTTATGCAACCCGCGCCAGTAAAAATGCTGCAAAAGCTAGTCGATGAAAAGCTGATCACCGCAGAGCAAATGGAGCTAGCGCAACTTGTTCCTATGGCAGATGATGTCACCGCCGAGGCTGACTCAGGCGGTCACACTGACAATCGCCCGCTAGTCACGCTGCTGCCGACGATTTTAGCGCTGAAAGATAAAATTCAGGCCAAGTACCAATACAAAACTCCAATTCGCGTGGGCAGTGGCGGCGGTATCGGCACGCCAGATGCGGCGCTAGCGGCATTTAACATGGGAGCCGCTTACATAGTTACAGGCTCAATCAATCAGGCGTGTGTTGAAGCGGGTGCCAGTGAGCATACCCGCAAGTTACTTGCCACCACTGAGATGGCAGATGTGACCATGGCGCCAGCTGCAGACATGTTCGAAATGGGCGTTAAGCTGCAGGTGGTTAAGCGCGGAACCCTATTCCCAATGCGCGCTAACAAGCTATACGATATTTACACTCGCTATGAGTCAATTGAAGCGATCCCTTTAGAGGAACGTGAAAAGCTTGAGAAGCAAGTATTCCGCTCAAGCCTAGATGATATCTGGGCTGGCACAGTGGCACACTTTAACGAGCGCGACCCTAAGCAAATTGAGCGCGCCAAAGACAACCCTAAACGTAAAATGGCGTTAATCTTCCGTTGGTACTTGGGGCTGTCAAGCCGCTGGTCTAACTCAGGTGAAGCAGGCCGTGAAATGGATTACCAAATCTGGGCAGGTCCAGCACTTGGCGCATTTAACGAATGGGCAAAAGGTAGTTATTTAGACGATTACCAAAACCGTAATGCTGTCGATTTAGCCAAACATTTGATGCATGGCGCAGCCTATCAAGCGCGAGTCAACCTACTTACCGCCCAAGGTGCTAAACTACCCGTAACATTGCAACGCTGGCAGCCACAAGATCAAGTGAGTTAAGCGGTGTAGACTGACAGACTAACTTCGAATTGAGGTTAGTCATCAACCCTAGGTGCTACTGTTGCGAGACGCCGTAAAATCATCCCTGATGGCTTCACTCTGGTTTATGATTGGGACATCCATGTCATAAAGACTCGCAAACAATAGCTCCCTAGAGTTGTCTAGCGAAGAATGTTTATTTAACTTCTCTGCACGTATGAAGCAAGGCGTCTAGCTGCAGGCTTTAGCTAGAAACATAAAAAACAGATTAAGAATCCAAAACAAAGAGATAGACAATGAGCGAAACGCAAAAGTTAGATTTTTCCGCGGTAAACGGCACCACACAGAAGTCGTTCAATGCCCAAAAGAATCTGATCAAACGTATGCTAAAAGGTAGCAGCGCCGAGTGTAGTGTGTGCGGTCAAACCCTAACACTGTTACTGCCACCAAACAGCAAAAACGCTAAAGCAGCAGATAAAGCCCCTGGCATCTACTGCAAAAAAGGCTGCACCGATATCGAGTTAGATATGGAAGCTGTGGCGATGATGAAGTAATCGATGATTAGTTATAGCCTCTGCTGGTTTGACTAGCAGGGGTTAAAATGAAATAGCTAATACAAACGGTATTGGCATAGCAAGTCAACTACTTCTCTGCCAACAAAGCAATATGGATCAGCTTATCAATGGTCTGTTGCTGCTGCACGGCAAACTGGCAACCCAACTGAAAGCCTTGCTCATCTTGCTTAACGTTGCATACCTTGGCGATAACCGTGTCTCTATCCACCTCGTCTGCCTCACCACTCTCGTCGCCAATAGCGATACTGATGTCACTGTCTTCAGGAATAGATTTTTGAGTGCAATCTTGCATCACTAGATGACAACCTGTGAGGGATACGTCATTCATCACGGCAGGCCAGCTTCTTGTACCTAGATTTACCGTCACTTTAAGCTCAGTATCGACTCGTTTTGTGGCTCTAAGGTTGTGAATGCTCACCGCTTTAGGAAATGACAGCACTATCATGCGTGATGGCATAGTAACGGTCTGCTCAATCAATGACATAAAGCCAATGATGGAGGCTTTTTGTCCTTCAACTAAGCCACGTACCGCAATCTTCATTCCTTTGACCACATGTTGAGAAAAGTTGCCAAGTTTGCCCATGTCAGGGCACTCGATCAGCAAATACTCGTTTGGCATAAAACCGATGAATGTGGATTTAAAGCGACCTTTTTGCCCAGCAGGGGTAATGATATCAATGCTGATTGCACTGCCCGCTTTTAAGAAGTGATTTTCCTGCGCTAGCGCTTGCTTAATGGATAACTGCTTAGTAGCCATGTAGCGACCTGATTCCTCTTCCTATATTCATTTTATTCGTTATTTTAATTTCTGTGCTTGCTGCTAGCGCAGCATTAAAACCGCAAAACATTAACTCACTCAAACTAACATAGTCCACTGCACTCTAGTGAGATTCAGATAACATAAACCACTGCTGTAGCGTCATGCTATCAGTCGACAGAAACACGCATTTACACAATATGACGCTAATATCGTCATTTGTCGTATATAAATTTTGCCGTATATAATTTTATCGTTTGATTGATAACTTTTAGCACTAAAATTATGGCTAACCACGGGGTTATATTCTGCTGTTTTAGCCCAATATCCTATACCAACCGGGACAAATAGTTGTTCAGAGATTAGGCTGGAAAAATCGCTTAGAACAAAGCAGAAATTGTAGCGAGCGAGTTGTTCTAGCTTCAAGATTTCTAACGAAGTTATAAGCAATTCTTACCAACAAGAGTTAGCCAGTAAGAATGCTCACACATTTGTGCTGATTGGTACAAAGACATATTAAAATGACATAAGGGCCTGCAATGACAAATCAATACACACCACCTAAAGTGTGGACCATGGAAGAAGAGAACGGTGGCAAGTGGGGCGGCATTAATCGCCCGGACTCTGGTGCGCGCTATGAGCGTGAGTTACCAAAAGGCAAGCACCCTTTTCAGCTACATTCCCTAGCGACGCCAAATGGTCAGAAAGTCACCATTATGTTTGAAGAGCTGCTAGCTTTGGGCATTAGTGATGCTGAGTACGATGCCTACTTAATTAATATTGGTGAGAGTGATCAGTTCTCTTCAGGATTCGTCGAAATTAACCCTAATTCGAAGATCCCAGCGTTATACGACAACCAAGCTGAAACTAATATCTTTGAATCTGGCTCAATATTGGTTTATCTAGCGGAGAAGTTTGGTCACTTCTTGCCAAAAGATGGCGTAGCACGCGCTCAGGTGATGAATTGGTTATTCTGGCTACAAGGCAGTGCGCCATACCTTGGCGGCGGCTTTGGTCACTTCTATTCCTACGCCCCAGAGAAGTTTGAATACCCGATAAACCGCTTTAGTATGGAAACTAAACGTCAGCTAGACGTGTTAGATAAACAGCTAGCCAGCCACCGTTATATCGCCGGTGACGAATACTCAATTGCAGATATGGCTATTTGGCCGTGGTACGGTAATTTGGTGCTAGGTAACCTGTATGATGCCGCTGAATTCTTAGATGTCGCTAGCTATAAAAACGTAGTGCGCTGGGCCAATGAGCTAAACGAGCGTACTGGCGTAAAACGCGGCCGCATTGTTAATCGCGCCTGGGGTGAAGAATGGGAGCAAGTGCCAAACCGCCACAGCAGTGCCGACATAGATGCCGTACTAGCTAAGGCGCCAAAGTAAGCACCTAACATTAACACCACCAACAAAAAGTAGAGGCTAATATCTTTTACTAGCTAGTAGGGTTAGCCTCTACTTATTTTCATACACAGCTCATTGACGTCGCCAAAAGTTGTCATAATAAATAATTGCCATCATTAACTAAGAGCTAAACACAATGCAATTTGAAACTCTGCGCAACTACCTGCTCGCCAAGCCAGAAGCCACTGAGAGCTTTCCATTTGGTGAGGGTGCCCACGTATTTAAGGTTAAGGGCAAGATGTTTGCGTTAATCGCCTGGCGTGATGGTGTACTAATGATGAATTTGAAATGCGATCCAGATGAAGCCATCGCACTATGCGACATCTTTGATGCAATAAAGCCTGGCTATCATATGGATAACACCATCTGTTATAATTACCCATACAATAAAAAACAAAGGGTAATACCATGCAACTCGCTGATAGTTATGTAAGATTCTCAAGTAAAGGCCAAGCCAAAGGCCACAGCTTAGAACGCCAACAACAAGACATACAAGCCTATTGCACTAAAGCGGGTTTAACACTGTCAGATAGCAACTACCAAGATTTAGGCGTGTCAGCGTTCACCAGCGCCAATGCAGACGAGGACAAAGGGTTAGGCCAATATCTAGTAGGCTTGCGTGAGCAATTAGTAACAAGTCGCCACCTGATAGTGGAAAGCTTAGACAGGTTAAGCCGTGCAAAGGTAGTTGTTGCACTGAGCCAATTCACCCAGATATTAAGCTATGGCGTATCAATCCACACCATCATGGATGGCAAAGTTTATACAGCGGATTCAGATCCAGCCGACATCATGTTTAGCTTAATGATTATGATGCGAGCTAATGAAGAATCAGAGGTTAAGTCAAAGCGCCTTAAATCTAGTTGGGACAGGAAGCGAACCACACCAACAGCGAGCAAGAAGAATGCAACCTGCCCTTGGTGGCTTACTTTAAATGAGGATGGTCAGACATACACAGTGGACGAGGCCAAAGCCGAGATAATACGCGAGCTATTCCAGCGTTGCATTAATGGTGATGGCGGTAACAAGTTGGCACAGTACCTAAACTCAACAGGCTATAAAACTGCACGTGGCAAGGCTTGGGGTTTATCTAGTACGAGCTACCAATTAAACACTAAAGCGGTTATTGGCATATGGGAACCCCACATTTACGAGGATGGCAAAAGAAAGCCAACAGGCGAGCAAATAGAAAATTACTACCCGCCAATAATGGAACCTGATTTTTACTGGCTAGCTCAAGCACGTAGAGACGAAAGAAAGCGCCCGAGCAATGCAGGCCGTAAAGGTGCCTTTTTAAACATCTTTAGTAAAATAACAGTGTGTCCTAAGTGCGGTTCAGGTCTACATTTCCTAAACAAAGGTAAACTTAAATCAGGTAAGTTAGCGGCCTATTTAGCTTGTGCAAAGCAGCGAGTAGGCGAATGTGATCAGCCCATATTGAAATGGCAGAAAGCTTTAGACTTCATCGAGCAAGTCTATTTAGCGCCTTTCATGTATCAACACTGGCAACAGCCAAAAGCTAAGCCACAGGAAAACAAGCTTGAAAGCCTGCAAGCCCAATTAACTAAAGAGCAAACCGAGTTGAACAATCTACTAATCTCTATAGGCAGTAATTTGAACAGCGTTATATCGAATCAAATCAGCCAGCGTTCAGAGAAAATAGCCCACCTAGAAAGCACCATAGAAGCCGCTCAGCGTGAGCAAGCAGAATTGTTAGATGATGGTATCCACCAGCAGCGAGAAGATGCCTACGCGCTATTTAGACGTTGTACAGCGGATTATTCAGACGACACTTACCAAGACAGACAGCAATTAAACAGAATGTTGAGCAAGGCATTTGGTAAAGTAGCTTTTGACGTTGAGAGCAACAAAGCAACCATTGAAAAGTTAGGGATGAGTTTTGATTACCTTGATACAGGCTGGTGTGTCTCGGCTGAGACTGTAGATGGTTGGATGGGTAGATAGGATATGTGTGTTGCTGGTGGCTTTGTGAATGGGTCGCCACTAGCATCTAGTTTTAGTTAAAAATACCTCCAAATTGGTCAAAGGTGGTGTAACACTTTTTAGGGTGAAAAACAGCCCTAATACGCACAATAAGTACGATAAAGGATACGCAAGCGTATTCGCATACAACCTATTGTTCTATAAGGATTTTTTAAGCATTTTAACTTTTTCCCCCTTTTTGCTTTGCGTATTGAGAAATCACCAATATTACGGTCAAATACACTGTACATCTAAAACACATCATTCAGCGGTAAAGGTGACTCCTTTTTGAACCATTCCGTAAAGCTTTCTAAGTCGCTTACACCAAATTCATTATCGCCTTCAAATAAATACTCTACTTTAGGCCACATCAATTTACCTGAAACATTGTTACCAACTTTCAATCCAAACATAGCGTTGAATTTCTGCATGCCTTTCTTCAAATTGTAGCTGTCACCTTGCTTCATCTTAGACAGCATTACAGCGAACTTCCTAAGCTCTTTTAGCTGTGCATCAATAGAGTTTTCAGCGAGTAAGCATTGATTTTCAGCGTCTACGGTGTAAGAAGTGCAATCCACCCAAGATCCAAACCCATGCTCACTACGCCCTTGTTTACTACCAGCGTTAACAGTGAAGCTAAACTCGCCTGCCTTGTTAATAGTTATATCACGGTCAACCGTAGTAACGGCATTGGTTGAACCAGCAAACATCACAGTACCGCCTGTAATAGCTCCCTTGTTGGCATGATGCACAACTATCACTACAGCCCCTAGATCACGTAGTCTAGGCACTAATTGATTCAGCGGTTGCCATGATGCAGCGCTATTCTCATCAGCCATGTTAAACAAGGTTCTCACACTGTCTAAGACAACAATGTCATACCCACCAGCGATAACAGCATCAATAATGGCGTCTCGGTGTTCTTCCAGTGTCAGGTCTAGATCAGGGTTGCTATTAGGCTTGCTGTAATACCCAATATTGTTATTACCACCCAGTGTCTTAACACGCCTGCCAATCGAGTTAATATGCATCTCACCATCGAGATAAAGCACAGTTTTACCAGTGGCACATGGTTGCCCTAAAAACTCTCCCTCATAGCTTGATACAGCCTTACACAGCGCATAAGTGAATAAACTCTTACCAGCGCCAGAAGCACCAGCGACAAGCATTGATTCAGTGTCGTATAGTAGCCCCTCCACGATTGGCTCTAGTTCTCTCATATTGTCCTCATACCATCTTGTTGGTTTGATGTTATTGTTTATGTTCATTGTCATAGGTAGTAGTTCCTCCAGCGGTTGAAGCCGCTTTGATTAAGTTTTTCACATAGGCACTAGGACTAACCCCAGCATCTTTAGTAAGCCGACTCAGCGAGTGTTTAACATCGCCGTACACTTGCACCCTTATTGGTTTTTCTTTCTCACGATGTTGCATTAGTCATCATCTCCATTAGCGCCTGTATCGCTCTGTGAGCAGCGTTCTAACACTTGAGCTATCTTGTCAGCTTGAGTGTCAGTTATCGCCATTTCGCAAGCTTCAGCAGCGCTTACAGTAGGCTTTTCATATAAGGCGCATATCTCATCGCCTGTTCTTTTATTATTCAAATTAAAGTCCTCATTGTTTTGTTACAACATGTCATTAGGGGGCGTGTCTTTGCGCATTTGACGCCTTATTTCAACAGCACCCGTCTAATCAATTTTATTAAATTTCAGTATCAGATTTTCCCCTTGTTAAAGTGCCTAAAAACGCAAAAAACCCAGCCACTTACCTAGAATAATCTAAGCAAATGAAACTGAGTTTCTATTACTGCTTTGGGGGTTAATCAGGCAATATCCCGTTAACCTCGTTAATCCATTGCATCAGCGACACACTAACTAATGGTTTTGCCCGTGTAAACAATACATTAACTTCTATTCACCTTTTTTATTTGTTCCAATGACGTTTTACAGTTGCTAGGCTCAAACCTAACTCAGCGGCTACTTTGCTCTGAGATAATCCACCAGCCTTACATTCTTGCACTTTGGCAGTAGTGTCAGTGGCTTTAGGTCTGCCTAGTGTCTTGCCCTCTGCCTTGGCACGTTGTAGCCCCTCTTGGGTACGTTCACGGATGCGGTTACGCTCGAACTCAGCAAAAGCACCCATCATTTGCAACATCAAACGCCCCTCAGAGCTAGACAGATTAGCAACAGGCAAATCTAAGCACACCACCTCAATACCGTTAGCAATCAAAGCGTCAACAGTCGATTGAACATCAATGTTATCGCGGCCTAGGCGGTCAAGCTTCAATACAATCAGACGGTCGCCAGCTTCCATGCGTACATTAACCAATTGCGAGAAAGCTTGTCTTTCCATGGCGACAGTCGAACCTGAAACGGTTTCGGTAACTACTCGGCTATCCTCAATTTCATAACCAGCGTTGCGAATAGCTAATACTTGGTTCTCGGTGATTTGTTCGGTTGTAGAAACTCGGCAGTAAGCAAAGGTGCGGCTCATTGGTATCAATCCTAATTCGTTAGTGTCATTTAATGGTGTCATCAATAGTAAGTGGTGTCAACAATTGTTTAGGCTATTTTGTTGATACCAATCAAAGGATAGGTTTTATAGTGTCATAAAACGGATGTTTGTTGATACCACCTAGTTATAGGGAAAACCTCAGGCCACCAGCCAGCCCGTATCAAAAAGCACAGACGGACGAGCCAAAAGCGAAGTAGTCCCGCAAAAGCCCATTCCCCAATTAAGCAGCGATAAATGAGGGTATTCCCCGCATCTAGCCAAAACTCAAAATTGAAAGTAAATAGGGTATGTTTATCAATCGGGGTAAATAGGTTACATGGATAAGAAACATTGGATTTCTATTTATTTTGACTCTAAGCCAGTTGACATGCTAACTACCACAAAGCTAGGCGCAGTGCCCCAAGGCGAAGTTGAAAGACTTGTCGACAGCTCCTTCGAGCTAGTTGTGAGTAAACTCACCAAGAAAGACCAAACCTCAATTCGCAATCAAATGTAGTGTTAACCAGAATCAAGGTTCTCAAATCTAGCGCTCAGCTATATCTAGAATTAAGGTGAATGTAGTGCACACTAGCTAGCAGATGCATTGCCCAATAAGCTTCTGCGCAACTAAGTAAATGAGATAGGCTCTAGTCTAGATTGACCGCTCTTATCCCGTCGGCTA
Organism: Shewanella maritima; assembly: GCF_004295345.1. Taxonomy (NCBI): domain Bacteria; kingdom Pseudomonadati; phylum Pseudomonadota; class Gammaproteobacteria; order Alteromonadales; family Shewanellaceae; genus Shewanella; species Shewanella maritima. The sequence continues at coordinate 3,803,667 of NZ_CP036200.1, read as the reverse complement.
ACCCAACACCACTAGTTCAAACACAGTAAACTGCCCAAAATAAAAGCTGCAAACATCCTACAGGCGTTACCGCATAACAACCTGCTGGCAAACAAAAATATCAACCCCTCGATAATCATTAAGCTAATCAGTCGCTAACGACCAACTGTTACACTCACACAACCAAACCATAACAATCGGTAACTTTAGATAGGCATTGTTATGATATATCATAAATATAAATCTAATTATTACCGTATTGGTAACGGTAATTGACTATTATTAATAATCCCATAAAACGATCTAACCATTATGCAAAACCACGGACTATTTCAAAAAAGTGCCATTGCCATAGCAGTGTCGCTAGCAAGCAGCGTAGCTATTGCTCAAAGCGCTGACGAAGCAACGACAACCGAGCCAACGCTCGATACACCAACAGTTGAACAAAGCATTAATCTCGACACCATTGAGCGTATTGAGATCCACCACAAATGGCAGCCTTATCGCGGTAACGTGCCGCTCAGCAAAACGCCACAAGCAATTGATACCATTAGCAGTGAGACACTTGAAAACGCCGGTATCACCCGCTTTCAAGAAGCGCTTGATATGTCTTCTAGCGTGGTAAGACAAAATAGTTCAGGTGGATTGTGGGACAGCTTTGCAGTACGTGGTTTTGCCGGTGACGAAAACAATGCAGCGGGCTATTTAGTCAATGGCTACAACGTTGGCCGTGGCTACAATGGTCGTCGCAGCACCTCAAACATCGAAGTGATTGAAGTGATGAAAGGTCCAGGCTCAGCGCTGTATGGACAAGGTGAGCCAGGCGGCACAATTAGCATTATCACCAAAAAACCTAAGTTTGAAGAACAAGGCTATGTGCAGCTAACCTTGGGTGACTACGACAAAAAGTACACGGAATTTGATTACACCAATGGTATTTCTGAAGATGTGGCATTTCGCATCAATGGCTCGTACGAAGACTCAGATACCTACCGTGACCATGTGTATTTTAAAAGCTTAAACCTACACCCATCGCTACTATGGAACATTAGCGATCGCACTAGCGTTAACTATGAGATGGAAATCCTTGATCAAGAAAAGCCTTTAGATAGAGGCGTATTTGTTCTTGATAATGACTTTGACGCCGCATCAACCAATGCTTTTTATGGCGACATCAAAGACGGTGCCCACAATGTAAAAGCCCTAGGCCATCAAGCATCGCTTAGACACACCTTATCTGACACCTGGCACTTACTGACTGGATTCTCGTATCGTGAGTCATCATTTAAAGGTCAGTCGTCTGATGCTGAATTATCAGCAGGCCGCCAACTGATTTATGACGACCCAACCAAGCTTTCTCGTCAGCGCCGCGAGCGCGACTATCAAGCAAGAGACTTCACTACACGCCTTGAAGTCAGCGGTACATCAACCCTGTTTGGTTTAGAAAATAATTTCTTAATTGGTGGTGATTACTATGACTACCATGTCGATACCAAGTTAAATCGCTGGCGTACAGCCTATGGCTCTGGCGATCCAACCTATGCCATTGACCCAAATAATCCAAACTATGATCAGGTTCAGCCAGAAACCTCAGTACAAACGGATCAAACGGAAGATCAGCAAGCTGGCGGTGTGTATGTGCAAGACCAAATTATGCTAGGCGATAGAGCATCGATATTAATCGGCGCACGCTATGATAAATTCAAGCAAGAGATCTACGATTTCACCCGCGACCGCGCACAAAGCCAAAGTAAATCTGCACTGAATCCACGCTTAGGTATTACCTATGAAATCACCGATGCAGTGAACTTGTACACCAACTATGCAGAAGGCTTTAGACCAAACCCAGGCTTAGACTCAAATGGTGACGCTTTTGATCCAGAAAAAAGTAAATCGTTTGAAGTAGGTGCTAAGTGGCAAAACGCTAGTGATACCTTCAGTGGTAATATCGCCTGGTTTAACTCAACTAAGAGCAATATCTTAACGGCTGATCCGTCAAACCCTGACTTCTCAGCTACCTTAGGTGAAGCCACCAGCCAAGGCATTGAGCTTGAGCTAACGAGTTATATTACCGACAACACCAACGTTAAATTAGCCTACTCATATACCGATGCTAAAACGGCCAATGAAACCACTAACCCAGATTGGGGCGTAACCATCCCTAAAGGCTCAAGATTGATTAACATTGCCGAGCACGTGGGTAATTTTTCTCTTAATCACTACGCTAATATTAAGAGTATGGAAGCCTACTTTGGCACAACAGTGAACTATGTTGGCGACAGATTAGGTGAAACGACCGACCCTGACTATATTTTGCCAGCTTACACCCTAGTTAACCTGCATGCGTCATTACAGGTGAACAATGACTTAAGCCTCAAGTTTGATATTAATAACCTGTTTAATACCAAGTACTTTGAAAGCTCGTACCACAAACTGTGGACCATGCCAGGTGAGCCGTTAAACTTCCAGGTGAGTGTGAAGTATCAGTTCTAACTTGTTCGCTAAGCCATAAAATAAAGCCCTAGCAACTACTAGGGCTTTTTTTATCTAACGTATCAATGCAGATATGCTATTGGCTTAAACAAGCTGAGCAAACTCTTTGGCAAAGGCATCAAAAGTTCTTGCTGGTCTGCCAAGCACCTTCTCCACATCATTGGTCACATAGGCGTAATCCCCTTGTGCAAACCAATCCATGATTTCTGCCAAATGCTCAGCTAGCCATGGGTTCATACCCGCAGATTGCATCGCCTGTTGCGCAGCAAGCTTTGGCACGGCGACATATTGAATATCCTTAGCCGCAGCAGCCGATAACACCTTGGCCTGCTCAGCAAAAGTTAACCCCTGCGGCCCAGACAATAGATAAGTTTGCCCGCTGTGCCCTGATTCAGTTAACGCAGAGACGGCTACCGCTGCCACATCGCGAATATCCACCACGCTTTGCGCGGCATCAGCTAACGGCAAGAAGAATTGCCCCATAGACTTAATCGTCTCTAGGCTGCCAAACAGGTTTTGATAAAAAGAGTTTGGCTGCACTAGGGTATAACTGACACCAGACTGCTTGACCATTTCATCAGTAATCGCGTGAGTGCGAATAATTTCTGAGCCAGCATCTTGTCTAGCGCCCATGCCAGAAAGTTTAACCAGGTGCTTGGCACCACTGGCTTTCATCGCCTCAAGTACATTCGTTACCCACTGTTTATTATCTGGGTGCGCGACCATAGCAAGGTAAACCGATGATACACCTTGCATTGCTGCAATCATTGAAGCCACATCATCAAAATCGCCGAGATAAACTTGCTCGCCAGTTAAATTTAACGCTTGCGCGGCCTGAGCATTTCGTACCATCACGCGAAAGTCAGCCTGCTTTTGTTGTAGCTGTTTAACCACTTCTGAGCCCGTGTTACCTGTCGCACCTAAAACTAAAATAGCCATATCGTCACCTTAATACCAATTAGCACAAGAATGTGATCATTCTTACTGGTTAAAATCGCTTATAACTTCGTTAAAAATTTTGTAGGTAGAACAACTAGCTAGCTGCAATTTTCGCCTTGTTCTAAACGATTTTTCCTGCGTAATATCTGATCACTCACTTATCCCAATTGGTATAAGTTGTAAAACTTGCGCTTGTTGCAGTTGATGAGCAAAACTATAATTCATCCCGAATAAGACTATTAGATGGTTAAATTGGGCTTCACTTTCCCATATTTGGGATGCTTAAGTTCAATCACAAACAATTGACCACTAAGCGCTAAGCAATAAGGTAATAAAGATGAAGGAATTTGATGGATTGCCACTGTTTGCCAAAGTGGTTGAGCTAAAGAGCTTTGCAGAGGCAGCAAGACAGCTACAACTACCAACAACCACGGTAAGCCGTAAAATCCAGCAGCTTGAAGCTGAGCTTGGCGGAAAATTACTTAATCGCACTACCAGAGCATTGTCGCTGACAGAATTGGGTGAGCAAGTTTTACCAAAAGCTATGCTTATTCAAGATACCATCAAAGAGCTGCAAACCGATGCCGAAGCCTTTGCTAATCAGCCCATGGGTAAACTACATATATCTGCGCCGCGCTCTTTTTGTCAGCACTTGCTCGCGCCATTGCTTGCAGAGTTTAGGAGCTTATACCCAGGAATAAAATTAGAGCTAGAAGCGGCAAACCGAATACAAGATCTCACCAAAAGCCGTGTGGATTTTGCGTTTCGTATCGGCGAGCTAAAAGACTCATCCTTAATCGCGTTGCCGCTGACAGCTGTTGACTATGAACTCACTGCCAGCAAAGCCTATCTGGATCAGAATCAAGCACCAAAGCACCCTGTTGATTTGATTAAACACCCAAGTATTCGTAATCATGTTGACGGCTATATCTTGCCCTGGCAGTTCAGTCAGGCTAATGAAAGCTACAGCCATCAAGCTGATGCCGATTTACTGTCAGACGACCTCGATGTATCTGTGACTTACACACTAGCAAACCTTGGTATTAGTTACTTGCCCGTGTCATTAACCAAGCGATATCTCGAATCAGGCGAGCTTATTACGCTACTCCCAAACTGGGATAAACTCTCCCCGATCGCTTATTTACTGTATCCAAACCGCAAACACTTACCGCAGAAAGCCAAGTTGTTTATCGAATTTATTAAGCAGCGTAAAAGCTTCTTTAAAGACAAGCTGACGTATAATTAAAGTTAGGTTGAATGGTAAAAAACATAAGTGTTAAACCGCCTGTTCAAGTAAGTCTTTATTCGCGCCCCACTGTTTTGGCGACTGACCATACATACGCTTAAACTCGCGGCTAAATTGTGATGAGCTTACATAGCCCACACAAAGCGCGGCCTCGTTAACCGTCATACCTGCTGCTATTTTCATGGCGGCATCATTCAATCGCATGGATTTCACAAACTGAATTGGCGACATAGTAGTTGCCTGCTTGAACTTACGATGAAATACCGCGCGGCTCATACCAATTTGGGAGGCTATATCATCAATAGTGATGGATTCACTTAAATGACTCGATAGATATTCGATTGCACGTGCTATTTCATTACCGGCGCCATAAGCTCGCATCGCAGAGGCGCCAGCTTCACCTTTAAGCACGGCGTAATACAACTCGCGTAAGCGACTATCAGCTAAAATGGCAGTATCAGCTGGGCTTTCATCAAGTTGCAGTAATCGCAGCAGAGCTTCGCTAAAACTTTCGTCCCAGGCTGCTAAATTCAATCCAGCGGGCTGCATTGACGCACGGCGCGCGCGGCTCACGCCCGTCACATTGCCATACTTAATTGCCAGCTCACTCATCAGCTTGGTATCTAAGGTGATATATATACCCAACAGTGGATTCTCATTTGAGGCTTGTGGTGTGCCCGCTTCCACTGGCATAGACATAGTGCAGCACAAGTATTGATTGTTGCCGTAAATAAAGTGTTGACCATCAAGGATCGCCTCTTTGGTGCCACTAACAATGGCAACAATTGTCGGCTCGTAGACGGCAGGTGCGCAGCGCATTGATTTGGTGACCCTAAACATATTAACGCTGGAAATCCCGGTTGGCTTAATACCGTCATCACTCATCCGCCGCTCAATGATTTGTTTAATTTGTAGCTGGATCTGCTCTCGACTCATGCCCATATCTCTGACCTCAATCACTATTCTAAATCACTACCCACGAGTATTTTGCCGACGATTTACCTTAACCAAGGCAAGCTAACCTTTCACCCTAGTTATAACGCCAACTGTTAAGTTCGCCAAACAATTATCACCAACTTGACACAAATAGGCATATTTTAGCGACAAACTCGCCTATTTAATGCGCACGACGATACATATAATACAACTCAAGCATTAACGCATAGTACTAAATAACTGCCCGATTGAGCAGCAGATAGAGCTAAGGAGTCGACAAGCTAACTTGTCCATTCCAGTTTTGAACAACGAATTTGAGGATTGTTAACTATGACGACTAAATATTTTGGTAACAAAGGCTGGACTCCTGAGCGAATCGGCTCACTAGCTGGCAAGACTTATTTGATCACAGGCGCAAATACAGGTGCAGGTTTTGAAGCATCACGCATTTTATTAGCTAAAGGTGCCAAAGTTGTGATGCTAAATCGCAACGCAAGCAAATCAGCGGCAGCGATTGCAGCGCTCAAACAGCAATTAGGCAATGATATCGATGTTAGCTTTGTGCAAATGGATCTTGCTGAGCTTGCATCTGTGCACAAGGCCGCACAGCAGGTTTTACAATCCACAGCGAAAATTGACGCGCTAATTTGTAACGGCGCTATCGCACAGGTTGCCAAGCAAGAATTCACGAAAGATGGTTTTGAAAGCCACCTTGGGGTCAATCATTATGGTCACTTCTTATTATGTGGACTGCTGTTTGACCGCATCGAGGAGTCACAAGGTCGCATTGTCGTGGTGAGTAGCGAAGGCTACAAAATGGGGTTAAAAACCATGCAGTTTGACGATATGAACTGGGACAAAAATTATCACCCTAACCATACTTACTGCCACAGTAAATTGGCACAGATGATGTTTGCCTATGAATTACAAAACCGCATCAAAGACGCAGGCAAGCGTGTTGAAGTCTATGTGTGTCATCCGGGCGCATCAAAGACTTCGTTGATCAACGATAAAGCCAGCCGCGCTACTCGTATTATCTTTGGCATAATGGCGATGCTACCCATTGTGCAGTCTGCAGAGAAAGGTGCATATCCAGAAATAATGTGCGCCACCGAAACAGGCTTAAAACAGCGTGCTTACTATGGTCCGACTGGGTTTCAGTACTTTGTTGGCCCAGTAGACGAGTGCAAACTAGAAGCGTTCGCTCATGATGAGCAGGTATGTCAAACCCTGTGGCAGTTGTCAGAACAACAAACAGGATTTAATTGGGCGCTATAAGCTATAAAAACAAATAAAGCCGTGTACGTTATATAGCAGCACGGCTTTATTGGGCAAATGGCGGGCGGTGCAGTTGTTAGAACTTTAACGACAGGTCGATAACTAACTTACCAATGTGCTTTTTCAACTCAAACTCTTGCTGCGCCTGAGCGATTTCAGACAAAGCAAAGCGATTAGCAATTAACGGCTTGATTTGTTTAGCTTCAATACGCGCAATGAGATTGGCAAACACATCCTTGGCTAAAATTGTACAACCGAATAAGCTCAGGTCTTTCAAATAAAGCGTGCGCACATCTAGCTCTACTATCGGTCCAGCAATTGCGCCCGATGTGGCATAACGCCCGAATGGTTTAAGCACTTGCAAAAATTGCGGCCACTGCTCACCCGCAACTAAATCAATCACCACATCAACGCTGTTTTGCCCTAGTTTTTTTGCAAGATCATCGTTTCTATCTAGTACAACATCTGCGCCAATAGCCGTTATTTCGGCAAACTTAGACTTGCTTGTAATCGCAATTACTTTCGCGCCTCGCGCTTTGGCTAACTGAATCGCCGCAGAGCCAACACCACCAGATGCGCCGCTAATTAACACTAAATCGCGCTCTGTTGCATTAACGCGCGTTAGCATGTTTTCAGCAGTCGAGTATGAACACGGAAACGAGGCAAGTTCGACATCGCTAAGTTCACTAGATACAGGGTAAGCATGCTTTGCCGCGACTTTAGTGTATTGCGCAAACCCACCGTCACATTCTGAGCCGAAATACCATGGCGACGCCAGCACTTCATCATTAGCTTCTTGCACGCAGGGCTCAATTAGCACTCTACGCCCTAGCAAGTTTTTATCGACCTGCTCTCCAACAGCTACCACAATGCCACAAACATCTGCGCCTTGAATTCGCGGAAATTGAATTGCCTCGCCAGACCAGCTTGCATCGCTGCTATTGGTAGCAGATGGTTCAGATTCAGGCGCTATGTTCTCGGCCTCAGTGTTTTTAAGTTCAGCGCTTTCAACATAAGATTTTGAGTACCAGGCTTTGCGTGTATTAAGGTCGGTATTATTAACCCCAGCAGCAGCCACTTTAATTAGTACATCACTAGCGCTAATAGTTGGTACAGGCACTTGATGATTTAGCACTAGCTTTTCCACACCGCCATGACCGAGTAATTGCACAGCTGACATGTTATTTGGGATGGTTTCCATACTGGACTCCGGTCTGTATTTGAGTTGGGGGAAATGAAGTTGCGCTAAGTTTTATCACCTTAGCACCAGGGCAGAATTAATGCTGAGGAAACACTTTACCCAAGCAAGCTTAAATAGCCACTAAAAAGGCAGCAATACATGCGAATATTGCTGCCCAAGTTCAAACTATTGGCAATTGCCTAACTATTGCTTACATCAAATTCTGCTCAACGCTAACGCTATGCATCATGTGCCACCACCTGCTCAGTCCCGCTAACTGCTATCACTTCAAACCGATATAGCTGCTGACAATAGTCAATCGCCACCTGCTGCCAGGTAAAGCGCTGCTCTCCTGCTTTTTCTCTTATAGCTAGCCAGTCATTGTCACCATAACTTGCTAGGCACTCATCGAATACCCGCAGCAGTTGTTCGGCCTGTTGCTGAGGATTGTCACCACTAAATTGCCAACCCGTTTGCTTATCGATAACCGTATCTTTTAAGCCGCCAACGGCATGGACTAAACAAGGCTGATACTGCTTCATTGCGAGCATCTGGCTAATACCGCATGGCTCAAACGAGCTTGGCATAATAAATAGCTCACCTTGTTGGTATAACTGCTCAGATAGCAGTTCATGGTAACCGTTTAAAAACAGTAAATTGGCATGCTTTGCGGCTATCTGTTGCATTTGTTTAGCAAGCTCAGCATCTCCACTCCCCAGCAGAATGAACTTAGCTTTTGGATGCTGCATTTCAAGGTTTAGCAACATTAGCTCCAGCGTCTTGTGCTCGGCTGTCACCTGATATAACAACAAGGCAACTTTTTGCGAGGTTAAGCGGCCAACCGAGGTGAGTAACCAGGTGTGAGGTATCACTAAGCCTGGTGGATACAAGTTTAACGGAGATTTACTTTGCTTATTCTCGTCTTGCCTTTGCCATTGGCGAAGCCGGTTGGCAGCTATAAAGTCACAGGCGCTCACTTGCTCTTTCGTGCCCTGCCATTCAATCAGCACATCTTGAATAAGGTTAAACAAACTCTGGCGGTTGTCAGCAGAGGTGTACGCGCGCTTTTGCTCAACTGACGGACAAGCATCATGATAAAAACAGCCATTGATTATGCCGATAAGCTGGCCTTGATGCTGCTTTTCAACTAGATCTTGCTCTAAGCCTTCACCACCTATGAAGCCAAGTTGAGAGTCTGATGCTCGTGTCACTTCTTGGGCATAACTTGGAGACACAATATGTACACAATCACTATGAGCGATGCCAATGCGCATTGGGTTAATGCAGTTATCGTATCTTGGGTCGAGTAGTTTAAGCTCACGAGCTTTGGTTAAATCAATCTCTGAAAACCAAGGCTTAAACCAGTGACAAAACGATGATTCATCGTGGCTGAACGGTCTGACACCTTGAATGGCTAAATTGTGAATGGTATACACGCAGCGCATGGTTTTAAGTACGGCAAATTCATCTACTTGTGAGCGCAGCATAGCAAGCATTGCTGTGTGCCAATCATGAAGATGCAGCACCTGATAGTCAGCAAGCAGGCCGTGCCTAAACGCGCTGGCGACACTTAAACAAAACAGAGCAAACTTATTTGCATCATCAGCAAATGGCCGCTGGTAATGTGACTCAGTGTATACCTTGCGCTGACCTTGACGGAGCTGAGGGTGATTAAACAAAGGGTGGCTAAATATGTACACCTGAGGTTGCGGCGCATCATGTTCAGCAGCCGAGGCAGAAGCAGGGAGTTGCGGCCGAGGCATTTTATATAGTTTAACCAGCTCAATACGTCCGGCATATGGCACCTCAACATTTGCCACAAACTGCGCCTGATTATCGCTGGCAATAAAACCATAGTCAGGCATGGCGACATCAGCTTGCACATTTTGCTCAATTAATGCCGGCGGTAAGTCACGAATAACATCTGCCATGCCACCGACTTTCGCACCATTTATGGCGCCATTTTCGGCGGCGACTAACATCACTTTTTTTTCTTCAATACTTTGATTGTTTTTAATATTTTGCTCCATCAACTCACTACCGCCTATTCGTATCCCACAGGTAAACCCAACATTTTTCGCGTCACTAAGGTAACGCCGCCTTTTGACACCCTAAAGCCGCGTGCGCGGTCGTGTTCAGGGTCAAAGCCAATGACCATACCCTCTGGGATAATGCAGCCACGGTCGATAATGGCATTCTTAATGCGGCAGTTTTTCAGCACCACGACATCAGGCAGCAACACCGCGTCCTTTACAAACGAATATGAACACACGCGCACCTCATCAAATAGCACGCTGCGCTTCACTTTAGCGCCAGAAATAATACAGCCACCTGAAACGATTGAGTCCACCGCCATGCCTCTGCGGTCTTCATCATCGAACACAAACTTAGCAGGTGGTAGCTGCTCCTGATACGTCCAAATCGGCCATTTAGCGTCGTATAGGTTCAACGCAGGTGTGGGGGAAAGCAGCTCCATATTTGCTTGGAAGAACGAGTCTAACGTTCCGACATCACGCCAATAAGGCGGCTCACTATCGAGCGAGCTTGCAAAAGGGTAAGCAAATACATTGTGGTCTTTGATGATATTGGGAATGATATCTTTGCCAAAATCGCGTTCTGAATTTTCATTCACCGCATCTTTCTTTAGCTGATCAAACAAGAACTTAGTATTGAACACATAGTTACCCATCGACGCCAAACACTTCTCGGGGTTTTTAGGCATATGTTTCGGATGCTCGGGCTTTTCTTCAAAGCCGATAATGCGATTATCTTCATCTACTTCCATCACGCCAAAAGCGCCGGCGGCTTCAGGAATATCCGCTTCTAGGCAACATACCGTCATATCTGCGCCAGACTCGGCATGGGCGGCAAGCAAGCCTGCATAGTCCATACGATACACATGATCACCCGATAAAATCATCACGTATTTAGGCAGTTCATGGCGAATAATGTCGATATTTTGAAATACCGCATCGGCAGTGCCTTCATACCAATTACCCGAAGTTTGCTGCGAGGCTGGTAGAATTTCTACCGACTCACCAAGCTCCTTTTTAAAATGCCCCAACCACGCGTCACATGACGAATAAGCGAGTGAGACTTGTACTGAGTGACCACGCCAACACGGCGAATGCCCGAATTAATGCAATTAGATAGTGGGAAGTCGATAATGCGGAATTTACCCCCAAAATACAGCGCGGGTTTAGCACGCCAATCAGTAAGCTCATGCAAGCGTGAACCGCGACCACCTGCGAGAATGATGGCATAGGTATCACGGGTTAAGTTACTGATATAACGAACACTATTATTCATATACACTCTCCAGTTAAACCTTAAACTTCAGGTACGTCCTTGTTTCTAAATCCGATAAAGCCTTATTTCATCCAAATGTGGTCACGGTAGCCTTCAATGGTGTTATCACTTGAAAAACGTCCGCTTGCCGCTGCATTACGAATGCTCATTTGCTGCCACTGGGATTGATTTTGATAGGTTTTCGCGACTTGCTGCTGGGCGCGGCAATAGTCGTCAAAGTCTGCGGCGAGCATCCATTGATCATTGGGGTCTTTAATTGCGTTGATGATGTCGTCAAAAATATTTGGCTCAACCAAATTGAAATGACCGCCCTCAAGCATATTGAGCACTCCCTGCAACGCTTGGCTACGCGCGATAATCTCGCTGGGGTTATAGTGAGGTTTTAAGGCTTCAACCTCGTCGGCTTTCAGCCCAAATAGGAAGAAGTTTTCTTCACCTACTTCTTCAATCATTTCCACGTTGGCACCGTCTAATGTGCCTATGGTCAATGCGCCATTCATCATAAACTTCATGTTGCCGGTACCGGATGCTTCTTTACCTGCGGTAGAGATTTGCTCAGATAAATCCGTACCAGGGCAGATTTTCTCCATGGCGCTAACGTTATAGTTGGGTAAAAATGCCAAGCGCAGATAAGGGGTCACAACTGGGTCAGAGTTAACCATATGGGCAACATTGTTGATCAGCTTGATAATTTGCTTGGCCATGGCATAGCCTGGCGCGGCTTTACCGCCAATTAGTACACAACGCGGCACCATACCCTGAGTATCGCCAGACAAAATGCGCTGATAAAGATGGATAACATGCATGATGTTCAGTAGCTGGCGCTTGTATTCGTGAATCCGCTTTACCTGCACATCAAACATCATCTTGGCATCAAAACTCACCCCGCATTCTTGCTCAACAAAGTTAGCCAAGACCTGCTTATTCGCCTGTTTAACTTCAGCCCACTGTTTGACGAACTGATGGTCGGCGGTAAACGCATTTAGCGCGGCGAGTTTTGATAAGTCGGTCACCCAATCATCACCAAGGCGCTTAGAAATCAGCGTTGATAATTGCGTATTGCAGTAGGCTAGCCAGCGCCTTGGAGTGACACCATTAGTGCGGTTATTAAATTTTTCAGGCCAAAGCTGGTAAAAGTCATTAAATAATCCGGCTTTAAGTAGCTTAGTGTGCAGCGCTGCAACGCCATTGACCGAAAAGCTGGCAACGATGGCAAGATAGGCCATACGAATGTGCTGCACAGGCCCTTCTTCAATAATCGACATTTGCGCCAACTTTTGACAATCGCCCGGCCATTGGTGTGCCACCTGCTCGAGATAACGGGCGTTGATCTCAAAAATAATCTCCATAATCCGCGGCAGCATATGTGCCACCATAGGCACACTCCAACGCTCTAACGCCTCTGGTAACAGTGTGTGATTGGTATAGGCAACGCTACTGCTGGTAATTTGCCAGGCTTCATCCCAGCCAAGTCCGTGTTTATCCATTAATAAACGCATCAATTCTGGCACAGCGATACTAGGGTGAGTGTCATTTAACTGAATAACATTGTTGGCGCTAAACTGACTGAAATCATTACCAAACTTATCCAAATGGCGGTTGATTAAATCTTGCAGACTCGCTGAGCTTAAAAAGTACTGTTGGCGTAACCTTAGCTCCTTACCATTCTCACTAGCATCATTGGGATACAGCACCATGGTGATTTGCTCAGCGAGGTTTTTCGCAGCAACAGACTCGGTGTAATCCCCATCATTAAACTCGGCTAAGTTAAAATCGTCATCCGCTTCAGCCTTCCACAGTCTTAAGGTGTTAATACGTCCATTACGGTAGCCGGGAATGGGCATGTCGTGAGGCACGGCTAGCACAGTCTGCCCTGCTTGCCACACATGGTGGCGACGGCCAGTATTGTCTTCATATGTATGGGTATGACCAAAAAACGGCACTGATACTGTACGGTGAGCGCGGCGCACCTCCCAAGGGTTACCGTCACGTAGCCAGTAGTCTGGACGCTCGATTTGATAACCATCGACAATTTTTTGGGCAAACATGCCGTATTGGTATCGAATACCATAACCAGTAACCGATAAATCTAAACTGGCACAGCTATCGAGGAAGCACGCTGCTAACCGCCCTAACCCACCATTACCTAGGCCTGCATCATGTTCATATTCTTCTACCGCTTCTAATTCACTGGCATATTGCGCCAACACTTGGCGGCCTTGCTCGGTTAAATCAAGATTTAACAGCGCATTGCCTAGGGCACGCCCCATTAAAAACTCTAAAGATAAGTAAGCAACTTGCTTTTGCTTAAAGTCATTATCTTTTAGGCGGGTTTCACGCCACTCATCAAGCATTTGCTCCTTAAGAGCTAACGCTAGCGCGTCAAACAACTGAGATTGATCTTTCTCGGTTGAGCACAATCCATAACGTATTTGCCGCGCTACGCCTGAAGCTAAAGACTCATGATCAACCCCAGTAGCAACAGGCTGTGCTTTGCTCGTCTTGGCTTTGGTCTTAGCTGCAGCGCTAGATTTAGTTGAGGTGCTAGATTTAGTTGTCGCTTTAGTACTTGAAGTTTTAGTACTCGAGTTTCTAGTCGTCCGCTTAGCAGCAGTTTTACCGGTAGAGGATGTTTTGCTAGCGGCATTACTAGCGCGTTTACTAGACGGTGGTGTATTGGCAGAGCTCATGATTCTCTCCTTGAAAAATGACTGTGAAATATCATTAAACTGTGTGCTTGCAGTTGATAGTGCGAGGCTGTGCTGTCACTAGGTAAATAGCGCGTTTTGCGATTGGCGGTATCGATTTGCTGACTATCGGCAGCTGAAGCGGCAATAGAGGCGCTTGTCACTAAATGCTTTGGAGTAGAAAACAGCTCAAACTCACCTTGCCATGGGGTATCTTCTTGGGTATCGAGTACCCGCTGCCAATGCTCAAAATGTGCGAGTTGTGGCAACTGAAAGTCTTGTTGGCAGTTATCTGCATTGAGCAAAATGAGAATCGCTTGAGCGTTACAAGGTGTTGGCATCGAGCCTTGTTCAGCTAAATCACCACAGATCATCACTGCCAATGTTTTACAGTGATACTCACTCCAAGCCGCTTTACTCATAGGGTCGCCCTGGCGGTTGAACCACACCATGCCGTTATCAAGCTCAGCGTGGGGCTGATGAATAAACTGCTGATGACACAACATTGGGAAGCGTTTACGTAGTGCAATCAATGCCTTGGTAAATGCCAGCAAGCCATCATCGCATGCTTGCCAATCAAACCAGCCATTGGGGTTATCTTGGCAATACGCATTATTGTTGCCCTTTTGGGTTTGCCCCACCTCGTCACCCGCCAGCAACATAGGGACGCCTTGAGATAACAATAAGGTGGTTAACAGGTTGCGCTGCTGTCGCTGACGCACTTGATTGATGGTGCTGTCAGATGTGTCACCCTCGACACCATAGTTACAGCTGAAGTTTTCTTGATGGCCATCGCGATTTTGCTCACCATTAGCTTGATTGTGCTTATGTTGATAACTCACTAAATCACGTAGCGTAAATCCATCGTGACTGGTGATAAAATTAATACTCGCGCTTGGGCCGCGACCACCATGCTCAAACACATCACTGGAGCCATGAAAGCTCTTGGCAAAGTCAGACAACATGGCATCATCACCACGCCAAAATCGGCGCATCACATCGCGATATCTGTCGTTCCATTCACTAAAACCAATGGGGTAGTTGCCCAGCTGATAACCGCCAGGACCAATATCCCAAGGCTCAGCGATAAGTTTCACCTGACATAAAACAGGGTCTTGCATCAGGGCATCAAAAAAGCCGCTGCCTGGGTCAAAACCATAGGCCTCGCGGCCAAGACAACTGGCAAGGTCAAATCGAAAGCCGTCTACTCCCATCACTTCAATCCAATAGCGCAGCGAGTCCATCACCATCATCAATACTTGCGGGTGATTGATATTTAGCGTGTTGCCACAGCCGGTATCGTTAATGTATTTTCTAGGCTCATTCGGCATTAAGCGGTAATAACTAGCGTTATCTATGCCGCGAAAGTTATAAGTTGGCCCTAGCTCATTGCCCTCTGCAGTATGGTTGTAAACCACATCTAAAATCACCTCGATACCCGCTTGATGCAGCGCCGACACCGCATGCCTAAACTCAGCAATATCGGCTTGGCTTAAATAACTTGGGTGCGGCGCGAAAAAGCCTAAGGTGTTGTAGCCCCAGTAATTATTAAGCCCTTTCTCGATTAAAAAAGGCTCGTCAGCAAAGGCCTGTACTGGCAGCAGCTCAATTGCTGTAATCCCAAGCTCAGTGAGGTATTGAATAATTGCCGGCTCACCCAGTGCGGCAAACTTACCGCGTTTTAGCTCTGGTACGTTAGGGCAAGTCTGAGTAAAGCCTTTAACGTGGGTTTCATAAATAATCGACTTAGCCAGCGAGCGCTTTATTGGCTTAATAATGATGTCTTTAAGCGGCGCGGTATCGACCACCACACACTTAGGCATATAGGGCGCACTGTCTAATTCACTGAAACTCAAGTCCGCCTTTACTGTGCGCGAGCGATAACCGTATATCGCTTCATGATGCACTAACTCACCATCAAATTGCTTGGCGTAAGGGTCTAGCAGCAACTTGTGATGATTAAACCTATGACCAAGCTCAGGCTGATACGGACCATAAACTCGGTAACCATAACGTTGCCCTGCGCTCACGCCCAAAATGCAGCCATGCCATATGTGACGAGTTTTAGCGCTTAAACTAAACTGCGCCACCTCGTTATGCTGCGCGTCAAACAGGCATAGCACGACCTTGGTAGCATTGGCTGAAAACAGTGAAAAATTAACCCCACCTTCAACCACATTGGCCCCAAGCGGAAAAGCGCTACCCGCAACTAGCGTCCACTGATGCAGGCTTGAGTACTCGGCTGCGCTGCTCATTACGCGCCTTTACCATTAGAAGGCTTAACTGCAGTTTTAGCTTTGCTGTTAGTTTTAGCTTTGCTTTTAGCAGAAGTAGACTTGGTTTTGTTTACCGCGTTAGTTTTAGAAGCAGTTTTAGACTTAGACGCTGCTGTAGCAACAGCTTTGGGCTTAGTCGTGCTCTTGGTGCTCTTAGTCTTAGTATCTTTGGTCTTAGTATCTTTGGATTTATTGGCTTTGGTTTTAGTCGCTTTGGTTTTAATGGCTTTGGTTTTAGTTGCCTCGGTTTTGGAAATAGCTTCAGGCTTCACCTCAGATGTTGGTTGCTTGTCGCTGTTGGCTTGCCCCTCTTGATTACTCGTCTGAGTTTGTGAAACTGGGATCAAGTAACAGCAGCCCAGCGGTGGCACGCCAATCAAAGCGCTTTGCGCTTGTTCTTGCCAGGGCTGCGCCTCAGGCTCAACGGTATGCTCATTGACCACATGACTGCCACCATAGTGTTTGTCATCGCTATTAAGCACCTCAACATAGGCTTCATTATTGGGTAGCCCTACACGAAATCCATGGTGTACTTGCGGCGTCATATTCACGACCACCAGCACATGAGTTTGTTTTTGCTCGCAAAAGCGTAAGTACACAAACACGCTATTATCGGCGTTATGACAATCTAGCCACTGAAAACCGCTAGGCTCAAAATCTGCTTCAAACAGCGCCGGTGTCTGATGGTAAAAAGCGTTTAAGTCGCGCACCCAATCTTGCACACCTTGGTGCGGCGCGTATTGCAGTAAATGCCAATCAAGGGAATAGTTATGGTTCCACTCATCACGCTGAGCAAACTCGCCGCCCATAAAGAGCAGTTGCTTGCCTGGATGCGACCACATAAAGCCATAATAGGCGCGCAAGGTTGCAAACTTTTGCCAATCATCACCGGGAATTTTTGAAATTAGCGCCGCTTTACCATGCACAACTTCGTCGTGACTCAGCGATAAAATAAACTGCTCAGTATGGGCGTAAACCAAGCTAAAGGTCATTTCGTGATGGTGATGACGGCGATAAATCGGGTCACGGCGTAAATACCCCAAGGTGTCGTTCATCCAGCCCATATTCCACTTATAACCAAAGCCTAAGCCATCATCGCTAACAGGCTTAGTCACGCCGCCCCAGGCGGTAGACTCTTCGGCAATCATACAAATGCCGGGAAACTCTCGATGCATACTGCTATTGAGCTGTTTAAGAAACGCTATCGCACTGAGGTTTTCACGTCCGCCATGTTCATTTGGCAGCCACTGTCCTTGCTCGCGGCTGTAATCTAGATACAACATGGACGATACGGCGTCGAGACGCAGGCCATCAAAGTGAAACTCACTTAGCCAGTAATGGGCATTACTGAGCAAAAAGCTTTGCACTTCAGCGCGGCCATAATTGAAGATCAAAGTGTCCCAATCTGGGTGCTCGCCTTGTCTTGGGTCGGCATGTTCGTATAAACAGCTACCATCAAAGCGTGCTAAACCATGATGATCTTTCGGAAAATGTGCAGGCACCCAGTCAAGTAAAACAGCAATATCATTGGCGTGACAAGCATCAACAAAAGCTTTCAAACCAACCGCATCACCCATTCTTTGAGTTGGTGCAAATAGCCCCACAGGCTGATAGCCCCACGAGCCATCAAAAGGATATTCACTGATTGGCATCAATTGGATATGACTAAAGCCAATTTCAACCACATAGGGGATCAGCTCATCAATTAGTTGCTGATATTGATAATATTGCTCGCCGTTCTCCCCGACTCGGCGCCACGATGCCAGATGCACCTCGTAGGTCGACATAGGGCTTTTATGAGATGCGACTGCAGCGCGCTTAGCTAACCAATCATCGTCTTGCCATTGGTACGCTTCCTTTGGTGGCACCACAGAAGCATTGCCTGGCGCGCCTTGCATGCCCTTGGCATAAGGGTCAGCCTTTTCAACC
Organism: Shewanella maritima; assembly: GCF_004295345.1. NCBI lineage: Bacteria > Pseudomonadati > Pseudomonadota > Gammaproteobacteria > Alteromonadales > Shewanellaceae > Shewanella > Shewanella maritima. The sequence goes on along the minus strand of NZ_CP036200.1, from coordinate 3,785,415 downwards.
AATTCACCTTGTTGGTTAATCAATTGAAATTTATATAGTTGCCCAGCTTCAACTTCGGGAATAAAGATATCCCAAAGTCCACTTGCAGGGTGAAAACGCATCATATGGCGCTCGCCATGCCAGTAATTGAAATCGCCGACAACTGCAACCCGCTTGGCATTGGGCGCCCACACACAAAAATGCACGCCGTGAGTATGCTCGCCATTTGCCGCTGCTAGTTCACGCCAATTCGCTCCTTGAAACTGATATGCCTGTAGCTGACTACCTTCATTAAACAAATATACGTCTTGCTCAGATAATGGGCTTGGGTATTGGTACGGGTCGTTAATCAACTCAAGGCTATGTGGGTATTGCGCGCGCAACTGATATGCAAAAGGATTTTTACGCCTAGGGATCACCCCGCTAAAGTAGCCAGTTTGGTCTTCTGCGTTTAGCTGAGCGACCTTGCGGTTACTCTTTAAGTCAATCACTTCAACCTGACTTGCCCCTGGCAAAAAACAATTCACAATAAGTGATTGGCTCTGCTCATTCTTGTGCATACCAAGCACTGAAAAAACATCATTAAATTGCTCATTGATGATGGCGCTAGCGTCTGTGATTGAAGTCGTCATAGGTTTAATTTCCATATCAAAGTGAATTGTTAATTTGGGGTGCAGCTTCACGTTCATCAGCACCTGGTTCAGGAATTGCGCCGCTAGCAATGGGCGAACAGGCTTCAATGCTGGTGCTCATGGCTCGAGCAAGGCTGATTAAAGATGTGCGCTGTCGCACCTTAGCAAGCTGGCGAATTTGGCTAACGGTGTAAGGCAAGCGTTGCTGCCAATTAGAGTATTGCTTCCAAGTGCCAGGAATATTGACGCATTGGCTATCGTCAAGCAGATCGGCAAGTTGCACGCTAAACAGGTTCGCGCTGCCACTTGCCGCCGTTGCAATCCAAGCGCAAATAAGGGTGTCTGTGTTTAGCTCAAAGAATTCCGGGTGAAATCTAAAATGAGCGTCCTCGCTACTGCTACAATCATTGCCACTCACATTGCTCAAGCTGTTGTCACCGTGTAGCCATTGTTTTAAATCGGCGACAAATTCCAATACTTGGCGCAACTGCCTCGCATCTAACTCTGAGACGCTAGCCGCAGACTTGCCGACGAGCGCTTTGTGGATAAACTCCTGGCCATAGTTTGCTAGCCATTGAAGCAACTGCCATTGCTGCGTTGACCTTTGCGCATAGGCTTGAGTTTCAGCGGCTTGAGTTTCAAACAGGTGCAACTGTTGGCGTAAATTCAAATCTTGCTTTTGCCACCACATTTTGAGTGGTGCGACATCGTGATTTGCCAGCATCATCAAGCTGCGGCGTTTTTGCTGAGCTGGTGGCACAAAACCTTCACTGTGCTCACTGAAATAAAACAGCTCATTGGAATACATGTGACTGCGCGCCATAGCGTCAATAATTGCTGGCGGCACTGTGCCTAAGTCTTCACCAATAACCAGGCAATTGGCGCGCTGGCTTTCCAAACAGATAATTGCCACTAAGGTTTCAACCGGATAAAACACATAAGCGCCATGACCATGACCATGCTGCTTGGTTAACGGCCACCACCATAACCTTAGTAACCCCATTACATGGTCGATTCGCAGTGCGCCATATAACCGCATGTTGCTGCGTACTAATGCGATAAAATGAGCAAACTTTTGCTGACGCATTTTTACTGGGTCAAACGGCACTAAGCCCCAATTTTGCCCGCTGGCAGAAAACGGGTCTGGCGGCGCACCAATACTGGCATTAACGCAAAAGCTTGCCTGCTCGCTTTGTACCTCACAGCCATGCACCACAGCGCCAACAGCCAGGTCACCTACTAAACCAATTGCCATACCACGCTCACGGCAACGCTGCTGACACAAAGCCAATTGCTCATTTGCCACAAACTGCAGGTAAGCAAAAAAATCAGCAGTCGGGTTCATCCACTTAGGCGCTTGTTGTACCTCATTCAAGCAAAACTGTATTAACGCCTCACCTTGTTGTTGCTTAAAATGCTTAAACGCCTGCCCTCGCTGAAAACTTTCGTCATGTAAGTTGCTGGCAAACTGCTGATATAGTGCCAGTAATTGCTGATATTTACGCTTAAACACCTGGATATAATCAATCGTTTCACCAAGAGCTAAGGTAAGATTTACACTGCCAACTTGCGCATTGTCGACACCTTGGAAAACCTCAGATTTAACCTGTGAATATTCAGGAACAGCAGCAATATCGATATAAAGCGGGTTTAAGCGGCGCCTGTCAGTCGGGCTGTATGGGCTAGGATGCTCAGGGTGGGCAATATCCAAGGCGTGAAGCGGGTTTAAAGTGATAAAACTCGCACCGATGTCAGCGCAATAGTCAATTAACTGCCTAAGCGCGCCAAAGTCTCCGATACCATAACCCGATTGCTCGCTGCGCAATGAGTACAGCTGAATACTCACACCCCAAAGCTTCGCTCTATCGTTCACTGGCGCTTGATAGCAATAGCGTGGTGCTAACACCCATTGACCAGTGCAACCCAAATGACCTGCATCTAAGCCATCTACATCTTGGTGATTTGGCGCTTGATTGTTGGAGCCTTGGTCAAACAAGTCGTGCTCGATAACCCGAGCAGTTAATTGATGGTAGCCACTCGATAGCGCAATGGTCTCTGGGATATATGCATTAACATCGACTTGGTAACGACAATAGCGTCGGCCTTGATAATGATATTCACCAATAATATCCTCGGCGTGAGTTTGATAGATAAAAGTAAAATCACTTCCACTTTCTAAATGCACCTTTATTTGTACCTGACAGTCTTGCTCTATCAGGTGCATGTGCAACGAGGGCTTGTCTAGGTGGGAAAATTGAAACTTGGGCAGCTGCTCAAACCATGGCTCGACATCAAGCTGATGGTTTCGCGCCTCGACTATATGCGACTCAAATTGCGATTTGCACTCTTCTGCATCATCCACACTGCTACGCTCATTAGAGAGCATAGCTTTGAGTATCCCTACCCTGTCTTGCATAGGGATACGAATGTGCTGACCAAAACAATCAACAAACTCAGCCCCAACACCCTGCAAATACAGTAACTTATCCAGCCCCATATTTGTCTCCATGTGAAAGACAACCTAAGGCTTAATTCAGCAAGCGCTAATTTATCTCTAAACCCCAATTGGATTTAAACCAAAGTAGACCTGCCAGCTTAAGCCGCCGAAATTAATAAACTTCAACTTAGACATTGCGGTACATATCGAGGAAGTTGCAGTTAACATGCCAAGGTCAGATAACAGATATAAGATAAAAAAATGACAAACTGGTTAAATTTAAAACAACGCTAATATAGGTGCTTCAGGCAATAGCATGACTTAAAGGTATGAGTTTTAAACACAGCTACGAATTAACTATATTAAAATTTCGCACTAAAGCTGGGCATAATGATTTTCAGGGCGCACAAAAAACGTACAAAAGCATTTTGTTCAATGGCGATGATGGGTTGGCTGATGGAACGAATTCAAACACATGTTGTTAGTGAGTCAATAAGACTGGCATTGCTTTTCGTACTTCTTGAGTGAGTAACTTTCGACAAATAGCAAACATATAGGCGCCATTAGAAGTAAATTTTTCAAAACATTCCCGCGTTCTACTCCAAATCGCGCATTGCTTAAACAGAAAAAATCGCCTAAATTTAATAATGTAGCAACAATATAACAACAATTAAATTTAAGCCTCTCATGATTGCGACAAGACAATTTCAACGTAAGTGTTGATGTGCCTTATACCTCTCAGGCTCGTTAACGGATTAACAATTCAAACATCCATAAACGACGCCTGAAGATTGATTTTTTGCATCATTGAACGAGGTTGCGCATAACTCGGCGACAAGACTATGTTTACTCTGACTATCAAGCAAAAAATAGCTTTGGGCTTTGCTGCAATTGGCATTTTATTACTGGCGGGAAGTAGCTTTTTTTACCGTTCTCTTAATCAAATTCAGACCGCAAACAACAAAATTGAGCTGGTAGCGGTACCAGTACAAAATCAGTCAAACGATCTACAAAACACCTTACTACACATTGCTAAAACGAGCAGTTTAGCGTTCTCGCAACAAGCAGCAAAAGATATCAGCAATAGTCAAAGTCAATTTGAGCTATTGGCAACCCAATACCGCAGCAATATTGATGCTTTAGCCAACAAGGTGAACAGCCAAGCTAAAATGCGACAAGCTCTTGCTAGCGCTAGTGAGCAATACAGTCAGTATCAACAGCAACTTAATGCCATGTTCGCTGCCAAACTTGCAACCGCCAATGGGCGCGATAAGTTTGAGCAACTCGCAACAAACTTTGTTAATGCCAAAAACAATGCCAGTAACAACATGATTGATTTAGAGATCATGGAAGTTGCCCCTGAAGATATCGCGCTGCTCGATGAAGTCATTGGTACAGGTATTCGTATTGATGACATGCTATTTACTTTAGGTAATACTATCAATGAGTTGTCTAGGCTCACTGACAAAACCACATTAGATAGCCACCAGCAAGATGTCGCTGTGTTATTAGGTAACCTTAAAACCTACTCGCAATATCTGCACCAGCAAGCCTCGCCTTTAGCCATCGATGAGTTACTAAAACAATATGACACTAACTTAGCCGTTATCTTGAGCATGGTCGATGAGCAAGGCAGGTTGTATCAAGCTCAAACTGAAGTCATCAATCAGCTGAGTCTCGCCGAGCGTAATTATCAAGCGGCTAACCAAACTTTTGAGCAGGTGAATGGTCAGCTAGAACAATTGGTTACCCTGGCTAAGGGGCATTTCTCAGAGCTACAATCTGATGCTAGTGACGTTATCGACACATCTAAGAGCTTGGCAATAGTGATGGCTGTAGGCTTTATTGTCCTAGCTTCTCTCATCTACTTTTTCACCTCCAAAGCTATGCTTGGGCCACTGGCTGCAGTTAACAAGGCACTGTCACGGATAGCCAGTGGTGATTTATCAAGACGCATTAAAAAGCGTAATAATGATGAATTTGGCGAGCTAATGGATAACATCAATAAACTTGCAGATGACTTAACTCTGTTACTAAAACAAATCGACCGTGATGCTCATCTACTTGACGATGCAGCAAATGACTCTCGTCAGCAAGGTCAAGCGTTAGCTGAAGCCGCAACCGCACAAATCGATAAAATCGCCACCGCGAAACAATTAGCAGAAGAAATTCATCGCAGCTCAGATCAGGTTAACCAACAAGCAGGGGATGCCAGCGAGCAAATTCATCTCGCATCTGAGCAAGGCGCTCAGGTAAAAGGTATTGCCGTGAGTAACAAGCAGCGTATTGAGCAGCTTTCAAGCAAGCTTCAAGACTCGGTCACTATCATGGCAAACCTGAGTCAGCACAGTAATGATATTGGCGGCATTCTGGTTACCATTAGCAGTATCGCTGAGCAAACCAATCTACTCGCGTTGAACGCAGCCATTGAAGCAGCTCGGGCGGGTGAGCATGGAAGAGGCTTTGCTGTGGTTGCAGATGAGGTGCGCGGGCTTGCCTCTCGCACCCAGGCATCAACGGCGGAAATCCAAACTATGATCACTGCGCTACAAAAAGAAACCGAGCTTGCAGCCGACACCATTGAATCTGGTCAGCAACAAGCAACTGAATGTGTATCGCAAAGTCAGTCGCTTAATGATGCTGTAGAGCATATTGAAAATGCCTTACAAACCATCAACAGCATGAGTAGTGAAATTGCCCTAGCCGCTGAAACGCAACTTGATTTTAGTAATCAAATTGAGCACACCATGAACGAAAGTAGCACCACTACAGAAAATAACGCAGAGGCGTCACAATCGATGGCAAGTCAGAGTTTAGAACTAAATGAGTTAGCAAAATCACTGACCACTTCAGTTGAGCGCTTTAAATTATAGCGCCAGTAGTCAAATGCAATAAAACACACACAATTGATTAACAATCATGCGTGTTTTAGATGATAATTGACTCACCTAGCGCACAGGTTTATTCACCTAAAGTACCTACCGCAAAACGGCGAATAATTGACCTCACCGTTAACACAGAGTCATTAAGCTGATTAGAATTCTGCAGCGATTTAACTGACGAGTCTTTGGTCACTTTTGCAGAATCAGCAATCTCAATAATCTGCTGATTTATGTTATCAGCAACGCAGCTTTGCTCTTCAACCGCCGCCGACATTTCCATGGTAAGCCGAGTAATTTGCTCGACGGACGAACAGATAGAGTCCAGCGACTGGCGAGTTTTATCAACAATATCTACGCCCTGGGTTGCTGCAAGCTCACCGCGCTCAGATACCTCAACAGCATTACTTGCACGCAGAGTGAGCACTGACACAATCGAATGGATCCGGTCTGTTGACTCACGAGTTTTTGATGCTAATGCCCGAACCTCATCAGCAACCACGCTAAAGCCGCGGCCTTGCTCGCCGGCCCTTGCCGCTTCAATTGCAGCATTGAGTGCAAGCAAGTTAGTTTGGTCGGCAATGTTGGAAATAAGGCTTGCCGCTTGACCTATCTCATTGGTTGACTCAGCCAAATCACGCACGGTTTGCGCGATTTCTGCAACTGAGCGATTAAGTTCATCAATCGACTCTTTAGCTTGACTGGCTTGTACGCCACCCGCATTGACATTTTCCAGTGCTGTTTGTGCGCTTAGCGCAGAGTTTTCGACATTGCTAGACACATCCTGAATAGCTTTGGACATCTGAGTAATCGCCGCTGCAATATGTTGAGTTGATGCGCTCTGTATATCAATCGCATCAGCTGTGGATTCAGCTTCCTGGTGAGTTTGCTCAACGATGCCATCGAGTGACGTGGCAGAGTCTTCAATACGTGTCATTGCGGTGCGTGAGCGAGCAACCTCGCTACCTAGGGCAAGTTTCGCTCTAGCCTTTACACCAAAGTCGGAAAAATACGTTTCTGCAACAGTTTGATTAGAAAATGAATTTGGACTTAAGCGGATTACATCCATCCAATCTTGATATTGTTTGTAGCCCATCCAACTACTTGACGCCACGGCAGCCAAGGCGCACAAGGCGCCTGCGCTCACGCCCCAAAACGGCACCATCATGCTAGCTACCACCAAGGTAGGCAGCCAAACCGGTAACAACCTGATAAGTTGATTGGAGCGCACAGCCACTTCGCTACGCGGCTTTAGCCCATTACGAATTCGCTTGTACGCCTGCTCTGCGCGATTAACTTCTTCTGGTAGTGCGCTGACACGCACCGACTCGTACCCTACGACTTTCTCATTTTCAAATACCGGTGTAACGAAGGCACTAACCCAATAGTGATCGCCATCTTTACGTCGATTTTTCACCAACCCCATCCACACCTTACCTTTTGATATGTAAGACCACATGTCTCTAAAAATAGCTGGCGGCATATCTGGATGACGAACAATATTATGTGGCTGACCAATTAACTCTTCACGCGTAAATCCGCTTACTTCAACAAAGTCATCATTACAGTATGTGATATGCCCTTTGCGATTAGTTCCTGAAATTAAGCGCATGTGGCTTGGTATTGGATATAGTTTTTGAGTGATAGGTAGGTTATTTCTCATTGCGACTCCCTGTCGTTCTTTTTCCTTCTGTACACAGTAAGTGTGGAAAACAATGAGAAATTGTCAAACTAGTTCATTAGATTAATCTGAATTATAAAGTGTAAATAAATATGCCAACGTTAGCCCATGCCCTTGGTTCGGGTAGACTTTTTCTCAGCGCTCTTTTCTAAAAACTGAACTATCTTGTCAGCAACATCTATATTGGTCGCCTTTTCAATCCCTTCTAGCCCAGGAGAGGAGTTCACCTCCATGACCAAGGGACCATGCTTAGAGCGTAGTAAATCCACGCCCGCTACGTTCAAGCCCATGGTTTTAGCCGCTCTAACTGCAGTTAAACGCTCTTCTGGTGTTAGCTTAACTAAGGTTGCCGTGCCGCCGCGATGCAAATTAGAGCGAAACTCACCTGCTAAAGCTTGGCGCTTCATGGCTGCAATGACTTTATCGCCAATCACAAAGCAGCGAATATCAGCGCCGCCAGCCTCTTCAATATACTCTTGCACCATAATGTTGGCTTTGAGCCCCATAAAGGCTTCGATTACTGATTCAGCGGCCTTGCGGGTTTCGGCCAGCACCACGCCAATACCTTGAGTGCCTTCAAGTAACTTAATCACGCAGGGAGCACCACCAATCATGTCGAGTAGATCGGGGACGTCGGTAGGCTTATTCGCAAACCCTGTTACTGGCAAGCCAATGTTTTTACGAGAAAGCAATTGCAAAGAACGCAGCTTATCGCGAGAGCGAGAAATGGCTACAGACTCATTAAGCGAATAAGTACCCATCATCTCAAACTGTCTTAGCACTGCAGTACCATAGAAAGTCACCGAGGCACCAATACGAGGAATGACTGCATCAAACTTAGGTAATTCCTCTCCGCGCATGTGAATGCTCGATGCCCGCATATTAATATTCATGTAGCAGGCAAGAGCATCAATCACTCGAACCTCATGCCCACGAGCAATTGCAGCCTCTTGTAGGCGACGAGTGGAATACAAGTTAGCATTACGCGACATAATGGCGATTTGCATTTGTTATTCTCCTAAAACATATGATGATTGAGCATCGACCAAATAACGCCCAGCCAGAGCTCTGCGGCCAAGTAACATACGAAATTTCATGTTCTCACGAGAGGTCAAGGTGAGTTCAATATCAAACTCTTGCGAACCAATAATCACAGGGGTTTTTATCACATAGCGATCTGTTACATGACCACCAGAGCTTTTCACCTTGCGTTTATCAAATACGGCGAACTCTTGCGTCACCTCTCTATCAGAGCCTTGCTCAGGTTGAAACACGACTCTTATCCACGGCTCACCTTGTTTAGTAAACGGCGTCACATCAACCGCGTGCAAGCTTGAGGTGCGTGCGCCGCTATCGACTTTCATATTGACTCGCTCATTGTTGATATGCGGGAATCTCGCCCATTCACACCAACCGATTATTTGTAAGTCTGCTGCCATTACTTGACCTTTAACTCTTGTTTATAAGCTAGTTTATATTGCCAATGTCATCATACATCTTAGCGATTGTATTAAGTTAACGCACTTTAATCAGTAAACTAACTTGCTCTTCGCGCACGTCAAAACCGCTCCGCTAACCACAAAAAGTGCTCGCGACAGCAGCCGCTATTTGAGCACACAAGCTTACATATGATATTTGACATAGCTTAGCGAAACGACAAACCTGTAACTCTATCTTCGGTACTTATATGGAACATGTATGTTTAGCGATCACACTTTTGCATTTTTACAGCAATTAGCGGCGAACAATGACCGCGATTGGTTTAAACAAAATCAGCAAGATTACGAAGACAAAGTTCGCACGCCAGCGCTAGAGTTTATTGAAGTGATGACACCTGTGGTACTTGGCATGTCACCTAGGCTCACTGCTGTGCCGAAAAAGGTAGGTGGTAGCATGATGCGCCCGCAGCGTGATAGTCGCTTTAGCAAAGATAAAACACCATACAAACTTAACGTTGGCATTCAGTTTAGGCATTTTCAAGCCAAAGATGTACATGCACCTGGGCTGTACCTGCACCTAGCAAATGATGGCTGTTTTATCGCTGCCGGCATTTGGCATCCAGAATCTAAAGCGCTCAACGCTATTCGTGAGTGTATCGATGAAAACCCAAACGGATATAAAAAAGCCATTGAGCAAGTTGTAGATGCTGGGTTCGAACTCACTGGCGATAGCCTAATTCGCCCGCCAAAAGGTTATGACAAACAGCATCCACTCATTGACGAGTTAAAACGCAAAGATTTTATTGCGGTTAAGCCAATTTCAGTTGAGCAAGTGTGCAGTAAAGACTTTGTCGACGTTTGTGAGGCAGAGTATCAGCACACTAAAGCGTTAATGGCGTACCTTTGTTTTGCCCTCGACTTAGACTTCTGACAGAAACACGAAAAAAAACCGATTCAACAAAGCTCAACAATTGCTGTCTTGCAAAACATTAACGAGGATTAACGTGATTGCCACGCTGAAATATTGCACACTGCAATCACTGATGACATTTTATGTCACTAACAAGATTATTCTTGATTGGCATCGAGTCTTCTGCCCTTGCACAAAGTGAGTAATTGACCACTTTAAGTCCGGCAGATTCCTCCTTGGCACATCAAGTATTGAGGCCAATTTATGAGTTTTAAGCAACAATTTCAGTCGTTTCAGTTTAATGGATTTAAGCCTGCTAACCTTATGCAAGGTTTGCATCCAATCATCGCATTGTTAGTCATGCTAGCGGTATCAGTTGCCACTATTGCGCTGCTGCCTTTTCTGATTATTTTTATCGCTATTACTTTAATAAGCGCCCACTTTTTTGGACGCTCATTAATTAAAAAGGCTGCAAGACATGCCGAGCGCCAGCAACAAGGGTTTGTATATGATGACCCAAACTTGCAACGCACACCGCGAGGCTCTGCGCACGCTCAACCACAAGGCAGAACCTTTGAGCACCAGGCAGACTAGCTAACACTAATTCATCCTATTCCACCCTACCTATTTAACCGATAGGTCTTCCAACCCTTTGCCGAGCTTACACGCTCGGCTTTTTTTATTTACAAACTGTGCCAATCAAAAAAGCCTCATGGTAAAATCCCCAGCTGACTTTTGACCTGCCAGTAACTCACCATGATCATCGCCCCTAATCATTCAATGCCGTTAGCTATCAGCGAGCTAAATATTGACGAGCCTTCGCAGCGCAGAGCCTTAAGCTATGCCAATACCATTCATATGCTGTTTGATAAGGTAATGACGGATAAACAGCCAGCAGACCGAATTGTTGCCGACTATTTTCGCGAGCATAAAAAGCATGGCTCAAAAGATCGTAAAGTTATCCGCGAAACTCTATTTGCCACATTTAGATGGTGGGGTTGGTTAAAGCAGCTGGGTGACTATCAACAGGCATCTAACTGGTTAGCCATGATTGCACTTGCCAGCAAGATTGAAGCAAAACAATTTGCTGGAGCAGCTAGCACCTGGCAGCAGCTATCATCATTAGACATCAATTGGCAACTTGACGCGCCAACGCTAGGTGACTTTGTTAGCGTAGATGAACTCAAGCAGTTAACCGCGTATGTAAACCAAGCAGTAGGCATTAATATCAATGCAAGCGATCTAGCACCAACATGGTTTTGGCAACATTGCTTTGCCAACAAACAAGCTGATGCTAGTTCTGATGCAAATGCCGACTCGGCTCTTAACTCGGAGGTGACTCAGCAACAACTCTCATTAGCTGCGGCGCTCAGCTCAAGACCACCAATTTGGGGCCGTGCGCAAAATGTGTCAGCACAGACATTAGTAACAGAGTTAGTCAAAGAGCAGATTGATGCCCAATTGAGTGAAAACATTAATGACGCGATAAATCTGGGGCATAAAAATATCAACTTGCCTGCACTAAACGCCTTTAAACAAGGACGCTTAGAGATCCAGGATTTAGGCTCGCAAGTGATTGGCTATGTTTGTGCAGTTAAAGACGATGAACACTGGTGGGATACCTGCAGCGGCGCAGGCGGTAAAACGCTGCAACTACGCTCGCAAATGCTTATGCAAAATGCTCACTCTAGCGGCAGTATTGTTAGTTCAGATATTCGTAAAAAGCCGCTGCAAGAGCTGCAAAAACGCGCCAAGCGCGCAGGTTTTAGCGGCATCACAACGGCGCCTTGGCAGGATGAATCATTGCCTGTGGATGCAATTAGTTTTGATGGTGTACTCGTAGATGCGCCTTGTAGCTGCACTGGTACCTGGCGTCGTAACCCAGACATGCGCTGGATTGATGACGAGTCTGCAATTAACAACAAACCAGAGCTACAACTCGATATTCTCACGCGCAGCGCTGAGGCGGTAAAAGTGGGCGGAAAATTGGTTTACGCAACTTGCTCACTCGCCATAGCGGAAAACCAAGGCGTTGTGGAAGCCTTTGCTAAGGCCAACACTCACTTTGAGCTACAAACGCTGCGTCACCCTTTCACTGATGAGCAAACTCAAATGCTTACCGTGATGCCTGAGCAAGCTAACAGTGACGGCATGTTTGCAGCTGTATTTATCAGGAAAAGCTAGCATTTATAAGCTCGCCTACTACTGACACTGCCTTTTGGCGTAGGTAGTTTAAAGTTGAAAATAAAAAAGCGCCCGTGGGCGCTTTTGTTATTTTTAACCAAGTACTTTTGCTATTTTGAGAAGGTAAAGGCTATTTATTAAGCATTTTCTTACGCAAGCTCTTTTGCGCAGGCTTATCGCCTAACCAGATTTTGAGCAGAGCTTGTCTAAAGGCTTCACCTTCAATTACACCTAACTGCTGACCATTCTTAAACGTGGTCACACCCATATCTTTTTGAGTGACAAAGGTAAACTGGTCGCCTTCAACGATTTCATGACTTAGAAAGGTCATAAAAGTGTCGACTTCAGTCTGAATGCTGGCAACATCATCTTTAGTTGCAAGCTCAAAGCCTTCATTAATCGCATCCTGCATCTTTTCAGAGGTGATCATCCCTGAAGTGATGTTTAAACGCACCACCGAATGAGGCTGAGCAAGTACGGCATCTAACTCAGTTTGCGGCGCAGGTAAGTAGAGGCTACCTACATATAAGTCCATAAAAAACTTACTGCGTACGCCAGCGCCATTTAACTGTAGCTGAGCGTGAGTAACGTCAAGTTTTTCTGCAACTTCAACACCAGCGACTTCTTTGGCTTGGATAACTGAACTAAAAGATAAAGCGGTAAGGGCTAATGAGGTAAGAATTAGCGATTTTTTCATTATAAACTCTTTGAGATCTTGTTGAATCAGCGAACTTAGCAAGCCAAGCTCGCTAGATGATCACCCACGTACTCCTAGTTTAAATTGCCCAGATTGTTCAAACATCATCGCTTGTTTTTGCCCTGGTGCAATCAATAGTGGGCCATCATCGAAAAATAAGAAACACTTCCAGTTTCTTACAAATACATCCCAACGTGTTTCAATAATTTGATACTTCTCATAACAGAAGAATACCTGAGTGTCGCCAGCCCAATCTATGTGCTGCGAAACCACCTCTGGCATTGCATTGTCTTCACTGTCCCAAGCAGCTTGCCAATGCTCTGTTATCTTCCATGCCGAATCCTTTGCGGGCCAGTCACCTTTAGTAAACTGCTCTGCACGGCTACTTTTGTTGCTGATCCACTTGTTCCACACTTCCATCGCGCTTTTATCAGATAAAGGCTTAATGGCTTGCTTGTCGTCATCGGTCACAGGCAGATCTTTATGGCTAAAAATCCACTTACGTTTATATTGATCAAGCGAAAGGTAACTCAGGTTCAAAACAACTCCTGTATCGGGTTTATGGCACGTTGAAATTGGCGCTAATTGTAACGCCATTAAGGCCCAACAAGAAACTATTCAGACCAGTGTTTTGCGATTTATTAATATCTTCAGCTAATAGGCTAAAACTTACGCTTGCAGCATTACCTTTTTGTACTCTAACGCTGTTGCATTTTCAGGCTCTAGCTTGAGCACCTGCTCAACGTATTCAAGTGCATAGTTAACTTCACCCAATTGATATAAAAAATGACTCAACTCTAATTGCACCGAAATGCTATTGGGTGATTTCTCTAAATAAGACACATAGGCATTAAGCGCTTCTTGATAGCGCCCCGACAACTGCAATACTTTGGCATACTTGGGTAAATACTCATCACTAAAGTCACAAACTAAATTCAGTAACTTTGCTGCATCATCGAGCCGATTGAATTGCAGCAACAAACTGATGGCTTGTTTAAGCTCTAGCTCCTGCATTTGCTCAATTGGAATGTTGAGGATAGCTTCTAACGCTTGTTGTGTTTTTCCCTGAAAAACCTGCAAATAGCTGCTAGCAAGGAAGTGTAACCTGCGAATGTCTTCGCCAGTGTCTATGTATGGTTCGGTATACTGCACCATCTTACTTACACCTAACTCATGACGGTTTTGATTAAGCAGGTTCAACTTATGAAAAGCATTGTCAATAAATGGGGCTTTATCTGGTGCTTTGGGACTGGCTAGCTGAGTAAAGTGCGCTTGATAGTCAAACTCGCACTCATCAACTAATTCTTGTTGCGCTGCAGGTAAAGATTGATAGCGCTCAGAGAAAGTTTGCTTCCAAATGGTACTGCGGCCAATTAAATCGAATTTGCGCCACTTTTCCACTAGCTGCTCAACATCGACATTGGGTGCGCCTTCATCTATTCGTAAGCTAACCCGCTCGAGTGAATCCTTAACCAAAGCCAGTAAGTCTTTAGCAATAATTTCAAAAGCTTTGTAGTACTTAACTAAGCTGACAATCACATCTTGCTGACTGCGTTCATCATTTTGCTGGGTTGAGAAAAACTGACTGAACTCATAGTAGCCGTAGAACTTACAAACAGAGCCAAGAGTCGAGAAGCCACTATTGATTTTATCTTCTACTTTATCGAGTTTGGCAAAAAGCTTAACCAAATCCTGCTCTGAAGCCGTACGCATTTTTTCGGTTAACTTTCTGGCATCATCCAACAGTGGGATGAGCTTATTAAAGTCAGTTTTAGTTTGAATCAGCTCATTACTGAGCGCCTGGAGCAGGGGTTGACGCTGCTCAAAGCTAAGTTTGTAGTGCTTTGGATTAACGATATCCCTCAATCCTTGATCAATACTCGCGATCTTAATTGACTCTGGAGCTTGGTAATCAACGCCCTTAACCTTAGCGGCATCTTTGGCAATATTGACGACCCTAACGTTTGAATAGGAGGCGACAGACTCTTCTAACCCGGCGATAGCTGAAACCAGCTGCATAGGCGTTTCCGCCATCTCACCAGAGTAAGTCTCTACCCATTCAAACATTTGCCCTAATTGCGGCCCTAAACTTGAGCCAAAAGTCCCCTTGGTGTGCGTAGCCCCAGATTGGGAGTGACAAAAATCGACGCCCAACAACACAATTTGCTCAAACCCCATATCCACTGCAACTTCAACCGCAGAGTTAGTTACTGTCGGGCCCATTGATAAGGTGTTGTCAGCATCTAGCTCGCTCCAGGGCAAACGGTTGCCGGTATACAAGGCTGCACCTGACCACTGCCCTACCATGCGAGTTTCAAGGTGATATGAATATACAAGCAATGCATTGGGCGTGAGCTGCATGAGATCTTTATTTACATCAAAGTTCTCAGGCTGCGGGTCAACAGAAACGATAATATCAGCTTGAATACCTAACTTATTTAACTTACCCGTTAGTCGAGATACGGCAAAAACAATAAGGTTATCTCTATTTTGCAGTAGCCAATCAAGGTGCAAGTCTAGTGACGGACCACCACCTAGCACAACACAGGTTTTGCCGCGAAACTTGTCTTTCAATACCGATACTGGTTGCAGGTTATCAGGCAGGTTTCGCAACTGTGTTTTAACGAACATCTTTTGATTAAAGTGAGTTGTCTGCTCAAAAAACTCATGTTGCACTAGCTTTTCTACGGCAGCGTTTAACTGCGAATAACTTTGCAAGTGGTTACCTTTGACAGCGCTTGAGCGATGAACAGAAAATTTAGACTTAGTGATGAAAATGCTATAAGCACCTTGACTCACTTGCTGCTCGAACTGGGCAAGACTGAGCACTTGTACTTTTTTGGCGTGTGACTCTGGGATTTCAACGTTGAGTAAATCCAATACATCTTGCAGCTCAACAAACACATACTTAGAACCGTCAGCAAGCGTCTGGTTTAGTAAATAATTGACTAATAGCCCAGAGTCCATTCCCACGACAATATGCAGCTGGTGTGTTTTGGTAAATTCCCCTGCAAACATCTCCGAATACAAAGAGGCTGAGTCAATCTTCTCGAAGGTGCGACGATTTACACTAGTTAAGTAGCCTTCATCATATTGACTAATGGCAAATTCATTGGTGATTTCAGATATCGATGATTGCATGTTTTGCTTACCTAACCTTGGTTCGAAACTCAATGTCAAAATTATGTCGTCTCGTCCAATGAGTTTATATACCAAGCCATGTCATATTGGGAAAACGACAGTTTTCTTGCTGTTAATGTTAATTTTTAGCTATTTGTTCGTCATTAAAAGCAAGTTACACGCCAATCCACATGCTTTTGGTTGCTAAGTCTATACTGTCTATAAATAAAGCTATAAAAGTTAATATGTTAGCAATTATGCAATTAATTGCACACTTAGCTCATGAAACGGTTCCTCTATTCCTAGGTTAATACTATGATAGAAATAATGTGCTAAGTTAATGAATGCGTTAAAAATAAACTTGGTGCGTTACTTGCTAGTGTTGATAGTGACATAGATAATAATGACATAACTACAATGTCACTATTTCTGCTTTAGCGGCCTTTATTTATGCTGAATGATGAACTGTGAAATCGGGGACATTATGTTTGATAACAAATCAATTCTTATTACAGGTGGCACAGGCTCATTTGGGCACAAATATACCAAAACGCTGTTAGAGCGTTATAAACCAAAACGCATCATCATTCTGTCTCGCGATGAGCTGAAGCAATATGAAATGCAGCAAATATTTAATGATAGCTGTATGCGTTACTTCATTGGTGACGTGCGTGATGTTGATAGGCTAAAACAAGCATTTAAAGATGTAGATTATGTGATTCATGCTGCCGCAATGAAGCAAGTCCCAGCGGCTGAATACAACCCGATGGAATGCATTAAAACCAACATCAATGGCGCAGAAAATGTCATCAGAGCCGCAATCAGCAATAACGTTGAAAAAGTCATCGCGCTATCAACAGACAAAGCCGCCTCACCAATCAATCTCTATGGCGCAACAAAGCTAGCATCAGATAAGTTATTTACAGCGGCTAACAACATGGTTGGCAATGCGCGCACACGTTTTGCCGCCGTACGCTATGGCAATGTTGTTGGTTCTAGAGGCTCTGTGGTTCCTCTGTTTAAAAAGCTCATCGCCCAAGGCGCAACTGAGCTGCCAATCACCCACCCTGATATGACGCGGTTTTGGATTACCTTGCAAGAGGGCGTTGACTTTGTTCTGAAAAACTTTGAGCGCATGCAAGGCGGTGAAATATTTATTCCTAAGATCCCGTCTATCAAAATCACCGATCTTGCAAGAGCTTATGGGCCAGAGCTTGAGCAAAAAATCATTGGTATTCGCCCTGGCGAAAAAATGCATGAAATCATGGCACCAGAAGATGACTCTCACCACAATATCGAGTTTGATGATCACTTTGTGATTACCCTAGCATCAAGTTTTTTGGGGAAGAGATTAACTATTACCGCAATCGACTCAATGAGAACGGCAAATTAGTCGAGCCAGGGTTTGAGTACCACTCAGGTAGCAACCCAGAATTCTTATCTGTCGAGCAAATTATTGAGCTGGATGCCAAAGCATGATCCCTTATGGCAAACAAGACATTACTCAAGAAGACATCGACTCAGTATTAAATGTACTCACGTCAGACTTTCTTACTCAAGGGCCTAAAGTGCCCGAGTTCGAAAGCGCCATTGCCCAATATGTTGGTGCAAAACATGCAATCGCGGTAAATAGCGCAACTTCTGCGCTGCATATTGCCTGCATGGCTTTAGGTGTAGATGAGCATAGCTGGGTATGGACCAGCCCGCTTACCTTCGTTGCTTCAGCCAATTGCGCCAGATTATGCGGCGCTAAAGTCGACTTTGTAGACGTAGACCCTGCAACAGGCAATATGTGCCCTAAAGCGCTTGAGCTAAAGCTTGCTCATGCAGCAAGTATTGGCAAGTTACCAAAAGTCATCATTCCGGTTCACTTGGCCGGCCACAGCTGCAATATGCAAGCTATTCAACAGGTTGCTAGTCAATACGATATCGCCATTATTGAAGATGCCTCTCATGCCATAGGTAGTCGTTATCACGACAAACATGTGGGCTGTTGCCAGTTCAGTGATATATGCGTATTTAGTTTCCACCCCGTCAAAATTGTTACCACTGCCGAAGGTGGTGTGCTCACCACGCAAAATTCAAACTTAGTGAGTAAGCTCAAAAGCCTGCGTAGTCATGGAATAGATAAAAACTGCGCGGAATTACTCAGACCGGATGAAGGTGATTGGTATTATGAGCAACATGAATTGGGTTTAAACTACCGCATGAGTGACATACATGCGGCTTTAGGTGTGTCACAACTCGCTCGCCTAGATAACTATACAGCTAAGCGCAATGAACTTGCCAAGCAATACCAACAAAGACTAAGCAAGTTACCCTTAGACACCATTGAGCCTCTAAGTAATAGCTATTCTGCTAGGCATTTATTGTTAATCAAATTACATAACCCAACCAAGCGAAAACAAGTTTTCAATGCAATGAGACAGGCGAATATTCAAGTACATGTGCATTATTTCCCGGTTCATTTACAGCCATACTATCTAGCTCAAGGCTTTAATGAAGGCGATGCGCCACAAGCAGAGACCTTATATAGCCAGTTGCTATCACTGCCGCTCTATCCCGAGCTTACTCCAGCGCAAGTTGATTATATTTGTGACACGCTTGAGGCCTTGCTATGAAAGTAGCCATTATTCCAGCACGCGGCGGCAGCAAACGTATTGTGGGCAAGAATATTAAACTGTTTAACGGTAAGCCAATCATTGCTTACTCGATTGAAGCGGCGCTTGAGTCGAATTGTTTCGATAAGGTCATTGTATCCACTGATTGCCAAAAGATTGCCAATGTTGCCAAGCAATATGGCGCTGAAGTACCCTTTGTTAGGCCTGCGCAGCTTTCAGATGATCACGCCACAACTGCGGTTGTTATCACCCACGCAATCAACTGGTTGCGAGAGCACCACTATGATCCAGAGTTTGTCTGCGTACTGTATGCGACCGCCCCTTTTGTTCAGGGCGAAACATTACGCCAATCACTAGAGCAACTTTTGCTGCAACAGAAAAAAAACTACTGCTTTGCGGTCACTGAATTCCCATCACCTATCCAACGTGCTTTTAAAGTTACCGATGACAATGGCGTGCAAATGTTTCAGCCACAGCATTTTAATAGTCGCTCACAGGATCTTGAAAAAGCTTACCATGATGCTGGGCAATTTTACTGGGGCAAAGCAAGTGCCTTTGTCGACCCAAAAAGCAAGGGAATGTTTTCCAGCGAAGCTATGCCTTTTGTCCTCCCAAACCATCAGGTGCAAGACATTGACACCCTAGATGACTGGCGCAGAGCAGAGGCGCTGCACAAACTAATGTTGGCAGAGACAGCAGTGATGACGGAGAAATCCCATGGCTAACATTGCTTTTCGAGTCAATACAGGTCAGGGGCAAGGGGTTGGACACTTAGTAAGGTGTATCAGTCTCGCTGAGGCATTAACCCAAGTTGGTCACCAATGCTACTTTCTGCTGAGTGTGTATGAGCCCTCGATTGTGCCCTTTTTGAAGGACTTTACGCACCAGTACTTGTACCAAGGTACTGAGCTCAAAGATACCGAGCTCAATAAATTAGATGCAGTTGAAGATGCCAAACGGACGACTGAAGCCATTTCGCAGATTGATGCAACGTGGTTAGTGGTGGATGACTACAACCTCGACAAACAATGGGAGCAATTAGTCAGAAGTCCAGATGTGAGACTGTTGGTTATTGATGACTTATGCCGCGAGCACCACTGCGACGCATTACTGGACGTGCGATGGCGCGGGCCTGATACCAAAGACTATTATCAAAATCTTGTGCCCCTGAAGCCAATGTGCTGTTGGGGCCACAGTATGCGTTATTGGGCAGCGCTTATAGCCAAGCTGTCGCCGCAGGCGTTAACAGCAGATTTACCATTCTTGTTGGCATTGGCGGCGGCGGAGATAGCCATACGAGCGCAGGGCTTATTTCAGCGCTAGCTGAGCAAGCCAAACAAAACAACTGGCTGATTAAACCCATCATAGGTCCGTTGACAGATAACAAGCAGCAATTGCTATCCTTGTTTGAACAGGATGATTGGGTAGAGCCAATTACCGATTGCTATGACTTGTACCCACATATTGCGGCATGTGATTTATACATTGGCGCGGCTGGTGGTGTGCTTTATCAACTGCTTGCCCTGAAAAAACCTGCAGTCACTTTTTCTTTATCAGCGAATCAACAAACAGATATTAGTGCGCTAGAAGGAATTGGCCATTATTTCCATTGCGATACTGACATGGAACTCGCGCAGCTAGCTAAATTGGTACAAACGATAGAGGCTAACTACGACAGAGTAACCGCGCTGCTTGATATCAATACCATCGCCATCGATGGCATGGGAGCATCAAGGGTCGCTGAAGTGATGACTCATGGATGTAGTAAGCCGCTTGAAACCTACACCAAGCCGTATTCGCAGCAACACCAATATGAACGGCTCAACGACAACTATCGAGTACGAGCGGTTGTTGATTCCGATATCAATCATTATTTGGACAGCCGTAATCTCGCAGCCAACGCCAAAAACATGATTGCTACCACAGCGATCCCAAGGCTCGGGCACTACCACTGGTGGTTTACTAGCTCTCGTGACTCATTCGCTCTAGAACATAATGAGCAAATCAGTTTATACATTTGGCATCAAGTTTATCAGCTAGATGCTGGTCACCTTGCTCATCTGCTGCAACGTCAATTTCTTATCGGTGGTTGGTTTGTTACAGAGCAAAGCACTTCGTTCCAGGACGCAATGCTGGCGCTCAATTGGCAGTTAGAACACTGTGACAAGCATCACCCAGATACCCCTTGGATAGCCGTAATTCATAAGAAAAACAACTATGTAAAACTGATGAACGACTATCTTGGCTTTGAAGACGTACCATTAACTCATGAATACCATGACGTAATTGGAACATTTTTTGCTGGTGCATCAAGTGATGATTTTCACTATGTCATGCGTCAGCCGCAGTCCCGTAGGCAGGACTAAAGGTAAGGATTTAATGCAACAAAAACGAAACACAGCACCACTGAACATAGGCTTTATTGGCGGCGCGTATAACTCAGCCGTAGGCTATGCTCATAGCGTAGCTTGCCAGCTTGACGGCACCTGGAAGCTGGTTTCGGGGTGTTTTTCTCGTGATGCTACCAAAAGCCTTGATACTGGCAGCTACTGGCAAATTCCACCTGAGCTTATTTACCACGACTGGCGACAATATATTGCGCAGCAAGCAGCCAACCTCGATGCTGTGGTGGTACTGACGCCAACCCCTGATCACGAGCAAGTTGTCTGCGAGCTATTAGAAGCAGGAATAGCAGTTATCTGTGAAAAAGCGCTCACGGCAACCATCGAACAATCAAAATCAATTCAGCATACGCTAAATAAAACTAAAGGTTTTCTTGCTGTAACCTTTAACTACAGCGGTTACCCTATGTTAAGGGTACTGAAAAAGCATGTAGAAGCGGGCGATTTAGGGAAGATATTGCAAGTCCGTGCTGAAATGCCTTCTGATGGTTTTATTCAAGAAATCAATGATATGTCACCGCAAGCATGGCGCCTTGAAGATGGTGATATCCCAACATTGTTACTTGACCTTGCAGTGCATGTACATCATATCAGCAGCTTTGTAACTGGGTTAACTCCGACGGCTGTCAACGCAGATTTTAATCATTACTCTGTGTTCGACAACATCATCGATGATGCCAACATTTGGTTAAAGTGCGAGCAGAACATTCGAGCGTCTTACTGGATGAGTAAAACCGCTATTGGCCACAAAAATGGTCTACGTATTTCAGTGTTTGGTGACAAGGGCAGCGGTCACTGGGTACAGGAACACCCAGAGCAATTACATATTTTCAATCAACAATCAGTTGAAACTATCTATAACCGCGGCAATTGCTTATTCCCGAGCGAGATTAGAGAACGCTTTAAAGCTGGACATCCTGGCGGGTTTATCGAGGCGTTTGCCAACCTCTATCAAGACATCGCCGATGCACTAATCGAATTCAAACAATCTGGTAAGCATAACTCCCCGTACGTCTTTGGCTGGCAACACGCCCATGAAGGGCTTTCACTGCTTGATAACGCAGCAAAATCTCATGCGCAACAGCAGTGGGTAACACTTGATTAAAGGCTTCCTATGAACGAACTACAAAACCAAGTCACTATTGGTGATAAAAAAGTCGCAGCAGGCGAACCGAGCTATATTATTGCTGAGCTTTCAGGAAACCATGGCGGCAGTTTAGACAAGGCACTTGAGCTATTGAGAGCTGGTGCAGCAACCGGTGCTGACGCCATAAAATTGCAAGTTTACCGCCCAGATACCATTACACTTAATGTTAACCATGGTGATTTTGCTATTCCAAGCGATAACGCCTGGGCCAAGTATCAGAACCTGTATAACCTCTACGAATATGCCCATACCCCTTGGGAATGGCTACCAGCGCTATTTGAAGAAGCACAAAAGCTGGGTATTGAATTATTTGGCTCAGTGTTCGATGACACCTCGGTTGATGTATTAGAGCAGTTCCCAGTAAAGGCATATAAAATTGCTTCACCTGAAATTGTCGATTTCGGCTTACTTAAAAAGGTGGCTGCGACAGGAAAGCCAGTGATTGTATCAACAGGCTTAGCTAGCTTAACGGATATCAGTCAAGCTATTGATTGCCTGCAAGAAAATGGCTGCCAACAGGTCATATTACTAAAATGTACCACCGCCTACCCAACTCCGGCGGAAGAAGTTAACCTGACCACGATTCAAAGCTTGGCGCAAACCTTTGCTTGCCCTGTTGGACTGTCTGATCACACGGTAGGCATAGGTGTACCTATTGCAGCAGTCACTATGGGAGCTTGTGTAATCGAAAAGCACATCAAACTTGATGACGGCGAAGAAACAGTCGATAGCTTCTTTTCGCTGACGATTGAAGAATTTCAAACCATGATCACCGAAATTCGCCGTGCAGAAGCTGCCATTGGTAAGGTTGAATACAGCCTCACCCCAGAGGCGGCGAAAAATAGCAACGGACGTCGATCTTTGTATATCAGCCAAGATTTGCAAGCAGGTGATGTGCTGTCAATGGAGAACGTTCGCTCCGTGCGTCCAGGTTTTGGCTTAGCGCCTAAATACCTGCCCCTTATTCTAGGGCGTAAGATCAAAACCAATGTGGTCGCTGGCGATCGCCTTAGTTGGGACATCATTGAGTAGCGACCATCAATAGCCAGTAAAACTAACTTTAAGAACAAACATAAAGAACTGACAATGAATCAAGCACAACAAGACATAACCAACACTATCATTGACTACATCAAGCAGCATGCTGATGAAGTATCAGTCACTGAGCATAGTAATTTCGTCACTGAGGGCTTATTAGATTCATTCGCGATTTTAAGTCTTATCATGACCCTCGAGAGTGAATTTTCTATCAAGTTTACCCCTATCGAACTTGCAGACTCATCTCTACAAGTCGTGGGTGGACTGGCCGCTGCCGCCTTAGCAAAAATGACGAGTAACTAATCCCAATGTCTGTCATTTACGATTATTTTCATCGCGCTGCAACTCGCTTTCCAGACAAGCTAGCACTTGTAGATGCTGAAGATACTTACACCTATGCTCAGCTACTTGCAGAAATAGAAACCCTCGCTTGTAAAATCATCGACAAATCAGGGCAGCAAAGACCACGGGTGGCGTTAATTACAGATAATCAAAAAGATAATATCTGTACCTGCTTGGCCATCGCCAAACTCAATGGCTGCTGTATACCAATGAACGGTCAGCTGTTGCCAGCGCAGCTGATACGCGCCTGCCAGGCCGTTGATGCCAACATATTGGCTGGTAGCGCCGGCGCCATTCAAAAAACGGCTCAAGCAAAACACGCTATAGCGACCATTGATTTGTCAGCTGTTGATTTATCAGCTGTTTCGCAAAATAATGCCGAAATCTCGCAAGGCAATAACCGAGTATCAGCCGAGCTAGACGCACGCATAGCCAGCTGGCAAGGAGCACAAGATTTTTTGATCACCCTGTCTTCTGGTTCGACCGGTGCGCCAAAGCCAATTATGATCTCACAGCAGGTCAAGCTGGAACGAGCCAAGCAATCATGGGAGCTGTATCATTTAACTGAGCGCGATGTGAGTTTGTGCGCATCCCCCTTCTTCCACTCACTGGGTCAACGACTAACATTCGTACCATTACTGCTTGGTTGCACCATGGTGCACCTAGGTAAGTTCACCCCTAGTCAATGGCTAAACCTGGTGGAGCAATATCAAGTTAGCTTCGTCATCTCGGTATCTTCGCACTTATACGCGTTAAAGAAACAGCTTATCGCCAATGCAAAACAACTGACATCGTTAAACACCATAGTGACATCATCAGCACCGATTGATGCCAAGTTCAAAGCGCAGGTATTTAACGCTATCGGTTGTGACTTCCATGAAATTTACGGCGCGACAGAAATTGCCGTTGCCACTAATTTATCTCCAGCTCAGGCCTCGGCTAAATATCAAACCGTTGGCAGTGCATGTAACAACATAGACCTTGTAATACTCGATGATGAATATAAGGAGGTTACCAAGGATACTGTTGGCGAAATTGCTGTGCGCACGCCGCTAGCATTTAGCGGTTATTATCAGCAGCAGGTACTAACGCAGCAATCGTTCCACAAAGAGTATTTCCTTACTGGCGATTTAGGCGAAAAAGACGCAGATGGTTTCCTCAGCTATGTAGGGCGAAAAAAAGATATCATTATTTCGGGTGGGATAAATATCTACCCTAAAGATATCGAGAGCGTTTTATTGCAACACAGTGCAATCCACGAAATCGCAGTGATTGGTGTTGAAGATACCCTGTTAGGTGAAGTGATAGTGGCTATCTGTATTGCTGAGCCCAATACGATTGAGTCGAAAAAGATTGAGTCTGAGCTAAGGAAGTTAGCCAATAAACAGCTCGCCGCCTTCCAGCGGCCGTTAAAATACTTCTTCCCTGATGAGCTGCCGCTAACCGCTACAGGTAAAGTATCAAAGCTCATGTTAAGAGAGCAATATAGCAAGCTCAACGACGGCTGGACTGACAGCCTTAGAATGATGTTATATGGAGGGTCTGCTGATGACTGAGATTTATATCTTTGGCGCAGGTATTCAAGGCGAGATTTTCTTAAATACAATCAAACCATTACCTAACATCAATCCCATTGGCATTATTGACGGCTTTTCTAATAAAACCAGTGTTCAAGGCTTAGCCGTACTTAGGCCAGAACCTATCGCAAATAAAGATGTGCCCATCTATATCTCGGTTGGCTTGATCTCTAGCAAGATCAAAGCGCAATTACTATCACAGGGGTTTACTAAAGTTTATGACTTTACCGAGTCACTGCATGCCTTCCCTGCGATTATTGAACAATTGAAAGTCCATAGCCTTTGGTTTGACCAAGACCAGAGCAAACGTGTTGATGGTGCGGGGATCGAACAATTTCGCCATTTACTGTCGGATGACAAGAGCAGGCAACTACTTGATCAAATAGTCAGATTTAGAACCGATTTTGACATAGCGGACTACCCTATTCCTGACAGCCAAATACAGTACTTTTGTGAAGATGTTCCTGCCCTTGCCACTCTTGAACGAATCAGGTTCATTGATGCAGGCGCCTACATTGGCGACACACTTGAACAGCTATTTTTCGCCGCCGACAAGTACAATAAAGTCATTGAATATTGTGCCAGCTTTGAGCCAGATACCGCCAACCTTACCCGGTTAAGTCGTACTAGCGCTAAATTGTCTCAAACTAATAGTAGCGCGCATATTTTTGTCTATCCTGCGGGAGTATGGAGTGAAAGTGCGCAACTAAGCTTTGATGCCAGTCAAAATACTTCAAGCAAGCTATCACTTGATAGTCTCGATGCCACAACCATCAACTGTGTAGCCTTAGATGATGTGGTGTACTCCGCCAAGCCAAATTTTATCAAAATGGACGTCGAAGGCGCCGAAGTCGCCGCGTTGAATGGTGCTAGAAATATCATTCAAGACTATACGCCGGTACTGGCTATTTGCCTTTATCACACACCGAGTGATCTGTGGAAAATACCGGCACTCATCAACGAAATGAACCCGAATTACGACATGTATTTGCGTGTCTATGGCGACATGCTGTTGGAAACGGTGCTTTATTGTGTACCAAAACCTAGCGCGTCAACGCTGCAAAATACCTAATAGGCGAGCAAGGAAAAGCCATGTGGAAAGACCATATATCAATCATTAGCCAGGACATGAAGCAGGCTGATGACAAATATCTACCAACAAGTTTTTGGCAATTTGGTGCTAAAGGGCTTGAGCAAGATTTACATCAGCACGGGATTGAAAATTTTCGCTCAATGACCAGCGCCCTGTCTTACTTTGTGCCTACATACATGTTCCATGGCTGGGCAACGCAGCAAGAGAAATATCACGCCATGGTGGCGACATGTGAGCGCCAATTAAACGGCGATGCAAAAGCAACACTGCTGATGAAAGACTTCCTCAACGGTGAAATGCACGCTCGCAGTGATTATCGCGTACTAAAAGCGACCGAGACCCAAGTAAAGCCCTTTACTGACACCTTTAGTGAAAGCAATGTCGGTAACCCACTAGAGCAGTTTGAATTTGATGGCCGCCGCTTTAGCCGTTCAAGCTTAAACTATCTGCTCGGCATTAATTTCCTTAAGCAACAACTTGGCTCAATTGAGATTAACACTGTGCTCGAAATCGGCGGCGGGTTTGGCTCGCTTGGTGAAATTTTACTTAGCGATAAGCGTAACAACTGCTTTTATCTTGATGTCGACATTGCACCAACCTGTTTATTCTCGACTTACTATCTGCAATCGGTATTTGGCAAAGACAATATCGCCGATTACCAAGATATAAAATCACTCGAGCAAACCAGTTTGACGCAATTAGCGCAGCAGTACCAAGGCGCCGTAGCTTGCCCGTGGCAACTACCTAATATTTCTGGTGAACTGGATCTGTTCGTGAACTTCATTTCATTCCAAGAAATGGAGCCAGACGTGGTTGAAAACTACCTTAAACACGTTGATAGGTTAAATACCAAATATGTACTACTGCGTAATCTTCGTGAAGGTAAGCAACTCGCTAAAGACGGTCACGCTGGCGTAAAACAACAGATTAAAGGTGAAGATTATGATCGTTTCTTACCTAACTACCAGCTTGTTGCAACCAATGTTCATCCCTTTGGATTTGAAACGATTGATGGTTTCAACTCTGAGCTAAGGTTGTACAAGCGCCAGCTAACGTAAACTCCCCCACCAAACTCGGTCATTAAGGAGGATTGATGAGCACAAGAAAACACATTCAAGATGATCGCCCTGCTAGCGCTAACGGGGGAGATTACTGGCAACGACTGCTGGATCAAAAGCACATTGAATCAATACTGTTTTCAGGAGACTGCGGCCAAGAGCAAAAGCAGCAACTGTTTTATCGATATGTTTCCGTCGTCAATATCGAGCCATTTAACTTCTGTAACCGCAAGTGCAGCTACTGTCCTGTGTCATTTTTAGATGAGCGCAGAGGCAAGATCAAGCACATGAGCGACGACATTTACCACAAGCTAATTGCCGAGTTAAAACAAATAAACTACAGCGAAAAGCTGGTTTACAACTTATATAACGAGCCACTGGCGAGTAAGAAAAAGTTTTACCAAAAGCTCAGATATGCACTAGAGCAGCTGCCTCAAGCCAGACTATTTTTTAATTCTAATGGCGACTATTTAGATCTAGAAGCCTTGCAAGAACTGAGTGAAATTGGCGTCACTGGCATTAATGTTACTTTGCATACAAAAGGCGACTACGACCATCAAGAACGTCACCAAGAACTTATCGAGTTTTACGACAAACTTGAACAGGACTTAACAATAGACAGTGAAGATCCCGGATTCTCAATCCACAGTCACTTTGTTCATAATGGCATGCGGGTTGATGTTAACTGCATGAACTATGAAGAAATCGGTCATTCCCGAGCTGGCGCAATGGAGCATTTAAAAATCACTCAAATGCGCGATTACCCGTGCTTCCGACCCTATCGTGAATTAACGGTGTACCACAACGGTTATGTTTACCCTTGCTGTAACATCATGCCTGACTTAGATGTAGGCCATAAATATGCCATTGGTAACTTAGCTGACGACAACTCCATTTATGACCTTTATGCATCTAAGTTGATGCAAGGCTGGCGCAAATCATTACTGACATTCAGCACTAAAAAGTCGCCGTGTGACCTTTGTTATGAACGGACATGTACCGTTAATGATGATGACAGGCAAAAAAGGCAGGAAATATTCGACAAGATAGAAGCATAAAACCATTTTCTTGCCTTGAGCAAAATAAAAAACCCAGCGCAATGCTGGGTTTTTAATAACTATTCGTTAATCGCTAATAGCGAATCAACTAGCAATTGCCAATTAAGGCATCATTGATTGTTGATCTGCGCCTTCTTTCTCGATTTCAACTGGCATCATGTGCTCACGATTAATACCAAGTTTAATCGCTAGGTAAGATGCTACGTAAATCGATGAGTAAGTACCTACTATGATACCTAGCAGCAATGCTGTAGCAAAACCATGGATCATAGTACCGCCTTTAAGGAACAAGGCTGTCACTGTGATAAGCGTAGTACCAGTGGTGATCACGGTACGGCTCATGGTTTGCGTAATTGAGGTGTTCACCACTTCTTCAGAGCTACCTTTACGGATCTTCAAGAAGTTCTCACGAATACGGTCGTATACAACGATAGTATCGTTGAGCGAGTAACCGACAACTGTTAACAAACCTGCAAGTACGGTGAGGTCAAACTCAAGCTGCAGTACCGAGAAGATACCTAAAGTCACGATAACGTCATGGGCAAGCGCGGCAACAGAGCCGGCCGCTAAGCGCCACTCAAATCGGAACGATACATAGATAAGAATACAGATAAGCGCAACAAGTACTGCTAATCCGCCTTGCTCTGCAAGCTCCTTACCTACTTGCGGCCCAACAAACTCAACGCGCTTTTGCACTACACTTGAGTCGATTGATTGCGCCGCAACCATCACACCATCAACTTGATCATCGCTTTTAACTTCTTCACGCACCGGTAGACGCACTAATACGTCGCGGCTAGAGCCGAAGTTTTGTACTACTGCACCATCAGTTGTTGGCGTAACTAACTTTTCACGGAAGTTGTTTAAATCAACCGGATTCGAGAACTCAAGTTCAACCACAGTACCGCCAGTAAAATCTAAGCCCCAGTTGATACCTTTAGTGGCTAATGAGCCTAAAGATGCCAACACAATGAACATAGACAGAATACTGATAGGCGCCGCGTGACGCAGGAAGTTGATTGTCTTTTTTACTGAAAATATCTGAAACATGTGCAATCTCTTCCTTAAATAGACAACGTCTTAAGGCGCTTACCGCCCCACAACGCGTTAACCACAGAGCGCGTACCTACGATAGAGGTAAACATTGAGGTTGCAATACCAATCATCAGCGTCACAGCGAAACCTTTCACTGCACCAGTACCCACAGCAAATAGAATCAACGCTGTCATAAAGGTAGTGATGTTAGCATCGGCAATGGTCGAAAATGCGTTTCCGTAACCTTCATGAATCGCTTGCTGAACAGTGCGACCTGCCAATAGTTCTTCACGAATACGTTCAAATACTAATACGTTACCATCAACCGCCATACCGACAGTCAATACCATTCCAGCAATACCTGGAAGAGTAAGTACTGCCCCTGGGATCATTGACATGACGCCGACAACCATAATTAGGTTAGCCATAAGCGCTAGGTTGGCAATAAAACCAAATGCACGGTAGTAGATCAGCATAAATAGCAATACGATTGCCATACCCCAGATCATTGCTTGCATACCGCTTTCAATGTTCTCAGCACCCAGGCTAGGACCAATTGTGCGCTCTTCAACAATGGTAACTGGCGCAATCAACGCACCTGCACGTAGCAGTAGTGCTAAGCTTTGCGCTTCTTTATGGTCAAGACCATTAATAACGAAGTTACGACCTAGACGAGCCTGAATGGTTGCAACAGAGATAACCTCTTCAATCTTGGTCATCTTAACGCTGCCATCTTCTTTACGCTCACCACTGTCCTTGTACTCGATGAACAAGGTTGCCATTGGTTTACCAATGTTATCTTTGGTCACGTTTGAGAAAATTGAACCACCTTTCGCATCAAGACTAATCGATACTTGCGGGCGGCTGTATTCATCAAATGAAGGTTGCGCACCAGTAATATGATCACCAGTTAGCATCACTTCTTTTTTCAGCACAACTTGTCCGCCACCACGACGGTCGAAGATTTCAGAGCTAGCTGAAACGCGGCCAGATGCTGCAGCTGTTGGGCTTGCTTTATCATCAACCATGCGGAATTCAATCGACGCGGTAGCGCCAAGAATCGTCTTAGCACGCGCAGTATCTTGAACACCAGGAAGCTGCACTACAATACGTTCAGCCCCTTGACGTTGAACCACAGGTTCGGCAACACCTAACTCATTCACACGGTTACGAATCGTGGTGATGTTCTGTTGCAATGCTTCTTCTTTAATCTGCTTGAGGTAAATCTCAGACATATTAGCAAGCAACACAAAGTTATCACCGCTAGAAATATCGCTATATACCATGTCAGTACCGCGAGTCTTTAAGTAACGCTCAGCTTTACCGACAGTATCTGCATCACGGAACTTAATCTCGATACCTCTAGGTGTTTTGCGCACACCAGCGTAACGGATTTTTTCTTCACGTAGTTGACTACGGAAATCAGCAATTTTTGCCTCTTCCATCTTGCGAACGGCTTCGCTCATGTCCACTTCCATTAAGAAGTGCACACCACCACGTAAGTCCAAACCTAACTTCATTGGGCCGC
Source organism: Shewanella maritima (assembly GCF_004295345.1). NCBI lineage: Bacteria > Pseudomonadati > Pseudomonadota > Gammaproteobacteria > Alteromonadales > Shewanellaceae > Shewanella > Shewanella maritima. The sequence goes on along the minus strand of NZ_CP036200.1, from coordinate 3,754,558 downwards.
CACCTAGGGCTTCTAACCACTCAGGCGTTGCCGGAGCCAGGTTTAACGCAACAGTGTATTTATCACCTAGTGCTTCAGAAATCGCTTCGCGAGCGGTTAGTTGTTGCTCTGGGTTTTGCACACGGACAAGCAGTTGACCATTTTCGAGCTCAGAGCGTTTTACCGCAATGTCGTTACTCGCTAACACGTCAGTCACTGTTGCTTGAGTTTGCGCTGTTACTTCAACGCCACGGGTAGCAACCACTTGCACCGCGTGATCTTCACCAAACAGGTTCGGAATTGCGTAAAAACCACCAACGGCGATGATTAACACCACCATGATGTTTTTCCACATTGGATACTTATTTAACACTCTAGAGCCCTCTTGGCTTACAACGACTGAATAGAACCTTTAGGTAAAACTGCCGTGATGTAATCCTTTTTGATAGTGATTTCAGTCGATTCATTAATCGCTAAAAGTACGTAATCGTTCTCAGCACTAATTTTAGTTACTTTACCTAACACACCACCGTTAGTTAGCACTTCGTCACCTTTAGAGATCGATTCCATTAGGCTCTTATGCTCTTTCACGCGCTTAGATTGTGGGCGGAAAATCATGAAGTAAAAAATTAAACCAAATACAACTAACATAAAGATAAGTTGCATGGTTTCGCCGCCTGCTTGGGTACCTGCTGCGTTTGCATATGCGTTTGAAATAAACATAGTTCTCTCTTCTTATACTATTTAAAATTAATGAAAATTAGTCTTTTAACTCAGGTACTTCACGTCCTAAGCCAGTGTAGAAGTCTTTAACAAAGTCATCTAATGTACCCGCCGCGATAGCATCGCGCAAACCTTCCATCAACATTTGGTAATAACGTAAGTTGTGGATGGTGTTTAAACGCGCACCTAAGATCTCATTACAGCGATCTAAGTGGTACAAATAGGCGCGTGAGTAATTTTTACAAGTGTAACAGTCACACTTAGGGTCAAGTGGTGACGTATCTTCGCGATGACGGGCATTACGAATCTTAATCACACCTTCACTGGTAAATAGATGACCATTACGGGCATTACGTGTTGGCATCACGCAGTCAAACATATCAACGCCGCGGCGTACGCCTTCAACTAAGTCTTCAGGCTTACCTACACCCATTAGGTAACGAGGCTTATCCTCTGGGATCTGCGGGCAAACATGTTCAAGAATGCGATGCATGTCTTCTTTAGGCTCACCAACAGCAAGACCACCCACTGCGTAACCGTCAAAACCAATCTCGGTTAGACCCTTGATACTTTCGTCGCGTAAGTCTTCGTATACACCACCTTGAATAATGCCAAACAAAGAGTTTGGATTTTCAAGACGGTCAAACTCATCACGTGAACGCTGTGCCCAACGCAGCGACATCTGCATTGATTTACGCGCTTCATCATGTGTTGCAGGATACGGTGTACATTCATCAAAAATCATCACTACATCACTGCCTAGTGAGTCTTGAATTTGCATCGACTTCTCAGGGTCTAAGAAAATCTTTTCACCATTAATTGGCGAGCGAAAGTGCACGCCCTCTTCAGTGATTTTACGGATATCACCTAAGCTGAATACTTGGAATCCGCCTGAGTCAGTCAAAATAGGGCGCTGCCAGTTCATAAAATCGTGCAGGTCACCGTGCTTACGCATGATTTCTTCACCTGGACGTAGCCACAGGTGAAAGGTGTTACCTAGCAGAATGTCAGCGCCAGTCGCACGTACTTCTTCAGGTGTCATACCTTTAACCGTGCCGTAAGTACCGACAGGCATAAACGCTGGTGTTTCTACCGTACCACGTTCAAAAACTAAGCGGCCGCGACGTGCGCGTCCGTCTGTTGTATCTAATTCAAATTTCATAAATCACCTTGCCAGATAAACAGTCTGACATGTTTGTGTTTCAATAGAGATAAGGGCAATTTTTGTCGCTTCAAGTCACCTTGCGTAAATCAATCTAAAAAGCTGACCAGTCAGGTTTGTAATGCGTACAAAAAAGCCCACTTCACAGTGGGCTGACATTTTAAAGCAAAAACTGATATTAGTCGGCTTTTTTCGTCACAAACATGGCATCGCCATAACTGAAAAAGCGGTATTTTTGAGCAATCGCATGCTGATACGCATTCATTACTTCATCGTAACCTGCAAAAGCGCTCAACAGCATGATTAAGGTTGACTCAGGTAAGTGAAAGTTTGTCACCATGCAATCAACCACTTTGAAGTTAAAGCCTGGGTAAATAAAGATATCAGTGTCACCACTAAAAGCTGCAAGAGGCTCGTCACCACTTGCCTTGGCTGCACTTTCTAACGAACGTACCGATGTGGTACCAACCGCGATCACGCGGTTACCGTTGGCTTTAGTCGCGGCGATTTTATCAACTACGCCTTGCTCAACATTGGCCCACTCTGAATGCATCTTGTGTTCAAGTACATTATCAACACGTACTGGCTGGAACGTACCCGCGCCGACATGCAAAGTCACAAAGGCAATATCCACGCCTTTATCTTTCAGTGCTTGCAGCATGTTGTCATCAAAGTGCAAACCAGCAGTTGGCGCAGCTACCGCCCCAGGTTGGTCATTGTAAACGGTTTGGTAACGCTCTTTGTCGGCATCTTCATCTGGGCGATCAATGTACGGCGGCAGTGGCATATGGCCAATTTCTTCAAGCACAGTCAAAATAGTGTTGTCATCCTCAAGCCCTAACTCAAACAAGGCATCATGACGAGCTAACATTTTCATTTGATAGCCATTATCAAGATGGATCATACTATCGACTTTTGGCGATTTTGAGCAGCGCACATGTGCTAGTACCCGCTTGTCATCTAGCATACGCTCTACCAAAATTTCTAGTTTGCCGCCGGTCGCCTTTTGACCGAACAAACGCGCTGGGATAACTCGGGTATTGTTAAACACCATCAAGTCACCCGGGTTTATCATCTCAAGAATATCGGTAAACTGTTTATCTGCTAATGCGCCGGTGTTTCCCGCTAAAGTTAGTAGGCGCGAAGCATTACGCTCCTGTGTCGGGTAACGGGCAATCAGTTCATCAGGTAGTTCAAAAGAAAAGTCGGCTACGCGCATAGGGTTAACTCTCAAGATACAAAAACGGCCGCTAGTCTATGACTGCGGCCGCTTAATATCAAGTATAATGGTTATTTTGTCAGCTTATCTTCAGCGAGTTCTGCGTTAACGTCTGCATCAGCCTTAACTCCTTCGCGATGGATATCATCCATTTTGAAAGAATGCGTTTCATAATTAAGATCTATTTCAACCTTGGTACGCTGTTGCCCCTTGGATCGCCCAAGTAATTTATTTAGCCAGTTTATCATCATCCATGATCCTTAAAACCGATATCAAAGTTAAACTCTAAAGGGTAATTAATACAATCTTATCTACAGTCTGTCGCGAATCTTGTTATGCTCTAGGCTAGTTTTTAACTAGTGCTGCTTTTTGGATTAACGTGGCGTTATAGCTAACCTAGCTTTTTGCACAAAAATATATAGCGCTACTTGATAATTCACTGGGCTAAAAACATAGCAGCTCTCATCAAAACTCTAAGTAGAAACATGCGTAACTATTCATGCTGTTTCCATAAAGCGCAGTGTTAACAAGTTAAAAACATAATACTTCATTTTTCTTAAAATAAAAGAGCAATTTATGAACTTTTTGGCGCATTTGCACCTTGCAGATAATAGTGACACCAATATGGCAGCGAATCTTGCTGGCGACTTTGCGAAAGGCAGTATAGATAGCTACCCTAAACATCTGCAGCAGGGGATCTGGTTACATAGGCAAATCGATTCAATGACCGACGCTAATGATATAGTAATTGATCTACTTAACAGTTTTCCTAAACGCTCTCGTCGTATCGCGCCTATCCTGGTTGATCTAAGCTTCGATCACTACCTTGCTTATTATTGGCAAGAATACCATTCACTGCCGTTAAGCGAATTTTGCGCAAAAGCCTACAAACAGCTAGAACAAACTCCTGAACTACCGGCAAAGCTCAATCAAATTGCTCCTAAAATCATCGCTCAAGATTGGCTCGGTAGTTACCGCTCGCGTAAAGGCTTATCACAAGCAATTAAGGGCGTGTCAACAAGGTTGTCAAAACCTGAATTATTCCAATACGCCGATGCCGATATCGATAAGCTGTATGTTGATATCGAAATTGCGTTTCGCACCTTCTACCCACAATTAATGGCCTATACCCGCATAATAAGCCGCAGAACGCCAAACGAATATTTAGTCGATAACGCATAAGCGAGTTTGACTTGCAGCGCTAGAAGAAAAAACGGACGATAACAAGATATAAGCAAGATAAATGTCAGTAAACTCAATGCTATTGAAAACAAAACAAGCGCTAGCTACACGTCTCAGCAGCCCAAAGTTCTGGTTAGGCCTAGCTCGGGATATCTTTATCATGGCTGTTATTTTGATTGGCGTATCTATGTATTTACAACGCGATATTGCCTCAGGCGCCGCGCCGCATATTCAAGCTAGCCTCATTAGCGGTGAGCAAATCCACCTATTTAAACAAAAGAGTGACAAGCCAACACTTGTGTACTTTTGGGGCACTTGGTGCCCGATATGCTCAGTCACCTCGCCTGCAGTTAATGGCATCACAAAAGACGGGCATCAGGTGGTGACTATCGCGGTGGCATCGGGAAGTAATAGCCAAATTTCTCAATACTTAGATGAGCATCAATATCAATTTGCCACCGTTAACGAGCAACAAACGAAACAACCGCTTAGCGAGCAATGGGGCGCCCATGCCCTGCCCTCGATTTACCTAGTCGATAGCAATAATCAAATTGTAATGACAACCTCAGGTGCTACGTCATACTGGGGATTAAAACTCAGGCTGTGGTTAGTAGAGCTGCTGGCTTAGCGGCATAAAAATAACACCAAGAGCAGTCTGTGTTATGATGCGCATCTTTATTAAGCCTCGCAGATTGTAGAGTTAGCCATGCAAGTTTTTGATTACCGACCACCCGCCATTCCATGGCTCGATATCCGTTATGTTGATCGCGATATCATTGTTATCAATAAACCTTCTGGCTTACTGTCCAATCCGGGTATTGCAGCGCACACCCATGACTGCGCACTCACCAGACTGCAGCGTGTGTATCCTGATGCTATATTAGTGCACCGCCTTGATTGTGATACCTCAGGGATTATGGTGTTTGCCCGCAACAAGAAAGCTGAATCTAGCATCAAAACTCAGTTTCAAGACCGTTTAATCACTAAAGAGTACATTGCGGAAGTCAACGGGCATTTAACTAATGAATCTGGCGTAATTGATAAATCGCTCGCTGCTGATAAAGAAAACCGTCCGCTACAAAAAGTATCGGCAGATGGCAAAGTCGCTATTACCAACTATCAAGTGCTAGAGCAACGTGAGCACAGCACACTGGTTCAGCTATTGCCACAAACAGGGCGCACCCATCAGTTAAGAGTGCATATGCTAGCTTTGGGAAACGTTATTTTAGGCGATCAGTTTTATGCTAATGAACACGTCGCCAACGCAAAATCTAGGCTTCAACTGCACGCTCAAAGGCTAACCTTCACTCATCCATACAAGAAATCTGAAGTGAGTTTTTACAGCAAACATAGTTTTTAACTGTCTACGAGCTAACTCTTTGCAAATAGCTGCCAAAGTAACCGAGAAACATACAAAAAAGCGAGGCGATGAATAATCAGCGCCTCGCTTTTTTATGTCTGGTCAAGCGTAAATATTAACTGTTGGCTTTATGCTCAGCAGCTTCGCAAGCCGCTGCAGTGAACACCACATCAGTCGAGCTATTTAACGCGGTTTCGGCGGAGTCTTGGATAACGCCAATAATGAAGCCTACTGCCACTACTTGCATAGCGATATCATTGGAAATACCAAACAAGCTACACGCCAATGGGATAAGCAATAGTGAGCCACCAGCAACACCTGAGGCTCCACAAGCAGATACTGCCGATACTACGCTAAGTAATAAAGCAGTACCGAAATCAACCTGAATACCTAAAGTATGCGCCGCCGCTAAGGTTAATACGGTAATGGTAATTGCAGCGCCGCCCATGTTAATGGTCGCGCCTAATGGAATAGACACTGAGTAAGTATCTTCATCAAGCTTTAGCTTTTCACACAACGCCATGTTTACCGGAATATTTGCTGCGCTTGAGCGAGTGAAAAATGCGGTAACACCACTTTCACGAATACATTGTAGCACTAGCGGGTATGGGTTACGGCGAGTCTTGTAAAATACGATTGCCGGATTAACTACAAACGCGATAAACGCCATAGAGCCAACAAGCACAAACAATAACTGCGCATAACCAGCTAGTGCTTCAAAACCTGTTTCAGCAAAGGTTGAAGCAACCAGACCAAAAATACCGATTGGCGCAAAACGAATCACAAAACGCACTATGTTGGACACACCATGGCTCACATCAGCTAGCACAGTCTTTGTTGAGTCTGATGCACTACGCAACACAAAACCAAGACCTGCACCCCAGGCTAAAATACCGATGTAGTTACTGTTAGCAATGGCATTAATTGGGTTATCTACAATCTTAAACAATAAGGTGTTTAACACCTCTAAAATGCCTTGAGGCGGGTTACTTCCTTCAACTCCAGCAGCAAGCAGTAAGGTCGTTGGGAACATGAAGCTAAACACCACTGCGGTAAGTGAAGCAGCAAAGGTGCCAAATAAATATAAGCCGATAATTGGGCGCATATTCGATGGACTATTTGGGTTTTGGTTAGCAATCGATGCGGTAACTAACACCAATACCAATACAGGTGCAATCGCTTTTAAGGCATTGACAAATAACGAACCTAAAAACGCGACATTTTTGGCGTATTCAGCAGATACCGAAGCCAGTAGCACACCAAGAACGATACCACCGATAATTTGTAAGACGAGACTACCACTAGCAATACGAGCTAGTAGCGAGTTATTTTGATTCATTGATTGACCTTCGATTTATTATATTTTTTGGTGGAGCAAATTTTATTAAACAGACAAACACTAGTTTATCTAGACCTGATCTATATCAGGTTGCAACAACCTAAGTCTAGGTATTCACCACAATGACTATTGAAAATAACCTCAATGTTGCAACCAAGGTACATTACACCAACATTGTGGCAGCAGGGAATAATTTATAAGTGAGATCAGTCAGTAGATTGGAAACTCTGTGCGCCACGTAACATGGCATCGATCAGTTCACGGGCATCAAACTTAGTTAACGCCTCATTAGCACCGACCTGGGTTGCCTGACTTACACTAATTTCACTTGAAAGAGAGGTGTGCAAAATAATGTAAGCCTTAGCAATGGCAGCATCGTTTTTCACCTCAAAGGCTAACTCGTAACCATCAAGCCCAGGCATTTCAATATCGCTCACTAAAATATCAATGGCTTTATTGTCAGCGGCGCTTTGCTTCATCATTGCGAGCGCCTCATGGCCATCTGAGGTCACCTGATAGGGAATATTGAAGGAATCAAGCGCATCAGACAGTTGCTTACGCGCAACCATAGAATCATCAACCAGCAAAATATTCAGAGGTTTAAGCTGCTCTCGTTGCACATCAGTCAAAATAGGACGGTTAGCCGTAGGATCGTCAGGGAATATTTTCGACAGCAATAACTCAACATCAAGCAACTGCACAATACGCTCGTCCACACGAGTTACGCCAGTGAGGTATGCGTTTGATCCTAATGTGCTCGATGGCGGCATAATATCGCGCCAATTACATTCAATGATTTTTTCAATACTGCGCACAATAAAGCCAATTAGCATTCGCTGACAGTCAGTGATGATGATGTAACACTTGTCTAACTCGTTGTCATCTACGCCTTTAAAACCAATGGCCTGCGCCATATCGATAACAGGAATAGTGCTACCACGCACTGTCGCTGTACCTTTAATTGCACTGTGAGAATTAGGCAGTTTGGTTAGAGGAATAAATGGTACTAACTCGCGAATTTTAAGGGTGCCGAGTGCAAAGAGTTGAGTGTGATTTAGTTTAAATAGCAGCAAACCTTGAGACTGGCTCGCCTTATTAGCGGGTTTATTTGAAGCTCTGCTACCAGAAGCGGCACTCACATCGGCTAAACTTGTCATTCGCTGCCCTTTTGTTCATCGTACCGTTTAACTATAGCACTGCCTGCTGCCTAATTGCTGCGAGCTACAACGCAAGTTTGCTAGGTTACTTATATAAGGACTAATACAAGAACTAATGCAAAGACAAACTACAAATGAGATTCAATCGGCAGCCAGGATAAAAAGCTTGCCATAAAGCGCTGCCAAAGACTTGTATTGGGTTCCTTGTAATGACGCTCGCCTGATACAAGGTCAAGCCAAACCAACTTATTGTCTTCAACTTTTACCTGATAAACCTTTGACGGCAAATCATGATAGAACCCTGTCAAAAACTTCTTGCTAAATGGCTTGTCGTAAATAATTACGCCCATTTCCGTATTAAGCCATGCCGAGCGTGGATCGTAATTAAATGAGCCAATAAATATCGCCTCATCATCCACTACAAATGACTTGGCGTGTAAACTCGAGCGCGAGCTTCCCTGGAACATTTTGGCTTCAGCTTGCTTGTACTTACGGGTTAAATCTGCCTTTAACTCATAGAGCTTAATTCCGCCTTCAATCAGTTGCTGCCGATATTGCTGATAGCCTGAGTGCACCGCCAATACATCGGTTGCCGCTAAACTATTGGTCACCACGGTAATATCCACGCCCGATTTGGCCCAAGAGACGAGCTCATCAGCACCAGATTGAGTCGGCACAAAATAGGGCGAGATAATGAGTACCTGCTCCTCTGCCGCACTGAAAAAAGTCGCCAGATCGTCGACTAATATCCCCTGATTAAGATGAGTGTGAAGTTTATTTGGCGGGTCAAAAATAACCTCAGCATCTACTGCATACCAGTTAACTCTTTGATTTAATAATTTCTCCAGCATGGGCGTCGTCACTAAACGTCGTACATACAGATTTTCCGGCAAACTTTGCTGAAAGGCTTGCAGCGCAGCATGGGTCTCGAACAGTTCAACGGCATCAATAGACTTTTCTTCAAGTTGCTCGACGGGGCGAACTTGCGATGAGTTCCAATACAAATCAAATTGATCGCTCACTTCATCTACTGCAGCGCCCATCATAAACACATCAAGATCACCAAACTCCACAGCTTCATTAGCCGAGAAATATTCATCGCCAATATTACGTCCGCCAACAATGCTCAGCATATTGTCAACAGTAAGCGATTTGTTATGCATACGATGATTCATGCGCCCAAAGTCGGTCACAAATGACCAGGTTCGACGTTCACGATAGTGCGCAGGGTTAAATACTCGAATGGAAATATTGGGATGACGCACCAGGGCAGCTAAGCCATTGCCAAGTGCACCTGTAGTCATGTCATCAAGCAAAATCCGCACGCGAACGCCGCGCTCAGCAGCCTTGTACAAATACCAGGTTAATAATGTGCCAGTTTCGTCATTACGATAAATATAATACTGCACATCAATCGAAACCTGTGCCGCCTCAATGCTCACAAGACGAGCAGTAAACGCATCTAATCCATCAGACAAGGGGTAAATTGCAGTATTTGATTCAGTTAGCTCAGTGGTGGCTAACACGCGATTATAATAGTCAACTAGCCGCGAGCTTGTCGGTTTGGCTAGTTTATATTCTAAAGGCGCGGTGGGATAAACATGGTGTGTTTGGCAGGCAGATAACCAAGACAAAGCAACAACTGCGACCAACAAACGACTTGAGTGAATAAGGCACCTGCAAGTTTTTACTAAGCCGAGCATTCCTTTCCCTTGGTTGTAGATGTTTTAATATTACCTATTACTGTAGCGCGTAAAGCACGTCATAAACAAATTGATCCCAACCATCTGCGTCAAATGCCAGCCCACTAGCAACGCGAGTTTGGCTGACAGCATGCACGGGAGCGGCTCCGTTTCTCATCAAATAGTAAGCCATAACTAACTCAGTGCGGTTGATACCCGAACGGCAGTGTAACAGCACAGTTTTACCCTGCTGGCGTTGCTCATCGATAAATGCAATGACTTTCGGTAATAACTCAACGCAAACCGCTAAATCTTCAGGCTTAGGTGGGATATTATCAGGTAGATTAAAAATCTGATGGGCAATATCGAGCGTTTTTAGCTGCTGGCTATCACACGCCGCACCGTCATTGAGGGAAGCAATTGCTGCAAAACCTTCCTGCTTTAACTGCTGCAGATCCCATGGGTGTTTATTTGGTCCACTGCGACCAGCCAGTTGACCTTCTTCTAACCAAAATACATGTTCCATAACGACGACTTCTTTGGCAACTTGGTTAAACATCACAAGCAAGCGATTGCTTGCTCATATATGACTAAAACTTAACTAATCTGAACGACAGATAACTAGACTATCAACTAAGACTTAGGCTTAGCTTGAGACCAGATATTTTCATTGGCTTGAGGCACTTTCTTGCGCTTCTTTTTACCTGTACCAGCAGGTTTTGCCATAGGCTTATCTACTGGCTCAACTTCGAGGTTTTCATCGGCCTCAAAACCCGCGACTTGCTCTCGTTCTAAGCGAATTTTATTTTTCTTTTCAATCACTTTAAAGTGATGATATTCATCATGACTAATCAGTGACACCGCAAGCCCTACCTCCCCTGCACGGCCGCTGCGACCGATGCGGTGCATATAATCCGCTGGGCTACGGGGCAGCTCGAAGTTAATTACTACTGGCAGCTTTTCAATATCAATACCGCGAGCCGCAATATCGGTGGCGATAAGCACATCTATCTCACCTTGCTTAAAGCCATCAAGTACGCGAGTTCGTGCGCCCTGGGCCTGATCGCCATGAAAAACCTGCGCTGTAATACCGCGCTTAGCCAGCTTTTGTGCCAGGTTATTACAAGTCTTCTTAGCACTGGCAAAGATTAACACCTGACGCCAGCTATTTTCTTTGATCAAGTGCGCTAAAAGCGCGGTTTTTTTATCTTTGTTCACCGTCATTACACGTTGAACCAAAGTGCTTTGCTCAGCGCTTTGTAAAAACAGTGTGGTAGGCTCATTAAGTAAGCTATTGGCAAGAGCTATCACTTCATCAGGGAAGGTTGCTGAAAACAAACCAGTTTGCTTGGTTTTAGGTAGCAACTTAAGAATATTACCGAGCTCATCAGTAAAACCTAAGCTCAATAGCCGGTCAGCTTCATCAAGTATTAAGTGTTTCACCTTGTCGAGCTTTAGCGCATTAGATGAAACTAAATCGAGTAAACGCCCAGGTGTTGCCACCACTACATCTGCGCCGCCTCTTAATGCGAGCATTTGCGGATTGGCTGATACGCCGCCAAATACGCACACGACTTTAATTTTGCGTTCTAAGTTTTGGGCATAAGCGACAAAGTTATCCGCCACTTGTTTAGCAAGCTCACGCGTCGGCACTAACACTAAAGTTGAGACAAGATTGCCTTTGCCCTGAGGTTGACACGATTTGCCGTTAGTTAGCTCACCTGTGATATGACGGGTGATGATAGGTAATGCGAAAGCTGCAGTTTTGCCAGAGCCAGTGTTGGCGCCGACCAATAGGTCTTTACCTGACAGCATGGCTGGAATCGCCTGTTGCTGCACCGGTGTTGGCGTTTTATATTCAAGTTGAGCTAAACGCTCAACTAGTGAAGAAGGTAATTGAAAGTCGGCAAAACAGTTCGCTGGCGCTGAAGTCATATAAGATCACATTATCAAAAGATTAACGCGTCATTTTACCTTAGATGACTGAGCAATGACTATTTATTTGCAATTGATGTTAACTGCAATAGTCAGATGTAAGCAGCTATACTCCTTCAAGATCCAACAAGTATTGCTTCATCGCCAAACCGTGGGCATAACCGGTCAATTTACCACTTTTACCTATCACCCGATGGCAAGGCACAATAATCGCTATCGGATTGGCCCCATTAGCCGCACCAACAGCTCGCACCGCTTTTGGTCTTGCTATCTGCTTAGCAATGTCTGAGTAACTACAAAAGCTTCCATACGGCATGTCGACTAAGGCTTGCCAAACCTGATGCTGAAATTCAGTACCTTTTGCAGCAAGCGGCAAGTCAAAACTCACCCGCTGACCAGCAAAATATTCCTGTAGTTGCTTAATGGCTTTTATTAAGTGTAAGCGGGTTAAAAACATGGCTTCTGCGCTGCCGCTGGCAATCGCTTCAACTTCAATCAACACAGTTTCTATGTTTACATCAGGCTCAGCTAACACGGATGCCATAGTAAGATGAGTCAGCCCGCGCTCGCTGGCGCGCACGATAATTTCGCCAACAGGGCTGGCAACCTGAGCTTGCAATGACGGCGCTTGATACTGCGCAGGGTTTAAATTCACAATCGTGTCGCTAATTTGCTGTTTAGCTGCATCAACTTTGCTCTCAAGTTGAGCTTCAGCCGAAGTTGTATTTGTTGATGTGGTTTTATTCACTTTTGACTCACTTGTTCATTGGGCTTACTTGTTTGTTGGGCTCCGCGGCTCGTGGGCTGGGGCACTCGTTTTGTCGCTGTTTAGCGTGGATTGATGCCATATTTGCAAGGTAAGGTAACTTCCCCAAGGGCTTACCTTGGCTGCAAGTTCATCTGCAAATTTTTGATACCGCTTAGCGCTTATCTCTGATTGCTGCTTTTTTACGTAGCACTTTAGACCATTTTTAATCACCAAGTCTGAACTCAGCAACACATCAGGTTGCTGCTCACCACGTAGCTGAGTATAGGCAATTGTCCACGGGCCAATACCTTTTACTTGTAGCCAATCTTCAACCTTAGCATCAGGATGTTCAGCGACAAATTGCGCAAGAGCGATTAACGCTTGCTTGCGGCTGTTAGGCATTTTAAACATCTTCAAAGACGCATTAGCTAGACGTTTAGCTGTTGGGAACAGCAAGTAGCTTTGCCCTTGAATCATCACCCGCTCGCCATAGTGCTCAACTAAGGTATTTAGCAATTTACAGGCCTGTGTCACGCTAACTTGCTGCCCAAGTACAGCGCGGCAAGCCGCTTCAAACGCAGTTGGAACACCTGGAATGCGGATCCCCTGAGTTACCTCAGCGCCGAGCGCCTGATAACTACTCAGCCCTAGTTCTATCTGCGCCATGTCAGCATCAACATCGAGCATACGGCGAATTCGGCTGACCAACATCATCAATTGACTGATCTCTTTAGGGTCATTTAGCTCGATTGACAACAATAACCGATGTTTAGCTGCATCATGACGCACAGTCATCACCCCTATCACACCGCTAATATTGAAGCTGCGGCGGTAACAGTCATCTGTGACTCTCTCCATCCCAGCGACCTGACGAACCCGATAAAAACCAATTAAGTAGTCCCAAGCAAACGGTGGGCGATAACTAAGTTTTAGGGTTATTTGACCAGATGATTCCTCTGCAATTGCTTGCCTACGCACATCGCTTGGCGCAAGTGTCAGGATGTTCCTAAATGCATCGTTAAAACGGCGAATACTGTTAAAGCCGCTAGCAAAAGCTATATCAGTAATCGCCAATTGCGACTCAACCAACAACTGCTTAGCAAATAAAACCTGACGATAAAGCGCATATTGCTTGGCCGAAGTACCGATATGGGTATTGAACAGCTTATTTAAATAACGCGGCGTTATGGCAAGCTGCTCAGCGAGCTGAGCAATCGATATTCCGTCATCGCCAGACATAACACCTTGATCAATGAATTCAACCGCTTGGTTAAAGGTCGCCTGGGTTCCAAGCCAGGCGCGAGAATTAGGCGCACTATCCGGTCTGCAGCGAAGGCAAGGCCTAAGCCCAGCATTTGCAGCTTGTACTGGCGAGTCGAAATAGCGTACGTTTTTCTCTAGTGGTGCAGGCGCGGGGCAAATTGGGCGACAATAAATACCTGTGCTAAACACTCCTGTAAAAAAACGGCCATCAAAACGCGCATCGCGACTTAACCTCGCTCGCTGGCAAATATCTGCTGCGATATGACACTGATGCTCTATGGAAGAAGAGGCTTCAGACATACAAGCTCCTGAAATACAAGCTACTGGAATAGTAGCTACTGAAATACTAGCTCAAAACATATCTGAGGCTAGCCGCGTTAAATGAATCAACTAGCTTTCATTCTACGAGATTTGCCATAATCTACTAGCCATAATCGGAACTCAATTAAATTCAGCTCTTAGATTGGCAAGCATCACGCAATCAAAGAGACTTCCCTACCAACTCACTGGTAACACTTGTGAATTAATCGTCACAATTTATTGGCGAGTACGGTAAGGTATATAGCCATTACTGCACGCTATCAATTTGAGTTGTCTATGTTTAAGTTTTTTGAGTCATTGACTCACCCCCTGCCAAGTGAAGAGCCCAGCCAGCCACCAAAAACTTTAATTGCGTTTTGCCGTCATTACACCAAAGGCTTTGGCAAGCTGTTAATTGTTATGTCGATTCTCACTTCCACTTTGGCGATTTTAGAGGTATCGCTTTTTGGGTTTATGGGACAACTGGTTGACTGGTTAGTTACAAAAGATCCGCAAACCCTGTGGCAAGATGAGTCCACAACCCTGATCACTATGTCGGTTACTGTTCTAGTGGTTATCCCAACACTAGTGTGGCTGCATGCATCGGTTGTGTATCAAGGACTATTAGGTAACTACCCGATGGCGATTCGTTGGCAAGCACATCGTTATCTACTTAAACAGAGTATTAGCTTTTATCAGGATGATTTTGCAGGTCGCGTGGCAACCAAGGTCATGCAAACTTCGCTCGCGGTGCGTGAGAGTGTGATGAAATTACTGGATGTGCTGATGTATATCCTAGTTTATTTCACTTCAATGTTGGTGATGATTGCCGCGGCAGACATTCGTTTAATGCTGCCTATGCTGGTTTGGCTATTCGCCTATATTGGTATTCAATATTTACTGGTGCCGAAGCTTAAGAAAGTATCAGCCGAGCAAGCTGATGCGCGCTCAACCATGACCGGCCGTATTGTGGACAGCTATACCAACATTTCAACCGTGAAGCTGTTCTCCCATACCAAGCAAGAAGCGGATTACGCCCAAGACAGCATGATGCTGTTTTTAAAAACCGTATATAAGCAGATGCGCCTGGTCACTGTGATTAACGTGTCTGTACAGGTAATTAACTATTTGCTGGCATTTACCATAGCTGCGATTTCAATCTACCTATGGGCAGATAACGCCATTACGGTAGGTGCTATTGCTATCGCTGTGAGCCTAGCATTAAGACTTAATGGTATGTCGCAGTGGATCATGTGGGAAATTAGCTCACTGTTTGAAAATATTGGTACAGTTACCGATGGTATGAATACCTTGTCTAAACCCATCGCGATTCAAGATAAAGTCGATGCTCCAGAGCTTAATGTCCAACAAGGTGAAATAGATTTTCGTCAGGTGAGTTTTCACTATGGTGAAAAAGGCGGCGTGATTGATAACCTAAACCTTAATATCAAGCCTGGCGAGAAAGTCGGTCTGGTTGGCCGTTCTGGCGCTGGTAAATCTACCTTGGTAAATCTCTTGATGCGTTTTCATGATGTTGAAGATGGCGCTATTAGTATTGATGGTCAAGGTTTAACTGACGTGACTCAAGACTCGCTGCGCGCCAATATCGGCATGGTGACCCAAGACACCTCTTTGCTGCACCGCTCAATTAGAGAAAACATTCTCTACGGCGATCCAAAGGCAAGCGAAGCTCAGCTTATGCAAGCGATTAAGCAAGCACAAGCCGCAGACTTTATCGATGGTCTCACTGATCCCCATGGGAACGTCGGGCTAGATGCTCAGGTAGGTGAGCGCGGCGTTAAGCTGTCTGGCGGGCAACGTCAGCGTATTGCAATTGCTCGTGTACTGCTAAAAAATGCCCCCATCCTCATCTTAGATGAAGCCACATCAGCGCTCGATAGTGAAGTCGAAGCAGCGATTCAAGAGTCCTTGTATCAGCTAATGGAAGGCAAAACGGTAATCGCCATCGCCCACCGTTTATCAACCATTGCAGCAATGGATAGGTTAATCGTGTTAGATAAAGGCGAAATTGTTGAGCAAGGCACGCATCAACAACTCATCGAATCAGGTGGAATTTACGCTCAGCTGTGGTCACATCAAACTGGTGGCTTTTTAGGCATAGATTAGCGCTCGCGATTCAAGCCAAATTAATTGGTGAGCTAGCTGATACTCATATGTATTAACTCATAGCTAGCTCACTTATATCCATAAAAACGCGCAATGAATTTCGTTGGCTCGCCCTGCCCTTTTGTGCCTGTGCCAGTTTAATTTCAGTTAGCTTATCTCTCTATAAGCTAACTCCCCATACTAGCTTACTTCCAAATGAGGTTGATTTAACTCACCTGTTTCAATCGAGTCTTGTGAATTGCCATCCTGTATCAACTCATCTTGGGCAAGTTGACTGATACGTTGCGCCATGTATTTGCCCCACAAATGGTACGCCTCTTTACCTGGATGGAAACCGTCAGCGGCCATGAGTTTTGCTTCAAATGGGAATGGAATCGACTCAAAGTGAACTTTACTATGCAGCTTACAATTGCGCTCAAGCAAATGATTGAGCTTAAAAGCACGCTGACCTAACCACCACCTAAGCGGATTAGGTAAGGCTGGAAATTGATGAATAGGCGGAATGGCAGTAAATAATATGTGTTTGGCTGAAAACTTGGTCTGTAGCAGTGAAATAATAGCTTCTAGATTAGCGAGCCATTGCTGTGAGCTAGTACGTTTAGTGACATCATTAACACCAATCGAGATCACCACGTAGTCCGCCTTGAACTCCTCAACTTGTTCAAGCCGTGCGACTAACTGAGTCGATGTATCGCCATCTTGAGCATGCAGTTGCCATTGTACTTGATGATGTTGAGATAACGCTTGGCTTAACTGCCCCGATAGAGCATCTTGCTGCTCAGCCACCCCAACACCAGCGCCTGCGGAGTCACCAATAATCATGACGCTTAATGGCTTACCACTACCAACAAGCCCGTGTCTTACACCATCAGGCTCTGGCAATTTGTTGGTTTTAAAGCGCACCCATTTGCCTTGCAACAAATACACAGGCACTAACAAAAGGGTTGTTAACTCCGCCAGTTTGCCACTGTCCATTGGCTGTTCCTCATAGCGATTCCATCAGTTTAGTCATTAACAATATAAGCTACATAGGTTAGAGATTAGAGTAAATAGTCTGCATGATTAAGCTCATGTTACCGCGGCTTGTAACATGAGTGGGCGGTGTCGTTACCCCTTAACTCACTTGAATTCAGGCACAAAAAAACCACCTCGCGGTGGCTTTAAGTTCTTTTTAAAAGAAAAGAGTTGGTATCCCATAGGGGATTCTCCCCTGTTACCGCGGCTTGTAAAATGAGTGGGCGATGTCTTTACCCCTGACCCAGAATTCAGGCACAAAAAAACCACCTCGCGGTGGTTTTAAGTTCTTCTCAAAAGAAAAGAATTGGTATCCCATAGGGATTCGTCCCCTGTTACAGCGGCTTGTAAAATGAGTGGGCGGTGTCCTTATCCCTGCCCCCCACAGAATTCAGGCACAAAAAAACCACCTCGCGGTGGCTTTAAGTTCTTTTCAAAAGAAAAGAATTGGTATCCCATAGGGGATTCGAACCCCTGTTACCGCCGTGAAAGGGCGGTGTCCTAGGCCTCTAGACGAATGGGACATACCGTTCTGTGTTTATACTCCACAGAGAGTGAATACTCATTGATACCTGTAGGCTAAATATCAACGCTATCGAATCGTTAACTTTGCAGTCAACCACTCAAGAATAAGTGGTATCCCATAGGGGATTCGAACCCCTGTTACCGCCGTGAAAGGGCGGTGTCCTAGGCCTCTAGACGAATGGGACATACCGTTCTGTGTTTATACTCCACAGAGAGTGAATACTCATTGATACCTGTAGGCTAAATATCAACGCTATCGAATCGTTAACTTTACAGTCAACCACTCAAGAATAAGTGGTATCCCATAGGGGATTCGAACCCCTGTTACCGCCGTGAAAGGGCGGTGTCCTAGGCCTCTAGACGAATGGGACATACCGTTCTGTGTTTATACTCCACAGAGAGTGAATACTCATTGATACCTGTAGGCTAAATATCAACGCTATCGAATCGTTAACTTTGCAGTCAACCACTCAAGAATAAGTGGTATCCCATAGGGGATTCGAACCCCTGTTACCGCCGTGAAAGGGCGGTGTCCTAGGCCTCTAGACGAATGGGACACTAATCTTCGTTTTAGACTCTTGAAGAGAGTGAATACTCATTGATACCTGTAGGCTAAATATCAACGCTATCGAATCGTTAACTTTGCAGTCAACCACTCAAGAATAAGTGGTATCCCATAGGGGATTCGAACCCCTGTTACCGCCGTGAAAGGGCGGTGTCCTAGGCCTCTAGACGAATGGGACATACCGTTCTGTGTTTATACTCCACAGAGAGTGAATACTCATTGATACCTGTAGGCTAAATATCAACGCTATCGAATCGTTAACTTTGCAGTCAACCACTCAAAAATAAGTGGTATCCCATAGGGGATTCGAACCCCTGTTACCGCCGTGAAAGGGCGGTGTCCTAGGCCTCTAGACGAATGGGACACTAATCTTCGTTTTAGACTCTTGAAGAGAGTGAATACTCATTGATACCTGTAGGCTAAATATCAACGCTATCGAATCGTTAACTTTGCAGTCAACCACTCAAAAATAAGTGGTATCCCATAGGGGATTCGAACCCCTGTTACCGCCGTGAAAGGGCGGTGTCCTAGGCCTCTAGACGAATGGGACATACCGTTCTGTGCTTATACTCCACAGAGAGTGAATACTCGAAAAATCCTGTAGGCTAAGATTTGACGCTACCTCGGAGAGGATTTAGTGGTGGAGCCTAGCGGGATCGAACCGCTGACCTCAACACTGCCAGTGTTGCGCTCTCCCAGCTGAGCTAAGGCCCCACATTTACTAAATCAGTTTGGATACGCTGCGAGATGTTTCTCACGATGTGTCTCAACTGCGAGGCGCATTCTATGCAGCCTACCCAAAACTGTCAATACGTTTTTTAAGAATTTATTCTGTCTGCTACAAATTCAATCGCTTTGGAGATTCTTTGTTCAGAACGGGCCTTTCCAACCAAGAATATGGTCAAATCTACCGCTGGAGACATACCTGCGCCTGTTACAGCGACACGTAGCGGCATACCCACTTTACCCATACCCACTTCTAATTCAGCAGCAGTATCTTGAATCGCCTGATGAATAGCTTCAACAGTCCACTCTGGTAACTCAGCTAATTTCTTCTGCATCACTTGTAGCGGCTCAAGTGCGACACCACGTAAATGCTTCTTAGCGGCAGTTGCATCGAACTCAGCAAAGTCTTCATAGAAGTAACGGCTAGAAGCGGCTAACTCTTTTAGTGTTTTCGCACGCTCTGAAAGTGCGGTCACAATCTCAGTTAATGCAGGACCATTTGCTGTATCGATGTTTTGATCTTGCATGTGCCATTCTAGGTACTTAGCAACATGAGCTGGGTCAGACTCTTTAATATAGTGCTGATTTAACCAGTTTAACTTTTCAGTATTAAAAGCTGATGCTGCCTTATTAATATCTTCAAGCTTAAATAAGTTAGTCATTTCTTCAACAGAGAAGACTTCCTGATCGCCATGCGACCAACCTAAACGTACTAAATAGTTTAGTAGCGCTTCTGGCAGATAACCGTCATCACGGTATTGCATTACACCAACAGCGCCATGACGCTTAGAAAGCTTGGCACCATCGTCACCTAAAATCATAGATACATGGGCATACTCAGGTACTGGCGCACCTAGTGCTTTAAGAATGTTAATTTGGCGCGGGGTGTTGTTGATGTGGTCTTCACCACGAACAACACAAGTAATGCCCATATCCCAATCATCAACAACAACACAGAAGTTATAAGTAGGCGTACCGTCACTACGAGCAATGATTAAGTCATCTAAGGTGTCGTTAGCAAATTCAATACGACCACGTACATGGTCATCAAATACTACGCTACCTTCGGTTGGGTTTTTAAAACGGATAACATAAGGCTCGTCAGTATCGCGAGGTTCGAGATCGCGACAGTGACCGTCATACTTTTGCGCTTCACCATTAGCAGCTTGCTCTTCACGCATAGCTTCAATACGCTCTCGAGAACAGTAACACTTATATGCCGTGCCCTCTTCTAGCATTTGCGCGATGATCTCGTTGTAACGATCAAAACGTTTAGTTTGGTAGTATGGACCTTCATCCCAATTAAGGCCTAACCACTCCATCCCCTCAAGAATTGCAGCAACAGCTTCAGGAGTTGAACGCTCAATGTCGGTATCTTCTACACGTAAAACAAACTCACCTTGGTTTGCTTTTGCATATAGCCATGAATAAAGTGCAGTACGTGCACCACCTACGTGTAAAAAGCCGGTTGGGCTAGGAGCGAAACGCGTCTTGGTTGTCATAATTGAAAACTGACCCTAGTAGATAGCCTGTTTATCATGACTATTGTCATCAATAGTGATAAACAAGTTGATATGTGTAAAAAAGTAGCCGCTATTCTAGCAGCCTATAAAGGTGATGGAAAACGTAAAAGTACAAACTGCGTGCTCAAGCCAGGCAAAACTTGACTCAGTAAATTAATTTTCACTATCAATTGTTAGTTGATGCTAGCGCGCGCCATATCCACTGTCCGCGTTCACGCTTTACATCGCTCGAATATCCCCTTTCCACTCTCTAAGCATTTAACTTGAACATCACCAACGTAGTTGATGAGAGTAATGGTGACTTTCTATAATTACAGGCCAAATTTACAGCCAAACGTAAAATGAGTAAGCAAAGCGGCAGCTGAATAGATTTCAACTACCTCTATTACACTCTATTTCGAGACAGAACTAGGCTAGAACGAGCGAATAGCAACCGCCATTAAGGTGTTCGCCATCAACTCAAGATGTTGTTGTGACCATGTTTGCGCATTTTACCAACAGCAATGCCCAAGGATGCAGCAAGCTGCGCATTTTTAATTCGACTACACGCTTTTTTTAGAAAAGTCGTTGACAGCTTTTGCTTCATCCCTATAATACCGTCCCACACAGCGAGGTCGATTAGCTCAGCTGGGAGAGCACCTCCCTTACAAGGAGGGGGTCACTGGTTCGAGCCCAGTATCGACCACCATGATTTTTCATGGTAATTATTTCATCTTACGAGATGAGTAATATAGTATCGTTGTTGTATCCCAGGTCGCTTAGCTCAGCTGGGAGAGCACCTCCCTTACAAGGAGGGGGTCACTGGTTCGAGCCCAGTAGCGACCACCATCATTTCACTGATGAAATGATTTGCAGGATATCCCAGGTCGCTTAGCTCAGCTGGGAGAGCACCTCCCTTACAAGGAGGGGGTCACTGGTTCGAGCCCAGTAGCGACCACCATGTTCTGCACTATAAAAAGGTCCCAGGTCGATTAGCTCAGCTGGGAGAGCACCTCCCTTACAAGGAGGGGGTCACTGGTTCGAGCCCAGTATCGACCACCATTCTTTGATAAAAGATGGCATTAAAACCTTTTTGATAGATTAATATCCCAGGTCGCTTAGCTCAGCTGGGAGAGCACCTCCCTTACAAGGAGGGGGTCACTGGTTCGAGCCCAGTAGCGACCACCATATTAACTATCAGTGGACTAAACTTTTTAGTCGAATTTATCCCAGGTCGCTTAGCTCAGCTGGGAGAGCACCTCCCTTACAAGGAGGGGGTCACTGGTTCGAGCCCAGTAGCGACCACCATATCTTCTTGGTATGTTGCAGCGATGAATTTAAAAAATCTTACTATCACCCTTTGATAGATAAGTATCCCAGGTCGCTTAGCTCAGCTGGGAGAGCACCTCCCTTACAAGGAGGGGGTCACTGGTTCGAGCCCAGTAGCGACCACCATATTTCCCTTATCTCGTTATAGAATCTAATAAATGTCTTAGTACATTTATATCTATCGCTTTACTTCTCTTACGCTTAAATCCTTGCTCCAGTTGTACCTCTCACCTTACTAAGCGCTTGCTTGACTCATAGCCGCATTCTTACAATAGGATTTGATAAAGATTTTAATTAGGAGTTCGGCTAAGCCAGCAACCCCGAGCTATCATCTCCAACTTAATACCTCGCTGCAAAAACAAAAAAGCCAAGCCTAACTGCATAGGCCTGGCTTTACATAAGCGCTTAATTATCTCTTTTTTATCAGGGCACTCGCCCATATTTTCGATGTATTTAGCCAATAGTGAAATTTAGCTAGACTGAGCTTTAACTAGACGCTCTAAATAAGTTATTCGCGCAATGGCCACCAGCATCAAAGCTATCAGCACCATTGAACCTAGCACTACCCCATCCCATTTATTTTGTTGCCAAAAAACCATTAAATATGGACCGCCGAGCGCCGCACCTAAGTAATAGCTACATAAATATAATGATGTCGCTTTAGCTCGATGAGCCGTTGCCCTTACAGCAACAAAGCTATTGCAACAACTGTGAGCTAAAAAGAAACCACTGGCGGTCACTAAAAAGCCAACCACAATCCACAGCAAGGTGTCATGCAGCGTAATTAAACTACCGATGAGCATCAAGGCTAATGCAAGCTTAAACAGCTTGGTAGTACCGTACTTCATGATCAGTCGCGCCGACGAATAAGACGAAACTGAACCACTTAAATAGCACAGAAAAATCAAGGTTGCGGCGAAACGGCTAAGGGAATATGGCGACTCCATCAAATGCAGCTGAATAAAGCTAAATTGATTAACCATCATCATAAATGCGAGGCCACCAATCAGGTACACCAAGCGCATTTGTGAGTCAGACAAATGCAATACAAAGCCTTTTAAGTCGTAGCGCATTTTTTCAATAATGGGCAATTGCTGCTTTTCTGGTTTAACCTCACATCGCGGCAATAGATACGTCACGACAGCCACGCCAATCAAGGTAACAGTGAACATCAGTATCATTGACTGCTGCCAATCTAGGTGCTGCGCCATCAAGCCACCAAAAATCCGCCCAGAAATACCGCCAAAGCTATTAGCCATAATGTAAACTGCAGCGGCTTTTAGCATAAACTCAGCTGGCAATTGCTCTTTAAAATAAGCCATCGCGATCGCAGGCACGGCCGCTAAAAGCACACCTTGAACCAGTCGCACTAGCATCAAGGTTTCAAACTCATTGGCGCAGATCAATAACAAGTTTGACAGCACCAAAGCCCACAAGCTAACAACCATAGGTAATAGCCGCCCTACTCTGTCAGATAACACCGCATACATCAGCAGAGAAAATGCCAAACTAAAGCTGGTCACCGAAAGAATAAGTGTGGCATTGGCGCCTGTTACATCAAAATGCTCGGCGATCAAAGGCAACATGCCTTGCAAGGTATAAAGGTTGATATAAATAACGACAGAGGCTAAACAGAGTGCCCAAGTGAGACGTTTAGGATTAATTGATTGCGAAGGTGTGGTTGCGCCAGCCAAGGGGATGACCTAACAGATTAAAACAAGGGGCACACATTATCGTTCGCCAGCAAATATAATCAATGGCTAAACGATGAATGTGTGAACTAGCTCGAAGTGACTGTAAGGCGTTACTTTACAGGTTTCATCAATACTTCAGTGGTGAGCTTACCGTTGTTGATGACTTCAAATTTGTCGTAGGTTTGAAACAGTACGCGGCCGTTATAACTGATCATCGCCACCACGCCATAATTGACGCTTGAGTCAATCATCTCTTTCTTAAAGATAAACTTAAACGGCACTGGCGCCCGCACAATATCAAAATTCTTTTGCGCAATAATCGCGCCCGGAGTGTCGAAGTCGATTACCGCTATATTAATGGTGCTCCCCTGTGGCAAGGTGACATCTTCCAAATACCCAGCAAAACCATTCACCACCACAGGCTCTTCCGGCTTCACCGTGACGCAAGCAGTTAACCCTAATACTAACGCTAATAGTAAAATCGGCTTAAATAACTTCATTACAGTTCTCACGCTATTTTCCCCTGTTTGTCATTCGCATTAAACCTTCCTGGGTTGCCGAAGCTACCAGGTTACCTTGCTGGTCAAAGAACTGACCTTTTACAAAACCTCTACCGCCAGTCGCATTGGTACTCTCAATACTATAAAGCAACCAATCATCAAGATTAAATGGACGGTGGAACCACATAGCGTGATCGATTGTTGCCATCTTCATGCCTGGCGTTAAGAAGGATACACCATGAGGCTGAGCTGCAGTCACTAAGAAGTTAAAGTCAGACACATAGGACAATAATGACTCTTGAATTGAGTGATCACTAGGAATATTGCCATTGGCTCGCACCCACACATGACGCTCAGGTTTGGTTTGCTTTGGCATCACAATATCGGCAGGCTCAACTAAACGCATCTCAAACGGGCTATCTGCCACAAACTTTTCTAACACATGCGGCGGTATTTTATCTCGCAGCGTCATAGCAAGCTCTTGTTGATTTAACAAACCATCAGGCCCCGCCACTTGCGGCATCTCGCTTTGATGATCAAATCCTGCTTCTTCAGATTGAAACGAGCAAGACATAAAGAAAATCGGCACGCCTTTTTGAATAGCCTTTACTCGTCTTGCGCTAAAACTTCCACCATCACGCATGTTTTCAACTTCATAAACGATTGGTTGAGTCTCGTCACCTGCACGCAAAAAGTAAGAATGGAAAGAATGAATATTACGACTGGGATCGACAGTATTTTTAGCCGCGATCATCGCCTGCGCCATGATGTGCCCGCCAAACAAATGACCAAAACCTATATCCTCGGTTTGCCCGCGAAACAACCCAACTTCAATTTGCTCCAAATCAAGCATGGTTAATAAGTTATTGAGTACTTGGCTCATTTTTGATCCTATTAATATAGACTTATCCGCTAAGATTACCTTAATCATAGGGATATTCCCATTCTGATGCGGATATACCAATTAGGATAAATGTGTGAGCAGAGGTTACGCGGGAAAAATCGCTTAGAACAAGGCAGAAATTGCAGCTAGTTGCTCTACCTATAAAATTTTTAACGAAGTTATAAGCCTTCTTAATCAATAAGAAGTAACTAGTAAGAATGATCACATACTTGTACTGATTGGTATAGGATAAACCTCAATTAACAATTGGTGATAAAGCGCACTATTTCATCAAAGCAAACAAGACAATATTTTGTTATTATAACGACTAATATTCACTCATCTTTCTTATGCGTAAATGATTCAACCTTGGCTTCTTGCTATTCGCCCGCGCACTTTGCCTGCGGCGATTGGCCCTTTATTAATCGGTAACATGCTCGCAATTGAGCTTGAGCAATTTAGTTGGTTTATTGCCACCATATCTATGCTTTGTGGTGTGCTACTGCAAATATCAGTCAACCTCGCCAATGACTATTTTGACTTTAAAAACGGCATCGACACCGATGAGCGTCTTGGCCCAACCCGGGTAACTCAAAGCGGCATGTTGTCTCCAACAGCGGTGCGCAACGGTATGATTATTACCCTATTGCTCGCATTTGCTGTGGGTTTTTATCTTATTATTCATGGCGGCTGGCCGATTGCGATTTTGGCAGCAGCGTCCATGCTTGGTGCACTTTGCTACAGTGGCGGCCCTTACCCATTGGCATCACATGGCTTAGGCGAAGTCGCAGCATTTGTGTTTTTCGGTTTGGTTGCCGTGGTAGGCAGCTATTACTTGCAAGTAGGCACCACCAGCCTCAGCGCCTGGTTACTGGGTAGCGCTATTGGCTTTTTTAATGCCGCGATCATGCTGGTGAACAACACTCGCGACATTAATACTGATACTAAAGCAGGTAAAAACACGCTGGCCGTGAGAATTGGTGAAGCGCAAGCGAAAGTACTTTACCAAAGCCTAGTGTACCTGCCATTTGCCATTATCATTGGCGGCTTCTTTTTAGGTTATTTAAAAGGCTTACCCGTGCTGCTAGCCGGGGTTTCACTGATTATTGCCCGCAACCTAAGTCAGGCATTTCAAGATAATACTGGCGAAGCACTTAACCCAATACTTGGGCAAACAGCCAAACTCACTATGACGTTCAGCGCCTTATTTAGTGTAGGGTTAGCCTTCACTATTGGTCATTAACCGAAATTAGAATACCTATAAAAAACGCCTCGATTTTCGAGGCGTTTTTTATTTAAATATCATCTAATCGATTACAGCTTAGATAAGGTTCGTTGCGGCGCGCTCCAGTCTAGATGATACTTCTCACCCGCTGGCTTATCGGTACGCTCAAATGTATGAGCACCAAAGAAGTCACGTTGACCTTGAAGCAAGTTTGCAGGCAATGTTTCACAGCGGTAGCTGTCGTAATAAGCCAGCGCTGAACTAATACACGGCGCAGGAATACCTGCCATTACAGCTTGCGCAACGGTTTTACGCCAACCTAGGTGTTTTTCAGCAATGGTTTGATTGAACGAGTCAGCCATTAGCAAGTTAGCTAGTTGCGGGTCTTGTTGATAAGCCTTGGTAATAGACTGTAAGAAGGTTGCGCGGATAATACAGCCTGCACGCCAGATTTTTGCAATCTCAGCGAAGTTTAGCGTCCAGCCTTGCTCTTTGGCATTCATTGCCATTAGCTGGAACCCTTGTGCATAACAACTTACTTTGGCGCAATACAGTGCAGCTTCAAGGTTGTCGATAAACTCTGCTTTTTCACTATCTGTTAGCGATAGCTCTTGCGGGCCAGCAAGCTTATGTTGCAGTTGTACGCGTAAGTCTTTTTGAGTGCTCACAGCGCGCGCATATACAGCTTCAGCAATAGTTGGTGCAGGGCAGCCAATTTGTAAGCTGCTTACTGCAGTCCACAAGCCGGTGCCCTTTTGCCCTGCTTTATCAAGGATCATTTCCACCAGCGGCTTACCCGTTAGCGGGTCTTGCTGCTGCAATACTTCAGCACTAATTCCCATTAAGTAGCTATTTAAACTACCTTGGTTCCAACGCTTGAAGATATCACCTACCTGCTGGGCCGATAAGCCTATAGCTTCACTTAATAGCTGGTATGCTTCGCAGATAAGCTGCATGTCGGCGTACTCAATGCCATTGTGCACCATTTTCACATAATGGCCTGAACCTGCAGGTCCAATGTAGGCAGTACATGGCTCACCTTGAGTCACAGGGTTACCTGGCTCAAAACGCTCTATCGGTAAACCTGTTTCAGCATCGACCTTAGCTGCAATTGCACTCCAAACGGGTGCGACATATTTCCATGCTGATTCATCGCCACTTGGCATTAACGATGGACCAAAGCGTGCACCGACTTCCCCGCCCGATACCGCAGAGCTAAAGAACTTGAATTGGCTGCGATAGTTTTTCTCACGCTCAACCGTATCGGTCCATAAGCTGTTACCTGTATCAACCACAATATCTTGTGGCTCGATGCCTGCCTCAATTAAGCTTTGGCACACGCCATCAACCGGAGCACCAGCTGGTACAGACAGCACAATTACTCTCGGAGTAGCCAAATTATTGAGCATTTCTGAAATATTATTACAAGCTAACATGCGCGGCGCTTTGTCTGCCAAACGTTCGGCTTGTTCTTGCTCAACTGTGGCGATAACCTTTTGATGATCAAGGTCAAAAACTGCAACGTGGTAGCCGTTATCAGCGATATTAAGCGCGAGATTTTTTCCCATTACACCGAGGCCGATAACCCCGATATTTGACATTTGGGCGTGGGTATTCATTCGATTATTTTCCGCAGGTCAGAGGGTGATGCCTCTAGGGCACTCTATAATGGGGCGCAATTATAGCGATTTTGGTAACTAAATTACCAGCGATAATGCATCTCACTAACAATTGTAATCTGTAGCGATATATCTGTTTTACAAATGATGATAATAGCGTCAAATCGACTTGAGAAAGGTGTTTGAAATCGGTGTAAAAATCTCACACCAAATTAATACGATAGCGCATAGATAGAGCACCATCGCCTCTTGTACCCACTTAAAACTTTTTAAAAAGCCGTTGCAACAGTTAATGCAGCAACGGCTTTATATGCGCTACGCTTTGATTAACTTACCGCTTGAGTCAGCGCCTTGCTATACCCCATTCGCGTTAAGGTGTTTTGCACTATATCTAAGGTTTGCGGGTCTTCAATCGTCGCTGGCATTTTGTAGTCCTGATTGTCAGCTATCTTACGCATGGTGGCGCGTAAGATTTTGCCTGAGCGCGTTTTAGGCAGTTTAGGCACCGCGCTTACTAGTTTAAATGCAGCCACAGGGCCGATTTCAGAGCGAACCAAAGTTAATAGCTCTTTATATAAAACATCGTGATCGGCTCTTGCGCCTGCTTTTAACACCACTAAACCTAACGGCAGCTGCCCTTTCAATTTATCGCTTACGCCAATAACCGCAGCTTCAGCGACTGAATCATGCTGACACAAGACCTCTTCAAAGCGACCAGTAGACAGCCTATGCCCGGCGACATTAATGATGTCATCAATACGGCTCATAATATAAAGATAGCCATCTTCATCTATGTAGCCCGCATCACCAGTTAAGTAATAGCCGTCATACATGCTTAAATAGCTATCTTGATAACGTTGATCGTTTTGCCACAATGTTGGCAAAGTGCCCGGCGGCAATGGCAGTTTTATCACCACATTGCCAGTCTCATTTGCGCCAACTTGTTCACCCATAGCATCAAGTACCTCGACTTGATAACCCGGTACAGCTCGCGCCGGCGAGCCTGGCTTAACCGGCAAAGGCGCAACACCCATCAGATTTGCAGCAACAGGCCAACCGGTTTCGGTTTGCCACCAATGATCAATCACAGGTTTATCAAGCTTGCTTTGACACCACTCAAGCGTATCTGGATCGCAACGTTCTCCAGCTAAGAACACTTGCCCAAGGCAAGATAGGTCATACGGTTTAATCAACTCACCATCTGGATCTTCACGCTTAATTGCACGTATAGCCGTAGGCGCAGTAAAGAAGCTTTTGACCTTATACTTGGCAATGGTTTGCCAGAACGCACCTGCATCAGGCGTACCTACAGGTTTACCCTCATACAACAACGTGGTCGCCCCCACCAATAACGGCCCGTATACGATGTAAGAGTGACCCACAACCCAGCCAACATCAGACGCTGCCCAAAATACATCACCCGCTTCAATGTTATAGATATGGCTCATTGACCAGGCAAGCGCTACAGCGTGACCGCCATTATCGCGCACCACGCCTTTGGGTGTGCCAGTAGTACCTGAGGTATAAAGAATATATAACGGGTCTGTAGCGGCAATGACTTCACACTCTGCTTCGGGTGCGTCAGCAACAGCGCTATACCAATCAAGGTCACGCCCATCAGTTAACTCACACTGATATTGCGGCCGCGCCAAAATCACGCAGTTATCAACCTTGTGACTAGCTTGCGCTAGCGCATCATCCAATAATGGCTTGTAAGCCACTACGCCAGAAGGCTCAATGCCGCAAGAGGCACTTAACACAACTTTAGGTTTAGCATCATTTATCCGCGTAGCCAGCTCATTGGCAGCAAAACCGCCAAACACTACAGAGTGAATCGCACCGATACGAGCACAAGCCAACATAGCAAAGGCTGTTTCTGGCACCATAGGCATATAGATGACAACTCGGTCCCCCTTCTCCACACCCAATGATTTAAGCAATCCGGCCAGACGCGCCACTTGTTTTTGCAAGCTCAAGTAATTAATAGAGCGATTATGTCCAGTAACAGGACTCACATACTCAATTGCAATCTGTTCACCACGCCCTGCTTCTACGTGACGATCAACGGCGTTATAGCAAGTGTTTAAGGCTCCGCCGCTAAACCAGCGATATAACGGCGCAGCGGATGAATTCAGCACCTGCTCGGCATTGCGTTGCCAATCTATTAATTTGGCAGCTTCACCCCAAAACGCTTCTGGTTGCTCAATTGAGCGGGTATGTAACTCTAATCCTTGATCCATGCTCACCACCTAATCTACTGCAGAATTAATAAACTCATGACTTAACACTTTGAATTTTGACTTCGCTTAGTAACTGATTATGAGCAAATTTCAACCATTAACCCTATTAGACTTAGGGATAAGACAGTACACTATTGCCTGAATTCATACATCAGCAAGTACTAAATACCACTTAACTTCAATTTGAAATTAGCCGCAATATATTAATTAATAAGAGCTTTATCTTAGAGCACTGTTTAACTGGCAACTTGAATTAACACTTGCACAACACAAACTCCTGTGCAAACTTTACCTTTACGTAAACTTCATATATCTTGCATCAAAAGAAACATTTTTGGTGCCCTGATGAGTACAAGCATTTCCCAGCAATCGACCTATTCCATAAGTGACTTATCAAAAGAGTTTGATATCACCACTCGTAGTATTCGTTTCTACGAAGACCAAGGCTTGATCAAGCCAAAACGTCGCGGGCAAACGCGAATTTACAGTCTGAAAGATAGAGTACGTCTAAAACTCATTCTACGTGGTAAACGTCTTGGCTTCTCACTGGCTGAAACGCGCCGCTTGTTTGAACTTTACGATGCCGACAAGACCAGTACGACTCAGCTAAACACCATGCTCGAACTAGTACATGAAAAGAAAGCCGCGCTGCAGCAGCAAATGGACGACATTAAAGTGGTATTGATGGAGCTGAACTCAGCAGAGCAGCAATGTCGTGATGCCTTAGAGACTGCGAGTAAATAGACAGCAACAGCAAAAAGATAAAAACGGGTAGAAAAGTAACCAATAAAAGTGCTCATTAAAGACACCTTAGTAAGACCCTTAACACCAAATATTTAGACAACAAATAGCGTTAAAAGATAACAATAAAAAACAATGACAAAATAGGGCTAAACGCCACCAAAGAGCGAAGCCCTCAACTAAAACTACAAATAAATTAAGTACTAACAAAAGCAGTACACTTTCAACAGGACACAAGCAATGACATCACTATACTCAAGCCTAAACTTCGGTTTAGGTGAAGATATCGACATGCTGCGCGACGCCGTAGCCAGCTTTGCTAGCAACGAAATCGCGCCAATTGCAGAGCAAGTTG
This sequence comes from Shewanella maritima, assembly GCF_004295345.1. Lineage (NCBI taxonomy): Bacteria > Pseudomonadati > Pseudomonadota > Gammaproteobacteria > Alteromonadales > Shewanellaceae > Shewanella > Shewanella maritima. Next base: position 3,723,464 of record NZ_CP036200.1, on the reverse strand, counting down.
ACCAGCAAAATGCCTTTCCGAATCACATGTGGCCAAAGCTAGGTGAAATGGGCTTGCTTGGTGTGACTGTCCCAGAAGAGTTTGGCGGAGCAGGCATGGGCTACTTAGCGCATGTTGTCGCTATGGAAGAAGTTTCACGGGCTTCTGCTTCTATCGGCCTAAGCTATGGCGCCCACTCAAATCTATGTGTAAACCAAATTAACCGCAACGGCAACGACGAGCAAAGAGCCAAGTACCTACCAAAACTTATTAGCGGTGAGCATATTGGCGCACTTGCGATGAGCGAGCCTAATGCGGGTTCTGATGTGGTATCAATGAAGTTATTTGCCCGCAAACAAGGCGACAAATACATTCTAAATGGCAACAAAATGTGGATCACTAACGGTCCTGATGCCGATACCCTGGTTGTTTACGCCAAAACCGACCTCGACAAAGGCCCACACGGCATAACCGCATTCATTATTGAGAAAACCTTTAAAGGCTTTAGCACAGCGCAAAAGCTAGACAAGCTCGGCATGCGCGGCTCAAACACCTGTGAGCTGGTATTTGAAGATTGTGAAGTACCAGAAGAGAACATTCTAGGCGGCCTAAACAATGGCGTTAAAGTGCTGATGAGCGGCTTAGATTATGAGCGCGTTGTGCTGTCTGGTGGTCCGCTAGGCATTATGAATGCTTGTATGGACATAGTCGTGCCATACATTCATGAGCGTGAGCAGTTCGGTAAATCTATTGGTCAATTCCAACTGGTACAAGGCAAACTCGCTGACATGTACACGGGTATGAATGCAGCTAAAGCCTATGTTTACAACGTAGCTCAAGCATGTGACCGCGGTGAAACCACCCGTAAAGACGCTGCTGGCGCCATTTTATACAGCGCAGAGCTAGCCACCAAAATGGCGCTCGATGCTATTCAGCTATTAGGCGGTAATGGCTACATCAATGAGTACGCTACAGGGCGCCTATTGCGTGATGCCAAGCTTTATGAAATTGGCGCAGGCACATCAGAAATTCGCCGTATGCTGATTGGCCGAGAGCTATTTAACGAATCTAAGTAAGCGCATAGAACCAGGCACTCGTTCACATGCACTTGTTAGGATGCACGTGAAATGAGTGCCCCAATTAGTACAAATAGAAGTACCAATACAAGTACTAATTCAAAACCAATAAATAGAAGCAGCGGTAACCGCTGCCACATACTGCATTAGCCACATATAAGTGCAATGCGGCGCGTGACTAGGACTTCCCCTTTCCACTTGGTCACGTGCTCGCAGCACTTGCTTCATAAAGGATATGAGTTGTGACGCAATTAACTAGCCGTATTAATGCCCGCAGTGATGAGTTTAAAGCCAAGTCTGATGGCATGGTTGCACTTGTCGATGACCTAAAACTAAAACTCAGCCAAATCGAACAAGGTGGTGGCCCCGTTGCCTGCGAGCGCCATTTGTCTCGTGGCAAGCTGCTACCACGCCAGCGCGTAGAAAAGCTGCTTGATGCTGGCTCGCCATTTTTAGAAATCTCACAATTCGCTGCATTTGAAGTGTACGACGAGGCAGTCCCAGCAGCAGGTGTAATTGCGGGTATCGGCCGTGTTAGCGGCGTTGAGTGCATGATTATCGCAAACGATGCGACCGTAAAAGGCGGCACCTACTATCCACTGACTGTGAAAAAACACCTGCGCGCGCAAGATATTGCGCATCGCTGTCATCTTCCTTGTATTTATCTGGTGGACTCAGGCGGCGCTAACTTGCCACGCCAAGATGAAGTATTCCCAGATAGAGATCATTTTGGTCGTATCTTCTTTAATCAGGCGCAAATGTCGGCTAAAGGTATTCCGCAGGTGGCTGTGGTTATGGGACTTTGCACCGCAGGTGGCGCATACGTACCAGCGATGGCAGACGAGTCAATTATTGTGAAAGAGCAAGGCACCATCTTCTTAGCTGGGCCGCCACTTGTTAAGGCTGCAACTGGTGAAGAAGTATCAGCAGAAGAGCTTGGCGGCGCAGAGGTACATACCAAGATTTCAGGTGTTGCCGATCACATGGCGCAAAATGACGAGCACGCACTTGAGCTTGCGCGTAAATCGATTGCCCGCCTAAATCATCAAAAACAAATTGCGGCGCAGCTTAGTGCAGTAAAACCACCAAAGTATGACATCAACGAGCTATACGGCATTGTTGGCACTGACTTAAAGAAACCGTTTGATGTTAAAGAAGTCATTGCCCGCCTAGTTGACGACTCAGACTTTGATGAGTTTAAAGCCAACTATGGCAACACTCTGGTTTGTGGGTTTGCACGTATTCATGGCTATCCAGTGGGTATTGTCGCTAACAATGGCATCTTGTTCTCAGAGTCGGCACAAAAAGGCGCTCACTTTATCGAGCTATGTTGTCAGCGCAAAGTGCCGCTATTGTTCTTGCAAAATATCACCGGTTTTATGGTGGGTAAAAAATACGAGCATGAAGGCATTGCCAAGCACGGCGCTAAGATGGTGACCGCAGTTTCTTGTGCCAGCGTGCCTAAATTTACCGTCATTATTGGTGGCAGTTATGGCGCAGGTAACTATGGTATGTGTGGCCGCGCATTCGACCCTACCATGATGTGGATGTGGCCAAATGCTCGAATCTCAGTCATGGGCGGCGAGCAAGCCGCTGGCGTACTTGCAACCGTACGCCGTGACGGTTTAGCACGCAAAGGTCAGGACTGGTCAAGCGAAGATGAAGCCAAATTCCGCGCGCCAATTGTTGAGCAATACGACAAAGAAGGCCACCCATATCATGCCAGCGCACGTTTGTGGGACGATGGCATCATCGACCCAGCACAAACCCGTGACGTTGTAGGTTTGGCTTTATCTGCCGCACTTAATGCCCCAATTGAAGACACCAAGTTTGGTGTGTTCCGCATGTAAGCTGAGGATGACAACTATGACAAAAATAAATCCAAGCTTTGAGCATATTGAGTGTCAGCTAAATCAAGGGGTTGGTGAGTTAATTCTCGACCGCGCTGAAAAGCACAACGCCTTTGATGAAGTCATGATCGCTGAGATGATTACAGCCATTGAAGCATTCGCCGCTGATGATGCCTGCCAAATGCTAATGCTAAAAGCTAATGGCAAAAACTTTAGCGCCGGGGCCGATCTCAACTGGATGCGCAAACAAGCGCAAATGGACTTTGAGCAAAATCTTAGCGATGCCAATCAGCTTGCTAAACTCATGCATGTACTAGATAAATTTCCCAAGCCAACAATTGCACTGGTTAACGGCGCCGCATTTGGCGGTGCACTAGGGCTTATTTGCTGCTGCGATATCGCTATTGCTAATAGCCGCGCCAGCTTTTGTTTAAGCGAAGTTAAACTCGGACTTATTCCCGCTGTGATCAGCCCTTACGTGGTGCGCGCCATGGGTAATCGTCAAGCTCGCCGCTATATGCTCACAGCTGAGCGCTTTGACGCACAAACCGCACTAAGCCATCAAGTTATCCATGAGATTAATGATGACCTAGAAGCGGCAGCTAAACCCTTTATCGACGCCTTTAAAGCAAATAGTCCACAAGGCATGGCGTGGGTGAAAACCCTGGTTGCCAAACTTGAAGATGGCGTTATCGACCAAAACACACTTAATTACACCAGTGAGCAAATCGCCAAAATCCGCGTCTCAGATGAAGGCCAGGAAGGTCTCAATGCATTCTTTGAAAAGCGTATGCCAAACTGGCAGCTATCAGGCAATAAGCCGCAAGGAGCCAAATAATGTTTACCAAAATCCTTATTGCTAACCGCGGTGAAATTGCCTGCCGTATTATTCAAACTGCCAACAAAATGGGCATTCGCACCGTTGCCCTATATTCAGATGCAGACCGAGATGCCCGCCATGTTGCCATGGCCGATGAATCATTTTATCTAGGTGGCAGTGCCCCAGCTGAGTCTTACCTCAAAGGCGACGTCATTATTGAAATCGCCAAACAGTCAGGCGCGCAAGCCATCCACCCGGGTTATGGTTTCTTGTCTGAAAATGCTGAGTTTGCCTCTCTGTGTGAGCAAAATGGCATCGAGTTTATTGGCCCAAGTAGCGATGCTATCGATGCAATGGGTAGCAAAAGTGCTGCTAAAGAAATCATGGGCAACGCCAATGTACCGCTAGTGCCTGGTTATCACGGTGATGACCAAAGCGATGCAGTATTACTCGCAGAGGCTGAAAAAGTTGGCTTCCCAATGCTGATTAAAGCGGCCTTTGGTGGCGGCGGTAAAGGCATGCGTATTGTCGAAAGCCAAGGTGAAGTGCTAGATGCAATTAACTCGGCTCGCCGTGAAGCTGCATCATCATTTGGTAACGATAAACTATTGATGGAGCGCTACCTGCGCCAGCCTCGCCATGTTGAAGTTCAAGTGTTTGCCGACAAAGCTGGCAATACCATTTATCTGTCTGATCGCGACTGCTCTATTCAGCGCCGTCACCAAAAGGTAGTTGAGGAAGCGCCTGCGCCAGGTTTAAGCGACGCACTGCGCAAGCAAATGGGTGAAGCTGCAGTCGCAGCTGCTAAAGCGATTAACTATGAAGGTGCAGGCACAGTCGAGTTCTTGTTAGATACTGACGATAGCTTCTACTTCATGGAAATGAACACCCGCCTGCAGGTAGAGCACCCGGTTACAGAGCTGGTCACAGGTCAAGATCTGGTTAAGTGGCAACTGGTTGTGGCTAGTGGCGGTGAGCTACCGCTAAAGCAAGATGAAGTCACCATTCATGGTCACTCATTTGAAGCTCGTATTTACGCTGAAGACCCTCATAACGAGTTCTTACCAGCTTCAGGTAAGCTCAACTATTTGCGCGAGCCTGATCAAAACCGCTATGTGCGCATCGACAGCGGCATTCGTGAAAACGATGTCATCAGTAACTTTTACGACCCGATGATCGCTAAATTGATCGTTTGGGATGAGTCGCGCCCGCGCGCATTACAGCGCCTAAGCCACTCACTAAGCGAATATCAAATCAGCGGCCTTAAACATAACATCGAGTTTCTGACTAACATCGCTGAGCATCAAGCATTTGTTGATGCAGACTTTAGCACCGACTTTATTGACCGTTACGGCGACACCTTGATTGGTCAAGTTCATAACGAAGCTGACAACGCGATTGCCCTAGCCGCCTTGTACCAGGTGTTAAAGCGCCAGCAAGTTGCCAAACTAAATGCGATAAATAGCCACGACCCATACTCACCTTGGAATCAAGTCAGTGGGTTTAGACTCAACAGCGCTGCAGTGCATTATGTGTCGTTACTTGATGCACAAGATAACCATAATCAGCACGATTTAGTGTTAACCGATCTCGGCCATGCCCTTCACCTTGGCTTAAATGGTCAAGCGTTGAAACTAAGCGGCGAGATTGTTGATGGCATGCTCCACGGCGAAATAAACGGTCACAAGATGAAAGTGGCAGTCTCTACTCAACAAAACGAGCAGATTGACGAGCTAACTCTGTTTTTAGCATCTGGCAGCTATCAGTTTAAATCTGTAGTAGCTGAGCTCACTCAAGATACCGTCGACAGCGCAGAAAAGCTCAAAGCGCCAATGAATGGCACTGTCGTCACCCATTTAGTTCAAGTGGGAGATAGCGTTACCGAAGGCCAAGGTCTGCTGGTAATGGAAGCCATGAAGATGGAATACACCATCGAAGCGCCCTACGACGGCACGGTAAGCGAGTTTTACTTTCAAAGTGGCGAGTTAGTCTCTGATGGTGCGCAGCTACTGGATGTGACACCAAACGCCGAGGAAAGCTAAATGTTGCCAAATAAAGTCAGTATCTTTGAAGTTGGCGCCCGTGACGGTCTGCAAAATGAAGTGCCCGTATCGAGTAACGCCAAAGTACAGCTGATTGAAAATCTAGCCGATGCTGGTATTAACCGCATCGAAGCCGGCAGCTTTGTGTCACCTAAATGGGTGCCACAAATGGCTGACTCTAGCGAGGTCATCAAGTCAATTACACGCAAACAAGGCGTGAAATACAGCGCCCTAACACCAAATTTAAAAGGTTTCGAGCTTGCCCTCGATGCAGGCGTTGATGAGGTGGCAATATTTGGTGCCGCTTCACAAAGCTTTAGCCAGAAGAATATTAACTGCTCGATTGAAGAATCAATCGAGCGCTTTATCCCTTTGATGGAAAAAGCAAAATCGCTAAATATTCCAGTGCGAGGTTATGTGTCTTGTGTGCTTGGCTGCCCGTACGAGGGCGACATAGATGTAGCTGAAGTGGCTCGCGTGTCTGCCATCCTTTACAACATGGGCTGTTACGAAATATCACTCGGCGACACCATAGGCGTTGGCACGCCAGTAAAGGCCCGTAGAATGGTGGAAACTGTGGCAAAACAGGTACCTGTAGATAAGCTTGCGCTGCACTTTCACGACACCTATGGTCAAGCGCTTGCCAATATTCTTGCTTGTTTAGAAACCGGTGTCAGCGTCATTGACGCATCGGTAGCAGGACTGGGTGGCTGCCCTTACGCTAAAGGGGCCTCAGGCAATCTTGCCACCGAAGATGTGGTTTATATGCTTAATGGCATGGGCATAGAAACAGGTATCGACCTGACAAAACTCGCTAAAGCAGGTCACGCTATTAGTCAGGTTCTTGGTAGAGCAAACGGCTCGAAAGTCGCTAACGCCCTACTCTAGATCTGAAAGCACAAACAATTTGCCGTTACTTGCCGTTTTTGCGAGTAATGAAAACAAAAGAAAAGGATAAACACATGGCTGGATTCAACAAGGTAGTCCACTCCTATGAGGAAGCCTTAGCAGGCTTAAGTAACGACATGACCATCATGGTAGGTGGATTTGGTTTATGCGGTATCCCAGAAGGCTTAATCAACCACATGGTGACCATGGGCGTAAGTGGACTAACCGCTATCTCAAACAATGCTGGTGTTGATGATTTTGGCTTAGGTTTGCTGCTACAACAGCGTCAGATCTCAACCATGATCGCCTCGTATGTAGGTGAGAACGCCACCTTTGAACAGCAAATGCTATCGGGTGAGCTCAACGTGATTTTAACGCCTCAAGGTACACTCGCTGAGAAAATCCGTGCTGGCGGCGCTGGTATTCCCGCCTTCTTCACCGCTACAGGCTACGGTACACCGGTCGCTGAAGGTAAAGAAACTCGCGAAATCAAAGGCCGTAACTATGTTCTTGAAGAGTCACTAACCGCTGATTTTGCGCTAGTCAGAGCCTGGAAAGCCGATACCATGGGTAATCTGGTATTTCGTAAAACCGCCGCCAACTTTAACCCTATGATGGCCACCGCCGGTAAAATCACAGTAGTTGAAGTGGAAGAAATTGTTCAGCCGGGTGAGTTAGACCCTAATCATATCCACACACCGGGCATTTACGTTGACCGTTTAATCAAAGCCAACTTTGAAAAACGCATCGAACAACGCACCGTAAAAGCAGCAGAATAAGGAGAGCAAGCACATGGCACTTACAAGAGAACAACTTGCTCAACGTGTAGCAAAAGAGCTGCAAGACGGTTACTACGTTAACCTAGGTATTGGTATTCCAACGCTTGTGGCTAACTATGTACCAGAGGGCATGAACGTTATGCTGCAATCAGAAAATGGTTTACTGGGTATGGGCGAATTCCCAACCGAAGACACCATTGATGCAGACCTCATTAATGCAGGTAAGCAAACCGTAACAGCGGTAGATGGCGCATCATTTTTCTCATCGGCAGAGAGCTTTGCCATGATCCGCGGCGGTCATGTTGATCTAACCGTGCTGGGCGCATTTGAAGTCGACGTAAATGGCTCAATCGCCTCATGGATGATCCCAGGCAAGCTAATTAAAGGCATGGGCGGTGCAATGGATTTGGTTGCGGGCGCAGACAACATCATTGTCACCATGATGCATGCCGACAAGAAAGGTAACTCTAAGCTACTGCCACAGTGTGAGTTACCACTCACAGGTTTCGGCTGTATCAAACGTGTGATGACAGACCTGGCGTTTTTAGAAATTAAAGACGGTGCATTCCATCTACTTGAGCGCGCACCAGGTGTGAGCGTTGAAGAAATCAAAGCCAAAACAGCAGGCAAGCTAGTAGTACCAGACAACGTACCTGAGATGGTGTTCTAGTCGAGTTTTGACAGCACGCCACTGTCAATTCAAACAAAAAATGCGAGCACTGCTCGCATTTTCTATATTCAGTCTCGTATATTTTTAGGTTATCTCACCTAACGCATCTTCACCAAATTACAGGCACAAATGTTAGTGCTCGGCAGAAAGTACAACAGTGCAAGATCTTGCTTATCCATGGTTTTTAATATTCTGATCGTTAGATTGTGCACGCCTTGTTTATCAATATTACGATTAGCAAAAGCCTGCAGATGATTAGCATGTTGCGGCAGCTCGATACTTGGATGATGACGCACTAGCTCACTATGAACCAGGTTAAGAACATACACATCTTTTGCCTTATGAGCGCTGAGTATGTCACCTTGTAAATGCAGGGTAGCAATCGGAAGTCCAGCATGAGTAAAGTAGCGATAGCTAATGCTTGCTGAGCGATTCTGCAGGGTAAAATCAGCGATTAAACCATGCTTTTGCAATAGCCCCGAATCTGGGTCACTTGCCACCAGCTCATTGCGACAAGACAGCACGATATAGACTTCGGTCGCTTTAAGGTGCTGGTATACTATCACGCCAATAACACACGCCAACGTAAGGACAATTGCTATCCACTGATTCTTACTAACCACAGAGCGATACCTCCTCTAGCCATAAGGATGATATGTAGGTCGGGGCAAGAGAGAAGTCGCTGGTTTTAATATTCCTTACGTGGGAATGTCCATCATCGTCGACACCTTCCATCGAAATATTGAGCACTTGCATATCATTAGAAATCGCTAGGTATACGTACCGCCATTGAACTTCAGCGCATTTATTCAATGCACTAAGAATACTGCGCTCCATATGGTCAATTTGATCGGAAGAAGCTTTTGGAGATGTTAACCAAACCAAATGTAGCAGCTCCTGACTCTCCAAGGTGACGTTACGACTTTGTTTTACCGGAGATTTTGCCTGCTCAAACCAGATGTACTTATGCATACCAGCAATACTCATCATCAGCACGATGAGTGATACGAGTATACCAACGCCGAGTACTAACAGGTGCTTCTTACGCTTTTGCAGCCACTCTGGAGACTGCTCACGCAGGTTTAAACGATACCCTTGCTTAGGTACGGTTTCGATGATGTTTTCATAATGCTCACCAAGGTGCTTTCGCAACGTAAAAACCGCCTTGGCCACGGCAGACTCACTCATTACAGGCTCGCCTGAGCCTGCACACGCTAACTGACCTTTAGTCATCACTTGATTGGCATGCAAAGCTAACTGCTCAAGCACTTGCAACTCGGTTCTTGTGAGGTGATATTGCTGCTGAGTTTGGCTATTGATCAGTAAGCTGTTACTCAGGTCTAATTCAAAATCATCTAACCTCATATTGCTCCAACCTACCTCAAGCTATTTACTACTTAGTCACTTCGCGGTTACAGATTAACACCTGCCAACTCAAGGGTTTGTGAGTTCAATCACACTAAAAATCATGTAAATTTTGCTGTAAAACCCAGTAATTGAGATTACATATCGCACAACAATAAATTATTGGAATTAAAAGCTAAAACCTAACAATTAAGTAGCACATTAATTCAACAGAAAAATCTAATAGAGCAGCTTTTTCAAGTGCAAAATTACTATGACCAAGATCCCATTTTGGTTTTCACAACCTGCCATCATCTAATTAACCCAGTAACAAAGCTGATTTATCAACCACTAGCCACACGCTGTAACGACAGCCAGTTAGTAGTGAAATCAGCTTAATAAAAATGATGACAAAAACAGTGGAGAGCGTACTTATGGACACCTTAAATAGAAGACAAGCACTTGGTCGTATTATTGGTATTTCGTCAGCGGCAGCAGGTGGCGCAATACTCGCCAATCCTGTTTTGGCCGCAGTAACTAACAACACAGGTGAGTGGAAACTCGAAGTAGGTACTCGCTTAGCCTACGCAAAACTTGATCCAATGGCAGTAGCAAAACGTGCTTACGAGACAGGTAATGGCTGTATGTTCCAGGTGTTCGACAGCATTATCGCAAGCCTTGCAGAGTCAAGCTCTGCTGATGCCGACAAATTTGCTCAAGTGCCTACCGCAATGGCGCACTATGGCTATGCAGGCATGCTAGGCGAAGGCACGGTTTGCGGTAATATTAACGCCACCGCTATGTTGATGAATTTGCTGTCAGTTAATGGCGAACCTGCTAATGTCTTGCTCGGACAAACCATGCGCTACTACGAAAATACAGCCTTGCCAATTCAAACTGATGAATTCCTAGCTGGTATTGGTGAAGATAAAGCAACAACGCTTGAACAAGTTGGTACGCCAACCAAAGCAAACAGTATTTTGTGTCACTCATCTATCAGCTTATGGGCGCGTGAGAATGGCAAATCATTCAGCGAGAAAGGCATGCGCTGTAAACAACTATCTGCTTCTGTAGTTTATGAAGTGGTTTCTATGCTCAACGATGCCTTTGACGGTCAAGCGGTTGATGCTCACCCAATCTCAAGCACTGTTGAAAGCTGTCAGAGCTGTCACACTTCAAGCTCGACCTTTGCACCTAGTGTGAAAACCAATATGGCATGTGACACCTGCCATGGCGGCCACTAACAAGGAGAAGACAAATGAAAAAGTTAATTTATTTGTTGCTGATCGGTGCATGCGTTAGCGGGATAACGGCCTGTAACAGTGATGATGATGTTATCGAAGAGCCAGAGGTGCCAACACCTGAGCCTGTCACCACAATTGCGATTGATGAAACCAACACTATCAAGGTTGGCCTGGTCACAAGCTTACCTAAACAAGGCGAAATTACGGTTAAGCTCACGGGCGATGACGACCTTGCGATAACCGGTGCAACTGAGTTCAACTTATTGTTAATGGGTTACCCAAATGACTCAGCGCATTCGGTTAAATATGAACTTGCCTGGCACCAAACCTATGAGGGTAAATGTATTGAGCAACAAGATTGCGAACTAAGCGTAAAAGAGCTGCAATCGGGGACTTACCTGCTAACACTGGATGATGTTGATTGGCAATCAGATGTAGAGAACTTTAAAGTCGCCATTGAGGTTCAAGGCGCTAAAGCTAACTTGGACTATGGATTTTTATAATAAGTACGTCCTGAAAAACCTGGTCTAGGGTCCATTCATCACCCATTGCCTCCAGGTATTAAAAAGCCGGTTTCACAGTTGAAACCGGCTTCTTTTTATTTGCTTAACGAATTCTCAATGAGAACCCAGCAGCGCAACCATTAACCCATAGCTTCAGTGCGAGCTAAACGGTTGATTTGATTCATTGACGTTAGGTGACCATAGATAGGTGCTAGTAGACCGCGCTTACGTAGCTCTAGGAAATCTTCGTCAGAAAGATCGTTTAGTTTAGCTTCATCAATGATGTATAAACCGTTGATATTGCGCTTTTCACCGTTTACTTCAACAGTGATAGCTTGGCTCTTCAGTAGCTCTTTTTCGCCTAGGAAACCAAGAATATTGCGAGTAGCTTGATCTTGCTCGAAGTGCTCAATTAGCGCTTTTTTACGTGCTTCTAAGAACGGCGTTTCTTTCTCGCCTTCAAATAGTGGCTGACCCTCGTCTTTGCTCACTTCTTTAGCTTCTTCACGAATACCAATCCAAACTTTGTCTTTCACTTCTGGGTTAAGTACTAGACCTAGTGGATAGTCACGAATAACAGCAGGTACGTAAAGGCCTTGCCACTTACCGTCTTTAACACTCAGGTTTTGACCTGGTTTTAGACCTAGCATAACCACAGACTGGAACTCACCAGACTCTGCATTTTTAACAAATACCACAGGATACTCAATGGCTGCACGAGAAATTTCATGTAGTGAAATAGGCACAATGTGTTGATCAGCTACGTGGGCGAAATCAGTGTTAGTAATTTTTAGTTCGCCATGTTTAGCATGGTCTAATAATGTAATTTGGTTAGCCATTTTTACTCCTGTAATAGCACTTAATCATCAAATGTAGGACATGTGCTTTTTGTAATGAATTTGAACATCCTTGAAACTACCAACTTACCTGCGAATTACAAGTGAATTTATCATTAACTGCTGACTAGAATGGGGTTCGGTCAAAAAAGCGCCAAACTAAACCGTTTGCAGCCCAAATTGGTGGATTTTGTTGATTAAATCTCGATGTTCGGGCAACTCAGCTAATAACTGATTAGCCATTGACTCGATAGCCAGGTTGCCTTTGCCTGCGCTTTTGTTTGATTGTGAAGAGGCAGCCACAAAGTCGCCCTTAAACTTCATTCCATTAAGGACGTATAAATAGTTGTCTAAATTGAACACTTCAAAGCGCGAGAAAAAATCATCCGTAATCGGCATAGCTGTTTGCCATAATGCTAACCTTTGCTTTAATCCATCAGGGATCGATTCAGCAGCGCGGTTATCAATCCAAAACTGACTATCAATTCTGTCTGACAGGCAATAATGCAGTTTGGCAAATTCCACTACCCGCTCCCATGCGTAAGTCATCGTATGATTGAAGCGCTCGCGCAATAAACTTATTTGTTCGGTTGAGCTTGGGAAACGCTTAGCGAGGTAATCTGCGCTAAAGTCGGTGAGCAAAATTGAGGTTGCTTCAATTGGTTCAAGAAACCCCTGCGTTAAGCCAAGTGCCACACAGTTTTGCTGCCAAAACTGCTTTCGATAACCTACCTTCATGGGTATTTGTCTAATGCTAGCTTGTGCAGCTGCCTCGCCTAAATATTTGGCAAACTTATCTTGTGCCTGCTCGCTTGAGATATGATTGTCTGAAAATACTAAACCGCAACCTCTGCGGCTCGGCAGTGCGATATCCCAAATCCACCCTGCTTGATGAGCTGTTGCTAGCGTATAAGGCGGCAAAGCTTGTGACTCATCGGTTGGCACCTGAGCAACCAGCGCTTGGTTAACAAACAACTGCGAGGATTTATCCACAAAATCACTTTTTAACACCTTGGCATGCAAAATCGACTCAAAACCACTGCAGTCAATATAAAAGTCGAACTCACGCTCAGGCTGCGCGCTATGCTTATCCAATATAAGCGATTTAATCGCGCCGTTGGCGTGCAGCTTGGCATCAAGTACATTCGCTTTAACATGCTCGACATTAAATTTGCCCTTGGCATTGTCACCTAGGAGCTGAGCAAACTTAGCTGCATTTAAGTGATAGGCATAGCCACAAACAGATTCATATTCTGGCGTTGTAATTTGCTTAGGGGCTAAATTGGCTTCACAGGCGGCAAACTGAGGTGAAACGGTTTGAGCATAAGCGCTATCTGTTTGACTACTTTGCCAATCTTGATACCACGCCTTTGAGTGTTGGTCGCCAAACCGAAATGGGTTGTCGAACAAGTGATGATAAAAGTTACCCTCGCCATGAAGCTGTTTATTAAGCCAATTTTGAAATTTAATCGATTGCTTGAACGACACATCGCAACTACGAATAAACTCGGTTTCACGGATCCCAAAGCGCTTTAAGGTCTGTCTAATAGACGGCACTGTACCCTCACCGACACCAATTGTTGGAATGTCGGGCGACTCTATAAGCGTTAGCTGAATAGCACGCCCAGCAAGGGCTAGCCCTAAGTGATTCGCAGCAAGCCAACCTGCTGTGCCGCCGCCAATAATAGCAACTTTAGATATTTGCACTTATCCATCCTCTAAAAAACAAAGCCAGCTACTGGGGTAACTGGCTTTGATGCTTTGCTTAGTTAAAGACTTTCAAATCAGAGATTAGAATCTTAACGTCATACCTAACTTGTAACGAGCCTCACCTTCAAAGCTCCATGCCGGGTAACCATCTTTAAGCTCAGGCTTCACCTCAGCACCAGATGGCGCGATACCTTTTTGAATGCTGTCTTCTTCAAGTAGGTTAACTACTTCAAAGGTCACACCTAGGTAGTCAGTGATTGCATAGCTAGCACTTAAATCAAGTGTACCGTATGCCTCATGCTCACGGTTGCCGTAGAAGTATGGCAGCTCGCGGATCATATACTCACTACGCCAGTTATAAGCTACGCGCGCTGCAAAATCATCCATCTCATAGAAACCAACTAGGTTAACAGTGTGCTTAGATGAATCTGAGAACACGCTGATTTCATCAGGGTAGTTCGATGCTGGGGCATCAGATTCTGCAAATGTATAGTTAGCCGAATAACCTAGGCCATTATCAAACGCATCTTGAAGTTGTAACTCGATACCTTTAATTGTGCCGCCGGTACCATTTGTTTTGGTTGATACAGTCCAGTTATCTACACCAGAATCTGGGTCAACAATACCCACTTGCTGATCAAGCAGCTGCTCTGTCGTAATGAATGAGCTAATGTCCTTGATAAAGTATGTAGCACTTACAAGTCCATCAGGGCTGAAGTACCACTCAACGCCTAAATCGGCTTGGGTAGCTTTGTAAGGGTTAAGGCCAACGTTACCCGTGTTAACCACTTCATTACCAGCAGTACCATCCGCATAACCCACTAACGCTGAAGATGCGAACATATCTGCATAGTTAGCACGCGAAATAACCTGCGCAGCCGATGCACGAATAATCACATCTTGGGTCACGTCAAACGCAACGTTGATGCTTGGTAACACGTCGCTGTAGCTAGCTTTGTCTTTGCTGAGGTTATCCGCATAAGTACCATCAGCTTGCAGGGCATAGTAGTCAGATTCAGCATCAGTCGAGATGTAACGTAAACCAAAGTTACCGCGGATACCTTCAGCTTCAAAATCAGCCATTAAGTAAAGCGCTAGGTTCTTCTCATTAATGGTACCGTAACCCGATTTGTATACTGCACCTTCACTTGAGAAACCTTCGATAGCTGCGTATGCATCGTTAATCATCGCATCAAGGTTTGGCTTAGGTAGTGTAAAACCGGCGCCTGAAGAAACTTGACCATTGTAATATGCTGAAGCGTCTTTAGCGGCAACATCAGCAGCGACAATTGCAGGTAGCGTTAGCTGCTTTACATCATGGTCTGCATAACGCACACCTGATTTAAACGAAGTAATCGCACCCAGCTCTACTGGGACTGTGACATCAAACTGAGCATAGGTTTCTTCATCTGAGTTTGGTTGCTTCTTAAGCGACCAACCTGCTGGTGATAATTGGCCACCAAAATCTTCTGCAGTGAAGTTCTTGTTTGCAATATCAATGTTGATCACATCGCCTGTTGCATCATAAGTACCAGCAAAGTCTGCAGGTGTACCTAACCAGAAACCATAGTTTGCAGTTAAGTCAGTACCACCTTCAGATTTGGTGTTACCCACACGACCTTCTAGGGTAAAGTTGTCAGCCTCATAAGCGAAGTCGAAGTCGACCGTTTTTGAGTCCATGCTCGCTTTACGTGCCCAGGTTTGTGCCCAGCCAGGGTTAGTATCGTTAGCGTCACGGCGATAGAAAGTACAAGTACCTGATGCGTTGCGCTGTTCACAAGCAGCATCTTTATCATCAGGGAACATAACGAACAACGAGGTATTAGCATTGTTTGCTTTCATGTCTAAAGACATTAAGTTCAAACCAAGAGAAAGCTGCTCAGTTGGTCGATATTGGAAAGCGGCATTCAGTGCAGTGCGCTCACGCTCTTGCTCAAATGTTGATGGAACAATATCACCCCAGCCAACAAGTGACTCAATACCATTGCGTTGATAGTTTGTCTCAGAACCTGCTGCAGATACTAAGAAACCAAATGTTTCGTCTTCATTCTTCCAGCTGTAAAGGCCTGATAATTCAGGGTCTGTCTCTTCAGAGATTGAGCCATAATCGCCTTTTGCGCTTAAGAACACGGTATTTGAATCTA
The DNA here is from genome assembly GCF_004295345.1 of Shewanella maritima. NCBI lineage: Bacteria > Pseudomonadati > Pseudomonadota > Gammaproteobacteria > Alteromonadales > Shewanellaceae > Shewanella > Shewanella maritima. The sequence goes on along the minus strand of NZ_CP036200.1, from coordinate 3,707,579 downwards.
AGTCTAGTGGCTTGCGAGTTTCAACAATCACAGTACCACCCACGCCACCTTCTGGCATATCGGCGCGAGAAGACTTATGAACCACAATCGAGCCAACCATTTCTGGTGGAAGTAGGCTGTAGTTGAAGCTGCGGTCAATATCTTGCTGATCATACCAACCAGTAGAAGCAACACTGTGGCCATTAAGTAGCGTACGAGTTAGGCGACTTGAAGCACCACGAATCGATACTTGCGAGCCTTGACCGAACTGACGGTTCACTGAAACGCCAGGAATTCGACCTAATGACTCACCGATATCACTATCGGGGAACTTACCAATGTCTTCTGCGGTAACCGCATCGACAACAGAGTTAGAAAAGCGCTTCTCGTTCACCGAAGCTTTCAAAGATGCGCGCATACCACGCACTTCAATCTTTTCAATATTCTCATCATTTACTGGCTCTGCTGCAGTCACTCCTGTTGAGATCATGCCGCCCATAAGCAGAGCAATAGTAGTTGCTAGTGGTGTTTTCTTTAAGGTAGATGGTCGCATCTTTGTTTCCCTTTCCATAACTTATTATCGTTTTATGTTCATAACCATTTCCGAAGAAATGACAACGCTGTCATGTCTAGGCTAAACATTACACAATAATTAACAGTTGCGCCACAACAAAATAAACAATTCGATCACAAAACCATAATTCAGCGTGACAAGCATCAAACTAGATTTAAACTATTCGTGATTTAAATCAATAGATTAGTAAGCATGGATTTATTGATGAAATTTACTCAGATTTTTTCGTTTATAAAACAACCAAGTTTGGCATAAGTAAATAAATTGCACTTTTTTCATCGAAAGTAGGCTTATTTGTAATACATTATTAAAAGACAAATTCGCCACTATATTCAGGTCAAATTAAGCGGAGAATCAACCTAGAGAGGTTTAATAGAAAGCAAATGATCATTGCCAAATCATCAAAAACTGCGCACTATGGATTTTTAACAATTACGCAAACTTGTGTAGAATAGCCACTTTAGAGCAAATACACTTAACTTGCCCTATTTTACCCGCGATTAACTAGGCGTGGTTCGATAAGAGCGCTTTGAGCATCAATATGAAAGTTACTATTAATGACGTTGCTAAACATGCTGGCGTGTCCATAAAAACCGTCTCGCGTGTGACCAACAAAGAGCCTTCGGTAAGACAGGCAACAATCGATAAGGTTAACAAAGCTATTGCAGAGTTGAACTATCAACCTAATGTTGCTGCGCGTAACCTTGCCAGCACCAGCTCTTACGTTATTGGTTTTATTTATGACAATTCAAATGCTTATTACGTAATTGATATGCAAAATGGTATTTTGTCGTCTTGCCGTGATAAAGGCTTTGAACTGCTGATTCATCCGTGTAACTCCCGCTCAGAAAATATCTGTCAAGAGCTCACCTCTATGGTCAAGCAGTCTAGACTAGCTGGATTAGTGCTCACGCCGCCTATGTCGGAAGACCCAAATATTCTAGCAGCGCTCGACTCAATAAACGCTAACTATGTGCGTATTATTGCTGGAGAAAACTCAGACAGCGAAGATGCGCTAACTGTGCTGGTTAACGACCAACATGGTGCGACAGCAATTACTGAACACCTCATTGAACTTGGCCACCAGCATATTGGATTTATTAGCGGTGATCAGCAGCATGAATCAACCATTGAGCGTTTTAATGGCTTTAAGCTAGCGCTAGAGAAGCATCAACTGGAAGTAAAACCCGAATGGATCCTACAAGGACAATATTCGTTTGAGTCAGGTGTCAACTGCGCCAATCAAATGCTAGAGCTAGCATATAAACCAACCGCAATCGTAGCCTGTAACGATGAAATAGCGGCTGGTGCATTGTTTGCAGCAAGGCTAGCTGGGCTCGATATTCCAAAGCAACTATCTATTGTGGGTTTTGAGGATAGCCCGTTTTCGCGTCAAACTCTGCCAAAACTAACAACGGTGCATCAACCGAATATTGAAATTGCTAAGGTCGCAACCGATTTACTCATTGATAAACACCGCAAAACACTTAAACACAATACTAAAGTGTTTACCCCAGAGCCGGTGATAAGGGATTCGACTCAGGCTCCTTGCTAGTGGTTCATTAAAACCAGAGTATTCGCGACAAGCTATAACCAATAGTCACCTATAAAAATAGCCTCATTAAGAGGCTATTTTTGATTGCAATGGCAAGATAAAAGCTTAAACCGCGTCTTCGTTCTCTTCGCCAGTACGGATACGAATAACGCGCTCTACATCAGTCACAAAGATTTTACCATCGCCAATCTTACCAGTGCGTGCAGTGTCAACAATCACATCAAGTGCTTGGTCTAGTACATCATCTTGAATAACAAGCTCAATTTTTACCTTAGGTAAAAAATCAACCATGTACTCAGCACCACGGTAAAGCTCAGTATGACCTTTTTGACGACCAAAACCTTTTACCTCAGAAACTGTCATTCCCGTAATTCCGATATCAGCCAAAGACTCTCGAACATCATCTAATTTAAACGGTTTAATGATCGCTTCGACCTTTTTCATTTACTCACTCCTTAAATTACGCGAATGCTCCTTTTGAATACCGTTAGCTTGGATTCAAAGGACGAATATTGCAATAGTCTACTGCATAAGCGCCAATTTACTCAATCATTTCAAATAGCAAGGCACAAACAAAAAAACTCGACTATACTCTCACTCCTGCCACAGGATTTGGCGGGCGCTTTTATTAAGCACAACATTCAAGGATGAAACATATGCATACGCGCACTCAGGGCTTTAGCCTAATTGAGCTAATGACGACTTTAGTTATTGCTAGCTCACTTACCCTCACAGCACTACCAAGCTTTTTGGCTTTAAAGCAAAAAATCCGCAGCCAAACCCATGTAAGTAAAGTTCAGAGCTTTATTCAATTAGGCCGTAATCATGCCCTCACTTATGGCAAACCCGTGACGATTTGCCATCTAGAAAATAATCGCTGTGACAATAACTGGCAATTAGGCATGACCGCTTTTTTTGACTCAGGAACGAGAAATCAGTTAGATGGGGATGACAAAATTATCAAGGTTTTCGAGGCTTTTCCCACGCAAGATATTGCCTATTACAACCGCAAAGCCATCCGTTTTAAAATCGACGGCTTTGCATCTGGCACCAATGGCACTTTTAGATATTGCCCAGATACTAACACTAGTCCCCACTCTAGGGCTGTGATCGTCAATCAAGCTGGCAGAGTGAGATTTTCTACAGCTAAGAAAATTGAATGTAAGAGTTAATTCTCAGCTCTGGCAAGTTCATCGCAATACTGTATTGACGCTGATTTTCCTTTATACTTATTCATATATAAGAAAAAGGAAAATCACATGAAACGGCAAAATGGATTCACTGTTGTAGAGTTGATGGTAACACTTATCGTCGCTGGTATCTTAATAGCAGTGGCAGTGCCTTCTCTGACTAATTTGTACTATGGCACACGCGCCAAATCAGCAATTAGTGGTATCGAGTCTGCGATTATGTTTGGCCGCAGCCAGGCGGTTAGTTTCAGCCGCAATGTGAGTATTTGCCCAGGTACGGGTGGTGGTTGCACTGGCGATTGGATTGATGGCTATAACGTTATTTTAGACTCTGCCTCAAACGGGACTAAAGATGCAAATACAGATGCTCTTCGCGTGCTAGATGGATTTAACGATAAAGACTTCATTAAAGTATCGACTAGCTCACCAATCTCATTTAATGCTGATGGCATGCTTAATGGTACATCGCAAATTACCATTAACTATTGTCCAGAGAGTAAAACCAGCGAATATTCTAAAGGTATCGTTGTTAGTGTTTCAGGTAAGATTAGCTCGGCAACGACTACGGTTAATTGCAGTTAAAGGCGTTACAACCAGCTAAGTGGATAACGATAGAAACTTGAAACCGCAATTTACAATTTTAAAACCAACACTAAAATGGGCCTTGCTAGGTAATTAGCAAGGCCCATTTTATATTGGTGTTAATACGTCTAACTTTTAGTATTTAATCTAGTTTGCCCAACAAGCCGCTGGTGATTTAACACCGTCAGAATCAAGTTGTATCTCTTTACATGCATCATCTCTAGTCTTTTGCACACCGATAGCTGCAGCAACCAGTACAAAGCGGCTGCTATTTGCGGTTGTTGCCTTTACCTCATACAAACCGTTTTCAACCTCATGGGTCTTATTGTTAGTAGGAGCATTCAAACCTAAACGTCGCATATTATTAGTGTACGTTTTGTGGTCTAAATAATACTGTTCCTGCCTGTTGGATGCATTCATCAGAGCAGCAAGTGCATCAGAACGAGCCCCTTTAGCAACAAACTGAGTATACGAAGGGTAAGCAATTGAGGCCAAAATACCAATAATAACTACAGTTATCATGGCCTCAATAAGAGTAAAACCGTGTTGATTATGTGACTTAATTGTCATTTCTAGTTCTCGTTCAAGTGGTAGTAAATTTGGTTAACCCCAAGGCCGCCACCAACACAAGCGTCGTCACCGGGAGGACAACCATCATCAAGTAACGCATCTTCCTTATCCATTTGGTTGGCGGCATCACCAATACCAATAAGGTACATATAGCTGTCGCTGGAACCATTCTTTGGAATAATCAATGTTGGCGTATCCGGCACTTGTTCACCTATATCAAAGTAGTCCTTAGAATGGCTGTATGCTCGAACACCTTTATGCAAGTCAAAGCCATATAGTCTACCCTGCCCTGGAACTAAACAAGAGTTGTCAGTTGCGCCTGTTTCTGGCACATAAGATGTAAAGAACACCCGCCCTTGAACAATAGTCGCAGCGGATAGCGACTTCTCACCCGCATCGGCAAAACTATAATACCAACCTCGTTTAGTGCCAAAAGTAATTAATTCACTCTCACTCGCTGGAGGCGTAGCTGTTACGTCATATAAATCGCTGATTGTAAGAGTATCAGGCGTATCATTACCCGCAGCGCTACTAAAAGACTTAGACACAATGTTCCGGTCCTGGAACAAGAAGAACTTGTCTTGACGAGTCTTATTCAATGGATGAGGTCGATGACCGGTACCAATAGCTATAGCGTCATACGGAATACTCTGATGTTGAGTCGTCACATGCTCTACGCCCTGAGTATCTGTATACGTATGCTCAGCAACATTACTAAATGCTGTTTGCGCGATAACAGGTTCCGCAAAGAAACGTCTATCTGACGATGTGGTATTCCCGCCCATACTTGCAAATTTGAAAGCGGACCAAGGGTTACTAGTATCAGTCGGTAACCCAGGTAAATCCAAACGCCAAACATTTGCACCAGTATCGGTCACATAGATTCTGTCTGTCAGTTGGTTGTTATCACTGTCTAATACAGCAACCTTATTTGGAACACTGTCAACTAGACCGGGCATTACAGTATCAGCACCAGTGGATGACTGGCCAAACATGTGTACCTTAGATCCAGAATTAGCATCTAGGATATAAACCCCGGCTCCCGTGGTATCATTTGAGCCTACTGAAGCACCGTCTTTTGTGGTCGGGTTATATCCTGAACCAACAATTAGCACAGGCTTTGCATCACCAGCCGTTGTAGCACCAGCAGGCCACCCAGCCACTTTAGTGATGACAGGCTCGGACCAACTTTCACCCATAGTAGAGTAATTGCTTACGCTTTTGACCCATTTGAGCTTAGGAGCGTCAGGATCTGTAACATTCAGTGCATAGTATGAGGTACCACCACGGCGCATACCAAAGAAGACCCAAGCTTTTTTCACTGTACCGCTGTTATTACGCTCAATATAAGCAACTGGGGAACTGTCTAGTCCATAAATAGAATGCACACCAGTTTGTGGGTTATCACGCAAACCTTTTACATTTGGCAGTAACTCGAGAGGCATGAATGCCCATGACTCCTCAACACTGCCATTACCATCTTTCTCGGTATCTTTAAACATGTGCATAAAGCCATGATTGGTACCCATGAGAATACGAATATTAGGCGACGCTTCGGTGCCATAGTTAATCACCAGTGGGCGTGAATGGAGAGGGTCACCAATAATATCTTGGCGTAGATACGGCGCTGAAGCACCAGCTTCATCGCTGTATACTTCATCGTCAACGTTAACACCGCGAGCCCAATCCAGAGTCGAATCAATATCGTCTTTCGTTACGCCCATATAATCTGCAAGCTTAGTGTCAGTGTTCAGCGCTGAATTTAACTTAATATTGGTCTTATTAAAGGTAACAAGATCACCCGAATTACCCTTATTGATAAGAACTTTACGACTAGATACGCTGGTTCTGTAAGTACTGCGCATTACAGCAGCAACACCGCCATCTTCTACGTTATAACCAGCGTAATCGCTGCCGCTACAGTCCGTTGTCCAAAGCGGACACGCATCTTTTGCGATGCTGCCAGTAGAGTCGATAGCATCGTTGTCATTTTTGTCGACCACATTGCCGTCAGATTGCACTTTAAATTTCTTCAAGTTACCCGACCAACGAGGTCCTTTATCTGGAAGGAACATAGCGAAATAAGCGGCATCACCTGTTTGAGTTTTATCAAGCACTACAGATGGTGAAGTGAAGCTAGCATCCTGGCTATTAATCTCAGCAAGCACATTGAGTAGAGATGCTTTAAGCTCTTGTGCAGAATTAGCTGGGTAATACTTACCACCGGCATTTTCAGCTGTTGCTTTAAGTATTGGCGCGGCGTTCGCGGCACCAGAACTAAAACCAATGGTATGGGTAGTTACTGATTGAACACCAGGAATATTACTATTGACGTCATTGGTGTACATCCATTTCGCAACTGAAGGCATTAAATTAGTAGTTGTCTTGCCACTCCAAACAACATCTACACCGATAGATAAATCAACACCTGGAAGTTTTTTAATATCAGCATCAGCATTGTGATCATTATTAGGAATACCATCAGTTACGTAAATGATGGACGCTTTTGACTGACAGAGCTTATTTTCGAAAGGGTTTTTATACACGCCATTTGACTCAATCGAAGAATCATAAGTTGGGTTTGAAGTCGAACCACTAGTTTCATGGGCAAACTTAACTGGCTTACCAAACAAGTAACTATAGGCTTCATATAAGGTTTCACAAAGGGGCGTGTAGTTGCCATTGATCGAATAAGAGTTTTTAATGATATCAATGGTGGCATTTTTGTTGGCAATACTGTCAGGACGGAAACCTTGAATGATGCGACCACCATCCTGACTATTGTTAGAGTTTTTATTGAAAATTGCTAAGCCAAAGTCAACACCAGGGGTGTTAACTACGATTTCTTCCAATACCCGCTTTGCAACATCCATACGAGTATAAGAACTACCATTAGGCCAACCATTTGGCTTGTTATCTTTATGATACCAATCAATATACTCTTTAGTATAAAGGTATACAGGATCACCTAAACCAAACTCGGTAAGTTTAGCTTTCTCGATATCGTTGTTATAAGGTGAACTAAGGTCATCAACTGGGTAACCAGTAGGCTGCCCAGAACCGTTACGGGTCTCTTGTTCGGCAATGTCTTCATAACAATCTAACACTGAGATATGTGAACCGTCATAAAGCGGCAACTTGGACCATTTAGAATTAAAGTAGTGTCGGAAGTAACCAGTATAAGTACCGTAGTCTTTTAGAAATTCTTTGGATACATGGCAACCATTTTTTGCATAGGTAAAGAACTGAGTACTAGTCGCTTCAGGAACTTCTTTCGCATCGTGAGAAAAGTAGATTTTGGTCGATGAGCTAATGCTCGGCTGGTCATGGAATGTGGGTGCTGTAAACTTGTTATCGCCCATACTTCCTGAGGTATCGAGGACAATAAGTACTTGCGGGTTATCGTTACTACGAATTGAAGACTCCAATACGTACAACTCAGTATCATCAGCTAGAGCTGGTGCCATAGAGGTTGCAGCGCTACCAATAGCCAAAAAGGTCGCGGCAAAAAACGAATGTTTAAATAACATATCCTAACTCCCTTTGAGCACTTCTTGCTCAATACCTGATGTTACGGTGAGCTCACCATAACCACCTCGGCCAAATTCGACCGTGCTGCTGACCTCGATCCTTCGACAGCCAATTAAGTTTGCAGCGCTTGCCTTCTCACTGCGTTGACAACTCACCTCAATACCTGGGTCGTTTAAAGGCATTAATGAAATTGTCTGCGAGCCGTCCATCTCGCTCACGTTCTGCACTGCTGTATTTGTGGTACTGAACTGATAAAAGTCACTTTTATCAATCACAGTACTCAAGCCACCCTGCGCTTGCATTGTTGCCGCCACCCTGTCACCGCCGGGCACCAGCCATTCGCAGCGACTGAGAAGAGTTGACAGCAAGTGCAACCCCTATAATCGTCATTAAAATCAGCACAATAAGCGAGAAAAACAACACTAATCCTTGCTGATGCCTTATTGAACTCAAATTCTTCATTTGCAGACCCTTATTTTGTTTAGGTTCTTATTAATACGGGGTTTTCTAGTACCACCGTGGTCGACATCACACGTCGACGATAGTGCTCATAATTTGGGTCTGAGCTATTAGCACTTGAAGCACCACTGATCTCTTTGTCACCTAAAGTATAAGTAACATCATTACTATATGTGCGGTCTGGTTGAACTGATCTCACTAACACGAATATTTTTACGGCGACTAAGCGTTGAAAACCCTGGTTGTCCCACATAAACGTGGATACATCTTCAGCAGGTAAAAACACATCCGGTGTTGAATCACCATCATTATCAAAACCATACATAAAGCGTAAATTTTCGATACCCTCAACTAACTGTTCTTCATTGCTCATACCATTCGAGATGTTTAAGCTGCGGCGTTTAAGCACAGGGATATTATTGTCAGTTTCAACAAAATAAACATGATGCTGATACTCCCACAAACGGCTATTTAGTTTGGTAGGAGGCGTGGCGCTACCATTAAAAAATTCAATTTCGTTGGAAGTCACCGAAGCGTAATATCGGTTTGATTCTAAATCAGCAGCAGCGAGTGATGGTCCCATCAAGCGCTTAACTTGAATAATGTCTGTGCCTTTATCCGGCGTTAACGCAGAGTTACAGTTTATCTCGACCGTAGTTTTATACTCAAAGCCCCAAAGTCTGCGAAAGTGAGCAGGAACATTTTCAGGAAAGGTCTCATTGTTGACGCCGCCACCTACACAATCAGAAGTTACCGCAGTGGCACTGTTGGTAGTATTGGTATTGAGGATCATCTCTGTGCCAGTTAGATCGCCGAAAAAGCCCAATTGGTTGATATCACGTTCCATCAATGTCAGCGCGATACGGCCATTTTCTTGAAGTTGATTAAACTGACTTGTCGTAGTCACATTAGACGATGACATGTTAAACATGGTAAATAGGCCGGCAGACAAAAATAAGCTGATGACCATCGCGACCATTAACTCTACTAATGACATGCCTCGTTGATGTATTAACTTTGTCATAGTCATTGCCTAAAAGATTGCCGTTTGAATTTCATAGGTTCGTTTCTTGTTATTCGAACCACCACAGTTTTTCACGTAGTCAGTTTGCCCCTGCTGACTTGAGTTAAATTTACGTACGCTTGCCCAGGTCATCACTACGGTTACATTATTACCCTCTACGTATACGCAAGCGGTTGGGTCAGGTAAACCACCAACTCCTGAGCCGCCCGACATTTCTGCATCACCAATAAATAGTTTTTGCCAGTCAAATAGATCCCATTCGCGCATTTCAATCGCAGTACACACTGCACCTTCGTCGCACATTTTTCCCGGAGTCACTAATGACTGCCCTGTGTAGCTAGTACCTGAAGCACTACCGTAGTTCGCCAATTCAGCCACGTTTAAGCGCATGCGGTTAATAATGTCATTGGCATAATAAGACGCCTGAGTCTGTTGGAACGACTCAAAACTACCTTGCTTGGAGACAATATGAAGATTAAAAATACCAATTAACCCAATCACCAGAATGACCAGGGAAACCATTACTTCAATCAACGAGAAACCTTTTTGCTTAACTGACCTCAACGTCAATCCTCCATAATTTGTCAGTTTTTTGACCTTGCTAATCGACGTTTACCTTTATAAATCTTAAACTTAGCTAATTACGATTAATTAACCATCATAACCGAACTGGCTAATCTCATCTAGTATCAAAATTGTATATTAAACATATTTGATATATTCAATCGAAAGACTGACTACACAAGTGTTATTACACCTATATCTATTAAGTTTATATCGTCAGATAAACAAAAACCTAAAGCTAGGCTTTAGGTTTTCAGGGATACAGCACAGCGTTTTCTCTCGCTCACAACATCGATGAAAAGGTGGGAGCTATATAAGCTGTTGTTTATCTTAGCTCTGCAGGTACGGCGAATACTGTATCCTCTTTACGACCCTCAACTTCAGTGACTGCACTTGGGGCGAGTTTAGCAATGGCTTCCACTACCTGTTGAACCAACACTTCAGGAGCAGAGGCACCAGCGGTAACGGCAACGCGCTTAACATCATTAAACCAATTCACATCAACATCATCAGCGTTATCGACTAGATAAGCTTGTACATTTTGCTTTTCAGCGAGTTCACGTAAACGGTTTGAGTTCGAACTGTTCTTTGAGCCAACTACGACCATTAAGTCAACATCGCTCGACATGTTACGTACCGCATCTTGACGGTTTTGCGTCGCGTAGCAAATATCATCTTTGCGCGGGCCTTCAATACTTGGGAACTTCTGTTGCAGTGCAGCAATGATATCAAGGGTGTCATCCACTGACAGTGTAGTTTGAGTCACAAAGCATAGGTTATCAGGGTCGTTAACTTTTAATGCAGCCACATCTTCAGGAGACTCTACTAAGTACACGCCACCATTTTTATTGTCATATTGACCCATGGTACCTTCGACTTCTGGGTGACCTTCGTGACCAATCAAAATGCACTCAATGCCCTTACGGCTGGCTCGAGTGACTTGTAAATGTACTTTAGTCACTAATGGGCAGGTTGCATCAAATACCTTTAAGCCGCGATCTTTTGCTTCCTTACGTACGGCTTGAGACACACCATGGGCACTGAAAATAACAATGCAGTCATCTGGTACCTGGTGCAGTTCATCAACGAAAATTGCACCACGTTGCTTTAAGTTTTCAACCACATAACGGTTGTGCACCACCTCGTGACGTACATAGATTGGCGGTTCAAATAACTCGAGTGCACGCTCAACGATGCTAATGGCGCGATCAACACCAGCGCAAAAACCACGTGGGTTAGCCAATAAGATATTTAACTCTGGAGAAGTTGGATCTACTTTTAACATATGGTTAGTCCTACTAGCTTACCGCTAGTCGTCTTGGTTCAATTCCTATTGGGTTAATACTTCAACCACGTCAAGCTCAAAAGTTACCTTGTGACCCGCTAGCGGATGATTTAAGTCAACTGTCACCGAGTCACCAGCAAGGTTTCTAACGATACCCGGAATTTCGCTGCCGCCAGGCCCTGCGAAACTGACAATCACGCCCTCTTCCAGTTTCATATCGGCAGGGAAACGGCTACGGTCTAAGTGATGAATAGCATCCGGGTTCGACTCACCAAAGGCATCAATAGGCTCAAGCGTAAAGGTATGCTTGTCTCCTGCTTTTAGCGCTTTAATCTGGGCTTCAAAAGCTGGGCTCAAACTCTGATCGCCTAAGTTTAACTTAGCTGGCTTACCTGAAGCCTGAGTGCTATCAGCGGTCGAGCCGTCTTCTAGCTTGATATTCATATGACAAACAATGGCAGAGACTTCAGACATACTATCACTCACTTGTTATTCTTGTTGTTTAGCTATTTTACTCGGCTAGCTTTTTTTGGCTTTTTCGTTACCGGAGTCTTGATTTTCAGCGCTGAATGATTCCCAGATGATGAGTACTGCACCAACGAAAATAGCAGAGTCCGCAATATTAAATGCAGGGAAATGACTGGTATTCCAGTAAAAATCTAAGAAGTCGACCACAAAACCATGCATCAAGCGATCAACTAAATTACCTAAGGCGCCACCAATAATAAGGGTGTATGCCAAATTAGCGCGCCACATACTGGCTGGTTGCTTACGCAGCCAGTAAGTCAATACCACGCTAAAACCAATCGCGATAATGGCAAAAAACCAACGCTGCCAGCCACCCGCTTCACTTAAAAAGCTAAATGCTGCACCTGGATTTTGTACGTAGGTAAAGTTAAAAAAAGGTAGAAGCTGTACACGCTCGTACAGCTCGAAATTTGCTAACACCCATTGCTTTGATAGCTGATCAGCCACAAAGGCTAATACAGCTACCCAGTACCAACGAATGCCACTTTCCATTAACTTAAGAGGCATTGTTAGTCCTTATGCAAAGTCACGCTTCTCGCCGTCACCTTCGATATTGGTTACACAGCGTTGACATAGTGTTGGATGCGCTTCGATTGAACCGACTTCATCGCGGTAATGCCAGCAGCGTTCACATTTGTGTGCTTCGCTCTTGGCCACAGCAAGCTTAAGGTTTGCTAACTCAGTTTCAACTGCGTCTGCACCAGCTTGGTCTAAGTCAACCACCGTCACGCCTGAAGTTAGCAATACAAAACGCAACTCGTCGCCCACTTTAGCTAACGCTTGTTTTAACTCAGCATCAGCGTAAAGCGTTACGTTAGCTTCGAGTGAACCACCAATGCGCTTATCACGACGAGCTTGCTCAATCACCTTGTTTACTTCAGTACGTACAGTCAGTAGTTGCTGCCAATATTCGTCACTTAAATCGTTTTCAACAGTGACCGACTCTAAACCTTGGTACCATTCTTCAGTAAACACATACTCACCGCGCTCACCTGGAAGTAACTGCCACACTTCATCAGCTGTGAAGCTCAAGATTGGCGTCATCCAGCGCACCATAGCCTCGGCAATGTGGTACAGCGCAGATTGACAACTACGACGAGCATGACCTTCTGCTTTAGCTGTGTACTGACGGTCTTTAATGATGTCTAGGTAGAATGAACCTAGCTCAACCGAGCAGAACTGCATTAACTTTTGCGTCACTTGATGGAAATTGTACTGATCGTAGGCAGCAATAATTTCTTCTTGCAGCGCAGCAGCGCGGCGCACAACCCAGCGATCCAGTGCCACCATATCTTGCGGCGCAACCATATCAGTTTCAGGGTTAAAGCCATTCAAGTTAGCCAATAAGAAACGTGCCGTGTTACGAATACGACGATAAGCATCAGCACTACGGTTTAGAATTTCATCAGATACCGTCATTTCACCGCTGTAATCAGTCGCAGCAACCCATAGACGTAGGATGTCGGCACCTAATTTATTAGTCACTTGTAACGGCGTGATCACGTTACCAATAGACTTAGACATCTTTCTGCCCTTACCGTCTACAGTAAAGCCGTGAGTTAGCACTTGCTTGTATGGTGCTTTGCCATTCATTGCAGTTGAGATCATCAATGATGACATAAACCAACCGCGATGTTGGTCGCTACCTTCAAGATATAAATCAACGCCGTGACCATTAAATTCAGGACGCGAATCAACTACTGATGAGAACGTCGAACCAGAGTCGTACCATACATCTAATGTGTCAGTCACTTTACGGTACTGCTCAGCTTCATCACCTAATAATTCCGAGGCGTCTAAATCCCACCAAGCTTGAATGCCTTGCTGCTCAATACGGTGCGCAACACGTTCCATTAGCGAGACGCTATCAGGATGTAACTCTTCGGTTTCGCGATGAACAAACAAGGTGATCGGTACACCCCAAGTACGCTGACGTGAGATACACCAGTCCGGGCGATTCTCAACCATCTTCTCAATACGGCTTTGACCCCAATCTGGTAACCATTGCGTTTTTTCGATTTCAGATAAGGCATTGCTACGCAAACCATTGTTGTCCATAGAAATGAACCATTGCGGTGTTGCGCGGAAGATAATCGGTGTTTTATGGCGCCAGCAATGTGGGTAGCTGTGGCGATAGTTTTCATGGTGCAGCAATACGCCTTTTTCAGCTAACAGCTCTACAATCGCTTTGTTAGCTTTAAATACGTGCTGACCTGCGAAGATCTCCGTGTCAGGCTTATACACACCGTTGTCACCAACTGGGTTTGCCACTTCAAGGTTGTACTTTTGGCCAACCACAAAGTCATCTTGACCGTGACCAGGCGCTGTGTGAACCACACCAGTACCTGCATCTGTTGTTACGTGATCGCCCAAAATAGCTGGCACGTCAAAGCTATAAAACGGATGGTTAAAGCGCATTAGCTCAAGCTCAGCGCCTTTCACTTCACCCAGCACTTTATGCGACTCAGCGCCAAAACGCTCTAGACAAGACTCAACTAGTACTTGCGCTAGAATAAGCGTTTTAGTTTCATCTTCTTTAGTAAACTCAACCAGGGTGTAATCTAAATCAGGGCTGATTGATAGTGCGCGGTTAGCAGGCAAAGTCCACGGAGTTGTGGTCCAGATAACCATAGCGATATCGCCAGTCACCTCAGCGCCAAACTTAGCTGCAACAGCTTGTGGCTCTACGGCATTAAAGGCAACATCAATCGCTGGAGAGGTTTTATCTTCATATTCAACTTCAGCTTCAGCAAGCGCAGAGCCACAGTCAGTACACCAGTGAACTGGTTTTACACCTTTATGTAGGTGACCACTATCAATTACCTTAGCAAGTGAGCGTACAATGTTGGCTTCAGTTGCATAATCCATGGTGAGGTAAGGCTTGTTCCAGTCGGCTAACACACCTAAACGCACGAAGTCATCGCGTTGACCTTCAACTTGCGTCTTAGCGTACTTACGACACTCTTCTCTAAACTCAGCAGCAGAGATTTTGTGACCTGGCTTACCAACCTTTTGCTCAACTTTAAGCTCAATTGGTAGACCATGGCAGTCCCAGCCTGGAATATAAGGCGCATCAAAGCCAGACATCGTCTTAGCTTTAACAATAATGTCTTTAAGGATCTTATTAACAGAGTGACCAATATGAATGCTACCGTTAGCATAAGGTGGGCCGTCGTGAAGAATAAACGGGTCACGACCACTGCGGCTGTCACGGATCTTTTGATAAAGACCATCTTCAGTCCAGCGATTTAGCATTTTTGGCTCACGATTAGCCAAATTACCACGCATCGGAAACTCTGTTTCCGGCAAGTTTAGAGTAGGTTTATAGTCGCTCATTGATCCTATACCGTTAATTTAAAGCTGAATTTATCAACTTGCATCATTGCCAAACAAAGCGCGCGCTTCATTTGCATCATTCAAAATCTGTTTTTTTAGCGCATCAAGCGAGCTAAATGGTTGCTCGTCGCGAATTTTCGCCACCAACTCAACTTCAACTCGCTTGCCATAAAGGTCACCTTCAAAGTCAAAAAGATGAACCTCTAATTGGCATTTCTGCCCTTGCACTGTCGGGCGGTAGCCAACATTCGCTACACCTTCATATTCATCGCTATCTTGCCAGCGTAGCTTTACCGCATACACGCCGCGAACAGGCACAACTTGCCTTTTTAACGCAACGTTAGCAGTCGGAAAACCTATGGTGCGGCCAATCTTTTGCCCGTGGGCCACGCGACCACTTAACATATAAGGATGACCTAGCAAACGCCTTGCTTGCTCAAGGTTTCCTAATGCTAATTGCTCTCGCACCGCCGTTGAACTAACACGCTGCGAACCAACTAAAAAGCTTTGTGTACTCACCACGGTAAAACCGAACTTGGCCCCGGCATGTACTAACATTTCAAAGTTGCCTTCGCGGCCTTTGCCAAAACAAAAGTCATCGCCGACGACTAGGTATTTCACTCCAAGCTTTTTTACCAATAAATCTTCGATAAATTGATCGGCAGGCTGCTGGGCAAACGATGGCGTGAAATTCACACAAATTAGGCGCTCAATACCTAATTCATCAAGCAAACTAATTTTGTCGCGCAACAAGCTTAATCGAGCAGGCGCTTTGTCACCTAAGAACAACTCTCGAGGCTGTGGCTCGAATGTCATTAGCATCGCGGGCAATTGAAAATGTTGGGCTTTTTCCACCAAATTTTTAATCACTTGGGCGTGGCCACGGTGCACTCCGTCGAAGTTACCTATGGTAAGCACACAACCATGATGTGATGGTGAAATATTGTGTATGCCGCGAATTAATTCCATTACACCTAGATTCTAATTATTTCAAATCGGCAGATTATATACCCAAACCGAGCCATACATAAAGGCACAAGCACATTAAACCGCCTGCTTAAGGTGCCTAATTCTTACCCCAAAAGCGACTAAGCTTAATAAGTATACAGTCGCACCACCAATAATAAGTGCGCCAAGAGTCAACGCCCGTTGGGAAAATGCCCAATCAAGCCACTGTAGCTCGCTAGGTAAATAGTAAACAATAACTGCAACCATTACTGCTGTTGCACTCATAACCTGAAGCGCAAACTTTAATGTAGAGGCGTTAATTTGGTACACACCGAGTTTATGTAAACCTCGATAAAGCATGGCAGCATTTAGTAACGCTGATAACGATGTCGCGATCGCCAAGCCAACATAGCCAAACGGAATGGCAAAAATAAGGTTAAAGCCCATATTACTAATCATGGCGATAATGCCATAGCGCACCGGCGTTTTGGTGTCTTGACGCGAATAGTAACCAGGAGCCAATACCTTGATCATCATAAAGCTCAATAAGCCGGTGCCATAAGCCATTAGGCTGTAAGACGCCATTTGAGTGTCTTCAACGGTAAACGCGCCGCGCATAAATAGCACCATTAGCATGGGCTGAGCTAACACAATGAGTCCCATCATCGCAGGAGCACCCAACAATAGAATAGCTTTAATGCCCCAATCCATCGTTTGCTTAAACGCTTCCCCTTCCGCATTTACGTGTTTTTTAGACAACGCAGGCAAGATAACCGTGGCAATTGCAATACCAAATAATCCCAGCGGAAACTCAAGTAAACGGTCTGAATAATACAACCAACTGATCGAACTAGACATTAAAAAGCTGGCGATGAAAGTATCGAGTAATAAGTTTATTTGCGACACCGACACGCCAAATAGCGCGGGGATCATTAAGGTCTTAATTTTTACAACACCAGGATGATTCCAGCCCCAACTTGGCTTTACTAGTGCTTTTTCACGCGCCAGGAAAGGAATCTGAAACAAAAACTGCACTAAACCACCCACAAAAACACCCCAGGCGAGGCCAATTTCAGGGCTCTGCAGCGTAGGGGCGTACGATATGGCAAATGCAATAATTGAAATATTCAAGAAGACAGGAGTAAAAGCACTAACAGCAAAACGACCACGGGTATTTAAGATACTGCCAGCCAGCGCGGTAAACGTAATAAACCAGAGGTAGGGAAAAGTGATTTTTAGCATCAACTGCGCTTGCAGGTACTTGTCGGCTTCAGGCCCATCATTAAGCCACTCCATAAACCAACCACCGCCAAATAATGCGGCCAAAATTGGCGATCCAATAACACCAAATAAAGTCACAATAGAAACAAGTAGCCCTAATGTCCCCGCCACTTTACTGAGCAACTCACGGGTTTCTTCTGCCGTGTGTTTCTCTTGATACTCGGTTAAAACTGGCACAAATGCTTGCGCAAATGCGCCCTCAGCAAACAATCTGCGCAGAAAATTAGGGATTTTATTGGCAAAAATAAATACGTCAGCTTGACTGCCCGCTCCCATTAAGTTGGCAATAACAACATCTCGGATCAAGCCAAGAACCCGAGAAATCAGCGTCATCGAACTGACTATCATCCCTGATTTAAACAATTTTTTGCTCAATTGGCCTCCACCATGATGCGAATGCTTCAAAAAATAATCGAATTTATGACAAATATTGCTTTCCAACCCTGTCCCGCGAGCGCAAGAGCTGGTAGAATTGCGCCACATTTTACACGAGTTGGGTTGAAGATAAGCATGCTCGAGTGAATAATTTGTTGATATGACGATTATTCCAACATAACCATTGACAAAATGGTTAAAAGCAGGCATATTCCTCGGCCTTTAAAAGTATCAAATCCAGTTTTTAGGAGTTGCACCTTGGCTAATAGCAAGTCTGCAAAGAAGCGCGCGCTTCAATCTGAAAAGCGTCGTCAGCATAACGCAAGCCGTCGCTCTATGTTACGTACTTACGTTAAAAAAGTTATCGCTGCTATCCAAAGCGGTGACCACAAAGCGGCTACCGAAGCGTTCGCAGTTGCACAACCAATTGTTGACCGTATGGCGACTAAAGGCCTTATTCACAAGAATAAAGCTGCTCGTCAAAAAGCGCGTCTAAATGCAAAAATCAAAGCTCTTGCTTAATTTTTGTTGATAAATGCAAAAAACCGACTTTATAGTCGGTTTTTTTTTGCCTGTTTTTTGCCCTATACCTTGCTCAACAGCAGTTTTAAGCAATAATACGAATAGGGCTAATATCCCAACCATAAAAAAACGCCTCAATATGCTGTGGCTGATCCACAGGTATCAAGGCGCTAATAGCGGGTTAATTAGCTTAAAAAAACGATTCCTTTATAATACTAATGGCAGTACATGTTATCCAAAACTTGGATTAACTCGCGAACCTCGGAACTTTTCAGGGAATAAAAAACCGTTTGCGCTTCTTTACGAGTACAAACGAGATCGTCTTTTCTTAACCACGCTAAATGTTGAGACAAAGCTGACTGGCTTAAACCCAGTTTCTTGTTCATCTCACCTACACACATTTCCCCTTCGTTCAATAAATGACACAAAATAAACAGTCTGCGCTCGTTGGCTAATGCTTTTAACAACACGACGGCAGAATCTGCTTGCTGCTGCATTTTTTCTATGTTCATGACTTTCTTCTATCTCCTCAACTAACCCAAGCCTAATATAGCGTTACCTTAAAAATAGAGTCGGGACATGAAGCACACTTTTTGTTAGATTGTAAAAAAAAGTGAGACTTAGATAATAAAATGAAAGGAAAATCATGAAACACAATGCTTTTGTAGTCCTATCAGTGCTCTTTTTAGGCCTTACGGTTGGCTGCCAACACCCTAGTAACACTTCTGACAATACATCTAGCAGCCAAATAACAAACCAAACATCGCAAAATGCGCTTGTTAATCAAGAATTGGCTCAAAAAGCACTAAATTCTAATTTAGCGTATGATCTTGTTGAATCACTTACCGTAGAGGTAGGCCCGCGTTTAGCTGGCACAGACAAAGACCTTATTGCAGTAGAATGGGCGATGAATAAACTTAATAGCCTAGGTTTTGACAAAGTCTATAAAGAAGCGGTGCAAGTCCCTGTTTGGGAGCGCGGCTATGCTAACGCCAGTATTACAGCCCCATTTGCTCAACCTTTAGTTATTACTGCTTTAGGTGGTAGTGTTGCCACACCAAAAGGTGGTATTGAAGCTCAAATCGTTCGTTTTGATAGCCTAGCTGCACTTGAGGCTGCCGACCCTAGTTTAGTTAAAGATAAAATCGTCTTCATCGACCACAAGACAGAGCGCCACCGCAATGGTAAGGGCTATGGCATGACAGTGGGTGGACGTTCAAAAGGCGCAGTGGCGGCTGCTAAAAAAGGCGCTGTTGCCATTGTGATCCGCTCAATCGGTACCGACAGTGACCGTATGGCACATACAGGTGTGATGCGCTACCAACAAGGCGTTGCAAAGATTCCTGCTGCCGCCATGTCTAACCCTGATGCTGACCTAATCAATGCCATGTTAAAGCGCGATAGCAAGATTACGTTAGCGTTGGATATGTCGTCTAAAAACTTGGGCACAGCGACTTCATACAATGTGATTGCCGAAGTCACTGGTAGCAGTAAACCTGATGAGATTGTACTCATTGGTGCTCATCTAGATTCATGGGATGAAGGTACAGGTGCAATTGATGATGGAGCGGGTGTCGCTATTGTGACTGCCGCAGGCAAACTAATCCAAGATTTACCAAAAAAACCAGCTCGAACCGTACGCGTAGTGTTATACGCTGCAGAAGAGATTGGGTTGATTGGTGGCAAAGCTTACGCAAAAGCTCATGAGCAAGAGTTAGCTAAACACTATATCGCTGCTGAATCCGATTTTGGTGCCGGCAAGATTTACCAGCTCGATGTCAAAGTTAACCCTCAGGTCTTTGAGCAAGTGTTGGCAGAACATCATGGAATGAAAACCGTCGGTGTAGAAATGGGTAACAATAAAGCCTATGGCGGCCCTGATGTGTCTATGCTACCTAACTATGGCGTGCCAGTGGCATCATTACGTCAGGACGGTACCGATTACTTTGACTACCACCACACTCCTAACGACACGTTAGACAAAATCGTGCCAAGCGCACTTGCACAAAATGTTGCCGTATACGCTCAGTTTGCTTACACCATGGCACAATCTGAAATAGATCTGCGCCCTATTCTGGCCAAGGATAAATAATTTTCGGGCAGCTAAGGGGTAAAGCTGGTTAGTTAACTTCAATTACCTTGTCTCGACCTAAAACAAAAACGCCTTGTGTCTTCACAAGGCGTTTTTAATTCACTCAGAGTTAAAAGTTTGAAACTAACGCTCTTCACGCAGAAAAACAGGCTCTAACTCAGTTGATTGCTCGCTTGAGTAATAGTATCCGTCGACATCAAATTGCTTTAACTGCTCAATATCGGTTAGCTGATTATCCACAATATAGCGCGCCATTAACCCGCGGGCTTTTTTAGCGAAAAAGCTAATAACCTTGTACTGACCTTTCTTACAATCTTTAAATACAGGCGTGACAATCTGCCCTTTCACCAGCTTTGGTTTAACTGCTTTAAAATACTCATTTGAAGCAAGATTAACCAATATGTCATCGCCTTGCTCAGCCAATGCCTGATTCACTTCATCGGTAATAACCTCACCCCAAAACGCATATAAATTCTTACCGCGTGGGTTTTCCAGTTTTGTCCCCATTTCTAAACGGTATGGCATCATCAAATCCAGCGGTTTCAACAGTCCGTATAAGCCAGAAAGAATACGCAAGTGCTTTTGCGCTGATTGCTGCTGCTCATCGCTCAGGCTATCAGCGTCAAAGCCTGTGTATACGTCACCACGAAAAGCAAACACGGCTTGCTTAGCGTTAGTAAGATTAAACTCAGGTTGCCAGTCACCAAAGCGCGCCACGTTAAGGGCTGCAATTTTATCGCTGACCTTCATCAATGATGCGATATCAGCAGGAGATAACTGTTTACACACATTAATCAACGCCTGACTGTGCTCCAATAACTTAGGCTCAGTGTAGGCCTCAGTAATAGCTGGATTGTCGTAATCCAAGGTTTTAGCTGGTGAAACCAATACCAACATGGCGGGAAACTCCGTTTATGAATAATGGTTAGATGATACTGAAATTCCATAAAAAAACCATGCAATCAATGCATGGTTTTTTAGATTAGCTTAACTAGTATTTTAAATAACTAACGCCGGGCTCAAGGTTTTGACTGCGCGTTAATCTTAGACCAAACGTTGTCTTGACCTTCTTCTTGAAGCTCAGGGAACTTAGTCACGTCAAACTTAGGCTCTAAGCCTTGAGAGACTTGTTCGCGGTAATCTTTAATCACGCGGATAGCAAGACCAGAAAGTAGGATCAGCGCAACGATATTCACCACAGCCATCAGTCCCATCGATACGTCAGCTAAATCCCACACTAAACCAATCTTAGCGACTGCACCAAACATCACCATACCAAGCACTAGCAATCTAAATACTGGCAGTGCCTTTTTACTATTACCAGACAGGAACATAACGTTGGTTTCTGCATACGAATAGTTAGCAATAATTGAAGTAAAGCAGAACAATAGAATTGCGAATGCAATGAATGCGCCGCCCCAATCACCAACATGACTAGTTAGCGCGGTAATGGTTTTAGCAATGCCATCGTCGCTGCCCGCTACATCACCAGACAGTAAAATAATTGCAGCAGTAGCCGTACAAATAACGATAGTGTCAAAGAACACGCCCATCATTTGCACATAACCTTGTGACGCTGGGTGATTTGGGTTTGGCGAAGCACTTGCCGCTACGTTTGCTGCGCTACCCATACCCGCTTCATTGGAGAATAAGCCACGTGCAATACCTGACTGCATAGCTTGTGCGATAGTATAAGCAACACCACCAGCAGCCGCTTCTTGCCAGCCAAATGCACTGTTTATGATGAGCATAAATACATCAGGTAGTTTCTCAATGTTCATCAGCACCACAACCAGTGCAATACCAATGTAAATCATTGCCATGAACGGCACGATAAGCTCAGAGACTTTAGCTACTTTACGCAGACCACCAGTAATGACAAAAGCACTGGCAATGACAATCACAATACCCACATAAAGTGGCTCAAACTCAAATACTTGGGTCATTGCTCCTGTAATGGTGTTTGCTTGAACAGCATTAAAAACTAGACCGAAAGCAATAATCAAGAAGACAGAGAATAATGACCCCATCCAACGTTGACCAAGGCCCTTCTCCATATAATAAGCTGGACCACCACGATACTGGCCTTCGCCATCTTTAACCTTGTATACCTGAGCCAACGTTGACTCGATCATTGCCGTTGCCATACCAAGCACGGCAATAGCCCACATCCAAAATACTGCACCAGGACCACCAGCTCCAATCGCTACCGCTACACCGGCCATGTTACCCGCACCCACACGAGCAGCCATACTTGTACAAAAAACCTGGAATGAAGATAAACCGTGTTTACCAGGACGGCGACTAATAGAAAGGACTTTTAAGCCGTGTCCAAAATGAAGGAGCTGAATAAAGCCAAGACGAATAGTGAAATATAAACCACCACCAACTAGGCCATAAACCAATAACTCACCCCAAAGCAAGCTGTTCAAAAAATTTACTGCTGTTTCTAACATCAACATAATGATTAACGTATTCCTTCGAATAGTT
Organism: Shewanella maritima; assembly: GCF_004295345.1. Taxonomy (NCBI): domain Bacteria; kingdom Pseudomonadati; phylum Pseudomonadota; class Gammaproteobacteria; order Alteromonadales; family Shewanellaceae; genus Shewanella; species Shewanella maritima. The sequence continues at coordinate 3,684,694 of NZ_CP036200.1, read as the reverse complement.
TACTCACACCCATAAAGCACAGGCTGTGACAAGCTATCTTTATTATTTTTGAATTTATTACGTATGCGCTGCACTAAATTATTTGGGCTTTAGTCGGTGTGAATTTACTCACCAAGCGCAATTAACCAACATACATTGGTATGATCCAACGCTTAAACCAAAATAGTTTAGTGCTTATTAAATTAGTCACAATCGTTAAGACTAACATTTTCTTGCTAGGGTCTGCTTATCTTTCAAGATTATTTTTGCAGCTGCTTGTTGGAAGTTAATACAAGGCAACGACTTTGATGTTTGGTTGTTCCACATGATAAGTCGTTAACGCTGCAGAAATGACAACAAGCGCTGCCTGAAGAGTTCGTTTAAAGCACATACGACATAGCAAAGAAAACTTTGTTGCGAGCCCTGTGGTTACAAGCCAGAGGTGTAGATAACTAGACGTCATCGCTCGCTCAGCGATTAAAGTGCTTTAATTCGAACAAATTCTAATCAGCAAAGATGAACAGACCCTAATAAAAATTCTGCTTAACAAATGCGCGTATGTCCTAATCGGCGCCAGAAACTATCACAATTACAAATTTGTGCAGAGTGATCTTGATCACATCCGGCAATTTCTTAACCAAGCACCAACTGAACCGTACCAAGTAACTTGCAATGTTATTCAACAAGTTAACTAATGTTTAACTCAAATAACGAACTAGGTAAAAAAAATGTAACCGCAGAATATTGACTCTGATCACTTTATTAACAGACAAATAAGAATACAGTGTTCTCAATACAGAATTAATACATCTACTCGCATTGAGGCTACTATGGCAACTGCTCAAGAAATCACTTCATTGAAGAAACTAGTTAGAGCAACTAACTTCCTCGCAACGTCACAAATCTACCTAAAGCAAAACGTACTGTTTAAGCGTCCACTTAAACACAGCGATATCAAGCCTAGACTATTAGGTCACTGGGGAACCTGCCCAGGGATCAACTTTGTCTACGCCAACGTAAACCGTCTGATTGTTAAACATCAACGCGACTTCCTCTATCTAGTAGGTCCTGGTCATGGCTTCCCCGCAGTTCAAGCGAACCTGTTTATCGAAGGTTCGCTTAGCCACTTTTATCCAGAAACAATTCCTTATGATGAATCGGGAATTGAAGATATTTGTAAGAAGTTCTCAGCGGCATATGGCTACCCGTCACACGCCAACCCTGAAGCACCAGGGCAAATTCTTGAGGGTGGTGAACTCGGTTACTCGCTATCTGTAGCCTGGGGCGCGGTACTTGATAACCCAAATCTAATCGCCGCATGTTTAGTTGGTGACGGTGAGTCTGAAACCGGCCCATTGGCGGCGTCATGGTATGCCAACCGATTAGTTGACCCAGCAACAAGCGGCGCCGTATTGCCAATCGTGCACATCAACGGATATAAGATTTCAGGCCCAACTCGAATGGGGCGCATGAGCCACGAGGAACTTGACCTTGAATTTAGAGGTTTAGGTTACCACCCAATCATCGTCGATGATGAACTAGAGCAAGATGTCTATGAGCAAATGGCACAAGCGATGGATCTTTCATACCAAATGATCGATGACATTCAAACACGTGCTCGCAATGGCGAAGATATTGTTAAACCACGCTGGCCTGTCATTCTTATGCGCACCGCTAAGGGCTGGACCGGTACATCCGAATTTAACGGTGAAAAGCTTGAGGGTAACTGCGACTCGCATCAGGTTATCGTCAATAAATGTGCTAAAGACCCAGCGCACTTACAAGCACTCAACGATTGGCTAGCAAGCTACAAGTTTGATGAGCTCTACAATATAGATGACAACGGCAACCTGCAGTTCGACGCTGATATCGAATCATTAATTCCACCAAAACAGCTTTGTTGTGGTCGTCAGCACTTAAGCTATGGCGGTGAAGTGGTGCGCGCATTAGCTCAGCCTGATTTGAAAGCACTGAGCTATGGGCCAGAAACACCACGCGGAACACGTGGCTTATCTATGTATAAGATGGGTGAGTGGATGCGAGATGCATTCAAACTAAACCGTGACCAACGTAATTTACGTATTTTCAGCCCAGACGAGACCTATTCAAACCAGCTACAAGCAGTGTTTGAAGAAACCTCGCGCGCTTGGCAATGGCCAATTGAAAGCTGGGATAAAGACATGTCACGCGATGGTCGTGTTGTTGAGCTGTTATCTGAAAACTTACTTTTTGGCATGCTGCATGGCTACACGGTAACAGGGCGTCATGCCATGTTCCCAACCTACGAGGCATTCTCACAAGTGGTTTCGTCAATGGCTGACCAGTACTGTAAGTATGTCTATGCCAGCCAAGGCGTGCACTTCCGCAAACCGGTTCCATCTTGCAACGTGGTGCTATCATCTTTGCTAGAGCGTCAAGATCATAATGGCTACTCACATCAGAACCCTTCTTTCTTGGGCGCGATGTTAGAGAAACACCCGGATATTATCTCAGCGTACCTGCCGGCAGATGGTAACTCGACACTAACTTACACCGAGCGCGCATTTGCCGACAGAGATAAACTCAACATTATTGTCGCGGGTAAGAAAGATCTACCACAATGGCTGACACTCGACGAAGCACGTAAGCAAACTAAAGACGGCATCATGGTTTGGGATTTCGCATCAGATGACAACCCAGACGTGGTACTTGCTGGCTGTGGTGACTATGTCACTCAGGAATGTTTAGCGTCGCTAGTATTAATCCGCGAATTACTGCCTCGCGTTAAGGTGCGTTTTGTTAGCGTGACTGAGCTTAACAGTAACGGCTTAGGTAGCCGCAAGTTCCAGGAAAAACCTTGGCGCATGGATGACATCTTTACAGAAGATAAAGGTGTGGTATTCAATTACCACGGCTATCCAAACACGATTAAGAAACTCGTGTTCGATTATAAAGGTAGCCACAGATTCCGTATCAAGGGTTATGAAGAAGAAGGCTCTACCACTACACCATTTGATATGGGCGTGCGTAACGGTACATCTCGCTACCACTTAGTTATCGACATGGCCTACAAACTGTTCCAGCAAGGTGTGATTGACGAAACCCAACATGTATCAATTACCACCGACATGCTGCAGCGCCTAGTTGAACACAGAAACTACATCAAAGAGCATGGTGTAGACCCTAAAGAAATTGAAAACTGGGTGTGGACGCGCTAATCGCTAAACTGCGGATTTAAGCAAAACCGCTACCCAAAGAATGAGTCAAACCCAATAAGCCACCTCTCCCTTTTATATGGGTCAGGTGGCTTATTTTTAATGCATGTTTCTTTTACACTCTCCAACAAGCAAAGACACTCACCACATTCAAATCACAATAAGTTATCTGGCTTCCCATAAAACCTAGGAAACAAACCTAAACTTATGATTTCTCTGCCTACTAAATCGAAGCTAAGAATCCGCCTAAACCATCAAGCAAACTGACAAATATATGTCAAAAACATTAAATTTGACGTCTTTTTGTTACTTTTAAGTTTAAAACTCTGGAAAAACACCTGTTTAGCGACCATAATTGCGCCGTCAGCTAGAATCATAAAAGGATCACCACACTAAGCGCTGGCAATGCATTCTGAACACCTTGTTTTATATGCATATTGGTGAAGTAAAATCACAATGGACTTAAATATGATGAAGAACACATTAAAAGTAGTATTACTCACCTCGATCTTACCTTTTGCAGCTAGCGCAGAAACTGAGCTATCACCTTGGTATGTAGGTGCTGGTTTAGGGGTAAACAATTACGAACCTAACTGTGACCAAAAAACCATGAAAATCTGTGGTGAAGACTCTCCATATGCGTGGGATGTTTTCGGTGGTTACATGTTTTCAGATAACTTTGGTGTAGAGCTAGGTTACCGCGACCTTGGCATGGCTGAATGGACCGACTACAACAACAAGCGTAACGATGCTGGTGCACGCGGTATGACTGCAGGCTTAGTTGCAGTAGTGCCATTTGCTGATGGTTGGAGCGTGTCAGCTGAAGCAGGTGCAATGAACTACCTGTTACGCAACAAGAAAAACTACAATACTGAATACTACAGTGACAGTGGTATTGCTCCTTATATTGGTGCAGGTATCGGCTATATGGTAACTGAAAACATGAAGTTACAAGCAAAATACCGCCGCTATGAAAACCTAGATGACGATGCATTTAAAACACTTGAAATGCAAAGTAACTACTGGGGTTTAGAACTAAGTTACCGCTTTGGTGCTAAAGCAAAACCAGCTCCAGTAGCTGCAGCCCCAGTAGTAGCGGCGGCAGCAGCACCGGCTGATTCAGACAATGACGGTGTAATGGATGATGCAGATCGCTGCCCTAACACACCTGCAAATCATAAGGTTGATGCTAACGGCTGCAGTATCTATGAAAACGTGACAGAACAGCACGACTTAGGTGGCATTCTGTTTGATAACAACTCATCTGTTATCAAACAAGCGTCATACGCTGAAATCGAAAAACTCGCTAACTACCTAAATCGTAACCCAGAGCACACAGTGTCTATTGAGGGTCACGCTTCTAACGTAGGTAGCCCAGCTTACAATATGACACTTTCTGAAAAACGCGCTAAAGCAGTAGCAAACGCGCTTTCTGAAAAATACGGTATCGACGCTAGCCGCGTGCAATCAGTTGGCTATGGCGTTACTCGCCCAATCATGGAAGGCAGCTCAGCAGAAGCAAACCGCCAAAACCGTCGTATTGAAGCGATTGTAACCAGCACTGAGAAACGTCCAGTACTAAAATAAGCATAAGCTTAGCCTTAATATTGGTCTAAGAAATAGCTAAAAAGTTGAGCCGCCCACCAATGGGCGGCTTTTTTATTTAGCAAACAAAACTATTACGGCTAATATGCTGTTTTGTTTACGGTTTATTATCGACAAACTTTCAAAACTTGGTCAATGACGACATATTTTTGATAATTTAGCTACAATATTATTAATTTTTAGCGCAAAACCGCGTTATTTTTCGTAATTTTTTTACAAATTTAGTTGGATTCACTACCAAAATGGCTTCTAATAAGACATTGCAAATTTGTCACTCTTTTTGAGGAAATTGTTCATGGAAAACTCACTCAATCAATTAAAAGCACTGACCACTATTGTGGCAGACACAGGTGATATTGAAGCGATTAAACGCTACCAGCCTGAAGATGCAACCACCAACCCTTCTCTTATCTTAAAAGCCGCCCAGATCCCTGAATATGCACCACTAATTGACGATGCAATTGCATGGGCAAAATCGCAAAGTGATGATTCCGCTAAACAGGTAGAAGATGCAGGTGACAAACTTGCAGTAAACATTGGTGTTGAAATTTTAAAGATCGTGCCGGGTCGTATTTCAACAGAAGTGGATGCACGTCTATCTTTCGATAAACAAGGTTCTATCGACAAAGCCCATAAACTAATCAAGCTATATCAAGATGCGGGCATCGATAAATCTCGCATTCTAATTAAGTTAGCGTCAACATGGGAAGGTATTTGCGCAGCTAAAGAATTAGAGCAACAAGGTATTAATTGTAACCTAACCCTACTATTTAGCTTTGCACAAGCTCGCGCATGTGCGGAAGCGGGTGTGTACCTCATCTCACCTTTCGTTGGCCGTATTCTAGATTGGTACAAAAAGAACACTGGCGAAAGCTACACAGCGCAGACCGACCCAGGGGTTGTTTCTGTTACCGACATTTACAACTACTACAAGCTCCACGGTTATAACACAGTTGTTATGGGCGCAAGTTTTAGAAACACAGGTGAAATTATTGAGCTTGCGGGCTGCGATCGCTTAACCATAGGCCCTGCCTTACTTGAAGAACTTGCTAACTCAGATGCACAGGTTGTGCAAAAGCTAAGTGCTACAAGCGAAACCAAAACTGCGCCATCACCATTAACTGAGGCAGAGTTCCGCTGGGCATTCAACGAAGATGCAATGGCAGTTGATAAACTGGCAGAAGGTATTCGTAACTTTGCTATCGATCAAAACAAGCTAGAAGAGATGCTAAAACAGAAGTTAAGTTAAACAAGGAATGTGCTAATGACACAACTTACGACCAGTCAAATTTGGCAACAAATAAAAAATAATACTCAGTCATTGCCACATATGCGTGAACTGTTCGCGCAAAACCCGCAGCGCTTTGAGCAAATGAGCCTGTCAGAGTGCGGTCTGATGCTTGATTACTCTAAAAACCGCGTAGACGCTGATACGTTGTCGCTACTATTTAAGCTTGCCGAGCAAGCAAACCTTAGCGATAAAATTAGCGCCATGTTTAATGGCAACAAAATAAACAATACCGAGCAGCGCGCCGTGCTACACACAGCGCTGCGAGCGCCAGCAACCACAAGCATCAATCTTGACGGCAACAACATCGTTGATGAAGTTCAACAAACGCTTAGCAAAATGGCTGAGTTTGTTGAGCAAGTACAATCAGGAGCTTGGTTAGGTTACACAGGTAAATCAATAACTGACATCGTCAGCATTGGTATTGGCGGCTCATTTTTAGGGCCAAAGATTGTCACCCAGGCGCTACGCCCATATTGGAGCAAGCAGCTTAACTGCCATTTTGTTGCCAACGTAGATGCCACGTCCATTTGTGAAAAACTAAAGGGCCTAAACGCAGAGACAACCTTGTTTGTTATGTCGTCTAAATCCTTTGGTACTCAAGAAACTCTGACCAACACGCTTAGCGCTAAAGACTGGTTTATTAACCAAGGCGGTAGTCAGCAAGATATTGCCAAGCACTTTGTCGCAGTTACCTCTAACGTCGCTAAAGCCACTGAATTTGGAATGGACGCTAACAACATTTTCCCTATGTGGGACTGGGTTGGTGGTCGTTACTCACTGTGGTCAGCAATTGGTTTACCTATTGCGCTGCTTATTGGTATGGACAACTTTAAAGCCTTACTGGCTGGCGCTTATGATATGGACAAGCACTTCGCAAGTGCGCCATTAGCGCAAAACATGCCAGTAATTATGGGGATGTTGTCGGTACTTTATGGCAACTTCCACAACGCCCAGTCACATGTAATCCTCACCTATGATCACTACCTTCGTGGTTTACCTGCATATTTTCAGCAGCTAGATATGGAAAGCAATGGTAAGTCAGTGACCCTAAATGGCACTGACGTTGACTACTCAACAGGCCCAGTAATTTGGGGTGGTGAAGGCACTAACGGTCAACATGCTTACCACCAACTCTTGCACCAAGGTACGGCGTTAATCCCGGCTGACTTTATTATGCCAATTCAAAGTCACAACCCATTGGGAGAGCACCATAATCAACTTGCATCTAACTGTTTTGGTCAAACCCAGGCATTGATGCAAGGGCGCACTTATGAAGAAGCATTAAGCGAACTTGCTAATACCAGCCTGCCTGATGAACAAAAGCAGTTAATCGCTAAGCACAAGGTGATGGAAGGTAATAAGCCGAGCAATACCTTGTTAATGGATAAGCTGACTCCAACAACGCTTGGTGCACTGATTGCACTATATGAACACAGAACTTTTGTTCAGGGTGCAATTTGGGATATTAACTCATTTGATCAATGGGGCGTTGAGCTAGGGAAAGTGCTCGGTAACGATGTGCTTGAGCGAATTGGCGCAGCGTCAGATGCTAACGAGCTAGATGCTTCAAGCAATGCGTTAATCAACCTATTCCGCAGTGGTAAAATCTAACCAATCTTCCAATCACTTTGCTCTGCGTAAATGGGACAAAAATAAGTGATTAATTCTAAAGAGTCAGCAAATGCTGGCTCTTTTTGTATAAATACCCATCAGCTTTAGCGCTTTGTGCCAAATTGCTGTGTAAAATCTTCATCAAAACGCCTTCAACTGTTAACAAAAGTGAAACATTGATATTGCAGACTATTGGTGAAATATGATACTTATTTGCATAGAGACATCATAATAACAAGGGAGGTTACCATGGATCGTTTAGATTATGGTGGTGCGCTAGAAGAAGTTGTTGAGAAACCAACCCGTACAAGAAGTTCGAGTAAAAAGCGTAAATGGCGTGAGATTGAGGCCATTAAAGACAAACAACGCCTACTCAAGGAATTACAAGATATTGATAATTCTTTTGATTTGGATATTAATACCATCATATAGAAAGTATTAACTTCAGTGTGTGATCCGTGAATAACTATTCATTCATCACAACCTCTAAAAGAGCGCTTTAAGCGCTCTTTTTTATTTACATTAAATTAACAACAGGTTACTTAATATCGGTAGCTGCTATGTATTGTTTTAGCTCTTCAAATACCGCTTTGTCATTGTCGCTAAACAAAGGGTCATCAACTAAACGCTGCTGGCACTGCTTTTCAATGGCATTCCAATCATCATCAGTAAGCGCTTTAACAAACAAAGGGAAAATCTCGCGCTCTTCATACTGCATGTGTAACTGTTGTAGCTCAATATAAGCTTTAAGATCATTCACCAGCTTTTCTCTGGAAATGACCACATCACTTAAAATCATATTTAAACTGTACATCAGTGCCCCAGAAGACTCAGCAAGACGGCTATGCTCATCATGAAGCTGCGACTGATTACTCTCGCCCATTTTTTTCAGGTATAAATCAAACGTAATATCTTCTAGCGGGTGATGACTATGCTCAGCGTAACTTTGCATGTACTCGACGATGTCACGTACTAAGTTAAAGTTAATCGCTTCGCCTTCGGCCAACTTAGCTTGCTTAGTCGCCAAAATATCCAGCAAAATGGCAATATGCTTATGGTCACGCAATAAACGTTTCAGCATGGCTTTGTCGTTCATCTCGCCTCTCCTGTAAAATGATACAGGGAAATATACTTACAAAATTTGCTCAAAATGTGTTTGACCAAGATCATAAATCATACATTTCACCAACACTGAGCGAAATGTTGCACCAATTAACGTAAAAAAGCGCCTTTGTAGGCGCTTTTTTACGTTTGCGATTGCAACTATTAAGTTAAGCCAGTTTGGCAAATAAGTACTGTTTCAGCTGCTCAAAATCTGCAGCGAGCGAATCGGATAGAATAGGCTTACCCGCTACAGCATCTAGCTCTGGTGGCAAAGGTAAATCAAGCTCTAATACCTCATCAACCACGTCTTTAAACTTTGCTGGATGCGCGGTACCAAGGAACACACCAAACTCATCTGCAGCTAATCCATTGAGTGCATTTGCGGCAATGGCGGCATGAGGTTCAGACTGATAACCAGCTTGCTTTAATTGCACCAAGGTCTCTTGGGTTTGCGCTTCAGTTACCGCAACACCAGAGATTAAAGACAGTGGCCAGCCCATAGCTTCACAGATAGCTTCTGAACGCGGCCAATTACTTGGTTCAGACACGTCCATTGCATTTGACATGGTTGCAACCGTGGCATTAGGTTGCCACTCTCCATCTGCCAAGTAGCGCGGCACTGTGTCATTAGCATTGGTCGCCGCAATAAAGCGCTTAATATTGAGTCCCATGGCTTTAGCAAACAAACCTGCAGTTAAATTACCAAAGTTGCCACTTGGCACTGATACAACTAATTCATGGTGTCCAAGGCGCTTAGCTTGGGCGGCAGCTTCAAAATAATAGCAAACCTGCGCAAGCAACCGACTAATGTTAATAGAGTTAGCTGAATTAAGTGCTAACCCCTCTCTGACGTCTTGATCATCAAACGACTGCTTAACCAATGCCTGACAAGCATCAAAGTCTGACTCAACCGCAAGTGTAATGATGTTACCACCCAACGTGGTGAACATTTTCTCTTGTAACTCGCTGATTTTACCTTGTGGATACATCACCACCACTTTGACTTTATCAAGGCCATAAAATGCATCGGCTACAGCCGCGCCAGTATCGCCTGATGTTGCAGTTAAAATCGTTAGGCCCTTCTCTGGCGCCAGTAAGTTAACGCACTGCGCCATAAAGCGTGCACCAAAGTCTTTAAACGCGAGCGTTGGACCGTGAAATAATTCAAGGCAAGCACGTTTATCATCGACCTGCACTAGCGGTACATCAAAGGTGAATGCGGCATCAACGAGCTTATCAACTGTATCTTGACCCAGCTCTACTGCAAGCCAGGCACCAAGTACTTTCTTGCTGCGCGCTACAAAATCTAATTCTAGCAAGGCATCAGTATTATCGAGCTGAGGAATTTGACTTGGGAAAAACAGCCCGCGGTCTTTACCTAAACCAAGCTGCACAGCCTCACTGAAGCTGACTTTTTGAGATGGGTGTTTAAGGTTATATAGTTCCATTGGTTACGACCTAATTTAATAATTGGAAAAAGTTACAGCGCTCTCGCACCCTGCTCATCAATTTTGCACACATGACTAAAACCACCAGCTTGGCACAAATAATGGTCATCTAACCAAAGTTTGGCCTGCTCAGCTTTAGCTAAAGAATCGGTAATGGTAAATAACGTAGGGCCACTGCCTGATATACCTGTGGTTAGCATACCTAGCTCATTAAGCGCTTGCCTTGCCTCAACAAAACCAGGGATCGCTGCAGCGCGATATGGCTCAGCTATTACATCTTTAAGTACATCAATAGCCATTTGCGGATCACCTTTATAGCTTGCATGCACAAATGCGCTTAAGCGGCGGCCATAATCAAGTGTAGTAGCCATGTCTTGTTGCTCGGGCAGTAATGCGCGCATTTTGGCGGTCGACAGTGATACGCCTGAATATGACACCACCCAATACCAATCTTTAAAATGTGGAATCGCCTCGCATACCGAGCTTGGCGTGTCTGTCATCAGCTGCATGCCGCCTAAATAACTCGGCGCAACATTGTCATAGTGCACGCTGCCAGATATCTTGCCTTCAAACTCACCCATCAATTGCAATAAGGCATTTTGATCATAAGGAGAGTTAAAAAAACAATTTAATGCGTACAGCGCCGCAACTACTGAGCTTGCTGACGAGCCAAGGCCGCTCCCTACTGGCAAGTTTTTCTCAAGCTCTAGCTTAACTCCTTGCTCGATACCTTGTTTAGAAAGGAAAAACGTCGCACATTGGCTGACAATGTTATCAGCAGCACTTGAAGGCAGTTTATGAGCCCAAGCGCCTGTTTGGGTGAACTCGATTCCCTGCTCTGCTGCAGAAATAGTGACTTTGTCACCTAGTAGTTCACCATTTACCGGCGCAAGTGCTGCGCCAAGTAAATCGAATCCCACGCCAACATTGCCCATAGATGCAGGCGCATAAACCGTTAATGCATTTCGACTCATTTACTTACACCTCACGAGACCAGTTGAGTGTGCGCAGCACATCGGCAAACACACCAGCAGCAGTAACATCAGTACCCGCACCATAGCCTCTTAAGACAAATGGAATAGGCTGATAATAGCGGCTATAAAATGCCAGCGCATTCTCGCCACCTTTTACGCTATAAAGCGGGTCATCACTGCCCACTTCTGCAATGCGCACATAGCACTTACCATCATCAATTTGACCAACATATCGAAGCACCTTACCTTGGGCTTTGGCTTGCTCTACACGTTGTTTTACCTGGCTATCGACTTGCGGCAAATTAGCCATAAAGGCATCGACATCGCCGCTGGCATCGAAACTAGCTGGCAGCACTGAGTCAACCTGAATGTCTGCTAACTCCAAATCCAGCCCTACTTCGCGAGCAAGGATCAGCACCTTGCGAGCCACATCCATGCCAGACAGATCATCCCGAGGATCGGGCTCAGTAAAGCACTTGTCACGGGCAATACTGGTTGCTTGTGACAAAGTCATGCCCTCATCCAGCATACCGAAAATATAAGACAGTGAACCAGACAAAATGCCATTGAATTTATGCAATTTGTCACCAGCGCAAAGTAATTTTTTAAGGTTATCGATCACAGGTAAACCAGCACCGACGGTGGTTTCATATAGAAATTGTCGACGGTTAACTAATGCTGTTTGACGCAGCGCTTGGTAATATTCACCATCACGGGTGTTGGCCTTTTTGTTTGGCGTCACGACATGAAAACCAGCTTGCATCATATCAAGATAAGCATTGGAGATAGCCTCTGATGAGGTACAGTCCACCAGCACAGGATTAAGAATTTGCTGCGTTTTACCCCACTCTAGCATCTTGGCTAAGTTAAATGCATCGCTGCTTTGGGCGACTTGCTGCTGCCAATTATCTAACTCAATACCATCAGCATTGAGTAGCATCGCTTTCGAGTTGGCTATGCCGCAGACACGCACACTAATATGCTGGCGTTTAAGCATGTTATCTTGCTGCTTAAACTGCTCTAGTAACCCTGCACCAACGTTGCCACAGCCAACCAAAAATACATCGAGATACTGCTGCACATCAAAGAACGCTTGATGACACGCTCGAATAGCATGTTTGGTTTTCTCTTGCTTAATCACAGTTGAAATAGAGCGCTCTGAAGAGCCCTGGGCAATCGCCACTATGTTGACACTAGCCTGAGCCAGCGCGCCAAAGAATTTAGCCGATACGCCTTTGTGGGTCTTCATGCCATCACCAATTAGCGAGACAATGGCTAAATCTTTTCTCAGCTCAATTGGCTCAAGCAACTCAGATTGAATTTCTAGCTCAAACTCTTGCTCTAACGCCCATTTAGCTTTGTTTGCCTGACTGGTCGCTACACAAAAACTGATACTGTATTCAGATGAACTTTGGGTGATAAGCGACACCGATATCCCACTGCGAGAAATAGCCTCAAGTACGCGACTTGCCATACCCACCATGCCTTTCATGCCAGGGCCTGATACGTTAAACATGGTTTGATCATCAAGATTAGATATGGCTTTCACCTGTAAACCAGTTTCATCTTGCTGGTTAGACACTAACGTACCCGGTGCACTTGGATTAAAGCTGTTACGGATATAACAAGGAATGTGGTACTGAGCGATAGGCGCGATTGTTTTAGGGTGTAGCACCTTAGCACCGAAGTAAGATAGCTCCATCGCCTCTTGATAGCTAAGCTGCGCGAGTAGTTTAGCGTCACTCACCACACGAGGATCAGTGTTATATACCCCATCAACGTCGGTCCATATTTCACAGCATTGCGCATCTACACAAGCTGCCAATACCGCCGCAGAATAATCAGACCCATTGCGCCCTAAGGTCACGGTTTTGCCATGCACATCTGCAGCAGTAAAGCCCGGCATTACCCATACTTGATTGGCTTTAAGGTCAAGCTTGCCAAACCTTGGCTTACTCACACTAATATCCACGCTCGACTCAAGCGGCTGCCCGTGAGCGAGAAACAAGGCTTGTGGATCGAGTTTATCTGCGCTTAGCCCTTTAGCGCGCATCAACTCAACCATCAAGGCTGTTGAGAGCTTCTCACCAGAAGTGACTATCTCTGCACGCACATAATCTGGGCACTCGCCAAGCAGGCTAATTCCAGATAGTTTGCTCTGCCAATTGTGCATTTGCTCGTTTAGCTGAGATTCTAGCGACAGTTTCTGTTCCGCGTTTAAGAGCACTTCTGCTTCGCTAAATAGCGAGGAAAATACCGACTCAACTTTACTCAATACAGCCGAATAGTTTTGCTTAACAACCGCCAAATCGGCCATTTCTAATAGTGCATTGGTCACTGTCGCTGGTGCTGACAGCACGGTAGCGACCTGGGTGGTTTGGGTAGAAGTCGCAATAATGTCCGCCGCCATAGAAAAACGTTGCCAGTTGGCAAGTGAGGTACCGCCAAACTTCATTACTTTCATACTTCTCTCCCTACTCCTAAAACTATTGAGATTATTAAACTGCCTAAAATGAAAAAGCCCGCTTATCTTTCGATTGAGCGGGCTTCAGAAAACTAATTTTTTGGGGTGTGATCAGCCCGCCCCATTGTAATAATGGTGGTTGTGGTAATCGTGGTTGTAATCATCTTAGTTACAGTCACTGGCTGATATCCGTTAAAGTTAAAAATAAACCCAAATTGGCTAACATAGCTCACTAGCGTTTTGTGCAGTTGTGATACAAGCGCTTTAAAGCGAAACTAGTTGTTCATTTAAACTATGTTGCTTAATTACAGAATTGCGTGTTTCACCCTCCAATGTCAACCCTTAATTACGCTTTTGCTACCATTTTTTTAATATCTTCCAATTGACAAAACTAAAACAATACAAAAACAACTAAGCAACATGCTGCAAACTCGGTTTTCGAGCCCAAATTCAAGTAGATAGATTACCGCAAAAATACGTGCAAACCACTGAATATAAACAGTTAAAAAACAAGGCAACTAGCTTCTGTTTTTTCAATATTGACTCAACCCTACGTAAATTACGTCAACATCCTCTACAGTGCTGAGAAATACTCAAGTTAATCACTTGTAAATCCAGTAAACCCTAGATGTGATTGAATGAGCAAAAACTGATGTTATTGCATGCACCCAAGACTAATTAGCGTTAGTATGCGTGCAAATCAAAAGTTGGAGTCGACATGAATATCGCAAAACATACTGCTGTAACCATCCATTACACACTTTCAAACTCTCAAGGTGAGCAAATTGAAAGCTCGTTTGGCGCAGAACCAATGCTTTACCTGCACGGTGCTGAAAATATTATTCCAGGCTTAGAAGCTGCGCTTGAGGGTAAAGCGGTAGGAGACAAACTTGAAGTCAATGTTGAAGCAGATCAAGCCTATGGCGAATATCACGAAGGTCTACGACAAGAAGTCCCACTAGAAGCATTTGGCGAGATCCAAGATATCGTTCCTGGCATGCGCTTTATCGCTGAAACCGAAATGGGTCAACGTCCTGTACAAGTGACAGAAGTTAAAGATGAGTCTGTGGTTGTTGATGGTAACCACCCATTAGCTGGTGAAAACTTACGCTTCAGCGTTGAAGTAATGGAAGTACGTCAAGCTAGCGAAGATGAAATCGCTCACGGTCACATCCATGCTGCTGGTCAAAGCTGTGGTCACGATCATGGTGACGATCATGAATGTTGCGGCGGTAGTAACCCAAATTGTGATAGCAAAGGCGGTTGTGGTTGTAGCCACTAATACTTTTTCACTAATATCTGAAAAAGTATCGTGCTAAATATTATGCTAATGAGTTTAATCACTTAGCTAATAACGGCATTTTTAAGCTCAATAATAAGTACGAAATCATCACATGCCACTGGCTAGTTTATAGTCGGTGGCATTTTTTATTTGCTATAATTTAGCCGTTGTTGATATGCACTAAAGTCAGCCTAATAGGGATATATAGGCATTATGCTTAGTCTTTTTGCATGTCATTTTCCACTCACTGCTCACAATAGCCAATGCGAAGGAGTGCATTATGATTGCTAAACCTATCTATGAAAGCCTACCACTAACTTATTTAATTATTGGTGGGGCAGGTATTGTCACAGCTCAGCCGATTTACGCACTTGCCGCGGCGGTGGTAGTCTATTTGTTCGGTGGTTATATCTATAATCAGCGCTCTGCAAATCGCCGTACTGACCCTAAGCGAAAACGTAAACAAGGTTTTATTCCTGAATTTCTGTATGGACAGCTTCCCTTTCTATACATTTTAGCAGCAGGTCTACTTACACGATTTTACCCAAGAGACTCCAGCACCTTATTTTCCATTTGCTTGGTCACCTTTGGATTTTACTTAATCATGCGCCGTGCAAGCTTCAGGCATCACAAGATCCCAGCATCATCATTTCGATAGTCGTTACTTTCATAAAAACAAAGAGCCGCTTTATAGCGGCTCTTTTTTGTCAATCGAGGATGAGTTTTCTAACACTGTCTCTTTGCTCTACAGACATATTTTTTAAGTAATTTGAACAACGCGTAATGGTTGCGATGCTCACTTGATACTCAGCGGCAATTTGTCTTTGGCTGAGCTCACCTTCAAGTAATGTTTGGAATACTTTTAATCGACCAGAGATAGCACTTCGCTCTTCTTCGGTCATTAATAAATGGAACAGAACAGTTAAGTCTGCTTCATTGCTGTGGGACAACACTTTGTCCAACACTAAACTCCAATCAGCGCGCATAGGCCCCTTCTAATTACTGTAATGCTAAAACAGTACAAGTGTAACAAATCTCCTTGCCTATTCAAAATGCGTGTACTTAATACAATGCGAATATAACGTCATAAATTCTTTGCAAAACTTTGCAACAATGAAATCTACACAAGGCCCATTATTCATGTAAACTGTGAGCCGTGTCACTCGCACCGTTATGCGTTCAAACACGAGTTTCAGCCTCGGTAACAACGCAACCGGTAAGTGTTTTGTCGTGTAAACATGAGAAATAAAAATGAAAAAAATCATTCTTGCATTAACTACTGCAGCAATCCTAGTTCCAAGCGCTATGGCCGATAACTTTAGAAAGCCAGAGCATGCAATTAAATACCGTCAATCAGCATTCAGCCTAATCGCTTACAATTTTGGTGATATGGGCGCAATGATGAAAGGTAAGAAAGCCTTTGATCAAAAAGTATTTGCTGAGCGCGCAGTAAATGTAGCCGCGTTATCAAAAATCCCTCACGAAGGCTTCATCGATGGTACTGACTCAGGTAACACTGATGCGCTAGCAAAAATTTGGTCAAACAAGGCTGATTTTGACGAGCGCATGATGACTTTCCAAACCAATGCTGCCAAGCTAGCTGAAATTGCCGCTACGGGCAGCAAGAAAGAGTTAAAACAAGCATTTGGTGAAGTGGGCAAAACTTGTAAGGGTTGTCACGACAACTACAAGAAAGACTAAAGCTTCAAAGGCCGCTAAACCTGATCGTTAGACGCTTAAGTGCAAGTTCAAGTCATTAAAGAAAAAGTCCGCACCTGCGGACTTTTTGTTTGTATCGCTATCGATTTACAAGAGCGATTTACAAGAACGACTAACCCAAGCTACATAAACTGATAAATAGGCCATATCAAAAAGTACCCCAATAAACCCAGTGCGATTAACAGCACTACCCAGGCTGTGATAGCAGATTTCATTTTTGGGCTATCAAGTGCCGAGTCATGAAGCTTTTTACCTGAGAACATCGCTTGAATAAGCTTATCACCTTTAAACTGATGAAGGATGACAGCAAGGATATGTGCAGCAATAAAGATCTGCAGCGCGGTAAAATTTGTTTTATGTAGCCAAGTAAGCCAGCTAGCTTGCTCACTTGATACATAAGCATATAGTGGACCTTCAGTAAAAATATCATCGGTTGCAAAAAGGCCAGTTACTAGCTGCACCGTTAGCATCAACATCAAAGCGAGCACCATATAACCGCCTAATGGATTATGGCCTAATGTTGGAGACGGGCTTCTGTTTAATGCATAACTGATGACGGCTTTAGGCGAGCGGATAAAATCACTAAATTTTGCTGTTTGGCTGCCCGCAGCGGCCCAAAACCATCGCATCACTAATAGCGCGGCCAAGACATAAGCCAAGATTTGATGCCACTCCATCTCCCCTTGCTCCGCTGTCCACCAAAGACCACCCATTAACACGACAATTCCCCAATGGAAAACCCGTACTGGTAAGTCCCATACAATTGACTTTGTTTTTTGTTCCATAATGACTTCTTGATGTTTGTTATCCATTTTTATCTGGCAAACATACCATTTCCGGCAGACTTGATGAATCGTTTTACACAAATTTGCACAGCGCTATTTGCTTTGAGCTAATAGTGACGCCAAAACGAGCTTTTACATCGTACTTGCGTGACAAAGATAAACGCGAGAATGACTCAGTTTCGCGAATCGAATATTTTCGATGATGAAGCTAAGAGAAAGTAAGGTGCAATAAAAAATGGGGGGTGACGAGAATTTTGCTGCTTGTTATCCATTCCAATATGCGCCTTAAAATAGCCAATTACAAGCGATTCTAAACGGAAATTTACCGAATTTGCGCAAGCGTTCAAATTAAAAGCAAACAGTATCTTTAGCCCCAAAAATCGTGATAAAAATCACAAAATCCAGCCCAATTATTGGTAGTCTGAAGTTAAGCAAGCAACAAGAGGGTTTGAAATATGCTAAAAATCACCAGCAAACAACTTGAAGTCACTGCACCAATCCGTGAACGTATTGAGGGTCGTTTTGAAAAGTTAACTCGTCATGACGTTCAACTTATTAATCCTCACGTAATCATCACACAAGAGAAGCAACAGTTTAAAATTGAAGCCTCAGTAGGCTTACCAAGTGGTGAACTTTTTGCCCAAGCTAAAGGCGAAAACCTATACTCAGCCATTACTGCCATGGGGCAAAAACTTGAGAAGCAGTTAAATCGCATCACGCACAAGCCACAGTCTCAACGCCATCAACAACCTGTGGTCGAAGCTGAAGACGATTTTGAATATGACTATAGCGAGGAGTCTGCTGCGTAAAGCACATTTCACATTCATACTTCAAAAGCGCACTGAGTAAGTGCGCTTTTTTATCTAAAAATTTAAGTTCAATACCTATTTCAATTCCAGTACGGCTGCCTCGCACTCTCAAACCCAAGCGATAAAGTCTCACTAAGTACAATATGTCACGCTAAATGAGTAAAATTGCATTGACAGCGAGCCAGCACAGCTTTAATTTTAATTAGGCAGCGTGATCACCGAGTCGTTTTTAACGTCCTGAGTTCGCTGACTGTGCCATTAGTGATAACAAACAAAATGACGAACGATAGATGACAGCAAATTTGTTTTTTACTTTCTTTTTTACGCACACCCAAGTTGGGAGTCGATTTTCTGTGTAAAAACGAAAGTGAAAATTGAGCCTCCCAACCGGGAGGCTTTTTTGTTTCACTCTTTTCTATCTCGTTAATCGTTAAATTTTTAAACATGCACAAGCATGAGAAGTTGGGCCAACAATATGCAAAAACCACCAGCGTTAAATGACACCCGAGAGCAAATTACTCATCTTGATAAAGAACTACTAGGCCTATTAGCAAAAAGACGAGCTTTGAGCCTAGACGTTGCTCGCTCAAAAGAAGTCGATGTGCGCCCAATTCGTGATACCCAAAGAGAGAAAGAACTGCTTGAGCGCTTAGTTCATCAAGGGCGTGAGCAAGGCTTAGACGCTCACTATGTGATTTCACTGTACCAGAGCATCATTGAAGACTCAGTGCTCAATCAACAAGCCTACCTGCACACCAAAGCAAACCCTGAAACCCAAAAGACGCGATACACTGTGGCGTATTTGGGCGCGCGTGGCTCTTATTCATATTTGGCAGCGAATCGATACTGTGAGCGCCGTCAGGTTGAGATGCAAGACTTAGGTTGTCCAAACTTTGATGACATCATCACAGCAGTAGAATCAGGCCATGCCGATTACGGCTTTTTGCCGATTGAGAACACATCTTCCGGCTCAATCAATGAAGTGTATGACGTGCTGCAGCACACGTCGTTATCAATTGTAGGTGAAACCACCATCGAAGTCGGTCATTGTATGCTCGCGAGCAGCGGCAGCAGTGTTGATAACATCACCACTTTGTACGCCCATCCACAGCCGATTAGCCAATGCAGTCGTTACCTAAGCCAATACCCGCACATCAAATTGGAGTATTGCTCAAGCAGTGCTGAAGCCATGCAAAAAGTCATAGATAGTGGAAGTCTCAATGTTGCAGCGATAGGCAGCGCTGAAGGCGGCGCCCTTTACGGCTTAAGCGCAATTGACAAAGATCTCGCTAATCAAAAAATTAACCAGAGCCGCTTTATCGTGGTAGCTCGCAAGGCGGTTGATGTACCATCACAGCTGCCAGCAAAGACCACGCTGATTATGGCAACAGGTCATAAGCCTGGCGCACTGGTTGAGGCCTTGCTTGTGCTCAAAGAGCATAACCTCAATATGAGTAAGCTTGAGTCGCGCCCTATTCCAGGTACACCTTGGGAAGAAATGTTCTATCTTGATATCGACGGAAATTTAGCAACAGATAATGTCCAGCAAGCTATCAACGAGCTAGAACGCCAAACGCGTTTTATTAAGGTCTTAGGCTGCTACCCGTGTGAAACGGTAAAACCGACGCAATTGTCACAATCACAACTACTAATTGAGCCAGATAGCTCTAAAGTGGCATCTAACCAACTCGGCCATAACCCTAAGCACGCCAAATCATTTAAAGATAAAGATACTGTTGTGCAACTTGGAATGATGCAAATTGGCGGCGCTGCGCTAAATACCATTAAGCATTTAGACTACACAGATAACAACACTGAAGTCGCAACCCAAGCACGAGAAGCAAAAGAAGCAGGCTTCGAAGCGATTGTACTTAATAATGCCGATTTGATATCAAACGAGCAGCAAGTTAGCGATTGTGTCAAACAAATCAACCTTGCTGGCCTTGCCTGCATCTTACCTGTTGAGCACAGTGTTGAGCTGCCTGTTGCAGCGAAACTTAGCGACGGTTTGCTATTGCAAGGTAAGTCGATGTTCGATGCTGAGCTATTAAATGCCGCGGGAGCGCTTAGCACACCAGTGCTGATTGACAGACACAACAACGCTAGCCTTGAGCAGTGGCTAAACAGTGCCGATGTTATTTTGAATCAAGGCAATCAACAAATAGGTCTTGTTGACTCAGGTATTCGCGGTCTCAATGAAGCGCAAAAACTCAGCCTAGACCTAAGCAGTCTGATTGAAGTTAAGCAACTGACTCACTTGCCAGTGCTAGTTAACCTGACTCAAACTGCTACAGTTGAAACGGTTGAACAGCAGGCGCGCGCCATCAAGCAACTTGGTTTAAATGGTGTCATGCTAGATCGTCAGCAAGACCAGCCTCAGCTATTGCAACGCGTGTTAGCTAGCTAATCAAGCCAGTCACCCACAAAAAAGCCGAGGATCAACCCTCGGCTTTTTACTGCTCAATACCCACTACAACCTAATGCCATCATTTAAGCTGAGCCATCCTTTAAATACCCGGTAGCAAAACCAAACAATACCCGTTAACAAGATAGGCAGGCTAAACCACATTCCTGCAGACAGGTAACCCATTAATACTGCGAGCGCCAATCCAATAATACTGAACTTTTGCCAGCGCAAATGACTGCCGAGCAAAGAGTTGGGCTGAACATTCTTTTGAATAAGATTAAGCCAAAGGCTAACTAATACAGGAATAAAAAACAGCGGAAATGCGCTCATCAAGCCATAAAGCATATAGCCTAATGACTTATCTTCAACAAGTGCTTGCGAGCAAGCTGGCGGCGTAGCTATCGACATAGGATATTCTCCATCAGGCAGTGAATTGCTTACTGACCTTAGGTTTAAGTCAAAGAATGCAACACATACTCAATAACGGCGGGTTGCTTGATACCAATTGGGATAAATAAGTGTTCAGATATTACGCAGGAAAAATCGTTTAGAACAAGGCGGAAATTGCTGCTAGCTAGTTGCTATACCTACAAAATTTCTAACGAAGTTATAGGCGATTTTTACCAGTAAGAATGATCACAATCTTATGCAAATTGGTATGACATCCTTTTCATCGACATTAAACGGTTAATTCAGGTTTCATCGCCAAAACAGCGTTACTAAACCTCATATAAACATAATCCTAATAAACAGATTTAGCAACGCGGGTTTAGGTTAAATCAAATTAACCTGCTTTCATGTCGTTGACCGATTGCAACATTGCGCGGCTCTCGTTTTGGAACTGCGGCGCAAAATCACCAAACCACTGAGAAACCTGTTTAAATTGCTCAACAAATGCCTGACGATTGCCTGACTTTAACAGCTCTAACGCAGATTGATAATTTTCTAGGTAATCTCCAATTGCAGTTAAACTGCCTTGCTGTGCAAAGATAATATCGGCGTAAAGCTCAGGATCTTGAGCAAACAAGCGCCCGACCATTGCCAACTCTAAACGATAAATCGGCGAGCTAAACTGCAACAACTTGTCAATATCCGCTTGCTCGCGACACAGATTAAGACCGTAGACAAAGCTTGAGAAGTGGCGCATAGCCTGAACCAGTTGCATGGCGTTATCATGTTCTTTAGCATCGGCAACTACTAATCTCGCTCCCCAAATTTGGATTTGCTCCATTAGCCACTCATACGCATCGGCGTTGCGCCCATGACATACCACTACTACCTGTTTTGCCAAACTGCCTACATCAGGGCCAAACATAGGGTGGAGACCGACTACAGGGCCTTTGTGGGCATCAAGCATCGCATTGAGCGGCTCATCTTTAATCGAGGTTAAATCGGCGAGAATACAAGTTTCAGGTAGCTGACCTAATTGGTTGCGAATAACGTCGCAAGTGACCTTAATCGGTACAGTAACTAGCACCATACCAGCGCCATCGAATAGTTCAGGTGCGCGCTGCCAATCGTCTTTATCCAAGGTTTTAACTTGATAGCCGGATAAGGTCAGCATTTGGGTAAATAATTGCCCAAGTTGCCCTTGACCGCCGACCACCACGATGTGCCCCAAATCAGTCTTAACCTGCTTAAAGCCAACGTCTTTTTCATTGAGGTATGACTCGCGCATCAAACGACGCAGAATATCTTCAATCAGCTGCGGGGAAATATCCATGTTAGCCGCCTCTTCTCGACGCTTAGCTAACATTGCCGCCTCACGCTGAGGTGCGTAAATAGGTACACCAGCGCCATGTTTAACGGCGCCGACTTGCGCCACTAAATCAAGGCGTTTGCGCAATAGGTGCAAGAGTTGCTGATCGACGCCATCAATCAAGCCGCGTAGCTTTTCTAAATCTGCAGTTGTTTTCTCATTCATTGAATATTAACCATTTACGACTTGTTTATTGTCAAAACGCGTTGGTAGCACTGGAGCTAATTGCTTAGCACCTGAGCGCAGCAGCGCTTCTGTTGTCTGCCAGTTAATGCACGCATCAGTAACAGACACACCATACTTTAACTCAGATGGCGTATCAGCGCTTTGATTACCTTCGTTTAAATGACTTTCAAGCATGACGCCAATAATAGAGGTATTGCCAGCAACAATTTGCGCGAAAATATCTTCACACACTAATGTCTGCCGCGTGTGATCTTTAGATGAGTTGCCATGACTGCAATCAATCACCAAACGTGCATTCAAGCCGGCATTATGCAACTGCTCAGCACAGTCATGCACACTCGCCGCGTCGTAATTAGGCTGCTTACCACCGCGGAGGATCACATGGCCATCTGGGTTACCTTGAGTTTGCAGCAAACAAACCTGGCCTTGCTGGTTTATTCCCATAAAACGATGACTACTGGCTGCTGATTTAAGCGCATTAATTGCCACATCGAGCTTACCGTCTGTGCCATTTTTAAAACCAACAGGCATAGATAAACCCGATGCCATTTCACGGTGAGTTTGCGACTCAGTGGTTCTTGCACCAATTGCTGACCAGGTCACTAGCTCAGAAATGTACTGCGGGCTGATCGGATCAAGCGCTTCAGTGGCGACAGGGAGTTCTAGCTCAGCCAGCCAAATCATCAGCTCACGGGCGATACGTAAGCCCTTTTCAACGTCAAATGACTCATCCATGTCTGGGTCATTAATCATGCCTTTCCAACCCACGGTCGTGCGCGGCTTTTCAAAGTAGACTCGCATTAAAATGTAGAAGTCATCACTTAACTCATCGTGCAATTTCTTGAGCTTTAGGGCGTATTCTTTGGCAGCGTCAATATCATGAATTGAGCATGGGCCTGTCACAACAAGCACGCGATTATCACGCTTATGCACAATATCCGCCACAGTTTTACGGGCATCCAAAATATACTGCTGAGCGTGGGCGCTTAAAGGTAATTCTTGCTTTAACTGCGCTGGTGTTGATAACACCTTCTCGCCAGTGATGTGGATATTGTTGATGGTATCTTGCTGCATACTTGCCTCGACTGACTACACTAAATCTAATTAACCCGACATTCTCGGTTTGAGCTGGGGTGATCACTATTTTTAAGTAACGCTATTTTTAAGTAGCGCCATGTTTCAAACAATAATGTATTTCTGTAACGCTACACCATTACATGATTGAGCTAACTATGCCTTTAGATAAAAGTGATTGCAAGCGCTAATTTTTACTTTGGGCTAAAAACACAAAAACCCGCCATTTGGCGGGTTATTGTGCGAACACTGCATCTTATTTTGTTTTGGTAACTATTACTTAGTTGCCAGTTTCTCACGGATACGTGCAGACTTACCTGAACGCTCACGTAAGTAGTAAAGCTTAGCACGACGAACACGACCGCGACGCTTAACTTCGATGCTTGAGATTAGTGGGCTGTGCGTTTGGAATGCACGCTCAACGCCTTCACCATTAGAGATTTTGCGTACAGTGAATGCAGAGTGCAGACCACGGTTACGCTTAGCGATAACTACGCCTTCAAAAGCCTGTAGACGCTCTTTGTTACCTTCTTTTACACGAACCTTAACTACTACTGTATCACCAGCACCAAATTCAGGTACGTCAGTTTTCATTTGCTCATCGTTGAGCATTTTAATGATGTTGTTCATAACTTCTCCGTTCTAGAAATAACTGAAGCGATGACTATGCGGACTTGTCCGTATCTTGTACGAACTGCGCTAATAAAGTCGATTGTTCGTCAGTCAGAGCTAGATTTTCAAATAATTCCGGCCGTCTTAACAAAGTTCTACCGAGACTTTGTCCTAAACGCCAGCGTCGAATTTTTTCGTGGTCACCGCTAAGTAGCACTGCCGGTACATCCAACCCATCTAAGTTTTCAGGACGCGTGTAGTGAGGACAATCTAACAATCCATCAGAGAAAGAGTCTTGCTCTGCCGAGGCTTGTTTACCAAGCACGCCTGGTACCAATCTCGAAACTGAATCAATTAGGGTCATTGCCGGTAACTCGCCACCCGAAAGCACGTAATCACCAATTGACCATTCTTCATCTACTTCAGTTTGAATAATGCGCTCGTCGATACCCTCGTATCGGCCACACACTAAGATCAAACTGTCTGATTTAGCTAACTCACCAACGCCTTGCTGATCCAGCTTGCGTCCTTGTGGTGATAGATAAATCACTTTTGCGCCTTCAGGAGCGGCAGCTTTCGCTGCATGTATCGCATCCCTTAAAGGTTGCACCATCATCAACATACCTGGGCCACCGCCGTAAGGTCGGTCATCTACCGTGTTATGTCGATCATGTGTGAAATCACGAGGATTCCATGTATGTACTTCTAACAGGCCGTTTTTAACGGCTCGACCCGTAACTCCAAAGTCTGTAACAGCACGAAACATCTCAGGAAACAGGGTGATTACCCCTAACCACATAATGTTGTACCTCGACTTAAAAGTCTGGATCCCAATCCACTGTTATCTGTTTACTTTGCAAGTCCACCGCTGTGATGAACTGCTCAGTGACAAAGGGGATCATACGTTCCGCTTTGCCGAAAGCATCTTTAGCGTTAGCTTTAACAAGGAGTACGTCGTTCGATCCTGTTTCCACGATCTGATCAACCTTACCCATGTTGTAGCCTTTAGTGTTAACCACTTCGCAGCCGATTAAGTCACGCCAATAAAATTCATCATCAGCTAACTCTTGCATCTGCTCAGGCATAATGCCGATCTCACTGTTAGTGAGCATCTGCGCCTGTTCGCGGTCAGTAACACCATCAAGTTGAGCGATAATCGCTTTACCTTGAGGCTTCCACTGTAAGACTTTAACTTCTCGCCATTCGCCTTGGTCTTTAATTAGCCAAGGTGAATAATCAAAAATACCTTCAACAGAATCGGTATAGGCAGTGATTTTTAGCCAACCTTTAATGCCATGACTAGCGCCTAACTTACCTAGTACAATTGGCTGTTGGTTATCGCTCATCTATCTATACCTTCACACGATTAAGCAGCAGCTTTACGTGCGTCTTTGATTAACTTAGCAACACGCTCAGATGTTGCAGCACCAGTAGCTACCCAGTGCTCAACGCGATCTAGGTCGATGCGTAGAGTTTCTTCTTGGCCTTTAGCCATTGGGTTGAAGAAACCTACACGCTCGATGAAACGACCGTCACGAGCATTGCGGCTATCAGCCACTACGATGTTGTAAAAAGGACGCTTTTTAGCGCCGCCACGAGCTAAACGAATGGTAACCATGCGTTTTATTCCTCTAATGATTTGCACAAGGCAAAAATAAAAACTGGAACCCGTGTTCGCAAAGGTCCCAGAAAGAAAGCCGGAAGAGTTTACCTGAATGGCCAGCGAATGCAATATTTTTTGGTCATAAAGCATGCTGAAGAAATGATTATAGGGGTACTACAGCGCTATACATGAAACTTACCTCTCACCCTTAAGGTTGTTGAGCATCAAGGTTAACATCATAGTCAGCTATCATTTGCGAGATTTGCTGTTGATTCATCACGCCGCCACCAAGTGAACGATATAGCTTTATTGTAGCTAATAACTTATCTCGCCTTACCTCACTTAAGGATAGCTCTGCGTTAAATAAGCTTCTTTGTGCATCCATCAAATCGAGTGAACTTGCTACACCATTGCGGTAGCGCAATGTAGCAAGGTGTGCATAATCACGTGAAGCATCAACAAGCTCTTTTTGGGCCTCAATGGCCAGCTCTGATCGTCTAAAGCTATTCATTGCGTCATTGACTTCAAAAAAAGCTGACAACACAGTGCTTCGATATGCTAGCAATGCTTGTTTGGAAGACTCTTGAGCAATGTCATACTGCGCAGAAATACTGCCAGCGTTGAATATGGGAGCAGTAAGCCCCCTAACAAAGACCAAGTCACGCCTTTACTATCAAAGATACTATCCAAGTCATCACTCTCAGTGCCATAGCTGCCCGAAATAGTAAACTTGGGGAAGAAAGCCGTTTTAGCGACACCTACATTCGCATTAGCAGCAATCACAGCTTGTTCAGCGGCTTTGACATCTGGGCGTTGTGATAGCATTTGTGACGGGATCCCCACTTTGAACTGAGTTGGAAATAAGTCAGCGGAAATCAATGATTGAATATCATCTGGAAATGCGAGTGGATAGTCATACTCCCCAAGTAACACCTTTAACTGATTTGCTTTTTGTTGTCGCTCAAAGTCCAGATCTGGCAAGGTCACTTTTGCACTCTGATATTCTACTTCTGCTTGTTTCACTTCTAAACCAGAAATCACGCCATTTTGTTTTCTTAATCTCGCTAAATCACGCTCTTTGCGACGCAGTTCGACTGTATTTGTGGATATACGATAACGTTGCTCAATGTCTAACCATTCGTAATAGCGACTCGCTACATCACTGATCAAGCTGATGACTGTTAGATTTAATGAATCCTGTGCAGATAAATAATTGGCATACTCTGCTTCACTTCGGCGACGGTTAGCCCCCCAGATATCAAGCTCCCAAGATACCGTACCCGCTATATCAAACTCATTACCATGGGTTGGATTGGTACTGGTGATACCACTATCAATCGAGCGCTCAGCGTTGGCTGCTATTCCAACAGCGGGGTATAACGCAGCATCTGTTACTGTCATTTGCGATCTCGCGGCAATTAGGCGAGAGCGTACAGATTCTAAATCGAGGTTTTGCGCCAGAGCATGGCTAATCAGCTGTTGCACGTTAGGGTCAAGGTAAAAGTCTTGCCATTTAACTAGCCCCACATTATCAGTATGGTCTTGAGCTAGCTCCTGTTGAAATTGTGCAGGTAACGCCAAATCAGCACGCTGATAATCTGGCCCCATCGCACAGCCAGTGTAAAACAAGGCACTACTCAAAAGCACAGCAAGCTTTATTTGTTCAACATTAAGTTTCATATTCACGGCGAGTAAACGTGAGGGTAATTTATCCATGAGAACCCTCCTGTGAAACTTGACTCTGTGGTTCTTCAGAATGAGCCAATTTGGACTTTAACCATCCCGCTGTCGTCACAAAAAATAGCGGAACAAACACAATACCCACTGTGGTGGCAAAAACCATTCCGCATAGAATTGGGATTGAAATACTTTGTCGACTCACAGCACCTGGCCCCACTGACAATACCAGTGGAAGCACCCCTAAAATAAATGCCATAGATGTCATTAAAATTGGGCGAAAGCGCATATTAGCAGCTTCCAAAGCCGCCTCAAGGCGTGTCTTGCCTTGTTTATGTAACTGGTTGGCAAACTCAACAATTAAAATGGAGTTCTTTGCTGCCATACCTATAAGTGCAATAAACGCCACTTGGAAAAATAAGTTACTTTCCATTCCACTTGCCCAAGTACCTAGTGCTGCGCCTAACATCGCTATTGGCGCTATCAGCAATACAGCGATAGGAATCGTCCAGCTCTCATAGAGCGCAGCTAGGAAAAGAAAAACAAACACCATAGCTAAGGCAACGGCAATGCTCGTTTGATTAGCCGACTGCACTTCTTGATAAGTTATGCCCGTCCATTCATAACTAAATTCATTAGGTAAAATGGGTTTAGCAACACGCTCAATCGCTTTAATCACATCACCAGACGCGTACCCTCTTGCTGGGGTCACATTGACAGATGCACTGCTAAATAAATTGTAATGTGTTACTGCTGCTGGTCCCACCGAATAGTCATATTTCGCCAAAACACCAATAGGAACCATAGCGCCTGTCGATGAGCGTACATAGTAATCTTTTATCTGCTCAGGAAACTGCCTGTATTCCTCTTCTGCTTGTACTTTTACTCGGTATACTCGACCAAATAAGTTGAAATCATTCACAGTGGATGAGTCTGTAAAGGTACGAATAGTGCTGTAGATATCGGCAACACTCACCCCGATAGCCATGGCTTTAGCTTCATCAACAGTTAGGTGCAGCTGTGGAATCGCACTCTGCAATGATAAGCTAGCTGTGGCAATTTCCGGTTGTAACTTTAGTCGTTCTACAAGCTCATCAGCCGTTTCCATTAAGCCTTTAAAATTGGTGCCGGATGTATCTTGTAGCTCCATCTCCACACCCGATCCGTTTCCGAGCCCAGGAACAGCCGAGGGCAAATATAAATTGAACTCAGCTTCTAAAACATCTAACAACGAAGTATTGATGTCTCGCATGACGCTTTGAACTGTCGCATCTGTCTCTACCCTTTCAGCCCAAGGTTTGAGGATGACTTCAAATTGACCATTAGCCTGATTCGAACCAGAACGTCGATTCTCCCCGGCCAAGGTAAATGAATAAGCCACTGCTGGATGAGCAAGCACTTTCTCTTCTGCTTTTTTCAAAATAGCTTGTGATCGATTAACCGTTGCCCCATCAGGTAGGGTCATATCAATAAAGAATCTCCCTTGGTCTTCATCAGGCATGAAGCTTGAAGGTAAGTTAGACATAATCAAATACACGCCGCCGACCATTACAATGAATAGCAGATAACTGCGTTTAGCATGACGTGTGGTTAATGACACCAGTGCTACATATTTATTGGTGCAGATGTCCAGCTTGTCATTCATCCACTTAAAAAAGCCGCGAGTAGGCGTATCACCTGGTTTTAATAACAACGCACATAGCGCCGGCGACAACGTCAACGCAACCACAGTGGAAATCAATACAGCTACAGTAATCGCAATGGCAAATTCGCGATACATGATGCCAGTTATCCCAGCCAAAAAGGATACTGGCACAAACACTGCAGCCAACACTAAGCTCGTTGCGATCAATGCGCCTGAAAGTTCCTTCATCGCAACTTGAGTGGCTTTAACCGAGCTTAACCCTTTCTCATTCATTAACCGCTCAACGTTTTCAACCACCACAATCGCATCGTCAACCACAATACCAATGGCCAGTACTAGAGCCAGTAAACTCACGGTGTTAATGGTAAAACCGAACGCTAACATGGCCGCTAACGTACCAATTAAAGATACTGGTACTGCAATCGCAGGAATGAGTGTTGCCCTAACGTTTTGCAAAAATAAATAAACGACTAGAATAACCAGTACGAGTGCTTCGATAAGTGTTTTTACAACTTCATCAATCGAGTTTTCAATAAAAATGGATGCATCAAAAAACACCTCCCAATTCATACCTTGAGGGAATTTCTCTGCCAACTTGGCCATCTCAACTTTGACATTTTTAGTGACTTCAAGCGCATTAGCTCCTGGTAACAAATACACCTGAAGAATGGTCGCATTGGCACCATTTAATTGAGATTGTAAGGTATATGCAGACGAGCCTAGCTCTATTCGAGCTATATCACGTAGGCGCACAATTGAGCCATCACTGTTCGCGCGGACGATGATTTCGTTAAACTGTGGCACGCTGCTCATTCGCCCGGCAGCAGTGATAGGGAGTGTCATGCTTAATGATTCAGAATTTGGTTGAGAACCAATAGAGCCGGCAGGGGATTCTTTATTTTGTGCTTTAATTGCATTAATAACATCGGTGGTAGTTAGCCCATAACCCGCCATCACATCTGGCTGTAACCAAACTCGCATAGAGTAACTTCGCGCACCGGTATTACGTACCCGTCCAACGCCGGGAATACGCTTCAGTGCAGCCTCAATATTGATCGTGCCGTAGTTACTTAAATAAATTTCGTCATAACGATCGTCTTCAGAGGTTAATGCCAGTTTTAATAATTCTACAGACGCCTCTTTTGAAACTGATACGCCGTCATTTTGTACATCAATCGGTAAACTGCCTGTTGCCTGCTGAGTCGAGTTTTGTACATCTACAGCCGCTAAATCAGGGTTAGTACCAACATCAAAGGTAATGGTGACATTTGCACTTCCTGAATTAGTACTTTTAGAACTCATGTAAATCATATTGGGCAAGCCATTGAGCTCTTGCTCCAATGGTGTCGCTACAGATTCGGCTGCGGTAGTTGAGGTTGCCCCAGGGTAAGAAGCAGAGACTTTAACTTGCGGCGGAGTAATATAGGGGTATTGATCAATTGGCAGCTTAAACATAGAAATTAAGCCGACCAGTACAATCACAATTGATATAACACAAGCATAGACCGGCCGAGTCACAAAGAATTGCGCCATGGTTATTGCTCCTGTTCTTGTTCTAATGCCTGTTGCTTAAGTGCCTGCTCCTTCAAAATTTTATCTTCTCGCTGTTCATACTCTTCACGAGAAAGTGGCTCAGCTAACTGACCATGACGCACTCTGTGCATGCCTTCTACTATGACTGCCTCGCCTGCTCGTAGGCCACTTTTAACCACCACCCCCATTTTGCCTTGATGCTCTATTACGATAAAACGGCGCTCAACTTTATTATCTGGCAACACCACCATGACATACACACCACCTTGTTCAACTTGGGTTGCTTGTTGTGGAATGACGACAGCATTGTTGATCTCAGTGAGCTTGATACGAACATTGGTATATTGCCCAGGTAGCAATTCTTTGTTGGGATTAGGAAGTTCAGCACGAACTTGAAACGTACCGGTTTCTGGATTGACCGATGGGTCCGTAAAACGCACATCTCCTAAATAAGGATACTCAGTATTATCAGGTAAGGTTATTGTCACAAACCCTTCTACAGCCTTACCTTCTTCCTCGGCTTCCTTCTGTTTTGAATAACTCGTCATTCTGCGCCGCGCATTTAAATAATCTAGCGCAGACATATTGAAAGTGACATAAATAGGGTCAACTTGCTTTACTCGGGTCAATAAAGATTGTCCATTGCTGCCGACTAGTGCGCCGATATCAACTTCAGAACGACTCACCAAACCGGAAATAGGTGACTTAATTTCGGTATAACTGAGCTCAAGTTGCGCTTCTTCTAGCTCAGCTTTACTGGCAGCTAAGCTTGATTTGGCCTGAGATAACACAGATAAAGCATTGTCAAAGTCCAACTGGCTGGTTGCGTCTTGTTCATAAAGAGGTTTTAAGCGCTCTACATCACGCCTAGCTTTATCTAATGCAGATTGCTGGGATTCAACGTTGGCTTTAAGACGGTTAACCACCGCAAGGTAAGGACGATTATCAATTTGATAAAGTAGTGTCCCCTCTTGAACGGCACTACCTTCAATAAAGCTCTTGTCTTCAACGAAACCATTAATTCTAGCTCTAACTTCCACATCAAGTGACGCTTGCGTCACACCGATATAGTTGCCATAAAGTGGCACGGTTGCAGAGGCAGCTTTTTCAACCACGACAAGTTTTGGGGTAATTTTCGGTTCTGGTTTTTCACAACCAAGGAGAGCAATGAGCGATACAAAAACGAACAAACGTTTTCTTAGGATTTTAACCATGAATACACCCCAAAAAATCCATTATTCTAAAGGCGAGAGATGAGACAAAACCGTCTGATAAAAAACAATTAGTTATCTTTAATTATGCTCAAAGTGTAAGTGTTAATTTAACATAGCAGCAAACAAAAAATACATACTCATCACAACAACGTTTTTTCAGCCAATAAAAAAGCCCAAGTTAGTGCTTGGGCTTTCTAGATATCTCATTGATGACGACTTTTAACGACCAGGGAATTTCATGCCTGGTGGTAACATGCCACCCATACCGCGCATCATCTTCTTCATGCCGCCTTTACCCGACATCTTTTTCATCATTTTCTGCATTTGGGTAAATTGCTTAAGCAAGCGGTTTACATCTTGAATCTGCGTACCTGAACCATTCGCAATACGACGCTTACGCGAGCCTTTAATGATATCAGGGCGTTGACGCTCAGCAGGCGTCATTGAGTTGATGATAGCTTCCATTTGCTTGGTCATCTTACCGTCTTGCACTTGAGCAAGTGCTTCAGGTGGCAATTGACCTACCCCTGGCAGCTTTTCAATCATGTTCATCATGCCGCCCATGTTTTTCATTTGCTGCAGCTGCTCACGAAAGTCTTCTAAATCAAATGAACCGCCTTTTTTAACCTTAGAAGCAAGCTTCATGGCTTTGTCTTTATCGACGCCGCGTTCTACTTCTTCGATTAATGACAGCACATCACCCATACCTAGGATGCGTGATGCAATACGATCAGGATGGAACGGCTCAAGCGCGTCGGTTTTCTCACCTACACCCAAGAACTTAATTGGTTTACCTGTAATGTTACGGATAGATAACGCGGCACCACCACGAGCATCACCATCAACCTTGGTTAGCACCACACCAGTAAGCGGCAGTGCTTCGTTAAAGGCTTTAGCGGTGTTAGCAGCATCTTGACCTGTCATCGCATCAACGACAAATAAGGTCTCAACTGGGTTAACTGCGCTATGAAGGTCTTTAATCTCATCCATCATGGCATCGTCAACGTGCAGGCGACCTGCGGTATCGACAATCACTACATCGATGAATTTAAGCTTAGCGTGAGCAATTGCTGCATTGGCAATATCAACTGGCTTTTGGCTTACATCTGATGGGAAGAACTCAACTTCGACTTCAGTAGCCAGGGTTTCTAGCTGCTTAATCGCCGCTGGGCGGTATACGTCGGCGCTGACAACCAATACAGACTTCTTGTGACGCTCACGTAGCAGTTTACTTAGCTTAGCGACAGAGGTTGTTTTACCCGCACCTTGCAGACCCGCCATCATAATCACTGCTGGTGGCGTTGCAGCTAAATCTAATGCTTCGTTAGACTCACCCATTGCGCGCTCAAGCTCGGCTTGAACGATTTTGATAAATGCTTGACCCGGGCTTAGGCTTTTAGCGACTTCTTGACCAACAGCGCGTTCTTTTACACTGTTAACAAACTCACGCACCACTGGTAAGGCAACGTCAGCCTCAAGTAGCGCCATGCGCACTTCGCGTAGGGTCTCTTTAATATTGTCTTCGGTGAGACGACCACGACCACTGATATTTTTCAGGGTACGGGATAATCTGTCAGATAAATTCTCAAACATGGTTAGCGCTATACCTTTAGCCACTCATAATGGCGGCTATTATACCCAAAGTATGCCTAGATGCGAGTATTGCCCTTGGCAATCGTTTCCTATTTGCTGCTTTAACGATTTAAATTAAAAAAATGCGACCACTACAGTTAAATTATGCGTCTTAGGTCACTGCCAACCAAGGGGGAATCATGTTACTCTATGGAATAATTCTCGTTTAGTTTATTCTCTATCAGAGACAAACTTAGACTTCGTTAAAAGGTTGAAGCAAATGGTTATTTTTTCAACTGCAGCCATGTTGTTATATTGCGTTGCACTGCTGCTTGTTACCAGTCGTCTGTTCCATGTAGACGGCCCAAATCGCACCTTGGTGACTGGCGTATCTGCAATAGCGGTTGGATTGCACGGATTTGCACTTTACTACGCGATTTTCACGCAAGAAGGACAAAACTACAGCCTGACTAACGTGATATCTCTGGTTAACTGGATTATTGCGCTGTCATTTACGCTAACGCTGTCACGCCTGAAAGTAATTATCGTGCTACCGGTAGTGTATGCCTGCTCAATTATTTCAGTGCCGATTTTATGGCTGCTGCCTTCGCACATTATCGCGCCGCTTGCAGACAAGCCTGAGATACTAGGCCATATCATCTTATCGCTAATGGCCTACAGTGCTTTGATGATTGCCGCCCTGTACGCTATTCAGCTTTATTTGATCCAAAAGAAATTAAAAGACAAAAAAGCCATGATGAGCCCAGCAATGCCGCCACTGATGACGGTTGAAAAGCAGCTTTATCATTTGATTTTAATTGGCTTTGTGCTGCTTAGTTTGTCACTTGCAACTGGCTTTATATTCCTAGAAGACATGTTTGCCGACGGCAAGGGCCACAAAGCAATATTATCAATAGCCGCGTGGTTTGTTTATGGCGCCATGTTATGGCAGCAATACACGGTTGGCTGCCGTATTCGCACCGCGGTAATTTACAGCTTATCAGGGTCATTTTTACTTTCTCTTGGCTACTTTGGCGCCCGCGTCGTTAAAGAGTTGATCATCAGCTAATCTTTCTTGGGGTCGGTTTTCCGTTCATGAAAATCGCCCCATTCACTTGACACCAAGTCGTGTTACTTAATAATGGGCGTTTACGAACGACATTTTGTTAACTAAAGCACTTTGTTAACCCAATTAGCACAAAAACCTGGAGCCCCTTTTTGGACGAAATATCGACCAGTGCACTGCTGATATTCCTGTTTATTTTAATCGTTATTTCAGCGTACTTTTCGGGCTCTGAAACCGCAATGATGTCGCTAAACCGTTACCGCTTACGTCATCTTGCATCTGCAGGTAACAAGGCTGCTAAACGCAGCGCCAAAATGCTAGAGCGTCCAGACAGGCTGATTGGGCTTATTTTGATTGGCAACAACCTGGTTAATATTCTCGCATCAGCAATCGCTACCATTGTTGGCATGCGCATTTTGAGTGGTTTTAATATTGATGAAGCAGCAAGTGTCGCGATTATCACTGCGGTGCTCACCGTAGTTATCCTCATTTTTGCTGAAGTTACCCCTAAAACCTATGCTGCGGTGCATCCAGAGCGTATAGCGTTTCCATCAAGCTTCGTCCTCAAATGGTTGTCACTCCTGCTCGCCCCATTAGTTAAACTGCTCAATCACATTACTGGCGTGTTGTTAAAGTTACTTGGTATTCATAACGTTAAAAGCGATGATGCCCTTAGCCAAGAAGAACTGCGCACCGTCGTACATGAAGCTGGCGCACTCATACCACAGCGTCACCAGGACATGCTGTTATCTATTCTGGATTTAGAAAAAGTCACGGTAGAAGATGTGATGATTGCTCGCAGTGACATCTACGCCATCAACATCAATGACGACTTTAAGCAAATCAACAAGCAAGTCATTCAAAGCCCACACACTCGGGTGCTGGTTTATCGCGACAATATTGATGATGCAGTAGGCTTTATTCATCTGCGTGATGCCTTAAGGCTGCAATCTAAAGAAGACTTTAGTAAAGCCACCCTAGTACGCGCGCTCAAGGAGCTGTACTTTATCCCTGAAGGGACGCCGCTTAACACTCAACTGGCTAACTTCCAGCTCAACAAAACCCGTATTGGCTTGGTGGTTGACGAGTATGGTGACATTCAAGGTCTAGTGACCTTAGAGGATATTCTTGAAGAGATTGTCGGAGACTTCACTACTTCAATGCTACCTGCACCGAGTGATGAGATTAATGCGCAAAAAGACGGTAGCTATCTTATAGATGCCACGATTAATATTCGCGAGCTTAACAAAGAGATGGATTGGGATTTCCCAACTGATGGTCCGAAAACGCTTAACGGGCTGATCATTGAGCACCTTGAAGACATCCCTAGCGCCCATACCAGTCTGATGATCGCAGGCTATCCGTTAGAAGTTGTTGATGTGGCGGATAACATGGTTAAGACAGTTAAGGTTGTAAATAAGCTGACATAAAAGCAGACAACTCATTGCAACTCAAATGTATCCTTAACCATTGCTAAAGCTGCTCATAAAAAATGTCGCTACGGCTTAACCGAAGCGACATTTTTTGTGAGCAGTGAAACGCCTAATTGTTTGTCAATTTACCCAAATAATCTTAAGCGTTTGCTTGCTCACGGCGCTTAGCTTCTAAGGCGCGACGCTTATCTCGCGCTATCGGTGTAATATCGTGCTCTAACTGCTTTAACCAACCCAGCATAAAGTACACTTCTGCCATTAAGAAAAATGGCCCAATTAATAACTGATTTAAATCATCGATAAACGCAGGCTTGGCTTTCTCATATTTGTGACCGAGAAACTGAATAGCCCAACCCACAACAAATACGCTAACGGCAATCAATATTGGAGACTCGGTGCTGGTTGCCACCCAGTCAGATGTATATAACACAGGCAGAATAAATAAGGTAAGCCCAATAGCCAACTTAGCGTGCAAAGCAAAATAGTACACCAGTACTATCATCATGAACACGCTCGCCACACTGACTTCAACATCGGCAAACGCAAAACGTACGCAGCCAAGCAACACGAAAATAGACCAGATGATCATCGGTACACCAAAAAAGTGGGTACGGATATTTTTAGGGTTTAAATGGACGCTTTTGTAGGTCGAAAGCTGCTCGATAGCTGATTTCATAATGGGCTCACTTTTGTCGTTATTATATTTTTATGATGTCGGTATTTTTTGTAATTTGGCCAAAACCTAGTCTTTAATTTGTGCCACGCAATTTGCGCTACTGGCTTGTGTTATCGACTTGTTAATCTACCGCAAGCGCTATTTAATTTAAAGCCCATAAAAAATGGTGCCACCAGGCACCATTTTTAATTACATGTTTTGATAGCAGCACTTGCACCGCAAGTTTATGACTCCAAAATCACAGTGGCCGTTGCATACCTTTGCTCATCAGCGATCGAAATGTGCGCGCTTTTGCCACCAAGCAAGCTAAGCCTTTCAAGAGCGCCGTCGGTAAACTTAAGCACAGGCGCACCATCTTCATTATTGCTGATATGAATATGTTGAAACGACACGCCGCGGCCAATGCCTGTACCTAGGGCTTTTGCTGCGGCCTCTTTTGCCGCAAAACGCTTGGCTAAATAGCGCTCAGGCATCGCCGAGCCGCTAAAAATTTCAAACTCGGCTTCAGTTAACACCCGCTTGGCAAGACGCTCAGGATGGCGCTCAAGTTGAGTTTTGATCCGCTCGATTTCTACAATATCGGTGCCGAGTCCAACAATGGCCATTATTCGCCTCGACGACCTTCAAGCATCAGCTGCTTCATATCGCGCACGGCTTTCTCAAGTCCATCAATTGATGCGCGGGCAATAACAGCATGACCAATGTTCAACTCATATAGCTCAGGGATAGCCGCAATCGCTTTGACGTTATGATAATGCAAACCGTGACCCGCATTAACAATCAAGCCTTTGCTATGAGCGTAAGTTGCCATTTCACGAATACGGTTTAACTCTTCTAGCTGCTCAGCATCGGTTTCAGCGTCGGCATAACAGCCAGTGTGGATTTCGATGTAAGGCGCACCAGAGGCAACCGCTGCATCAATCTGGGTTTTGTCAGCATCAATAAACAAAGAAACTTTAATGCCCTCTGCAGCAAGTCGTTTAACTGCATCAGTGATCTTGCCTAACTGCCCGGCGACATCTAAACCGCCTTCAGTAGTGAGTTCTTCACGCTTTTCAGGCACTAAACACGCGTAAGCAGGCTTAACTTCACAGGCAATGTTAATCATCTCTTCAGTCACAGCAAACTCAAAGTTCATGCGTGTTTTTAAGGTTTTGGCTAGCAGGTATACATCGCGGTCTTGAATATGACGACGGTCTTCACGTAGGTGAATAGTGATACCGTCAGCGCCGGCGTGTTCAGCAACAGCTGCAGCGTGGATAGGATCAGGATAGTTAGTTCCGCGAGCCTGACGTAGGGTCGCAATGTGGTCGATATTAATACCTAATAGAATGCCGCTCACACACAGCTCCTTATGATTATTTTTGGTACTGACAAATTGAGAATGCTCAGCATTGTACTTGTAATACTATGCAGTATAAAGCGCGCTAAAGCTTGGTTTAGCTGCTAATGAAAACTACGACCTGACAAATAGCTTGCGACTCAGCAGTGGTTTATCACCAAGCAAGGGCGCAAGTAATCCGCGCATTAAGCCTTTAGCGCTGTTTTGCTGTTCATTATTAAGCTCATCTGCAGCTAAAGCCAAAAGCATGTTTCCCTTAAAGCTTTGCTTACTTTTCGCTGCGATAGGCATAAAGCCTGTTTCATCCAAATAGCGATAAAAGCACTCGGGTGAGATATTGTCACCTTGGCTGTCATATTCAAGCTGCGGCATTGCGCCAAGCTCATTTAATAGCTGCTTTTCAAAATAGCGCAGTAAATTGGCATCAAACTCACTGGCAAGCTTCATCAAGGTTTGATGATACGCCACAAACAAGGTATCAGCCTGATGCTCTACCTGAATAAGCCTAACCAGCAGCTCATTGAGGTACATGCCAGAATAAAGTGCATTGCCAGCTAACGGCAGCGGCAGTGAGGCAGACTCAATTTGGGTGATGGTTCTAAGGCTGGATTGAGAAGATTTAGGCTGATATAAGAATTGAACTAACAGAGGTTGGAATGGCTGCAAGATGCTTTTAATCGAGCGTTTTTTACTGCCAATGCGGGTAATGGCATCGACACGGCCGACACCATCAACCAATAGATTAACGATAACGCTCGACTCACGAAACGGTCGATGATGTAGCACATAAGCGCGTTGCATCATCGACTTATTTACTCAATAAAGCCTGGCTAGTCTTCACCATAGCCAAGACTTCTTAGGGCGCGCTCATCATCTGCCCAGCCAGATTTAACTTTAACCCACACCTCTAAGAAGACCTTGTTGTCAAACAGCTCTTCCATATCAAGGCGGGCTTGTGTGGCAATAGTGCGAATACGCTCGCCCTTGTTACCAATCACCATGCGCTTTTGGCCTTTACGCTCTACCAACACGAGTGCATTGATTTGATAAACGCCATTTTCCATCATCTTAAATTGCTCGATTTCAACCGTGGCATCGTATGGCAGCTCGTCACCTAAAAAGCGCATTAGCTTTTCGCGAACGATCTCAGAGGCCATAAAACGCTGCGAGCGATCAGTAACGTAATCTTCTGGGAAGTAAAACGGCCCTTCAGGCAATGAGGCTTGCGCCAAATCTAAAATGCGCTGCACATTGGTACCTTTGCTTGCTGAAATTGGCAAGATTTCATCAAAATCAAACTTATTACCAAGCTTTTCTAGGTGCGGGAATAAGGCTTCTTTATCCTTAATTTCATCTACCTTGTTGATTGCCAACACAATTTTACGGTCATCATTACGGTGAGATAGCTTCTTTAGCACCATCTCATCATCTTCAGTCCAGTTCATGCCATCAACAACAAAAATGACCATAGACACATCAGCGAGCGAGCTAGCAGCGGCGCGGTTCATCAAGCGGTTAATGGCGCGCTTTTCTTCAATATGCAGGCCTGGTGTATCCACAAACACAATTTGCTTAGGGCCATCACTATGAATACCCATAATACGATGGCGAGTCGTTTGTGGCTTTTTCGAAGTGATACTGATTTTTTGCCCAAGCAGTTTGTTAAGCAAAGTTGATTTACCCACATTTGGGCGACCAACAATGGCAACCATACCGCAATGGGTAGTTTCATAGTCAGCGCCAGCTGCTGGACGAGCACTGTTCATTTGCGCCAACAGCTCATCAAGGCTAGGCTCTTGGCCTACATGCTCAGCTTCAGCCGACATGTCTTGTTGATGCTGTTCATGCCCAAAAGTGTCGTCTTGATTCTGATGTTCTAGATGCTTGCTATCTTGCTTGCTCATGACTTGATTTTCTCCAATACTTGCGCAGCAGCTAACTGCTCTGCTTTACGACGCGAACTGGCAATCCCTGTCACAGCACCATCTAACTCTTGTACTCGACACTCTACGGTAAAGGTTTGGTTATGGGCCTCACCTTGTACGTTCACTACCTGATACTCAGGCAGCGGCTTTTTAAATCCTTGCAAATGCTCTTGCAGCAAAGTCTTAGGGTCTTTTTGATTTACCCCAGGCTTGATCTCTTGCAAGCGCTTTTTGTACCAATTCAGTAATAACTTGCGGCAGGTATCAATATCAGCATCTAGGTACATGGCACCAATCACAGCTTCAACTGCATCAGCTAGAATTGATTCTCGGCGGAAGCCACCACTTTTAAGCTCACCAGGCCCTAAAAATAGGTAATCACCCAAGTTAAACTCTTTAGCGATTTCAGTGAGGGTTTCGCCTTTCACTAAGGTTGAGCGCATGCGGCTCAAGTCGCCTTCTGTGACTTTAGGGAACTGATGATAAAGCGCATCTGAAATAACTACCTGCAATATAGCATCGCCTAAAAACTCTAGGCGCTCATTGTGCTTGTTCGAAGCACTGCGATGGGTTAACGCTTGCTTTAATAAATCGATATTAGAAAACCCATACCCAAGGGTACGACTTAATCTCGATAAATTCTTAATTGGTTCCATTAAACAATGCCACCTACACGTTCAAAGCGCACACCTGTTGGTACCCAAGTTGGTAACCAATCATCTTCTGTACGTTCAAACTCAAAACTAATCCAAATTGCCACGGCTTTACCTACTAGGTTAGCCTCTGGCACAAAGCCCCAAAAACGGCTATCAGTACTGTTATCGCGGTTATCGCCCACAGCAAAGTAGTGACCTTCTGGCACGTAAAACTCGGTATTGCTAAGCCCTGGCTGCTGGTAGAAATGCTGGCGATAATCAGGCTTTGCAGGGTTAATTAAAATGTCATGCTCAACGTCGCCTAACTGCTCAGTTAAGCGCACCAGTGGGCGACCTTGTTGAGTAAACTCACCTTCATTTACTTTGGTCAGCTCAACGCGCTGCATTTCAGGGCAGTTGCCGCTGTCATCACATGCAGGCTTAATCCACAGCTGCTTGTTACGATAAACCACTTTGTCGCCCGGAAGGCCAACAACACGTTTAATATAGTCAATGCTTGGATTTTCTGGGTACTTGAACACGAATGTGTCACCACGTTCAGGCTCACCCGTTTCAACCAGCTTAGTGCGCCAAATTGGGTCGCGCAGGCCATAGCTAAACTTTTCTACCAGAATAAAATCACCAACAAGTAAGGTTGGTTTCATCGACCCTGATGGGATTTGAAACGGTTCATAAATGAATGAGCGCAAAATCATTACAAAGGCGATAACGGGGAAAATCGCGTGTGCGGTTTCAACAACTACAGGTTCACGAGTGATTTTGTCAATTTCTTCTTCTGACAGGGTTGCACCACTTGCCTGAGCGATTTCTAGATTTTCACGACGTTTTGGTGCAAAAAAGATAACATCAACAAGCCAAATCAGGCCGCTGATCACAGTAACCAAAACAAGAATTAACGAAAAATGGGCTGCCATTGCTGGTTTAACTCCAAGGTGTAATTAAATACAAGGTATGTATGGGCACACGCCCCTGCTTAGTTGCTTTAGTATGCAGCAGCTTGTCTGATACCCCAGCAATTGAGTGTTACATTATATTGCTATCAATACCTTAATAACGACAACGCCGCAATATGCGGCGTTATCACATTGAATACTCAACAATTAATTTCTCTTAATCATTCAGTTTCAATACCGCAAGGAAGGCTTCTTGAGGTACTTCAACATTACCTACAGACTTCATGCGTTTTTTACCTTCTTTCTGCTTAGCTAGCAGTTTCTTCTTACGCGATACGTCACCACCGTAACACTTAGCAGTTACGTCTTTACGTAGTGCTTTAATGGTAGAACGCGCAATAATTTGGCTGCCAACAGCTGCTTGAACCGCAATATCAAACATCTGTCTTGGAATAAGCTCTTTCATCTTTTCAACTAGTGCTAGACCTCGGTGACGAATGTTACTGCGGTGAATAATCATCGCCAATGCATCAACACGGTCGCCATTAATTAAGATATCTAAACGCACCATGTCAGCTTCTTCAAAGCGGATGAAGTTATACTCAAGTGAAGCATAACCACGACTGGTTGATTTCAAGCGATCGAAGAAGTCCATTACCACTTCAGCCATTGGCAGGTGATATGTAATTGCCACTTGGTTGCCGTGATAAACCATGTTGGTTTGTACACCACGTTTCTCAACACACAAGGTAATAACATTACCTAGGTACTCTTTAGGCACCAAGATATTAGCTTCTACAATCGGCTCACGAAGCTCTTCAATATTGTTCAGTGGCGGCAAGTCTGATGGGTTATCGACATACACCACTTCACCATTGGTCATCATTACTTCATACACTACCGTTGGTGCAGTGGTGATCAAATCAAGGTTGTACTCACGCTCTAGACGCTCTTGAATGATCTCCATGTGCAACAGACCAAGGTAACCAACGCGGAAACCAAAGCCTAGTGCGCCAGAGGTTTCTGGCTCGAAGAATAATGATGCATCGTTAAGGCTTAATTTGTTAAGCGCTTCACGGAAACTTTCGTAATCATCAGTCGAAATAGGGAATACGCCCGCGTATACCTGTGGCGTTACCTTTTGGAAGCCCGGCAGCGGCTCTTCAGCGCCATTTTTCGCGTGGGTTAAGGTATCACCTACAGGTGCGCCGTGAATTTCTTTAATACCAGAAATCACAAAACCTACTTCGCCAGCGCGTAGTTCAGGTGTATCGGTTTGTTTAGGGGTAAAAATACCCACACGGTCAGCACTGTAGCTTTGACCTGTAGACATAACCTTAAATTTCTCGCCTTTTTTCAGCACGCCGTGCTTAATACGCACAAGTGAGACAACACCTAGATATGAGTCAAACCAAGAGTCAATAATCAAAGCTTGTAGCGGCGCGTCCTCATCACCTTCTGGGGCAGGGATTTTAGCTACAATTTCTTCCAACACATCGTCAACACCGATACCGGTTTTGGCAGAGCAGCGCACCGCGTCCATTGCATCAATACCAACAATGTCTTCAATTTCAGCAGCAACACGTTCAGGCTCAGCTTGTGGCAGGTCGATTTTGTTTAAAACCGGTACCACATCTAAGTCCATCTCTAATGCTGTATAACAGTTAGCTAGCGTTTGCGCTTCTACGCCTTGACCAGCATCAACAACAAGTAATGCACCTTCACAGGCAGCCAGTGAGCGAGAAACCTCATAAGAAAAGTCAACGTGACCTGGAGTATCAATAAAGTTTAACTGGTAGGTATTACCGTCTTTCGCATGGTAATCAAGTGTCACACTTTGCGCTTTAATGGTAATACCACGCTCACGTTCAAGATCCATTGAATCAAGAACTTGCGCAGCCATTTCACGGTCTGATAAACCGCCACATACCTGAATAAGACGATCGGATAAGGTAGATTTACCATGGTCGATATGGGCGATAATTGAAAAGTTTCTAATGTGTTTCATTCTGCTGCTGTGAATAACTACTTATTGTGATTAATAGACAAGGTTGCAAATTGTACCTGATCACTAAACGAATACCAATCAGATTCACACTTTGCGAGCATTGAGTGCCCGTGAATAAACGAGATTAGGCTGTGGGTGTGCTGAGTCTTTGCCCTAAATACTGCACGATAACGGGTTGAGCATGAGCTTCAACACGCTTAGCAATACGTTTAGCCCCTAGCCAACTAATAAAGCCACCAGCAAAACCAAACAACATGGCGGCTACATCAGGGTTAAACTGAGCTAATTGCGCCAAAAATTGACCAAGCAAACCAAAGCCGAGTAAACCAAATAATGGCAGCAAGTAGACCAGCGCTGCCGACTTAATCACTACGCTCTCTGGTAAGGCAATTTTTAGCATGTCACCGGGCTGACATGGCTGCTTAGATGCGATAGAAAACTGCTGGGTTTTAACCGAAAATGCTTTAGCTATGGTTGATGTGCCGCAGTTGTCTTGGTTTGAGCAGTGGTTACATGCACTTTTAATTTGCACTTCAACTTGAGCCCAGCCATTTTGATAAGCCAGCACATGGGCAAGCTCCTCCATCACAGCAACATCATCACAGCCCGGCTGTGACGGCTGAGTGGGTTGCTTTAATTTATCAAGGTGTGGCTGGTTATCGCTCATATAAACTGGTAGACAGTGGCAAGGTTAAGAGTGATTTTACATTAGATATGCTGCATAGATAAACAAAAACCGCATCAGAGTTGGATGCGGTTTTGATTGTAGTGACTATATTTTAGAGCAAGTTTTTATAATAACTTTCTATTGCAACACAAGACTACGAGCGATTTTTTGCAGTGATTCAGCAGGCATTTTACCTACCACAACTACTTCAGCATTCCCGACAACCTCTGTCACCATAGATAAGCCGTTGCGGGTCACTAGCTCTTCAGGCATGGGACTTTCCTTTGCTAGCGTAACGTACACTGACACATTAGTAAGCCCGTCACTCAATGCAATATATTCAACCTGCTCTTGCGAACCAATTAAGCGATGATTGTCTTTAACCAACATTTCAAAGCCTTGTGGCAGCCAGTTAAATTGCCAATTTTGCGCTTGATTACGCTCAGCCAAATTCATTACTGGCGGCCATTCTTGCTTATAGGCTTCAACTAGAATACTTGCAGGCTCATCAAGCTCAATAAGCTCAATTACCATCATTTGCTCT
Source organism: Shewanella maritima (assembly GCF_004295345.1). Lineage (NCBI taxonomy): Bacteria > Pseudomonadati > Pseudomonadota > Gammaproteobacteria > Alteromonadales > Shewanellaceae > Shewanella > Shewanella maritima. The sequence continues at coordinate 3,639,937 of NZ_CP036200.1, read as the reverse complement.
AGCAATTGCTTATCACGATTAACAATATCAAAACGCAGTGGTAAGTAGGTCGCCATATCGACCCAAACCTGAGCATCATAACGATAGTCATCTTTAGCAATTAAACGGATCATTTGCCCTGGTCGCCCTGCAATACGACTGCGACCCCCAAGGACAAACTCGTAGCCTTGAGCAAGCCGCTCAGGACTTGCCGCCAACGCCATTGGCCAAACCCCTTGGATACGCGGTGAGCGCACACTATAAGGCGGCTGGTCGTGTTCAATAAAGGTTACTTGATCTTCTACTCGTACGGCATTTTTAGGCGGACCATTAAGGTATTCAAGAAATGCCACAGGTTTATCTTCAACTATGCCGTGGATATACACCAAAGGGCGAATATGGTTGGATTGCAGCTGAATAATTGATGCTTTGAATTGTTGCTCTTGCAGGGCATGGCTCATTTTGTCGAGCCATGCTTTTGCGGGAATATCTTCATTTGCCAATGAAGAACAAGAGATGAATAGCAGTGCTAGCAGGAAAACGCGCAAGCTAACTCCTTGATGATGCGATAAACGAATTTATCTAATTATTGCTTATCCTGCGCTGAGTTAACAACACTTGGGTTTAAACGTTGCTGTAGCATATGATCTTGAATGTAAGCATTAACGCGGCGACGCTGCTCCATCATATTCTCATTTTGCTGCTCAGCTACACTTTGTACTGGACCAGTTTGTAAGCTTACTGGCGATACACTACCCACTAGCGGGCGAGTGTTTAATACAGGCAGAGGTGACTCAGCATCTGCTGGTGTTTGATAGTTTTGCACACCAATGATGGCAACTAATGCAACACTTGCAGCAATGGCATATTGACCAAACTGCTTAAAAAGTGACACTACATTGTTTGGTTTAGTCGCTACTTGCTCAACACTTGGTTGCTCAGGTGCACTAGCTTGAGGTGCAACGATTGTTGGCTCTTGCTCAATAGCTGCAAAGATATTTGCAGTTAAGTCTAAATCAATTTTTTCAGGTAACTCACCGCGCATTGCATCGCCAATCATGTGATAACGTTGCCATTGCTCATGTGTGTCAGGATCTGAAGCGAGCGCCGCAATTGCTTGCTCATCGGCTTCGCCGTCTACAACTTCAGAAATCCACTCTTGATTCGTCTTAAGCATTATTTACCCTATGGTTATTTCAGGCTAATTTACGTTGTTAACTACAACTACTATCTTTCAAGTAAAGGTTGCAGCTGTTTATCAATGGCTTCACGTGCTCTAAAAATTCGCGAACGTACAGTGCCTACAGGGCACTCCATTACGTTAGCAATATCTTCATAACTCATACCATCAAGTTCACGTAACGTAATGGCCATTTTCAATTCTTCAGGTAGTGTTTCTAAGGTCGAAAAAATCACGCTGCTCATTTCGTCCTTTAGTAACACTCGCTCTGGTGATGCGAACTCTTTAAGTGCGTCATTACCATCGTAAAATTCTGCGTCTTCTACATCGACATCGTTTGCAGGTGCTTTACGCCCTTGCGATGTTAGATGGTTCTTAGCAGTGTTCACTGCTATTCGGTATAGCCAGGTATAAAAAGCACTATCACCTCTAAAATTAGCTAAAGCACGATACGCCTTGATGAATGCTTCCTGCGTCACATCTGACACATCCGCTTGGTTTCTCACATACCGAGAAATCAAACTCATCACCTTGTTTTGGTACTTTAGAACTAACAGGTTGAACGCGTTTTTATCGCCTTGCTGTACTTTCTCAACTAATTGTTGGTCACTATATTGTCCACTCATCCGAGCCGACTACTCCTAAATCTGATCACTGATCTTTATGTCGCTCGAATCACGTTCACTATTAGCGTTCACATAAATAGACTCAGCTGTGTGAAAAAAGTTCGAAAAAATATTAAAAATTTTTTATTTTGTGCTAACCAAGCATGATAAATGAGACCTGCAGCATTTTATGATGGTATCTCTAAGGCCTCTTTTTCTTTTAAGTCTGCTTCTTTAGCACTGCTTGCTCGTTTAATACCTTTTTATAAAAAGGCTAAAAACAACAACCAGAAAAAACCTGAAATTAAAGCGAATGAAAGAGTCAATGGGAAATACATTGAGCAAGAGAAATGCCCTTTTCTAGTAACTGATTCATGGGCTAACGCTTACATCAAAAATGCTACACCCTTTTCAGCGCCGGGATTATCTGCGATTGTGTCTCACAATATCACCTGATTGTATACCTTTAAAAGTCGTTTTGTTTTACCATTAACGGACGATTAATACTTCTATGATACCTGATGAAACAAGCAGTTGAACATCAAGCTGACATTTTAGTCATTGGTAGCGGCGCAGCCGGACTAACTTTAGCCCTGCATCTAGCTGAAAAACACCAAGTCATTCTTCTTTCCAAAGGCCCGCTTGCCGAAGGATCTACATTCTACGCTCAAGGCGGCATAGCCTCAGTGTTTGATGAAGATGACACCATTGAATCCCACGTAAATGACACCCTAATCGCTGGAGCGGGTTTATGTGATAAACAAGTGGTCACATATACGGCTGAAAACGCAAAAGCTTCTATGCAATGGTTAATTAATTGCGGTGTTGATTTTGACCGAGTTGAAGCGACAGACGGTGACGAATCGCCTGCGCCGTATCACCTTACTCGCGAGGGTGGTCACAGCCATAGACGTATTTTCCATTCAGCCGATGCCACAGGCAAAGCGGTGCAGATGACACTGCAACAACAAGCGCTAAATCACCCAAATATTAAAGTGCTTGAGCGCTACAATGCTATTGATTTAATCACCACACGTAAACTAAACCGCCCTGGTAACCGCGTACTTGGCGCTTATGTGTGGAACCGTAATGAAGAACACGTTGAAACCGTTGCAGCTAAATTCGTCGCGTTAGCAACTGGCGGCAGCTCAAAGGTTTATCAATATACCTCTAATCCTGATATCGCTAGCGGTGATGGCATCGCAATGGCGTGGCGCGCAGGATGCCGTGTCGCCAACATGGAGTTTAATCAATTCCACCCAACCTGCTTATATCATGCTGATGCCAAAAACTTCTTGCTTACCGAAGCACTAAGAGGTGAAGGTGCGTATCTTCGCCGCCCTGATGGCACCCGCTTTATGCCTGAATTTGACGAGCGCGCTGAGCTTGCCCCACGTGATGTCGTAGCACGAGCAATCGACTTTGAAATGAAGCGCTTGGGTGCAGATTGCCTATATCTTGATATTAGCCATAAAGATCCTGAATTTATCATCAAACACTTCCCAACCATCCATGAACGTTGTTTGAAACTGGGTATTGATATCACCACAGACCCTATTCCTGTCGTGCCTGCTGCTCACTATACCTGTGGCGGCGTAATGACAGATCTGCACGGTCAAACTGACATTAATGGTCTCTATGCCATTGGTGAAGTCGCCTATACAGGTTTGCATGGCGCTAACCGACTCGCCAGCAATTCATTGCTTGAGTGCTTAGTGTTTGCTCGCGCGGCATCACAAGATATTGAGAGTCAGCTTCATAAAATTACTGCCTACCCAGAGTTACCTAGTTGGGATGAAAGTCAGGTAAGTGACTCTGATGAAGAAGTGGTTATCGCCCATAACTGGCATGAGCTTAGATTATTCATGTGGGATTACGTAGGGATTGTTAGAACCGATAAACGCCTAGAACGAGCACTGCGCCGCTGTATGATGCTTCAACAGGAAATTCAGGAGTATTATTCTAACTTCCGCGTCAGCAACAACCTGCTTGAGCTGCGTAACCTGGTGCAAGTTGCTGAGTTGATTATTCGCAGTGCTATGCAGCGTAAAGAAAGTCGCGGATTGCACTACAATCTAGATTACCCAGAGCAAGAGTCTAGCCCTCAGCCAACAGTGCTAAACCCAGAGCGTTGATCAAAACAACTAAATTAACCATATCGATTCAACCAGCGACACAGATGCCGATAATTTGTGTCGCTGAGCATATCCTGCCAAACCACAACTTGCCTAATCGCTTCTTCGTTTGCCAATCTAACAGCAAACACTACTAACATAGGCGATAACCAACGTTTACCTATTAACTGATAATCATCACCGTCAAGTTTTACTGAGCCATTAGCGTACAAACTAAGTCTAAGTCGCCAAAACCACAAGCTGCGTATCACAACGCCTCCAAAACATGTAACCAAGGTTATAATCACCAGGCTCAAACCCAAATAAAGGTAGCTAAAATTGACTAAATGGAAATGAGAGAAGTGTTGCTGAATTGGTGAATGTAGCATCCAAAGTGTGAGGGATAGACAAACAACCAGAAAGGTAAACAAGCTAATGGCACAAAAGCGCATTAAAAATGAGGCACTTAATTGAAAATGCCCCACTTGAGAATTAGGCGCAAATTGACTGCTCCGACTATGGTTTGGGTTATGACGCGTGTCGCTTTGGTTATGGCGTGTTACGTCCACGAACCTTCACAACCATTTCAGCAAGCGCTGCATCAGGGCACTGCTCATGGCCCATAAACCAGGCGAACAGCTCGGGATCTTCACACTCTAATAAACGAATAAAAGTCTGCTTATCTTCATCAGAAAGCTCAGGATAAACGTTTTCTACAAATGGCTGGAATAGAACATCTAGCTCTAACATACCACGACGGCAAGCCCATCGAACTCTGGCAATATTCATTAATTCCAACGGGAACTCCTTTTTTGTTATTGTTAACTTTACGCTTGCTATAGGCTTGCAGTCTTTAATTACTCACCTAATAGTGACCCTCTGTGCCAAACTGCCTGTACTTGTTTGTCGCAACCAGCAAATAAGTCGCTAAAATCAGTCTCAAGCAATCTTTTTACCGCAGGGTGCTGGATCATACGCTCTGCGAACATCACATGATATTCCTCACGCACATCAAGCGTTTCCCCCACAAGGTGCATTCCTTGGGCAAGTATATCATGGCGATAAATCGACGGCGCCACAAAAATTCCCTTACGAAAAAAGCCAAACGCTTTCATCATAGCCGCGTCATCAAATTCACCTAAAACGCTCACATTAAGGTTTTTATCTGCAAACCATCTATGTAGCTGCTGTCCAAGCGAGGTCGTCTTACCTGGAATAAGCAATTTTTCTTGCTCTAAGCACGCAGGGAAAGGAGCTTCAATAGGGGTTGATGAAAAGAAACTAATGCCACACTCTCCCAGTTTTTTCGACAAAATATCTGTGTATTTAAGTGAGGCGCCAGCACAATCGGATAAAATCATGTCTAACTTATGTTCACGCAGTCGCCCCAATAAACTCTCGTGGGTCGCTTCATAGCAAGCTAAATGCATTGAGCCATCATTAGGGATCACGCTCAACAACACTCGGCTTGCTAATGCCTTTGACAGCGCATCAGCAATGCCCACTTCAAACAAGATTGAGGCATCTTTTTGATAATTAAGCACATCAAGCATTTCATAACTTAAGTTAAACATCTTGTCGGCGTAGCGAAAAACCAGTTCTCCTAAGTCAGTAGCTTCAAGGCTGCGACCAACCCGCTTAAATAAACTGCCCTTAAGACGCTCTTCTAAGGCGCGAATTTGCCCTGTAATTGTTTGTGGTGTTAAACACAAAGCTTCAGCGGCTTTAACCACAGAGCCTTTGCGTTTGACCATCCAAAAATAATAAAGATGGTTGTAATTTAAATGCTGCATATCCGTCTCAACTACTCAAACCTGCCTAACCATATCATAAAGTTAAACGAGCTCTAGACTAAGTGGTGCGTGCACCAAATGAAAAAGCGCACCTAAGTGCGCTTTTATAAATTTTTAACAAGCTTTTAGTTTCCTAGACGACAATCCATCAAACTGGTGATTACAATCTCTAGATCTTCGACATTGTTAACATTGTTCATTGCTACTTGTTCAGTCAACGCAGATACCATCTCACCTTTATCCGCCTTTTTACTTTCACAATAGTGCTGACTCGCTATCTTATGACGTTTACCTGCGCGGTACTTTAATGCTCGTGACTCATAGTCATTAGCGTTAATCTTTTGCGCGGCAGATGCATCAACTTTAAACATCAAAGCACCATCAACAACCCCTTTCAAATATTGTTGGCACAAAGCGCTCTTCGCATCTTGCTTACATTGTGCTATTTCCTGGGCACAAACTTGGCTCGATACAGCCACTAAAGCCAAGCTTATAAGTGTCAGATTAATCGTCTTCATAACACACTCCTTTTGTTATTTTCTTGCTTGCTTAGGTAACACCTTATCTAACCAGAAATAACCAATCAGTGCAGCAACTAATGAGCCAGTTAAAATACCCAGCCTCGCATAGTCGCCAAATGCAGCAGGAGCCGTCTCAAACGCTAGTGATGAAATAAACACTGACATAGTAAAACCGATACCACACATAACCGCTACCGGTGCAATTTGCCCCCACGTAACACCTTGTGGCAGCTCAGCCCACTTCATCTTCACAGCTAACCAACTCATTAATAGCACGCCTACAGGCTTACCTAAAACTAGGCCAAGAATAATGCCGATAGTGATTGGCTCAACAAATGACGCCATTGTCATACCTGATAGCGATAGTCCCGCGTTAGCAAATGCGAATACCGGTAGAATCAAAAAGGTACTCCACGGGTGCAAGCTGTGCTCTAAATGCTCTGATGGAGACGAGCCATCTTTTGCACGCAGTGGAATACAGAACGCAATAATCACACCAGCTAAGGTTGCGTGCACGCCAGACTTAAGTACGGCAATCCATAAAATCACGCCAAGTAAACCATATGGAATTAATGAGCTTACGCCTTTTCGGTTGAGACCAACCATCAGTGCAATCGAAATACCTGCCACTATTAGGCTGACCATTGATAGCTCTGCACTATAAAACAGGGCAATAATCACGATAACACCAAGGTCATCTATAATCGCCAGCGCCAACAAGAATACCTTTAGCGCCACAGGTACGCGATTACCCAACAACGCCATGATACCAAGTGCAAACGCAATATCAGTTGCCGCAGGAATAGCCCAGCCAACCTGAGTTTCAGGATTACTCATGTTAAAAATCAAGTAAAACGCGGCTGGGAACACCATACCACCTACCGCAGCAAACGTCGGTAGCGATGCTTTAGAGCGGCTAGATAGTGCACCTTCTAACAACTCTCTCTTAACTTCTAAACCAATAAGCAAGAAGAATAGCGCCATTAAACCATCGTTAATCCATAATAATAACGGCTTGTCGATGTCTAGCGAGCCTACGCGCACCTGAACTTCTGTGCTTAACAACCCCTCATATAACCCTGCAATCGGAGAGTTAGCGAAGATCATCGCTAGTACAACTGCTCCCATTAACAAAATTCCCCCAGCCGACTCTTGGCTGAGGAAGTTCTTAATTGCCTTTTCCATAAATCACTCCAAATTCATTCTGCGAGCAAGGTTATACGACAAACAAAATTCATAAAAATCGAATCTTTTTACCATTTAACTCGAAAAAACCGAGCCTTTAATTTTAACTTAAGCCTAAAATAAACAAAAAACCAGTAAATTCAGCACTTAATCAAACGCTACAACAACATAATTTAACGCAATAAATGCATAAATTCGCAATTAGCATAGAGCTTTACAGCAAAAAAAATGTGACAAAAATCACTTCTGTAAAATCAACATTAAGTTATGCCATTAATCTATTAAGATATTTTTAAGGTTTACAGCTCAATTATGTACAACACTTGATTGCATATTTTTATTATCGATTGAGCCTTCGCTATCAATTACACCTTTGCTTTAGTTATAATCTGTTCACAAAACTAAAAATACAGATCAATTAGGTTTCCTACACATGAAGCAATATTTAGATCTATGCCAGCGCATCGTCGACGAAGGTGTGTGGGTAGATAACAAACGTACCAATAAACGCTGCTTGACTGTGATTAACGCAGATCTCACTTATGATGTTGCGAATAATCAGTTTCCTCTGGTAACTACTCGTAAGAGCTTTTGGAAATCCGCCATTGCTGAAATTCTAGGTTACCTACGCGGCTATCAAAATGCGGCACAGTTTCGCGAACTAGGGACTAAGACTTGGGATGCCAACGCCAATGAAAATGAAGCTTGGTTAGCTAACCCTCACCGCAAAGGTAAAGATGATATGGGGCTGATTTATGGCGCTCTAGGTCGCGCTTACCCTAAAGTCACTGGCGGCAGCGTTGATTTGCTGAAGAATATTGTTGATGATTTATCTAACGGCATAGACAACCGAGGTGAAATCCTTACCTTTTTGCATCCTGGCGCATTTGAACTGGGGTGCCTGCGTCCATGTATGTACGAGCATCATTTCTCGCTACTCGGTGACACGCTTTATTTGAACAGTACACAACGTAGCTGTGACGTACCACTTGGATTAAACTTTAATATGGTGCAAGTGTATGTGCTGCTGGCATTAATGGCACAGATTACCGGCCATAAGCCTGGTAAGGCATACCATAAAATTGTGAATGCGCATATTTATGAAGATCAACTTGAGCCGATGCGTGATATTCAGCTAAAGCGTGAGCCTTTCCCTGCGCCAAAACTGATTATCAATCCAGACATTAAATCACTAGAAGATATTGAAACCTGGGTAACCTTGGATGACTTTAAAGTTGAAGGTTATGAGCACCATGACGCCATCTCATATCCATTTGCAGTGTAGATTAAAAAACTCAGCACATCGGTAAACGGCCTAAAGCCACAAACACAAGTTTGTGGCTTTTTCATTTATCGACCCTTTACGGGTAATTACAGGACAGACCAAGTAAAGAATTCACCTTCTGAAGTAGGTGGTTCAGGGACTGAAAACAAAAGGGCCAAACACTATGTGCTTGGCCCTTGTTAGTGTTCTACAAACTTCGATTAGAAGTAGTAAGAAACACCAATTTCGAATTTGTTGTCGTTGTCGACGCCAGTAAAATCGATGGCTTTAACTGCTGCATCAGTACGAGTGTATGTGTGACTTAACTCTGTCCACCATAGACCGTCTGCACTGATTGGCATACCGAAGCCCGTTTTTACTTTAAATACGTTTGCTTCGCCTTTACCTTGAACACCTTTTGGCTCAAGGTCAACGCTCATGAACTGAGGCTGGATAACAAGGTACTTACCCGCTTCATCTAGAGCAATAGAACCAAATAGGTTGACTTGGTAACCTTTGATGTCAGCTTTGATGCTTGGGTCTTTAGACTCCGCGCTACCAGTTACGTAAGCAAGGTTAGGGAAAATAGAAACCGCTTCCCATGGCGTCGTTACTTTTGCAATCGCACCTAATGCGACAATGTCTGTCGAAATAGACTGATCTGTAGCAGCCCACCATTTCATGTAATCAACAGAGAAACCAGCTTGTGGAAGCGCCGCACTGCCGGTGTCAATGACTTGGAAGTAACGTAGGCGAGAGTTTTGTGCCTTGTGACCGTTGTCAGTAGTCTTAGTCGATACGCCATGCTCAACTAGACCGATAAAGTTATTGCCTTCAGAGTAAGCACCTGCAACACCAACCATACCTTGGATTTTACCTTGGTCGTCAACAGTTGCGAATGCGAAAGAGTTAACTGCTGTTAGATCAGATGGATCTGGTTGCTTGTCTTCTGCGAAAGTAGGAGCTGCAACACCTACGGCAAGAGCTAATGCTAATAGAGATTTTTTCATCTTGTACCTCATCTTGAATAAATACCTTAGCGGCATTGTTGGTTACTAAGGCAGGTCAACTTCCTCATATATCGAATTGGTCAAACTTAGTAACTTTGCTTTGGTAACTATTCTAAGGATTAGCATTTGCTAGACATCATTAAGAGAACTGGAAACAATTGGTAATAGACGAATTTGGCAAGTTAATTCTTGGTAATCTAACTAGTGGAAGTTGGGCTCCAGATGCTAACGACTTGAAGTCAACAAACCCGCAGATAGAAAAGTGATCGGTAAAGGCAGTATGCCTAAAACCACCTATTGAAGTAGATGGTTTTAGGCAGAAAAAAGCCCTGGCAAATGCCAGGGCTTTCAAGCGTGTTGATTAACTCTGCGCAGCTTGTTGCTCTGCTGGCTTGTTAATCTTTACGTCAATGCACTTTTCACGCAATGTTTGCAGCATGATGTAGATAACTGGAACCACAATCATACCAATTACTGTTGCCGAAATCATACCACCACATGCGGCCCAACCAATTGCTTGCTGCGCTGCGTAACCCGCACCATCAGAGAACATAAGTGGTACCAGACCTAAGATGAAACTTAGTGCTGTCATTAGTACCGCACGGAAACGCATCTTAGTCGCAGTTACACCTGCATCAACAATGCTATAGCCCTGCTCTTCACGTAGTTGCTTAGCAAATTCAACAATCAGAATTGCATTACGTGCCGCCATACCTACAAGTAGTACCATCGCAATCTGTACATAGATGTTGATATCAGTGCCCATAGCCCAAACGGTAAATAGCGTACCTAGAAGTGCTGTTGGAACACACAGAATAATACACAGCGCGACAACCCAAGACTCATACTGAGCAACCAGTAGTAGGTAAGTAAATACAATCGCTAGGATAAATGCTACAACTGCCGCGTTACCCGCTGCTAGCTCTTGCTTAGTTAGACCTGCCCATTCGATTTCAAAACCTGCTGGTAAGTCTTTTGCTGCTTCTTGTACTGCCGCAATCGCATCACCAGAGGCATAACCTGGAGCTGGGTAACCGTTAATGTTAACCGCCTGCATTAGATTGAACTGCTGTATAACCTGAGGACCAAATACAGTCTTAGGTGTGACTAGCGAGCTGATGTTGATTAACTCACCATCTTCGTTACGTACAGTTAAGAAGTTTAAGTCTTCAATATTCTTACGTGTCACCTGCTCAGCTTGAACAAACACGTAGAAGTTACGACCATCGCGGTTAAACTCACCTGAATATGCACCAGCAAATTGTGCCTGAATCGTGTTGAACACTTGGTCCATACGTAGCCCCATCATCTTGATCTTTTCACGGTCAATCTCAAGCTTGATGTTTGGTGTGTTAGCATTAAAGGTAGTGTAAGCACCAACAACACGTGGGTCAGCGTTAATTTTCTCGATGAATGCATAAGCAGCATCAGCTAGTTCAACTGGGTCACGAGCTTGAGTGTCTTTGAACATCAAGTCGAAACCAGATACTAGACCTAGTTCAGGAATAGCTGGCGGTGCGAAAGCAAAACCGTATACAGACTCGTTACCATCAATTGCAGCTTGTACTTGCGCAAGAATAGTCCACTGATCTTGGTTACCCGCTTCGTTACGCTCTTCAAGATCCGCAAGTGAAACAAGTAGCAGACCCGCGTTAGGACCTGCAGTGTTAGTAATAAGGTTAAAGCCCGCTACCGAAAGCGCCGTGTTAACACCATCAATCGCTTGTACTTTGTCAGAAATATCTTGCATGACTGCGTCAGTACGGTGAAGTGCAGCACCATCAGGAAGCATGACTACGGCGAATAAGGTACCTTTATCTTCATCTGGTAAGAAACCAGTAGAAGTGTTGTTACCAAGGAAAACAATCGCGCCAATAATCGCTGCCATGAATGCGCCAGCAATTAGGAAGCGACGACCCATGAAGTTAACTAGACCACCTAGACCATCACGCGTGGTATCAACACCAGTGTTGAATACGCGGAATAACCAGATTTTCTTAGACTCGCCGCGCTTCATCAGCAGCACACACATAACCGGAGTAAGCACAAGAGCAACAACGGTCGATACAACTACTGCAGCACTAATTGCGATACCGAACTGACCGTAAATGATACCTGTCATGCCTGGCATAAATAAGGTAGGACCAAATACAGACAGTAGTACCAGCATAGATGCGATAATAGGACCGGTTACTTCGTCCATAGACTGAAGAACGGCATCACGTATAGATAGGCTTGGGTCTTCCTCCAATAAGCGCTCAACGTTTTCAATAACGATGATCGCCGCATCAACCACAATACCAATCGCAAGGATAAGACCGAACATCGAGATGATGTTAATTGTCATACCTGCTGCAAGCATGATTGCAAAGGTAGCAATAAGCGAAACTGGAATAGCTGTTGCGGTAATTAGCGTTACACGCCAGCTTTGAAGGAATAGTAAAGTAACGATGATTACTAGGATAATCGCATCAAATAGTGTACTAAAGATGTCATCAATCGCAGCCTGTACGAATACAGTACCGTCATATGGCACATCAATAACAACACCGTCTGGTGTATTTGCAGCGGCTAAGTATTCTTTTACAGCGTTACCTACATCCATCGCGTTAGACGTTGGTGAGCGATACATAAATACTGTGGTTGCAGCTTGGTTGTTATGGTACGTATTTGCAAGGTACTGGGCAGAACCTAGTTCAACGCGAGCAATGTCTTTAACCTTAACTACACCGTATTGATCAGAGCGAACAATCACTTCTTCAAACTGTTCAGCGCTGTTAAGTGCACTGTCTACTTTAAAGGTGTATTCCCAAGAGTGCATACCAACGCTTGGCTCAATACCAGAGCGACCAGCAGCAAGAATTTGGTTTTGCTCCATTAGCGCCGCTTGTACATCTTCAACAGCCAAGTTCATTGAAGCCATTTTAGATGGGTCTAACCAAACACGCATAGAGTATTCTTTTTCACCAATTACGGTTACACGAGAAACACCTGAGATGCGTTGTAGACCTTCTTTAAGAGCTACCGAAGTCCAGTTAGATAGCTCAATCGCGTCCATCTTCTGGGTTTCGTCACGTACAGAGAACGCCATCAACATACCAGAAGATACTTTCTCAACCGTTACACCATAACGACGAGCACCTTCAGGTAGACGCGATAGCGACTTGTTTACACGGTTTTGTACTAGGGTTACCGCGCGGTCAGCATCAAGACCAATCTCAAAACTGATCTCTAACGAGTAAGAACCATCGTTACCGATGTTTGACTTCATGTACGTCATGCCTTCAACACCGTTCACTTCTTTTTCAATAATAGAAGCAACCGACTTTTGCATTACATCAGTAGAACCACCGTCCATGTTGACGTAAACCATTACGGTTGGTGGTGCAACGTTAGGGTACTGACCAACGGGTAGCTGGGTAATAGCAATTGCGCCGATTAGGGTCATGAACAATGCCACAACCACGGCGAAATTAGGTCGTTCAATAAAGAATTTACTCATGGATTACCCTTAATTTGAACTTCAAGACCAGGGTAAAGCTTCATGGTCGCACTAGTGATCACTTGGTCACCTACGCTTAGGCCTTCAACAATTTCGTTTAACTCGTGAGTACCATGAGTGGTTACGCGCTTAGCTTCAATCTTGCCGTCAACGACTACGTATACGAAACGACCTTGACGGTCAGTTAGTACAGAAGCTTGAGGAACAACGATGTTACCGCGCTCAGATACGTTAGAAAGCACAACTTTAGCGAATTGACCGTCTAGTAAGTCGCCTTTGTTTTCAAAACGGTAACGTACACGTAGCGTGCCTTTTCGAGGGTCAATTGCACCATCAACAGCGAACAACTTACCGTTGTCAGCGTATGGTTGGTTGTTAACAACTAGGTCAGCAGATAGATTGTCGATGCTGTTGATGAAGCTGTCGCTACTTGGAATTTCAACAACTGCGTCAATAAGCGCGTCATTAACAATGTAGCTAACTTCATCACCACGTGAAATCACCTGACCTTCATCTACGTATAACGCAGTGATTTTACCGCTAGTCGTTGCACGGATTTTAGTACGCTCTAGCTCAACTTTAGCGCGCTGCTCAGTAGCAATCGCAAGTTCATACTGAGCTTTAGCCGTTTCATAAGCGGCTTCCATGCTGTCAAAGGTAGACTCAGATAAGTCACCACCTTTACGTACTTTAACAGCACGCTCATAAGCCGCTTTCTTCTCTTTAAGTGTTGCCTTAGCCAGGCTCACATTCGCAACCGCTTTCTTATGCTCAATTGCGTAATCAATATCTTCAAGCTCAACCAGTAAGTCACCTTCTTTAACAGTTTGACCGTTGCGAACGCGCTTGTTTTCCAGGAAGCCTGTTGTCAATGCGATGATTTGTACGCGCTCAGAAGCAATCAAACCAGTACTGTATGTCTTGGTTTGGTAGATTGGCTGGAACTGTGCTGTTTGAACACTAACTTGTGTAGCTTCGTTAGCGTGAGCGGCGACTAAGACGGTTGGTGACAATGCAGCTAGCATGACGAGAGTGGAATTTTTCATTATTTCTCCTAGCGGAAACAAACCAAAAACTTGTTTCCAAATCAAAAATTTGTCTTTAGCAGATAATCATGGCCAACAGGTCATTCCATAGTTTTTCCAAAATTGTTCCTTGATACACGAACATGGACCTATATGGATTTATCTTTAGCTTGAAATTAATGACATCCCGATTACTACGCATCATTATGAATTTTAATTAATAAATTCGAGTGTTAGACATGCCCTGTTAACATTCCGCCTAACTTGATCCACACCACATTCACACAAAAACCGTGAAGCTGATGGGTTAGCAAATCGACAAAGTGATGGAGTTATGTGACTCACCTCAAACTCCAAACTATTGTTTAGTTATTTGCAGCTAATGAGGAGATTTAATGAAAACGTTAATCCATTTATGGTAATTACCAAGTTCTCACACGCTATGCTCAGTAATATTTCTGCCTTTACAACGCAAAAAACCACTAAAAAAAGCGGTTTTCAAAGTTATTCAACTATATTTTTCAGTCAAATTTATACAGTCAAAACCAAATCAATAACGTTATTAATCATACAAATCAAATCGTTAGTTAACTTAGTCAGGTTCTATGGACAAAAAATATCAAACCCACGTAACCATAACTGTCATTCATCACTAATAATTACCAATAAGGAGATATGTAACTAAGCAGGAAAACTAGCGACTAGACGTGCGAATCACTAGGCCTGTTGAATTTGGCACTGTTGAAGTCACAGCAACTTGGCAACAAGAAACTGTAAGCGGTTGATTAATAGTGGTTTGCAATAACTATTCAATACTAAGCAACTAGGAGAGGTTTGCTAATGTTAAGATTGCCCATTAACAAAATAGCTAATTACAATGAATACTTGATGAGCCCCAAATAGACCTCAGGGCCAGACTAGATGATGTACAGTTTGTTTTGTGTGACTCAAGCTTTTTCACTCGCGCTTTGATGTCACTGTCGCATTAGCATGACTTTACTAATTTAAAAGTAATAAGCCATATTACAGTTGACGCGTTTATCCCAGTTATTGGCTTCAAGAGGTAACCCAACATGATTATTCGCTTTAGATAAAAACACCAGGTTATGACCGACAATGTAATCTAGCATCACCTCAATAGGACCGACTCGCGTGGTAACGCCTGTGACATTTTGCACACTGTTTGCAAACTTAGGATCATTTACATTTGGCGTCATTAGTCCAAAATCGTTGTATAGCTTAAGCTCACCCCAACTTGTTTTCACTTTACGAGCGAGGTTGGCATTGTACACTTTTGCCTTTGAGGCAACTTCGTAACTAGAGCCTGCTAACGACATTGCAATACGATTTTTATCTTGCGAATCTGGAGCATTGAACTGATATTCCATCATTTGCAGTTGCAGTGTCCAATCGTCAACTTTTGACTCTAGGTGCACAGCCCAAGCACTGCGATCACCTTTAGTCTTATTCTTTTGATGAATAATCTGACCATATTGATACGACACACCTAGCGCGAACGAGCCGCGTGAGTGATTAAAACTTTCGGTATGGCGTAAGTTAAGCTGATTAGCTTCTTCATTGTAGTACTGCTTACCACCAACTGCACCAACATGTAAATCAGCCGCGTATCGATTTTTATTAGTGGGTGAGTACTCAGAACTAACATAATAAGCGAACTCAGTCGTCGCGCCATCATGCTTAATGATTGACTTCAGTCCCATGTCCTTATCATCTTCAAAGCCAAGGTAGTAAGGTAAACCGAACCAGTAACTGTTTGAAATTAGGTTTTGATTACCAAAAGGAACGGTGTTCAACCCAAGCTGGAAATGCAGAGTATCACTAGGCTGATAGTAGCCATAGGCGTATTTAATGTATTGATGATCGGTTTTAAATCGATAATCGGCAGATAAGCCAAACTTACCTTGCTTTGAATCAAAGCTCAGTGAGCCAACATCATAGTAAAAGTCACCGGCAGTGCCTTTAGAGTCTGGCGAATCTACCATGTACTTATAGTTAAACTTTAACGCACCACCAATACGCATAAAGTCATCAGACTCACGTGCCTGCAACGGAGAAAAGACAATGGTTGCAACACATAAACAAACTGCACTGACTAAAAAACCAAGCTGCATTAACTACTCCACTGTCTTAGCATCAGCTCTCTCACTGCTAACTACAACCGCCAGTTATAATCACCAGTTATAATCACCAGCTAAGAGAGAAATTCATCGAATGCTCTGATGCTAAGAAAGGAGCGTTAATTAAACATCACTAGCAATCATAGTTTTAATAGGGAGTAGTTTTAATAGGGAGCAATTTTAAAGGGAATACAACAGCGTTAACCCAAGGTTAACGCTGCGGAGCATAAAGCTAGTCTATGGCTAGAATGACTTAGCGTTTAAAAGCGCTAAGCTAAATGAAGAATTACAGAACGTAATGAAGAGCGCAATAAAGAGCACATACACAGAGGAGGATTTCAAGTTAAAACCACATCAGCTTGATACCTACAACAAACAGCAATAACGCGAAGATCCGCTTGAGCACTTTTGTCGGCCACACAGTGGCGGCTTTGGCTCCGAAAGGTGCAACTAACATGGAGCTTAATATAATGCCAATCAGTGCAGGAATATAAATGTAACCTAAGGTGCCCATTGGCATCTGATCAACATTTAACCCCGCCAATACATATCCCACGGTTCCTACGAACGCAATAAGAAAGCCTGTTGCAGACGAAA
Source organism: Shewanella maritima (assembly GCF_004295345.1). NCBI lineage: Bacteria > Pseudomonadati > Pseudomonadota > Gammaproteobacteria > Alteromonadales > Shewanellaceae > Shewanella > Shewanella maritima. The sequence goes on along the minus strand of NZ_CP036200.1, from coordinate 3,623,024 downwards.
AGCCAACCGCTTGACGCATTTGCAAGCCACAATAGCTTAAAAATGGCACTAACAACACACCGCCACCAATGCCCATTAGGCCAGCTACCATTGCAATCAGCAGTGAGCAGATAAACATAACCGTTAAGCTTGGCATGGTTTCACTTTTACTGGGTTTAAACTGAAATGCCATTTGCAGTGCCATTAACACCACAAATACCGCAAACACTTGCTGCAATTTGTCAGATGATATTTGCTCAGAAATAAACGCTGAAGATAATGCGCCGACGGCGATGCCCGGCACAATTGATTTGAACAAAGGCCAGGGAATATTGCCTTGTTTGTGATGAGCCCTTGCAGAAGACAATGAAGTTAAAATAATTGTGGCTAGTGAAGTTGCGATTGCAACATGGGTTAATTGCTCGTTGTCAAATCCAGCCCAAGGAAGTAGATAAATCAGCGAAGGCACAATAATCAGCCCACCGCCAATACCTAGCAGTCCAGCCAAAAAGCCGACAATCGCACCGATAGCCAAACAAATAGAAAAAATTAGAAAAATATTATCCACTTAACTTCTCGCTTGAATATTTAGTTAGCCTGAACTCTTAATCAACGATATGACACAACTCATGTTTGCGTACGAACGCCATCATGGTCTCGCGAACCTGATGGCCATTCGCAAGCATCATGACTTGCTTTAACACACCCTGCAGCTCATGCTGGTTTACTCGGCGCAATAAATAATTAACTCTAGCTAGGCTTGCCTGGTTCATACTCAATTTGTGATACCCCATCGCAACCAGCAATAGCGCGCCCAAAGGCTCACCTGCCAGCTCGCCACAAATACTGATATCAAGATCATATAAACGGCAATCTTCAACCGCACGCTTAAGTGCTCTCAGTACGCCAGGATGAAAACTATCAAACAAGGTACTGACACTCGGGTTATTGCGATCCACTGCCAGCAAATACTGAGTTAAATCGTTGCTACCCACTGACACAAAATCAACCCGCTGAGCAACATCTTGAAGCTGAAACAGCAATGCTGGTACCTCTAACATCACGCCAATTTTAGGTTTGCATATCTCTATATTTAACTCTTGTGTCAACTCTTGATAAGCTTGCTCAAGATAACCGAGCGCAGCATCGACCTCGGCAAGATTACTGACCATCGGCAGCAGAATATGTAGCTGCTGACACTCGTCGGCAGCTTGAAGCATTGCTCTTAGTTGCACCAAAAAAAGCTCAGGGTGATCTAGCGATAATCGTATGCCGCGCCAACCCAAAAATGGATTGTCTTCATTAATAGGGAAATAAGGTAAAGGCTTGTCACCGCCAACATCTAAGGTGCGCATCACTACTGTCTTGCCTTGAGCGGCCTGCAATATGGTGCGATAGACTGAAATTTGCTCGAGCTCACTTGGAAACCGCTGCTGCAGCATAAATGGGATTTCACTGCGATATAACCCTATGCCATCGGCGCCGTGGGTCGAAACATTTTCTACACCAGAAATTAGACCTGCATTCATTAGCAACTCAATACGCTGACCGTCTATGGTAACCGTAGGTTGATTAATTTCTGACTCAAATGCTTGTTGCTTCTGTATATCCGCAGTTAATAGCGCTCGATATTCATCGACCACTGAATTTGATGGAGAGACAAGTAACTCACCACGGTTTGCGTTAACGATCAGTAATTGCTGCTCAGTGCCTGCTGAAAGAATTTGCTCAACACCAACAAGCGCAGGGATCCCCATAGCTCGCGCAAGGATGGCACCATGGGCATTGACACCACCTTGTTCAGTAACGACCCCCGCTAGCTTATTTCGCGGGAATGCAACCAGCAAACTTGCATCAATCTCCTTGGCGAGAATGATCACAGGCTCATTGTATTCAAACTGTAACTGCTCAGGCTCAATAAGCTGTTTTAAAACCTTTTGCCCTAACTCGCGAATATCACTGGCTCGCTGCTGCAAGTATGGATCATCCATTTGCTCAAACTGAGCGATATAACGCAGCGACACACGGCTAACGGCTGACTCAGCTTGCCAGCCTTGGTTAATCTCATTGATATACTCGCCACCAAGACTATGCTCATCAAGCAAGAGTTGAAATGCGTTAAAAATAGATACTACGTCAGCAGCACTTTCTTGTTCGAAACGTTGCGACAGTGAAGACAGTTCTTCCATGCACGCTTCTTTTGCAAGTTTTAGCCTAGCTATTTCAGCATCTACCGCATCGGGTTTAATGGCAACGTCTTGCTGCTCCAACGCGATCGCACCACCAAACACGACCCCTTTAGCAATGGCAATACCACTCGATGCAGGTGTACCTTTATACACAACCTGATGCGCTGCACTATCGATTGAATCTTTATATTTTAAACTCTTTATCACTACGGCAAGCTGAGCGGCTAGCGTCATCAAAAAAGCTTCTTCACCCTCATCAAACTGCCTTGCTTGAGGTTGCTGCACCACAATGACGCCAACGACCACTTTTTGATAGATGATCGGAGCCGCTAAAAAAGCACGGTATTCATCTTCTTTGGCACCTGGGAATAATTTAAAACGAGGGTGAGTGCGTGCGTCAGCAAGGTTAACTAATTCTTCGCGCTGGGCTGCAAGACCAACTAACCCCTGAGTAACTGGCATCGCGACTTTGCCAATCGCATCAGGACTTAATCCATCTGTTGCCGATAACACCAGTTGTTGTTGCTCGAGAATATACACTGAGCAACATTGAGTTTGCATGGCGAGTTTAGTTTGCGTAACTAAGGAGGCTAAGGCATGCCCAAAGTCGCTAGCAGTAGCTACGGCTTGTGTGATATCCCTTAGCGTTTTAATCACTGTTTCACTCCTTATGAAATCAGCCTAGTTGTTGGCCTAAACTCAAACGGCGATGTTCTAACTTAAGCAGGCGCCAAAGCTAGAGCGAATAGGATGGAGAGCTAAAACTATTGAACTGGTATTGCAGCTCTAAGTTACTGGCTAGGAATAGTAAATACTGGAAAGTAGAAACGCATCATCACTACTATAGCTATGTGAGTAAACTCCCCTAACCTCTGCCGTGGCGCCCCCTTTTACGGTACGACTCTTTGCTCTGCAGCGACAACGTCGTCGATGCAAACTCCTTCATTACCTTTCTATATACATCACGTTTAAAAGACACGACTTGCCTAACAGGATACCAATAACTCACCCAGCGCCAGTCATCAAACTCAGGATGGCCGGAAGAATCAAGGTTAATCGCACTATCGTGACTTTTTAATTGTAGTAAATACCATTTCTGTTTTTGGCCAATGCACACAGGTTTGCTGTCATGACGCACCAAGCGCTTTGGCAGGCGGTAACGCAGCCATGAACGGGACGTAGTCAGAATTTTTACATGTTCTGGCTTTAGACCAACCTCTTCATATAACTCGCGGTACATCGCTTGCTCAGGCGTCTCACCATCGTCAACGCCGCCTTGCGGAAACTGCCATGAATGTTGACCGAAACGTCTAGCCCACATGACTTGACCAAACTTATTACAGATAATGATGCCCACATTGGCGCGAAAACCGTCGCTGTCAATCACATGGACTCCGAAATCATAAATCTTGTTAATACGTCTGATTGTTTCACAAAGCTCCTGTATCAGCAAATGGGGTTTAGCGCCATTTCTTTGGATAACCCTACGTCATTTACACTTTTATCAACAGATAAAGGTAATCAGTTTTATAGCTATCCACAATTTCTGTGGATATCTCTGTTCGAAACTCATTTATATCTGTGATTTTTTGCAAAAGATTAAAATATTACATATTAAAAACAGCTAACCAAAACACATAAACACAAACTAAATCATCAGTTTAACTAAAATCCCAAATAGATGACACCAACACCAACTTAAAGTGTATAAAAAAACACCACAAAAATTTATCAACATCGATTGTTATAACATCAGCTAAAGTTATTCACATAACGCAAGATAAAAATAGCAAAAAAACTGAAAAAAAAGCGTGAAAATGCCGTTGACGTCGACAATATGATCCTTTATAGCGTGTATTTTATTGGAGTTATCCCAATATTCTGTGGATAACTATGTTGGAAAGCGGCGGGAAAAGGTTAATTAACGGCTAACTCAAATAGCGAACGAGACTACCATTTCGACAAAAGTCTAAATAAAACAGTGTGATAATAAATATCCATGAGTAACTAATATCCTCAATGACTCGCTATGATGATATTTTGAACGCTACTGATAAATCTCAGTAACGCCACTTGCGAACCAAGAAAAATTACTGGAAGCTATCACTGGTAACCTCCCATTATTTGTCAACTAGAGTCACACCAATGCCAAGTTCTAGCCCTACATCAATTAGTGAACTCATGGCGCGTGCCAACCATATGGCTGGTATTCGCCTAGCCGATATTGCAGGCGAACATGGTATTCCAGTGCCTGAGAATCTCAAGCGCGAAAAAGGCTGGGTTGGACAACTCATCGAAACCGAGCTTGGCGCCCTAGCTGGCTCAAAACCCGAACCAGATTTTGCCCATCTTGGTGTGGAGTTAAAAACCATCCCAATTGATAATCAAGGCAAGCCAATGGAAACCACCTACATTACTGTTGCACCACTAACCGACATTGGCGGTCTCAGGTGGGAGCAAAGTGTGGTTTATCATAAACTGCGCCATGTACTTTGGATCCCTGTGCAAGGAGAACGCCATATTCCAGTGGGAGAACGCCGTGTGGGCAACCCGGTTTTATGGCAGCCTAGCGAGCTTGAATTAGCTCAGCTTCGCCAGGATTGGGAAGAGATAATGGAGCTTATTGCTCTTGGTAAGGTCGATACCATTACTGCTAAACATGGCGAAGTGCTGCAACTAAGGCCTAAAGCAGCTAATAGCCGTGTGTTAACTGAAAGCATCGGCCGCAACGGAGAAATTAAACTTTCTAACCCACGTGGCTTCTATTTAAAAATTGCATTCACTCAACAGATTTTGCGACGCGCATTTACATAAGTCCTTAGACTGAACCAGAGCAAGAAAATAATTCTACGGTTTTATCGACATAGGTTGGAATTTATCGACCCGAATTGATCTAGGTCACAATATTTACTAACACTCTGTGCAGATTTTCTATAAACTACTGGCTTTGATTTTTCAGCCAAAAGTACCGAATACCCCTAGTGAGAGCACGTCGACAAACAAAAAAATTACTCTTTGCCATACTGGCATGGTTTGTCGCCATGGCTGCGTTTGTATTTTTCCGTTATGCCCAATCACCTGAACTGCCGCAATGGGCTATTGGCGCTGCAGATCTTGCCACCCTTGCTGTGTTTATGGGCTTTGTATTTGGTAGCCTGCATTGGATGTCGAATGTCATTGCCGACATCAGTGCCATTAGTCGCCTGCCCTATATCTTCTCGGTAATTTTCAAAGGTTTATTCCTGTTGCTAGGGGCGATGACGCTGGCTTATGTCACCCAATTCTTAAATATGTGGGCTATTGAAAACCACATGGTGACGCTAAGGCAAATGCTCACAGCGCACATTCTATATACTCCAGCGTTTCAATCACTCATTCTATATTTAGTTGCGGTACGTGTTGGCCTGGCTTTTATTGAGCAAATGGGGCTTTTAGTAGGCCCACGAGTGCTACTTAACATTGGTATGGGCAAGTATCACCAACCAAGGTACGAGCAACGCCTGTTTCTATTTATCGACATGGCATCTTCTACCGCCCATGCAGAAAAGCTCGGTGACTATCGCTTTAGTCGCTTGATTCAAGATAGCTTTAGCATGCTTGCTGACACAGTAACTAACAACGAAGCTGAAATTTACCGTTATATGGGTGATGCAGTGCTAATTCATTGGCCGCTAAAAGAAGGCGTGAAAAATGATCGCTGCATGAACATTTACTATGAGTTTTGTCAGCAACTTAACTGGCAACGCAGTTACTTTGAAGAGCAATATGGATTTGTGCCTAAGTTTAAAGCCGCAGCACATTGTGGCCAGGTCGTAGCAGCCGTAGTTGGTGTACACAAACAAGAGATTAGCTTCTTTAGCGATGTACTCAATACCTTAGCAAGACTGCAAGACCAGTGTACGCCGCTAGGTCAGCGCATGCTTATTTCTGGTAGCTTACAACAGCGTCTAGACTTGACTGACAGCCAGTATGTTCTGGATAACTTAGGTCTTGTTACCCTCAAGGGCAAACAACACCCCACTGAAGTTTTTGGCGTTGCCCCTAAACGCTCTGCCAGTAATTAGCGCCAAACAAATCGTCCCAAACACCTATATCCTACATAACAAAACGGCGCACATATTCATATGTACGCCGTTTAAGTATCTATTCCACTTGTGTTCAATTGCTATATTTATTCAGCTTGTTGCAACAACTTCTCTCTAATCGCTAGACCTAAGGTTCTAAAGGTTTTAATGCGACTGGTAGTTTGGCGCCAAACCAAACCAATATCACGATACGGAGACTCACCTGGCGGCAACATGATATTCAAATCAGTGTCGTGCAATATCCCTGCATCGATAGCCATTTGCGGTAAAAAAGTAGTACCTAACTTGCTATTCACCATTTGTACCAAGGTATGCAGGCTCGTGGCGGCAAACGGATTAATCTTAGCGCTGTTACCTAGCTGGCAAGCAGTTATTGCGTGGCCCGTTATACAGTGCTCAGCCTGCAGCAGAAAAATACTTTCATCAGGCATTTCTTGGTAATTAATTGGCTGTGCCATGTCTAATGACAAATCTTGGTGGATCACCATTTTGAAAGGATCAATACCCACCTTCATACTGTGGAAGCCGCTAGTGTCCACAGGCAAAGCCAAAATAAGTAAATCGAGCTCACCCTTACCTAGCGCATCAAGCAATCGTTCTGTAGTGTCTTCTTTTAGTAGCAAGCTCAACTCAGGGTAATCCTGATGACACATCTTAACCACTCGGCTTAGTAAGAATGGTGCAATAGTCGGGATACAACCTAAGCGAATTTCACCAGTCATCGGCTCACCCTGATTCTTCACTAGCTCAACCAGATCATCAACATTGGTCAGAATATTACGCGCTCGCTCAACCACTTCTTCACCCGTTGCAGTGAACATAAATGACTTATGGTCGCGCTCAATTAACTGATGTCCAAGCTGCTCCTCGAGGTTTTGAATACCACTAGAAAGCGTTGATTGACTAACAAAACACTTCTTAGCCGCGCGGTTAAAGTTCTGCTCTTGATGCAAGTTAACCAAGTAAAATAGGTTTTTTAAGCTAGGTAGATTTTTCATAAAACCGATTGCTAAATTAAGATTTAATGAAGATAGTGAATTATCAACGCAGTTTTCACAAGTTAAGATGCTGTTATTGTGACCGGGATAAACAAATATCGCAGAGCATAGTACACGTAGAATCTAGATATGTGTGTTGGTTATTGACGCAATAGCTAGATAGGGGACTTAAGCTACTCGAGAGAGGGAATGAACAGCAGTGAATCGACTGGAAGTCACAAGCCGATAAAACAAAAACGCACAAGACGAATCAATCGCTTGTGCGTTTTAGCTAGAAACTTTTTACAGTCTAAACTTTCTTTCGATCGTGATTATGACTTAGCTTCTAAGAATAACTTTAGTTGTTGTAAATCTGCTTCTGCATGCTCTACAACCTCAGCTAGCCAAGCTTGGTTTTCTGTTTCCCAGCTCGCTTCTTCACCATGCTGCAGCTTTTGTGCAAGCTGTTGAATACGCTTAAGACCAACTGAACCAGCGGCACCTTTGAACTTGTGAGCTTCTGCACAAAGAGTATCTTTGTCACTAGCTTCGCTAGCTTTAACTAAGCTACCAACATACTCAGGCATAAGTTGCTCAAATAACACTACACTTTTAAGTAATGTTGCTGCACCAATTGCGCTGATATATTGCTCAAGTGTGTTGAGATCTAATACTGTCTCTAGTTCTGTCGTGGCCATTAAGGGCACCTCTAATTACAAGTGTAAGACATTGAAGTTAGGAATATCATACTCAGTAAAAGCGCCCATGCAAGAATAGCGACCGCTAGGCAGAGATATTAGCCAATACCCGCACAAAACTTTAACATTTTAGCAAGATTAATATTACCACCGCTCAAAAAAGATACGATTTAGTCGACTTTTGCACATTTAGTAACATTTAACCATAACTATTTGTTGGTAGTTTTAACGTTCAAATAAGGCACTGCCTTGACCACCAAATTCGCGTAGTTGATCGACAATGGCAACTAAGCCCTCCCACCTAAACGCACACCAATCTGGCGCCAACAACATTGGCTTTTTAGCATAAGCAGTGACTCGGTGAAAAATCACATCGCTTGGAGTATGACGAATAAGTTTAGCAACGTTTGTTGCATAATCTTGTTTTGAGATAGTATCGAGTGAACCATAGCGCCATTGTTTGGCCATAGTACTACCTTCGACTATATGTAGCGGGTGTACCTTCAGTCCTTCAACGCCGACCTTGAGCACATAGTTAAGACTATTCATATAATCTGCTTCAGATTCACCGGGTAGCCCCAAGATCAAATGAGTACAAACTTTTAGCCCTCGTTGATGAGCTCGTTCAACTGTATCTTGATACTGTGCAATACTATGACCACGATTAATGCGCTTCAACGTTTGCTCATTGGCAGTTTGTAGTCCAAGTTCCAGCCACACATAGATACCACGGTGTTGATACTCAACCAACAGGTCTAACACTTCATCTGGCACACAGTCTGGGCGCGTACCTATGTGCAAGCCAACGACGTTCTCATCAGCAAGCGCCTGATCATACTTATTTTTGAGTACTTCATACTCATCATAAGTGCTGGTGTAAGCCTGAAAATAAGCAATATACTTAGATTTTGACTGACGTGCACTGGGCAACAGGTTCTGCTTACCTTGGTGCAATTGCACCTCAATGCTTTGGCCTTTGCCTTGTTGCTCGTTGAACGAAGAAACATTGCAAAAAGTGCAGCCACCTTTACCTAAAGTGCCGTCGCGATTGGGGCAAGTAAATGCAGCGTCAATAGTGAGCTTTTTAATGCGTCCACCATAACGGCGTTTGCACTCTGCCCCAAACGTGTTGACGTAATCATCTAAGCCCATTGCTACTGCCTTTCATTAAAAAAGGCGCAATTTTAGGGAAAACTTAAACAGGAAACTTGGCGCTAAATCAAAAAACATGCTTTTTTTGCCCATATCGCAGGCAATCTAGCTAATTAACTGTCAATGTTTTAAACAAAACTGTCCTACAAACTCAATCAAAGTGAATAATTATACAAATAAACCCAATTAATCCCACAAAACTGTACTTGAAATAAAATTCAATATTTCTATATCAAAAACAATACATATGAAAATTTCAAACTAGGTCACACAATCGACAAAAACCAAACCAAAACACTATATATCAACAACATAAACCAACAGACCAACTCTTTACGTCAACGTAAACTTGACCGATATTTTCAAAAAATCAGTAATTAACTTTCATAAACTGCAGTTTTTTTGGTTTGACCTTTATTCATTCTCGGTTTAATTTGGATGGTTCGGGTGCATATATATGGAATATTCTAATTTTAACCCCGATGTCGTGTATCTATATAGCTTTAGGGGGTTGTATGAGCCTATATCATCCCAGTTTCGAAAGAGACAATTGTGGGTTTGGTCTGATTGCACAAATGGATGGTGAAGCCAGTCACCGAATTGTACGTACTGCGATTCATGGTCTTGATCGCATGAAACACCGTGGTGGTATTGCCGCCGACGGACGTACAGGTGATGGCTGTGGTTTGCTAATGCAAATGCCTAGAGAGTTTTTCAAAGCTGTTGCAGCAGAAAACGATTGGCACCTTAGCCGTAACTTTGCGGTGGGAATGTTGTTTTTAAGCCAAGATCAGCAAAAAGCTGACGAAGCCAAATTTATTCTAGAAAAAGAACTACAACGAGAAACCTTAGGTGTTGCAGGCTGGCGTAAAGTGCCTGTTAACAAAGAGGTACTAGGTGAGATTGGTCGCGAAAGTCTGCCGCAAATCTATCAAGTATTAATTAATGCACCTGTTGGCTGGCGTGAAAAAGATCTTGAGCGCCGCTTATATATGGCGCGCCGTCGCCTTGAACAACAAATTCAGTCAGAGCAAGACTGCTATGTCGCCAGCCTGTCTGGTCAGGTTATCGTTTACAAAGGTCTATTAATGCCTGCGGACCTACCGCATTTCTATCAAGACCTTGCTGACCTGCGCCTAAAAAGTGCGATTTGTTTATTCCATCAGCGCTTCTCTACTAACACTTCACCTAAGTGGCCGCTTGCACAGCCATTTAGATACCTTGCCCACAATGGTGAAATTAATACCATTACCGGTAACCGCCAATGGGCACGAGCGAGGGCTTATAAGTTTAGCTCGCCGCTACTACCTGATTTACAGCAAGCAGCGCCGTTTGTGAACGAAACCGGCTCAGACTCATCGTCGCTCGATAACATGCTAGAAATGCTGCTATCGGGCGGTATGGATCTATACCGCGCCATGCGTTTGCTTATTCCACCAGCGTGGCAGTCAAATCCAGAAATGGATGACGAGCTAAAAGCGTTTTACGACTTCAACTCTATGCACATGGAGCCTTGGGATGGCCCTGCGGGTATTGTAATGACCAATGGCCGTCATGCTGCTTGTGCGGTTGACCGCAATGGTTTGCGTCCGTCTCGCTATGTGATCACCAAAGACAGAATTATCACCCTAGCCTCAGAAGTGGGGATTTGGGACTACGCGGCAGATGAAGTTGTTGAGAAAGGCCGAGTTGGCCCTGGTGAGCTATTGGTTCTCGATACCCTTAATGGCAAGCTTTATCAATCATTTGAAATCGATAATGACTTAAAACGCCGTCATCCATACAAAGAGTGGATGGCGAAGAATAGCCAAACCCTCATTCCTGCTGACAAAGTTGATCAAGCAAAGCTGGGTGCGAGCGTGTTTGACAAAGACACCCTACTGCAATACCAAAAACAATTTGGTTATAGCCGCGAAGAACTTGAACAAGTCATTTGGGTATTGGCAAACAAAGGCGAAGAAGCCACTGGCTCTATGGGTGATGACACGCCGATGGCAGTGCTGTCGAAAAAGTCACGCTCGCTTTATGACTACTTCCGTCAAAAGTTCGCTCAGGTGACTAACCCTCCGATTGACCCGTTACGTGAAAAGCACGTAATGAGTCTGGCAACCTGTGTCGGCCGTGAGCAAAACCTGTTCTGCGAAACCACAGGTAACGCCTACAGGGTGATGTTTGACTCACCTATTTTACTGTTTAGCGACTTTAATCAATTGTTGGGGCTAGATAGTAATTACTACCGCGCCAATACGGTCGACTTAAATTACGATGCCAGCGAAAGCTTGGAGCAAGCTATCGAGCGTATTACTGACGAATCTGAGCGATTAGCTCGCAGTGGCACAACCTTGTTGGTGCTATCTGATCGCGCCGTCGGTAAAAATGTACAAGTTATTCCTGCGGCGATGGCCGTAGGTGCGGTGCAAACTCGTCTAGTCGATAAAAGCCTGCGCTGCGATACTAACATCATTGTTGAAACCGCATCTGCGCGCGACCCGCATCACTTTGCCGTGCTGCTTGGCTTTGGCGCAACTGCGATTTACCCATATCTGGTCTACGAGTCAATCTCGGCAATGGCTAAGCTTAACCAGGTAGACGACACAGCAGCACTAATGCTTAACTTCCGCTCAGGCACTGAAAAAGGCCTACGCAAAATCATGTCGAAAATGGGCATTAGTACCGTTGGCTCTTACCGCTGCTCGCAGCAGTTTGAAGCTGTGGGTCTGTCAAAAGAGGTGGTTGAACTATGTTTTAAAGGTGTTGTGAGTCGTATTGAAGGCGTGAGCTTTGAGCACATTGCTAGCGACCAAAAAGTGCTACACAAGAGCGCCTATCGCAAGCATGTACCCCTGCCTCAAGGTGGTTTACTGAAATACGTTGAAGGCGGTGAATACCACTGTTTCAACCCAGATGTCGTTAATACACTGCAAGCTTCACTCAATACTCGCGACTTTGCTAAATATCAAAAGTTTGCCGAGTTAGTTGATGACCGCCCAGTTGCCACCTTACGCGACCTTATCGGTATTAACGGCAATCAAAGCAGCATTGATGAAGCTCAGGTAGAAGATGCCAGCAACTTATATGGCCGCTTTGACAGCGCCGCCATGAGTATTGGTGCACTTAGCCCAGAAGCCCATGAAGCTTTAGCAGTAGCCATGAATCGTTTAGGTGGGCGCTCAAATTCAGGTGAAGGCGGTGAAGATCCAAGTCGCTTTTACTCAGAGCGAAACTCCGCGATTAAGCAAATCGCATCAGGTCGCTTTGGTGTAACGGCGCATTATCTGGTTAACGCTGAAGTGCTACAAATTAAAGTTGCCCAAGGCGCAAAACCGGGTGAAGGCGGTCAGCTGCCGGGTCATAAGGTAAGTGTGGAAATTGCCGGTCTGCGTCACTCGCGTCCGGGCGTGACCTTGATTTCACCGCCGCCGCACCATGATATTTACTCGATTGAAGATTTAGCTCAGCTAATTTTCGATTTAAAACAAATTAACCCAACAGCGCTGGTATCAGTGAAACTGGTATCTGAGCCTGGCATCGGCACCATTGCTACAGGTGTGGCAAAAGCCTATGCCGATATGATCACTGTCTCTGGCTATGATGGTGGTACAGGCGCAAGCCCAATCACCTCAGTTAAATATGCCGGCTCACCATGGGAGCTTGGCCTTGCCGAAGTGCATCAGGCGTTAGTTGAAAACGGCCTGCGCCATAAAATTCGTTTGCAAGTTGATGGCGGCCTAAAGACAGGTACTGACGTCATTAAAGCCGCGCTACTAGGCGCAGAAAGCTTTGGTTTTGGCACTGTGCCTATGATTGCATTAGGTTGTAAATACCTGCGTATTTGTCACCTGAATAACTGTGCGACTGGTGTGGCGACGCAAGATCAAAATCTTCGCGACAATCACTACCACGGCTTACCAGACAAAGTAGTCACCTACTTTGAATTCGTTGCCAAAGAAGTGCGTCAGTGGATGGCGAAACTAGGCGTAAGTGAGTTTGATAAGCTGGTTGGCCGCAGCGATTGGCTGCAAGCTTTAGATGGTCAAACCGAAAAACAACAAGGTTTAGACCTAGCACCAATTCTGTACCAGCCACAAGTACCACAAGGCACTGATATTACTTGGAAAGAGACTAATCCACCGTCTGATCCTGGTGCGCTAAACCAAACCTTAGTGACCGATTGTGAAGCCGCAGTATTGAATGCTGAGCCTTACGCAAATCAGTACGCAATTAACAATACCGACCGCTCAGTGGGCGCGAGTCTTTCTGGCTTTATCGCTACAAAGGTTGGCGTAAACGGCGCCAAAGAGACTATCTCGCTTGGCTTTAACGGCAGTGCAGGTCAAAGCTTTGGCGTGTGGAATAGCCCAGGCCTTGAGTTAAAACTATGCGGCGATGCCAACGATTATGTGGGCAAAGGTATGAGTGGCGGCAAGATTGTCATTCACCCACCTGTGGGCAGCCCGTTCCAGTCAGAGCGCAGCGCGATTATGGGTAACACCTGCCTTTACGGTGCCACTGGCGGCCGCGTATACGCTGCAGGTAAAGCCGGTGAGCGTTTTGCTGTGCGTAACTCAGGCGCTATTGCGGTAGTCGAAGGCCTAGGTGACAACGGTTGTGAATACATGACTGGTGGCATCGTGGTTGTGCTGGGTAAAACCGGGGTTAACTTTGGTGCGGGTATGACAGGTGGCTTTGCTTACGTGTTTGACCAACATCGCCGCTTCCACCGCCGGGTGAATACCGAAATGGTCGACACCCATAAGATTGAATCAAGCATTCAGCAGGCACACTTAAAAGAGCTGATCCAAGCCCATGTGCAAGAAACTGGCAGCGAACACGCCAATATGATTTTAAGCGACTTTGACAACTGGATTGACTGCTTTGTTCTGGTTAAACCTAAGAACATTGCAGTGGGCGATTTATTAAAAATCGAGCAGAAAAGTCCAGAGTTAGCGGTAAAGGCGGGGTAAACCAAGATGAGTAATGATTTTCAATTTATCGAAGTCGGCCGCGTAGACCCAACCAAACATGCTGCCGAGAAACGTGCGATAGAGTTTATCGAGATCTATCAACCATTCACACAAGGCCAGGTTGATGAGCAAGCAGACCGCTGCCTTGATTGTGGTAACCCGTATTGTGAGTGGAAGTGCCCACTACACAACTATATTCCAAACTGGCTCAAGCTGGCTAAGCAAGGGCGGATTATGGAAGCGGCTGATCTAGTTCATGAAACCAACACCTTGCCTGAGATTTGTGGCCGCGTGTGCCCGCAAGACAGACTTTGCGAAGGCGCATGTACCCTAAATGATGACTTTGGTGCCGTTACCATTGGTAATGTAGAGAAATACATTACCGACACAGCTATCGCTCAAGGCTGGCGTCCTGATATGACGCATGTTACGCCGCGTAAAGAGCGTGTTGCTATCGTTGGCGCGGGGCCTGCGGGCCTTGGCTGTGCAGATATTCTCGCTCGCAATGGTGTACAAGCCGTGGTGTTTGATAAGTACCCACAAATTGGCGGCCTACTTACTTACGGTATTCCGGCGTTCAAGCTAGACAAGTCTGTGATGGCAACTCGCCGCGCAGTGATGGAAGGCATGGGCATTGAGTTCAAGCTTGGCGTGACGATTGGCAAGGATATTAGCTTCCAGAGCTTACTGGATGAGTATGATGCCGTGTTCCTAGGTATGGGCACTTACAGCGCAATGAAAGCGCGCCTGCCAAATGAAGACGCTGAAGGCGTGATTCAAGCGCTGCCCTATCTTATTGGTAATACCCACCAGCTAATGGGTACAGAGTCAGCTGACACGCCTTACTTAAGCCTTGAAGGGCAAAAAGTTGTGGTACTCGGTGGTGGTGATACCGCTATGGATTGTGTGCGCACAGCTGTGCGTCAGGGCGCTGCGAGCGTAACTTGTGCATATCGCCGCGACGAAGCCAATATGCCAGGCTCGGTGCGTGAAGTACAAAACGCCAAAGAAGAAGGGGTTAACTTCTTATTCAATCGCCAACCAACGGCTATCAAAACTCAAAATGGCAAGGTAACTGGCATTGAATGCGTTGAAACCCAAATGGGTGAAGCTGATGAGTCTGGTCGTCAACGTGCTGAAGTGATTTCTGATAGCGAGCAAGTGCTAGAAGCTGACGCCATCATCATTGCCTTTGGCTTCCAGGCAAGTCCTGCTGACTGGTTTAAAGACTTTGGTATTGAGACCAATGATTGGGGTCTAGTTAAAGCAACTAAGCTTGATGACAATCCATTTCAAACCACCAATCCTAAAGTGTTTGCCGGTGGTGATATGGTGCGAGGCTCTGACCTAGTAGTTACAGCCATCGCCGAAGGTCGCGATGCTGCACTAGGCATCCTTAATTATCTTGAAGATTAATCACCTAACCTAGCTACAGAGCTAAAACGGCTCAAATAGCTAAAACGGCTCAAATAGCTAAAACGGTTAAACTAAAAAGTGCGCGGCTTTTATCAGCTGCGCACTTTTTATTGTCAGCCCTTTAACATATATCTAGCTGGCCTTAAATCCGCGCATTACAAAGGCTAGATTTTAATCAGCACTATCGCTTATGATGAATCTAGATTCACAATTTATACAGGACGTTCCTAGATGTGCCTTATTGCAAAAGTTGATAACAACAAAATAAAAAAAACACTACTGCTAACTCTGGGGCGGCACTGCTATCGCCGCTAGCAAATGCATCAGACACCCTGATTATTGCTGATGCTTATGTCGATGTCGCCAAGGGCAAAACCATTGAAGATGCAGCGATTGTGATCAGCGGTAATCAAATCACTCAAGTCACCCAGTACGATAAGCTCAGTAACCACAACCTATACAATGTCATCGACCTTAAAGGTAAAACACTAGTACCAGGTGTGATGGATATGCATGTTCACCTTTCGAGTAATGCCGATGACAACTTCCTCGCGGCAAAAAACCAATCGATACCGCGCAAGACCATTAAGGCGGTTAAAAATGCCCGTAAAAGCTTAATGGCAGGTTTTACCACGGTGCGCGATCTTGGCTCATCGGGTTATGCGGTTATCGCCACCCGAGATGGCATTAACGACGGCGACATTGTTGGCCCGCGTATATGGGCTGTGGGTCACTCCATTAGTGTCACCGGCGGCCATTGCGACGACAACTTCTCAGCCCCTGAAAAGCAAATTCGCGCCCAAGGTGTGGCAGATGGCCCATGGGCAGTGCGCGCGAAAGTGCGCGAAAACATTAAATATGGCGCTAACGCCATTAAAATTTGCGCCACTGGCGGGGTATTTTCTAAGGGGACTAAAGTCGGCATCCAACAACTTAGTGATGAAGAAATTAAAGCTGCGGTAGATGAAGCTCACATGCAAGGCATGGTGATTGCTGCTCACGCCCATGGCACTGGCGGCATCAAGGCTTCTATTAAAGCTGGCATCGACAGTATTGAGCATTGCAGCTTTATGGACCAAGAAGCCATTGATATGGCGGTTAAAGCCGGTACCTACTTATCTTGCGATATCTACAACACCGAATACACCCTCGCCTTTGGTGAAGCTAATGGTGTCCCGGAAGAAAACATCAACAAAGAAAAGCTGGTTTCAAAAGCCCAGCGTGATAGCTTTCGCCGCGCAGTTAAAGCGGGTGCAAAAATGGTATTTGGCTCAGATGCGGCGATTTACCCACACGGCGACAATGGTAAGCAATTCTCGCGTATGGTGAAGTTTGGTATGACGCCCGCTCAGGCCTTGCAAGCCGCCACCATCAATAGTGCAGCGCTGCTAAAACAAGACAAATTAGGGCAAATTAAGCCCGGCTTTCTAGCCGATATTATTGCAGTAGATAGCGACCCACTGAAAAACATCAGTGTGATGGAACACGTACGCTTTGTGATGAAAGATGGCGTGGTTTATAAGCAGTAATTAGCAATGACTCAGTGATTAACTCACCAACCTAAACCTGTGAGATAAAGCTCACCTCTGGCCGCCAACGATTTTCATTAATCTTGGCGGCCATGTTATATTGTCGCCTTTAATTTCAGTTATTTTTTAAGGTTGATTATGACTATCGCGATTATCGGCGCCATGGAACCAGAAGTGGTTCACTTAACTCAGGCTATTGTCGAACCTGTGCACACTACAATTGCAGGCATCGAGTTTGTAAGCGGTAAAATTGCTGGTAAAGACGTGGTGGTCACTCGCTCTGGTATTGGTAAAGTGGCTGCAGGTATCGCCACTACCTTAGTGATTGAAAAATTTGGCGCAACTCAAGTTATCAACACAGGCTCTGCAGGCGGCTTCGCTAAAGAACTTGCCATTGGCGATATTGTTATCTCATCAGAAGTTCGTTACCACGATGTAGATGTCACCGGCTTTGGCTATGAAATTGGTCAAATGGCAGCGCAACCAGCAGCTTTCATTCCAAATGCTGAGCTTGTACAAGCTGCGCAAAAAGCCGTTGCTGAGCTAGGTGAAGTAAAAGCCATTGAAGGGCTAATTTGTACTGGTGATAGCTTTATTTGCGATCCAGAGCGTACCAAAGTAATGGTTGATAACTTTCCAACCATGGCGGCATGTGAAATGGAAGCGGCAGCTATTGCACAGGTTTGTCATCAGTTCGGCACGCCTTTCGTGGTGATTCGCTCAATTTCAGACAATGCTAACGATGACTCATCAGTCGACTTTGACACTTACATTGTTAAAGCAGGTCATCACAGCGCACTAATGGTAATTGCACTGCTGCAACAGCTATAGCTTCTCCACCAGATATAGCATCTGCTACGCTAGGTTAGCGCATCTTTAAAAGGTAAAGGTTTTCGAACCTGATCGCTAACCTTGTAGCAGCGGCAAAACAAGCATATCCAACCTAGAGCCTCAAGGATTGAACCAGCCTAAATGAATAGCTTAGAGCCTATATGGCAACAGCTCACATCAGCCGAGGGCAGCTTACTGCAAAGTTGCGCGGTACTACTGTCGGCAATCTTGCTCGCCCGTTATGTGCCTATCATCAATGCATTAAACCCACTTATGGCATTTAGGCGGCTGGCTCACGGTATGGCGACAAAGGTCAATAAACCAGGGCGAGCCAATAGTCAGCGGCAAGTAGCCGGCATAATGGCAACCCTTTGTTTAACGCTGCCAATCATTGTCGCCAGCTATTTTATTACCTCACTTGCCGCTTACCCTTGGTTCTTTGAGTTCCTCATCTTATACCTTTGCTTGCCTGAGCTAAGCTTTTCAAGTGTTGCCGCGCAAATACAAAAGTTGCTAGCAAATGGTGACAAAGCCAAAGCCCGAGAACTACTTGCCAAGCATATTGGTTTTAAAACCGATTCACTTTCAGAAGTGGGCATCGCCAAAGCCACCATTGAGCTACAACTCACTGCGCCGCTGCATGGCTTTATTAGTGTTATTTTACTGTTCCTTATTGGCGGGCTGCCGCTAGTCATTGCAGCCAAACTGCTACGTCAGCTAGAGCTAAGCTGGCCAAGCTACCATCCCCAATATCAGGCGTTTTCGTCACTGGTATTTGCCTTAAATCGGGTGATTTACTTCATTCCTAAACTATTGTGGCTAGCTACCCTATCCCTGCCGCTAGGCCGCTCGCCAATGCCTTCATTTAATGCTGAGCTTACAAATCGTCAGCCAAATAATGACTATGCGTGTCATCATTTGGGCGCACACCTGCTTGGGATTGAGCTTGGCGGGCCGCAGCAGTTCGAGTCGACCACAAAAGGTGAAGTCACCCGTGTCGCGCGCGATAAAATCATCGCCGGAGCTATGCCGAGCAGAGATACAATAGGCGCAGCGACTAAGCTAGTGAGCCCAGCTTTTTACTTCTGGCTGGCACTTACCCTAGCGTTGCCGATTATCTGGTTTGCGCTAAAGTGGATTCGGAACATGTAATTTCCCCAGCAAAGGCGTTATTATCGCGCCTATCCTTAGCATCATGATTACGACCGAAAAGGTATCGCTTTGTTTGAACATATTCAGGTGTCACTCACTACACCAGCACTATTGTTTCCTGCTATTTCACTCCTGCTGCTGGCCTACACTAACCGCTTCTTTTCATTGGCGGCGCTTATTCGTAGCTTGAGTCAGACAAACGAGCCAGTACATCAAAACCAAATTAAGAACCTTAAGCAGCGCATTACCATCATCAGACGCATGCAAGAAACTGGCGTCAGCAGTTTTGCCCTATGCGTGCTGTGTATGATCTTAATTTACATCGGCTTTAATAAAGTTGGTTCACTGGTATTTGGTCTTAGCCTACTGTTGCTGCTGTATTCACTGATTTTATCTGTGATTGAAATTCGCATTTCAGTAGACGCATTAAACATTCACTTAAAAGAAATGAGTGATTCATGAACTGGATTTACTTTTTTGACCTATGTGGTACAGCCGTGTTTGCATTATCAGGCGCGTTAGCAGCAGGTAAGCATCGCATGGACCCATTTGGGGTTATCGTGCTCGCGGCGGTTACCGCTGTGGGTGGCGGCACAATTCGCGACGCCATTATTGGTGCCACGCCTGTATTTTGGATTACCGATCCTAACTATATTGCGGTAATTTTAGCCACTGTAGTGGCGTGTCTTATCTTTATTCGCAAGCCATACAAACTTTCTAACAAATCTTTGCCGATTGCCGATGCCTTTGGATTAGCCCTATTTACTGTGATTGGCGCTGAAAAGGCACTATCGCTTGAACTATCCGGTATGGCAGCCGTAGTGGTAGGATTGATCACCGGCGTCGGTGGTGGCATTATTCGTGACGTGTTGTGCAGGCAGGTGCCTATGGTGCTTCGCACCGAAGTTTACGCAACGGCATCAATTGTTGGTGGTATTAGTTACACCATAAGTTTACAAGCTGGGATGGGCAGCATGACGGCATTATCGTTAGCCATGTTAAGTACATTGATTATTCGTCTTAGTGCCATTCATTGGCATCTATCATTGCCAGCTTTTGATCTAAAAACCAAAAAATAACCAAAAGATATAAGAGATAGTACTGTGCGTGTAATTGTTTTGCTGCTGTGTTTGTTGTCACTTCCAACTAAAGCCAATGGTTTTGGCGAAATGCCTATGGAGCAACAATACGCCCTGCAATACATTCAAGCGCTCACCCACCACAACTATAAAGAGCTACGCAAGTTCTACTCGCGCGATAGTACCTTTTTCGATAAAACGGCTAATGTGAAATACACTGGTAGCCGTAACATTATCGAGTTTTTCACCCGCGCCCACAGTGGTGTGCTGGAATATCGCTTCGACCTCGACCACATGTTTAATCATGGCTCGCTAGTCGTGCTAATTGGCAGTTACCGTCTTCGCGGCCCAGGTGAACAATACGGCAAACCTGGTAAAGTGATTGATATCGCCGTACCCGGCATTACCACTTTAAAGTTTGATATGGATAAAAAGCGCGTTACCGAACATATTGATTTGATGGACTATCAAACCATGTCAGATCAATTGGCATCACAGTAATTGCAACCGAATCCACCATAGTCAAATTGTAAATTACCTCCTTCTAAAGAAGGTAACTTTGTGTTTCCTCCCTAAAAGGGGACTTTCAGTCATTTTGTAGTCTCAATGGTAGCTATAAGTAATGATATTTAAAGCCATTGAAAACATGGATGTTTTCGTTGAGCCCACAGGGAGGTGCTTGCCGCGTGCTTTTAATATCATTGCATAGCTAACTCAACCTCAAGCTAATCATGTCATGTAAACAAAAATACAGGCAAAGCCTAATTGATTGTGGCCACCTACTGAAGTGGGTGGTTTGGGACTTATAAGTGAAAACAAAAAAGCCAGTCTTGCGACTGGCTTTTCTACTTTTAATAACACCCAAGTGTCAAACGGGCTTAACCAACGGTTACTTTGGCAAACTTACGTTTACCAACCTGGAATACCGCGGTAATACCTGCTTCAAAGCGTTGGCGTGTATCAGTAACTTTCTCGCCGTCCATCTTAACAGCACCTTGCTTGATCATACGCATGCCGTCAGACGTTGAGTTAACTAGACCTGCATCTTTAAGTAAGTTAGCAATCGCTAACCCATCTTCTGGCGCAGTTAAGGTCACTTCTTCAATATCATCTGGCATCGCACCTTTTTGGAAACGATTGATAAAGGTTTGGTGAGCAGCTTCAGCTTGTTCATCGTCATGGAAGCGAGCGATGATCTCTTTAGCTAGTGCAATCTTAATGTCACGCGGGTTAGTGCCGTTCGCCACATCTTGTTTAAACTGAGCAACTTCTTCCAATGGACGGAAAGATAACAGCTCAAAGTAGCGCCACATTAGATCGTCAGAAATTGACATAATCTTACCGAACATGTCATTAGCAGGCTCGCTCACACCAATGTAGTTGTGTGCTGACTTAGACATCTTCTTAACGCCATCAAGACCTTCTAGCAGCGGCATCATGATAACTGTTTGTGGTTTTTGACCTTCAGCCTTTTGTAGCTCACGACCCATTAGTAGGTTGAACTTCTGGTCAGTACCACCAAGCTCGATATCAGCTTCTAATGCAACTGAGTCATACCCTTGCAGCAGTGGGTACATAAATTCATGGATAGCAATTGCTTGGCCAGAGCCGTAACGCTTTTTAAAGTCATCACGTTCCATCATACGCGCAACGGTTTGCTTTGACGCTAAACGGATCATACCCGCAGCACCTAACTCTTCTAACCAGCTTGAGTTGAACTCAATGCGAGTTTTTTGAGGGTCGAGGATCTTGTAGACCTGCTCTTTGTAGGTTTCCGCGTTAGCGATTACTTGCTCACGTGTCAGTGGCGGACGTGTGCTATTTTTACCACTTGGGTCACCCACCATGCCAGTGAAGTCACCAATCAAGAAGATCACTTCGTGTCCAAGCTCCTGGAAAGCACGTAGCTTGTTAAGAATAACAGTGTGACCAAGGTGAATATCTGGTGCGGTAGGGTCAGCGCCTAACTTTACGCGCAGTGGACGCCCTTCTTTAAGTTTTTCAATCAGATCTGCTTCCAGAAGAATCTCATCTGTACCACGTTTGATCTCTGCTAATACTTGCTCTAACTCAGCCATCTGTGCCGCAACTCCCACAGCCTAAATAAAATATAAAAATAAAGAGGCCTATGTTACTTGTTAGCCACAGCAAATGAAAGAGTGTACACTGGGCTGATAACAACGAAAAAGGCGAAATTGGTACATAAGTCAATGGCAAAGCTGATCACATTATTTAAATTACTGCCAAAGGCACATCAAATAATCATTAGTGTGCTGGCTGTATTTACTCTTGTTATCTTAATGATCCCTGCCGACAACGCTCAAGCATCAAAGCAAACTGGCAATGCCAATGAGCAGACTGACGAGCTCGCCCTTAATACGCGTTATCAAGTTCCCCTTTCTCAGCGCACACCAACGGCGCCAAGTCGCCGCTCAAGCACAGATGGTACAGATACCGAAGACGATCGCATTCTTGCCGAGCATCTCGCTAACCAAACCAGACTGGTAAAAACCCAAAAACACACTCAAGGCCAAGATGATATCACTCAGGATACCCCTCCTTATGATGAACAGGTTGCCGAGGTTGAGCAGGCAATTGACCAAGCCAAAGCTGAGTTAAGACAAGATCATAAAATTGAATACTATGAAGTCGCTAAAGGCGATACCTTAGGCGGCTTATTTAACCGCGCTGGGTTAACTCCAAAAGATGTTTACGACATCACCCAACTGCCACTCGCGAAGAAGAACCTGCTTAAGATTATGCCAGGTGAAGAAATCGCGATCACCAAGAGCCAGGACGAAAAACTCGTCCAGCTAAGCTATCAAATGAGCAAGATTGAAAAGCTCATCATTGATAAAAAAGACGGCAAGTATCACGAGCAAGTAGAGAAGAAGCAGGTCGAAACCCGCACCGCATTTATTGAAGCTAAAATTAGCAGCAACTTCTGGAATGCTGCCGCAAGTGCAGGTTTGTCAGCCAACCATATTATGCAGCTCGCCAATATCTTTGGTTGGGACGTCGATTTTGCCTTAGATATTCGTAAAGGCGATCATTTCGCGCTGATATTTGAGCAAGAGTATGCGGATGGTCAGTTCCTGCGTGACGGTAATATCCTGGCTGCGGAGTTCTATAACCAAGGCGACAGATACACAGCGGTGCGATACACCGACGGCGAATACTACTCTGAAGAAGGTAACAGCATGCGCAAAGCCTTCTTACGCTCACCAGTTGATTTCAAATACGTCAGCTCTAACTTTAACCCGCGCCGTTTGCACCCAGTAACTGGTCAGGTAAAAGCCCACCGCGGCGTCGACTATGTTGCCGCTATCGGCACACCAATTAAAGCCGCCGGTAAAGGTAAGGTCATCAAGTCTAGCTATAACAAATACAATGGTAACTATGTATTTATCAAACACAACGACACTTACACCACTAAGTATTTGCATCTTAACAAACGCAAAGTAAAGCAAGGCCAAACCGTTAAACAAGGGCAAATCATTGGTACCCTTGGGCGAACTGGTCGCGTCACCGGCGCGCACTTACATTACGAATTCATCGTTAACGGCGTACACCGTAACCCGCGCACAGTTAAATTGCCTAAGTCGACACCAATAGCCAAAGCCGAAAAAGCCAAGTTTAAACAGCTTAGCGCGCAGTTAATGGCTAAACTTAAATCTAATCAGCAACAGCAACTCGCTAGTAGTGAATAACAACAGCTAGCGGCTTGCCGAGTTCATAGTTTAACAATCATGACTAAACCTCAGTATTATATTGGCCTGATGTCAGGCACAAGTATGGATGGCGTAGACGCCGTATTAGTAGACTTTGCCGCAGGCGTGCCAGCCTTTGTTGCCGCCCATAGCGAACCTATTCCGCCGCATATTCTCGCCAACTTGCAGCAACTTTGCGCGCCTGCAAACAACGAGATTAACCGCGTAGGCCAAACCGACAGACACGTTGGCCAACTGTTTGCTAAAGCCGTCAATGCATTACTAGAACAAACTGGGCTTAACTCGACCGAGATTATTGCCATTGGCTCCCACGGCCAAACCGTGCGTCACATGCCAAACCTTGACCCTGGCTTTACCTTGCAAATTGGTGATGCCAATACCATTGCGATTGAAACAGGCATCGATGTAATTGCAGATTTTCGCCGCAAAGACATTGCCCTTGGCGGTCAAGGCGCGCCGTTGGTGCCAGCGTTCCACCAGCAAGTATTTAGTCAACCAGAGTTAGACCGAGTCATACTCAACATTGGCGGCATTGCTAATATCACCTTCCTAAGCGGCGATGGCGAAACCGTAATTGGTTTTGATACCGGCCCAGGCAACACCTTAATGGATGCCTTTATCCAACAAGAAAAGCAGCTTGGCTATGATGAAAATGGCGACTGGGCGCGCTCGGGTGAAGTACACAAAGGCTTGTTGTCGCAACTGTTGTCTCACTCGTATTTTGAAATGAGCTACCCAAAAAGCACTGGGCGAGAGCTATTTAATAACGACTGGTTAAGCCAACAACTGGCTAACTTTAGTCAAATTGAGCCACAAGATATTCAAGCAACCTTGCTTGATTTCACCTGCTATTCCATTGCTAATGATATCCGCCGCTTGACCTCAACAGGTGAAGTAATTGTTTGCGGTGGCGGCGCACTTAACCAAGCGCTGATGGCAAGGCTCACGCAAATTCTTGAGAACCATAAGGTGACCACCACCCAAAGCCTAAATATCGACCCTAAATGGGTTGAGGGAATTGCCTTTGCTTGGTTAGCTACGCGCTTCAACCACAGACAAACCGGCAACTTGCCCGCAGTCACAGGCGCTAGCCGCCGCGCAGTGTTAGGTTGCTTGTATCCTGCCAACTAATCACAGATTAACCTCAGCGCAGATGAATGCTATTATCTGCGCAATTAAATTATGTCGCTAACGGCTATACAGCCGTTAGCCCTCTACAGAGATAAGAGAATCGTCATGAGCCAAAAACAAAAGTCTGTATCAGAGCTAGTTAACGCTACTCCTGAAGCACGTTACGACTACCTAGTTGAACAGGTTAAAACCACCAAACAAATTTGGACACTTCAAGACCAAGACGGCTGCGTGATGCTAACCACAGAAGATGAAGACTGTATCCCAATGTGGCCAAGCGAAGAAACCGCTAACCTATGGGCAGTTGATGATTGGAAAAACTGTGAGCCACTGATGATCCCACTAGAAGAGTTTCAAGCTCGCTGGGTTCGCGGCATGGAAGATGACGACCTATTCATCGCGGTATTCCCAGTGCAAGAAGACCTAGGAGTGGTTGTACCGCCTTACGAAGTCGATCAGCGTTTAACACCACGCGCTAAAATCAAGCACTAATTCACTGTTACAAATGTAAGTTAGCAACGAGAACTAACCCATATGAGCGACAACAAGCTTGAAGTAACTGCCTCAGCCCAACAGCAACCTTCTCAGCAGCGATCTACTCAAAAAGAAAGTGAGCTACCAGAAAACGCGCAAGTGGCAAATGGGCAGTCAGCAAATGAACAAATCAGTCTAGCGCGCTTTCCTAAGCGATTACTGATTTTGATGGTAGTTTATATCCTAACCTCAGTCAGCGGCTTGCTCGCCAGCGATACCAGTAACAAACAATCACTGCTGTTTTGTGTACTCACGCTAATGTTGGTTGCTGCAGTATTTGGCCGCCAAAAAGCGGCGCTGTATATGCTGCGGGGTTATGCTGTGGTGCAAATGGCATTTTACAGCATGTTGCCGCTATTGATGTCAGGCGATGCGACGCCGCGAGAGCCCACTCGCTTTGAAGTTGGTCAATACTTTATTGAACTTGGTGATTGGTTTATTTACGGCTTGTTATTCGCGCTTGGTTTATGGCAACTGTGGGTAGGTTTCAGTAAGAGTGTCGCTAACTGCTTTGTGCGCAAAGTAAATATGAACATTCTCAGCTAGCTTAATTAAAGCGACTAGTAAAAACTAAAAAAGCCGTCATAAGACGGCTTTTTGTTTTTACTACCCTAGATACTTTATGTGCACATACCAAATACACTATGCGCATCTATCAGTTAGTGACAATTCTCATTAAACCGAGAAGCTAGCACCACAACCACAAGTGGTGGTCGCATTTGGGTTTTTCACGAAGAAACGTGAACCTTCAAGGCCAGATGTGTAATCCACCTCACCACCCACTAGGTACTGCAGGCTCATTGGATCGACAACTAGCTGTACGCCTTGCTTCTCAATGGTGAAATCACCCTCATTTACCTTTTCATCAAAAGTAAAGCCATACTGAAAACCTGAGCAACCACCGCCTGTCACATACACACGTAATTTTAGCTCTGGGTTTTGCTCTTCTTCCAGCAAGCCCTTCACCTTAGTTGCCGCAGCATCGGTAAATTGAATTGGCATTGCTGCATCAGTTTGTTCAGTCATTACTACCTCATACTTCTGTTTACTGCTCGGGATTATCCTTTACCTGACTATTTTGTTCAAGTATTACCCGCTGTTCTTTTTCACCTTGCAGTAGCTCAGGCACATGGAAAGTTGCAAAGGTTTCGCCACCTTTCACGCCACGCCTAGCTTTTACTTTTACTCTGACTTCAATACGCTGCAAGTTAAAGTCCTCAGGCACATTAAACTCGCTGTCAGCTACCTGAAAATATTTAAAGTCAAATTCGAACTTGTTATCAACAAGCTCGCCTAAATCAATTTGTTTGGCTTCACCCTGCTCAATACCAACAAGGGTAATAAACGCTTGGGCCTTAGACTGCTGCTTGCGCTTTTGCAGCTGAGTCAAAATCAAGCGCAACTTAAACTGATCAGGCAACATGCCATGAGACAGCTCTAGCGCATGAATACCAATGCCGTCTACGCTGTCATCTGGCACCATTAAGCTACGATAAAACTTAAGCTCTGTTTCTAACGCTTGCTGCTTCTGAACCTGCTCATTGAACATCTGCCGCATTGAAGTATTCGCTTGCTGCGCTACCCCAATGTCAATTTGATGTTGGCCAACTCACGATTAAGGCTTTTTATTTGGCGCTCAAGTTCAAGCTTTTGCTGGTCTTCTTGATGCTCCTGCACCTCTTCCCAGTCGAGAGCGATATTGTAAACGCTGCCCCAAGTAAAAATGCTACACACATCAAACTCAGCAAATAAAAGCTAGATGAGCGACTTTTACGTTCAAATACTTGCAGTCGATCTAACCAGCGGTGATAATTTAGCATTAAGTAACAAGCCTTTAATTCAAAATTGATTCGGTTTTGAGTACGTTTATTTAATTCGCCAACTTGGTTTAAAGCAAACTTGTGCAATCGAAACTAAATAAAGCCGCTATTATTCACGCCAAGCGGGCGACACGCAAATATCTGCGTAATGAATTTCGCGACAAGTTGTCGCAGGCCAAAATCAGTGTGCAATTGTGTGCGCTGGCGCTTATCTTTGCCTTGATTGCCTCAGGGGTGATTATCCTATTTCGTTTGCTGCTTAACTGGGCGAGCGACTTCACCATATCAGAAGCCAGCAACTTTAACGAAACCATTACCGACTGGCGCAGTTATCTGCCCATTGTCGGCTCAGGCATTATCTGGCTATTGTACAAAATTGGCTCTAAGCGCCACCGCCGTATGGGTATCGCCTATGTACTACACCGCATGAAGCTGCATTACGGAAAACTGCCACTGCAATCTGCACCTGGACAGTTTTTTCAGGCACTTGCTGCGCTCATCACCAACTTCTCTGTCGGGAGAGAAGGCCCAGCCATTCACTTAGGTGCTGTCAGCGCCAGTGTATTGGCTGAGAAATTCCAGCTACCCGATAATAGCGTACGCATTATGAGCGCAAGTGGCATCGCCGCAGGTATTGCTGCTACCTTTAACGCGCCGTTAGCGGCGGTGATTTTTGTTTTTGAAGTCATTATCCGTGAATATAAAATCCACTACTTCTTCCCGATTATGCTGTCGGCGATTTGTGGCGCATTATCCAGTCAATTAGTGTTCGGCAATATTCACGAGTACGATCTCATTAATGTGATTCACATTCCGTTGGATCACTACCCTATTTTATTACTCGGTGGCGGCGTACTTGGCGTAGCGGCTGCGACCTTTAATTACTCATTGCTCAAAGTCACTGAAAGCAGCCAAAGCTACCCATTACACCAAAGGCTGCTGGCCGCAGGTGTTATCACCACGCTTATCGGATTAGTGCTACCACAAGCACTCGGCTCTGGTGATTTAGCCATCCATGAAGCGGTGAGCGAAAGCCCAAGCATCTTATTCTTGTTGTTACTACTCACTGGCAAAATCATCGCAACCATTGCTGCAATCGGCTTAGGTGTACCCGGCGGCTTAATTGGCCCGCTTTATGGCATTGGTGCGCTGGTTGGCGCTATTCTCGCACTAGTTAGTATGTTGATGTTCCCTGGTATCGAGCCTTTTGTTGGGCTTTACACCATTGTCGGCATGACAGTTATGATGGGTGTATGTTTAAGCGCGCCATTGGCGGCATTAGTTGCGCTGCTTGAGCTGACCAATGATGCCTCGATTATTTTGCCAGCAATGTTCGTGACCATTCCAGCATACTTGCTTGCTTATCAGGGCTTAGGGGCAAAATCGGTGTTCTTAAAACAGCTTGATATTATGGGGCTTGGCTATAAGGTGCCGCCAATGAACCAAGGGCTGCAAAAGAAAGGCGTTCGCACTCTAATGGACAGCCGCTTTGTGATTGTAAAAGATGACTCAGAGCTATTATTAGAGGTACTAAAACGCGCCGAGGGTCGCCCTGTGTTGGTGAGAAATGACAATGATGAAATTGAAATGCTGCAACTGGAAATGCAATCATTTGAAGACTCTACCACGCTTTCACGTCACACCATTGAAGGGCTAAGCGATAACCGCACCCTTGACGATGTTTATCAAGTACTGTCGAAAAAACGCAGCGGCGAAGTGTTCATCTACCGTGGAAACCCGCACAACGTCGTTGGCGTGATCAGCTGGAATATGCTTTATCAAGAGATCCGCTCAGGGCAGCTATAGTACTCGTAAATGCAGCCAAGCGAGCTATGCTTACAAAATTGAATAACATCATTTACTACGATTTCTCAGTGTCGAATGGCTGTACAGCTGTCGCAAGCGCAAGGAATAAATATGACCAGGTTGATCTCGACAATGAACAGGGAAGCTAGCTTGTTGTGCGGTTTATTTATCACTTTATTTATTATGGCCAGCATTGGGTTAGTTGGTTGCAAAGATAATAGCGATTTACCGCAAGCTGGGAGTCTCGATGCCGCAAATGTTGAAGGCGCTAACGCTAAAACCGCTAGCCAGAGCAATACTGCGCCAAATGACGGGGCAGATAACAGCGAAGCTGATGAGCAGAAAAAGTCAGAGCAACATGCAGCAAATGCCAATAATTCGACCGCAATCGTGGAAGAGGTCGAGCTACCACATCTTGAGAATCGCAATAATACAGGGCTACAAAAAAGCTTTCGCTATGTATCTAACAATCGCCCATCAAAGCCAGCTAAAGATGTAGAAATTGACTCTCTTGATGATCTAATGGCGCTGTTCTCGTCACTTAATTATGATTATGAAGCTTGGCAACGAGGGCATCGCGCAGTGCCAAGACTGACCTTCAATCACGTTAGCAAGCATTGGCAACAAAGCTCACATAACCTGCCGGTTAATGTAAAAAAAGAAGTGTTCTTTCGCTTAATGGCACCGTTAATTTTAAGGGCCAATGAAGAAGTGTTACTCACGCGCAAATTCATTCAAGATGCTAGAGCGGATGACTCCAACCTCATTATTCTTGCCAATCGTTATCGAGTAACTAAAGACAATCAGCAACCATTGACTGACGAACAGCGTACACAGCTTCTTGTTAATGTGGATATTGTGCCGCCGTCGTTAGTCCTTGCCCAGGGCGCTGAAGAGAGTGGCTGGGGTACTTCACGCTTCACTCTTGAAGGCAACGCCTTTTTTGGCCAGTGGGATTTTAGTGGCAATGGCATGGTACCGAAGCAGCAACGCAAAGAGCTAGGTAACTATGGTATCGCTCGTTTTGACAGCCCATTAGATTCAGTCAAAGGCTACCTATTTAACCTCAACACTAACCCAGCTTATCAAGCCATGCGCCAATATCGCGCCGAGCTTCGTGCGCAAGACAAGCCAATAACAGGGCTTGAACTTGCCACCACGCTCGACAAATACTCAGAGCGCGGTCAAGCGTACATTGATAGCATTCAAGGGATGATCCGCTATAACCACCTTGAGTTAGTTGATGAAACCTATTTAAGTGACGATGCGCCGCTGCATTTAATTCCACAGGGTGACTAGGGCCGGTTGACCTTTCAAGATTATTTTTGCAGCTGCTTGTTGGAATTTTATACAAGGCAACGACTTTGATGTGTGGTGTTCCACATGATAAGTCGTTAACGCAGTAGAAATGACAACAAGCGCTGCCTGAAAGGTTCGTTTAAAAGCACTTTACTCTTTGTTGCGAGCGAATTTGTGTAGATGACTAGACGTCATCGCTCACGCCGCGATTAAAGTGCTTTTAATTCGAACAAATTCTAATCAGCAAAGATCAACAGGCCCTAGCTGCTATCAAGCCTTGTTAAAATCACTGTGGATCAGCATCTGCCACACTATCTGGCGCTATGTCTAAGTTCAGCTTATGCGTGTAGCCTAGCTCATTAGAGTTTGCTACAATTGCGCCTCAGCCACCCTACACAACAATAGGTATTATCACAGCCCAGTGATACTGCCCCCAAACTTGGAATATAGGCTGATGACTCAGTTTGAAGGTTCACACATCCTCTCGGTAAACCAGTTAGATCTGGACGCAATTAACACCATCTTTAACGTTGCCCACAAAATGACTCCTTACGCGCTACGTGAAAAACGTACCAAGGTGTTAGACGGTGCAATTTTAGGTAACTTATTCTTTGAGCCAAGCACGCGAACTCGCGTCAGCTTTGGCTGTGCATTCAACCTACTTGGCGGCGCCGTGCGCGAAACCGTTGGTATGGGAGCTTCTTCACTGTCAAAAGGTGAGTCGCTGTATGACACTGCGCGCGTGTTATCGACCTACTCAGATGTCATCGCTATGCGTCATCCAGATGCATACTCGGTTGAAGAGTTCTCAAAAGGGAGCCGCGTGCCAGTAATTAACGGCGGTGACGGTTCAAACGAGCATCCAACTCAAGCCTTGCTTGACCTATTTACCATTCAAAAAGAGCTAGCACATGCTGGCCGCGACATTAGCGGCATGCACATTGCGTTAGTAGGTGACCTCAAATATGGCCGAACTGTGCATTCTTTGTCACGATTGTTATGCATGTATAAAGATATCCAGTTCACATTGATATCACCGAGTGAATTAGCAATGCCTGATTATGTGATCGCTGACATTGAAAAAGCCGGCCATAAAATCACAATAACAGAACAGTTAGAAGGCAACTTAAACCAAGCCGACATTCTGTATCTAACTCGAATTCAAGAAGAGCGTTTCCCATCACAAGAGGAAGCGAACAAATATCGTGGTAAGTTCCGCTTAAATCACGCCATTTACACGCAACACTGTAAATCGAACACTGTGATCATGCACCCGCTCCCACGCGACTCGCGCGAGGCAGCGAATGAACTCGATAATGATTTAAACAGCCATCCTAGTCTGGCAATTTTCAGACAGGCAGATAATGGCTTACTTATTCGTATGGCACTTTTTGCATTAACTCTTGGAGTTGAAAATCAACTCGAAAAGTATGAGTGTCCAGTAAATTGGTATTCACGCAAAGCCGATAGATAATCGGTTGTATAAGGTAAGGAACACAAATGACTCGTTCTGCAGATTTGTTCGAACAAGCTAAACAAACCATTCCAGGCGGCGTTAACTCGCCAGTACGTGCATTCAACGGTGTTGGTGGTAACCCACTATTCATCGAAAAAGCTGACGGTGCATACATTTACGATGCAGACGGCAAAAAGTATGTTGACTATGTTGGCTCTTGGGGACCAATGATCTTAGGTCATAACCACCCTAAAATTCGCCAAGCAGTACTAGATGCAGTTGAGAACGGTCTATCTTTTGGTGCACCAACAGAGCTTGAAGTACAAATGGCTGAAAAAGTCATTGAAATGGTGCCATCAATGGAACAAGTTCGCATGGTAAGCTCAGGTACTGAAGCTACCATGAGTGCGATTCGTTTAGCACGTGGTTTCACTAGCCGTGACAAAATCCTAAAGTTTGAAGGCTGTTACCACGGCCACGCTGACTGCTTGCTTGTTAAAGCTGGTTCTGGCGCGCTAACTTTAGGTCAGCCAAGCTCGCCTGGTATCCCTGAAGACTTTGCTAAACACACCCTAACAGCAACTTACAATGATTTAGATTCAGTACGTGCATTGTTCGAGCAACACCCAGAAGATATCTCTTGTATCATTCTTGAGCCAGTTGCGGGCAACATGAACTGCATTCCACCAGTTGAGGGCTTCCTTGAAGGTCTACGCGCGATGTGTGATGAGTTCGGCGCACTGCTAATCATTGATGAAGTAATGACGGGCTTCCGCGTTTCAAAAAGCGGCGCGCAAGGTCACTACGGTATCAAGCCAGACCTTACAACCTTAGGTAAAGTTATCGGCGGCGGTATGCCAGTAGGTGCTTTCGGTGGTCGTAAAGATGTAATGCAGTTTATCGCGCCTACAGGCCCTGTATACCAAGCGGGTACGCTTTCAGGTAACCCAATTGCAATGACTGCGGGTCTTGCGCAAATGGAAGCCCTAAGCGAACCTGGCCTATACGAAGAGCTAGCAGCAAAAACTAAACGTATTGCTGAAGGTTTCAAAGCGGCGGCAGACAAGCACGGTATTCCACTAAGCATCAACTATGTTGGCGGCATGTTCGGTTTCTTCTTCACTGAAGACACTGCGCCGATGACTACATTTGATCAAGTAACCAAGTGCAACATGGAGCACTTCCGTCACTTCTACCACGCTATGCTAGATGAGGGTGTTTACCTAGCACCATCTGCTTATGAAGCAGGCTTCTTATCTATGGCGCACGGTGAAGAAGAGCTTGAGTACACGCTAGCAGCAGCTGAACGTGTATTTGCAGCGATGAAGTAAATCCTAACTGAGGATTTATTGCTTAGAGGATTTAACGCTTAGAAGTTTTAAAGCTGTAAGACTTTAAAGCTTAAAGATTTCAAAGCTAACAGCAAAAGGCTAATCGAGAGATTAGCCTTTTTTGTTGGTTGGTAATTTTTTGGTAAGGGCGAAACGAAGGACTTAGCCAATCTGATACTGCGTTTGCTGATTTCTTGCTACAGGACGCCGTTAAATCGTCCCTGATGGCTTCACCATTGCATCCAAACAGCAAAGTTCTGAATCAATAACACCAACTGGTAGTTCACTGTCACCCTATACTTGAACAGTGTCGGTGAATATTTCGATTGATATTTTAAATTGGGCGTAGAAACCTATTATCTGATAGTCAAAGTTGATAAGCCACTACACTCACTAAAAGCTTCTAACGTTGTGACAGACCTTTTTACCTTCTTGCTTATGGCAGACCTTGATCAGTTTCAGGCTCGCTTTCGTTTTCATTATCGACTCGAGGTCATAACCTGCTGGTTGCACCGACTTGCCTTTCTCCAACGAAGCTAAAAAATCATCGGCGCTAGTCACTTTGGGCAGTGTGAAAACGACATCTCCATCGCAAGCAAATACAGACTGAGAAGCAAGAAAAAGTGCTAGATACATTACTTTTTTCATATTTGAGCCTTAACTAGTGGCACTCTCTAATCTTTAGACAGTGCCACTATTTCAACGATCTTAGCGTACGGTTAGAGCAGGATTCTCTACAGGTTTATCAAGCAAATTAAAGAAGATTGGGACAAGGTTAGCCTCTCCCTCTACTTTTAACTGACCACTAGAGGCTGCTTGGTTAAGATCTAGATTCCTAGTCAGCAAACCGAGAAATGCCATCTTAGACATGCGAATAGTGGTTTGTGCTTGCCCTTCAAAATCTTCATGGAACTGAGCTACTCCACGTCTAACTTCCAACGCGTGTGTTTCGTCAGTATCGGTAAACGCAAACGCAATAGTAAAGTGCTTGTCTATACTGCGTTCAGCATTCAATGAGTACTTCAAACCATCAACCAATTGGTTAGTCGTAAACTCTTTCAAGAGATCAGGCGCTTGCAAGTTGATTTTTTTACTGTAATCAATAGTCCCATCCAGCTCTTGCGCCGACGTCAGATACCAGTTTCTCCAGTTATTGTTGGTCTCTTGATATGCCAATGCACGCAACGCTCTTGCTTTAAGTAGACGAGGTTCCATATCTTCAAGGTCAAGTCTCACAACATGAGTAGATAGTTCCGCACACCATTGCCAATCTTGATTGTCACAAGCATCAATCGCAAACTTCATCATCTTAGCTTTGCCGCCAACCATATCAACATAGCGCTTTGATGCTTCCACCGAGTGAAGTGGGTTGAGGGTCGTTGGGTCACCATCAAACCAACCTAGTTCGCCAACAAAAATTTGCTTAGTTGCGTGACGAATAGAACCGTAAAAATCACCAAGCCATGGATGGTTTTCAAGGTGTGGTGGTAGGGTAATATCTCGAATGAGATCCTCTTGAGTTGCACCACTATTGATGGCTTTGATGGACTGATCATAAGTAAACTGGATCGCATCCCGATAGGCGGTCAATGTATCATCAACATGGGCTTTTCCGACTACTGGGCGACCATGAGAAACTAAAAGAACATCCGCGTTAAACTCGCGAAGCACATCAATGCCTGGATACCAAACACTCGGATTACGATATTTAGTGCCGCGGATTGTGTGTAGATTCGGGAAGCTCTCACCTTGTATTACTTCTGCGCCCCATAATAATTCTTGCTCAGGGAAGTAAACGATGATTTCATCGGACGCTTCAGAGGGAACGTGAACAATCTGCATATCCACACCTGCTATTGTTGTTCTCAGCTCGCCTCTATACCCAGTAACTAATTCATTTGGCACAATTAGACTGTGTTCCCGAATCTCAAAGTCTGGACCTAAGCCACCATTGATTCTTCCGCCCTCTTCTACGTTAAGCAGCGTACCCAATGAGTAATCCACACGGAACCCAAGCGCAGGTCCAGTGCCACCCATAGAACCTTTAACTACGTTATCCATAAACGATTCATGTGCAATAATCTTGGCATTCTCAGCGCCTGCAATACCACGAACACCGGCATAGTGATCTGGGTGCCAATGCGAGTATAAAATCGCACTCACCGGCTTTTTGTTTCCCGTAACGCGACGAAAATCAGTCATTACATCACGCATTTTGTCGACAGACTCAACAGGGTCAAGAACAATCAGGCCATCTGTACCATCAATGATAGTTGGCGATGTCAAACCATAGCCATATACAGTATGGAAAGTGTTTTTGTAGCTAAATATGCCCCTATCCATTTTTTGAGAGTGGGCTGTTAGTGTTGGATTTACCTTAGCTGAAGGCTTGCTATACGCATCGTTACCACCTGTCGGTGTCCATGTCATATCACCTCGATTCTCACCATGCCAATAGTGTGTCGCCGTCGAGTCTTCACCAAGATAGTGCTTATGAGAAAGCACCGGAATCATTGGCTCATTTATCTCTAAAGGTTCAGCATTCGCTAACGCCAGTGCATTTGCACCAAATAAAGCAGTAACAATACTCGTCGCTATGATTGTTCTCATTCTGTTTTCCTATTAATCAACTCAATACGGATGAAGTATTTCAAAATTTAATCAAAATGAGCGAATATCATTTATAATCAGAGCTTATAATCATTGGAAAATAAGCTTTATATATAAGAGAATGAAGCATACAGACCTAAGTTTAATCCCAATATTTGTCGCCGTAATGGAAGAGCGAAACCTATCCAAGGCAGCCCAGCGCCTAGGTATTAGTCAACCTGCAGTGAGCCAGTCTCTAAAAAAGCTCAAGGTACTTTATGACGATCAACTCTTTACCCGTTCCGGCAATGGTGTGACACCCACTACGTTAGCAATAGACATCTATCCCGCCTTGGCACAATCCCTTGATACCGTCACCACCACGTTTCCAAATAGCCGTAATTTCAATGCGAAAAGTGTTGATAAAACTTTTTCGATAGCAGCGATTAGTGTGGCAAGTTATAACGTCCTACCTGAGCTGTCGCATCTTTTGCAGCGTGACGCCCCCAATGTAAAAATGGAGGTACATCCACTTTATGGTGCAGATCTAGAGTCCGAGCTGCGTTTTCAAAAGTTTGACATTATTTTGAGTGCGTACCCTGAGAACTATAAACACCTAAGAAACGCTGTAATACTCAGTGAAAATCTCGTCGTTCTCGCTGCTAAAGAGCATCCTCGAATACATGACTCGATAAGTGCTGAGCAGTTCATTACAGAAAAGCACGTTGTTCATGCTCAATGGGATTCACGTACAAGCTACTTGGAACCGATGGGAGTGGAACTGTTAAATCAACGAGAGACTTACTGGCGCGCCGCTAGTATTTTAGAGATGTTTCCTATCGTACAAGGCTCTGACGCGATAGCTGTTGTCCCTAAATCCTTAGCTAAAAAGTATGCCAACGTATTTGATTGCCGTATCGTAGAAGCCCCTTTCCAACCAGACTCAGTATCAATGTCGATGCTTTGGCACCCATCACGCACCAATGAACCAGCACATAAGTGGTTTAGAGCCATGTTGTTAAGAGCGGGGGAGCGGCTATAAGACAACAAATTAAGAAGAGCTTGACCACGCTAGCAGCAGCTGAGCGTGTTATTGCTTAGAAATTTTAAAGCTCAAAAGAAAAAGTGAGTTCAACAAGCATGGTTTGGTATTTAGGGATGCTCAATAATCATAGGCAGCAATGTTTTAGCGCTTGATTGCAACTGCTAGCTCAGCAACCTTTCCATTAATCATTCATTTTCAGACTAATTCGCCAATAATCCGCTATCCTGATAACATTCCTTTATCATTATTCGTGTTAAAGCCTTTCGTACCAAATACAGTGCCACTATGATTCGAAATATGTCTTACCAGCTCATCAAATTGATTAGCTTATTAATACTCCCAATGAGCTTGGCATACGCCAATCCCTCTCAACGCGACAATGACGAAACCACTCAAACGCAACCACAAATATCCGATGGTCTGCGGTATGACACCTGGGGCATAGCTATCGGTGTACGCCGAGGAGATATCCCATACGCTGTTGAAGATGATGAAGTATACGATGTGTTGCCACTACTCAAGTATCAAGGCGCATATGGCTTCATTGACGGTATGGAAGCCGGGCTACATCTTTGGAAAAATGATACTCACCAAGTGAACGCGTATACCCGATTTCGATTTGTAGACATCCCCAAAGAGCTACAAAATGAATCTCAGGCACAGGCCTTTGATTTTGGTCTGCAATACAAGTTTAACGATGGCCCATGGGAAGCAGATGTCGCACTGCTTTCTGACTCCAACAAACGTGGTTACATGTATACACGTGCTAAATACCATTGGCATAATGGTGATTGGGATCTGATCCCTTATGCAGAGCTCCAATGGAAAACCGATAAATTTAATCAACACTATTATGGTGTCGGTACATATGATGCCGAAGGAGGGTTACAATTCAACGCCGGCATCACCGCCCGCTACCATGTGTCACGTAACCTCTACTTATTAGGCAAGTTTGGCGTCGGCCGACTTGAAGACGCTGTCGCAGAATTGCCGACAATTGATAGCCAATATCAGTATGAAAGCTTCCTAGGATTTGGTTTCTTCCCCGAACCAGGCAAACAACGTTTTGACCACAGAAACCCAAGTGCAACGAAAGATAATGATCAATTCTTACGTATTGCTCATGGGTGGGCCACCCCTTCAAACCTTAGTGATATTTTATCGGGCAACGCCGAAAAAGACCCTTACAATAACCAAATGACATCCTTGTTTTACGGCACAAGGTTGACTGATACCTTGTTTACTTTGCCTATAGAGTTGTATTTCACTCCTGGTGCGGTTTGGCATTATGACTCTGAAGTGCAAAACGATATTGTCGAGGCCGTTGTCGCCATCAAGGCATTCTATACCTTCAAGTTTGGCCCTCGCTGGCGTTTAGGGGTAGCGGAAGGCCTATCTTATGTTAGCGATCTTACTTATATTGAAGGCTCAGAAATCGCAGAAAAAGGCTACAAGCCATCTAAACTGCTCAACTATCTAGATTTCTCATTTGAGGTCAATATTGGCGATATTATTAACAGTCAATCAATGCAAAATTTGTGGCTCGGGTATAGTATTCACCACCGCTCTGGCATATTTGAATCCAGCTCAGCGTTTGGTCGAATTAAAGGGGGCAGTAACTACCAAACTGTAACCCTGCAATGGCATTTTTAGCCCAGTCACTTTTGGGCGGTTATGCCGTTCTGCACAACTAAACTAATAGTCAAAACCAAGCTGAGCTTTTACACCCGCATTAAAAGCGTGTTTGGTTGGCTGAACTTCGCTGACGGTATCTGCAAGTTCAATAATGTCTCGGTGACAAGCGCGACCTGTGATGATCACGTGTTGCATGGCTGGGCGTTTATTGAGTGCGTCAATAACCCGTTGTAAATCTAAATATTTATAAGTCACCATGTAGGTTAGCTCGTCCAGCAATACTAGGTTAATTGACTCATCTTGCAGCAGCTTTTCAGCTGCTTGCCAAGCTTCAAGTGTTGCGGCAGTGTCCTTTTCTCTGTCTTGCGTTTCCCAGGTAAAGCCGGTGCCCATAACATGAAAATCAACGCCGTTTTTCTCAAGTAAGTTGCGCTCGCCGCATTCCCAACCGCCTTTAATAAATTGCACGACAGCCGCTTTTTGCCCGTGCCCTACCGCACGAGTAACTGTGCCAAATCCGGCAGTCGATTTACCTTTACCATTGCCGGTGATTACCATTAACACGCCTTTTTCAATTTGCGCGGCTTCAATTTTGGCATCAACTTGTTGTTTTACTTTTTGTTGCCTTTGCTTGTGACGCTCGTTCTTGTCGACCTTGGCATTCTCATTAGCGCTGTTATCTAGTTCGGTACTCATCTGATTATCCTTATCAATTTTTCAATGTCTAAATGCAGCTCAAGCACATCGGCTAGGCGCTCTAATTGCTGCTCGCGTATCTGATTAATATCAATGGGTTGTGCCTGCTCTAGCCCTGCCCAGCTAAGTAGCTGCTGACAAGCCTGCTTTGAGTCGAATAGGCCGTGTACATAGGTGGCAAAGATTTGCTTATCTTGGCTTTCAAAACCATCTTGATAATGATTACCT
Organism: Shewanella maritima; assembly: GCF_004295345.1. Classification (NCBI taxonomy): domain Bacteria; kingdom Pseudomonadati; phylum Pseudomonadota; class Gammaproteobacteria; order Alteromonadales; family Shewanellaceae; genus Shewanella; species Shewanella maritima. Next base: position 3,583,672 of record NZ_CP036200.1, on the reverse strand, counting down.
CGTAAGTCACTAATGGCTACTGGTTGTTTATCTATTAGTGGTTCGGCTGCTGATTGTGCGGTGCTGTGCGCGAAAAGTTGCGACTGGCCGCAGTGGATTTCATAACCTGTAATTTCTGTAGTTTGTCCGTTAAGAGTTAACTTGCCAGTGACTTGCTTGAGAGCTTTATCTTGCTGCAATACCGTGTGCATTGGGATTAAGCCTAAGCCCTGTGACTCCCCCGGTTTATCTTCAATACCATGTGGGTCGTTAATGCTTTGCCCAAGCATTTGATAGCCGCCACAAATACCAATAACCTTGCCGCCGTAGCGAAGGTGTCTTAGCAGTAATTCATCCCAGCCCTGCTGCTTTAGGAAAGCTAAATCGGCGCGTACACTCTTACTGCCGGGCAAGATAACTAAATCAGCCTGCTCGAATGCGGCTTTGGCATCATCATTAATGCTAACGTAGTTAAAGTTAACTTGTGGGTGCAGCCTTAGCGGGTCAAAGTCAGTGTGATTACTAATGCGTGGCAGCACTAATACCAGTACATTCAGTGCTTGCTTAGTGGTTACTGCGCCGCCTGAAACAAGCGCATCTTCAGCGTCTAAATGCAGATCATGCAAATAAGGCAGTACTCCAAGTACTGGCTTTTGGGTGTGCTGTTCTAGCCAATCAATGCCAGGTTGCAGCAAGCTAATATCACCGCGAAAACGGTTTATTACAAAGCCTTTTACTCTGGCTTGCTCAGACTCACTCAGCAGCGCTAGGGTGCCAACAAGGTGAGCGAACACACCGCCTTTATCAATGTCTGCGATGATAATCACTGGGCAATCAGCTTGTTCAGCAAAGCCCATATTGGCAATATCGCCTTCACGCAGGTTAATCTCAGCAGGGCTGCCAGCTCCTTCAATAAACACTAATTGGTATTGCTGTTTAAGCCTGTTGTATGACTCAAGTACGGCTTTTAATGCTAGCGATTTATAGTGTTTACTTTCTGGCCCAAAAAACGCTTTTGCTTCGAGCGTTGATAACGCCTTGCCGTGAATAATCACCTGCGCGCCAGTATCTGAGCTTGGTTTTAGTAGCACAGGGTTAAAGTCGGTATGCAGCGGCTGTTTGGCAGCTATGGCTTGCAGTGCTTGGGCGCGGCCTATCTCGCCACCATCTGCGGTAACTGCGCTATTGAGCGCCATATTCTGTGGCTTAAATGGCGCAACGCGAGCATCACAGTTCACACCTTGGTGGGAAAGCATGCGAGTAAACAAACGGCAAAGGCCGGCAACTAACGTGCTTTTACCTGCATCTGAGGTGGTGCCTTGCACCATTAATGCGCCAGTAACCTGCTCGGTTTGCAATAACTCTTTGTTGGAACTTTTATTTAAATCTTTAGACAAGGGCTGTCGTTACTCTTTTGATTGGCTTGCTGGGTTATCTTTTATGGGTTTGGGTTGCTTTAAACGCAGCCGCTTTGTCGATTATTTATCGCCTTTTAAACTCAGTGGCAAACCTGCAACCACCAGTGTTACTTGGTCAGCGATTTGAGCAATAGCCTGATTCAGCCAGCCTGCTTCATCAACAAACTCGCGCGACAACTCACCCATCGGCACTATGCCTGAGCCAACTTCGTTACTAACAATGACCAAATTTGATTTCATTTTTGGCAATACCGCTAATAACTGCTGCTTTTGTTGCTGCCAGTTCTGGCTGAGATTGACCTTATCTAACTGGGCGCGAACAATAGCGTTGGGCTGAGCATCACGCAGCGCAACCGCTTCGTCGCTGCTGTCACCTTGTTTTAGCAAATGCTGGGTTAAATAAAGGGTTAGGCAATCAACAAAGATGGTTTGATTAGGTTTATCAATCAGTTTGAGGGTTTCAGCTAGATACAGTGGCTCTTCTAATAACTGCCACTCAATCTTTAGCTCGGGATGGGTCACGTGGGCGCGGTCTTGCTGATGACGCTCAATGCGTTGGTGCATTTCATCATCAAACGCCTGTGCGGTTGCCAAATAAACGCAAGACTGACCAAGGTTGGCAAACTTTGCTACCGCTGACTCACCAAAGTGACTTTTGCCACTGCGGGCACCGCCTAGAATAAGTTGGATCATGAATTAAACCCCACTGCCAATAAAATCATATAACAGACAATTTCAGCGACTTGCTGACTTGCCCCTAAGGTATCGCCCGTGTAGCCACCAATTTGACGATTAAAACCAAAGCATAGCAACTGCCTAAGAATATAAAGACCCACTAATAAACTAAACCCTGCCACTGACGGTAAACAAAACAACACAGCTAATCCCGTCAGCAATAGAATCATTAAGTCATTAATGTGCTGCTCGTTAGCCAGCGGCTTCACTTTACTGACATCAATATCTTGCACATAGTTTTCGGTAAATATCATGCTCGACGCCAGCACACGGCTAAGCGTATGCGCAACAACTAATGCGCTACAAGCCACCCATGGGCTGTATAGTGCCAGCTCAATCAACAACTGCCATTTAAGCGCCAGTGTCAGCACTAGCGCTAACGCGCCATAGGTACCAAGGCGCGAGTCTTTCATAATGTTGAGCTTGTCTTCTAGTGTCCAACCGCCACCAAAACCGTCGGCGGTGTCGGCTAAACCATCTTCATGAAAACCGCCAGTGATCAGCACACTGGCGATCATCGACAGCATTACCGCAACGCCGATAGGTAACACTAGCTGAGCCAGATAAAACACCAGTGCAGAGAGTGCGCCCACCAGCAAACCAACCATGCCAAAGTAACGACTGGCGCGATTCAAATTATCATCGCCATAATCGACCCACTTAGGCACAGGGATGCGAGTGAAAAAGCTAAGCGCAACTAACAACAGATTTAGCTGACTTGCACTCACGCTCGGCTTTTCCATCTATAACACTTCCCTTTTAAGTCATAAACTGATCAAATTAATTGAGGCTTAAAGTGACCGCGAAAAAACGACTAAACCACATCTTCAACACCAGCTGCGGCAAAGCTTGCCATGTCGTTATAAAAGTTAATTGCAGCTTGAACCAGTGGCAGCGCTAACGCCGCACCCGTGCCCTCACCTAAACGCATATCTAAATCTAGCAGTGGCTCAGCTTTTAAGTGCTCAAGCATGATTCTGTGTCCTTGCTCATTAGATTTATGAGCAAAGATTAAGTAATCGCGCGCATCTGGGTGCAGTTTAACCGCAGCAATCGCTGCCGCTGTGGCAATAAAGCCATCGATAATCACCATCATTTTACGGTCTGCAGCCGCCATAATAGCGCCAGTCATTTGCACAATTTCAAAACCGCCTAAGTGCGCCAAAATGTGGATAGGAGATACAAGCTTACTGCGGTGCAGTTTCAGCGCCTCGTTAATTAGGGCAGATTTACGCTCAAAGGTTTTATCATCAATACCTGTGCCGCGACCAACACAGCGGCTTACATCTAGCTCCAATAACGCTGCCATCATTGCCGTTGCCGCAGAGGTGTTACCTATGCCCATTTCACCTAACGCAATGAGGTTTGAGCCAGATAAATGATGACGCTCAACCACTTCTTCTGCGTAACCAAAGCCGTGACGAACTTGATCAATACTCATCGCAGGCGCTTGGTGAATGGCGTTGGTACCTTCACCTAATCTATGCTGAGTGACACCGCGATAGTTATCCAATGGTTTCGCGATACCGCAATCAATCACTTCAAGGTTAAAGCCCATTTGCTTGCTAAACACGTTAATCGCTGCGCCGCCAGCAACAAAGTTTTGCACCATTTGTCTGGTGACATCAATCGGCGCAATCGACACGCCAAACTTGGCAATGCCATGGTCGCCAGCAAATACCAACATGCCGGGTTGGGTGATTTCCAACTTTTTACATTCAGAATCTTTGCTGAGCTGCACTCTAGCAATTTGCGCAGCTAGCGGCTCTAATTTACCCAAAGCGCCTAACGGCTTGGTTTTTTGATTAATGGTGAGAGCGATTTGCTCATCAAACTTGCGACTAACCGGATCTACTGCAAACATCTTGACTCCGAAGTACAAAATCTAATAACGCCGGGCACTGAACTCAGTGAGTTAACGACGGCGACGTAAAATTAATAAGAAAAATACACTACCAATGGCTGAGGTAATAATCCCCACCGGCAGTTCCTGATTCGCTAGGATGCATCTAGCGACCACATCAACCCAAACTAAAAATAATCCGCCAAACAAGGCAGTAAGTAATAATGGCGACCGCCCAGGTAGGCACAAGCGTATAGTATGCGGGATCATCAAGCCAACAAATCCGATGCCTCCGCAGCTTGCCACCAGCACCGCAGTGATTAGAGAACAAAGTAACAACATGCTTAAACGCAAACGCGCCACATTAACACCCAGCGTGTGCGCAGACTCATCGCCCGCCTGCAGCGCCATAATTTGTCGTTTAAATGCTAAAATCACCAGCAAGCCGCCAACCACCACCAGCGTGGGCAATAGCAAGCCGCTCCAACTGGCTTTGGCAAAACTGCCTAAGGTCCAAAACAGTACCGACGCTGCCGCTTGCGGGTCTGAAAAATACAACACTAGTGTGGTAAGTGCGCTAAACATGAATGAGGTGGCAACGCCCGACAACAACATGCGCTCAATTTGCGCATGTAATCCACTGCCGGATAAAGCCAGCACCAGCAGCACCGACAAGCTAGCGCCTATAAATGCACCGATTGGCAAGCTTAACTGCGCAAGCGGGTTATCTTGCCATTGGGCGAGCAATGAATAGTCAAACCACTGCCCAAATAAGCTAAATACCACCACAGCGCCAAATGATGCGCCAGCACTTATGCCAAATAAATAAGGGTCGGCCAGTGGGTTGCGAGTCACGGTTTGCAGCACACTGCCCGCAATGGCAAGGCCAGCGCCTGCCACAAACGCCAGAATAACCCGAGGAAAACGAAGCTCAAAAACGATGCGCTCAACTAATGGGGATACAGACTCACTACCTGAACCTGCAGCGCCCGAAAAAGTAGCGCCGAAAACTTTAGCGCCTAAGCCAGTTACAATATCGCTAAAGCCAATATTGGCTGCGCCAAAGCTGGCTGCCAGTATCGGGGTAATCATCAGCATGATGCCAGTTAACACACAAGCGAGATAGTAGCGCTGCGTCTGTTTATCTACCTGCGCTATTGGTTTAGTTAACCGCCCTAGCATTGCGCAGACTCCTTTGACCCAAACTCCGAGTCCAGTTGAGAATATTTGCTATAGCTAGGAGTATTAAGCTCGCTTGAACCTTGGTAACCATAGAAATAAGTAATCAATGGGCTTTGGTTTTGTGGATGCTCACCTACCTGGCAGCACACACCAAATACATCACCAATGCGAGATTCGGTCAGTACCGTTTTAGGCTCTCCATGGGCAACCACTTTGCCTTGATGCAACATAACTAACTCATCACACAAGGCGCTTGCGAGGTTTAAGTCATGAATTGAGGCAATCACGGTAATGCCTAGACTTTTTACCAGCTCAAGAATTTGAATTTGATAGCGCACATCTAAGTGGTTAGTCGGTTCATCTAGCACCAAAATTTGTGGCTGCTGCACTATGGCGCGGGCAATGAGCACTCGTTGTTTCTCACCACCTGAAAGCGCATTGAACATCTGCAAGGCTTTATCGCGCAGCCCTACCTGCTCAATCGCATCACTCACTTGCTGTTTATCTTCTTTGGTAAGCCTTGCCATTAACCCTTTGTGCGGAGTCAGCCCCATCGTCACTAGCTGAGTAACAGTTAACTCCACATGGGCTGGGGTATCTTGTTGCACCACAGCAACATTGAGGGCTAATGACTGCGACGAGTATTCCTCAATCGGTTTGCCTAACAAGGTAATGTCACCGCTATCTGGGGTGATGTAGCGGTATAAGCAGCGCAGCAAGCTAGATTTACCCGCACCATTCGGGCCGATAACGCCGAGCATCTTGCCTTTATCAAGACACAAACTCACATCATCAAGAATAAGCTGTTTACCCACCGTCCAACTCACGGCGGATACAGAAATGGCTGTCATAAACTACTCCGCTGAGTAACCCGCTCAGCATCAATTAGGTAAACTGGATTTGATTTATCCTGCAGGACATCTGCAAGACATCGGCATAGGTATCTGACTTAGGCGGCTTGTTTCACTAACTTCACTCACTTCAAAGGTGAAGTTAAACAATAACCACCATCACAGTTGCGGGTACAGTTCGGGATTGCCCGATTCCCTGATGCCAAATCAAAATGAATTTAAATATGGGTTAACCGTCAAGGCAAGAGCATGACTGCTCTAACCATCGGAGCACACGAACTTTGATAGCGCAAGACGCCGTAAAATCGTCCCCTATCTTTACATTATGGGCTCCACTTTAGCATCCCTGCTAAAGAGGCTTGCTACCTCAAAGCTCATATACTCCCAATACACATGAATAACAGGTGCGATAGACATTCACAATTGAGGTCAACCTTCATATAACGCTTTGATTATCGCTTAACTTAAGCGACTCTCCAATAGCCGTTACAAAATCCTTTATATTTCAGGCCAGTTCAAACAAAACTGACAGTTATCAATATCATCGCCCTCGACATACACATCCAAACTTAACAGCGCAGCATAAGGCAGTTTAAAGTGACTGAACATTGAGGCTGTTTGCCCCGTACTTAATACATGTGCCAGCAAGGCTTTTATCACCCCGCCGTGAGTCACTATTAGCGCGCTAGGCACAAATGCCTCTGTTTCCCCACTGTGATTAACATGAGTGTTGGAGCTCATATTGGCACTAATATTGGTATCAGGTTCAATCTGCGCCACCTGATTAATCACAGGCTCTAATGCTAGCAACACCCGCTGCTGAAAACTCAATAAAGACTCACCATTTTCTGGAGTATGTTGCTCATCCCATGGATCGCACCAGTAGGCTTGCATTTGTTCATCATAGTCTTGATAAAGCTGCTCGAAAGATTGCCCATCCCACACGCCAAAGTCGATTTCTTCTAGCCCTTCAACCAGCTGACATTCAAGGGATTTTTCCTTTGCGTACCCCTGACTCCAATTGGCGCAGCGCTGCAGCGATGAGCTAAACACTCTATCAACGCTTGGCTCAATGCGTGATGCTGCGCGGCTCATTTGTGCTTGTCCAGCATCAGATAACGCGACATCAACCTTACCACGCAGAATTTGTCCGCCCTCACATTCACCGTGGCGCAATAACCACAACTTAATAATTTTCATAAAACCGCCTTGCTCTATTCTAAGCAACTCGCTTATTATGGACGTCTATACGTATAAAAGTCTAAAACTCCGAACTGCTAGACTCAACTAGTTTAGTTATTTAAATCATTAAATACCCATAAATAGTTAGTTAACTAGCGACATTGTGGTAATAAATAATACTCAGCACAATGCTACACGCGGATGATAAACGACAGTAAAAGCTTACTTAGAGGTACCTTAGTAATGGATAAAGCGCGTTCCCATAGCCAAACCCTACAGCAAATAGAGCAATTGCTAGAGCAGCGCACGCTGTTTTTAGATGGCGCTATGGGTACCATGATCCAGGACTACAAGCTTGAAGAAGCTGACTTTAGAGGTGAGCGTTTTAAAGACTGGCACTGCGATGTCAAAGGCAACAATGACATGCTGGTGTTAACCCAGCCAAATATCATCAAGCAAATCCACCGCGAATATCTGCTCGCAGGTTGTGACATTCTTGAGACCAATACCTTCAATGCGACCACCATCGCCATGGCCGACTACGATATGCAAGCGCAGTCAGCCGAAATTAACTTTGAAGGTGCGCGCCTTGCCCGTGAAGCCGCAGATGAAGTAGAGGCCGAGACAGGTCGTCGCTGTTTTGTTGCCGGTGTGCTTGGCCCAACTAACCGTACTTGCTCTATCAGTCCAGATGTAAATGACCCAGGCTTTCGTAATATCCACTTTGATGACCTTGTCGCTGCCTACACTGAGTCTACTCAAGCGCTAATCGATGGCGGCGCTGACATCATTCTGGTTGAAACCATTTTCGATACCCTAAACGCAAAAGCGGCGCTATTTGCCATCGAGTCAGTATTTGACAATATTGGTGAGCGCTTGCCAGTGATGATTTCAGGCACGATTACCGATGCGTCAGGCCGCACTTTAACCGGGCAAACCACCGAGGGGTTTTACAACTCGTTAAGGCACATCAAGCCTTTATCTATCGGTCTTAACTGCGCCCTAGGCCCAAAAGAGCTGCGCCCTTACATCGAAGAACTTGCACGTATTTCTGAGTGCTACGTGTCCGCGCATCCTAATGCGGGTCTACCAAATGAGTTTGGTGGCTACGATGAAACGCCTGAAGAAATGGCTGAGGTGATTGGCGAGTGGGCTCAAGCTGGCATGCTTAATATTGTCGGCGGCTGCTGTGGTAGTACGCCTGCCCACATTAGCGCGATAAAACAAACCGTTGAGCAATTTAAGCCGCGCAAGCTGCCAGATATTCCGGTGGCCTGTCGTTTATCGGGTTTAGAGCCGCTGACCATTGATTCAGACTCACTATTCGTAAATGTGGGTGAGCGCGCCAACGTGACTGGCTCAGCTAAGTTTTTGCGCCTTATTAAAGAAGAAAAGTTTGAAGAAGCGCTGGATGTAGTGCGCGAGCAGGTTGAAAACGGCGCGCAGATCATCGACGTCAATATGGATGAGGGCATGCTTGATGGCGTCGCCAACATGCAAAAGTTCTTAAACCTTATCGCCTCTGAGCCAGATATCTCCCGCGTGCCGATTATGATCGACTCATCTAAGTGGGAAGTGATTGAAGCTGGCCTTAAGTGCGTTCAGGGCAAGTCCATTGTTAACTCCATCTCGATGAAAGAAGGCGAGCAAGCCTTTATCGAGCAAGCTACGCTGGTTAAACGCTATGGCGCAGCTGCCATTGTGATGGCATTTGATGAAGATGGTCAGGCAGATACCCGCGAGCGTAAAACCGAGATTTGTACTCGCGCCTATCACTTACTGGTAGATGTGGTTGGCTTCCCGCCTGAAGACATTATTTTCGACCCAAATATTTTCGCGATTGCCACAGGTATTGACGAGCACGACAACTATGCTGTCGATTTTATTGAAGCGATTAAAGACATAAAAGCCACCCTGCCCCACGCCATGATCTCAGGCGGCGTGTCGAATGTGTCATTCTCGTTCCGTGGTAATAACTTGGTGCGTGAAGCCATTCACGCGGTGTTCTTATACCATGCGATTAAAGTCGGCATGGACATGGGTATTGTTAACGCCGGTCAGTTAGCGATTTATGATGACATCGACCCAGAGTTAAAAGAGAAAGTTGAGAACGTGGTGCTTAACCTTCCATGCCCAGTTGAAGGCACCAGCAATACTGAAATTTTATTGGACGTAGCAGAGAAGTTCCGCGGCGACGGCAAACAAGCAGGTAAAAAAGAAGACCTAGCTTGGCGTGAGCTACCTGTTGCAGAGCGCTTATCTCACGCCCTGGTAAAAGGCATTACCGAGTACATTGACCAAGACACCGAAGAAGCGCGCCTACAAGCCTCAAGACCACTGGATGTCATTGAAGGGCCGTTGATGGACGGCATGAACGTGGTGGGTGACTTATTCGGCGCAGGTAAAATGTTCCTGCCGCAAGTGGTGAAATCAGCTAGGGTAATGAAAAAAGCGGTTGCCTACCTCAACCCATTTATTGAAGCCGAAAAAGTCGAAGGACAGTCCAACGGCAAGGTGTTGATGGTGACCGTAAAAGGCGATGTTCACGACATTGGCAAAAACATTGTTGGCGTCGTGCTGGCGTGTAACGGTTATGAGGTCATTGACCTTGGGGTAATGGTGCCGGTTGAAAAAATCATTGAAGTCGCCAAAACCGAGAACGTCGATATTATTGGTATGTCGGGGCTAATCACTCCAAGTCTTGATGAGATGGTACACAATGTAAAAACCTTTGAGCGTGAAGGCCTAACCTTACCCGCCATCATTGGCGGCGCTACCTGCTCGAAAATTCACACAGCAGTAAAAATTGCGCCGCACTATCCACATGGCGCTATCTACATTGCTGATGCTTCACGCGCCGTACCTATGGTCTCTAAACTAATCAATGACGACACCCGTCACACTACGATTGATGAGATATATAAAGAATACGACGTAATGCGAGAAAAGCGTCTGTCACAAACCAAGCGCAAAAACATTGTCTCTATAGAAGATGCGCGGGAAAACCGCTGCCAACACGATTGGGATAACTACACGCCGTTCACTCCAAAAGTGCTAGGCAAGCAAGTGTTTGATGACTACCCATTAGAAGATTTAGTTGACCGTATCGACTGGACACCATTTTTTAGAAGCTGGGAGCTACACGGCCGCTTCCCAGATATTCTTGAAGACGAGGTAGTCGGTGAAGAAGCGCGCAAGCTGTTTAAAGATGGTAAAGCCATGCTTGAAACCATTATCAAAGAAAAATGGCTGACCGCCAAAGGCGTCATTGGCTTGTTCCCTGCCAATACAGTTAACCATGACGATATTGAGCTATATACCGATGAAAGCCGCGAGCAAGTACTGATGACGACTCACCATCTACGGATGCAACTTGAGCGCGTAGGTAACGACAACTTCTGTTTAAGTGATTTTGTCGCACCAAAAACTAGTGGCGTTGCGGATTACATGGGTGGATTTGCAGTAACCGCGGGGCATGGCATTGATGAGCATATCGCACGTTTTGAAGCCGCTCACGATGACTACAACGCGATTATGCTCAAATGCTTAGCGGACCGCTTAGCTGAAGCCTTTGCTGAGCGTATGCATGAACGTGTACGTAAAGAGTTTTGGGGCTACGCGTCTGATGAGGCCTTAGACAATGAAGCGCTTATTCGCGAGAAGTATAAAGGCATTCGCCCAGCCCCAGGCTACCCTGCTTGCCCAGATCATACAGAAAAAGGCCTGCTATGGGATTTACTTAAGCCCGATGAGTGCATTGACCTGAATATCACAGAAAGTTACGCCATGTACCCAACGGCAGCAGTGTCTGGCTGGTACTTTGCTCATCCACAATCGCGCTATTTTGGTGTGACTAATGTCGGTAAAGATCAGGTAGAAGACTACGCTAAACGTAAAGGGATGACAGTTGCTGAAACCGAGAAATGGTTAGCACCTGTGTTGGATTATGATCCTGAGTAGTTTTTGATGTTAAAGACGCGGCTGAGTACAACCGAGACTCAACAGTAATTATCAGCCGCAACTCACATCTCGAAATAACAGTAAGCCCAAAAACACCTCCAATCACCCAGCGGTTAGCTTATTAAACTACTGGACAGACAAATCTGCACGATCTCTGCACATTTTCTACATCAACGATGCACATTTGCCTACTAGGCTACAATTAACAAACTGTTAACTGGAGCCTGGTTATGACATTTACCCGCTTGTTCAACCTTCAATGTACTCACCTTGCAATCATATCAATGGCTAGCCTAACGCTAGTCGGCTGCGGCGGTGGCTCTGATAATCAAGCTGCGAGCGAATCACCTGTCTCTGACGGCTCCGGGGACAACTCTGGAGAAGATTCGGGTGGCGACTCAGGCGATAATTCGGGAGACACAGGTAGTTCGGGGCTGACCGCTAATGTGCTTTGTGATTATGAAAATAGCAGCTACAACGAGTCGCCATCGGTAATGAATACCAGTAATGCCAAATGGACATGCGATAGCAACGCTAGGCTGCTAGATGCCAACGGCATACCTGATCATGCAACTGGCGAGTTTCCCAACTCTGGCAACCCAAACTACATCTATGAATATGATGTAACTGCTAGCTACAGCTTAGACCCGGTGCAAACCGATAATGCCACCACACTTGGTGGCCCACGAGGCGTGCTGGGTTACGTACTTAATGGTGTAAAAATCGATGCCAGTACAGCAGGTACCTGCGATGACTCGGGCAATAACTGTAGCTTAATTGGCAACGAGGGCAACTGGAATATCGAAGCTCTCGGCCAATCAAACTTTAATTTTGGTACCGATGACAATAACGCGCACGTACAACCTGACGGTCAATATCATTACCATGGCATGCCGGAAGGGTTTATCGAATTACAAGGAGGCGGCGAAGGTCGTATCACCTTAATTGCCTGGGCGGCTGATGGCTTTCCTATCTATGCGCGCTATGGCTATGACCAGGCTGAAAATGCTAGTTCAAGCATTCGCCCCATGCTGGGCAGTTATCAACTCGTTAGCTCTACAAGTAGCAATCGCCCCAGTGTTGATATCTACCCTTTAGGTACCTTTGCTCAGGACTGGCAATACGTCGCTGGCAGCGGCGATTTAGATGAATGCAATGGCCGCTTTGGTGTTACACCCGAGTTTCCGCAAGGCATCTATCATTATTATGCCACTGACACCTACCCTTACTTTCAACGTTGCATCAAAGGGGCGATATAATGTCACTAAAGACCTCTCCCCTTTGGCTCGTGTTAACGCTAGTAGCAGCGTTTGTTAGCGGCCAGAGTAACGCTCACATGATGGTGGCACAAAAAGGCACGCTGAACATAGTCGATAACCAAGTGTATATGGTGTTATCTCTGCCGGTGTCAGCCTTTAATGGAATTGATGATGACCAGGATGAACTGTTATCAAGTGCGGAGCTTGAGCGTCATCGCCAATTCATTAAGCAGCAAGTCTTATCGCGAGTGCAACTGTCTAGTGTGGCTATCGCAGCGGAAGGTGCGGCGGGAAGTACAGTAAAAAATGCCGCCGACAAAGATCTACTGCCACTTCGCGGCATCATGCTATCACTGGCTTCCCATGGTAAATCGCCCTCAAAACAGCTCATTGTGCTGGGTCAATTTACGCTTAAGAGTAATCAACTCGATAACCAAAATTATCGGCACGCCAGCCTTGAATTCGCTGTAGACACATTTGGCACCGAGGCAAATGAACAGCAAATTGAAATGACCGTGACGCAAGATAAAACCAATCGGCGAACATTGTTGTTTACACCAAAGCTTGCCAGTCAACAATTGCAGCCACACTGATAAATGCGAACTTTAATTCACATTAGTGTTTAATCAGGTTATGATGTCGACAATTTAACCAGTGCCTGTATTCGGCAGGTTCTTCGCTATGCCGTAAGTTGCTGGTTTTGTATCGCAAGCCTTGTGTTTATGACCAAGAGCAGCCCCTAACAGGAAACATCATGACCGACATTCACCACAAAGCATCGACTCAGCTGAAAAGTAAACTGACATTTGCAGCAACCCTATTACTCACCGGAAGTGCGCTAATTAGCAGCCAAATAGCCTGTGCGGCTGATACGACTAATATCAAAAAGGCTAGCAAGGCTCCATATTACAACCCTGCGGCTTACGATAAAGCAGTCGAGTTTGCTCCTGGCATCATCTCAACCAAAGCCCATTTTGAGATCAACACTGTGTTTAATAAAACTGGCGATAAGGTGTTATTTGCGCGCTGCAGTGATGATTTTAGCCGCTGCACCATGATGGAATCTGACTACAAAAATGGCCAATGGCAAACGCCAAAAGCCCTACCATTTTCCGGTAAATATCTTGAAGCCGACCCTTATTACAATGCCGACTATAGTCAGGTCTACTTCGTATCAAAAAGACCAATTAATCAAGGCGAGGCGCTGGCAGAGACTGTCAACATTTGGCGGACTAAGCTTATTGTTTCAGCAGACGGTGTGTCTGGAGACAGTGTTTCGGGAGATATCTCAAGCTGGGAGGCGCCAGAATACCTAGCAGAGCTAAGCTCAAATGCCGATGATTTATATCCATCGATTACAGATAGTGGTGACTTGTACTTCCCTTCATTTAGAGATAACCGTCGCACCATGTATGTGGCGAAAAAACAGGGGAAAAATGGCTTTGCTAAACCTGTCGCCTTAGATGAAGCTATCTTTGGTAAAAATGCCAGTATTGGCGACTCTATGGTAAGCCGCGATGGCACGGTAATGTTGCTGAGCATTAAGGGACGTGCAGACAGTTTAGGTAAAGGTGACTTGTACATTGCCCGTAAGGTCAATGGCGAGTGGACCAAGGCCAAAAGCTTAGGTGATAAAGTGAATACCGCTAACCATGAGTTCACCCCAATTATATCGCCAGATGGCAAATACCTATTCTTTACCCGAGTAGAAAATGGTCGCGGCAACCTTTATCAAATTCATCTGAATGCGCTAGATAATGTTGAGTAACCGAAGACAATGAGGGGCTTTGCCCCTCAGCAAATTAAAATGACGGTCTGGCTTCCAATAAAATAGGCGCATCACCATCATGGAAGCTCACCTGATTGCGTCCCTGGCGCTTTGAGTGGTACAGGGCAAGATCTGCTCGGTGTAATAGCTCTTCCCAATGAGGATCATCCCGCTCTTGCTTGGCAATACCAATGGATACAGTCAGCGGAATTGAATGCCCTTTAAACTCCAGCGGCGAGTTCTCAATCCGCTGCTTAAGCCGCTGTGATAACAGGTGCAAGTTCACCACATCTTCACCGCTAAACAACAGCAAAAACTCCTCTCCACCGTAGCGGAACAAATGATCACTGGTTCGCATCGACTCCTGAGCTAATTTGGTTACATGCTTAAGCGCCATATCACCAAACTGATGCCCGAAGTCATCATTAATCTTCTTAAAGTGGTCGATGTCGATCATCACAATACAAAAATCGCTATTACCTTGTTTGCCCGCATCAAATGCTTCCGATGCCACGGTATCAAGTGCGCCGCGATTCATCCAGCCGGTCAGCTGATCTGTATGCGAAGCCTTGCGCAGGGCTATTTCTTGCTTGCGGAACACAATCAAACCACAAGCCATGTTCACCAAAGACAAAAATGCTAATACCGCGAGGGAGCCAGAAGTTTGCAAGAACTCATCACCTGCTTTGGTTAATGGTAGTTGCTGATCAAATACCACCACCAAAAAGCGCACAAACTGCTGAGTGAAGAAAATCACCTCAGCAAACATTAAAGGAAAATAAGCAATGTGATAATCCGGCGCCTTAGATACAGCGCGGATAAGCACCCACAGCACCGACAGGTTTATCACCATCAATAGCGGGTAAATAATTAATAAGCGATTGGTAATGGTATCAAGCAACCCAGGTACATAATGACAAATAAACAGTGCCAGTGACGCGAGAATTGCCACGTCCCATCTTGGTAATAATCCAAGGTGACGACGAATGCCAACCCAAATCGCAAGATGAGCCAGCAGGTACAACATATTGGCTAGAGCTGGGCCAAGAATATACGGTACAGGACCATAGTAGCTGAGCAAACCAATACAGTTACTGATAAAAAAGAACAATCCAGATAACGACCAATCTACAAGGCAGCGGTTGCGGTTGCTTGATAGGTATAGCGATAACAGCGTAAGGAACATAATGGCACTGGCCATCGCTGTCGAGACTTGTAGGGTGTAAGCGTCCATTGCTTGTCACTCGAGAGATTATTTACAACATAAGGGTTTTACCACTATACCGATTCAGGCAAAGCATTTCAGTATCGGTGATAAACATAACCCTCGCAGTCAGTATTAAGTAGGATAATTTGCATTAAATTCCATCACTGGTAGCGTTAAACATAACAAAATCTAAAACTAAAAAGCGCGCCAGAGTATCTGACACGCTTTTAACCTAACTTGGTTATTCAACCAAAAAATGCTTACTTAAACGGCACTGGGCGAGGTGTATTAGCATTTGATGGCGGTAAGATTGGCAAGGTTATTTGTGGTTGCTCGCCAGTTAATGTTTTTAAGAACTCAACCATTTGCTTAGTTTCTTGCTCGGTTAACGCCTGCCCTAACTGAATGTCTGCCATGGTGTTTACGGCTTCTTCTAAGGTCCATACGCTACCATCATGGAAGTATGGGTAGGTTAGCTCAATGTTTCTCAGCGTTGGCACCTTAAACACAAATTTGTCGGCTTCTAAACCCGTTACCGCTTTGCGCCCCTCTGATGGGTTATCGGTGTGGAAAGGTTTCACTAAGCCCATCTTCATATACATGGTACCGCCTACTGCTGGGCCATTGTGGCATGCAGTACAACCTTGATCTTTAAACACCTGATAGCCAGCTTTAGCATCTGCACTAATGGCATTTTTGTCGCCTTGAAGATACTTATCAAAATCACTGTGTGGCGTTACCAAGGTTTTCTCAAAGGTGGCAATCGCATCGGTAATACGGTCGATGTTCACTTCCTCTGAGCCATAGATTTTTTCAAAACGAGCAACATAAGCTGGCATTGAGCGAATCGTGTCTACTGCTAAGTCATGGGTATAACCCATCTCTTTTGGATTCGCGATAGGCCCCGCCGCTTGCTCTTTTAAGTCCTTAGCGCGGCCATCCCAAAACTGTGCCAGCATAAAGTCGGCATTAAGCACAGTTGGAGAATTAATCGGTCCTTGTTGCCACTCGTGGCCGATGGATGTAGGTAGTGCATCAACACCGCCTAGCGATAAGTTATGGCAAGAGTTACAAGAGATAAACCCCGACATAGACAGTCTTGGCTCAAAGAACAGCATTTTGCCTAGCTCAACTTTCTCAGGCTCAGTAATTTTTGCAGGCTCAATAATGCTGATAGGCTCCTCGGCATTAGCAACCCCAAAGGATAATGCACAGCTAACAGCGAGAGTCGATAAACTCAAAGACGTAAGTGACTTGGTCATGTTTAAACCTTATAAACTATGTGGATTTAGATACAGAGTAATTAGTCACTGTTTATGGGTAAATCAACATAAATAGATTAAGTCTATCTAGAGATTAGATAATAAAAACATGACCTTAGTCACTGATTAATTCGATAGAGGTGGTAGGTTAAGCGCTAACGCTCAATTTGTATGACTTTTTTGACTGCTTAGATAGCAAAAGTGTGACACGTAATTGGATGTAAATACGGTAAACATGATTAAATGTCGACTAAGTGTATAAAAAAGTGACAACTGTGCCGCCCTCTCAAAGATACAAATTGAAAAATAGTTTGTCTTTACTCTTTGCTTTCCCAGTAATTATCATATTTTAAAACAACATGTTACAGATTCATTAATATTTGTAGTAGTGGGCCCAACGGACCATTTGTTTAATGAAGTTACTATGATTGCCTAAGTACGCATATATACCGTACTTTTGCCTATTTGCGCATCACCGCTCAACGCCCCTTTAGGGGTTAAGCGGTGATAAAGCTTTGTTTAAACATCACCCTACCTGGCTCCTAGTCCACTATATAAAGTAACTAAGGAAAGCACGTGAAAGGTGAAATCATCTCGTATATGTCGAGCAAGAAATATGGTTTTGTAAGAGGTGAAGACGGCGAGAGTTACTTCCTCCATATTTCGAGCCTTGGCAATCCAGAATTAGAACCTCAGCTTGTACCAGGCGTTCAGGTAGACTTTACCCCTACCCCAACACCAAAAGGTATTGCAGCAAAAGAGGTCAGCATTTGTCGCTCATATTTTGTTAAGTCACTTTCTGACTTTATTACCACTAAACATAAGACGCCAAAATCGGGGGCAATTGAAGTTGGACACAGTGTTACTACCCGCTTCTTTAAAGACCCTAATCAAGGGCGTGAGCATTTACGTCAAATCGCAGATAAGATGGGCTGTAATGCCATCTTAAATCTACGTAGTGAAAAAGAAATGTTTGCCAAGGGTAGCCAGCGCATCACTATGTATGCATTTAAAGCTGATATATCAATTGTGACAGAGCTGTCACCGTGCAGTGAGCAGTCTCAACAAGATGCTTCATTTGCTGAAGTTGATACTAAGGTAAAACAAGCAAGTAGCCTTGTTGCTAGCATTAACGATACTGAACAAACAGAGCGTAACAAGCAGCTAAGAGACAACTCTTGGATGTACAAGGTAGCGGCAATTGCCTCCATCGCACTCCTTGGTTTAGCCTTGCTAATTGATTAACGTGCTTTAGCAGTTAGCAATACAAACTCAGGTATAAAAAAGGAGGCTAGATTTAGCCTCCTATTTTCGTTGCTAACAACAGCAAACATCTATTCGGTGAACTGCTGAAATCGCAAACGACTGATATTAGTAACTACTGGGTTTGCTTCTGCTGTTTGTATTTTTGCGCCTCTTTTGGCACCTTGGATACCTTGCCAGTTTCAAGATACCGCTTAAAGCGATTGGCGTCAGCTAGGTGAGTGTATTTACCAAATGCGTCTAGCACCACAAACGCAACTTCGCGCTTATTCATTTCAGCCAGCATCACTAAACATTGCCCAGCTTTACTGGTGTAACCCGTCTTGGTTAGCGCTATATCCCAGCTATCCTTAAAAACCAACTTATTGGTATTGTGAAAATCGAGCTTGTAACGTGGTTTAGAAAAAATAACATGGCGCTTTGGCATTGAGCTCAAACGCTTTAGCTCTGGGTAACTCTGGCTGGCTTTTAACAGCTTAATCAGATCGCTGGCGCTAGATACATTGTTCTCCGACAAACCACTTGGCTCATCAAAATGGGTTGAATTCATCGACAGCGCTTTCGCTTTCGCGTTCATTGCTTTAACAAACGCTTTAAAGCCGCCGGGGTAATGATGGGCAAGTGACGTTGCCGCGCGATTTTCTGAGGCGATAAGCGTCATGATCAGCATATTTTCGCGGGTAACTTTACTGCCGATACGAATACGTGAGTGCACGTTGCGCATAATAGGCGATTGCGATACATCAACGGCAATCTTTTCTTTTAACGGTAACTTAGCATCAAGCACGACCATAGCCGCCATTAGCTTAGATACCGAAGCTATTGGGCTCACCTCATCGGCATTTTCAGCATGCAAAACTTTATTGGTCTTTAAATCCACCACCATCACGCTATTAGCGGCAAGCGGTTGTTTAGAAATTACATCTGACTGAGCAAACGCATTGAAATGGCTTAACGCCAACAAACACCCAGCAACTAATGCGGATGAAAAACAAAAACGAGACATATTATTATGATAATTAACCAAACCCACCCGAGTATACGACAATTACATAGGAATTTAACCTAAGCGAAAACACTCGCCGAAAGTTTAAGCAATTGCTAACCTAAATGGTTTATCACAGGCACAATCTCTAGAGCAAAAAATACCTCAAGTTCTCCCTCTTATTTGAAGCAAGTTTTGCTATAATCTCGCCAATTTAATCATACCCTATGGAATTCAGGCCATGACTCAAGACGAAATGAAAAAAGCCGCAGGCTGGGCTGCACTAGAATACGTTGAACAAGGAGCGATTGTTGGCGTAGGCACAGGCTCGACTGTGAATCACTTTATCGACGCATTAGCAACGATCAAAGATGATATTGAAGGCGCAGTATCTAGCTCAGAAGCTTCAACTGAAAAGATGAAGTCTCTTGGCATCGAAGTGTTCGACTTAAACAGCGTGCCTGAGTTCGATGTTTATGTTGATGGCGCTGATGAAATCAACGGTCATATGGACATGATCAAGGGTGGTGGCGCTGCGCTAACCCGCGAAAAAATTGTTGCCGCTGTGGCCAAGAAGTTCGTTTGTATTGTCGACAACACTAAACAAGTCGACATTCTTGGCGAGTTCCCACTACCAGTTGAAGTTATCCCTATGGCGCGCTCTTATGTAGCTCGTGAACTAGTAAAACTTGGTGGTGACCCGGTGTACCGTGAAGGTGTGGTGACTGACAATGGCAATGTGATTTTAGATGTTTACAACATGAAAATCATGGATCCGAAAGCACTAGAAGAAAAAATAAACGCGATTGTAGGTGTGGTAACTAACGGTTTATTCGCTCATCGCGGCGCAGATGTACTGCTTGTTGGTACGCCTGAAGGGGTAAAAACCATTAAGAGCTAATTGGGCTTTATCGTCTATCTTTGCGTGATAGGCCTAAAGTTGCCGACACAAAAAAGCCTAACTTACGTTAGGCTTTTTTAATGGGTAAATACTGCCAAGTTAAAGACTCATAAAGCTACACCTTAAACTGGCTAACTGCCTGCTGCAGACCATCTGCACGCTGACGGACATCATCAGAAGATGCGGCATTTTCTTCAGCTGCATGTGATGACGCCTCTGCAATATCACGGATCACCACCACATTCTTATTTACCTCAGCAGCCACCGCTGACTGCTCTTCAATCGCCGCGGCTATCTGAGTGCTCATATCCATAATATTGGTCACGTCTTCGTTAATCTGCTGCAGTAAATCACCGGCACTAGCAGCCTCTTGTGCACTCTCGGTGCCCTGCTGCTGACTTGTTTCCATCAAACGCACAATGG
This sequence comes from Shewanella maritima, assembly GCF_004295345.1. NCBI lineage: Bacteria > Pseudomonadati > Pseudomonadota > Gammaproteobacteria > Alteromonadales > Shewanellaceae > Shewanella > Shewanella maritima. The sequence continues at coordinate 3,563,454 of NZ_CP036200.1, read as the reverse complement.
CTTGGGTGCGGCTTTGCAAATTACTAATAATGCCTGAGATCTCTTCTGTAGATTCTTGAGTGCGCATTGCAAGATTACGAACTTCATCAGCAACCACCGCAAAACCACGCCCCTGCTCACCCGCACGGGCGGCCTCAATTGCCGCATTTAGCGCTAACAAGTTGGTTTGCTCAGCGATACCTCGGATCACATCTAACACACTACCAATGGTTTCACTGTCGCTTTCAAGATCAGACACCACTTGCGATGAGTCATTAAGCTGTTTGGCTAACAGTTCAATCTTATCAATTGTTTGCTTGACGCCTGTTTGACCAACCTGAGCGTTGTCGTGGGTTTGCCCAGCCTTTTGCGCAGCAAGCTCAGTATTTTTAGCAATTTCCTCAATAGTTGCCCCCATTTCGGTTACCGCGGTGGCCACCATATCGGTTTCATTTAGCTGACGTAACACACCTTCTGACGCTTGATTCGCATTGTCAGAAAGCTCATGACAAGAATGGTTCATCGCTACTACAGAATCATTCACCTGCTCAATAAGGTGCTGGAACGAGGCGACCATAGCATTAAAATGCTGAGCAATGCGTGAAAGTTCATCGTTGCCGCTCTCATCGCAACGCAGAGACAAATCTTTGTCGATTTCGATTTGCGTTATCACCTCGGTAATATCTTCAACTGGACGAATGATATTGAGAATAATGTAATAGGTCACTGAGCCTAAGGTAATCGCAATTAACAGGAAGGCAATAAGACTCGTATAAAATGCGCTATCAATCGCCGAGTCAACCTCAACGATAGTTTTTTCACGCAGACTCTTAATAACAGCATCTGTTTGGAAAATGGCCTCACGTAGCTGACCCAGCTTGCCGTCATTTTCGGTTAACCCTAGCTTGATTTCATTATCCGTTAAGTTATTAAAGTCAGTACGATACTGGGCTATTTTTGCTTTGAGATTGTTTTTAACGCTGTAATCTAAGTCTGATGCATCAACTGCGGCACTAAAAGCCTCAATATTGCCATTAAAGCGCTGAATGTATTTAGCATCACGGCGCAACATAAAGTCTTTTTCGTTACGTCTTAGCTGCAACATCATCACTGACAAACTGTCTTGCTGATGCTGCTTTAGTATTTCCTCGACTCCGTGCACTGCAGAACGTAGAGTGCCATAAAGGCCGGTTTTAGGCGTGAAACCGATCACCTGCTTCATGGCGACCAGTTCATTAAAGTAGGAGTGATAAACCCGCACGCTTTGCGCTAAGCTCTTGAGCTCATTGGTCGGCATACCGCGATCTTCCATCGCCTCATCTACATGCCCAATAAAGCCCATAATATCGTCAAAGTTCTTTTGGTGGGCCTCGACATATTCCATATCTAAGCGTGCAAGAAAGTCTTTTTCTTCTTTACGCAGTTCCAATACTTCTTTTTCGATACTTAAGATGTCTTCGGTCACTGTGCCAAGATCTTCTAAAGTCGAAGTGGTGAAGGTTTGCAGAAAAAACATTGCTAGTACGGCCACTAAAGACACTGTTGCGTTAGCTATTAGTTTTGTTCTTATCAGCATTCTTAGCTCCTTACAGGTGCTGCGATAAAAAGGGTTAGCCTTTATAACGGCAACTATTTAGATTTCTAAATAGTAAAATCAGGTATTTACTAATGATATGTTAATGAGTTGCTACTCAACACAATATCAAAACCTTAGCTGGCGGCAAGCACTATCTGCCATCGCTATTCGTTAGTGTTAAACCCAGCATGTAAATTATAGTTGGCTTTCAATTTTACGAAAAAAATCAAAAACAAATTTTTTGCATAAACCATTTTCAACCTGCTTGTGTCTAATTAGTTAAACAAGGAAACCGTTATCAAAAAGGACACCACTATTAACAGCCCAATGTCAGACCCTGAGCTTGTCGCGCTGGCACGCCAAGGAGACAAACACGCATTCCATAGCTTGTACTTGCGCCATCATGGCCGGGTGTATGCCATCTGCTTGCGCATGGCAGGGCAAGCAAGTGTGGCTGAAGATATTACGCAGGAGTGCTTTGTTCGCCTTTGGCATAAGCTGGCGCAGTTTGAGGGTAACAGTGAGTTTAGTACCTGGCTGCATCGTTTGTGTGTGCGTCAGGCGATCAACAGCATTAAGGCACAAAAGAGCTTTTGGCAACGGTTTGTATCCCATGAGCAGTTAAATCAGCAAGATCAAGCTTTTGCTGATGAACACACTAGTAGCACTGAGTACCACCAACTAGATAAGTTGATTGTGCGACTGCCTGAGCGCATGCGCATGGTGTTTGTGCTAGCCGCGCTTGAGGGCTACCAGCACGATGAAATTGCCAAGCTGCTTGGAATAGCCGTGGGCACCAGTAAAAACCAGTATTTTAAAGCCAAACAACTATTAAAGGAGATGCTGTCATGAGTGAAAACCCTGTCATAAATGAAAAGACTGTCACGAATGAAAACAACGTTAGCAGCAATGACTCCAGCACGTCACCAACAAATGGCAACAATGGTCAAATCGATTTGCAGTCGCTTATTGACTCGGCACCGAGCGACATTAAACCCCAGCGCGATTTATGGCGCGCTATTGAGCCCGAGCTCACTGATTGTAGACAAACCAGCCATACGCAAACAGACAATAGCGACAGTCAGTTTTGGCAACCACTGGCTATCGCCGCCAGCTTTGCTTGCGTGTGTTTACTCACCTGGCAGTTGATTGATACCAATGCACCTGCACCAGTGGAAGACTCAACTGCTGTTATTTCCGAACCTGTTAATTATGTTGAGCCAGTTAATCATGCCGAGCTAGTCGATGAAATCCACGCCATTGCTAAGACGCACCAACAGCAGGTCAGCACGCTGGAGCATTATATTCAAAGTGTAAGTTGGCAAGATAGCGCATTGATACAAGGGCTTAGTGAGTTAAGACTCGCCGCTGAGCAAACTCAAAAGGCCCTAGAACAAAGCCCTGCTAATCAACAGTTGTGGCAACTGTGGCTTTGGTTACAACAAAGAGAATTACGACTACTCAAACAACAAAGACAACAATCTCAACATTACTTTCAGCAACAGACTCAAGGAACCTCAATATGAAGCTAAGCACTCATTTACTAGCAAATAAGGCTATGCCGCTTGCCAATAACTTAACCAGCGCAATTAAAGCAGGCCTTGTTATCGCCGCGACTCTAAGCTTCAACGCTTACAGCGAAGAGCAGGTTTCAAAGCAAGTTGCTGTCAGTGGCTCACCGAATATTGATGTGCAAGTACAGCGCGGCAGTGTGCAAATTATCGGTTGGGACAAAAATGAAGTATCAGTAACCGGCACCTTGGATGAGCTATCAGAAGGTCTGATATTTAAGCAACGCGGCAACAACATTGAAATTGAAGATAAAATGCCAAAGCAGTATCAAGGCAATAACAAGCAAGGCTCAAATCTGATCATTAAAGTGCCCAATGAATTGCAGCTTGAAGCCGAAGGCGTATCGGCAAACTATTCACTTAATGATTTGCAAGGAAAAGTGGAACTCGAGGTGGTGAGCGGCAACATCGAGGCGAAAAAAATTAGCGGCGATACCGAGCTAACCACAGTATCTGGACACATTAATAGCCAAAATACCCAGGGCAAGCTAGAGCTAGAAAGCGTGTCTGGCAACATTAAAGACATAAATAGCATGGGCAAAATTAGCTATCGCCTAGTCAGTGGAGACCTTATTGCCAGCAGCAAAGCAACCAAAGCCACTGTTGAAACCGTATCAGGCGATATTCGCGGCCAATTTAGCGATGTAGGAAAAGTGAAGGTGGTGACGGTTAGCGGCGATGTTGAGCTTGGTTTCTCAGACAGCTTGCGTAAAGGCCATATTGAAAGCGTCAGCGGTAACCTTAGTATCGGCTTTTCGACTATGCCATCCATGCAAGTGTCTATTGCTGGCGGCCCAGGTGGAAAGATCCGTAACAAGCTGACAGAAGATAAGCCAGTTAAGCCTAAGTATTTGCCAAGTTCAGAGCTTAACTTTGTTGCCGGCAGCGGAGATGGCAAGCTAAGCGTAGAAACCATTAGCGGCAATATCACAGTTCAAAATGCGCAAGTGACGGTTGATTAAACAAAAAAGGCCCGCTAGGCGGGCCAAACACATCCAAATGGACTGAACACTTTTTTATTGAAAACAGCTCTCTATTGAAAGCTGCTTTGTAACAAGCGCTAATTGAGCAAACAGCTAAATTAGCTAGCCATTGCAACCTTTAGTAAGCGTCTGCGACTCGCAGCGACTAGCATCAATAGCGCAGCGAAATAGCCTAGCGCACCACCACTGTCTGAAGATGGTGTTGGCTCCGGTTCAGGTGTTGGGTCAGCAGGCGCTGGCGCTTCACTCACCACCACATCAAAGCTTTCACTTACCGTTAATTCGCCATCTGATGCGGTCACTGTCAGGGTAACAGTCGCAGCGGCGTCTACAGATAAGGTCAACATTGTGCCATCAATGTTTGCACCGTCATGGCCTGCGACTGAAAGCGTTAACGCATCACCGTCAGGATCGCTAAACACGTTAGCCAGATCCATAGTCATGGTCGCAGCGCCATTATCATCTAACTCAAGCTCGGCATCGGCAATAGCATTTGCCAACACAGGTGCTTGATTTGGTGTGACTTCAACTGGGGCTTTAGCTTCCACTTTGATTAACGTTGCACCCACGTTGCGCTTAAGATTTGCTGTGGTGCCTAGCTCTAGTAAGCCGTAATACACCTCACCTTCTTGCATTACTTCGAGCTGCTCGTTGTCATCTAAATAACCATTCACCGTCAGGGTGACGTCAAAGGCTTCATCTTGAGCAACACTGGTTGGCGCGTCGATATCAAAGCTTTCATTGTAGGTGTATGCGACCTGAGTGATACGCAGTGTCACATCGTCACTCTCACCATCAACACTACCTTGATAGTTATGGGCGAAAATCCAGTAGTTACCCGTAGCAGGCGTTTCTATCACGCACAATTCATTCGAGTCCACCTGACCACTGATACACAGTAATGAGTAGTAGACTTCCCATGCATCTGGCTGACCATCACCGTTTTCATCAATACCGACATATAAATCCATATCTGGCGCGGTAGATGACGTAATTTCAGCAATCAGGCGCTTAGTGTAAGGCTTAACCACAACACCCACAGAGTGAATGGTGTCTAGGTTATTCCATGGCGACTCACGCTCATCACTAGTACTTGATGCAACAGCGTCGCCCGGATATTCAACCGCTGGGAAGAAACCGAAACCTTTAGTTTGTAAGTCATTGGTACCCGATGTAGTCACATCTTTAATCACTACTTGATTGTCTACATTGTTAAGCTCAGCCGTCATTATCTCAACTAGCTTGCCCGCTTTAAAACCAACGGTAGCTTGCAGATGAGTGTCGCTCATTGAGGTATCGGCATTAGTAAGTTTTACATAGCCATGTACCCACTCGTCAGCTAACTCAATGTTTGCCGCTGCGGTAATGGTTAACTCTTGCGACTCACCTGCGGCCAAACTAAAGCTTGCTGGCGATACAGTTAGGTCAAAGCCAGGTGTGAGGTACTCATAACTTGCACTCCAGCTACTTGCTTTAACTGCCGTCACTGTACGTGTCCATGTGCAGCTAGACACACACTCACTTTGCACCATAGATGTACTATTTAGTGCACTTGGATCACCGCCATCTTCTGGGTTGGCATCAACGTATTCTTGCTTGCTGATATCAAGTACTAAACCTGCGTTAATGGCATCGGCAATACGGATACTACCCGCACCTTGGTCGAAGAAATCTGAGCGCTGTTTTGTGCCAGAATATTCATCATCCTTATATGTCATCTGATGCGCAGTCGACATGACCGCTGACTGCACTTGCGCAGGGCTCCAATCAGGTTGAGACGCATGAATCAGCGCTAGTGCACCCGCAACATGAGGACTAGACATAGAAGTACCAGACATAGTGACATAAGGCGTGCCGCCACCTGTTTCAGTAAATGGTCTATCTTCAGCATTAGCAGCGTAAATATCGACACCTGGCGCGGCAATATCTGGCGCAAAGATGTTTGGATAAGGCAAGTTAGGGCCACGTGATGTGAATACACCAGCGATATCGCCTAGCTCTGGATCTTTAATCAGCTGTGAATCGCCAATGGTAGCCTGATGACCTTCACCAGCAGCTAGCCAGTCAACGACAGTTTGACCGTCAGTTGCCGATAGGTGGATTGCCGGCAGCAAATGGTGGTCTGAATCAATTGACTCTGCGCCGCCAGCCACATTGATTAAGATAAGGCCGCCTGCGCCGCCATCGAGCACGTTTTTACCTTTACGAACCCTAGCAATATCGCCGCGCTCACACACCACGATTTCGCCGTCAAAGGTGCCCGCTTCAAACGGTGTTAAACACTGACCATCACCAAAATCAGCAGCGTTAACAACGCTTGCAGTATAGGCCGCTGTTGCGCCCTTGCCCGTTAATGCTGCTGGTTTAGTATCGCCGCCGACAAAGTCAGATAATTGCTTTTCGCTAAAGCCGCGATCGTGAGTATAAGCGGCAACTGTGGTGATCCAAGGTGAGTTACCCGGCGAGCCAATCGTCTGCGCATTAGGGCCCGAGTTACCAGCTGAGGTTGCCACATGAATCCCTGCTTCACGTGCATTTAAAAACGCTACGCTGTCAGCTGAGCTCCAAGGGTCTCTCGCTGAGCCACCCACAGAGTAGTTAAGTACGTTAACGCCATGAGTAATCGCATGTTCAACTGCGCGAATGGCAAGCTCTGGATAACAAGCACCGTTATAAGTACATACCTGATATGACACGATATTAGCGTGAGGTGCAACACCGCTAATGTCATCAAATACAAAGCCACTAGGCCCAGAGATAACGCCTTGCTCGTCTTCCACTGCAAGATAATAGTTAACGTCTTTAACTATGTTGCCCGCAGCGGTTGAGGCAACGTGAGAGCCGTGACCATTGAAGTCATAGCCTATTTGTACTTTTTCTTCGATATCTGCATAACCTTGACCAACAATTTCAGGGCGGTTATCGACAATCTCTGGGTAACTGACAATACCAATCAGTTTATCGTTACAAAACTTAGCAAAGGTTTGGCAATCTCCCAGATATTGGCCTTCACCTAATGGGTTGACATGCTCATAACCATCAACACCAACCGCAGCAAAAGACGGATGGGTTGCGTTAATGCCGGTATCAATAATACCCACAATCACACCTTCACCTTGAGTGGCTAAGTTGCCATTAGCGCCCTGCCAAACCTGCTTAGCACCAATAAATTCTGGCCCTGATGAAGTATGTAATTGATGCATGCCCACAGGCTCTACGCTGGCAACATCCGCATCGTTGGCAATAAGCAGCGCTTCTTCAGCGCTTAGCTCAACAGCAACAGCATTCAGCACAATTTGATAGCTATGTTTAATGTCTAAACTACGCTTTAGTTTTTTGCCTAATCGAGAAGAAATAGTTTGCTGTTTATTGGCTAAATAGCGGCTGTAACTTACGCTCGCAGCAGATTTTACATCCAATGTACCAGCTTTAGTGGTGTTGCTGCCTTTGCTCATTTGCGTGGCGGCTAAACCCATAATATCGCCGCGATAAGTAGCTAATGGCTCATCGTTAAAGCGAATAAAATATAAATTGTCACTGCGGGTTTTATCGTTTTGTACTTGTTTTAGTTTTTCTTTACCCGGAATAACTGTGTGGATTGGGCTGGCGTCATCGGCGATCACATTTGCCGACATCGCTGACATAGCAAGGCCCATAACCAAATTAATGCGACTTAATTTCATTTGATTTCCTTAATAAAAAGGGAAAGCCCAGGTGGGCTTTCCCAATAAGCGCTAGGCGCGGCGACGTAGACCAATAAAGCCTGCAATTAACAATGACAACCAACCTAGGCTGCTGCCAGAGTCATCGTCAGTGGCAATCATTTCTGCTGCCACATCAACGCTATGGCTCACTTCATGCTCGCCATCAGAAGCGGTAACAGTAAATTGATAGTTACCAGACGCTTCCACTTCACCCATGACCATCATCCCGTCTAGGCTCAATGACTTAAAGCCATCACCCATTACCGAGTAACTCAGCGCATCACCTTCAACGTCAGTAAACAGGCCTGCAATATCAACACTAAAGCTTGCGCTCTCGCCTTGATTAAAGCTAAGCGCTGGTACGCTAATCGCATCAGCAACCGCAGAGTTTAGAGTTGGCATGACATCATTGATGTTGCCAACGTTTACTGTGACGACTGCAGTTTCACCAATAGTATTACCACTCTTAGCTAGCAACTTGATGTCATAGCTTTGCTGGGCTTCATAATCCAATGCGTCAGGGTTAACCACATATAGCTCATGGGTTACCTGGTTAATCGCAAATGGTGTGCCCGGAAGTGAGTTCACAATCATTAACTCGAAGTCTTCGGTCGAATCACCGTTAATAGCAAAGAAACCTGATGTTTCTAACTCAAGTTCACCAACCACAGTGCCAGCGGCGGCGTTTTCCTCAACCATAAACATTTGGTTGTCGACTACTTTAGCAATCACGTTACCGTCTGCATCACGGTAGCCATTAACACCAAACTGGAAGAAGTCATCATTGCTACTCATCACCATAAAGGCTTTATCGGGCTCACCGACTGGGCCACCCCAAACCTCTGGTGCAGAAGCTGATGCGATATACACTTCCTCACCTGGTGCCACGGTAATTTGATGCGAGAAGGTTAAGCTTGATACATCATCACCGTCTGACTTTCTGGCGAAACCAACATTAACTGACTTATCGGTCACCACATCTTCACAGTATTCGTTACCAAACCAGTCAGTGAAGCACTGAGTTTCTGAGGTGTAGTAACCTTTGCGTAGTGGGTTAACCATAATCAGGCCGTCCCCTTTATCGATACCCGCATCACGGTCAGTCTCGATATGGAAACCAAAGTTTTGGTCAAAGTCTTCCACGCTGTCTAGGTCATGGTGGAATAAGTCTTCAACACATAACTGAGACACAATGTTGCGGCCATTGTTGGTAAAGTAAGTCGGCACGCTTGATTCAGTGTAACGACCATTGCGGTTTGCCGGGTCAAACGCCTTGTTGTAGTCGATAAAGAAAGTCGTTGGCTGACCACTGTCATTTAGGGCTACAAAAGGTTGGTTAACTATCATTGCTTCATCGTAAATGTAAGCGCCTAGAAAGCTCTCATCCCAGCCATTATCGCGGACTAACTGCTCGTAAAATAAATCGTAGAAGAACAGCAGCGGACCGATTTTATCGCTGTAATTGGCTGTCGCCATTTGTGCAGGCTGAAAAAAGTTAACTGCAACCACGAGTTTCTTACCGGTTTCGCCACACATAGCATCATCATAAATACCGCCACCTACTGCGCGGATTTTATGACCAGCGACCTCTTCTTTTCCCTCTGGTTCCATGTCTTTCTTGATCCAAAGTGGGAAAGCTTGAAAGGTCGTTTCCGTTTGTGAGTTGTTGGTAAAAGAGGCGGCAAACGCCTGATAATGAGGGTCACCATACTGGTTGTCAGGGTATAGGCTGCGTGCCCAGTCAAAATGTGACCACTCAGTTTGCCCCAGATCTGAATTCCAACCTAAGTACTCTGGAAACTCTTTAGCCATCGGCTTTTTGCTGATTTTAGTGCTGTTACGCGCTTGCACCATCCAGCCAAGTTTTAGTGGAGGTTTACCTTCAGCGGTAAACTGTAAGTAGCCGTTTAGCTCTGTCGCCGTCAGGTTTTCATCTGTGTGATCTTGAGTCATAAATAGCGGCCAGCGCGGGAGCATGGTGCCATCAATGGTCAAGGTGACATCCACAACCACAGTCGCATTTGCAGGAATGCTCACTGATTGAGGCAGGTTTACGGTAATCGCATCTTGCGCGGCTTTGTCACCAAATGGATTAAATTCAACGGCGTAGGTTTGCGCAGTATCTGACACATTCTTAATGGTTACTTTCTTATGAATGACTTTTTGCTCATCCACTTCGTGCATACCAAATTGTATGTATGGCTGATGACTGCTTGACTCCCACATCACTACTGGCGACGCCACTGCAGCTGCAACATCTTCTACACCATGGCCCACAGATAGCAGCTCAGCGGTGGTTGTACCGTCAGTACGTAAGATACCGTCATTTACCGCGGTATTAGCCAACATGGCTTTGATTTCAGTTGGGCCAAATGATGGATGGTGACTCTTAATCACTGCCGCAGCCGCCGCAATTTTCGCAGCGCCCGATAGAATATCTGAGCGAGTGCTCATGCGCGGCGCATCTGGGTCTTCATTAGAGATTTTGACCACAGGCACATCATTGGTGTGAGTGACAATTTCAGGCTTTAAAGCTTGTGAGCCGCGTACTGGCCCCATTGGTGCCCAGGCTGGGACGACTGTATTGCCATCTTGCAGCTCAACGCCACCAACCGTAATGGCTGATGTTGGGCTACCTTCGTATGAAATCCAGCTGCGGTGTTTAGCCTCTGCCATCCCAAATGTTGAGTACTCAGCACCATTACCCGCGTGAGTCACGATAGTCATACCTTGACCCGCGGCTTTTTCAATCATCAGCTGCATCAGGCCAGGACCAGCGTTACCGTCAATATCAAAAAACGCTCCTGCGCCGCCCGCATCAATCAAACTGATATCCAGACGGTCTGACATATCGCCATCTTGGTTAGGGTCAAGTGCATGCTCAAGTGCCATGATGATTTTTTCCATGGTCGGCACTTGTACTTCAAGAGTGTCTGGGTCCCAGCTCGCAGGAGACACATTTGCTACTTTGTAAGCATGTAGCTCAGCGCCAGGCGCAAGCTGGTGGACGATACTGGCAATCTCAGTACCTAACCCCGTTGGGAACACCCAACCATTCCAGCTTTCATACTGGTAGTTTTGATCGATTGGGTTGGCATCGTTACCCCAGTTTTCACCCGCAAAATCCCAGCCACCTGTGACAACAGCAGTCGGGAAGCCATCATATTCAATCGCGCCATTTACTAGCGCATCCATGTAGGTGCCTTTTGCTGGTGGCACTTCAGGATCTGAGGTATCACCATATTCACCAGAGCCGCCGAACTCGGCTAAGGTGTAATCAATACCAGTGGAAATAATCGCAACACTGACACCATTACCCGCGGTTTCGCTACCTGTGTATGGCGCTAACTTAGCTACATCACCTGCTTCACTCATTTGCGCTGATTGGGTTGCACTTAACACCGCCTGATTGCTCATTAAATCAGTGCTTTTACTGCTTCCCAACACCACGGTTTCTGCAGCTTTAAAGGTGTACTTAACGTCGGTTAACGCTTGAACTGCCGGCAGATTTTCTGGGTTTAATTCAATGGTAACTATGTTGGCTAACAGGCGAGAGCTAGACACCAGTTTGGCATTACCGTCAATCTGGTTTACCGCATCAAAAAAGGCTTGCTGCTGCTTTTGAACCTGCGCCAAGCTAGCCTTGGCTTGGGTTTCACTCGCAAGCATAGACACATCATTAAGATAAAAAGTGTACGCGGTTCTTAGCGCTTGTTGTTGGCCATATGCCGGTTTTACATCTGTCGAAACAGTCGCATCAACCTGAGTGGAAAATGCGGTCGTCATGAGTGCGGCTGAAACGCACATCGCGAGAGTACAGTGTTTGAATTTCATTTCCATTCCTTGTCGTTATAGTTGTTTTTCAGCCTCGTTAACAAAGCTGTCACAATTAATAACCTTGAGCGAAATGGGGCTCAATCTGATAAAGCTCAGATAATACTCAGTTTTTAATCTTTAGATATCTTTTTGACCTCTTTTAAAAATCTATTACCATAACAATCATTAGCTTACGTAAAATTAAATTAATCGTTCGCTAATGGGTATTTCATTACATCAGCCTCATTTGCCACCTTTAAAGTCAGCAAAATAGACCCTCCATCGGCGGGTGATAAGCCATAGAACTTGCGTATGGTGTTAGCAGAAAAACTTAACACGGTTTGCTGCTCGCCGCTTAACGAAATACGCTCAATTTTGTCATGCTCATTTGTTCGCATCACAAAATAAACATAACCATCTTGGTAGAAAAATGAGCCAAAATCGTACTTGGTTAACGCATCAGTAATTCGGGTAAGCTGTGAAGTGTTGCGGTCAAAACGCCAGATGCCATTTTGGTTAAATTTAGACAAATACAAAATATGCGGTGCTTCACCTTCGAGTGCGTAATTGCCCTCACCTTCAAGCACCACCGTTTGTTGCTTGGTGGCGATATTGTATGCATAGATCGCATTTTCGCCAGCTTTGGTGCCTTTAAAATACAAGGTGTTACCGTCGCTAGACCATGACAAGTTCTCAGCTGTCACCCCTTGGGTATCAACTGGGGTAAAAATCGCGCTATTGATATCACCCAGATACAAGGTTTGGTCATTATCTTTATTAATGCTGACGGCAAATTGCGACGATGTGGGTGACACACTGGGCACGCCAGCATTGCCCATATCCTTGGTTAGATTAATGCTACTGGCACCATTGTTTTTCCATACAGCCCAAAGCTGGGCGCGGTTCGACAAAAACAGCACATCTTGAGTTTGTTTGGAAAAGCGCGCGTACATGTCGCGTGAAGATGATGAAATGGTATTGATGGTTTGTTTATCGGCAAGCTTCACCTGAGCTATGTACTCTTTGGAAATATGTTGACTGCTAAACAAGGTTTGTTTGGCTTGGTCAAAACTCAGATTACTCGGCATGCCGCTATGGGGTATTGATTGTAACAATTCACCATCAAGGCCGATTTTCGACAATAATAACTCACCGCCATCTAGGTAATTAACGTAGAACACTTGCTCGCTAACGTCATAATCAAAGTCGACGATGGTCACCCGATTTTGAATGAGTGGCGTCAGGCTTTGCTGCTTTTCATCATCAGTGATTGGCGTTTTTACTTTAGCGCCATTTTGCACTAGTAGGCTCATCTGCATTGAGGCACTTTTCTCGCGTATAAATGCAAAACGGTTTTGGCTAGCTAATTCGTGGGGAGCAAAATCGACTTCGTTTTCAGCAGGAAAGCTCACCTGCTGCGACTGCCCAGTTAGCTCTGAGTAGGCAAAGAGTGCAACTCTGTCTGCTAACTGCTTCGCGTAAATCAAGGTGTCATCATCATGACTTGACCAGGTTAATACCCGCTTAAACGGCAAGTAAAAACAATCGCTTGCGACTAGGGTATCGGTATTATTTTGTAAATGGCGTACCCTCACCTCGCAGCTACCAGCGTCATCAATGCGCACATAGGCCAGCTTACTATCCGACAAAGACCAAGCTGGTGAGGCCTCTTCATGTTCACCTAAAGTTATTTGATTAAGCGGGGCTTGTTGCTGGGTAAGGTCTTGAATATAGATCTTGCCTAGCTGCTCTCCAGCGCGCCACTGCATCGCTAAATACTGCCCAGAATGCGAAACGGCAATATGCTCTTCAACACCTTCGTAGTTAGTGACTTTGCTTTGTTTTACCGTGTTAGTTTGCACTTTTACTGGCGCTTGCGGATCCTTAGGCCAAAAAGCCTGAGCCACAATCACCATGATTAACAAGACGACGACACCTGGCCACAACCAAGGCTTCGCTTGGCGGCCTGCTTGCGGTTTTGTCTCAGTATTAATCGTTGCTACACTGTTTAGCGCTTGGTTGCTCAGCAACAATTGATAGCCCACTTTGGGCAAGGTAAGAAAAACTTCGTCTTCGACACCTAGATCTTTAAACGCTTTACGAATAACCCAAACCGAGTTGGTAAACCCCTTTTCGCCAACGCCTTGATTCCCAGCCCAGATCTGCTCAATAGCATCAGCTCGTGAAACAATATTCTCTTCACTGGTCAGAAAAAGCTGGAGTAGTTCACACACTTTTGCGGGGAGTTTTTGCTGCAACTCATTACAGCTAAGCAGCAAAAGATTTGTATCTAGGGTGCAAGGGCCAATTTGGTATTGAGCCAGAGTCATCCGCTCTCCTTGGGATTATTGTTATTATTTTAAGCTATGACATTTAATTACCGGCTAGCCGATAAATTCTGAGACAAGTATGTAAAGGCCGCGTTTACAAATAGTTAGCCGCAGCTGTTACTCGCCTGTAACATTTATAATAAAGACAGACTAAAAACTCGCTCAAGTAAAAACTGATACAAGTGCAACAACAACTGTATAAGCCTTTGTAATTTATTAAAAAGCAAAACGTAACAGTTTGTAATGCACACGTAGAGCATCATCTTTATGCACTATTTTTGACTAAAACAAAAGTGCGCAGCCAGAAGAGTTAAACAGTTTTACCATCAACAAGCCTGTTTAACATGCTAAATCGAGCGCTTTTTGTAGATTAATCACCCTTAAAAAGGCTCAAGTAGTTTGGTAGCCAGTTATTTCTTCCGATAATGGTAAAACACATGCAATAAGCTCAGCAGTAACTCAAAGTAAAAAGCCCGCATAATGCGGGCTTCAAATCACTCATTTGTCAGTTTAGCTAACAGACAGCTGTGGACTCTAGTTATCTATGGCGTTCAGCTATCTATTGAGGTTAGTCACCTATTGAGCTTTAACCATCGACAGTTCAACTGTTGATTCTACATCTGCAGCAATTTCTGCTTCAGTGAACAACATAGGGTGGAACTGCTTTTGGCTTGAGTACAGCTGAGTCTGGTCACTAGCGTTTTCGCTAAGCACGTTACCTGACTGGGAATAAGTCAAAATACCGCGTGCTTTTGGACCTTCTTCAGTAAAACTTACCGCCATCATCCAGCTTGAGCCGTAACGAATATGGTAGCCCTCTTCGGTCATTCCTGAACGTAAATTTGTGCCAGATACAGGGTCGACTACACGAGTATAGGCATGCTGTGGAATAAGCGTATCATCTCCACTTGTACTGGTTGAAAATACGTTAAAGCCGCCTTCAGCATTGTGAGTACCAGGCCAAGGTAACTTGGCACCAGAGGCTTCACCTGTTGGCAGAGACGCCTCGACAAACTGCACCTCACCCAGTGGCGCATCTAATGCAAAGCCAGCGGCTTCAACGTTCAATGCTGCACGCGCTAATGCCACTAATGCACTGCCATCTGTGGTTAAAGTGTTAGGCGTCGTTGCCGCCATAGTGTAATCAAATGGCACAGTTAGCATGTTCGACTGACTAAACTGGTGAGCAAACTCACGAATAAGTGCGCCAGCTTTGCTGTCATTATCTTGCACACCATTCCACATTTTCAGTGCGTTGCATGCGCCGCTGATATCTTTGCTCACGCCAGTTGCAACATCCACTGGTGTATCGCCTTGCGCTTCACACTGAGCAATTAAGTCAGTAAGTACCATTTCTGGTAAATAAGCGCGGTTATTGAGCACCGCAGCTTCAAGCTCATCAAGGTTAAACTTGCCATCGTCACCTGCAGCATCTTCAAGCAGCTTCAAACCTAAGCGGGTACGCATTGATAGCTGTCCACGCTCCACACCATACATAGGTGAGTAACCTTCTAATGGTGCTTCTAGGTTAGTCGACCAGAACGAATTATTTGAGTTCTGTACAAAGTCACTGCGCTCAAGCTTAGGTGCCCGCTCATAAGGTGTCGGTCCATCAAAGGCAAACATCGACAAGCTTCCTGGCAATACCGTAAAGCCAGCCATTTGCTTAATGGCAATGATCTCAGGGTTAGTTTTTAACTGAGCAACTGCTACTTCAGATAGGCCTGGTACAGTTGAGTCATCGATATAAAAAGTATTACCTTCTTTATCGGCGTACATGGTGTTGTTGAAGATCACCCCATCAAAGTCTTTAAAGGCTTGTTGGAACTCATCTTTATTTGATGCACGGTTCATCGCTAACCAATGATCCAGTGGATCTTTGTTCGCCATATTAACGTCTTGCACCATAAAGGCTTGATTGTCATCCCAACCAAATGGCGCAACATTCGCTGGCGCTTCAACGATAGGACCTTTGGCTGTGGTGTAGATGTCTTTCTCCACCGTTAACATGCCAGCAGGGCCACCATTAACCACAATTGAAACTGTCTCTTTGGTGATTGGCATTGGCTTACCGTCCACCAAATAAGTCATTCGGTCACCCTCAGCCAATGTGAGGTTGTACATCACAAAATGCTCTGCGGTCGAGAAGGTGTGAGTCCAGGCAACGTCTTTGTTAAAGCCGATGTTAACCAAACCAGGCATACCTACAAGTGAGCCGCCCATAACATCTATCTGATTTGGAATAGTTAAATGTGATTGCCAGAAACGCAGGTTACCTGTGTGTGGGAAGTGAGGATTACCCAGCACCATGCCCATGCCGTTTTCTGTTTTATCTTTACCAAGACCCCAACCATTTGAGCCAAGATCGCCTTTATTTAACTCCGGTGTGGTAATACGCGATGCTCTATCAACCAGGCCGCGCTGCATATCGGTAAAGAAGGCTGTTGATTGCGCGGTTGTTGCTGCGCCAACTGTTCTTGGCAGATATTCATATCCATCCCCAGGATTAGCAAAGAAAATCAAATCGAGGAAGTTAGATGCGCCAGGCAGCAGTGCAATTGAGAACAGGTAAGTAGCAATATCTTCACCGGTAATCGGTTTAACCCAAGGCTGACCAGCACAGAATGGGTCTGCCGCTTGTTTTTCTGCGGCAACATCAGCTAAGTACTGGTTGTAACCAGCACTAAACCCTTCCATTAACGCGCGCGAGTTATAACTAAATTGCGAATATTGCTCTTCAGCCAGCTGACGAATTTTCAACGCCTTGTAGCCAAAATCTGAAATAAGGTTGCCGTTGTCTTCCGCCGTTGGCATACCTGTGGTGAAGTCAATTGACGCATGAGGGCCAAAATACATTGAGCGCTCAGAGTTCGCTTTGACAAAGTTGTCGGCCAAAATACACAGGTTGTCTTGAGCCTGTGCGTAACCACTACCAAAACCTAAGCTTTCCAGGTTATCGGCTTCAATATGAGGCACACCATAACTAGTACGGCGAATCGTCGCGTTAAGGGTACCATCAGTATCAAACGCCTGTAGTGGCGGAATGACTTCTGGCTCTGGTTTTGGATCGATAGTGAATTTTTCGAAGGTGGTGTCGTCGCCACAACCGGTAATAAACACCCCGGTAGCTACGCCGATGGCTAGCATGAGTTTGTTGAGTTTCATTATTATTATCCTTGATGTATTTCGTCACTCGCCGCTGCATTACACCCAATTACTATTGATTGTAAAAATGCGACTAAGTTATTCGAATAAGGCTTCACGTCCTGTGTGTCTCAACTTCACTTCCCTACCGCCCCTCTTAGGGAGAGCAAATACATCAAAGACACCTCCGACCATTTAAGCAAGCATTCAAACGTCTGTCTACATTTTATCAAAACCCGATCCCATAAAATGTAAGCAAGTCTTTGAAGTGTTAAAATTCAAACACTTAAAATCGAAGCGCCAGAAAGAGAGCTATCTATATTCGCAAGTAGCATAGCTATTTATTTCCCCCAAATCAGCGCCAAGCACCTAGCAAACCTCCCCGTTTCGCAGAGGTCTTTGTAAGTGGTAATTTACAACGGCTAGGACTTGAGTCGTAGTTCATAATTTTAGCTTGATACAAACACGTAAATGTCATTCGACTTCCCACAGATAAATACATCGCGAAAATGACTTAATGATCTGCGATCAGCTCGAGCACAGATCGTCAAGATCGCCAGTGAGGATAAAATCCCTTCCGAACAAACTTTAATCCTTTATAACAAGCTGTGATGAATTTAATTCCATCCTATGTAATGCCCCGCACACGGGGTTTATATAACTTATTCATTTTTAGAACACTGTTTTTATATTTTTTGATCCAATAAATTGATCTGCGCGATCGCCTTTAATCAAGGGATCGAGGCTAAGGCAGTTTAAACTGCATTAAAAAATTTCAATTGAATTAATGACAAGTGTAGCGATGTGAACAAATTTAAGTTAATGTAACGAAATTGTATCGGTGCTATTTGCGTTACCCTGCCAGTGCAGCCTACGCCTCTAGAATCTAATTGTTTCGAGTGCACCGTAACAATCTGATTTAATAGGAATAAGTTAGCTAAATGCTAGTTAAGGATAAGAGTCGACAATGAAACAGTGGTATTTCTCAAATAACGGTGAGGTAAGTGGACCGCTTGGATTAGCTGATTCAAATGAATTTATTAAAGCCAATCCTCAAAGTTATGCATGGCACCCATCTTACGCTCATTGGATCCCAGTTTGCGACGTCGAAGAATTCGATATCGCTGTATCTCCACCGCCTCCGCCAATCGATGTGCCACAAGAGCTGATTGAAAAAATGTTGGCAAAAGAGCAAGAACTAAACTCTGCGTTGAATCGTATTGAAGGCACACTTCAGGTTATTCACGGTTCTCTGAACGATCTAGACCGTGATACCAACAAGTGTAAAACCACAACGCAAAACTTGAACGAGCAAGTGAAGAATACCCTCCGCAGTGTAAATGAGCAGTATGCGGCATTACAGAAAAACCTTGCTGGCGTTTCAGATAATTAGTTCGAACATATTTTTACCACTTGAGTTAGCTCATGTTGGTTAACCTGATATAAGAGTCACGATTATGACTAAATGGTTTATTTCAAAAAATGGTGAAGTAACAGGTCCCATTTCTGAAGCAGAGGCACAAGCCATTGTTCAAAATGCACCTGATTGTTACGGTTGGAATCCAGCTTTTACCCACTGGAAACCTGTAGGTTCAATTTCTGAATTTGCTGGTCTAGTGCCCGAAATGGCACCACCAGCGCAAATTCCGCAATCTATGATTGATGGTTTTGCCGAGAAAAAGCAGGAATTATTTACCAAGCTTGAAGCAATGGATGATGTAGTTAAGTTTACCAAGACTTATCTGTACGAGCTTGAGCAAGAGATCAATATCTATAAGCGCCTAACGAATAATTTAACTGACGAAGTGAAAGGTAACATCAAGCCGTTTGAGCAAAAGCACGATGGCTTCCATGCGACGTTTGATGAGTTAGCTAGCGCACTTAGTATTGCCAAGGCCGA
Organism: Shewanella maritima; assembly: GCF_004295345.1. NCBI lineage: Bacteria > Pseudomonadati > Pseudomonadota > Gammaproteobacteria > Alteromonadales > Shewanellaceae > Shewanella > Shewanella maritima. Next base: position 3,544,451 of record NZ_CP036200.1, on the reverse strand, counting down.
AATTAATGAAGTCGTTGCAGAGTTTGATAAACGAGTGGCAGAACGTGAGGCTGAATCACTTGCAAGCCAATCTGTACCGCCATCAGCGGTAAGCAATATTGCAGACCTGCATGACAATGTCGCTGAGATAAAGCCTAAGTCAGCTTCATTAGACAACGTCGCAGTGCGTCCAAAAGATGCTGCTAGCCTTGACCCTGTAGCTGAAGCGCCTAAAAAAGCTGCTAAAGCTAAAATAGACAAAATTGAATTTACTGAAGAGCCACAAGCTAAAGAGCCTCAAGTTGAAGAAGAGAAGTCTAGTGTTACTGGTATCTTAAAGTCTGTGTTCAAAGGTGACGCAAAAAAGTCGGATAGCCAAGTCGAAAGCAATGTCACTCAGTTGACGACTGGCGAAGACGACCCTCAACCAGCAAATGAACCCGTTCAAGAACTTCACGACGAGGAAGAGGTTGAAGCGGATCGCGAAGGCCGTATGAGAAGACGTAGAAGACGTCGCTAACTCAGTTCGCATGTGACATACAAAGGCCAATCAGTTGATTGGCCTTTTTCATACATAGAAGCAGATAAAAAACCTTAAAACTCGAATTTTTTCTAGATTTAGCGCTTCACATCAAGGTTCTAGCAGTAGCAGTGCAATATAATGCTCAGCTAAATTACTCACATGAGCTTTTATTATGACTTCTCGCCGCCATTTTCTAAAAACTAGCCTCATTGGGCTCAGTGCAGCTCCTTTCATGTTATCTCCGGCTCTGGCGGAGCCACAATCAGGTTTAGTTAGCCAAGCCCCACTATTTCAAGCAGGTAAATACCGAATTCTAGCGTTAGTATTTGATGATTATGAAACACTTGACCTTCATGGACCAATCGAAATGCTAGGGCATATGCCAAATGCCGAAATTAAGTTAGTAGCAGCAAAAGATGTAGTAAGAAGTTATCAAGGGCCGCGCGTGGTTGCCGACTGTTTGACCAACGCCTTGTATGAGTGTGATTTGTTCATTATTCCGGGCGGCTTGGGGACACGAACCTTAGTTAATGACGCAGCACTAATTAACTGGATGGAGCGTCAGGTTGCATTGAGTCAGTCAGTTTTCACCATTTGTACCGGCACTGCGCTTATCGCAAAAACCAAGGTTATGAATGGCTTAAAGGCCACCACCAATAAAATGGCTTACCCTTGGGTTACCTCACTCAACGAACACATTGTGTGGCAACCAAAGGCACGTTGGGTAGATGATGGTAAGTTCCTCACCTCATCCGGTGTATCAGCAGGCACTGACGCAGCCCTATATTGGGTTGCTAAACTTCACGGTGACAAAGAAGCAAGACGCATCCAAAGGTTGACAGAGTATCAATGGATCAACGATGCCAACAACGACCCATACGCAGCTCACTTTGATCTATAATTTCTCATAATTCTGTGGTTCAGGCCATGCTATATTTATAGATAACATGGCTTTAGCTAATTTCATCACCGGAGCTTCAACCACATCAACACCCAACTAAGCAATATCCAGATTACTTGATCGACTACTTCTCCTAAGCCCATCATTCTAAAGTCTGACTTATTTCATTTCCGTACACTTTTTAAACGAGCAAGCATAATCTATTAGCCTAGATCTTCGCTCTTTAGTGCTTATGTACTAGGTTTTATTGTACGGATTGATGATAAAAATAAACCTTTGGATATTGATTTAGCTAGCAGGAGGCTCATTGTTTAAAACTGTCGTTGCGCTAAGCAGTTTAGCGCTTTGTTATCATGGCAATGTGGTTGGTGCCGATCTGCTGCCAGCTCTTGATATTGAGTCGCTAATGTCAATGGATGTGCAAGCCACATCAGCTATGAAACGCGCCGAAACAGCATTTAATACACCAGCCTCAATCTACGTGCTCACCAATGAACGCATCGCCCACTCCGGGGCGCAATCGGTACCCGAAGCACTTAAAATGGTGCCGGGGCTAGTCGTACGTCAACTCGACAATAATCAATGGGCGATTACGAGTCGTGGTGTTGCCTCACGCTTTTCTAGCAAGATGTTAGTGCTGATTGACGGCCAAAACTTATACACGCCTAAATTTTCTGCGGTTTATTGGGAAACGCTCAATGTCCCTTTATATGACATTGAACGCATTGAAGTTATTCGCGGTCAAGGTGGCTTATTATGGGGCAGCAATGCAACCAATGGCGTGATTAACATCATTACCAAAAACAGTTTCGACACCCGTGGCATATATGCGGATATGGCAACAGGTAGCTTGACAAATTATCAAACTAATTTTCGTTATGGTGGCGATATTGGATCAAAAGCGAGTTATCGCGTCTATGGCCAGCTGCGCGACGGTGAGCCGTCTTCCACTGCACTTGATTTACCGCCGGTAGATAACATAGAGCAAACATCATTTGGCGCCCGCTTTGATGTCAATATCAATGACAGTTGGTCCGGGTTTATTCAAACTGATCATACTCGCTCTGACTATGGTCAGAATTATCGCGGTGTAATTGATGAAACAAACTTAAACACTCCGCTTAGTGGTCAATTTAATCGTAAAGACATCCGCGTGATGGGGCGAATTGAAAACCGTATCTCGTCGCAAGCCAACCAAATGCTCCAGTTATCCTGGCTTGAACAAACAGGCTCACACATTTATTTAGAAGAAGAGTTCACATCCATCGATGCTGATTATCAACTCAATTTTCTCTACCAAGACTTGAGATTCGATTTAGGCTTAATCTACCGAGCTATCGACGTGAACTTTAACGACAGTCCTTTTATTTTTAGTGATACAAGACTCAACACCCTGCACCAATATGGCGGATTTGTGCAGGCGCAATATAGTATCATTCCGGAGCAACTCAAACTCATTGCAGGTATTCGTAGCGAGCATAACGAGCTGACCGAATGGGAGCATCAGCCATTAGTGAGAATGTTATGGCACCCAAGTCCTAGGCATACATATTGGGCTTCCGTTTCTCGCTCCAGCCGTATCCCAGCGCTAATTGAATACAATGACAATTATGTAATCAATGGTACTAAGGTAAAGAGTATTCTGCCTACTGAAACAGGGATTGAGTTCATCGACAACTATGCAGTCAGAACCATTCTTAATGGCAATAACCAAGTAGACTCTGAAAAATCCACCTCTTACGAGTTAGGTTATCGCTACAGTGATCATAAGTGGCAGTTAGACTTATCGTTATATCGCACTCAATCTACTGATGCGACGGTACTGACGATTGAGCCGGATGTTCATCTTTTCGATAGCTTTTTCAATCATTTAAATCAAGGACAGCTAGCCAATGCTCTTGATGCGCTGCGCTCAACCAGTATTAGCCTGGACATGGTATCTAATGCTGAACTTAATACCTATGGCGGCGATATTGGCGTAAGCTGGCAAGTATCAGACAACTTCAACACTGAACTTGGCTACAGCTACAACCACTTTGAATACGATCTGCAAGCTAACACCTTCCCCGCCATCGGGCGCAACTCCACCAGCAAACAAACCTTTTTTAAAGCAGATTGGCGCTATGTTGCAGGTCAAAACCTTTTCGCCGTACTCAGACATGAGCAAAGCAATGCCTATAACACTGATAACTACACTGCATTAGATGTTACCTGGAACTGGGCGATTAGTGACTACATCACCTTTTCTCTCATAGGCAAAAACCTGATTGCTAACACCCATTTAGAATTTGAAAATACCAACGAGACATACACCATCCCCAACTACATAGACGAGAGTATCACTGGCAAACTAGCGGTGGACTTTTAAATTATGCTTTGGCGCCAGTTAAATCGGCTCGTGACCAACCTTATGGCCATTACCCTTATGTGCGGCGCTGCCATACCTTCAGTACAAGCCAGCGACAAAGAATATGCTATTAAAGCAGGCTTTTTATACAACTTTGCCTTATATGGACGTTGGAGCTCATCATTTACGGAGCGCGACAACTTTGTCATTTGCAGTCAGGACCATAACTTCATTGCTATAGCTAACCGAGTACTCGGTGACCGTAACGTAAAACACAAACCGATCACCACCCAAACGATTTCCCATTCTGCTGCATCGATACAACAGTGTGACATGTTTTTTGTCAGCGCCAATACTCAAGAAAATTGGCCAACCATCAATCATCAGCAACACCAAAATACTATGTTCATCGGCGAAACAGAGCATTTCATTAAGCAAGGTGGTCACATACGTTTTTTTCTAGCAAGTGGTAAAATTCGTTTCGAAATCTCCCCCAAACACCTCAAGCAATCAGGGCTATCCATGAGCTCAAAAGTGCTTAGGCTTGGCCGTGTGGTTGAGAGGTAGTGCCAATGGGAGACATATTTGCACTCAACTCTATCGGCAAGAAGCTACTGCTTATCTTAATGAGTGTGGCAATCACAGCTATTGTCATAATCACCTTTACCTTCAGTGCTTATGAGTACACCACAGCTAAACAAGAACAAGTTGATAGCCTGAATACCCTTGAGGAAATTCTATCGCCAACCATTACCGCTGCCGTATTGTTCGATGATAAAGATGCTATACAAGAACTTATAGACCCAATACTTATACGCAGCGACATTGTGTCAATTCAAGTCACCGACATTCAGCACAATGTACTCGCCAGTGCTAATAAAGTCGTCAGTAACGACAGTCATTCGATACGCGATCAATTAATTGATACGACTACTATCGCCCATGAGCTCGTACTCGACGGCAGGCGCTACGGTTATTTGGTTATTGTTGCCGATGACAGCTACATCGTTAATAAAGCCACTGTATATGGCTATTTTGTGGTGGGATTGTTGATATTTACGCTCGCGATGAGTTTGTTACTGTCGTTAATTTTGCGGCGTAGATTCCTCAAACCAATTTTACACCTTGCTAAAGTAGCTGACGATGTAAGTCATTCAAATGACTACAGCCTGCGCGCCAAAGAGCTACCCAACGATGAGGTCGGCCAGCTAAGTAATCGATTTAACGACATGCTTAAAACCATTGAACAGAGGGATAATATCCTTGAAACCAAGGTGAAAAGGCGTACAGAAGAGTTAGAAACCGCTAATGAACAGTTACTCGAATTAGCCTACAAAGACGGTTTAACAGGTCTACCGAACCGGCGTTACTTTTATGAGAAATTACAAGGGTTGCTACTCATCAAAGACAAGTTTTTCGCACTTATCTTTCTTGATTTAGACGGCTTTAAAGAAGTTAACGATACCTTAGGCCATGACTATGGCGACTTATTGTTGCAGCAGGTTTCTAAACGTTTAAAGAACTGTGTCCGTGAGCATGACACTGTAGCTCGACTGGGCGGCGATGAATTTACCATCATTCTCGAAGATGTTTGTAGTAAGCAGCAGCTAACTAAAATTGCGAACCAGATAAAAACAACACTGATGGATCCCATAGTTATTAAAAGCGAACGGATTCAGATTACAGGTAGCATCGGCATCACCATTGCACCAAAAGATGGCGATACGCTAGAAGAATTAATCAAACATGCAGACCAAGCTATGTATTTGGCGAAAAACAAAGGTCGTAACCGCTTTGAGTTTTTCTGCTATTCCATTGAAGAACAAGCTATTAAAAAACGCCAGCTAGTGGAAGACTTAAAGACAGCTATTTACGACTCACAACTAACGCTGCATTATCAGCCAATCTTAAAAGCTAATGAGCCACTAATCACCAAAGCTGAAGCTCTGCTTAGGTGGCAACACCCAGACAAAGGTTTGTTGGGTCCCAGCGAGTTTATCCCTCTAGCGGAAGAATATGGGCTGATTAAAGAGATTGGTCAATGGGTCGTTAATCAGGTGATCAACGATGCTTTAGAGCTGCAGCAAATTAACACCGACATTCAAATTAGCCTCAATACATCACCACTTGAAATTGACGAACGCGGAAAGTGGGCAAGAAATTGGCTGCAAACCTTGGCAAATAACCCGATTAAGCCTGGCTCTATTTTAATCGAGGTTACCGAAAACACCTTAATGACACCAGGCACTTCTATCCAGCAACAAATGCAATTGCTCAGCCAGCAGGGAATTAAATTTGCTATCGACGATTTTGGAGTAGGCTACTCATCGCTTTCATACTTACAGCAGCTTGAAATCGATATCATAAAAATCGACCATTCGTTTGTCGCCAATCTAGAAACAACACCATCAAGTCACGCGTTAATACGAGCCATAGTTACCATGGCACACAATATTGGTTTAAAAGTAGTGGCAGAAGGGATAGAAAATCAGGCTCAATATCAAACACTCAAAGATCTTGAGTGTGATTTTTTCCAAGGTTTCTTGTTCTATCGACCGTTAAGCAAACAAGAATTTATCAGCCACTGCTTACGCAAAACTTACCATCGAAATGAATAACGACGTGCATTCACTACGCCAGCACCGTGATTGCTGATACAATTGACCTCTATGAGCAGCGCTAGGTACTGCTTAGTCAATATCACTCCCATAAATCGAGATTCATTCATGTCATTTGCCAAGCTTGGACTATCCCAACCTATCGTCAACGCCTTAGATGAGCTGAATTATCAGCAGCCAACGCCTATTCAAGCTAAAGCGATTCCAGTGGCGCTATCTGGCAATAACATTATCGCAGCGGCACAAACCGGTACCGGTAAAACTGCTAGCTTTGTGTTACCTATTTTACAGCGATTAGTAGCAAGCGGCGCAGCGACTCAAGGCGTTAGACCAAAACGCATTAAAGCACTGATTCTAGCCCCAACCCGTGAACTGGTGTTGCAGGTCCAAAGCAACATTAAAGCCTATAGCAAAAACCTTAACATTAATGCGTTAGCCATGTACGGCGGCGTTGACAGCAAACCACAAAAGCAAGCATTGATTGAAGGGGTACATATTCTGGTAGCCACACCCGGCAGGCTCTTAGACATGTACACCCAGCGAGCATTGCATTTTGATGAGCTTGAACTGCTGGTTCTTGACGAAGCTGACCGTATGCTCGACATGGGGTTTATTGATGATATCAATCGTATTGTTGAGCGTTTACCTGAGCGCCGTCAAAGCATGTTGTTCTCAGCGACCTTAAATAATGCGGTTCGCAGCCTAGCTAAAACCAATATCAAAAAAGCCACAGAAATATCACTGATAAGTAAAGAACGTAAACCACTTATCGAGCAGTGGGCAATCCCTGTAGATAAAGATAAAAAATCAGCCCTATTAAGCCACCTTATCAGCCAAAATAGCTGGCTGCAGGCACTTATTTTTATCGGCACTAAACATGGCGCAGCAAAACTTGTCAGTCAGCTAGAAAAGCGTGGCATTGAAGCGGAAAGTTTTCATAGTGGTCGTAGCCAAGCTGTGCGTGAGCAAATCCTGCATGACTTTAAAGCGGGCAAGGTCAAATATATTGTCGCTACTGGTGTGGTTGCTCGTGGTATCGATATTGACGATCTTAAGCTAGTCATCAACTACGACCTGCCCTACCCAGCTGATGAATACATTCACCGCATTGGTCGTACCGGCCGCGCAGGCAATCAAGGTCAAGCTGTGTCACTGCTGTCTAAAGATGACTTTAAGAACTTCTGCGCGATTGAACGTAAGCTACAACAGATCATCGAACGTAGAGTCGAAGCTGAATTTGAGCCCAAAAAGCCTCTGCCAAAGTCTGACTTAAATTTTGTGCCTAAGAAAAAGCCTGCAAGCAAACTTGATGACACAAAACCTTCCAAGCCCGAGCGTATGTCAAAAAGTCATGGAGCTAAAGGCCACAGTGTTACTCAAATAGGTAAAAAGTCGAAATCGAATAAAGCTAAGCGCACCCAGCTTGAACGACAAAGATCTGACAAGCCAACTAAGCGCGAAAACACTGACAACCAAAACACCAAGGCTACACCAAATGGTGATGGTAGTTTTAACCCTTGGCTGAAACGCTAACCACAGATTAAGTTATTGCGTTTAGGCTGTTGCTTACATATAGCCCAGCCTGAACGCTCTATCCTTTTTACCTTTAGCATTTAGCATTTAGCATACTCACAAGCAACCTTTTCAAATTATCTTGTACAACCCTCCCGTAGTCATTTTTTAGTCTGCATGCTTTTTGTTCGCGGCATAAATTTACTCAAACAGCACTTCGTAAGACCAAGTTAACACCAGCCAGCTTTGACTGTTTGCCTGTATAAATATCAAAAACGCAATACATTGAATTACTTGATGAAAATCCTGGTGATACACAAATGATAACGAGTTGTTAAAAAAATTTGATAAATTGAACAAAACTAATGTATCTTGTCCTTTTATTGGGAATCAAAGACATAAGAAAATCATTTACTTTGTCTGCTATAACAACAAATAACAATATCAGGTGTTACGCACCAATTTTGACATTGCATTTAGCATTCTAGAGTTTGAAATAACAGCATAAAAACAGCAACTCGCTGCATAGCTGTTATGAAAATGACCAGCAACAATCATTGCTTAGGGATAAGTAATCATGCCCAAGTTGAGTCTTTGCAAAGCCGTTTTTTTAAGACGATAACCCTAACTCGAACATCGCCTGAGAATTCGACAACATTTGCCGGAAAAACAAATGAATGCAACTAGTGCCAACACAACTAATCAACAAAATTTGATAGTTGAAGAGATTAAAAATCGCGTCTTGGAAATTGACGCACTACGTCATGGCAACAAACATCCTGACAATATCGAGCTCCCCCTTGATTACATCGAAGCACTTGATGAAATCACTATCCTAGAGCGCCAAGAGATCGAAGAGATTGCTCGCAGCGTTATCGCCAAGCACAAAAACATCGTCCGCACCCCTGCGCCAAAGAAAAAACCAAAAACCAAAGAGCGTGGTATCAACGAGTGGCTAATTAACATTTCCGGTGTGTTAATAGTCGTTGTGGTAGTCAAAGTCGCCTTCGTAGAAGATGAAGAGCCGCGTGATCTTAATGAGCCTTCGCTATTTACTCGTATAGCCAAAGTCGATTACGCGGGTATTAAAGACTCAATTGTTGATGGCGCTGAATCGGCTTACACTACAGTAGCAGAACTCATTCCAGAAGCTACACCAGAGCCGCATGCGACTGCAGCTGAAGAAGCGCAGCTGGCGAGCACTGCTGATACGCCAGAGCAAAACCTCGAATTTGAATACCAAGACGCACGTGAACTTACTACTAATCAAAATGACAATGAGCAAGTTAACGTTATTGCTGCGCAATCGAATTCAGTAGCAAATAAAGCTCAAGCAGTAAGTGAAACTCAAACGCTAAATGAGGCCGCTGCGAGCGAGCCAACCCCAGAGCCAGTACGACTCACAGAGTTAGCATCAACAGCACAAAGCGCGGTTGAAGCCGACGAAAACAACAAGCCAGATACTGAAATCAAAGATACTGAACCTGCCATTGCTGAGCTAGAAACAGTTGTAGTTCCTGTTGCAGAAACTTTGATTGCTGAGGCCAGTGCGAATCATACAGCTGCAGAAGTTAGCGACAACCAAATCGAAGCACAACAAGAAACGCAAACACTGTTAGCCGAAGCCGCGACGATTGAAAACAAGGTTGATTCAGCTAATAATCTCACTAACAGTGTTACTGGTAGCAATGATACTAAGCCAGTAGCAACAGAGCTCCTAGCAACAGAGTCCGCAGCAGAGCTAGCCTCAACAACCGCTAAAGCAACCTTATCAGAAGACACCTCGATTGAAGTTACTGCAGAAGGCACGCAAATAACTGACAAGCAATTAGACAACACTCTGTTGGCTAACGATTATCTAATAACTGACGCAACAATCCCACAAAGTGCAGATGAAGCCCCTACGGCCAAGGTGGAAGCCATACAAGCTTCAGCGACAGGCGTCGATACAGAGAACCTTGAGCTAGCTACTGAACTAGTGACGACCGAACTAGCCACTACTGAACCCGCCACCCCTGAAAAACTTATCCCAGAGCAAGCAACAGAGTTAGTCGCGGCGAATGAATCAAACGTTCCTGAAACTTCAGTTGAATCACATATAAATCAACAGACTGCTGCAGACGTGGAGTCTGAACAAGATCAAGTTGTCGCCAAAGCTACAACGCAGAGCATCAAAGAAGTATCAACACAAGCGCCACGCGCTCAGGTGAAAGAGCCTGGCTTTTTTGACAAGCTAGTCATCGCATTTAATGATTTTATGGCTGACGATGAGCCCGCTTCACCGCAATTAGCAGCAACTAACAAGCAAGCTAGTACGGCTAGTAAGAGTAATAACCCTGCAGATACTCAGCTCAACGACGTTCAAGTACATTTAGATAAGCCAAATACACTTGCTGAGGTTAATGACGTTTCAGTGGCTAGTGATGTTTCAAAGGTCGTAAATAATGGAGGCAATGCCGCGGCGATAGCATCTGAGCATACTGTAAATTCGCAGGAACCAGATACAAGTAGTGAAGTGATTCAGATTGCAATTACTGAACAAGACAATGTAGATGACATTACTCAAAATGCTATTGCTATGGCGCAACCTCCACAGCTAGATGATGACGCACAACAAGTCGCTGATCTCAACGCAGATAGCAAGGTAGCAAAAGAATCGCCTAGCTTAGATATGCAACCTGTTGAAGCGACTGTTTCTAATGAGCCGGTCGTACTCGCTGACGCCGCAGAAATCGTTGACTCCGAAGAAATTGTTAACTCAACGGAGGCTATCAGTACTCAAGAAAGCGTGGCGCAAACTACGCAAACAGATATGCAAACCGATGTTGTAAAAGAGTTAGCTACTGATGAGCTAGTCGCCAATAACAACCAAGTTGAATTAATAAACGTTGATGAAACAGAAATATCGACACAAGCCACACAACCTGCTGAAAAACAGTCAAACATTGCAGTCGCAGAGCAATCAGTTAAGCAGGAAGAACAACTTGTTACGGCGGCTAGTACCAATATCAACCCAGTTGAAGTTGATGCCCAAGCGACTCCAGAAAGCATGGATTCTAATGACACACAAGATCAACTAGCATTAGCTTCCCAAACACCTTCAGAGACCGTTGGAGCCTCTGCTGTAGCAAATCCAATTGACGAGCCAGCACTAGTTACGGCGGCTGAGGTAACGGGTCAAGCACTAGAAGAAACCAGTACAAATACTGTTGTTGATACTCAAACCATCCAAGCTGAGGTTGTTGATACACAGGACGTTGTTGATACACAGATAGCAGATATCGAGGCTAACGTTGGAACAGAAGTTGAAACTAGCGTAGCTGAGAATACTGAAACGCTCGTTGCCCAAGCACCAGAGACTGACGAGTCTGCCAATCAAACCTCTGATGAAGTGCTAGTAGACAATACCCAGGTGACAACAGAAGATGCCAGTCAGCTCGCTCCTATCTCAACTGCACCGGTAGCATTCGAAGAGCCGGTAACCCAGATTATTGCTAATGCAGAAAATGGCACTGAACAACAGCCGGATGCAATCGATAACCTTCTTGCTATCGAAACAGCTGCAACCAATGCCAATCCTCAAATTGCAGCTATTCCTGAAGTAAACCCAAATGCAATTGATATGACTGAACAGCTCGACGCTATCGTTGATATGGCTGAGCTAGCAAAGATGTCAGTATCTGAGTTTTATCTGTTTAAGAACCGCTTACCTAAACCAGCAGATAAGATTGTACTACCAGTAAACTACTTTAAAGCTCACCCTATGGTAGACAGTATTTACCTGTCAGAGCGCAGCCATTTAGTCGTTGAGCTAGCAGATGATTTTGGTAGTCAAAAGCAAATTACCTTTGTGCCAAATGTATCAGGTAACACCAGCCTAATTGACTGGGAGTGCGATACTAATATCAGTTCAGACATGATTGCTGAGCCACAAGGCGCAAGCTGTACAATTTCAACGGCTAATGCGGCAAATGCAGATTCGAGCGCAGGTACAGCGCTAAAATAACAGTGGAGAAAACCTCTTTGCTCAGTTGTAGATAACAACATGAGCAAAGATTAATTATCAGTCAAAGGTAGCAAAGTACACAAACCAAGACGGGTCGAAACTTTGTTGTTTTTACAAAAAACTACTGAAAATTAGGTATTTGACTTACACCTTATCCGACAAATAAACATGATCAAGATCTAATTTTTTTAACAATTGTTGGTGAAAGTTCTCAGAAACGACCACAAATTTCAGGATTTCGAGTGCAAATCAGTTTAAAATTAACTTTGAGTGAGAAACACAGGCTGTGATGTCAGCCTAACAACAAATGTGCTTTCAATGAACTATCTAATGATTCGCAAATGGATGATTGTCGAATGTAGACTGGCTTCATGGTAGTACACAACCTTCAAGCTAGGTGATGTTACTTAGCTAAAACGATGAGACTGGAGCGACGATGAAATATTTAGCCCTAATTGCTGCACTTGCTTTTACTGGTTCAGCTTACGCGACTGATTGTGTGGAATGCCACGAAGTTAACTTAGAAGAGCACGTAGAGATGGAAGCTACTCTAGGTACTTGTAACGACTGTCACGGCCTAGCTGACGCGCATGACGTTGACATGGAAATGCACTCTGAAGAGCTAACTATCACTGAGTGTGCAGACTGCCACGAACTAAGCAAGTAATATAAGCATTTAAATTGCTTATAAACGAAAGGGGCTTAATCGCCCCTTTGTTATTTCTGCCTGCAGCTAATCTCTAGCTACAACCTCAACCTTATGTTATCGCTTCTCTAGAATGGCATAACTTAGTCTTGGCAGTTGTACACTAATGATTTGCCCTTCAACATTAATATCCACGCCATCTGGCGCACTAATTAACTGGTAATCTGCTTTATCTAGGCTTATTTTCCCCGCTTGTCTGCCTGAGTTAAACACCATTAACCACTCAGTATCACCATAAACTCTAGCAAACGCGAACATTGGGTTATCTTGCTGGTAAAACCTTGGCTGATACTCACCGCGGCGCATGACTATATTACGCTTGCGCAACTCACTTAGCTGCGCAATTGCGTTAAATATAGGGTGCTCTGTATCAAAGTTATCATCAGCGGTCGACTTATCTGTGCCTAAAAGCGCATTGTCATTGTAGCTAGCCACCTGTGATGCAAACATATCTTCTCTGGCATAAATATCGTTACCGTCGCCAGTAAAACCCTGCTCATCGCCATAGTAAATCACCGGAATACCGCGGGATAAAAACATATAAGCATGAGATAAAATACTGCGTTTAAGCTTGTCAGCATCACTTTGCTGAGCGTCATGTTGATTAATGAAATAACCGCTACGGCCCATGTCATGGTTGCCTAGAAACGTCATCAATAAATCTGCGCCGCTGTCATGGTCTTGATACAAGCCATCTTGAGCAAACAGCGCCTTAGCATGCACAGGACTTTTACCACGATAGAAAATATCGGCGGCCACGCGCTGAAAACCAAAATCTAATACCGAGGGCAATTTACCTTGGGTGGTATAAAGGCTTAACGCCTTAGGATCAGAGTCATAAACCTCACCAAAAACATGGAACTGAGGAATACCTATTGATTTAGCATGGGCGACAATTGCCGGGCTAAAGCTTTGCCAAAACTCAAGGTCTACATGGCGTACAGTATCAATCCTAAAGCCATCTGGTTTAAATTCTGTGATGAGATTTTTATAGATTTCAGTCATTCCCGCTAATACCTGTGGATGACTGGTATCAAGATCGTCAAGGCCATTAAAATCGCCATTTAACGAACTCTCACCACGAAAAGTGCTGTCCCCTTGATTATGATAATACTGAGGGTCATTCAACCATTGTGGCACCTTTAACCCTTGTTCACGCTCAGGCACAAATGGCGTGTATTTATCACCTGCTGCAACTTGCTCAAGCGACTTGTATTCACAATGAGTATTGCCCACCTTAAAGCTGCCATCAGCATTGTGACACTCAGCAAACTTAATTACGTCCGCTGTATGATTGGTAATAATGTCGAAAAATACCTTAATTCCCTTGGTATGCGCGGCGGCAATCAGTTGTTTCAACTCATCATTGGTACCAAAGTGTGGATCAATTTCGGTAAAGTCGACAATCCAGTAACCGTGATGTGCCACACCGTCTTTCTGCACCGCTTTGTTGCGCAAAATCGGCGTCATCCAAATGGCAGTAACACCCAGCTGCTGCAAGTAATCTAGCTTTTGCTCAATGCCTTTAATATCGCCGCCATGGAAACCGCGCTCAGTAGTCACATCTAAACCGCCGTGGGAAATACCCTTGGCATAACCCGGCGCCGCGCCATTGTCATTCGCCGGGTTTCCATTATTGAACCTGTCGGGCAACACAAAATAAAAAATGTCATCTCGTACATCACGGTTGAGATAGTCTTGATAGATCGCGGGCACAGTCGCTTGTCGCTTTTCAGTGGCATCAGAGCTTGATTGTTCACCTAACGGCTTGACTAGTTCTGCATCCTGCCCCTGACTCTGGCAGCCCATTAGGCCAACGCCTAATGCAAGGCTAGCGCCTATAACAGCTGCGGTTCGATTAAATACGCTCATTAATTAAATCCTTTTTCCAGTGGGCAATATTAGGGTAGCTCGACGCCTTTAGCGCTAACATACAAGGCATACCAGTGTTCGCGGCTAAGCTGCAGCTTATTCACCTCGGTGCAGGCCTTAATTCGTGCAAGGTTCGTTGTACCAATAACAGGTTGAATATTGCTAGGGTGGCGCATTAACCAGGCGAGCAATATCGCCTCAGCACTTACGCCATACTCGCTTGCCAATTTAGCTACAAGCTTGGATGTTTGGTGAATAGCTTGGCTCGCTTGCTCTGTGGCAGCGCCTGTATATTGCCCCTGACACAAGCTACCCCACGACTGAATTTGCACCTTTTCAGCCTGGCAATATTCAAGCATGCCTGGAGCAAAGTTAATGTCACTGCCCGCTTGATTACCGGCATAGACACCTTCATCAACAAAGCTGTGTTGTTGCAAACTCATCTCTATTTGATTAACCGCTAACGGTTCGCCTATCGCATTCACCAATGCCTGCATTTGATATTGCTGCATATTCGACACCCCAAGGTGTTTCACCTTACCCGCCTGCTTGAGCGATAAATAAGTTTGCGCAATTTCATTAACGTCCATTAAAGGATCTGGGCGATGCAGCAGTAAGATATCGAGGTAATCACAATTAAGCTGAGCTAGACTGTTGTCGACGCTGTGCTTAATCCATTTCACTGATAGGTCATAACGTTTTGGGCCAAGGTTATCATCAAAACGGATGCCGCATTTGCTTTGAATAATCATCTGCTCGCGGTCATTTCGCTGCGCGAGTGCCTGACCGAATACTTGCTCTGCTTTGCCAAAGGTATAAATATCAGCGTGGTCGAAAAAGTTAATGCCATTATCTAAGGCACAATCAATCACCTGCTGGGCTTGCTTTACATGAGTGCTTTGATAAGGCTCATCACTCCATGCGCCCCCAAGCCCCATGCAGCCGTATACCAGGCTTGATGCGTGAGGAAATAAAGTTTGAATTGGCAATGTCGACATAGTTTGCTCAGTTAATCTGCTTATTTATTTGTTATCAGTGTAATCAAGCTAGATTGTGATGAAAGAGCAAAAAGCAAAATCATTATTTGTTATAGCGAGCAATTATTGATTTAAGTTTGCTGCTATGAGCTAATAACAGTAAACAGCCTTGAGCCCAACACTCATAAGTAGAACAGCCCTGAGCAAGAGAGCAGCTATGAGCCAATCCAGAGAACATAAGAAATTTGAGCGCTTATTTCTATTTAGCGAAGTCGCCAAGCAACTCAGTTTTACTGAGGCTTCAGCAAACTTAGGGATCTCTCGCGGTTACTTATCTGAGCAGATTAAGCAACTTGAGCAAGACTTTGGCAGACCATTACTTGTTCGCTCAACTCGCAGCGTCAAGCTTACCGAGCAAGGACAACAGGTGTTATCCAGCATGGGGCAGGTAAAATCTCAGCTGATAGACCTAGAAAGGCAGATCCGTCACGATCATCAAACCATAGCGGGTGATATTAGTATTACCGCACCAAGTCAGTTTACCGCCCGTTTTTTATTGCCGATTTGCCAGCAATTTCATCGCCAGTATCCGCTGGTTAATTTTAAAATTGATACCAGTTACACTCAGCACGACCTTAACCAATCCGACTTTGATATCGCCTTTCGCGCCACCACTACACCGCCGCAAAATATGGTAGCTAAAAAGCTGTTTGACTATCGTCACGTATGCTGCGCATCACCGGCCTATATTGCCAAGCACGGAGCGCCGCAATCGGTCGATGACCTAGCTAAACATCAATGTCTCACCACAAGTGAGCAAGCTAACTGGAAGCTTGACGGCCAAGCAATTAACGTATCTGGCGCCATTGCGATAAATGACAACCATATGCTCAAATCATTGGCACTGGATGCTCAAGGCATCATTCTGGTAGCGGAGTACCTTGTCGATGAAGAGCTAAAGTCAGGGCAACTGCAAACAGTGCTAACGGGTTGTGACACCATGCAATCGAGTAGCTATTTACTGCATCCTCAGCTTATTCATCAATCAGCAAGATTAAAGCTGTTTATTGAGTTCGTACAGCAGCAAATTGGCCTTCATTCCAGCTAAAAACAGGAATTTGAAATCAGATATTCAGAGACAGGAAGTTAGGGCTCGCAAGATTTAAGCAAAACAACAGGAAATCAGCCCTGGCACGCTTCACTAATTATTAAACTAGCAAGGTGTACCAGAGCTGATTGGGGGATGAAAACTATTTCTGACTAAGCTGTTTCAGGCTATTTCAAGTAAAGCTCGGCATCGACTTCCTGGCCTTTCGCAGGTTGTGGCACAATCTCAAACTTGTCATCAAATTCGACTTGGGCTGCTTGCAGCTTAGCTAGCACACTCGCATCACCTACAATACTTGCTTTGCCCGCTTTTAGTAATTGCTCAAGCGTCACTTGTCCCATCAAGATTTTCGCCACATCACCATGCTCAATACGCAGCGTTGCATCAGCCTTTGGTTTAGGCGTATTAGCTAACTCGTCTGCATACTTGCTCCACTCAAAGTTGTTGAAGTTACCATTAGCCATTTCGGTGACGTAAAACGCCTTGGTGTCTGTTACCTCAATGTTCATAGTAAACGGCGTATGCTGGGCGACAGTTGAATCGACTTTTACAGCAATATAATCCAGCAGATTATCAATGCCCATATTGGCGAGTACATCAGCACTTGCAGCTTTGATCGAGCCAGGTTGAATACCCACGCGTGTTTCCTGTGCGCCAGTTAGGTATACGTTACGCCAGCCGGCACTTTCTGCTTGATAGCCAAGTTGCTCATAGGTGTCAGCCAGTAAACTGCGCGCCTGTTGATTATCAGGGCAAACGTTGACAACCTTATCCATCGCTGTCGCCACAAAGCGATACTCACCTTTAATAAAATCGGCTTTGGCTTTTTCAGTCACAGCTTCACAGCCTCCCATGTACTCAACAAACTTTTGTGCTTCTGCGGCAACAGGTAGCGGGTTTAAGTTAGATGGATTCATATCAAAATAACCCAGATACATGTTGTAAACCGCTCTGGCGTTATGGCTATAGCTACCGTGGTAACCATTGGTGTGCCAAGACTGCTGAATCGACTCTGGCATTACCGTATAAATCGCATCGCCAATGTCCTGCATTACCATGCCGTTATTGGCTAAGCGCAGAGTTTGATTATGGGTAAAGCCATAAGCATCACGCTGCATCTTTAAGTATTCTTGGATATTGTCATTTTCCCAAATCGGTGCTGAATGCGAGCCAAACAGGTACTCAGCCTCATGACCCCAAAGCATCAACATCTCATTGATTTTCTTTGACCACTTGAGTGAGTCGCGCACTTTTGCTCCGCGCAAAGTGTAAATATTGTGCATGCCTTGGTAGGTAAGCTCACCTGTCCATAACGCCTTGTGTTTAGGAATATATGTCACCATTTCTGATGCGGCTTCGGTACCTGACGCATCGACAAAGTGCATTTCAACACCATCAATGGTATGCACCTCATATTCGTTGTCCCAGTTCATTTCTTTGTGTGGCAACACGTACGATAATTCACCGTTGGCGACACCTTTTGCTAACGCAGCATCAACAATGCCGTGGGCATGACGGCCGAGTGAGTTACCGTATTGGTAAGTCACGCGACGTGACATGGCGTTACCTGCAAGTACGTTCTCATCGACAATCTCTTTGGTAATGTTACGTGAACCATATACTTTCACGTCAGGATTGTGTTCATATACTGCGCGTGAACCACCGAAGTGATCACCATGTGAGTGCGAGTAAAGCATGGCAACCACTTTCAAATCGCCACCTTCAGGCACTTCAGACAAGAAAAAGTTTAACGCGGCAGCCATCGACTCTTTGGTCGTCAGCACGTCATACACGATCCAGCCGGTTTCACCACGAATAAAAGTAGCTGAAGCAAGATCGACACCGCGCACCTGATAAACCTCTCCCGGAATGACTTCATAAAGGCCATTGGCTGCCTGATTAGCCACAGCCTGACGCCACAAAGATGGGTTGACACTGTCTGGATAATCAACTGCGGCCTCAGGGGTAACGTCAATAAAATCAGTAAACTTGTCGCGAATAATCTTACCGCTGGCACTATCAAGGACTGCAATCAGGCCACGATTAGTGTCTTCAAATGCTTGAGTGTCAGCATAATTGAGGGTTTTCGCCACTTGCTTGTTAGCCTTAATGGTTGGCAGCGTTGCAGGTTTACCGTCCATATTTCTAAGCTGATCTGGCGTGAAATGCTCAAGCTCACATAAGTGTTCGTCTTCATGATGGGCATGGTGACCCGCGTGTTGGTGCTGGGCAGCGCTAACCATACCTGAAAAAGCA
This sequence comes from Shewanella maritima, assembly GCF_004295345.1. Classification (NCBI taxonomy): domain Bacteria; kingdom Pseudomonadati; phylum Pseudomonadota; class Gammaproteobacteria; order Alteromonadales; family Shewanellaceae; genus Shewanella; species Shewanella maritima. The sequence goes on along the minus strand of NZ_CP036200.1, from coordinate 3,525,646 downwards.
GTAAGTACTGTTAAAGCAATAATTGACTTGTTCATAAACACCTCATCAATGCATTGAAAGTTTGGAAATTGGTAACTTTTAGTTAGTAGCTATTAGTTGGTAACTAACAGTTGATGAGGTCATTTTATGGTCACCATGCAGGTAAAAACATAAGCTGGCAATTGTATACGTTATAAGCTGAGCTTATACTTAAGGCACCTTTTTCTTGCATTAACAGTGCTTAAACCCTGGTTTAATGCCAGTAGGCAAAACACAAAAATTACTGAGTCACGCGACGACTAAAACGCTAATGTGCACGACAATGGGGAAGATATGGACTTAAACCTACTCAGCACCTTCATTCAGGTCTACAACTGTAAGTCTTATACAAAAGCATCAGTTGAGATAGGCATTAGCCAAGCGGCAGTATCGCAACGAATCAAGCAGCTTGAGCAGCAACTCGGGGCTGCGCTGTTTATTCGTAAAGGTCGCTCCATTGAGCCAACTTCTCAAGCCAACTATATGATGACTAAGCTGGCTCCAGCGGAAAACCTGGTACGCGAAGCACTCTATGAAGTAGGCTACAAGGTATATGTGCAAGAGCAGTTTGCTTACGATCTTGCTAACTCTGGGCTACACCTAGTTGATGCGCCCCATAGCCAAATGCAGATATTTGAAGACTTGCGCAATCGCAAAGTCGATTTGGCTATCGACTTCGTCACTGCAAATGACCCAAGTATAGTGAGTGAACCATTATGTAGCGATAAGATGATCATTGCCCTAGCTAATAATCACCCTCGTATTGGTGATGAGCTAACCGAGGAGCAATACTACAATGAGCAACATGTCACCATTAAAACCCGCCGTCAGGACATAGACACCTTTACTATTCTGGCAGAAAATCCAGCGCCGCGAGATATTGTGTTTAATGCTGGCTCCATGAGTGCACAGCTTACCTATGTGGCAAACAGTGAAGCGCTAGGATTAACTACAGAGCGCATGAAAAAGTATGTCCAAGCGTTAGGCCTGCGTTTTGTTGAGCCGCCAATCAAACTAATAAACGTCGAGTTTCAACTGCTATTTCATCGAGCAAATCTTAGCAACAAGGCTCACAAGGAGTTGCGGGCAAAAGTAAAACAGCTTATTCAAGCTGTCTAGGTAAAGGTCAAAGAGTAAGAAGCCGCCTAAGTTAGCGACGGCTTCTGGCTGATGATAAAGTACTGATAAAAATGTGTAAGCCGTACCTTATCAAGTGCTTCTAAAATAGCGGCACTAGAGCAGTTAACAGCTAGTTATCAAGCGCGAAATCTAACCTTACTTGTAGTCCAGTCTGCGCAACGGCTTTGCCATCAATTAGCTTGGGCTTGTACTTCCAATTGCTAATGGCTTGCAGTGCAGCGCGGTTAAAAGTGCGCTTGGGCTCAGCTTCAATTACCTTGGCATTTAATACACCGCCCGCAGCGCTGATATCAAACATCACCACTACATAGCCTTCTTTACCATCACGCGCGGCAATAACTGGATACTGCGGCTCTACCTGAACCACAGGTATCGCATCTGAATTAGCCTTTGTTTGACCAAAAACTTCAGGGTTATTTTCAATCACAGGAGCAGGCACGTTAGTAATTAAGGCATCAGCACCTGAGGTATCCACTGCTGGCGGCGCAATTCTATCTACCTTTACTGGCAGAGGTTGAGGCTCTATATATGACTTTTTTGTCACCTTTGGCTCAGGTTTAGCTACAAACCCAATGTCAAACTGCGGCGCATTCGATGGCGAGTCCACATAGATATGATCAGTTTTAATGAGCTGCGCCATAAACACAAACAATCCAAAGGTCACAATTGCGCCAATGGAGGAAATAACTGAGCGGCTAATAAGCCATTGTACAAATGGAGTTTGGCTAACTGATGTTGAGGTAACACTTTGAGCGGCAAAACAGCTTGAGTGATTAGTCATATACAGTCCTTTTGTTTATGTTTATCGCTATTAAATGAGTAGCACCCTCGCTCAAAAAATGACAAATGTTTTGTTACATATACAAAAATCACCTTAAAATTTAACAAAATAACAACCAACAAATTACACCCGCAAAACACTTACAAGAAATTCAGTTAACAAAATCACAGTTTCAAACTTAGTGCATCTACCTAGCCCATGATGCACTCACAATTGTTAACTAGATCGCTTTTTTATTAAATTTACCCTGCTAAATTGCCAATTAAGCACTCACTAATATTTCGTATATTTTTCAGTCAACAGTGAGTGGACAGTGTTATTTTGACTTTATTATCAGATATGTAGCTGCACATGTATTGATAGCAGCTGACAAAAGTTTGAGGGTATTTATATGGCACAAGTAATTAACGTCATTCCAAACGATGCTGAAATTAACGCAATCGCCCAACCTAAAAATCAACAAGCAGCTGAAGAGCTTGCTAGACGCAAAAATGTTAAACGACGCCTTGATGATTATCTCGAGCGACAACAACTTAAACAGGCTACCGACGAATTCTGGGCCTAACGCTTTGCCAATTTAAAGCAACCAATAACCGACTCCCGTTTTGGTGTTCAATTACCGTTTCCTCACTCCATACGTGAACACCAAAACGCTCTCTTCTTTCTATCCATTGGCTTCTTACTCAGCGTTAAGCGTGCCTTATATTAAAAATACCTTGATAAACCTCAGTTAACGAAGCAGCGAACTGTACAATTTCGCAACAGACACTCCACCAACACCCCAACCCAAGCGCATGAAAATTAAAAATAAAAATAGCGTTCTCAGCTAGCCGCAACTTGCGTTAACAATTTGTTCGTTGACATTTTTGCTCATATCCACAATATGTCAGAGTTTAATTGCATAAATGACATCTACCTCTCGCGCTCAAACGATACACCAACACCGTTGAAGCTAGGCAACACTTGGTAGATTCAGACAATAAAAACCTGACTCAAATGGAAGGGAAATCAAGGAAGCAACAATGAAAAAATCGTTAATTGCCATTGCTTTAGCTACTAGCTTTTTAAGCGCATGCGGTAGCTCAGATGTTAGCACTCAACCAGCCGCAGATACCACAACACAACAAGTAAAAGGTAAAGCCGAACTCGGTAGCTTTGGTGTGGATTTAAGCGCGCGCAACGAATCAGTCAAACCTGGTGATGACTTCTTTATGTATGCCAGTGGTACATGGTACGACAATTTCGAAATGCCAGCGGATAAGACTCGCTACGGTGCATTTAACGCCCTGGCTGAGCGCAGCGAAGAGCGTGTTAAAGAGATTATCAACGACATCACCAATCGCAAAGATTTAAACGCCGAAGAACAATTAATTGCTGACTTTTACCACGCTTACATGGACACAGACACCATCAATAAGCTAGGTATTACCCCAGTTAAGCCAATTCTAAATGACATTAATAACATTAAGTCGATTGACGACTTAACTCGTATTTTCGGTCAATCATGGTTAACCAATGCAGAATCACCTATCGGTGGTGGCATGTGGTTCAACCGTTTAGACCCAAACAAATATGAATTGTCACTTGGCGCTGGCGGCCTTGGTATGCCAGACCGCTCATACTATCTAGATGACAGTGAGCGCTTCGTTGACATCCGCAAAGCCTATGTCGACCACATTGCCGCTATGCTTGCTTTTGCAGGTATTAAAGATGGTAAAGAGCGCGCTCAAGCCATCCTTGATCTTGAAATCAAAATCGCTGAAGGCCACTGGCCACGTGAAAAACGCCGTAACCGCGACCTCACCTTGAATCAAATCAAGCGCGAGCAACTTAATACACAATACGCTGGCTTTAACTGGGATCTGTTCTTTGAGCAAACCGGGTATAAAGTACCGCAAGTCAATGTTGCTCAACCTGAGCCGATTAAGGCGATGATCAGCTTGATCAATAACGAGCCGCTAAACGTTTGGCAGGATTACCTCACTTTCCACACCTTAAGCAACAACGCGGGCTTATTATCTGAAGATGTATATAACGAAAGCTTTGCCTTCTTTGGTAAAACTCTGAGTGGTCAAGAACAGCCTCGCCCACGTTGGAAGCGCGCCGTGACTGAAATGTCTGGTACTCAATCTCTTGGATTCGCCATTGGCAAAGTGTATGTAGCACGTTACTTCCCTGAGTCGTCTAAACAGCAGATGGCAGAGTTAGTTGAAAACCTACGTACTGCACTAGGTCAGCGTATCGACGGCCTTGACTGGATGAGTGATGAAACTAAGGTAAATGCCCGCGCTAAACTGGCAGCGTTTACCCCAAAAATTGGCTACCCAGATGTATGGCAAGAGTTTGATGGCCTTGAGCTTTCAAATGATGATTTAGTAGGTAATATTCAAAACCTACGTAAATACTTCCACGACCAAAGCGTTGAGCGTGAGCTACAAAAAACTGACCGTAACCGTTGGGGCATGACGCCACAGCGCGTCAACGCTTACTACAATAGCTCATTTAACGAAATTGTGTTCCCAGCGGCGATTTTACAACCTCCGTTTTTCGACCCAAATGCTGACCCTGCTGTTAACTACGGCGGCATTGGTGCGGTAATTGGTCACGAAATGGGCCATGGTTTCGACGATCAAGGCTCTAAGTCTGATGCCAACGGTATTCAGCGCAACTGGTGGACAGACGCTGACCGCGCTGCATTTGAAGCTAAAGCTGATATGCTTGCTGCTCAGTATAGCCAGTATGAGCCAATTCCAGATAACTTCGTAAATGGTCGCAACAGCTTAGGCGAAAATATCGGTGACGTTGGTGGTCTAGCAATGGCTTACCATGCATACAAGTTAAGCCTAAACGGTAAAGAAGCACCTATCATCGACGGGTTAACGGGCGACCAACGCTTCTTCCTGGCCTGGGCTCAGGTTTGGAAAGAAAAGCGCACCGAGCAAAGCATGCTAAGTCAGCTACGAGCTGGTACTCACGCACCTGGTCGTTACCGCGCACTCGCGCCACGTAACCACGATGCATGGTACAAGGCGTTTGACGTAAAACCAGGCGATAAGCTATATCTTCCTGAAGATCAGCGCGTACGCATCTGGTAGTTAGCCTTAATCGCTTAACTGACTAACCAGTAGGTTAATCGCAAGTAAAACAACAAAAAATCCACCTTGAACAAGGTGGATTTTTTTATTGGCCCCATAACGGTTTTACAGCCTTATCTCTTAGTGATAATTCTGCTTACACAAGCTAAACGCTCAAATTGACACCAGATTGCACAACTGTATAATCGGCTTCTAATTTATTGCTTAGCTAACAATGCGATCATGGAGTCGATCACCACATAAATCATTTCATGAGGTCACCATGCTTACACGCCTAACACCTGCCTTCGCCCTTGCTATAGCTTCGCTATGCCTATACTCCCAGGCTCATTCGCCACAACACCAGATAACTCGGCAGACAAAGTGCGCACTGGCTTTAGCGCCGCAAATGGCCGCACAGCAAAAGAACAAGCTTGGGATGAATTCCTAGAATACAATCAAGAAGGTAGCAGCTTGAAAAGCCATTTTGACGCATTCAAAGCAATCTATACTCGCGGTGAGTTAAACCTTACTTTTGATTATAAAAACACCATTCAATGTAAAGCTGATAGCTACAAAGGCGCACGTAAAAACTGCTGGAAACTTGATGGCAAACTGTACTTCATTACTTCAGACAAGAACATTCGTGCCTACATGGAAAATCCAACTACAGAAGTCATTAACTATGACTCGCCAAATTCACGTCACGCAACCTTTGGGCAAGGGTTAACAATGCCACCATTTATACTGACTATTTACTGGAATATGGAGAGCGTAGTGGCGTAAAAAGCGCTCGCATGTCGATGCTATTGTCAGAAGATGGTTATAGCGATCACACCTATGTCGACATCATAGGTCAATGCCAAAACTACCAAGCGCAGTATAGTCTGGCGATGAAATCAGGAAGCGCTAATTGGCCTTACGATGGCTATCACAAGCACAAAGCCGTTGCGGGTAACTACAAATTATTCATTGGCGAGCAAGGCGTGAAAGTCAAAGCGAGCCCAAGGATCAAACTAACAGTTGAACTCACAAAGCTATTGAAAGCAAACACTGGCGAACTGGCAATTGCTAAAAGCGATGGCGCAAAGATCCCACTGACCTTTAAGGCAAAGAGCTTTGAAGCGGCCGCTGAAAAGCTTGACGCGCTTTGTAAACAAGCTATTAGCAGTAAGTAGGCAATTAGCTGATAGCTAGCAAAACAAAAAATGCCAGCCAAGACGCCCCTGTAACAGGGTCAACCTCGACTGGCATTTTCAAATCAGTTCTAGCCAACAAGTTAGTACATTAGTATGCAATTGGTGGCTGCATAACTTGAGTAAAGCTCATACCCGCGCTGCCACCGCTAATATACGCTGAGTCAACCGCAGTTGTATTTGATTGCTCAGCAAGTGCGACATCTGCATTAAAATGCTCGCGACTGTCAAACTGCTGCATCGCATCCATCAATTGCGCTTGCGAAATTGTCATGCAAGATTCACCATCTACGCTTGCGCCAATTGCAGCACTAGTCGCCATAGAGCTACCTATGCTCAAGGTATCAACTTGCACATCATCAGCGGCGAAGACTTCAAAAGCAAAAGTCCCCGCTAATAACGCCACAAGAGCCGCCACTTTAAAACGATTTCTTTGACTTAACATAGCACCCTCTCTTACCTGTTAATTCATTGGATTGATACTCATGGTAAGACTTAAAATCGAATTGATTTAATTAGGTTCTATATATAAAGCATATAGGTTGGCGGGATTGACAATAAAATGAGCAGAAAAAAGCGCCAGCTTGATACTGACGCTTTGCAAAAAAAGTGACTAATCTAGCTTAACCACCACTCGGCCTTGCACAGTCCCCGCGAGTAAAGCATCTGCAGTTTCAATCACCTTATCTAAGCTGATCTCAGTGGCGATTTTGCTGATTAGCTCTGCATCGATTAAGTCAGCAATACGATTCCAGGCAATTTCACGATCTGCAATTGGGCGCATCACACTGTCAACACCGGCAAGATTCACACCGCGCAAAATAAAAGGCATCACAGTCGCTGGTAAATCAAACCCCTGCGCCAAACCACAAGCAGCTACTGTACCGCCGTATTGTGTCGACGCGCAGGCATTAGCAAGCGTATGGCTACCAACACTGTCGACTACGCCAGCCCAGCGCTCTTTAGCAAGCGGTCGACCTGGCTCTGACAATGTATTGCGGTCAATCACTTCGCTTGCACCTAGCTCACTTAGGTATGCAGCTTGGTCAACACGTCCGGTTGATGCCACTACGTCAAAACCGAGTTTTGCTAGCATTGCAATGGCAAAGCTGCCAACACCGCCATTCGCACCTGTGACCAGAATAGGCCCTTTTGCTGGGGTTACGCCGTTACTCTCTAACGCCATCACACATAACATAGCTGTGTAACCGGCAGTGCCCACTGCCATTGCACTGAAACCATCCATCGACTCAGGCAGTGCAATTAACCAATCACTTTTCACTTTGGCGTATTGTGCCAGCCCGCCCCAATGGGTTTCACCGACACCAAAGCCATTTAGCAATACCTTGTCACCAACCTGCCACTTGTCAGACTCGCTATGCTCAACAACACCAACAAAGTCGATACCAGGTACCATAGGAAACTGACGCACCACAGGGCTTTTGCCAGTAATCGCCAGGCCATCTTTATAGTTAATACTGCTGTATTGCACTTTAACCGTCACATCACCTTCAGGTAGCTGTGCCTTGTCTAGCTGCTGCAATGAAGCGCGGTAGCCCTGATCATCTTTTTCAATTAGTAGCCCATTAAACATATCTTCTCCTCGGTGTTAAATAACCTGAGCCCTTATCCCGAGTTCAAGTCACACAATTTAGACTGATCGTCTATAAAATAGTAAAAAATTTAGCGAGGTAACCCCGCTAAAAAACAATCCAGATAATGCCGCAGAGGTTGCGCACGTTGTACAAGTCTTGCGCGGCTTACTGCACCTTCCCAACCCACCCAAAAGTGTTCAGCGTAAAGCTTACAATTGGTTGCTGGCGCAATCTCACCTTGCTGCTTAGCCAGTTCAAGACAAGCTTGCAGGCGTTGCTGCCAACTCTCAAAAATCGCAATAAGTTTGGGGCGAAAACTCCCAGGCAATTGATCGACCTCTTGCCCTAGGTTGCCAACTAAACAACCTCGTTTAAAATCAAACCTTGCCATGCCGTCAATCGCACTTTGTACAAAAAGAGAAATTCTCATTAACGGCGGATTTGTATCATCAAGCAAGTGCTTATCTAGCTTGTAAGCGAAGTAACTGGCATAACTATCTAGCACAGCCTGACCAAACGCTTCTTTACTAGCAAAGTAGTAATAGAACGAGCCTTTTGGCACACCGACTTGCTTTAAAATCGGGTCAATCCCAGACTGTGCGAAGCCCTTTTCGGTAAGCTGAGCAAGGCCGCTGCGGATCAATTCAGCCTTGGTATCCTCAAGCTCACGGTTAACCTTTGGTGGTCTGCCCCTGCGTGGCTTAGGCTTGCTCTGAGTGTTATTGCTCAGATCGTTAACCAAACTAGATTGCCCTGCAGATTGTGCTTGTTCATCAACTTTCGCCATCATTAAACCTCAACATAACCTGCATTCCCCTTAACTCGAATGATTTTAGACTGTGCGTCTAAAAAAATATAAAAATTTGATCAAAAATGCGATCAATCTCTGATTAGACCTTAGTCAAACATCAGTCAAACATCAGTCAAACACTCATTGTCACGGCAATAATCTTTGCAGTTTCAACACACTCTCTGCACATTTACTCCACATTTGCCTGCTAATCTTGGTCTGCTTTCTCAAGCTTTGCCCTCAAGCTTATAACATAGCCCCACTGACACTACGCGAATAAGGAGCCTGCAATGAATGTCAACTTCCCCAGTAATAACTATGCAATGCCAACCATGCAAACGGCTAGCCTCAGCGAAGATCAAAAGTCTCTCATTGAGGCAACGCTAAGTGAGTACGATGCTGACAATCTAAGCCAAGATGATGCCCTCGCCATCACAGAGACCTTTAAAGAGGCAGGGATTAACCCATCAAAGGCATTGGCAACGACAATGGAAGAATATGGGTTTGATGCCAAAGCCATTGGCGATCTTGCTGGAGTAACACCACCTCCGCCGCCACCTAAAGATAGTGGCATGAGCGAAATGAATATCACAGATGAGATGCTAGAAAGTTTAAATAGTCTTATTAATGAGTATTATAGCGATAACCAGTCTGATGAAGACAAGGCCTCAACTTTGGCGAATATCAAGCAAATTCTTGCTGATGCCGCGCCAGAAAACGGCTTAATTGATACGCAAGCTTAGTCAAGCACTAAGCCCATGGAGCCAATGACGTGAATCTGTCTAAAAAACTCATTTTAGCCTTTTTAGGCTTAACGCTTGTTGTGCTCCTTGCAACCCTGTCATTGGCTCGCTGGAGTTTCGAGCGCGGCTTTTTAGAATATACCAACAATCTTGAGCGTCAGCGTCTAGAGCTGCTAGCAACTAACCTAAGTAAGCTATACGACGGTAACGATTGGAGCAGTATTGAGCGCGCCAAGCTGCACCATTTTTTGCAGTTACATCCCTATTCACTGCTAGGACAAGTCATTAACGATGATGGTGAAATCCAACTTAATAGACGCCCTGGCGCCAAAGGGAAACCGCCTCGTCCGCCACGCGCTGGTGCAAAACCCAAACCTAGACCTCCTCACAAACCTAAACCACCACTCGATGCTGAAAGCAATCGCCAAGGACAACCTCAGTTTATTGACGATCAACGCGTGCCGCCAACCGCACTGCTTAACCGTGAACAGAAGTTTGTCGCAGGCAAACTACCTAGAGTCGATAATGAACAGTGGGTTCGCATCAATATTCTGGTTGATGACCAAGTGGTAGGCACCCTGGTCACTGCTTCAAAAAGGCGTTTTGACTCACCAGAAGAAACCGCCTTTTCTAAGCAGCAATGGATAACCAGTGGCATTATTGCAGCCATCGCACTTTTGCTTGCCCTTGCCGTGTCGTTATTGCTAACGCGGATTTTCCTTGCGCCAATTAAGCGTATGTTGCAGCGCATTTCCACTATGTCTAATGGTGACTATCAAACTCAGCTCAATGAAAACAGACGCGATGAACTGGGCTTGTTAATGAACGACCTTGACCGTCTTGCCATGCAATTGCAGCAAAATCAGAGCGCCCGCCAGCGCTGGATTGCTGATATTTCCCACGAATTGAGAACGCCAATCACGGTACTTAGTGGTGAGATTAGCGCGATAAAAGATGGTGTGAGACCACTTGATATGCAGCAAGTTGACTCTCTAGGACAAGAAGTTGAACGGCTACAAAACCTGATTGAGGACTTATATCAACTGTCGCTTTCAGATGTTGGTGGACTGCGCTACAACTTCAACAATATCAACATTATTGATGACCTTGATTACTGCATCGAGAAGGTCAGCAACAAAGCGAAACAACATGGTTTGGTAATATCGGCTAATCTACCAGAAGTGGTGATGGTGTCAGGCGACAGCGCTAGATTGCAGCAGCTATTTGGCAACCTATTGAACAATGCACTGGCTTATACCGATGCACCCGGTGAAATCGCGATTTCTGTCAATGTCGACCATGAGCTGACCATTTTTATCGAAGATAGCTCGCCTGGCGTCGATGTTAAAGAGTGCAACAAGCTACTTGAGCCATTATATCGCAATGAGATGTCTCGTAATCGCCGCCAAGGCGGCGCAGGACTTGGTTTAGCCATTTGCCGCAATATTGTGTTGGCGCATCAAGGTAGCATTAGCATTAATCCATCAGAGCTAGGCGGGATCTGCGTGATGATAAAACTACCGCTACTTTAATCAAGGCACATTTATAGGTTTAGACACTCACAGATTTAGCAGTTTAATCAGCATCAACGCTTAACCAAACAAGGATTGATTTGTACATGCAAGATAGCAAAGTTTTGGTAATTGAAGATGAGCAAAAAATCGCCCAGCTTTTAGTTGACTACCTTACTCTTGATGGCTTTGATGCCGAGGCGATTCATGAGGGAACTCACGCGGTTGAAACAATCAAGCAAATGGAACCAGACATGGTGATTTTAGACCTGATGTTGCCGGGAAAAGATGGCATTAGTATCTGCAAGCAAGTACGGGCATTCTCTGATGTACCCATCTTGATGCTGACAGCAAGAGTCGATGAAATTGACCGCCTGATCGGTTTAGACTCCGGCGCCGATGACTATGTTTGCAAGCCATTTCTGCCTAAAGAGGTCGTCGCCCGAGTTAAAGCCATCTTACGCCGTACCAAAGGCCGTGAGCAGCTAACACAGTCTGACAAGAGTATTGAGTACCGAGGTATCGAGTTGACCCAGGAAAGCTTTAAGTGTGTGGTCAATGCCAATGAAGTGGAGCTGACACCGGTGGAATTTAGGATGCTGCATACTTTGGTTGCAAAACCAGGACGCGTATATTCGCGAGAACAACTCATGCAAGCTAGCTATAAAGACGAACGTATAGTGAGTGACCGAACCATCGACAGCCATATTAAAAATATACGTAAAAAACTTGCGCCATATATCGCCAGTGATGAACTGATCCATTCAATCTACGGCGTTGGCTATAAGATTGACTAGCACTCGCTAGCACAAACAAACATAGATAGAAAGAAAAGAGCCGCTGCAGTGCACTCATTACTGCAGCGGCTGTGTTTGCTAAAGAAATAAGCTCACAGCAAACTAAAACTGATAATTAAACAGCACACCAAAAAAGTGTAAATCTGCATCATAGTCACCTTTCAAGGTGCTTTCTAAAGCTGTATCTTGCGCTAACGTGTAGTCAATACTCGGGTACCAGCATTAAAGTACTCGTAGTACATCTGCATGCGCCATTGCTCACTTATGTCGTAAGTAGCCCCTAGCCCTAGCTTCCAAATTTCCCCGGTTGGTACATCAGGGAACTGCAGCTGTGGGTCATCTTGTGGTGAGGTTTCATAATAAACACCAGACTCTAAACGCCAATCATCAGTTAACTGATAATGCACGCCAATACTTGCAGAGTAGGTATCTTGCCACTGACGGTCTATCCCTAGGCTGATGTTATTGAGCACAATAGGCGTTGCTTCGATTTGACTAAACTCAGTCCAACCAGCGCTCCACAATAAACTCATTTTCGACGACACTTTGTGAACGCCGCTCACAAGTAAACTCGCTGGCATGACAATATCAATGCGTGAGTTTGTGGCTAATTCAGTGGCAGATAAGTCCCCTTCCATTTGATGATCTATTTGCGAGCGATAGATAAATCCATACTGGTGTTTGTCGTTGTACTTATAGAAGCCACTAATGTTATAGCCAAAGCCCAAACTATCGCCCGTTGCTTTAACTGCTGGCAACAAAGCCTCATCACTGCCGGCAAAGTTTTGCTCCAATAAACCAAATTCGGTCACTAAACCCACACCGAATGACAGTTGCTCATTGACTGAATAGGCAAGGCTTGGGGTTAACTGCACTGTGGTTAACTGCGCATCTTGCAATAACACAGCGCCTGAAAAGTCATTGCCGTAATCAATCACAGAGCCACCCGCTGACGCCAAAGCTAAACCAAAATGCCAGTTGTCTGATAATGGTTGCACATAATAGCCTGATGCCACCGGCATGGCTGTGCCAGCCTGAGTTTGCTGCTCGCCATTAGCAAAAATGCCCGTTGAGCCAGTATCGGTATATTCAATACTCGAAACCATGCCTTGCAAGTTAAAAGCGATGGCAGCGCTATCAAACTCAGCCATTGCCGCTGGGTTGGCAAAGGCGGTTTCTGCGCCTTCAGCTATCGCCTGGGCACCAGCACCAGCCGTGCTGATATTCATCATCCCCAGCTCATTGAACATATATGCGCCACTATGGGCATAAGGCGCTGTCACAGAAGTAACAGCTAACGCCAATAAACCTACTTTCAGGTGAGAACTGCGATAGCGATTATGAATATTCAGCCATGAGGCTGGCTTTCGTTTTTCATTGAACATTGAATTACCCTGCTTTATTTGCGACCTGCCATTGCACAATAAAATCCCCCTCAGTCCGTTAACACCGGACCGAATAAGTGCATAAGCAAGTCAAAGATTCGGTTGATTTTGCCGGGCTAACCCACCAGCCCGGCGAATGACAAGTTACATAGCGTTAAAGTAAGACTTGTAAGAGTGTAGCCTTACTGTTGCACCACCAATCACGTCGATAAACCCAAAGAAAGGGTGCGGTTTTTTCGCAGCAATCCAGGCTGAACCCGTCGCACCAATCGGGATGCTTTTACCCTCTGGCTCAAAGATTTCCAAAATCACTGTGCGTCCGTGAGCACTGGTGTTGGCACCAACGTGTTGACGTACGCTTTGCGGCCCTTGGAACGGTGATACAGACGCCTCACCAGTGCCTGAGGTAAAGCTATGCACACGTGCGCGGAACACTTCACCTGGGTAAGCATCAACATAAAACTCAGCAAACTGCCCTGGCTCAACATAGCGATAGGTTTGGTCAGGAATACGCATCTCTACAAACTTACGGCCAGTGTCAAAGATGTGCATATTACCCATACGGCTACCACTCGCCACGTTAACCACGGCAATTTGCCCATCAAATGGGGCGCGCACGGTTTTACGCTCTTGCTCAAACTCAACTCTGTCATAATCTGCTTCTAACGACTCAAGGGTTGATTTCGCAATCTTGAGCTGCGAGCGATAATTCTCAACATCACGCTCGTTAAAAATCTCAGGAGATACATCAGCACGCTCGATGTCGCGCTTCATCTGCGCAATCGATTCTTGCTGTTGCACTATCGCAGCGTTGATTTTCTCGAGCTCGGCTTTAGAGCTGGTATCAACCAAGGTGTATATAACCTCACCCTCTTTAACATGCTGGTTATGGGTCACATGAACCTTATCAATCTGCTCACCAATTAATGGCGATAACACGGCATGAGGCGCTTTAACCGTTGATGAATACGTGAGATCAACCGGTGCCCATAAGCGCGACATAATCGCTAATACAGCCAGAATAAATGCGCCACCAGAGACAATCCAAAAGGCATTTTTTAGTGTCCATTTAATTGCACCTGTCGACACTAAAATCCACATGATTAAGATATAAGGGATCATTACTTCTTTCATGACGTCACCTCCTTACGGCCTTGCACCTGGGCAGTGCCAGACACCTTAAAACTTACTTGTTGCTGAGCTCTAAAAGCTGAATGCTCGCTTACCGAATTAGCTGCACTGACGACCTGATCACTTGCCTGAGCTTGAGTATGCTCAGCGGACTTGTTTGATTCACTTTTAGCGCCACTTTTACTATCTTCTTCCTCAGTGCGTAAACCATTGCGAATAATACGGCTAATTGATTGACCAATTTGCTGCCAGTTAGCAAATGCTATGATGATAGCCATTACCCACCAGGCTTTATGTAAGAACAAACCACATAGTGACAATGCAAACACCAACTGCACATGCATGCTGTTTTTCTTCTCGGCCTTATGCACCGCAACCTCATGTAATTGCCATAGCAAATACAAGGCAAATATCACTAAAGCGATGGTGACCGCGAATAAATAGCCACTGAAGTATTCGCTGTTGAAAAACATCATCATGGCGTTATTGGGGACATTGGTGAACTGAGTTAAATCAATGTCTTTCGAGTTAATTGTGCCCAAAGGCGCCAGCAAGTATGCACCAAGCAGCATTACAGCCATGAATGCAGAAAACTTAGCTAGCACCACAATGATGGTGACAATAACTCGAAAGAACTGGCGGATCATGCCCATAGTTATTCCTTAAAGTTAATCATTAGTTGCGGCAAACGCCGCAAAGCAATGAGAGATGAATTAACGACATCTCTGCGGCTAATTGCCTGAGAGATGTAAGAAAACTTACTAACGTGACATTTCTTGTTGAATGCTTGCAGAAAGGTATCTTAACTGATGCTTATATTAGCTATTTCGCACAGTATTTAGCTGATATGTGATATAACTATACTTATATCAGTAGGGATTTATTGCAGGTGTATAAGTGATGAAGCATTCAGACTATAGTCTCATTCCCACTTTTGTGGCAATCATGCAGACCAAAAATTACTCTAAAGCGGCCAAGCAACTTGGCATTAGCCAGTCGGCAGTGAGCCAAGGTGTGACTCGTCTAAGGGACGTGTTTAAAGACACTTTATTTATTCGTGCAAGCCATGGTGTCGAGCCAACTCAGTTTGCCCACGACATTTACCCTGCTTTAGCAAACGCAGTAGAGAACATCATCTATACCCTACCTGAATATCAAAAGTTTGATCCTGCTGAATGTGATAAAGAGTTTGTGGTGTCATCGCTTAGTGTGTTTGGGTTTAACATTCTACCTGAGCTGGCAATGCTGATGTCGCAGCAAGCGCCTCAGGCAAGCGTGCGTATCGAGCCGCTTAAGCACATTGACCAAACTGACATGTTACGCTCACAGCAATATGACTTACTTATTAGCGCAGGCTCTGATTATCGCGGGCCTTTACGCAGCCAGGTCATCATGTGTGACCAACTCAATATTATTTGCCGAACCGACCACCCTAGGCTTGAGTCAACCATTAACGAGCAGCAGTTTTTAACGGAAAAGCACGTCACTCTAGGAATACTTGGACAAGATAGTGACCGTCATGCCAATTACTTGATTGGTCAGGGTTTTACTAACGAAGCGCTGTTTACACAACGAAAAACCGCCTGGCAGGCAAGCAGTATTATGGAAATTTTGCCCATTGTTGAGCGCAGCGACTATCTGTCCTTATTGCCACAAAAGCTCGTCAACAAGTATATGGATATCTACAACTTAAAAACCCTAAAAGCCCCCTTTATGGAGGATTTAATTGACGTGTGTACATATTGGCACTCGTCACGAACCAATGACCCAAGCCATAAGTGGTTTAGAGGATTAGTGGCACAAGCAGCTAAGAATGTGTCCAAGCAATTGGATTAAAACCAGCTGACCTACCGCTATGGCCCAATAAAAGGAATATGCCATTGCGACTGACCGACGAAACGGTAATGCATGGTTTTGCGCGCGGTTACTGGCGCATCGATGCTCATTGTCAGCTCAACGGTAAATTCAGGATCTTGCTCGACACTAATGGCAAGTCTTGGGTAAAGGCTATGTATTTACAATCTTGGTTATAATTAATAAAACCCCAATTTAAACTAGAAAATTGTTTACCTGAATTAGTGGTTACTTTAATGCTTTCAACTTTAAAGTGCTTTTTGAAGTCATAGTGTTGCCCGCGCTCGATGGTACATACCAGAGCTGGAATTTTGTAAGGCGGCAGCTCAGGGTCACTATGATACTTTTTACTGCCTCTTGGCATCATTTCAACTACTAACGGCCCAAGTTGATAATCATCGCAGCGGCTCGCATCAGCAATACCTTGATACTCATTCATGCAGCCGCTCGCATAAGCCCCCTGCACCTGAGTATATACAAATGATTTGGTTGGCGGGCCGCTGCAGGCTGTTACTAGAAGACATGCTGTCAGTAACAGGCAAGTGATTAATAACGAGCCGTTAGTCTTAAGTGATTCTAATCTAGGCAAATACTTTAATTCCTTTTATGCACTCAGTTAGCTAATTAACACAGCCCCCTGCCGAGCAACTAGATAGCAAGCAACAATAATGGATACATTGACCACAGCGCGGACAATCCAGGGCCAATGAGCAAGGCTGAATTTATAATGCTTGCTGATATAAGCCACAACGCCCATCACACCAAACCAGGGGTTAGCACCAAAACCAGCTGCATCTTTATGAGAGAAATAGCCACATCATGCAATAACCCACTAACAACAAAGGTGGTAACCGTCGCCAAACCTTGGGGCATGAGCTTACTAGCAGGCTGCATCACATAACGACCCAGGTAGTAACCCCAAATTGGATTCCAATACAGCCAAAAGTGATGAAATGATATTGCCCCTAACGCATTGCGCAGCATGTTGGACAATGAGCCTTTAGCGCCAAGCGCAACGCCATTGCGCTTTTTGACGTATTGAGCCAACGTGATATGACCTAAGGACTCGTTATCACCCCCAGGTTTGCCATTGGTAAACTTGTTATTCAATCGTCTGCGCTTCCAAGCATTAATGACTAATAGCTAACACGTTACCAAGGCGTTTGGTTTGAGGCAAACAGGTTAAAGCGAATACTTAAAAACAAAAAACCAGCGTAATAACGCTGGTTTTCAAAGTGCTTTTACCGCTTTTTACTAATGACAAGCAGCCAAAATTATAAAGTGACAATGACTTCATCGATTGGCAATCGTGACTTAGGCAAGCCCTGGTTATAGTCTTCGCCCTCTAGATGGTATCCCATTGCAAGGGCAAAATTACACACATAGCCACCAAGCTCACCTTTGAACTCTTCACCAATTAACTCTGGATCAACTCCTTCCATCGGTGTCGAATCAATTTTTAAACGCGCCAGTGTGTGTAAGGTAGTGCCAAGGGCAATATAGGTTTGTGCTTTGGTCCACTGACCATTGTAGCCGCTGTCATCAGTGACCATTTCAACAAAACCAAATGCACCATCAAGCCTTGCTTGGTACGAGTCTTGGTTTAAACGCCCTAGTTTTAGCTCTTCATCTATCACCTTGCGGTAATCATCTTTGGTGTAATTAGGATTATGGGCAAACAAGACTATATGGGAAGCTTCAGTCGCGTGAGGCTGATTGAACTGATGCATATTGGCAAAAGTATCATGGAAACGCTGCTTAGCAGCTTCAGACTCAAGCACGATGAACTTCCACGGCTGCGAGTTAATTGATGATGCCGATAAGCGCAGCGTCTCGGTAATCACTGCAACATCCTCTGCAGAAATACGTTTGTTGGCATCGTACTTCTTTGCGGTATAGCGAAAGTTTAAATCTTCAATAATTGGGTGTGACATCGACTTACTCCAAATGGCATCAATTTGATAAGAACTCACAGCGGATCAAAAACAGCTGTTACCTATACGTGTAAAACAGTGCAAGTGTATCAATCTATTATTTAGGCAGAATTAATTCTGTGACTCGAGTCATGTAAGCTATCAAGACAGCTATCATTTCAAACAGCAAAGCAATAGGGAAGCTTAGCCGCGACGAAACAGTTAACACGCAGTACGTAAAAAGCCAGTCTCAATTTAATCAAGACTGGCTACGGGTTATTCGTCTAATAGCGATAACGACTTACGATTAACTAGGGCCTGTTGATCTTTGCTGATTAGAATTTGTTCGAATTAAAAGCACTTTAATCGCGACGCGAGCGATGACGTCTAGTCACCTACACAAACTCGCTCGCAACAATGAGTAAAGTGCTTTTAAACGAACCTTTCAGGCAGCGCTTGTTGTCATTTCTACTGTGTTAACGACTTACTCATGTGGAATAACCACACATCAAAGTCGTTGCCTTGTATAAATTTCCAACAAGCAGCTGCAAAAATAATCTTGAAAGATCAACAGGCCCTAGAAATTATAGTGTAGTGATAACCGCTTCTTGTGGTAAACGAGACTTCGGCAAACCGTGGTTATAATCTTCACCATCTTGGTGATAACCCATGGCTAGCGCGAAATTACACACATAATCACCTAGCTCTTCTTTAAAGATTTCACCAATCAGCTCAGGGTCAACCCCTTCCATCGGCGTTGAATCAATTTTCAGACGTGCCAGTGTATGCAGGGTGTTGCCCAGCGCAATATAAGTTTGCGCCTTGGTCCAGTGACCATTGTAACCATTTTCATCAGTTACCATTTCTGCAAAGCCAAATGCACCATTTAGCATGTTGTCGTACATTTCCGCTGGTAGGTGACCTGAAGACACTTCAACATCAACCACTTTACGGTAATCGTCTTTGGTAAAGTTTGGGTTGTGAGCAAACAATACAATGTGTGAAGCCTCTAATGCATGCGGCTGATTAAACTGATGCATATTGGCAAACGTGTCATGAAAACGCTGCTTAGCTTCATCACTTTCAAGTACGATAAACTTCCATGGCTGCGAGTTAATAGAAGAAGCAGATAAACGAATCGCTTCTTTAATCACGGTAATATCTTCAGCAGAAATGCGCTTGCTTGAATCATACTTTTTCGCTGTGTAACGGAAGTTTAAATCTTGAATAATTGGGTGCGTCATACTTATTACTCCAATCCAATGCCGCTGAAGTGTTATCTATAACGAAAGCGACTGATAACTGTTGGTGATTAACGCTGCAGCTGCTAACTCCCAAATTGAGTCTTAATGCAAACTCGCGTTAAGCGAATGAGGGCATGATACGTATGCAAGCAACCGAACATAAGGTCTATTAAATCCATTTATTATGGCCAAAAAACACCACAAAAATGCTATTTTATCGTCTCAAGTTGCTTCACCTGCAGGGTAATATCATGAACAATTGTCGCGCATTTTTTCGGGATTAATGAGCTTTGAGTAAGCAAGCCTCTTTAGCAAGGATGCTAAAGCGGAGCCATCAGGGATGATTTTACGGCGTCTTGCGCAATCAAAGTTCTTTAACCCTTAGTGTATGGCTAATAATTAATGACTCATGCGCTCACCCTGGCTTCAACTGCCGATAAACAGCCACAAAAAAGCAGCCACTTGGGCTGCTCATTCACGCTTATTATGGATAAAAAATACTAAGCTACTGCTTTTTAATACCGTTTTGCACCATGTCTTTACCATTAGCAAATACTTCATCACTAACCCAACGGCCTAATAGCAGCTTATGACCATCACCAAACACAGCAACAAAATGACGTCCATCAGCATTGCTCGTAGCCATGCCAATACCCGCTACACCTTCTAAACCCAGCACGCCGCTTTCTATCATTAAGATAAAACGCTCTAATTCAGCAAGGTCTTCAATTACATTTTCATCAAAATTCATCAGTTCTCTCAATCAAGATTCTGCAAGCCAGATTAACAACGGCTTTTCATAACACGATGGCGCTATTATATCGCTTATTCATGGTGCTGCATAAATTGATTTCGACCTGAGCGCTTAGCCTGGTACATAGCATCATCGGCTTTAGAGACAATGTCTTTCTCAGTATCTATATTGTTGGCATTAGTTAAATACCAGCCTACAGAGCATGTTACCTGGCCAAATTGACTTTGCACGTGAGGATAAGGGTCCTGGTGCCAACATTCAATAATCCGCTGCGCAAGTCCGCGGCAGTATTCTTCATCATTACCAAAAGTGGCAATAATGAACTCTTCACCGCCATAACGTGCGACGACATCAGAATCACGCTTAAAGATTTGCTTTAAAAATTTAGCCTGCTGCTGAATGATGGCATCACCTGCAAGATGGCCATAATGATCGTTGTAGCGTTTAAAGTGGTCAAGATCGACAATGAACACACACACGCTGCCGTTAGTACGTTTATGTAGCGACAATAAACTGTTGAACAGTGCTTTGTAGGTACGGCGATTATAAAGCTCTGTCAGCGGGTCTATTTTACTCAACTCTGTTAGGCGCTCATTAGCAGCAATTAACTTTTTCTGCGCTTGCTCAATTTGCAATACGCCAATTAAACACACGAGTAATGACGTCAGTACAAAGCCAACATTGAGAAAAGCATGGTCGCCATAAACTTCGCTGTGACCAACTAAAAATACAAAAGCGCCACTCACCAGTGCGGCGTAAATGACTGAATATTTAAAACTGAGCCGCAAAATAAACATAGCAAAAAAGCTATATAAAACAGTACCCTCATAAGCAAATGAAATATTTTCCTTATGCCACACAAGGTCAACAAACCACATATTGGTATATGCAATAAGCACCATAATGAAAGTGACTAGCGGGTAGTAGTAACGTTTAAAACTGGAATGGAAGCTCGCAACAAGAAACAGTAGACACAGCGGGATTTGCACCCCAACACGGGTGAAAAAATAGCTATCGTGGATAGCGGCTGGGATCACATGAAGATCCGCCGACATAAAACCCGCGATCAGTATAATGCCAACCACAATCAAAATTCTGATTTGGTTAATTTCAATTGGTAGAGCGGGATCTGGGCCTTCAAAAAATTGTTTCAATGACACCTCGCTAACTAGCTTCTGAGAGCAGTGTTTTATCTCTATCTATAGGCTAACTTATACTAGATACACCTGCTATGAAAATACCTCTTCCGTCACCTTTATTAATAAAAAACATTGAAATAAAGACAGATCGTTAGCGTAATCACTGAAGTTATCAACCAATTAAGATAAACCTATAAGAAGCAGCTGATAAAAACGCCTATTTCGTATGACTAAGCTTAAATTAGTTAACGCAAGAGCTGTTTTATCTAGCACATTACAAAAACTTTAGCCGCCTAAAAAGGTAGACTTCAAACAAACCAATACCCGTTAACGCACCACAAAACCAATAGAACGCACTGCTGTTTTCCACGCCAGGCATACCACCAATATTGATACCAAATAATCCAGTCAAGAAACCTAGCGGCAAAAACACACCTGCAATAATAGACAACAAATAGGTATTTCGATTCATCACCTCACTATTCAGGTGAGCGATACGGTTATTGATTACTTCAATTTGGGCAATGAAAAAATCGATAGTATCGACAATTCTCTGCAAAGTATCTAATTGGGTTGCTAAGGACACTTGATGCGCTTCAAACGTAGTAATTTGATTCTTAGCTAATGCAGATAAAGCGTAGCCTTGGGGTTTCAAAAATCGGTTTAGTCGCAGTAGTTTTCGATGTTGCAAACTAATTTCTGATACTTGTTCTTTCGAGAAAGTATCTATGTCTTGACTCTCAATAAAGGCCTCTATCGGTTCAATAACGGAGTCTATTTTGTCATTAAGTTGCGATAACAACTCAATAATTAGCCCCTCAATACTCTGAGGCCCCTCTCCTCGCTTAAGTGCGTTAACTAACGACTCAATCGCTCTAGAACGTTGCTGGCTACAAGTAATCACCCGCTGCGGCGAATAAAGTAACCTGACGGTTAACATGTCGTCAGGCTCTTTCCCTTTATTTAGATTGACCCCGCGTAAATTCAAGAAAAAGCTATTTTTACCTATCTGCTGAAATCGCGGACGCGTGTCACTCGCAAGCAAAGACTCCCTAACTGACTCGTCAACACCTTCATCTGTAAGCCATTGCTCAAACAAGGGTGAGCCTCGATTACAGTGCAACCAATAACCTCGGTCGGCTAGCTGTTGATTAGAAGTCAGTGCAAAAGGATTTTCAACATCATCCACTTGCCAAGCTTCAACGATAAAATCATGCATGCATAAACTCCTTTTCAACAGACCCTAAGCTTTACTGATAATATTCAAGGTGCCATCTAAATGTACATCACGTTGTGGAAATGCAACAGTTACGCCTTGATTATTAAATGCTTTATCTAGATCAAATCGGATATTGCTTGCCACGCGGCGCAGCCCACCTTCTACCTGCGAGTTTATCCAAAAATACACCTCGAACACTAAAGCATTGTCGCCAAAGTCTTGAAAGAACACTTGAGGCTCTTTACCACTGTCTTCTAACGTTTCAGGCTGTTCGTTGGCGACAGATAAGATAATATCTCTGACCTTTGAGCAATCACTGCCATAAGCTACACCTACTGAAACCGTTCCTCTAATCAACTTATCTCTAAGCGTCCAATTGATAACGGTATTCTCAAGCAACTTCGAATTTGGGATCAACATGTGCACCCCATCAACACGGCGAACACGGGTCGAGCGAGTGTTAATTTCTTCTACTATTCCCTTAACGCCCTCTACTTCTAAAAAGTCACCAATTCGAATTGGTTTTTCACCCATTAATATCCAACCACTAATAAAGTTGTTAATGATATTTTGCGCACCAAAACCAAAGCCTATAGCGATAGCACCAGATAAAAAAGCAAACGCAGTTATAGGGACATTCAACATGGAAAGCGTAGTGATAAAAATCACAGCTAACGCGACAATGTATAGCAGGCGCTGGACCAAGTGAACAATATTAGGGTCTTTGTTTTTGCTACGTAATCTGTCCCCTAACTTTGATATAAAATAGTGGGCTAACCATATACTTAACAGTAACCACAATGGTACTGCTAGCACCTCCATTACCCTTATCACTCGCTCATTGAACGTAAACAAGGGGTAAGTCAACCAGTATTTAATTTGCTCTAACATGACTCCCTCCAAACATCACAAGACTTAAACCTGAGATGCAATAAACGCGTTTGCCGCATCCATATAAAAATGCTCACCTAATGCCTGTCTACCTAGTAGCATCAGATAAGTCATATCTGATCTATCTGTCAGGGTAATTTCAATATCCCATTTATGTGCCCCTAACACCGCTGGTGTTTTGATGACATAACGCTGCTCACTTAAGCCGTTCGAAGACTTCACTTTGCGAATATCATGCAACAACGCAGTGCAGGGCACAGTTTTATCCACGTTGTGGATTTCTGGGTGAATATCAAACGACACCGCAGGCTTGTGCCCAATATGCGTACGCTGAATATTATCGACATGTAACGACGACGTTTGCGCGCCGGTATCAACCCTTACCGTTAACTGTTTAATCCCAAGCTCTGGCAACTCGATATTTTCGATATGTCCAATAATCATACGGCCATTCATAACAAGCCCTCGTTAGTATCAATCTTGTTAACTAACTCTTCTGCGATCTCAATATGCTCGGCAATGTGTTCATCATCTTCTTTAAAATAAGCGATGTGATACATAGCCTCACCCTCTTGCACTAGCGGAATGTTTTGCTTACCGATAATGACCCCACTTTTGTTAGCAAGCACTTGACCTAGTCGCTCGCCATAAGGACTGCCAATGTCTGCAAGTACATCGCCTTTTTTCACTTGGTCGCCCAATTCAAAATGGTGGCTAACAATACCGCTGCTAGTCGCTCTTACCCAGCCGCTATTGTTGGCAACAAACTGGTTCACGACCCCTTTACGCGCTCGCCCCTTGGGCATCATGTTTAAGTGCCTTAACACGTTTACAATGCCTTGGATCCCGGCACGAATTGAGTATTCGTCAAACCGTAGCGCTTCACCGGCCTCATAAAGTAGCACTCGGGTGCCATTTTCTACCGCAGCATCGCGCAATGAACCATCAATAATCTCGGAGTTCAAAATCACTGGCACGCCAAAGGCTTTGGCAAGCGCTAGGGTTTGCTCATCCTGCAAATGGGCGCGTATTTGCGGCAGATTAGAACGATGAATCGCACCAGTATGCAAATCAATGCCATAGTCGCAATGGCTCACCACTTCCTTAAGGAATTTATTCGCTACTCGCGCAGCCAATGAGCCTTTTGCCGAGCCAGGAAAACTACGGTTTAAATCTCTTCTATCTGGCATATAGCGGCTTTGGTTGACCACGCCGTAAACATTGACCATAGGCACAGCAATCAAAGTGCCTGCCGAGATCTTAAAACCCTTAAGGTTAATTAAACGGCGAATAATTTCGATGCCATTTAACTCATCACCATGTACTGCAGCACTCACAAACATCGTTGGTCCCGGCTTTTTGCCGCGAATGATATAAATTGGCAAATGCACGTCAGCGTCCGTATATAGCTTAGCTACTGGCAAATCAATTTTCTTAGTCTGCCCAGGTAAAATAGTGTGCTCGCCAATGATTAAGCTATCGATAACTTTTTTCATAACTCGTACCTAACCTCGCCCTTTAGTTTTGGTGGCATTGAATTTGGCGTTGTTTTCCAAAAACTCAATCACCTTACCCGCCACATCTAAGCCTGTTGCAGCTTCAATACCTTCAAGACCTGGCGAAGAGTTCACTTCCATCACCATAGGGCCATTGTGAGAGCGCAGTAAGTCAACGCCACAAAAGTTGAGTCCCATCGCTTTTGCCGCCTTGATTGCCGTTGCGCGCTCTTCTTTAGTCAACTTAACGATTTCAGCGCTACCACCTCGATGTAAGTTAGATCTAAACTCACCTTCAGCGCCTTGACGCTTCATTGCCGCGACAACTCGACCGCCAACCACTAAGCAGCGAATATCTGCCCCGCCAGCTTCTTTGATGTACTCTTGCACTAAAATATTGGCTCTTACACCCATAAAGGCTTCAATAATGCTTTCTGCTGCCTTGGCTGTATCAGCCAGCACCACACCAATGCCTTGAGTGCCCTCTAGCAGCTTAATTACCAGCGGTGCGCCGCCTACATTTTTAATCAAGTCTTTAATGTTGTCTGGTCTGCTTGCGAAACCTGTGCGTGGCAACCCTATCCCTTTACGTGATAATAGCTGCAGTGAGCGTAATTTATCGCGCGAACGGCTAATGGCTACCGACTCATTAATGTTAAAGGTACCCATCATTTCAAACTGTCTGGCGACAGCAGTGCCATAGAAGGTCACCGAGGCACCAATACGTGGAATAATGGCATCGTACTGAGGCAGCTCTTCGCCGTGATAACGCACCGCTGGACGACTGCTCGTGATATCCATATAGCAATGCAAAGTATCGATAACATCAACTTCATGACCACGCGCTATGCAGGCTTCTTTTAAACGACGAGTTGAATATAGGTTTTCGTTTCTAGATAAAATTGCGATTTTCATTTGCTTTCCCCCCTTTGGTACAGCCACATCAATTTTTTAAGCCAATGCTTGATGCCGACGTGTGATGCTCAGTTTTGATGGGAAGAAAATTAGTTGAATAAGTTTGAAAAGGAAATCAAAATAAACTGCACTATATAATAGATTTTTTTTATCAAACTAGAGGGTTGAACCCGTGAAGATTGAGCTACTGACCACCTTCTTAGAAGTGAGCCAAACCTTGCATGTCAGAGTGGCTGCGGAAAACCTTTACCTAACTCAGGCCGCAATTAGTAGCCGAATCAAACAACTTGAAGAAGAGCTGGGTGTACTGCTATTTGACCGTACCCAAAAACGTTTAAAGCTCACTGCCGAAGGGCACAGACTGGTGAAGCATGCTAATGAAATGGTGATGATGTGGCAGAAACTAAAGCATGACGTAGGAGTAACACAGGATAGCTCACAGCAGCTATTTGTCGGCTCCATGATGTCTATTTGGGATATCGTATTGCAAGATTGGCTGCAAAAAATTCATCGTAATCTCGACGATGTACATCTTCACACCCATACCTACTCGCCACTAGAGCTTAGAAAGCAAATCATCAGTCGACTTATCGATATCGCCTTCTTATTCGAACCGCCATTCATGGAAGATATTGTTAGCGAAAAAGTAGCTAGTGTACCGCTGCAGCTAGTCTCGACAGAGAAAGACATCACTACAAATGAGCTAGAAAATATGATTATGGTTGACTATGGGAAGCGGTGAACAGCCAGATCATGCGAAACTATAGTGACGTAAACATTATTAGCCACAATATGAGTCAACCTCGAATCGCGTTGAACTTTATCCTAGAAGCCTCCGGCTGTGCGTATCTGCCCAAGCAAATGTGCTTTGAGCACTTGAGAAAAGGCAAGCTACACATAGTCGACGGTGCACCAGAATTTAAACGTGATATCTATGCGATTTATCTAGCGAAGAGCCATAAAACTCAACTAGTTCAAGATGCATTAACCTTGTTCCCTTATGTTCGAGGTTAGGACCTATTGATCTTTCAAGATTATTTTTGCAGCAGCTTGTTGGAAATTTATACAAGGCAACGACTTTGATGTGTGGTTGTTCCACATGATAAGTCGTTAACGCAGTAGAAATGACAACAAGCGCTGCCTGAAAGGTTCGTTTAAAAGCACCTACGCTCTTAGCAAAAAGCTCAGTTTGTTGCGAGCCCTGTTGTTAAAATCAATAGGTTTAGGTGACTAGACGTCATCGCTCGCGTCGCGATTAAAGTGCTTTTAATTCGAACAAATTCTAATCAGCAAAGATCAATAGGTCCTAGTACACAAGCCTCAAACAATAAAAATAACCAAATAAATCTATCTCATTAATAAAATATATTTATCGATATTTAATATTTGCGTCCAGTGAGTACCTCTAGAGCAAAACACCTGTAAAAAGCGCTCATCAAAATCAGCTTAACGCAGTAAATTACCACCTTCTGAAGAAGGTGGCTTTGTGTGAGCTCCCTAAAAGGGAGCCTAGCTTCACCGATTGAAACTATAAGCTAGAGTTGTAATGACATCTAAAGCCTTTGAAAACATGGATGTTTTTGTCGAGCACACATGGAAGTGATTGCTGCGTGCTTTAGATGTCATTGCGACGTGAGCAAACAATCAAAGCTGCCAGATATGGAAAACACTAGAATTTACAGGCAAAGCCAAATCGAATGATAACCACCTACTGAAGTAAGTGGTTTTTGGCTGAAAATAAAAATGCCGTTAGTATCCACTAACGGCACGACTAAGGCTTTATGACAATTCTGCAGCCAATACTTCAACTAAAACTTCAACTAGTACTTCAAAAAGTACGCTAATTGCACTGGGTGTTTTAACGCTTTGGGGCGCAGTGCTTGAACCTGCTTAACCACCTCATCGCGTGGTAAGCCTAATGCCCGTAAAATGATACCAATAACTAGACCAGTACGCCCTGAGCCACCTTTGCAATGCACGGCAACACTCCCTTGCTTATTCAGCACAGACACGATCGCATCTTTATGTTGCTCCCAGGCGGTTTCGAACTCCTGTCCAGGCGCGGCATCATCAGCTATAGGTAGTTGCAGCCAGTTCATTTCGTTGGCGTAACAAACAGCGGCCAGATCGCTGGCATTGTTTTCAGCCATCTCTTTATCAAACATCAGGGTTAACAGCACATCAGCGCCAGCTTGCTTAAGTGTTGCCACCGAATCATCAATACTACTGCCTTTGGTGCCAGGGCACGGGGTAAAAATAAGCTGCGCGCCATTGTCTAACTTGAGTGCATCGTAAGGGTGAGTGATCATGTTGACTCCTAAATCCATTTAAAGGGCTAACCAAATGCTAACCCCTTTTGATAAATGCTATGCCTGATTAAACCAATTTTTGCTGCGATTCACTATTGCCACAAGTGATAACATCACCGGCACCTCAACTAATACACCGACTACCGTTGCGAGTGCTGCACCTGAATGTAGACCAAATAACGAAATGGCAACCGCAACAGCAAGCTCAAAGAAGTTAGATGTGCCAATCAAGCTCGATGGCGCAGCAATATTATGAGGCAGCTTCATCCACTTTGCAGCCAGATAAGCGATGATAAAAATACCATAAGTTTGTAGCACTAGCGGCACTGCAATTAAGGCGATGGTTTGTGGCTGACTCACAATGGTATTGGCTTGAAAACCAAATAGCAGCACCACAGTGGCAAGTAAACCTACCATAGACCAAGGCTTTAATGTCGACAGCAGCACATCCAGCCCTTGCGAACCTTTAGCATTAAGCTTTTTGCGGGTAATCACGCCAGCAATGAGTGGTAAAAGCACGTATAAAACGACCGAAACTAGCAGGGTCTCCCAAGGGACTTGAATATCACTCACCCCCAGTAACAAGGCTGTGATTGGCGCAAATGCAAAAACCATAATCACGTCGTTCACCGACACTTGTACCAAGGTATAGTTAGGGTCGCCCTTAGTGAGCTGGGACCACACAAATACCATAGCAGTACAAGGTGCTACCCCAAGCAAAATCATGCCTGCTATGTACTCTTGTGCAGACTCTGGGTCGACAAAGTCAATAAACAGCACCTTGAAGAACAACCAGCCTAACGCCGCCATGGTGAAAGGTTTGATTAACCAATTAATCACTAAGGTAAGGATTAAACCTTGTGGATTTTTGCGCACATCTTTCACTGCGGCAAAATCTATCTGTACCATCATTGGGTAAATCATCACCCATATGAAAACAGCAACCACCAGATTAACACTGGCAACCTCAAGCGTAGCAATAACCTCAAATACCTGTGGTTGCCACAAGCCAAGTGCGACGCCAAGGGCAATACTTAGCCCAACCCATAAAGACAAATAGCGCTCAAAAATTCCCATCGTTCACTCTCTCATCATAGAACTAACTTACATACGAACAATGTTATATCTGATTTTTCATATATTCAACATTTTAAATATCCATGTAGGATGATCAAACTCGCAGATCTCGCATTTGCACTCAGGATTTGCTCTATGAATTAGGTTTTGAGTAAAGCGCATACGAAAACGCCCTAGCTCACTGGCATAGGGCGCTTGTAGTGTACGCAGTAAAAAATTTAGAGCGTGACAGCCTCTGCTTGAGAAGCTAGGCGGTAATTGCGCGCATCATCAATATAGCCATCAATCACCTGCTCTAGAATATCCAATGGCATAGGACCATTTTTTAGCACCGCGTCATGAAAATCACGAATATCAAACTTGTCACCTAAAGCCTGCTTAGCTTTTTCTCGTAACTCCAAAATTTTGATCATGCCAACTTTATATGAGGTCGCCTGCCCCGGCATTACAATATAACGCTCAATTTCAGAAACTACGTCACTATGCACCCGCCCTGTGTTACTCGCCATATAGTCAATGGCTTGTTCACGAGTCCAACGCTTAGCATGTATACCAGTGTCCACCACCAAGCGCACTGCACGTAAAAGCTCATCAGCTAAGCGACCTATATTATCCGCTGGTGTTTTGACAAACCCTTGCTCATAAGCAAGACGCTCAGCATACAAGGCCCAACCTTCGGTATAAGCCGTAAATGGTGCAAAGCGGCGTAAAAACGGCATGCCTTCCAGCTCCATCGCAATAGCGACCTGAAAATGATGGCCAGGTATGCCCTCATGGTAAGCCAATGTGCGCATACTGTATTTTGGCGTAGCCTTTATATCGTAAAGGTTAGCGAAAAAGCGCCCAGGGCGAGAGCCATCCATTGACGGGCCTTGATAATATGCACCAGGTGAGGTTTTCTCTTTAAACTCAGGTATGCGAACCACTTCCATTCCAGCCTTAGGGCGAATGTTAAAGCTTGCGGCTAAGCCCTGGTCTATTTCATCTAAGATTTTTTGATAATCCTTAAGGATTTGCTCACGTCCTTCGTCGCTGTCGCTGTAATAAAACTCAGGGCGCGCAGAATATTCCTTCATTGCAGCCAAATAACCGTTACTGGTATCGACACCTTCTTGTTCAAATAAACTAAGCATTTCTTGATGAATACGCGCCACTTCCTGCAAACCCAATTGGTGAATTTGTTCAGCGCTGTAGTCGGTAGTGGTGAAAAATCGCAGTGCCACATCATAGGCTTTGTCACCATCGGGTAAATGCCAGTAGCCGTGATCATCGCCTGCTTTGTTTCTTAGACCACTGAAATAAGTAATAAACAAGTCATAGGCAGGATAAACCGACTCATTAATCGCAATTTGCGCCTTTGCCAGTAGCGTTTGATACTCAGTGCGGTCAATCTCGCTTAGTTTGTCGAGCTTTTCTTTAAACGAGGTATAAAGAATATTTTCATCCGCTGGGGTATCAACAAAGGCAATCATTTCATCTAGTACCCGGTCGATAACAAACCTTGGCGGGATAATGCCTTTGTTTTCTCTAATTTGTAGGCCATGAACATATTGACCAAATTTGCGCTCAACTTCAGCTAGACGCGACAGATAGTTATTCGCGTCGGTCACTGAGGTAATCGCATGTTGCGCCTGCATAAAACTCGGGAAGCCGCTTTGCACGCCAAACATTTGATTAGCTGGGTAATTATGGTGTTTATATGGCTCATAAGCTGCGAGAGTATCAAGCAGATATAAGGCGATTTGCTTGGAGAATTGCTCATTGGTGTTTAGGCTACTATCGTCATATTGCACCAAGGTTCGCTTGAACTTAGCGGCTTTTACGAACAGCTCTTCATCTTTTTGCGGGTCAACATCATCAAGATGAGCGTTGTGACCGTTAATACCAACAGACTCCAGTACGCCCAATGAGGTGAGGGTTTCAGGACTTTCAATAGCCATTTTAACCAGTTCGCGATCTAAGAAGGCCCTAAAAAATACTGGCTTTTCGGCATACCACTCGTGGGCAGCAAAACTTGCTGCAACAGCCGTTAATCCAACAGTACCTAGTCCAAACCACTTTAAGGTCTTCTTAATCATGCGACACCTTTATTGTTATTGTTATCAAGCGCAGAAAAGAAGTTAACAAATTGTTACAGACAAATAAAGGCTATTTCAAACTCTCGTTTTGATTCGCTCAAATATCGCTCAAACATCTATTAATACTGGGGTTATGTTTGTCTAACGTGTAAGAGCTAAATATGCGGTTAACCTATGCTTCAACCAAAAACGGACGCTAATCGCGTCCGCTTTTGGTTGTTCAAAGTGAGTTAACACATATCGTTAACCCTTAACGTGAAGCTTTAGAGATGTCCCTTAGCTCTTACGAGCCTGGTGTAGTTTCTTGTAGCTTTCAATTAAGCGTAAGTGCGGCTCAATACCTTCTAGCTCCATGCTGGTTTCAGTTAACCCATGGAAACGTACATCACCGTTAACCGAGCCAATAACAGCGTCAATTACTTGCTCACCAAACATGCGGGTAAAGCTAGTAAGGTAATCTTCAATCTCCAACTCATCGTCAATGGCAACCTCAAGCACCACATTCATCGCTTGATAAAATAGACCACGCTCAACCGTGTTGTCGTTAAACTGCAAGAAGTCACCAACTAACTCTTGCGCTTCTTCTAATGCACCCAACGCAAGGTAAATCAAGATTTTAAGTTCAATGATGGTCAGCTGCCCCCAAACGGTATTTTCATCAAATACGATGCCGATTAGAGTTTTAATATCTGTGTAGTTATCAAGCTGTGAGTCTTCTAAACGCTCTACCAATTCAGCAAGTTCATCATCTGACAAACGGTGCAGATTCAAAATATCTTCACGATAATTCAACGCCTTATTGGTGTTATCCCAAATAAGATCATCCACGCCATAAACTTCCGAGTAATCAGGCACTAGCATACGCACCGCACTGGCACCTAACTGAGTAAACTCGGCGCTGTACACCTCTTTGCCAATCTCAGCCATTATCGCAAATAAGCACTCAGCTTCTTCATCTGTGGTGCCAGAGAAATCCCATTCAACAAATTCATAGTCGTGCTTAGCGCTAAAGAAGCGCCACGAAATGGTGCCAGTTGAATCAATAAAGTGCTCAACAAAGTTCTCAGGCTCGCTCACTTCCAGACTATTAAATGTTGGCTTAGGCACATCATTTAATCCCTCAAAACTGCGACCTTGCAGCAGCTCGGTTAAGCTGCGCTCAAGCGCAACTTCAAAGCTTGGGTGAGCACCAAATGAAGCGAATACTCCGCCTGTTTTCGGGTTCATCAAGGTCACACACATCACAGGAAACTGCCCGCCAAGAGAGGCGTCTTTAACCACAATCGGGAATCCCTGCGCTTCAAGCCCTTCAATACCTGCAACAATAGCGGGATACTTGGCTAGCACCTCAGCAGGCACATCTGGCAGCACAATTTCTTGCTCAATGATTTGGCGCTTAACCGCACGCTCAAAAATCTCTGACAAGCACTGCACTTGCGCTTCTTTAATATTATTACCAGCACTCATGCCGTTACTGAGAAACAGGTTTTCAATCAAATTTTGCGGGAAGTAAACCGTCTCGCCGTCGCTGTGGCGAGTATAAGGAATAGCACAAATACCGCGCTCAACATTGCCCGAGTTGGTGTCAATTAAGTGCGAGCCACAAAGCTCATCATCAGGGTTATAAATTTCTAACGTGTATTCATCTAGCAGACCTTGAGGCAAAGCATCATCTTGCTCAAGCTCAAACCACTTCTCGTTTGGATAGTGTACAAACTCACTATTGGCAATTTCAGTTCCCAGATACCAATCGTTATAGAAGAAGTTGTTATTTAAACGCTCGATAAACTCACCTAGAGCAGAGCACAGCGCACTTTCTTTACTTGCACCTTTACCATTGGTAAAACACAGCGGCGACGCTGAGTCGCGAATATGCAGCGACCAAACGTTTGGCACAATATTGCGCCATGAAGATACTTCAATCTTCATGCCCAAATCGGCAAGCATGCCAGTCATGTTCTCGATGGTTTTCTCAAGCGGTAGGTCTTTACCGAGAATATAAGTACTGCTGTCGCCATCAGCTTGTCCCATAAGCATGGCGTTAGCGTCAGCATCCAAGCTTTCAACAGTTTCAATCTTAAACTCTGGGCCTGTTTGCACCACCTTTTTAACGGTGCAACGCTCAACCGAGCGCAAAATGCCTTGACGGTCTTTTTCAGAAATGTCTTCTGGCAGCTCTACTTGGATTTGAAAGATTTGGTTATAGCGGTCTTCCGGGTCAACAATGTTGTTCTGCGACAGGCGAATATTATCGGTAGAAATATCACGCGCCTTACAATACACCTTAATAAAATAAGCCGCGCACAATGCCGATGAAGCAAGGAAATAATCAAACGGACTAGGCGCAGAGCCATCACCCTTGTAGCGAATAGGCTGATCAGCCGTTACCGTAAAATCGTCAAACTTAGCCTCAAGCCTTAAGTTATCAAGAAAGTTTACTTTAATTTCCATTACTTACACCCAAATAGACACAACCACTCACAAACCAAGCAGCCGATAGAATCAAATTAGGGTGAATTATCGGTGTTTTTCAGCCATTAGTCTTGGGTTAATTACAAAAGAATCCCCAACAGCCACC
The DNA here is from genome assembly GCF_004295345.1 of Shewanella maritima. Lineage (NCBI taxonomy): Bacteria > Pseudomonadati > Pseudomonadota > Gammaproteobacteria > Alteromonadales > Shewanellaceae > Shewanella > Shewanella maritima. The sequence continues at coordinate 3,492,018 of NZ_CP036200.1, read as the reverse complement.
CAAACCACCACTAAAACCAACAAATTGGGTCAGAGTAAACCTGTAAGTCATTGAGATATATACAGAGAAAAATGTGGCTTTCTTACAAATCACAAGCTAACCAACACTAATAACAACAGCGATAGCCAGTTAACTAGCCAATAAATAAAATTGGGTCAGAGTAAACAGCTAAACTATTGAATTATCGCATGTTAAAAATGTAGTTTGGTTACATTCCAATAGGTATTGTGGGCAATGTAAGCAGAAAGAGTCATTTATCTTGTAGGTTATTTTCCGCTTCACGCTTTACTAGAATAAATGTCAGATACATTTTAGTTGGCAGCGACATTGCCATACCGATAGCCACACACATGGCGCTGATGATAATCCCCTTAACACCCATCGCCTCAATGGTATGATTCCAGTTATGCAGATAAATTCCGAGCATAATCAAGCATAAGCCACAACAAATGACGACTTTTAATAGCTTAATCAAATTCGCATCAGACATTGCTTAGCTCAGCTTTAGATGAAGGTTAACTCCACCCTACCACCTGATAAGTAGCTAGCTATTGACGTACATCAACAGTTTCTAATGTGATGTTAAAAGTACAGATTTTGAATCTAAAGACAGGGTGTAAAAATTGGGTCAGAGTAAGTTTTACTATGACCCAGTTTGAGGTGTTTGCTACATACTTGCTGGAAATTTATTTAACCTGAACTTGGGATAAGGAAGTGCCAATGATTCTCTATTGCAGAGTTATACCTCGTATGAAGTTTCTAACGAGGTAGTTTTGTTTAGTTCAAGGCGAAGCTACGCGTCAATAGCTAGCCTATTGCAAGTAGCTTCAACGCAGCAATAAGCAAAAATAGCCGTTAGAAACCGATTTATTATCCCGAGTTGAGGTTATTTAAGCACGACGCTTTTTAAATGCGGTTGTGCCCATACTGGCGAACGTGCGCAGGACCGAAATCCAGGCACTCATGTTTGGCTTAGGCGACTTACCATGACCGATTAGACTTAGCTGCTGCTCATACCAAGTAATATTGAGCATCGCCATAAAGTCCAGCGCCTTAACGCCAGTGCTAAGCGGCTTCAAGCTAATTTTATGATTGATATCAGCGATCAGTTTATTGGATAAGTCTGGGTCTACTGACAACGGCCTTGCTATCCCCACCATGTCAGTCGCCTGCGTGGTTAACGCACTTTCCATTGCCCGCGCGGAGCGAAAGCCACCTGTTACGACCAAAGGGATCGATAACAGCTTTCGGGCTTTTTCCGCATAATCTAGAAAGTATGCTTCACGTGCGGCCGTCGAGTTTTTTACCCGCGCGCCCATCATGCTTGGGTTTTCGTAATTTCCGCCAGACACTTCAATTAAATTTATGCCATCATCTTGCAGCGCTTTCATCACCTGCATTGAGTCTTCTTCACTAAAGCCGCCTTTTTGAAAATCAGCCGAGTTTAATTTGATGCCAATTGGGAATGACTCACCCACTTTACTGCGAATGGCTTTATAAACTTCGCGCACAAAGCGCATGCGATTTTCCAGACTGCCGCCCCATTTATCTTCACGGCGATTGTGATGTGGCGATAAAAACTGACTTACCAGATAACCATGAGCGCCGTGGATCTGCACGCCAGTAAAGCCGGCTTCTTTCGCTCGCGCCGCCGCAACCGCAAAACGCTCGATAATGGCAACAATCTCTTCATCACTTAGTGCTTTTGGCGTGTTGAACCCAGATTGTAGAGCTTTAGCCAAAGGCACCACCGACGGCGCAACAGGCTCAGGACTTAAGTACTTTGGCGACTGCTTGCCTGGATGATTTAACTGCATCCAAAGTTGAGTGTTGTTCTCAGTTCCAGCTTGCGCCCACTTTTTAAATGGCTCGATTTCGGAATCTTTATCTAGCACCACGTTGTTTGGCTCACCTAAAGCACTGCGGTCAATCATCACGTTGCCAGTAATCAACAAACCTGTGCCACCTTGCGCCCACACCTTATAAAGATGAGCAAGTTGCGGTTTAGGCAAGAAGTTTTTATCACCTAACTGCTCACTCATAGCAGATTTAAAAATACGATTTTTAACCAATGCGCTGTTAGTTATAGCTAGCGGTGATGCCAATAGCTTTGGCGATTCATTTGCATCTAGCTGTAGTTGCTCGGCAGATAATGACTGACTCATGGGATATTCCTTTACTTAAACAAACTTAACTAAACTTCACTTAACTAAACCTAGTTAGATTTGTGGTTAAACCAAGACAAAGACTCAAGCTGTTCAAGCCCTTTAGGTGTGGTAATAAGAGTGAGCAGCACGGCTAATCTGTCGAATATTAAATGCCACTCCTGACTAATTTGATACTCAAGCAAACTGCCCTGCCAACTGTTAAAAAACTGTCTTGCAAGCGCATCAGCATCAATATCATCCCGGACATCGCCTTGCTGTTGTGCACGCATAAATTGCTCAGCAAGCGACTCTAACCATTGCTGCTCAACCTGCATTAGCGCCTGGCGGCAAAGTTCACTCGATTGCGCAATTTCAGACGCCATGGCCGCAACGAGGCAGCCGCAATTGTTGTTATCGACTACGCGCTTTTGTACCTTGTCGTAAAAGGTCAACGTCAACTTAACTAGCTCACTCTGTTGGCTATGGTTTGCAGATAGCTCCCGATACTCTTGTGCGGCTAATGCGCCATAATGGATAACGATTTGCGCCACAAACTCTTCTTTACTTGCGAAGAAGTTATAGAAAGATCCTTTTGGCACGCCAACTAAATCAAGGATTTGCTTAATCCCAGTACCGTGGTAACCATGAGCCAATAATTGCTCCATGCCTGCTGCAAGTAGCTCATCTTTTAAATGATCGTTTTTACGTGGTCTTGCCATAACACCGCTTAATTCAATAGCTGATTAATTTCACTCACAGCCAGTTTATGACCGCTCGTCTTAAAACTAAAATCGAGTTTACAGACACTCGTCTTAAAATTCAAACTTTGATTATAAATGGCTGTTTTCAATTGGAAGCGAATGGGCTTTTAAAAGGAGATATCAAGAGTAAGAAGTTAACAAACACGTCAGTTGAAGCAGCTCGCGAACTAGTGGTTTTATCGCCAATACTAGCTATCTACTCATTGCCTCCATACTCTCTGCACAATTTCGTTGTAACTTTCCGCTATCCCTTTAAATACCCTTGCCCAAGAGGAATAAGCCATGACACGAACACTTGTGATGACCAGCCTACTGCTAGCTCTATTTACCCTTTCGATTAGCTCAATTGAAGCGAGAGAGCGTGGTCAAAAACCACCTAGCTTTGAAGAAATGGATACCAACGGCGACGGCGTGCTATCCCAAGATGAGCTAAAGGGTAAACTGTTAGAAGAGTTTGAACAGCTAGACTTAGATGGCAACGGAAAGCTTAGTGAAGATGAGCTTCCTGAGCCACCGCAAAAACGCCGCTAGTTAACCTGACCACCTTCTAAAGAAGGTGGCTTTGTGTTGCCCCCTAAAAAGGGGGCTTCAGTGGTTTTGTATTCTCAATAGCATCTATAAGTGATGATATTTAAAGCCTTTGAAAACATGGATATTTTCGTTGAGCCTTCTAGTAAAACAAATGGGGGGATGTGCTTGCTGCGTGCTTTAAATATCATTACATAGCAGGCTCAACCTAACATGTCATGTAAACAGAAATACAGGCAAAGCCTACTCGATGATAACCACCTACTGAAGTAGGTGGTTTAGGGCTGAAAACAAAAAAATGCCGCGGCGCATTTCACAGCTAAATCCACGGCATTTTTTGCTATCTAAAGCGCGACCTGTCTAGCTCTAGCACGACTTGCTTAAGACGCTTTCTCCCACACTAACTGCTCATCTAAATTGGCTGTTAAGTAATGACTAAATCTCGCTTCAAGCTGTTCACGTTTAAGCTTAAGAGTTGGCGTTAATAGCCCATTCTCAATGCTCCATGGCTCATCAACCACGATTAAATGATCAAGCTTTTGATGAGGCTCAAGCTCATTATTCACTGACGCAAGCGTATCATTAAGCTGCTGTGACAACGCTTCACGCTCTATCGTCGCCTCCGCTCCCTCACCTAATACCACCAGCGCAATAGGCTGGCTACGACCCACCCCATCACACAAACCTGCTCAATATCAGGGTTACGGCCAAGGCTAGATTCAATCGGCACCGGCGCAACATACTTACCCTTACTGGTTTTAAATTGCTCCTTTACACGGCCAATGATCTTCCAACTACCATCAGCGGTTATCTCACCTTTATCACCGGTTTTAAACCAGCCATCTTCAAACGCTGCTGCGGTAGCTTCTGGGTTGTTGTAATACTCTTTGAAAACAGCGTCACCACGAATAAGCACTTCGCCTTCATCAGAGAGTTTCATTTCCACACATGGCTGCGCAGTGCCAATTGTGCCGATATGGTCATAATCAAACGGCATATTGGCACAAGACAAACCTGAAGTTTCTGTCATCCCCCAACCTTCGCCAATGCTAATGCCTAAAGCGTGATACCAGCGCAGTACATCCGGCGAAATCGGTGCACTGCCTGAGCCAAATAATTTAGCTTCATCAAGCCCAAGCTGAGAACGGATCTTCTTAGCGACGAACTTGCCCATTACTGGCAGTTTCAATAAAAACTGCAGCTTTTTATTCGGCACCTTTGCAAGAATTTGTGACTGGAACTTAGTCCATAAGCGCGGCACCGAAATAAAACTTGTTGGTTTGGCATAACGTACATCTTCGATAAAGTACTCTAAGGACTCGGTAAAGTAGATATCGCAGGCTTTATATAACGATGGCAAAGCAACCACGCAGCGCTCGGTAATATGTGCCAATGGCAGGTAAGACATTAGGCGTGTTTTGTCTTCCCCAGCCATCAACTCAGCCGCGCTACATGCCGATGACGCTACGTTCTTATGAGTCACTATCACACCCTTGGCAAGACCCGTGCTGCCAGAGGTATAAATAAGCGAAAACATATCGTCGGCTTGCGCTTCATGTAGCTCTGAAATTGGCTCGTATTGAGCCAACCAGTCATTCCAATTGGCTTTGCAACTTAAGGTCGGATATGGAAAAGCAATGCTTAGCATGTCATCAGGTAACACGCTCGCTAGCGCATCTTGACTGTCGAGCTTGCCAACGAATATCGCCTTAGCACCACTATGGCTCAATACATGTTTAATGTTGTCGGCATTGGCGGTTGGATAAATAGGCACACTAATTAACCCAGCCATCATCATCGCCATGTCGGTAATAAACCACTCGGCAGAATTCTTAGCGATAATGGCAACCTTGTCACCTTTAACTAAGCCATGGCTCAATAACCCCTGGGCAATTTTACGCGCCTGAGTGTCAGCCTGCTTCCAGGTGTAGGTATACCATTGACGATCTACTGGCTGGTGTAGCCAGGTTTGATCTGGGTGATTGGCAACATTATGCTGCATCTGCTGCAAAGGGAGGCGGTAGTCCATATTATTGTTATTTCCTCTAACTGTGTTCTCATCAGTAAAGTACTCCTCAACCTTCACTTGTCCCCAACTTGCACCGCCAGAAATGCTAATCAAACTGATTGCTGTTTACCTGACTAAATACAAGCAACTGTTTTTAAGTTAATACCAAAACGCACGATTTCACATACCTAGCTAGAGGTACATGGCCGCTTTTATGTTGTAAATAGAGTAAAAACTTAAAGCTATGGTTTAACTTGCCACTCAAACGGCCAATAATCCAGCAAAATTAGTAATAACTTATTTATTCTCCAGCTCCGTTTGAAACCACGACACATACAATGTAATTACAGTTTCCGCTGCATCGCATCCATTTAGATGTTTAGCGAGCACTAATCATTGAAGAAAACAGAATTAGATAAGGGATACGAGTTAAACCGCATATGTTGTTCAAAGGGCAAGCTATGAACGCTGGCTAGTTGAGGGTAACTCTGACAGATAAGCCTAAAAGGAGCCTAAAACAGGTCTTGATTCAAAAAAACTGCAAGATGCTCTGAAAACGACAGTGTTAAATCAGTATTTTTTGGTAGCTAACTAATCAAAATCTGCATTAAAACGTGCAGTGCGAGCTTGGGCCTCTGTGCATTGTGTCATGGCAATCAGTTCAGCCAGAGTTAAATTGGGCGATGCGTTAATCAATCTAACTAACTTAACCTCGATTGTCTCCAACTTGTCAGCATGTGGCACCATAGCCTTAGCAAGTCGAGTGGTAAAATAACTGTAGCTGTCACCTAAAGTTTGAACGTGTTCAAGCACTGCCTGCACTTGATGCGCTTCGCCTTGCAACTGCCAGTTTCGAGAGCGGCGCACGCGTTTTAACTCACAGCTAAAATTGACTGCGATTAGTTTGAGGGTTTGTGCTTGCTCCCGACCAATGCGATGGATTAACGCCGGAAAGCCAATAGAAATAACACTGTTCATACCCGCAAGTTTACTCTGACCCAAATGTTAACGCACCATAAAATCAAACTGTTAAGTAAGCTGCTTTGTTCAGCTATTGCTGACATGTGCTAAGCTGTGTGCAGTTTAACTTAATAGCAATGTTAACTTGCTAAAACTAATACCAATTTATTAGCGATTGGCTTATTGCAGGAGGCAACACATGCAAGACTATGTAGACAGTATCGATATTAATCAGTACTTACCTATGGTGATTGAGGGCGCTACCAATGTGCTACTCGCCGCAATCATTTTAGTTGTAGGTTTATACCTGGCAAATAAAGCCAGCAGCATCATTTTCCGTATTGGCGAAAAGTATGAACGACTTGATGATACTTTATTTCGCTTTTTAGGCAGTGTTGCCAAGTATATTATTCTGGCATTTGTGGCCATTGCGGTGCTAAACCGCTTTGGCGTGCAAACCGCATCAATTGTTGCCTTGCTCGGTGCGGCAGGTCTAGCGGTAGGTTTAGCGCTACAAGGCACGCTATCAAACCTAGCCGCTGGCGTAATGCTGTTAATGTTTCGCCCATATAAGGTTGGCGACTTCATTAGCGCGGCAGACCGTTTTGGTAATGTGCAACAGATTGATTTATTCACTACCATACTTAAAACCTTCGATAACCAACACATTATCATCCCTAACAGCCAAATCTGGGGCGCTCAGATTGTTAACCACTCGTTCCATGATATTCGTGGTGTCGATATGCATTTTGGTGTGGCATACAAAGAAAATACCGCAGAAGTGCGCAAGGTAATTGATAGCGTACTAGCTGCGCATCCGCACATTCTAAAAGACCCGGCGCCATTTGTTGAAGTCGAAACGCTAAACGACAGCTCAGTAGACTTCCTGGTTCGTCCGTTTTGTCATGGAGAGCATTACTTCGACATTCTTTACTCTGTACCTGAGCAAATCAAAAAGGCGCTAGATGACGCCAACATTGAGATCCCGTTCCCGCACAGAAAGCTCATTATCGAAAAAGAGTCTGATTTGGGTTAATCAAAAGTTTGTTAATTAGATGCGGCTTAGTGTCTCAGTCGATATGACTTAAACAACAAATAACCCAAACTAAAGCAGCAATGCGGTTCACATGGTGCAATAACTAGTGCAAAAAACTAGTGCAAAAACTATGCGAGCCGCATTTTTTATGGGTGAGTTTTATGCAGTTTTAACGTAGAATGCCCGCCGAATTTAGTCGCAGTCTTAAGCACTGTCTATAGCTGGAAGCAGAGCCTAAAGCTGCAACTACAGTCAGTACTGACTTTACCGCCTAAGTTAATACCTGTTGTTATACATCCGCTTTAGAGAGAATCATGAGTCCTGAACGCTACGCCCGCATCAATCAAATGCTTGATAATCGTCAAGTTGATTTAACCGTCTGCCTTGACCAAGTACACAAGGCGAATAACGTAGCTGCAGTAGTGCGCACCGCAGACAGTGTAGGTATACATCAGGTTCACGCGATTTGGCCAGATCACGAAATGTGGTTATCGGGCAATACCGCATCAGGCAGCCAGCAATGGGTAAAGACTAAGCGCCACGCAGATTTTAGCGACGCCAAGCAAGCGCTAAAAGCACAAGATATGCAAATTCTTGCGACAACCTTCTCTGATACCGCAGTGGATTTTCGTGAGATTGACTACACCAAGCCAACAGCCATCTTGCTTGGTAATGAGCGCGACGGCGTCAGCCCAGAAGCCATTGCGGGAGCTGACCAACACATCATCATCCCATGATTGGCATGGTGCAATCACTAAATGTGTCAGTTGCTGGCGCGCTTATCATGTATGAAGCTCAGCGCCAGCGCCAATTAGCAGGCATGTACGGCGAGCGCAAACTTGACGATGCCTACTGCCAAACCATGCTGTTCGAACAAGGCCACCCTATTTACGCCAAAGCCTGCCGCCGTAAACGTATTCCATATCCAGCCGTTGACGAGCAAGGTCAAATCGTAGCCGACAGTCGATGGTGGGAGAGGATGCGCGCACCAGACCCTGACGCCGAGCTAGAAGCTTAAAGTTGGGTCAGAGTAAACTGTTAAATCCTAATCTACTAGCCAGATTAATAATTAGTTTTTAGCCTAATAATTAGAACATAAAAATTCAAACCTCTCATTTATTAACATTTGGGTCAGAGTAAACTTGTTGTGCTAAGGCTTTAAGTGGCGAAAGCTACACTATGTTTAAAGCTAAGCGGTGTTAGAAGCTGCACTATGTTATTTGAGAATTACCGTTAAACTCGCTAGGATCGCCAGTCCTATTTTTTGAAGAAACATTCCTAATGAGCACTGAGTTATATTTTGTTTACGACAGCCACTGCCCGTGGAGTTACGCCGCGACTCGAATCGTTAACGAGTTACATTCGGCATACCCTAAAATGGTGGTTAATTTGCTGCACACAGCGCACTTTATTGGTAAAGACTGCGCAGGTGAAAAGCAGGTTAATGCAGTCATCAAGGCAAGTCAGATGAAGTTTGGCAAGCTGCATTTGCAACACGTAAACAGCCCGAAGAACTCAATAAAAGCCGCTAACTTTATGCGTTGGTTGCAAGCCAAGCAGCCGCAAAAACAACTGGATGTACTAAATGCCCTGCAACACGCTCACTTTGTTGAGGGAAATCCGCTAGATAGCAAGCACAACTTCAATACGATTACCGAGCAATTTAAGCTATCACCATCAGGCAAGGTATTTAAAAATGAGCTTAGTCTAGACGCTGAACAAACACTTGAAGATATTGCAGAAATCCAGCAGGTGTTAGGTACTCAGAGCTTTCCGGCACTGGTGATGGTTTTCAATGACAATGCCATTTTTATTGATCACTCTAAATACTTAGCATCGCCACAAGCTGTGCTTAAAGATGTAGAGCAAGAAATTAAAGCAATGAGTTGATCACTCCATTTTTTGCTAAAAAGCAAAAGGCCTGCAACAAGTATGATGCTTGTAGAGGCCTTTTTAATCCATGATGATCCAAAATCAAGTTAAGTTTCAGAACTGATAGATACTGCGAGCGAATTTACACAACTCGAAGTTCGCTCTACTTCCCCAAGTTATCCATTATTTTGGATACAGTCTGCTCAAAAGCGAGTTGCTGCTCATCACTCAGCCCTTGAGTCATTTTACTCGTCACCTTTAGGTCGATATCCGCAACTGTCGCAAGTACCTCCTTCCCCGCATCAGTTACGCATAAACACTGACTACGCTTATCATTAGGGTTAGGACGTTTTGCGATTAACTCTTGCTGCATTAGCGTGTTCAGAAGACGGGTGACTTGCGCTTTGTCCCTTCCTAAAAAGTTAGCTACATCAATTGCTGTGCACGCAGGCTTGCCACCAATGATCTTAAGCACTCTTACATGCATTGGTGTGATACCAAGGTCTGCCTCTTCAATATGTTGATGCATTTGCTTTTTCACGGCATGCAGTAGCTTAAAAATGTTCTCTAGCGAAGCTGGTTTACTCATCAACTCTGTCTCGATTTTGTTTACATATCTGGCAGCAGCGTATTGCCAATCCCTTTTACTCTGACGATATTAAATCACAAACTAGTTGACAATATCAACCAATGACAATATAGTTGACAACATCAACCACATTAAAGAAGGATAAACGATGTCAGAACTGATGCACGACACTAACTTATCTAACTCACAGCAATCACCTACACCACTTTGGTTAAAGGTACTACTTGTGACAAGTTTAATGTCCACTATTGCAGGCACATTAACGGGCGTCATGACCTACATGAATCTAGGGTTTAGCGAACTATTTTTTAGCCAATGGTTAAGCTCATTTTTATTTGCTGCAACAACGGCCATGCCAGCGGGGTTTGTGTTTATGACCTTGTTCACTAAGCTGATCAAATATCTAACGCCAAACCTTAAAGCGGTAATGCAGAACCTTATAGTCGGCTTGTTAATGGCGATTACCATGGAAGCATTGCTGGCGTTTATCACTACCACTAACAACCTAGGTTTAAGCAATAGTGCCTTTTTTACGACCTGGTTTGATGCCTTTATCGTCGCGCTACCAGTCGGACTTGTCATCATGCTAGTTGTGTCTAATACGGTAAAACCAAAGATTGAACGCATTCTGACGAGCTAATGGTAAATTTGAAAAAACACAGCTTCACCAGCTGAAGCCTGCGTTCAGCAACTAACAATCAAACATCGAGGTATTTATATGGCAAAGCACAATCAATATCGCGTAATTGTCGAACAAATTAGTGATGATAATCAGGCAATAAAAGCACTCAGTTTCGAGTATGAAGACAGAGAAGATCTATTTAAAACTATCGAAGCCATTGGCGATCATAGCGAGATAGATAAAGGCCAAGCTCCGAGATTAACGCTAGCACTTCGACTGCTAGGCCCAATGATGATGGCGGAGCGAAAACATGAGTTATTTAAAGATTTCATACCTCATTTCAAAACCTTCATGCAAAACCTAAAATCCAAAGTAAAAAGCGCGAAACCTGCAAGCTAATATCGAGTGTAGATGCTAACAAAGGCAGGACGCCTTCCAACAAACATGGCTAACATAACGCAGGATGTAGAGTTAACTGACAATATCAAACGCTAGCCTTTGCTAAGCCCTCATAGAGCACTGTTCATCATCTATGGCTTTAATCAGGCGCAACCTAACTCGAGCATAACGCTTGCTGGCAGTGATGATACTACGTATCATTGCTGATTCGTTTTTAGCCACCCTGTAGTTTCGAGAATCAGATTTATGACTCAACAAGAGCTTAAGCGCCGTATCGCCTCAATCGATATTTTACGCGGTATCGTCATTGTACTCATGCTGGTAGACCATGTGCGCGAGCGCTTTTTTTTACATGTGCAAGTATCTGATCCAATGGATATTAATACCACAACTCCTGAGTTATTCTTTACGCGCTTAAGTGCACACTTTTGCGCGCCAATCTTCGTATTCTTAACCGGACTTTCAGCCTGGCTATATGCCAACCCTGTCAACGGCAAGCCTCGAAGCGCACAAGATTTCTTATTAAAACGCGGGCTTATTCTGATTTTACTTGAAGCAACCGTGATCAACTTTTCTTGGTTTGGTTACTACGAAACCCTCTACCTGCAAGTCATTTGGGCGATTGGTTTAAGCATGATCGCACTCGCGTTTTTATCGAAATTGCCGCGAGTTTGGGTCGGCATGATTGGTCTGCTAATCGTATTTGGTCACAACCTACTCACACCAATTCAGTTCGCTCCGAATGAATGGGGTTACAGCCTTTGGACTATCTTGCACGACCGAGGCTATTTAATTAGCGAAGGTGCGCTGAAGATCCGTATTTCATATCCTGTATTGCCTTGGATAGGTGTGATTATGGTGGGTTGGGCGCTAGGGCCCCTATTCTCACCAAGCGTTGCCAGCGAAACCAGACGTAAACAGCTGCTAATGCTAGGCCTCGCAAGCTTAGGCACATTAGCAATCCTACGCGGATTTAACCTTTATGGTGAAACGCTGCCTTGGGCAAGCCAAGGGACAATGGCGCAAACAGTAATGGACATGCTTAACTTTACCAAGTACCCACCGTCACTGGCGTTCTTATTACTTGGCGTCGGCGTTGGGTTATTGGTGTTAGCCTGGCTTGAAAACGCAGATAACAAGTTACTGGATGCGCTAAACACCTTTGGCTCAGCGCCCATGTTCTTCTACATCATCCACTTATACACCTTGTTAATCGTCTACAAGGTAGCGGTCGCCATCTTCGGTACCAACACGCAATACTATGGTCAAGACTACCTGGGCTTTGCCAGCGTTTGGCAAGTTTGGCTATGTGCATTCGCCCTCACCTTTGTCCTTTACTGGCCAACAAAAACCTTCGCGGCATTCAAGCGCCGCACCAACATCGGCTGGGTAAAATACTTCTAACCAAACAGCATAATTGGGTCAGAGTAAACTCATAACTTATTGAATTTACTCGACTCAATTTTTGTAGTTTTTTGACACTTTGGGCGTGATTGATGGATAGATATTAATAACCAAAAGTTGTCAGGGTGAATTCGAATTTATCGACTATACTTTCGACTTCTTTTTGCAAACGGAACTTGCATATGCCCAGAACACTGAGGTTCACACCTAACGATATTCCCGTTCATATCATCCAGCGCGGTAACAATCGCCAAGCCTGCTTTTTTGACGAGCAAGACTACATTGCCTATAGCCACTGGTTAAAACAATATGCTCACGAATATAAGGTAGATATCCACGCGTGGGTATTTATGACCAATCATGTGCATCTGTTGTGCACACCAAGACAAACCAATGGTATTAGCTTGATGATGCAAGCGCTTGGCAGACAGTATGTACGATACATCAATAAAACATACTCTCGTAGCGGCACGCTATGGGAAGGAAGATTCAAATCTAGCCTGGTACAAACCGAGGCTTATTTGCTGCAGGTCTATCGCTATATCGAGCTAAACCCAGTCAGAGCAGGAATGGTAAGCTCACCCGATGATTATAAATGGTCAAGCTACCAAATTAACGCCAAAGGAAAACATTCAGAACTTTGCGCGCCCCACGAGGTGTACCTTGCGCTTGCCAATAGCCCTCGAGCAAGACTTGCTGCCTATCAACAACTAGTGAAGCAACAGCTTGATACCAGCATAGTAGCTGATATTACTCTTGCTACGCACAAAGGGCTTGCCATTGGCGATCCTCTATTTATGTCCAGAATTGAGGCTCTCGCAGTAAGCGCAACTTCTCATGCAAAGGCGAGTTAGAAGCAGAAGCTCGCTTCCTCTAGCAAAACACAAAAAGAACTCAACAGAACTTGGCTGCAAGTTTACTTTGATCCAAATGTTATGACCCAAATGCTACTCTACCCCAAATGCAAAGGCGCCAACCTCTGCACTCTCACTAATCTAATAATAAGATTAAAAATAAGGTATAGACCACAATAAAAGATTAAGATTTAACATTTTGCTCTGACCCAATTTTACCTGGGTCAGAGTTAAAGGGTTAAGTTTATGCAACACCTTGGACTTGAGAGGCTAGCAGCCAGATAGCTAACACAAAGAAAATCACGCCCATAAACTTGTTCTGGTTAGCGCGGAATTTTTCATTCTTGAGCAAAGGTTTACCTAGGGTTCCAACTAGTGCCACCAGCAATAAGTTAAAGCTTAATCCCATAACATTAAGCAGCAAGCCTAGCGCTAACATCTGCTCACCAGAGCTAGCCGTCAATTGAGATGAAACAAACTGGGGTAAAAACAATACGAAGAAGATGAGTGCTTTTGGATTAAGCAAGTTACTGAACACTGCTCGCTTATATAACTGTTTAGCCAAATTAGATTGGCAACTTACCTCTGGCGTATCAGCTGCGCCAGAACGCATACAATCCCAACCCATTTTTAATAAGTAAGCACCGCCCAATACTCGCAAGACTTCAAGTGCCATCGGGTTCATTGCTACCAATGCTGACACGCCCAGTGCAGCAAGCAGTGTCAAGATCACACCCGAGGTAGCATTGCCAAAACTGGCATATACACCAACCTTCTTGCCATAACTAAGGCTTGAGCTGGCAATCAATAGCATGTCAGGACCAGGAATAAGCAGCAAAGCCACTACCGCACTCAAATAGAGAGGTAGTAAAGCCATATCAATCATGAAAACACTCGAGCAATAACAAAAATCAACAAGGCGCGGATTCTACAGAGACTCAACATGAATAAAAGTCATGTTGGTGAAAATTGCGAAGCAATCATGGCAGTTTTTATTTACGGGTCGATTTAATAACCGATTGACTCATTCACCCGAGCAATAAAGTCGTAATCTTTACAATTTACTCTGACCCAAATGTTAATAACAATAAGTATACGGGATAGCAGTTTGTTGATTTAACGGTGCTTTTAAAACATGATGGTTAAAATTTGCCAAGTTTACTCTGACCCAATTTTTATCAGCACAGCTTTGCTTGAGGGTCTAAAGTTAATGTACTGCAGCTAACGCCTCGCTAAGGTTATCAAGCACATGAATAAAAAAATCTTATTACTATTCGCGCACCCATCTAAGCACCGCTCAGAGGTCAATTCACCATTGTTTGAATTTGCCAAGAAGCTCGACTTTGTTACAGCTGTCGACTTGTATGCAGAATACCCTGACTACAACATTGATATCGACAAAGAGCAGACTCGTTTGAACGAACATGACGTAGTGATCTTCCAATTCCCATTTTACTGGTATTCCACGCCATCAATTCTTAAAGAGTGGCAAGACTTAGTGCTGGAATATGGCTATGCCTACGGCTCAACAGGCACTGCACTTAAAGGTAAAACTTTCATGTGCGCAATTAGTGCTGGCGGTAAAGAACAAGCTTATCGAGCCGAAGGCTATAACCACTTTACGGTGCGTGAATTACTGCAACCTCTGGAGCAAACCGCCAACATTACCGGTATGAACTACCTGCCACCATTCGCGCTTTTTAGTAGCCGCACCGCGACTAATGACAATCGACTCGATAATCACCTTGAGCTTTGGCACCGCGTACTCAATCAGCTACATCAAGGTGCAATCGATCTCGTTGAAGCACGACAGCTCGTTATCATTAACGAGCTGTATTCAGATAAAACCAGCAGCGAGGGAGCCTAGCCATGACAGTTTATTTTATTCAGGCATTTATCTACCTTGCTGCAGCAGTTATCGCCGTACCGCTGGCTAAAAAACTCGGCCTAGGTTCAGTACTTGGCTACCTTATAGCGGGTGTAGTCATTGGCCCGATTGCCGGTGTCGTCGGCCAAGAAACCATCGCAATTCAGCACTTTGCTGAATTTGGTGTGGTGATGATGTTATTCCTTGTGGGTTTAGAACTGCAGCCTCAAATGCTGTGGCAAATGCGCCATCGTTTACTTGGCCTTGGCGGCCTACAGGTGAGTGTCACCGCCCTACTGATTGCGGCTATCGCATTTGCTTTTAATCAGCCCCCACAGTGGCATTAGCAATAGGTTTGATCTTCTCACTCTCATCCACAGCGATTGTGCTGCAAACCTTTAACGAAAAAGGCTTAACAAAAACAGAGGGCGGCCAAAGCGCATTTTCAGTGCTTTTGATGCAAGATATTGCCGTGATCCCTATGTTGGCATTTATTCCAATGCTCGCTTTGCCAGAGCTAGTTGCAGCCGCCGAACACGCACAAACTGCAGCAGAGCATCATGAAGAACTAAGCTTGGTTGCAGGCTTGCCTACCTGGGCTTATGCATTAGCAATTTTAGGCAGCATCTCTGGTGTGGTGTTCCTTGGCATGTTCGTCAGTCGCCCACTATTCCAATATGTGGCGAAATCAGGGCTACGTGAAATCTTTGTCGCGACGGCGCTGCTAATTGTTATTGGTATTGCTGCACTTATGAGCCTGGTAGGTTTATCTCCCGCTTTAGGCACTTTCCTAGCGGGCGTAGTACTGGCAAATAGTGAGTTCAGGCATGAGCTAGAGTCCAATATCGAACCATTTAAAGGCTTGCTACTCGGCCTGTTCTTTATCACAGTTGGCGCAGGTATCGACTTTGGCATTTTATCAAGCAATGCCGCGCTCATTATTGGTCTAACTCTTGGAGTTATGGTGTTAAAAGCGCTGGTACTTTGGGGAC
This sequence comes from Shewanella maritima, assembly GCF_004295345.1. Classification (NCBI taxonomy): domain Bacteria; kingdom Pseudomonadati; phylum Pseudomonadota; class Gammaproteobacteria; order Alteromonadales; family Shewanellaceae; genus Shewanella; species Shewanella maritima. The sequence continues at coordinate 3,475,979 of NZ_CP036200.1, read as the reverse complement.
TAGCTATCATCTTTAAGATTAAAGACAGTCACCGTTGGTTGTTTGCCCTGAGTCTAGCGCAAGCGGGTGAGTTTGGCTTTGTACTCTTAAGCTTTACCATTCAAAACCACGTTATTCCAATCGAGACAGCCAACATACTGCAACTAGTTGTCGCACTGTCCATGTTCCTCACCCCTATGCTATTTATCTTATTCGACAAGGTTATCTTACCTCGCTACCAAGCTAGAGCTGACGATAAGCCTTTTGATGAGATTGAAGAAAAAGGCAAAGTCATCATTGCCGGTATTGGCCGCTTCGGGCAAATCATTAACCGCTTGTTAGTCGCCAATGATGTACCAACCGTAGTGATGGACTTAGATGCTACTCAGGTAGATAACTTAAGACAGATAGACATCAAGAGCTATTTTGGTGATGCTACCCGCCCTGAAATGCTGCACACAGCAGGCATTGAAGAGGCGGCGATGATAGTTATCGCCATTGATAATCGCGAAAACACCAAAGAGCTGGTGCACTATGTCAAACATACCTATCCACACGTGAAGATACTCGTACGTGCTTTTGATAGAGGCCATAACTATGAGCTGCGTAAAGCTGGCGCCGACATCATCATTAACGAGACTTATCACTCTGCACTTGAACTTGGCGGCGAAGCGCTAACCTCATTGGGCATGCACCCTTTCTTGGTTGAACAAAAGAAGCACGCCTTTAATAGCAGTGAAGAACGCACCTCAACCATGTTATATGAGAACTGGTTGAAAGGCACTGAGGGCGAGCAATACGATCAAGACTTCCGCAAACTGTTTATGCAACTGCAAGACATCATTAAAGAAGCGATGCAGCAAGATAGAATTGACAGGCACAACAGTGAAGAACGCGGCTGGACGCCTCCACCTAAAGGCTATGAAAGTGACTTCTAACGCTAAACTTTTAGCTTTTGGGTCAGAGTAAACTTAAAATTTACCCTTTAGCCCAACAAAAAAACGAGCCAATTGGCTCGTTTTTTTATTTATCGAAGCAAGTAATTACATACTTACTTATAAAAAGCTTCAATTTCGCCTTTTACTTTCATCAATAGCGGCTGCCCACGACGGTCTAGGGCCTTAGTTGATGCCACTTTAACCCAACCTTCGCTGATGCAATATTCTTCAACATCAAAACGCTCTTTACCGTTTACCTTGATACCAATGTCATACTGGAAAATTTCAGCAACATGGTGTGGGCTACGTGGGTTAATCGAAAGTTGATCTGGCAATTCAGGCTTAGTTGTCTCAGTCATGGTGTTATCCAATAAGTAAAATCTTGGCGTATTTTAGGCAATCACGTGCCAATGCTCAATCTACTTATCACGCTAACTCAACTTAAGTCGCAAATAATAGCTAACCACAAGCTCATAATGCCAAGCCAATTCAGTTTTTTATCTGAGCTTTTTGTTTGATATCGGCTGGCAACACAATACCCCATCGCGCTAGCTCAGCTTGGCTAAACACAAACGCGCCACGCTTAGGAGTGGCAATAGCTGGCATTTTGCCCGTCCGTAAAAAAGTATTCACATGGGAAGCTGCAGTTTCGCCCTGCTCTAACGCGCTGATCAGCAAGCCGCCAATGGCTTTGTCTTTACCTACCGAGTACGACCAGAAGGCAAATACCGGGAGCTCACTATTTGCGCTTGTCCAGCGCGTGACTTCATCAATCGGCACGTGCCGCCCATGCTCTTTAAGCCTTGCGTATACGCCAACAATAATCGCATCAAACTCTTGTTCCGGCGCTCGCTCAACCAGTTGCTGCCAATGGGAATAATCTTGAGCCCCGACTATATCGACTTCGACACCCGACAGACTTTGGCGCAGCTGACTATCGAAACTGCTATCAATAATTGCATCTGACGTAACAGACTTATCCATCATGACCAGCACTTTTTTCACTTTAGGCATAACCTTAGTCACTAGCACTGCTGAGCGCTTGAGCAAAGGGCGCTCTAATACACCAGAGGAAAATTCAGTCATTGCAATGTACTGACGAGGGTTAGCATTTATACCAAGGAACACGAACGGGATCCGATGCTCTACTAATTTGGGGCCAACATGCTTTAATGCATTATCGTCGGCTAATACCACCACATCGGCCTGTTTCGCTTGAATAAACTGCCAAGCTTGCTCGGTGACTTGTGCAAACTCACTAGGCGGTCGACGTTTGGTATCCATCTCGAACTCATGCACAGAGGCATCAGCGATGACACGATTAAAACCCTCGCGATATTCGACCACCCAAGGGTATTCAAAATGATAACTATGAATAAATACCAGCTCAGCTGACACTCCATAGCCTGATATTAGCAATAACAAGCCTGCAATCAGATGCGTTAGCCACTTCATATTGAGCCCCACAGCATAAATAGAAGTATTGGGACGCCTAATCCTTATAGAATAGTTTTGATTATTACTTTCAGAGTATTAATGCATGCCTACTAACAATGGGTAAACTGCACCTATCAACGCTAAAGCAGATGTAAGTAGCCCCTGTATTAACTCTAGAATAAAAAGTCGAATCCCACGACTTTAGCTTGTTGCTTGCAGCAATAATTTGCCGCCAGTGATGTTCCAAAATCTTTACTCTAGATTATTCCAAAACATGCCAGCCACTTCGCTATGACTCACTCCGCTGCTCCCTATTGCCGATCAAGATTGCCTCTAGCTAGTATGTAGCTGGGTTTATAGAGACTGCTTGACCAATAACACCTGGCACAACTTCACAAAGTCTGATGATGTCACAATGCCCTGCACCTTGTTGTGCTCATCAATTACTGGCAAACAGCCCAATTTATTGTCGATAAAGTACTGCACTACAACCGTAAGTGGCTCATCTAATCCTAATTTTTGTGCATCTGTTTCCATGATTTCCGCAATGGGCACAAAGCGCTCTTTTCTATCAAGCGCGCCCTGACCATATTTGTTAAGCGTGGTTAGGACTATTGAAATCATCTTCTTATGGGTGAGCAATCCCACAAACTCCCCAGTAGACTCAGAAATCACAGGCAGATGCCTAACACTGCGACTTTGCATCAACAAATGAGCATCCTTTAAGCTCGCTGCATCACTTATGCATATTGGGTTTGCAGTCATAATATCGCTAACGCGCATACAAAACTCCTCCATTTGGTGTCGCTATTCAAGTTACTTGCCATCAGCCTTGCTCATTGTTTAATCAAGTATAACCAACAACTAACTCAGTCTAAATGCTATGCTCGACATTTGAGACATCAAACATTTAAACCTAATGCAAAACTGCCAGTTAACTCCATACAGTTAAACAAAACCAAAAAAAAGCGACCCTCGAGATATACACAGGGTCACTTGATTTGGTTGGTTCAACTGTTTACTTTACAGGCCGACTAATATTTACAGATATTTCACCCACCACACAGTTGTACGTTTTTTGTAATCAGAAAATGCTTTGGTTGGGAAGTACAGCAATACAGCTAATATTGTGGTGGCGAGCCAAATCTGGCCGACCGAGTCAAAGCCATAATACATGCCTTGATTCCAGCCAAAATCTTTGACTTTAGTTGCACCAAATACCGCCTCAAGCACAGCATACGCCACAAGTAATACGTACAAATGCAAAATGTAGAAAAACATAGGCGCAGAACCAAATGACTCAACCACCTGACTCACACGATTATTTACGCGCTCTAATGCAGCCAGAATCAATAGCATAAAACCAAGGGTTAATAGCATAAAGCCAAGTGATGGCGGGTACTTAGAAAAATTAATCATGGACTTGAAACTCTCAAGCCAATCATTGCCCACAACCCAAGGCAACTCTTCACCAGCAATATTAAAACCACGTAAAAATGCAATTAATGCAAGTGCAGCGACGCCGCTGATAAACAGTACTTTTTGGCGTTTATCTGAATTTGCGTTTTTAGAAAACAACGGCCCAATAAAATAGCCAAGACACATAACGCCAAACCAACCCAGTACAGGGAAGCCACCAGCACGCACTTGCACAGGCCCATTCTCGACCAGCCAGCCGCCGTCATGCAGAATAGTCCACAAGCTATAACCCAACTCATGAGCCTCAAAACTAATAGGGTCAAGTAAACGGTTAAAGAACAATAGACCAAAGCCGACTGCGCCAATCACCCAGTAGTTAGCATGTACTAACAGTCCCAGCAGCACCATACACACACCAATGGTCCAAATTATTTGCAAATAAAGTACGTCATAGCTGCCAAGCCATGAGTAATTCACTAACGCAATCTCAATAAAGATTAAGAACAAACCACGTTTAACCAAAAATGAAGTGGGGCTACGATAAGGCTTGTTGGCGGGATGTGAATACAGCCACGCCGACAACCCGGTTAAAAAGACAAAGGTTGGCGCACACAAATGAGCAAGCGTACGCGTGAAGAACATTTCCGTGCTGGTATCGCTCAAGTCCATCGGGTTAGAGACCTGGTTGTGATACATAAAGCGCTCACGCGTGTGATCGAGCAGCATAATAAGCATCACGATACCACGCATGATATCAATTGAAGCAATGCGTTTTTTAATATGCTCTGCGTGGGTTTGTACTGCTGCAATTGGCGTATTGTTGTTATTCATTATAATTACTAAAACTTATCGTTATATTTAACGTCATCGCTTAAACGCTTAAAATTGATACCGCCATAGCAGCCGGTATCAAATCATAAAGTTTGAGCGAATCCACAAAGATGTAGAGGGGACTGAATAAGCTCGCCCTCACAACTTCAAAGCAAAACGCTATAAATGTGAAAACTCAGGAAGCTTTGCCATCTCCTGTTGGTCAAACTCAGCCTCACCAAATAACCTTGGATAATAAAAGTGCCTCATGGTCTGATGATAATCGCGAACGCTTTGCTCATAAGCGACTGCAGCTTGAGTATCTGTTTGTGCAATGGATGCAATCAGGCGTTGAGTAAACATCGGTGGGGATAGCAGCGCAAAACGCCCTGCTAACGTATCTTTAGCTATCTTTGCATCGCGAAAGCCTTGCGACAACTCATGCGTTTTTAAATCGCCGACATGCTGGAAAGCGTAGTACCACTTCCAATTGAAACCCTTTTCAGGTGGTTTGGTAGCAAGTTCTCGCCATTGAGGGTAATCAGTAAGGAACACATCCCATGTCTCTTTAGCTGGCAAATCCCAAGCATCATTAACAGCTTCTCGCTGAGTTAACACTATGTCACCACCATTTGGGCTATCTATCATATGATTGATAGCCATATCGCTAGCAACTGGCACCAACACAGTAACGGCGAGCCATGCAGACAGCAGCACTGACGCAATTTGGGCCGAAGTTTGTTTTTGTGCAAAGCTGCTCGCGGTATACCACAGCACCATTAACGACCAAAAAACAAGGTGACCTATCACGACTAGCGCCATAGAGGCAGTTAGCTTAATAGGCGTTTGTGACCAAAGTGCACCAGCTAGCAAAGGTAATATCAAAGCAAGCATCAACGCGCTAGTAAGCACGAGTGCTCTTGCTAGCCATAAATGCTTCCATGTACCAGCAGTCGAAATCAACAAATCATAACGCCCTGATGATCGCTCAGCAGCTCGCATATCATGCAATAGTAAAATCACGAATAAGGGTAAAAGCACGCTAGCTAAGAAGGCAAAGTCAAAACGCCCAACAAATGATAATTCAGGGTTAGCCGCATCGGTTTCGTAAATTTGTCCTTCTAGCGCCAACAGACGAATGCGATGCTTCCAAGGATGAATATCACGTTGACCAATCGCAGCAAATGCGGCACTTGATGGCTCAGAGTACGTTAAGTGAAAACTGTAGTAGCCTGCACTGCCATAATCTGACTTTTTGGTGAGAATATGCGCACGCTCTTGCGCATCTTTTTCAATTAAACGCTCAATGGTCTTAGATTGTGCTTGAGACTCCAAAATACCAGACCAAACCGCAAACACTGAAAGCGAAAACACAATAGACAATATCGCTAGCACATAGCGCTGTTTAAAAAGAAACCTAGTTTCTCTTTTAATGTGTGCTAAATAACTCATCAACTCACTCTCCTTAACGCCAAGCGCATCGACAGTCCAACTAGCAATAACCAAAACAGTAACTGCGCTGCATAAGGCAAGCTTCGCGCCACCCGAGTTGATGCTGAATCAGGCTTAAATGAGAACGTTGACAGCAGTTCCCAGTTGCTAGACTCTACGCGTGATGCAGGATCATCATATCCTTTCATATCGTCTTCATAGGTCATGTCGTCGGTTTGGATTTTGTTTAACGACTGCACAAAGTCGTATCGCAGGGTTTCTGCTTCTCGCAAAAAGCGATGATGAGTTTCAATACTGCTGCCAGCGATCACCATAGATAATGAACGCATTGCTGTCGTTGGTGACAGCCAACCGAATTGGCGAGCAATAAGGGCTTGGTTTAGTTCCTCAGCCATGCGTTGCTCGGCAAATTCATTTAGCACCGTAGTGAGTTTCTCTTCAAAAATTTGCACTGCTGTACCACGAAAGTTAAACGGCAAATCTTCAATTTTATCAACATTATACTTACTAAATAATTCTTGCTTTAACTGGTCAAAAGCAGGATCAGAAACATTGTGTCCATTACCAAGCTTTTCTAGCTCTTTGGTGACAATGAAGTCGGTTTCCAATTTTCCCGGAGTGGGTGCAATAGCTGAAGCGCCTGTACTGGCTATTCGAGGAGTCAAAATACATAGCACAATCCACAGTCCCACCAGCGTCGTAAAGCTAGCGCTACTTCTTTTATGCATGGCTGATGCGGCAATCACAATGCCACTCCAAATCAGAATGTATACAAGGTAGCCAAACACAAAACTCAAACTAGTCAGCAGCGCCTCACCATTTGATGCAGCCCAAATCACTGCGATTACAAGGGGTACAAGCATTAACAAACCACTTCCAGCTAAGGCGAACAACTTACCTAGCATTAAGCTCCACAGGCTGACACCTTGTGTAAGCATAATATTTAACGTTCCAGCTTCTTTCTCTCGGGTAATACTGGCGTAACCAACCAAGATAATGAACAGAGGCACAATCACCTGAAGCAAAAAGCTTGGAGTGAGATTACTAAAATGCGTCATGCCAGAGGCTTGCCCTTGCTCGGCGAACATAGGTGTATTTTGCTTGTGGCCTTCTAAGAAAATCGATGAGCCACTATAGTCATCTACGCCTGGCTCAATAATGCTAAGCGGTGCTGGCGTTCTAAACACATAGTGACCATAGTGCACCATACGATGCGGGTGTCGGTCAGGTTGTTCTAAAAATCGCGACTCAGAGGTATGTTGCAGATGTTCGCGCTCATGGGTGGCATGTTGCATCTCGACTGTATTGACAATAGCGGCTACCAGAGTGAGTGCTATCCCCATAAAAATAACGCTAACGGCAAGGCGAGTGCGCTTCCAAAAACGCCATTCGTCAGCCATGATGAGCTTAATTGGAGTCATGACTTACCTCGATTAGAGAACGCAGTATGCACCACTTCGGTATCGATTCGTTCACCCTCTCCACGCTCAAACATGCCCACTATGCGTCCCTGATCAAGCAAGCCAATTCGATGAGCAATTTGGCAGGCGCCATACACGTCATGGGTCACCATAAATACTGTGGTGCCTTCTGCCGCTAGGGTCGCAATTAGCTGGTTAAACTCATCAATGGCATTTGGGTCTAGGCCCGAGGTTGGCTCATCCAAAAACAGTACAGGTGCTTCACGTAGCAATGCCAATGCAATTGCTGTTTTTTGACGCATCCCCTTAGAATAGTGAGACATTTCACGGTGCCATGCTTCTTGCTGCAATGCTACGCGAACTAAAGCTTGTTCAATCTCAGTACTAGAGCGGTCCACATTTGCCAATGACAAGAAATATTCAATATTTTCAACACCTGTCAAATGTCCATAAAGGGTGACTGACTCAGGCAAATAGGCAACCTTACGGCGGATTTGGTCAATATCTTCTGCCACGTCCATTCCAAGTACGCTGGCACTACCACTGCTTGATTTAACAGTCCCTAGAAATGTTTTAAGCGTGGTTGACTTGCCCGCGCCATTGCCACCAAGAAGCGCAAACACCTCTCCTTCACCAATGGAAAAATCGACGTGTTCAAGTACTGTTTGATTATTGAAACTAACGCTTAATGATGACGCTTTAACTATCTCTTTATTCACAAATAAGTTCTCTTGTTTTTATCATTAATCAATGCTCTACGCCCATTGATGCAACCAAAAACTAAGCTGTCGATAGAACAAACAAAGCCGGCAAAATGCCGGCTAATACTAAACCAAAACAAGGCAATGATACTAGGTAACATTTTATATTTTTGGCTTGTTCAGGTTGGTTTGCTCAGAATCTGCTTACCTAAAAGGTGTACTTAACTGAGGCTTTGAACGTACGCGGAGCTCCCGGCATCGTCCAGGCTCGTTGGTACGAATTGATGTAATACTCCTCGTTAAACAGGTTTTCGATGTTAAAGCTCAACTCCAAGCTGTCGTTTAAGCTGACATTGGCAAACAAATTCAACAGTTGGTAGCTAGGAAGCTTGAAATCTTGATCGGTAAAGTCACCCACTTGCTCACCAACGTACTTAGCAATGAAGCCTGCATTACCTTCGTAGTTACCAATTTCAGCAAAGTGACGCACGATTAAACTCCCGCTATGTTTAGGTACATTGGCAAGGCCAGCACCTTTTTTAATCGGCGCACCCCATAACTTAATATCCTTAGCATTTTGCGCATCGATGTATGCATACGCTAATGACACCAATGTGTCTTCGGTTAAGTCATAAGCCAAATCAAGCTCAAAGCCCTTACTAGTTGCTTCCCCAATAGCCTCTGTTGAGCCATCTCCCGAAGGAGCACTGGCTAGAATATTGAATTTTTTAGTGTCAAAAATTGCTGCAGTGCCGCGTAAACCCAGTGCTTGCGAATCCCACTTAATCCCCAACTCATAAGAGTGACTTTGCTCTGGGTCATGGGCATTTCCCTTGGTATCAACACCAGCATTGGGGCGAGCACCTTCAGAGTAACTGGCATAAACACGCGCATCATTTGAAAGCTCATACACTAAGCCAAAGCGCGGGTTAAAAAAGGAGTAAGAACTTTTGACAGTATTGGTGTCACCTAATCGATTTGTGATCTCTTGACTGAAGTTGTCATAACGCATCCCAAACATCGCTTTCCACTTATCAGATAGATCAATCTGATCTTGGAAATACACGCCTTGACCTTTTTGCAACTCAACATCGTTGATGTTATCCCCCATCGCAGGCAGGTCTTTTGGATCGCGATATACTGGCTTGTCAAAGTCAATCGCATAATCACCTTTGTTGGCATTATCTCGGTATCGCAACACCACACGATCAAGTTCATACTCGTAGGCGTCACCGCCAACTAATAAGTTATGAGTCAGGCCTAATGTCTCAACTGAGCCACTAAACTCAAAACGTAGCGATAAATCTTCAGTATTAAAATCACGGTAACGACGCTGACGAGAAACCTGATTAGTTTCAGCAATATAGCCGGTAGCCTCTGTCGCTGTACCTTGGAATTGTGACGTACGATAACTTGCACCTGCGGTTAATGCCCAATCATTCTCAAAATCGTGCTGCACCTGGACTTGGTGCCCTAGTGCCTTAATCTTTACTGGACCATCACCAGGCTCACCATAAAAGCGATTGCGATTAAACTCTTTCCCTTCAACAGCAACAATACCGCGATCCATCACAGCTTCTTGATCAACGAGTTCAAGCTCATAACTTACCTTGGTGTCACGGCTCAGTTCGTACAAGAAAGATGGCGTCAACACGGTTTTCTTGTTGTACACATGATCGCGATAGCTTTCTGCATCTTCATGGGCACCATTAATGCGAAACGCTAAATTGTCAGTAATCGCATTGGTATAGTCACCTTCTGCACGGTAAGTATTGAAGCTGCCGCCAGTTAATTTAAATGAACCAGCCTCTTCAAACTGGGGCTTTTTAGTAGTGATATTAATTGTGCCACCAGGCTCACCGCGGCCATATAGCGCTGAACTAGGTCCTTTTAGCACTTCAATCATTTCAACGTTCGACATATCACGGTTACCGCTATAGCCACGGCCAGCGTTAAACCCGTTAATCAAATAGCCAGATGGTGAGTTCTCGTCCCCGCAAAACCACGAATGGCGAACATGTCCCACAAGCCGCCAAAGTCGTTTTGACGGCTGACACCACTGACTAAATCTAAGGTATCCATAAGATTGGTAATGCCTGCAGCTTCAATGGTGTCATTATCAATTTTAACCACAGCTTGTGGCATGTCTTTTTCTTGTACATTGCCACGGTACGCCTGACGCATACCGGTCACCTGAATAACCTCAACATTTGCAGTTGAATCACTAGTGTCTTGATCGCTTGCCTGAGCGGCTAACGGCAATGTACATAACAATGGCAATAACACCATGCCTTTAGGCGCACGGGTAACTTCGTTGCTCATTAAAAAATCCTGTTTAGCTTATTTATGATGTTCACCTCTAATTAAGCGAGCTTCACATCAATCAGTATTGAAGGGGCACACTTAATACCTATGGATACGTGAGCTGCAGTCTCAATAACCAAAGTAAGTTAGGTATGCTGAATTGGGCTGTATGGTATTCGCTAAAAATAAATCAAACAAAAATGATACACAGTATCATGAAGGCGATCGCAGAACACAAAACCGTAACACAGAGTTACTTGCAATGAACTTACAAGTACTGTAACGAATGAAAATAGTTTTCATTTGAGAACGCGTCTAGCAAAGATACTTTAAGAGATATGTACAAAACTAACAGCTAATAGAAAAGCAGCGGGTGGCTCAACTCACCCTCAACTAGTTGAGATAAATCGAGATTTTCATCTTCTGGGAATAGAGTACTCACCGTTAAATACGGCTCAGACACAAAAGCATTTGGCCCTAGCGCGCCTACATTTTGGCTAACACTAAAAAACGTCTGCAACTGACCACTAAGCTCCATCTGCACCCGATAACTCGCCATAGGCTCTAGCTTTGCGCCGCGCTGTTGCCAATCATCAGGTACATTCGGAGTTTGAGCCAAACGATTCAATAACGCCTCAATGCCTTGGTCGCCATTCATCAAGGTCGCTTGTTGCAGCGACATCAAAATCACCGACAAGGTATCTTCCCAACCGCTGATAATATTGCCAGCGCCTTGCTGGCTAAACAAAAAATCAAAATGGTTATCTACCTGTTCAAGGGCTTGTTTGGAAACCACATTTTGAAAAAATCCTACCCAACCTTTATTGACCATAAGGATGTTAGTTGAAGCGTCCATCAGCATTGCAGGGTATGGATCGTAAGCCCTTAATGTCAGCATCATAGCCTTGCGAAGCCACTTTAGCTCGGGCGCGTGAAAGTCTATCTTTTTCGGCTGCGGCGTGAAGCCTGCTGACACCATCAAATTTAACGAATCGCGCTGCCCTAAGTCCATTGCCCTAGCTATCGCCTCGACCATGGTTTTACTTGGGTGTACGCGGCTATTCTCCATGCGGCTAATATGCCGAGCAGACGAATCTAAACTAAAGGCCAAATCTTCCTGACTCATGCGACGAACGCCACGCCAAAACTTCAGCATACGTCCAAACGCTAGCTCACTTCTTTGGTCATTGTTGACCCCATCTGACGCTGTTTTTTCACTGACTAGGCTGGACTCAATTTGCTTGGGCATTTCCTTTCACTCTGGCTGACTGATCTGGCTAATTGGTAACAACTTGACCTGATAGGTCATGTTATCTGCGCAAAGGCCACTGCACAATCTGTTCACTAAACAACTCAGGCTATTCGATAACAATACAGTCTGTTAGAGACAAAAACAGCAGCTTAACAGGGAACGAACTATGCCAGCTCCAATACTTTGCGAACGCGATCTAGAATTCATGCTTTATGAGCTATTTGATGCCGAAAGCCTTACCGCGCGCCCACGCTATCGTGACCACAACCGCGAAACTTTTACCATGGCGATGAATACATCACGCACCATTGCCGAGAAGTACTTTCTACCTATTCGTCAAAAGTTGGATAACTGCCAACCCACATTCGATGGCGAAAAAGTCCATCAACCCTTCGAGCTAAAAACCGCCATTGATGCAGTAATTGAATCTGGCTTAGCTGCAACCACAGCCGACTTTGAACTTGGCGGCATGCAGCTGCCGGGAATCGTTGCCAATGCTGTTAGCGCATATTTGAGTGCTGCAGGCGGCGTCGCAATGGGCTACACCGCGCTGACTAATGCTAACGCTAATTTAATTGATGCTCACGGCACACCAAAACAAATTGAAAAATGGGTCGTGCCTATGCGTGAGGGACGCTTTGCCGGCACTATGGCAATGACCGAGCCAGGCGCAGGCTCTGGGCTTGCCGACCTGACCACAACCGCCACAATCGATAGTGATGGCAACTACCGCATATCGGGTAACAAGATTTTTATCTCTGGCGGTGATCATAATCTCAATGAGAATATCGTCCACCTTGTGCTCGCAAGAGTAAAAGGCGCGCCTAAGGGCGTTAAAGGGATCTCGCTATTTATCGTGCCCAAATACTTAGTCAATGACGATGGCTCATTAGGCGAGTCAAATGAGGTCGCACTAGCAGGCTTGTTCCACAAAATGGGTGGCCGCGCGCAAACCTCAACTGCACTTAACTTTGGTGAAGATCAGGGCTCAATTGGTTATCTAGTGGGTGAAGAAAACAAAGGCCTTGCCTACATGTTCCACATGATGAACGAAGCGCGTATTCTTGTCGGTACAGGCGCTGCAACCAATGCCTTAACTGGCTTTCAGTACTCACTCGATTACGCCAAAGAGCGCCCACAAGGTCGGTTACTATCAGAAAAAGATCCGCACTCGCCACCAGTTAGCATCATCGAACATAGCGACGTTCGCCGTATGCTGCTCGCACAAAAAGCCTATGCTGAAGGCGCCTATGCTTTGTGTTTGTTTGGCACCCAGCTTGCCGATGATGAGCGCACTGCGCCGACTGAGCAAGAGCGCAAAGATGCTTATACCCTACTCGACTTTTTAACGCCCATTATTAAAAGCTGGCCATCAGAATATGGCCCAAAGCTAACGACCTTGCTATTCAAGTGCTGGGCGGCCATGGCTATATTAATGAGCATCCAGTCGAGCAGCTATACCGCGACAATCGACTTAATCCTATTCACGAAGGCACAACAGGGATTCAATCGCTGGATCTGCTCGGCCGTAAAGTGCCAATGAACAACTTCGCAGGCTATAAAGCGTGTCTTGCAGAAATGAGGAACACCATTGAGAAAACTAAATTAACAGGCTCGCTGGAAAGCTATGGCACCGAGCTCGCTCAAGCTATCGATACGCTAGTTAAGACCACAGAAACCGTCATGAGCGCTACCCGAACGATGAATATTGATGCAGCATTTTCCAACTCGGTGAAGTACTTGGAGGTGTTTGGACATGTAGTCATCGCCTGGCTATGGCTTAAGCAAGGCTTAGTGGCTGACAAAGCCCTAAAAGCGCAGCCACATGAAAGTGACGCGCATTTCTATCACGGCAAGCTGCACACAATGCAGTACTTCTACCGCGCAGAGCTGCCGCAAATCTATCATTGGGCGAAGTTAGTGTCAGATCTCGACACCACTAACTTTGATATGCAACCAGAGTGGTTTTAAGTACTGTGAGTACTAAGATCAATTGTCAACTGCCAAGGGAAAACACAAGTTTACTCTGACCCAAATGTAAAAAAGTGCTGGCTTTGAGTCCGCACTTTTTTCACTGTCCCGATTGTAAAAGGTAACTTAAACCAGCTATTCAGGTTAGCATTTAACATCTTACTCTGACCCCAAATGCTACTGTTCCAGCCGCGACGAAACATCATAAGACGACTTGAAGACGCAAGCGTAAATGTTTCATGCCTACATAAAGCCTTACATTATTGATGCGATTGCCCAATTGACCATTCATGCGTAATAAACCCAAAATAGTGCGATACATATGGATACAAATAGCGCTCAGCATAGCTTCATTAGCTGAATAACTAGAATGACTCTTATCGTTAAAGGATTAGCAAATGGAATGGTTGAAAAGCGTTTCAACTCGGTACCCAATTTTAACTTTTATTTTCATCAGTATTAGCTTTACCTGGGCGGTGTGGTTTAGTGTCCCGTTTATTGCTGGAGACAATTGGGCGTTAGGCCGAATTGTGGTTGGCGCAGGTTTTGGGCCTGCGATCGCGGCAATTGTACTTAATCATCTCAGTGGCACTGGGACTCAGATAGGCACAAAAAATTGGTGGCTTTGCTTTGTCGTTTTTTTCACGATTTTACTTGGTCTTTACTTCTCGATTCTTGTGACTGGCGATGCGATATCAGCAGAGTCCTTTAGCAACGCTAAACCTGTGGGCTTCAGCGTCACCAGCATTCTAGCTTCTATCATCTCTGCCAGTGTCGGCAGCTTTATTATCGCTTGTTTACTCTGTAGTCGCTCAATTGCACTGAATTCATTGAACAAATGGCGCATATCGTACAAATGGTGGCTAGTTGCATTGTTTTTGCCAGCGTTATGGATGACTCTAGGCCTTTTGGTTGCTCAACAACAAGATGCAACCATAACTCCTATTTCGCACAGCCTTGAACAATCTACCTGGCTACTCTTTATTGCTCGCTCAATATTGCTCACTTTTTTAGTTGTGGCAATTGGTGAGGAATCAGGGTGGCGAGCCTGGATGCTACCTAAGCTTCAAGAAAGGTTCAGTCCTCTACTGAGTACTGTTTTTGTTGGCATTGTGTGGGGAGTTTGGCATTTGCCCTTGTTTTTAATTGGCCAATACGATGACCCACCAGAAATGATATTCGCCAAAACAGGTGCTTGCATCATGTTAGGTGTCATTTTTACCTGGCTATATAACCGTAGCGGAGGAAGCCTATTAATGGCGGTAGTCCTTCATACAACGATGAACAATACCCCGAAAATATTACCGTTTTCGGAGCAAATGGGCATATTCTTGCTGCTGGCGGTTATTTCAATGATTGTTGTTGATCGGATGTGGAGAACCAACAAAAGTGATGAGCTTGCTCAGCACGTAAACAGGGCATTGAATTAACTACAACTATATCCTCTCAGAACTACGGGCAAGTTTACTCTGACCCAGATGTTAAAAAGTGCTGGCCTATAATCCAGCGCTTTCTACTTTCTACTTTCTACTTTCTGCTTTCTGCTTTCTGCTTTCTGCTTTCTGCTTTCTGCTTTCTGCTTTCTGCTTTCTGCTTTCTGCTTTCTGCTTTCTGCTTTCTGCTTTCTGCTTTCTGCTTTCTAGATTAAAAAAGCTATTTAAGCCTAATATTAAGATCAGCATTTAACATCTTACTCTGACCCAAATGTTATGACCCAAATGTTAAAGCGCTAATTAGTGATTGGCGCACTAGTGAGAGAAGCCTATTCAATCACTGATTTTAGCGATTCTACTTAACGATTGTTAGAAACTAATTTTTAATACGCTGCTTAAACTAGCACAGAAAAACAAATCATAAAGTTGAGGTATTACAACAATATAAAGTAGAGCTTTTATTCAATTAAGACAGGGAAGTAAACAAGTTAACATTCAAGCAAAGAACATTATAAAGCGGGTCATTCAAGCCGATATATTTTCACGCTAACTGCGACTCCTCCAATCAAGATTAGTGATGAAGTACTCCATATTTTGGCAAGCTAACTTTATAGCAACGAGTTTGCCGTTAACGTCTTTCAATTAATACTCCCTCACCTTATATAACGAGCATAAAAAACAGCTCTAAATAACAAAAAAAACATCAAGACCCTACAACCTATAAAAGCTCAACCATCAACTAAAAAAATAACTACCTCCAACAAGCATAATTACCACAACAAAACCACTGATGATGGGTTACCGTTAATCGACCACAAACCTTAAAATAAACTTAATTTAAAATTAAACCAAAATGAAAAGCAGCTTAACTTAACATAAATTAAAGCTTAACTTTGCCCACCTCAGACTCAAACTCTTGCCACAAGGGAGCTGCAGAGCAAAGAAAATAAGGGTTTCACCCTTCAACTCGGAAATTCCTCAGCATTAAGAAACAAAATCCGAGTTTACACAGGCTAAGTATTTAAACTTAAATATTTTGTGTTATAAATAACTTAGGTAGAGCGAGAGGAGTTGGTTTCACATTGATTTCATGTTGATTTAAGCAAGCACATTAATAAGTGACAACATGGCTACCCAATCAATACATGCCAACTAGGTAGTATTGATATTACACAGCAAAAAAAGGCAACTACACTAAAGTGTTAGGTTTCAAACCATAAGTCCTAATACTTTTAGCCGACACAAAAACTGACTGTGAATAGCAATGAATACTCTTAGCTCCGCTGATTAATAATCAATAATAAAATCAACATAAAACCAAGGTGTTTATATGAAGATGATACAGCGCTTGTTAGTAGTAATATTTACCCTATCTTTTCCATTTTCTGCTACCGCAAATAATGTGCAAGACGAGCAATTACTGCTTTCATCTTGTTTATCTCAAAAAGCTTCACAGACCAATACGGCAAACTCACCCTGCGCCTACTATATTCAAGGCTTTCTAGTTGGCTCATTGAACTCTAATCAACAATATGAATTGAGAACAACGTTCAGCGGATTTGAAGACCGAGCGTATCGAACACGTGTGGGGAACCAAACATCGAAAAGACATGCTACAGGCGTGTGCATACCATCAAATCAAAGCAAACAACAACTGCTTGATAACGTGGTCAATCGAACAATAACCCAACTGCCAACAACAACAGACTCAATACAGCTATTACATAAACAAATCTACCAAGCACTGGCTGCCGAATCAGCTTGTAATCAAGGTGGATAACAAACAATCACAACCTAAACTGTAGTGAGTCTATGCAGCTCACTGCGAACATTGCCTGACGATATGGTACAGCCAACTTAATAGAGCCATTAAAAGACGTGAAATACTATGACACAAGAAAATAACACCAGCTTTGTTCCAAGCCACAAGCTGAGTCTATTGCTAACCTTAGCGCTGTTTTGGTGGATCAACTCCAACTACAGTAATCCTCTGCTGCTGTCACTAGGTGCGGCATCCATCATGCTGGTGTTGTATATATCTCAAAAAATGGATGTGATTGACCATGAATCTCAGCCAATCCACCTTTCAACCAGTATGCCAGGCTATATCTTATGGCTAGCAAAAGAGGTCATCTTATCTAACATCAATGTGGTCAAACGTATTTGGCTAGGCAACACGAGTATCGCGCCAACCTTAACCACCATTGATACTCGTCAGCGTACCGACATCAATAAAGTCATTTACGCCAACTCTATTACCCTTACTCCAGGTACCGTTGCCATCGACTTAATTGACGATCAACTCACCGTTCACGCCTTGCACAAGGCTGATATCGACACACTAAAAGCCGGCGAGATGGACCGCCGTGTAAGAGAGCTAGAAAAATAATGTTAGCTGCAGCCACCATTGCCATTCTCGTCGTGATGTTGCTAGCGATACTTCGCTGCATCGTCGGTCCAACCCTTTACGATCGCATATTAGCCTTCAATATGTTTGGTACTAAAACCGTACTGCTGATCTCTGTATTGGGCTTTTTAATGGGTCGCCCAGAGTTTCTCGACATCGCGCTCGTCTATGCACTGATTAACTTTATCAGTGTTATTGGCGTGCTACGTTTTTCAGACTCAGCAGAGTTCAAGGTCACGCCCTATGAACACGAGTCAAGCAAGGGAGATGAGAAATGAGCCTGTTTCTGGAAATCAGCAGCGCCATATGCCTATTTGTAGGCAGCTTTCTATGTCTATCTGGTGGGGTTGGCATCTTACGCTTTCCTGACTTCTACACCCGAATGCATGCGGTAAGTGTCACCGATACATTAGGTGCAGGCTTAGTCCTATTGGGCTTAATGCTGCAAACCCCAAGCGGTATGGTGCTAATTAAACTCATCTTAATTTTAGTATTTACCCTATTTATCAACCCGTCTGCTAGCCATGCACTAGCTAAAGCGGCGCTTCACAATGGCTTAGAGCCTAAGCAGCACAAAGACGCCGATGAGGGAGGAAACACGTCATCGAAACTATAGTTGATATTGTACTGCTCACCTTTTTAGTGGTGATTGCAATCGCAATCGTTCGCACCAGAGACTTGCTAGCAGTCGTTATGTTAACCGGTATTTATGGTCTACTTTCAGCCAGCTTTTTTGTGGTGCTCGATGCTGTTGATGTCGCCTTTACTGAAGCCTCTGTCGGTGCCGGTATATCTGGGCTTTTGATGTTAACCGCCATTACCATGACTGGTCGCAAAGAACAGTCTGGACGTCATAAGCCGTTCCTTGCCTTGTTTGTGGTTTTGGTTACAGGTGGCATGTTGATTTACGGCACGCTAGATATGCCTTATTTCGGCGCCGTTGATGCTCCTGTTCATATGCATGTAGCACCGCGCTATATTCATGACTCCATGCAAGAGGTCGGTGTGCCAAACATTGTTACTGCGGTATTAGGCAGCTACCGTGCCTTTGATACCTTAGGTGAAGTTGCGGTTATCTTTACCGCTGGCATAGGTGTGCTGTCATTACTTGCCTTACCTAGACGCAGCAAACAAGCCAAGTCAGATGAAGCGACCGTAGAGCAAATGCATGAGCGTCACATGGTATTACGTATTGTCAGCAAGGCGTTAATTCCGTTCATCTTACTATTTGCGCTATATGTGCAATTCCACGGTGACTTTGGTCCCGGCGGCGGATTCCAGGCTGGGGTAATCTTTGCCGCGGCAATCATTCTCTACACCATGCTCTTTGGCTTAGACACCGCCAAGCGCGTATTCAACCAAGGGCTAATTAGGCTACTTGCCGCAATCGGATTACTGCTTTATGCCTGCGTTGGTGTGGTTTCTATGCTCAACGGTGCTAATTTCCTCGACTATGACGTATTAGCTGAGGATCCGGTCGCTGGTCAGCACTTAGGCATTCTACTCATTGAACTCGGCGTGGGTATCACGGTGACATCTGTGATGCTAATTATCTTCTTCAGCTTTGCTGGACGTCGACAAGCGCAACAAAAAACTGCAGAGCATAACGGCACTGAACAACAAGGGGAGCAAGATGTTTCTCGGACTCTATAACTATTGGATTGTGGTGCTGCTAATGATGATAGGTTTCTACATCGTTATCGCCCACGGTAACTTGATTAAAAAACTGGTTGGACTGACGATTTTCCAAACCTCGGTATTTATTTTCTACATTACTGTCGGCATGGTTGAGCGCGGCAGCGCACCGATTTTAGCCGAAGGGATTAGCGACTACTCTAACCCACTTCCCCATGTGCTTATTCTAACTGCCATTGTTGTTGGTATTGCGACGACCGCCCTTGGTTTAGCGTTGGCGGTAAGAATTAAAGAAGCTTATGGCTGCGTTGAAGAGGACGAAATCCAAAAACAAGATCTGCTTAACGAGGACAATTCATAGTGCTAGCTCACCTGCCTATTTTACAAGTTGTGCTGCCACTGATTGCAGCCCCGTTATGCTTGTTTATCAACCGTTCTAAATTGGTGTGGATCTTTGCCTTATTAGTGAGTGTGGCGGCCTGTGTAAACAGTGTACTGCTGCTTGCTGAGGTAATGAAAACCGGCACTATCATCTATGAGCTCGGGGGCTGGGAAGCACCTTGGGGCATTGAATACCGCATTGATAAGCTCAATGCTTTCCTACTGCTGATTATTTCAACTATCGGTGCAGTAGTGTTATTTGCGGCCAACAAGAGTATTCATAAAGAACTCAGCGAAGACCGCCACACCCTGTTCTATAGTTTATACCTGCTATCGCTAACCGGTATGTTTGGTATTGTCGCGACCGGTGATGCGTTCAATGTATTTGTATTTTTGGAAATATCATCACTGTCAGCCTACGCGTTAATCGCCCTTGGGCGTGATAGACGTGCACTGTGGGCAGCCTACCAATACCTGATCATGGGGACTATTGGTGCGACCTTTATTTTGATTGGTATCGGTATGTTGTATCAAATGACCGGTACGCTCAATATGAACGATTTAGCTACGCGATTGGCGGACGTTGGACAAAACCGTACTGTGTTTGCTGCGTTTGCATTTGTACTAGTGGGGATTTGTTTAAAGCTGGCACTGTTTCCACTGCACCTGTGGTTACCTAATGCCTACGCCTACGCACCATCAATTGTCACCGCATTTTTAGCAGCAACCTCCACTAAAGTCGCGGTGTACCTGCTGATCCGTTTCACTTTTACTGTATTTGGCATTTCGTTCTCATTCTCGAGTTTGCCACTGCAAAGTATCTTGATGGTATTAGGGTTAGTTGGGGTATTTGCCGCCTCTATCGCTGCTATTTACCAAAAGAACGTCAAGCATATTTTGGCCTACTCCAGTATCGCGCAAGTAGGCTATATGATCATCGGTTACTCCATTAATACCAGTACCGGCGTGATGGCCACCTTATTGCACCTGTTTAACCACGCGTTAATGAAAGGCGCACTGTTTTTAGCCCTTGGCGCGGTAATGTATCGCATCGGTAGCGTTCAATTGAGTCAACTCCAAGGCTTAGGTAGACAGATGCCACTCACCATGTCAGCCATTGTTGTTGGCGGGTTAAGCTTAATTGGTGTGCCATTAACCGTGGGCTTTGTCAGTAAGTGGTATCTGCTTATTGCCACCGTTGAAGCAGGCATGTGGCCTGTCGCCGTGCTTATCCTACTCGGCTCAATATTAGCCGTGGTCTATATTTGGCGAATCGTCGAAGCCGCCTACTTCAAACCACCAATTCCTGGACGTGAAGTCAAAGAGGCGCCTTGGTCTTTCCTTGGTCCAATTTGGGCTTTGGTCATCGCTAATATCTATTTTGGTATTGATACTCGCCTGAGTGTGCAAGTAGCACAGGCGGCTTCTCAAAGTTTGTTTGGAATTAACCCATGAATCTTTCTTTGACGCTGATGTTACAGCTAACGATTTTATTACCTTTGTTTGCCACTGCAGCCATTGCCGTAACAGGAAGCAAACCTAACCTTCGAGAAGCGGTAACCATAACGACAAGCCTTGTGGTGCTGTACTGCGTGGTCAACCTTTATCAAGCACTGCAAGCGGGTACAAGCATTGAAGTAACCTGGTGGGAGCTCATGCCTGGCTTAGAGATAAGCTTTGTTGTTGAGCCGCTAGGAATGCTGTTTGCGTTAATCGCTAGCTTTCTTTGGATAATTACCACCATATACGCCATTGGCTATATGCGTGGTCATAACGAAGATAACCAAACCCGCTTCTTCATCTGTTTCGCACTGGCTATCAGTGCGGTAATGGCGTTGGCCTTTTCTGCCAACCTATTCACGCTGTTTGTGTTTTATGAAGTGTTGACCCTATCAACCTACCCGCTGGTCACCCATGCTGGAACTGATAAAGCTAAGCAAGGCGGTCGTGTTTACTTAGGGATCTTACTCAGTACTTCTATTGCTTTTTTCTTGCTCGCCATCATCCTTACTTGGATAGTCGGTGGCAGCCTAGAATTTAAAGCCGGCGGTGTGTTTGATGCCAATGTCAGCCCCACCATTGCAGGGGCAATATTGGTGCTGTTTATATTTGGTATCGGCAAAGCAGCCATTATGCCATTTCACCGCTGGTTGCCAGCGGCGATGGTTGCGCCAACGCCAGTCAGTGCATTACTTCACGCAGTTGCCGTGGTAAAAGCTGGGGTATTTACGGTACTCAAAGTCTGCATCTTTATCTTTGGCCTAGACTTACTACCTAAACTACCAACCACCGACTTTTTACTGCATTTGGCGGCGTTTTCAGTGCTAATGGCATCGGTTGTCGCCATGCAACAGGACAACCTCAAAGCACGATTAGCCTACTCAACAGTGAGTCAACTTGGCTATATCACCATTGGCGCACTGCTAGCCAATTCGTCAGGAGTGATAGGCAGCTCAATGCACATTGCCTCACATGCCTTTGGCAAAATCACTTTATTCTTTTGTGCCGGCGCAATCTTAGTTGCCGCCCACAAATCAAAAATCAGTGAAATGCGCGGCCTTGGCTACACCATGCCAATCACCATGGCGGCCTTTTTCATTGCCAGCCTGAGCATTATTGGCGTGCCTCCGACTGGCGGTACTTGGAGCAAATGGTTCTTATTGATGGGTACAGTTGAAACTGGCCACTGGGTGATTATGGCAACCTTAATGCTGAGCTCATTGCTCAACATCGCCTATCTATTACCTATTCCTTACCATGCGTTTTTCCCAGGTAAAGACTTCACGCCACCGACTGGCGGCATAAAAGAAGCGCCATTGCCTTCGCTAATCGCGTTAACTATTACCACGTTAGGCTGCTTGATTATGTTCATTCATCCACAGCCCTTTTATGAACTGGCGAAAGCTATCTTGACTGTATCAGGAGTCAGCCATGGACAATGAGAAGCAGTACTTCTTTGACAACCCTAAAAATATTCAGCGTATTTTATATGCACTGTACGCCTGCTGTGGCCTGCTTGTGGTACTTGATTTTGTGAACCACCGTCACGTTTACCATAGCTGGGAAAATCTACCGATTTTCTATCCCATTTATGGTTTCGTTGGCTGCGTTATCTTGGTGTTAATCGCCAAATGGATGCGTACCTTCTTAATGCGCCCAGAAGACTATTACGATGAAGTTGAAGCGCCAGAATCACTAACAAACTCTGAGTCTACAAGCTCTGACTCAGCACGCGATTCAGATAACGCTAACATCAACCAAGTTAACCCTACTCATAAAGGTGATCATAATGTGGATGCTTGAGCTACCGCCATTTGTACTGTTTTTAATCGGCGGCCTGATTGCAGCAACAACACGTGGAAAACTGCGTGGCGCATTGATGATCGCAATTCCAATTCTAAGTGGCTTACATCTGTGGACCGTACCTGAAGGTATCCATCTGCAAATGATGTTCTTGGACTATGAATTAGTCCCCTACCGTGCAGATAAGCTCAGCTTAATGTTCGGTTATATTTTCCATATTGCTGCGCTAATCGCGGTTGTCTACTCCTTGCATGTGAAAGATACTGTGCAGCAAGTCGCTGCCATGCTTTATGCGGGTAGTGCTATTGGTGCGGTGTTTGCTGGAGATCTGATCACCCTATTTGTATTTTGGGAATTACTTGCCTTTACCTCAGTATTTTTGATTTGGGCTCGCCGTACTCAGCGCGCATACAGCGCGGGTATGCGCTACCTAATCATGCAAGTACTCTCAGGTGTCATTTTGTTAATTGGCGCACTTTTCTATGTGGGCGAAACCGGCAGCATCAGCTTTGACTTTATTGGCTTAGAAGGCGTTGCAGGCTGGCTAATCTTCATCGCTTTTGGCATCAAGTGTGCGTTTCCTTTCGCTCACACCTGGCTTACCGACGCCTACCCAGAATCAACCCCAACCGGTACTGTGCTGCTAAGCGCATTCACTACCAAGGTAGCGGTTTATGCGTTAGCTCGCGGTTATCCTAGTACAGAGCTGCTCATATACATCGGCGCGGCAATGACCTGTTTCCCGATTTTCTTTGCGGTTATCGAGAACGATCTTCGCCGCGTGCTTGCCTATAGCTTGATTAACCAAGTTGGTTTTATGGTGGTAGGTATTGGTATCGGTACCGAACTGGCACTTAACGGCGCTGTGTCTCACGCATTTAACGATGTGATATTTAAAGGCTTACTGTTTATGAGCATGGGCGCAGTGCTGCATATGACAGGCCGAATCAATGGCTCAGATCTTGGCGGTCTGTATAAAACCATGCCCAAAACCACCATTTTATGTATTGTCGGCGCGGCCTCTATTTCAGCCTTCCCGCTATTTAGTGGTTTCGTCAGTAAATCGATGGTGATGTCAGCTGCCATTGAAGGTGGACATGATTGGGTTTGGTTGATGCTGCTATTTGCTTCTGCAGGCGTATTCCACCACGCAGGTATTAAGATCCCTTACTTTGCATTCTTCGCCCACGACTCAGGTATTCGAGCTAACGACCCACCAAGCAATATGCTGTGGGCAATGTTTATTGCGGCGTGTCTATGTATTGGTATTGGTATCTATCCATCAGCACTATACTCGCTGCTGCCTTACGATACAGGTTACAACCCTTATGATGCGACACACGTGCTAGCACAAACTCAGCTGTTACTATTCTCAGCACTGGCCTTTGTATGGTTGAACTTAAAGAACATGTATCCGCCAGAACTGCGCTCAACCCATTTGGACGTAGACTGGGTATACCGTCGCCTTATGCCTAATATCGTGCAGCGTATGTTTGCCGTTATCTGGAAGGTGGATGGCAAACTACGCCAAGCAGCATTAGGTAAGCTGAGCCAATGCCAAGCATTTTTAGCTCGCCAACATAAAGGCAATGGTAGCTTTATCTCTAGCGCCTACCCTTCAGGTAACATGGTGCTGTGGGTCGCAGTGATTCTCGCAGCCTACCTGTTTATTGGTTTTATCAGATAAAACATACACATAACCAATAAAAACGCGGCTCAGCATACTGAGCCGCGTTTTTTATTTATAGCTTAAGCAAACGGTTAAAGTCTTTCTCATAGAAGAATGACAAAACCTGCCTGTTATAGGCTTAAAGCTGAACTCGTCAAATCATCCAAAAGACTTACAAATGATGCATCTGTCAGCAACGATTCCTTTAGCATGCAAGGTCAATAGACTAGCTATCAAATAAAGATAAAAAGCACTTAAAAACAATAGATTAAACCAAAAGCACTGGACAAGCTCGTCACAACACATTCGAATCCTAAACGCTTAAAATAAAATCACTTTGCATATTTGTTCCTTATTTCTTCCTTATTTGTTGAATAAAATCGATCTTCATCACACTTTTGCAAAATAAATGTAACCTTGGTGCCGAATATGAAGTTCAAGTTTCCTCTGTTGTTAACCACCCTTTTTGGGGTGATTAGTATAACTTCACCAATAAAAGCTAATGCGACAGATACCGACGACGACGGTGTACTAGACGTTGTAGATGTCGATATTGATGGCGATGGCCTTATCGAAATATCTACCCTTGCCCAATTTAATAATATCCGTAACAACGAAGGCGGCACGGCATACAACGACGGTGGCGGTGACGACTCGACAGGTTGTGGTAACAATGTGGATGTACTGGCTTGTTTTGGCTATGAGCTAACTGCCGATTTAGATTTCGATGAAAACGGTAACGGCGATTTAACCGATGATAGCTACTGGAATGCTGGTGCTGGCTTTACTCGCATTGAGCGCTTTAGCGGTACGTTAGATGGCAACGGCCATAGCATTTCTAACCTAACCATTAATAAAGCAAGTTCAGATAGAACGGCACTATTTCGCATCATCAACGGCGTAACGATTAAGAATTTATCACTGTTAGATGCCAATGTTACAGGTCGTACTGAAGCCGGTATTTTAGCGGCAAAGACTGAATTTACTAACACCAGTTATTTTGAAAATATCACCATTACTGGCTCGTTAACTGGCGTCAAAGAAATGGGCGCTTTAGTCGGTGATTTTTCACAAACAGGTGAAATTTCAAACGTACATATTGGCGTTGATATTACCGCGACAGGCGATAGTGTCGGCGGTTTTTTAGGTTACGTAACCTATCCAATCAATATTGAAAACTCAAGCTTTAAGGGCAGCATTACCGGTGATGAAGAAGTAGGTGGCTTTATTGGTTATGGTGACCAAGTTAATGTAACCGACAGTTCAGTCGCGGTAAATATTGATGCAACCAACGACAACGTTGGTGGTATTGCTGGTGATGCCCAAGGCATATCGAGTGTTGAACGTGTTGTTGTTACAGGCTCAATTAGTGGTGACCGTAATGTCGGTGGCTTATTCGGTGAAGCAACCTTAGCGACAAGTGCATCTGATGTGCTTGTCACAGCAAGTGTGCAAGGTAATGATGTCGGCAGTACCGGGGTTTCACGCACTGGTGGCCTCGTCGGTTTGTTAAGTAATGATTTGACTCTTGATCATGTTTTAGTCACCGGCGCGATATCGAGTGTCATCGATAATGATTCAACACTAGGCGCGTTAGCTGGCTACAGCGCAAGCCACACAGTGATAACTACAACGTCAGTGTGGGACTTCGAGAAAACCGGCACAAACCAGTCCGTTAACGATATTGGCGATGGCTACGCATCAGCAGATATTAACTGCCCTACGTCAGTTTCCGATGCGACGTGTTCAACAAATCCATACAGCGCCTGGACGAGTAGCAACTGGGATTTTGGCTCTGATAGCCAACAGCCTGTATTGAAGATCAGTGGTCAGTCATACAGAGATACAGATGGTGATGGCTATTTCGATTTTGAAGATGCATTGGATGCCGATCCTACAGAACACTTAGATACTGATAATGATGGTGTTGGCGACAATGCCGATGCCTTTCCAAATGATGCAGCAGAAACAGCTGACAACGACAATGATGGCACGGGTGACATTGCCGATTTAGATGACGACAACGACGGCATTGCTGATACGTCAGATATTGACGCTGATGGTGACGGCTTAATTGATATTTCAACTCTCACTGAACTTAACAATGTCCGAAACAACCTCGGCGGCTTCGCTTATAACGACGGCAATGGTGATGTCACGACTGGATGTGGTAATGGTAGCGATGTTTTAGCTTGTTATGGTTATGAATTAGTTAATGATTTAGATTTTGATGAAAATCAGGATGGCATCAATAACGATAGTTTTAACACAGGTGAAGGCTGGACACCTATTGGTGATATTAACACCCCATATATCGGTATCTTCAACGGTAATAACTTCACAATCTCAAACCTTTTTATCAACAACACCACTTTATCAGGCGATGACGACAGCCTGGGTTTATTCGGTCATGCTGAAAATGCCACTATCGAAAACCTTCACGTTGATGGTCAGGTAACGGCTAGCGGTTATTACGTAGCCGGTCTCGTAGGTTATATCTATGGTAGCACCCCAAGTGTTATGACCAACATCTCGTTTAAGGGCACAGTCACCAGTAATCAAGCTGGTGCTTATGCCGGCGGTATTGCAGCTCGTGTTAGTCAAGCTAGCGTCAAGCAATGTTTAGCGACTGTTGATGTAACAGGCCAAGGTGATGCCGGTGCATTTGCAGGCGAGTTAGCAAATGGTAGCGTTGAAAACTGTCTGGTTAACGGCTCAGTCATTACCTCTGGCACAGTTGGTGGCGGCTTTATTGGTAACCTGACCAGTTCAGATGTCACCAATGTTGCTGCTCATGTCAGGGCTGAGGCGAGTATTGCTGTCGGCGGATTAATTGGTAGTGTTGCTAACGCAGCTTCAAGTATCACCAATAGCTACTCCACTCTTTCTGCCAAGCAAGCAATTAATAAAGGCGGATTAACTGGTTCTGGTTTAGGTACGGTCACGGATTCTTATTGGGATACCCAAGCCAGTAATATGAGCACCAGTGGCTCAGGTACTGGCTATACCACAGCTGAATTACAAGCACCTGTTGCAAACGTGGGCATTTATGCCAATTGGGATGAAGCCTACTGGAACTTTGGCGCATCAAACCAATATCCTGCGCCAATTATTAATGGCGTGGTTTACCACGATAGAGACAATGACGGTACACCTGACACGTTAGATGCTTTCCCAGATGACTCAGCAGAAAGTGTCGATTCAGATAATGACGGTGTCGGTGACAACGCTGATGCATTCCCAAATGATCCAACAGAGTGGTCTGATGCTGATGGCGATTTAATTGGTGATAACTCAGACCCTGATGCCGATAACGATGGCGTAGCCAATGAGTCAGATCTTTATCCATTTGATGCGACAGGCTCAACTGCAGCGCACGATGTTGATATTGACGATGATGGCTTAATTGAAATCTCAACCTTGGCACAACTACACGCGATGCGTGATGACTTAACTGGTAATAGCTTAAGTGGTGTTACCGCAGGTTGTGCAGGCTTAACTGACGGCACAGGTTGTATTGGTTACGAGTTAACGGCTGATTTAGATTTCGATACGGATGGTGACGGCGATCTTTCAGATGAAACCTACTACAACGCAGGTGAAGGTTGGCAGCCTATTGGTACTTCTGATGACCGCTTTGCCGCCAACTTCAACGGTAATGGTTTCACCATTCATAATCTATTTATTAATCGCCCAGATGAAGACTACCAAGCATTATTAGGTTATGTGGGTACAGTTAGTGTCACCAATATTAATATCGACGGTGATTTAACTAGCGTCACCGGCTTGAATAACTCAGCATTCTTAATTGCGCGAAACAGCAGTTCTGATTCAGCTGTACTGAGCAATATTAGTGTGCAAGGCACTATTATTGGTAATGATGACAGCGGCTTAGTTGCGGGTAGGCTTTATAACCTAGATGCAGATCAAGTTCATGCACAAGGTAATATCACGTCGATTTCTATTACTGGTGATGCTGGTTCGGACACCGGTGGTTTGTTTGGTCAATTATCAGGTACCAACACATTAGATAACGTGAGTTTTGAAGGCGATATTCAAGCAGTGACGTCTGCAGGTGGCTTAATTGGTGATGCAGAAAGCGTCACAATTAATGATAGTTACGCAATTGCAGATATCACCCTGATTGATGCGGCAGGCATTGAGACTGATATTGAAGTCGCAGGTGGCCTTATCGGTAAGATTGAGGGCACAAGCGTGTTAACTCGAGTATTAGCTCGAGGTAACATTACCGCTCCTACCATTCTAGGTGGCTTAATTGGTGATATTGATGGCGTGACAGAAATTGTCGACTCATTCGCTGATGTTTCCCTGTTGGGTGACTCGATTATTGGTGGTATCGCTGGTGACTTAAATGCCAACGCAACCTTTACACGCGTGTTAGCCGTTGGTTCGATTAATACCAATGATGGCCAAAATACCAATACCGGTGGCCTTTTAGGTTACAGCGCGTCAAATACATTAGCAGTGAATTATGCCCTTTGGGATACCGAAGCAACAGGCATCTCAACCACATTTAATAACTCTGGGGTTGGATATACCTCTTACGAACTTAAGTGCCCTATTACGCCGTACGATGCTGACTGTAGCAGCACAGCTTACACAGATGATTGGTCTTCAGAAAACTGGGACTTTGGCACCTCCGAACAATACCCAGCGTTGTTATTAAGTGGCAATTTATACCGCGATGCTGATGCTGACGGTTACTGGGCATTTGAAGATGCATTTGATAACGATGCATCTGAATACCTAGATTCTGATAGCGATGGTTTAGGCGATAACACTGACATATTCCCTAATGATCCAACAGAGCAATACGACACCGATGGGGATGGTGTAGGCAACAATACTGATACAGACGATGCCGGTGACTTGATCACTAGCTATGGCTTAAACGGTATTGCTTCAGCTTATGTGCATAACGGCGATAGAGAAATTTATATTACTGATGCCATTGCTCATGATAACGGCGTGTATTTGGTAGGTAGTTCATATCACAACACCCTTGATGAAGAGAGCGGTGTGATCATTGATGTGGACAACACGGGTGCAATTAATACTGACTTCGGTGACAGCGGCATTCTTTATGCACTATACGATGAAGTAGAAACCCATTTTGAAGTCGCACTTACCGCTGAAAATGGCATCAAAATTACTGGCGAAAAAGACAATCAAGTCTTTATCGCTCAATACGATGCAACAGGTGCGCTTGATACTAGCTTCAATGAAACGGGTATCTACGACAACGAAGATAACTTAATTGTTGATGGTGTAGACGTTGCCTCAACATTATCTGATGGCAGTACCGTCGTTTACGGCAAATACACCTATCAGAACTTTGGGCATAAGTTTAGCGCCGATGGTACGCTTGATAGCAATTTTGCTAATGCTGGCAGCCTGACAATTGGCACCCCTGCATTGGGTAGCGCCATTTATGTAGAAGATGCCATTGTGCTTGCTGATGATAGCCAAGTACTGGCGATGAAAAAGCAAGATCGCACGTTCTACCTGACCAAAATTGATGTCGACGGCAATGTAGATACCAGCTTTGGTACCGATGGTGAGCTCGCGCTTGATAGTGATATGCTCAGCCGCTCAATTAAATTAGCCAAAGATGCCGAAGGCAATATTTACACTGCAGGCACATCATTTGATGTACCTAAACGACTCAGTGTACTGAAAATTGTTGATGGCGAACTTGACAGCACATTTGCTGACAATGGCTATTCGGCCAACGATTTTGACGAAAATGTTAGCGTCTGGAATGTTCAAGATATTCATGTGCAACGTGATGGCCGCATACTGGTATTGAGCGGTGTAGAGGCTGATTATGCCCACGTTGTTCGTTTCACTGAAAATGGTGAGTTAGACAGCCAGTTCAATACCTTGGGTTACGTAAAACTAGATGTTCAAGATTACGACCCAATCAAAATAATCGTTCAAGACGATGGTAACTTGATAATCGCTGGCTCTGACTGGAATGGCTTTGGTATTCACCTAGTCAACATGCTTAACGACTTCGACCTTGATGGCGATGGCTTAACCAACGCTAATGATCTAGATGATGATGCAGACGGTGTCGAAGACATCAGCGATGCATTCCCTCTAGACCCAACTGAAACGCTAGATTCAGATAGCGATGGCGTGGGTGATAACTCAGATGCCTTCCCAACGGATCCAACTGAAACGTTAGATTCTGATAACGATAACGTCGGTGATAATGCTGATGCATTCCCGAACGATCCAACTGAAACGTTAGATAGCGATAAAGACGGTGTGGGCGACAACGCTGACGCATTCCCAATGGATCCAACTGAAACGTTAGATAGTGATAACGATAACGTTGGTGATAATGCAGATGCCTTCCCGAACGACCCAGCTGAAACGCTGGATAGCGATAACGACGGCGTAGGTGATAACGCTGACGCATTCCCGAATGACGCCTCTGAAACGCTGGATAGCGATAACGACGGTGTAGGTGATAACGCAGATGCCTTCCCGAACGACCCAGCTGAAACGTTAGATAGCGATAAAGACGGTGTGGGCGACAACGCAGATGCCTTCCCTAATGACGCCTCTGAAACTGTCGATTCAGATAGTGATGGCGTGGGTGATAATGCAGATGCTTTCCCGAACGACCCAGCTGAAACATTAGATAGCGATAACGACGGCGTAGGTGATAACGCAGATGCCTTCCCTAATGACGCCTCTGAAACACTTGATTCTGATAACGACGGTGTTGGTGATAATGCAGATGCCTTCCCGAATGATCCTGCTGAAACGTTAGATAGCGACAACGACAGCGTAGGTGATAACGCAGATGCCTTCCCATACGACAGCAGTGAGTGGTTAGACTCTGATAGCGATGGTCTGGGTGACAATGCTGACGTTTTCCCTAATGATCAAACAGAGCAATATGATACTGATGGTGATGGTATTGGTAACAATGCTGATACCGATGACGCCGGTGACCTAATCACAAGTTATGGCTTAAACGGTATTGCTTCAGCTTATGTGCATAATGGCGATAGAGAAATTTATATTACTGACGCCATTGCTCACGATAATGGTCTGTATCTGGTGGGTAGTTCTAGTCACAACACGCTCGATGAAGATAGCGGTGTGATCATAGATATTGATAGCACAGGCGCAGTTAACACTGAATTCGGTGAAAATGGTGTGCTTTACGCGCTTTACGACGAGGTACAAACCAACTTTAAATTGGCGCTAACCACTGAAAACAGCGTTAAAGTGACTGGCGAAAAAGACAATCAAGTCTTTATCGCTCAATACGATACAACAGGCGCCATAGACACAAGCTTCAATGAAACAGGTACCTACGATAATGAAGACAACTTAATTATCCGTGGGGCAGATGTTGCTTCAACATTGTCAGATGGCAGCACGGTAGTTTTCGGTCAGTACACCTATCAAAACATTGGTCATAAATTTAGCGCCGATGGCACACTTGATACCAATTTTGGTAATGCTGGTAGCCTGACAATTGGTGAGCCAGAAATAGGTAGTTATATCTATGTGCAAGATGCCATCGTGCTTGATGACGATAGCCAAGTGTTAGCATTGCAAAAACAAGATCGCACTTTCTATCTGACCAAAATTGACGTTGATGGCAACATTGATACTAGCTTTGGTAGCAATGGTGAACTAGCGCTTGATAGCGATATGTTTGCCCGCTCTATTAAGCTAGCAAAAGATGCTGAAGGTAATGTTTATGCAGCTGGCACAACCTCAAATGTCAGCGAACGCTTAAGCTTACTGAAAATTGTTGATGGACAACTTGACGGCTCATTTGCCGACAATGGCTATTCGGCCAACGATTTTGACGAAAATGTTAGTGTCTGGAATGTTCAAGATATTCAGGTTCAACGTGACGGTCGCATACTGGTATTGAGCGGTGTAACGGCTGATTATGCACACGTTGTTCGCTTTACTGAAAATGGCGAGTTAGACAGCCAGTTCAATACTTTAGGTTATGTAAAGCTAGATGTTCAAGAATATGACCCTATCAAAATAATCGTTCAAGACGATGGTAACTTGATAATCGCCGGCTCAGACTGGAATGGTTTTGGTATACACCTAGTCAACATGCTTAACGACTACGATCTAGATGGCGATGGTTTAACCAACGCTAATGATCGAGATGATGATGCTGATGGTGTCGAAGATATCAATGATGCATTCCCTCTAGACCCAACTGAAACCCTGGATTCAGATAATGATGGTATCGGCGACAATACTGATGCATTCCCATTTGATGCTAATGAAACAGTTGATTCCGACAACGACGGCTATGGCGATCAATCAGATGCCTTCCCTTACGACAGCAGTGAGTGGTTAGATTCTGATAACGATGGTGTGGGTGACAATGCGGATGCCTTCCCATTTGACGCTAATGAAAGTGTTGATTCCGATAACGACGGCTATGGCGATCAATCAGATGCTTTCCCTTACGACAGCAGTGAGTGGCTAGACTCTGATAATGACGGCGTTGGTGATAACGCAGACGCCTTCCCGAATGACTCATCTGAAACCTTAGATTCAGATAACGACGGAGTGGGTGATAACGCAGATGCCTTCCCTAACGACGCATCTGAAACTTTAGATTCAGATAACGACGGCGTAGGTGACAATGCAGATGCCTTCCCTAATGATGCATCTGAAACGCTAGATTCAGACAATGACGGTGTGGGTGATAACGCGGATGCTTTCCCTACCGATCCAACTGAAGCCTTAGATTCTGATAACGACGGTGTGGGTGATAACGCAGATGCATTCCCAACCGATCCTACTGAAACGCTAGACTCAGATAACGATGGTGTGGGTGACAATGCGGATGCCTTCCCATTTGACGCTAATGAAAGTGTTGATTCCGACAACGACGGCTATGGCGATCAATCAGATGCATTCCCATATGACAGCAGTGAGTGGTTAGACTCAGATAACGACGGCGTAGGTGACAACGCAGATGCATTCCCTACTGATCCTACTGAAACCTTAGATTCAGATAACGATGGTGTGGGTGACAACACAGATGCTTTCCCTACTGACCCGACTGAAACCAAAGATTCAGATAACGACGGCGTAGGCGACAACGCAGATGCATTCCCTACTGATCCTACTGAAACCTTAGATTCAGATAACGACGGTGTAGGCGATAACGCAGATGCTTTCCCTAACGACGCGACTGAAACAAAAGATTCAGATAACGATGGTGTGGGTGACAATGCTGATGCCTTCCCTAACGACGCATCTGAAACATTAGATTCAGATAACGACGGCGTAGGTGATAACGCAGATGCCTTCCCAACTGATCCGACTGAAACAGTGGATTCAGATAACGATGGTGTAGGTGATAATGCAGATGCCTTCCCAATTGATCCGACTGAAACAGTGGATTCAGATAACGACGGCGTGGGTGACAATGCTGATGCCTTCCCGAACGACCCAACTGAAACAAAAGATTCAGATAACGATGGTGTGGGTGACAATGCAGATGCCTTCCCTAACGACGCATCTGAAACATTAGATTCAGATAACGACGGCGTAGGTGATAACGCAGATGCCTTCCCTACTGATCCTACTGAAACCAAAGATTCAGATAACGACGGCGTGGGTGACAATGCAGATGCATTCCCAACAGATCCAACTGAAACCTTAGATTCAGATAACGACGGTGTGGGTGATAACGCAGATGCATTCCCTAACGATCCAACTGAAACTTTAGATACAGATAATGATGGCATTGGTAACAACGCCGATGATGACGATGACGGTGACGGCGTTCTTGATATCAATGACCCTAACCCGCTAACCCCAGGCGAGTCAGACACTCAAGCGCCTGTGATTAGTAATGTTGAAAGCATGACATTTGAAGCTACGGCCGAGTTAACTCAAGTACAAGTGCCTGAGCCAACGGTGTCTGATGATAATGACGCTTCACCTTCGCTAACAGTTGATACTGATAACTTTACCTTTAGCTTAGGCGAGCACGTTATCACCTGGACTGCGACCGATATATCGGGCAATGAATCGAGTGCGGAGCAAATCATTAAGATTGTTGATACTACTGCACCAAGCTTTGACGATCTAAGCGACATATCGATTAATGCTCAGGGACGTTTAACCAATATTGCTGACTTAGTTTCAATATCAGCAACAGACTTGGTAGACGGTGACATAGCAGTAAGCATTATGAGCGACACCCTACTCACGTCTGGTAGCCATATTGTTCAGGTAGAAGCAACTGACGCCCTTGGCAACATAGCGGTGTCATCATTCAATCTTGATATTGTGCCAATGCTCACTCTGCCTTCACAACGTCCTGTAGAGGCTGGTGGCGAGTATCGAGTCAATGCTTATTTAAGTGGTGAAGCAGCTAATTACCCAGTACAAGTCTCATATAGCTTGCTGGTAAATGGGCTTGTTAATAATCAACTAGTTGCAGACATTGAAGCAGGTCAAGTTGGCCAACTCAATGTGCTCATTCCTGAAGGCGTTACTAACCAGGATCAATTGCAGCTTCAGTTAGACTTTGGTGTAAACGCATTTATTGGTAATGCCAACACAACTGAATTAACAGTGATTGAACGCAATGCCGCACCAAGAATGAACCTAACAATGCATCAAGACGGTCATCTAGTTAGTGTTATCGACGCCAATGCAGGTATGGTTACTATCACAGCGAATGTACGTGATATTAACCAAAACGATACCCATACCCTGATATGGTCAAGTGTTGATGGACTCGTTGATGCTGACATTGATGATAGTTTGATGACTTTCGAGGTAGACCCAAGCTTACTGCAATCAGGTGTATATCAAGTTAATGCTATTGCCACTGAAACCAATACGAGTGACGCACTTGCCGTCACTCGCACAGCGCAACTAGTCATTGCAGACTTACCAGCGCTAAGTGGTGATGTCGATTCAGATAATGATGGTATCTCTGATAGTGATGAAGGCTATGCAGATAGTGACGGCGACGGTATTGCTGATTATTTAGATAATGATAGCAACACCACGCGCATACCAACTCAAAGTGATGCAGAGCCTGCACACACAGAAGATGGGTTATCAATGACCCTTGGTTTATTTGCAGCTCGACTTGGTGTTACCGCAGGCACAGCTAGTTTTGCTATTGAAGACCTAGCTGCGCTGTTACAAGCAGGTGATGCTGACCCACAAGATGAGTATTTTGACAGCATTACGCCTGTTTATAACTTCATCGTTAACGGCTTGAGTGAGCATGGTGGTTCTGCAGCAGTGGTCATTCCATTAGCTAAAGGTCAAACGCTGCCAGCTGACGCAATCTACCGTAAGTACAGCCCATCACTAGGCTGGTATAGCTTTGTTGTTGATGCTCGTAACACCATTAGCTCGGCGTTAGCAGATGAAAACGGTAACTGCCCTCTCGTAAATGATGCAGCTTATACTCAGGCTTCGGCTCAAGGATTAGTTGAAGGCAATAACTGTATTCGACTGCTCATTGAAGACGGTGGCCCTAACGACATCGACGGCCAAGCAAATGGAGCGATTGAAGACCCGGGTGTAGTAACGGTGCAAAACGGTACTCCTCCGGTAAACACTGCGCCATCGCTAGTAGTTGAGAGTCACAACAGTGAAGTTGAAGAAAACAGCAGTATTACCCTGACAGCAGTCGGTAGTGATGCAGAAGATGACTCACTGACGTATCAATGGCAGCAGTTATCAGGCCCAACTGCGGTACTTGAGAATCAAACCTCTCATCAACTGACGCTAACAACACCTGAAGTCAGCGGTGATGAAGTCATTGAGCTTCAAGTTACGGTATCTGATGGCGAATTAAGCTATTCAGTAACCACCAGCTTAACCGTAACCAACAAAGCTGAGACTGAGCCTGAACCAGAAGAGCCGACACAACCAGAAACAAACACCAATAGTGGTGGTGCCTTGGGCGTATGGTGGATGTTACTGATGTTAGTTGCTCTAAAACGAAGAAGGTACAAATAGGAAAATAATAAAACACATAGATAAGCCCGCAACACTTCAAACCTAGCGGCTCTCCTTAGCTAGATTGCCATCTTCTCGATTACCGCAAAGAGGATGGCAACATAGCTAAGCGGGAGTTTTTCACTATGCATCTTAACAAGATGGCAATCAGTCATTTACTATGGGAGAATAAATTCTAAACTTGTAATAGCCATGGACGTTTTACAATACTTAGTCGTTTTGTAACAACTAATAGGGGTAGTGCTGGAACAAGGAACGACCAGCAGCGGTATGCCACATGAACGAAATACAAGAAAAACAAAAAATTCTGATTGTCGAAGATGATCATGATATTGCCGAAAATCTGGCATTATTTTATCGTCACCAAAACTTTGAAACACTGCATATTGATGATGGCAACAATGTCACTCAAGCTGTTTCTACCTACCAACCTGATCTGATTATCTTAGATATAATGCTACCCAATAAAACTGGGATAGAGTGTTGTGACGAGATAAGACAGTTTAGCAATGTGCCCATAATCATGCTCACAGCCAAGTGCAATCAGTCTGATAAAAATCTCGGCCTAAGTACCGGTGCGGATGACTATGTCTGCAAACCATTTGATACCATGGAGCTGATCCTTCGCTCCAAAACACTATTGGCTCGCAGCCAAGGTACGGTGAGCTTTTCAAAGCTCACCGTAGACACAGAGAAAGGCAAGGTGGTTTATCAGGACAAAAAAGTCGAGTTATCCACCCTTGAGGCAAGCTTGTTCTCGCTGCTATACAACAAGCCAGACAGGATCTATTCGCGCGACGAAATATTAGACCTAGCCTACCCTCAATACCGTCATATTACAGATAGAACCATCGACAGCCATGTCAAAAAAATTCGTAATAAATTTAAAGAAGCCGGTATTACTGAAAACCCGATAGAATCGGTCTATGGAGCAGGCTATCGCTTCTGTCTTTGCTAAAACAGGCACAATGCATTCAATCAACAGCGCTTTGGGTTTATGCTTTAAAGTGCTGTTTTTCGTCGCTTGCATTCAAAGTATCATTATTTTTCAGGTTCAGGCTCAAGCGCAAACACAAGCCCAACCTCCCCTCACCTCTAACATTGAAGCTCAGCTTAATGACATAACATCGGCTTCGAAAAGTGCAGAGCAGCAGGTTGAGCAAATCATCAAAACTGCGACAGGTGACGACCTTGTTCACGCACAAATAAAGTTGGTGTCTATTTATCGCAGAAGCGGCCAGCAAGCCAAATCAGAACAGCTGTTAAATGATCTCGTCTCAGCGCTTCCAGGCTATAACAATGAGCTAAAAGTTAAAGTGCTCATCAGTACAGCGCTTTTTGAAAGACACAAAAATAACTATGCTAAAGCCGCTGAAATTATTATCGACCAGGCCTTACCTATCGCTTTGCCTGACGCCATTGAACTTGGGCGTTTATATCAATTAGCTGGCTCATTTCTTCGCCTGCAAATGAAGCTAAAAGAAGCTAAAGAATACTTCTTAATTGCCCTAGATATTTATCAGCAAAACGAAGATCATCACAACGAAGCGCGGATATTTAGCCAACTTGGTACATTGTACGAGTCGCAAGGCGATTTAGTTTTAGCCGCAGAATATCAAATTAGAGCCATGCGCTACTTTGAAACAACAAACGACATTGGAGAGCTCGCGGGCAACTACTTTAATCTAGGTGAGCTTTATTACCGCGCTCACGACTACAGCAAGTCGCTAACCTTTTACCTCAAAGCACTGGATTACGATAAACAGCTCAATAGCATTCAAGACATGGGATTTGATTACCACCGAATCGGCAGTATCTATCTTCAAACCAATGATTTTGACAAAGCCATTGACTACACCAATCAAGCTATCAATATTTTCATAAGTGAATCTGCCAACCAACTGCTATCTCGCTCTCACCTGCAGATGGCGAAGATATACCAAAAACTTAACGATAATAGTCAGCGCTTCAAGCACTTAACCATAGCGGTAGAAAAGGCTCTGCTCGCACCAACCGACCATCAATTACGGCATGTGTGGCATGACCTAGGTGCTTATTATTTAGAAGAATTTGATTACCCAAAAGCAAAACAATACCTAGAAAAGTCACTCATTATCTCCAACAAGCTTGGTCTGCTAGATCACCAGTTAAGCGATAATGAACTACTTAGTAATATTCATCATGAACTGGGTGAATACGATGACGCGCACCAGCATTTAGAGGCTGCTTTTAAGATAAAACTGCAGCTTCATTCAGAGCAAAGAATTAAAGAGATCGAAAAACATAAGCGTGATATCAACCTACTTGAAGAACAAGTCAAGGTCGCAAAATTACAGGAAGAAAATAGAGCCGTAGAGGCCGAAGCCCAGGCGCATAAAACTATTTCTCAAGGGGTGATATTTATCTCATTTGTGCTGCTTTTACTGTTTTCGGTGCTGATTTACTTTTTCTATCAACGCCGTAAATTAGCCGTATTAAAAGCCAGCCTTTATCAAGATGCATTAAACCAAAAAAACCAGATTCTAGCAGACGTTTCTCACGAGCTACGTACACCGTTAACCGCGCTAAAATTGCAGGTGGATGCGCTTAAATATCAATTGGTTGATGATGTAGATGTTAGCTACCAAAAGCTCGGCACTAAAATTGATGATTTGAATCATCTGATTAGCGACATATATGAGCTCGCCCTATCTGATGTGAATGGTTTATCGTTTGAAGCGAGACAAGTCGACTTTGTACCAATCTTAATGAACTGGGGCGAAGAGTTTGAGCACTATGCTAATGCTGAAGGCTTCGAGTGGCATCTGTCTATTAATGCCGACACAGCGCCAGTGAATATCGATACAGACCGCATCAAACAAGTGTTATCGAATTTGCTCACAAACAGTATTAAATACACAGACGCACCCGGCCAAATCTCATTAAGCCTAGATGTTAGTTCGAACAATTTACTACTGGTATTGAAAGACAGCTCACCCGGCGTACCAGATAAAGAGCTCGAAAAGATATTTGAACGACTCTACCGAGTAGAGAAGTCGCGCAATAGACGAACTGGTGGCTCAGGCTTAGGGCTGTCCATCAGCCAAAACATTATCCAAGCCCACGACGGCACTATCTCCGCCTCACAAAGTGACCTAGGCGGTCTGGCTGTGACGATAACCATCCCACTCTGTCATGGTTAATTCATCGCTAACTTAGCTGAATCACTTGGATGAAGTTATCCGTAAATAGCTCCCCAAAGGCCATCCCTAATTTTACTCTGACCCAGATGTTAAAAAGCGCTGGTTTGTCATCCAGCGCTTTCCTTATATTAGATTTAACAAAGCGTTTAACGTTAGAACACTCAAATGCCAACATATGAGAGTTATCTTAGACTTGGAAAGACTCCAATAAGATAACTCTCACACTATCTATTACTCATAATTAGAGCAAATAATAGTTAGCTATGCTTACGGCGCATGCCGACAGCTAACCACAACAATATCAAACCAACGAAACCTAACTGACCACCTGAATCAGATTCTG
Source organism: Shewanella maritima (assembly GCF_004295345.1). Lineage (NCBI taxonomy): Bacteria > Pseudomonadati > Pseudomonadota > Gammaproteobacteria > Alteromonadales > Shewanellaceae > Shewanella > Shewanella maritima. Next base: position 3,435,915 of record NZ_CP036200.1, on the reverse strand, counting down.
GTGCTGGCGATTCCGGTGTCTCAGGCGATTCCGGTGCTGGCTCAACGCCATCCGAGTTCACCGTTAACATAAATGTGGTTCGTGCAGCATCATTAGAATAAATGTTATCTGCAACCGTCACCGTTACCATTGTTTCACCATGGAAGTCAGCATCTGGTGTGATATCAAATGTAGAGCCTGAAGTATGTCCATGCACTACTGCAGAGATATTATCACCGGTCACAGTAATGGTGTTGCCTGATAAACCGCCATCGTTGTCAGCATAGCTAACGCTAATACCAGTCAATGTCGTGTTCTCCTCCATGACATGATCAGCAATCTCAGCCATAACAATATTAGATGCAACTGTGATTGTTTGCGTCTGATTAGCATTGCTAATGCCTTCCACTTCACCTGTCAGTGTCACGCTTTGGTCAATACCTAATGCTGAGTCGGTCACTTCAGCCTGCATACTGACCACAATCATACTTTCGCTTGGGCCGGTAATGTCATAACACACAATTAAGTCATCTTGCAGTTTGTCTGTTAAGTCATTGAAGGCATAGCTCACACCAGTGTGACCGCGTAATGGACCATAAGTACCTCGAGGGCCATGGTAGCCACGCACACCAATAGAACCTTCACCAGGCTCACCCGCAAAATCAATGTTGTCATAAGCCATGATTAGCTCGTACTGACCCGGTTTGTGATCGGTATTGGCTTTCAAGAATACTTGGAAGTCATAACTATCTCCGCGAGGGGTAATTGACTCATTCCAGTTTTCATCCCAGCTCTGATCATGGGTACCTGCTTTGTTCCATTCAATAATGGTGTAGTCATCAGCATAGGCCAGTGTGACACCTTTAGACTCTGATAACTGCCAGTTTGGCTCGTACATGGCTAAGTTCCATTTTTGATTTCCAAAGAAATCGCCAACGGCATCTTTACCGCCCCAGAAAGGTGCAATGATAAAATCAGGTGGCGTAGAGTACTCTGTATTTGGCAGCTCTAAGTACATGCTCATCGGCACAAAGTCCCATGGGTTGTACTGCAAGTAATCCAGTTGTAACCAACCTTTCGAACTTAAAATAAGCTTGTCAGTGGTGAAATAGTCTGCATTATCAAATACTGTGGTTTCACCTGCAGCAACTGGGATTTCAATATCATGGACCCAGTTACCCCAGCCCCACTCGTTGACCTCATAGAAGCTACCCCAAGAGACATCCATGCCAAAGCGTGACAGGTTCAAGTAGCCACCGTTGACTGGCTCGCCATCAGGATAGTCAATATCCAGCGGTGTACGACACATGGCGTCTTCAAGACTCGTGGTGATCTTGTAGTTCGTTGCCATATCAGCAGTGTTGATTTGAGATGTCAGTAATGAGAAACCACTATCTGTAATGGTTAATCCTTCCATTTCTTTGATAGAGTCAGGCACTAAACGTAAGCCGTCTGAAAGCATTGCCGTCAATTCAACATTGCGATCACTACCAGAAAGGTTAGGCTGGATGACTACATCGACATTAATGATGTCACCTACACGAGCAGCATCTTGAGAGCTATCGATTGATACGCTGTCTACGCCACGAGTGATTTGTAATGGTACTAATGCAAGTGAGCCTTCTGCATTGTCACCTGCAGTAATGGCTGCAGCAGAGTAGTAACGCTTGCCTTGCTCCATCGGCATATTCCAATCAATCGTCAGATCAGAGTTACGCTCAGCGCTATCATCAAATTGCAGTGTAATGTCAGTTGATTCCTGTTTAGGAATAATCACATGCGCCATTTCAATGGTGTCGATATTGTCGTATGGCGGCATTGGATAGGCATTCATCACTAAAATAGTGTAGTCACCCGCATCAGGGTTTTCTAAAGCACAGAACTCCCCTTTGGTGGTTTGACCGTTCATAGAGCCACAAATGGCTTCTGATTGGTGTAAACGACCATCTTGATTGTAATCTCTAAAAATATAGATACTGGTATCAAGATACTGGTTGTACGGACTATCTTGTTCTGAACTGACTCGGCCCAGTAATTCTGCACGGAAGACTGCAGTGTTTTCAGGTACAGTGACCTCAGTGGTATGAATATGAGGTAAATCTAAGTTCCAGTAAAATTCATCATCAATGATGATGTCTGTAAACTGGCGGCGAGGTAATTCAATCATCTTAGCTTGCGCTTCAACAGCTTGATATACAACGCCACTTAAACTTGATGCTGGCGCCCCAAAAGGCACATCGGCAATCACATGACGCGACTGATCATCGTGTGCTGTGATATTGATGGTACTTGGTAGGGTTTTACCTGTGTAAGTGGCGAGGAATGGCCAGTGTGACGATGGAATATTGGCATCTTCTGCTACAAGCTCAATATGGCCTGCAGTCGTTTGCACTGTCCCCTCATACCAAGCCATGTCAGATTCTTTGAAGAAGCTGGTGACCGTTAAATCAATGCTTTCACCGGCTTTTAGGGTGAATGTTGATGGTGTTACCGTCACTTTAGCTGTTGGGTCGAGGGTAAAATCCCAGAACAGCGGACTACGATCACTAAAGTTAGTATTGACGTTCCAAGTACCGTCTTTAGTCGCAGTGACAGTTCTAATCCAACTACAGCTTAAGCCACAATCTTTATTAATTAATTGAGGCAGGTTCAGCTCACGAACTTGACCACCATTATTAGGGTTTGCACGGCGGAAGTTATCAGCCGACTCATCCATAATTAAACCTGCATTGATGGCACGTTCTGCATTAGCCAAACCGTGACCAGCACGGTAAGGACCGGCAACTTCCACTTTGCCATCAAGTGGGTGTGTGGTTTTAATTGCTTGGTTGTCAGCGGTCATTTGCAGTGCTGATTGCACTTCTGAAGCAGTCCAATCTGGATTGGCTTGACGTACTAACGCCATGATACCGGCAATATGCGGGCTCGCCATTGAGGTACCACTAATTGCATTGTAATTACGGGTATCCGCTTGTGGGTTGAGTGGGTTTTCATCATTCCAAGGCGCAAAAATATCCACACCCGGTGCAGCGATACCCGGTGAGAAAATCTCATCGACTGTGATTGATGGCCCACGTGATGAGAAGTTGGCAAGCCAATCTGCATCATCTGGGTTAATCTCGCGGGTGACATTTGACGCCGTTACTGTGCCTTGATGGCCTGTACCCGATGCTAACCAAGGTTGTAACCCCATGGTTTGCCAGTTACCGTACCATTGTGTGGCTGTGATATGGATACCTGGAATCGCGTAGGTATCATTCACTATCGCATCACCTTCATCCCAAGTGTTATACAGTACAAATGCACCAGCGCCACCTGCTGCAGCATTGACTGCTTTTTCTACACGAGCAATATCGCCACGTTCACAAACAACAATGTGATCGGATGAGAATGTACCAGCCGGGAAAGGACTATTACAGCGAGCATCACCGTAATCAGCTGCTAATACAAATTGACCAGTGAATGCGTCAGAAATACCTGCGCCATCTAATCGGCTCGGCATTAATGCGGCGTCACCACCAGAGAAATTATCCAGTGCTTTGTCAGCAATTTTGATACTGCGAGCATGGGTGGTTGCAGCAACATTCAGTACCCAAGGCGAGGTGTGATCGACGGTATACAGTGAGTCAGTACCAAAGGCTTCACCTGAGTTACCTGCTGATAATGCAACGGCTACACCGGCTTCACGTGCTGAAAGGAATGCCATTTCAAATGCATCATCCCAAGGGAAGCTTTCTGCGCCACCAATAGACATGTTGATCACATCAACACCATCTTTAATTGCTTGTTCAATGGCAAATAACATGGCGTCGCCAGAGCAACCACCACTGACCATACACACTTGATATGAAATGATATTTGCGCGAGGTGCTACACCTGAAATACGCGGCATTTTCACACCAACTGGGTGGCCTGTACCACCACCAAGCTCAGAACCTACAACGTCAACGTCATAGAGTACGTTACCAGCAACCGTGCCGGCTACGTGGCTACCATGACCTTGGAAATCTTCACCAAATTTTGGCGCTAATGGATTACCCCATTCATCAACAAACTCAGCGGTAACATCTTTATGGGTGTACACACCAATTAGCTTGTCATTACAACGATTAGCGAACTCTTCTAACGCACAGTCGCCTAGATAGTTGCCGCTGCCTAATGGGTTAGTGTGGGTATATCCATCGGCATCAGTGGCGGCAAAAGAAGGGTGATCTGTGTTCACACCAGTATCAATGATCCCCACAACCATCCCTTCACCTTGATAAGCACCACCATCACTGGTTTTAGTGCCATCCCAAACACCCATCGCACCCACATGCTCAGGGCCAATATCAGTGTGTAATTGGTACACTTTTGAGCGTTGAACATAAGCAACTTCAGACATGGCTGCAATTTGTGCGGCCTCATACTGAGTTAATTCAGCGGTAATTGCATTAGCGGCTAATGTAAATTGCTGCTTGGCTTGGATGCCCGCTTTTTGAATAACACTATTTTGGTTATTGAGTAAGTGGTTGGTGTACGCATTGATGGCGCTCGATAGTGCACCGTTTGCTTTTCCTGCAGTAAACAGTTTACCGCGCTTACCATTGGTTGTTGCTTTGGTTGCTGGTAAGCCGGGTAACCCACCGCCATAAGTCGCAACAGAGTTACCGTGCAGACGAATAATATAGGTATGAGTGCCGGTTAAATTGGGTTCTATCTTTATTTTGTCTTCTGTTTTTTTGGGAGCAAACTGAATGTTTGTCATATTCGAGCGACGAAGAGGTTTAAAATTTTCATCAACTTGATGCGATTTTAACTCTTGTTGAACGCGATATAGTTCCATTATATCAACAGACTGTAAATTCACTTTGGCATCATTTGTCGTAGCATGATTACTCGCTGCGACATTGCCGGCACCAGCAGCATACATTGCTGCTAATGTCATTAATGTGAGCTTCTTTAGTTTCATGGATGATTCCTAATTTATTATTATGGGTACAGGAAGATATTCTCCCTTAACCATTATTACAATCTCGCAACAAAAAACTCCAATGCATAATCTGTCTATTATTGATGCTATTTTGTAATCAATAAAAAAAGACAAAAACTTTAATTAATTTATTTTTGTAATCACAACAATTAATTTTTGTAATCGATTAATAATTTCAAAAATGATACATATTGAAACATAAAGCATTACGCACAACACAATAAAAAACAACAACTTAACCAAGGAAAAACCTGCAGAAGCATCCGTGAATAAAATAAAAACCAACATAAGCAATCGTTAGAAAACCAATTTAACAAGCCAACTATTGATTAAATTATATTTTTGCGTATCTTGTCGTAATTGTTATCAATCGGTAATAGCTATATATATCTTTTGCATATTTATTGAGAGGATTCGATGGAGTTGCGACATTTAAAACATTTTTTGGCGGTAGCACAGTCAAAACATTTCCATCAAGCAGCAATGCAATTAAATCTTGCACAACCATCACTTTCTCGTAGCATTCAGAAAATGGAGGAATTATTAGGCGTAAAATTACTAGATCGCTCCTCACGTTCCGTTACATTAACGCCAATGGGAGAAATAGTGGTTTCTCATGGCACCCGAATTGTCCGGGATGTCGAGTTTATGAAGGCAGAAATTCAAGCGATACAAGAATTAGGTAATGGAGATTTAAGTATTGGCGCCAGCGCAATTCCACTTAATAGTATTGTTGGTCCGGTTATGGGGCAGTTTATTCACGCATACCCCAAAGTCAGCGTAGATTTAAAAGTAGGTCAGTGGCACAGCTTATATCGACAACTTTATAAAGCTGAGATCGGTTTATTCATAGCAGAAACTAAGGCAACTGAGCTCGATAAAAAAAGTGAGCTCGAAATAATCCAATTACCACCATTTAAAGTCATCTTTTGCGTAAGACATTCACATCCTCTCGCAAAATGCTCAACGGTTTCACTGAATGATTTGAAGTCATTTCCACTTGCTATACCAAGTGCGATGCCTAAAGGCATAACCGAACAGTTCGACGATCTGTTTAGGAAAAGTAGGCAAGGGTTTGCTGGCTTAATTAAATTTGAACAATTTCAAGCCATTAAAGATTCTTTATCAGATTGTGATTTGATTGCTTTAGCACCTGATATTTCGGTCGAAAAGGACATGAAACAGGGCGAGCTAACCACCTTACCTGTTAGTGATATGCCTGAAATTCAAGCTTCATTTAGTATTGTATATTTGAAGCATCGACAGCTCCTCCCCTCAGAAAGAGCCTTTGTGCATTATATTCAGCAGGCGTTATAAGCTTGCGCTACAGTATTGTTTCAGCTCTCGCGTCAAAACAAGGAGCTACTGATTCTAGCTGAACGTGATCGCGTCGGTATTCATGCTGCAACATATCTTCGATAGTCTCATAAAACCACTGATGTATAGGTGAATTTCGATGACGATAGTGATAACAAAATGCACTATCTAACATCAATGGAGAGTCCTCTATATATATGAACTTTTTGCTGACTTGTTCTGAGGATAAGTCGTAGTAATTTGCAACGATGGGATGCAATAACTGTGTTTGGGACACAACGTTAAGAATTGAACTAGGATGAGGGCTACGGTATTCAATTTTAGGCGTAACTCCAAATCGAGACAAATAGCGCTCTGTATAGGTTATGTGTTCGTTCCAACCCCGCACATGCAGAATTGCCAACGCATATTTTGAAAACGTATGTTGGTTAATTTGCTCATCAATTAGCGGATGCTGGTTATTAAGGTATAGCTTAGCGTACAACTTAGGCAGCCTACGTTGACTCACCTCTTTTGACATATCCAATGGGTCAATGGTAATGCCAAAATCCAGCTTACCCTCCAGTAGCTGTGCTTCGGTGTCATTGCTCCACACAGATATCACCAATTGCACATTGGAGGCACGCTGCTTTAGCTCGATAAATAGCTTGTCACTGAGTAAATCAATATATAGCGGATGCAATGCAATGTTTAACTGACCAGAAAGCTTCTCAATCTGAAACTCTTCTTCATGATTAATCACCTCTTCAAGATCACGCCAAATTTCAGGTAGCTTTTCCGCCAAAAAATGCGCTTTATTAGTTGGCTTCAATCCCTTGTGAACCTTAACGAAAAGTGGGTCATTAAATGCGTATCTAAGTTTCTGCAAATGACGACTAATAGCAGGCTGACTAAGGTTCAGCTGCTTGGCAGTGCGATACGTATTAAGGCTTTCATATAGAGACAGAAAAACTTTAATAAGATTCAAGTTCAAGGTGTCAAAAGGCGTATTTTTCATTGTAGTAACGTGGGCTACTCCGAAATAGGAGAAATTGAGTCAACGCTGCTAATGTATCAATTGCCGTTTAACTAAACCTTAAAGGGTTTCTAAACGATACTATTTCACAGTGACATTGGATTTCATCAGAGCTTTGACTTCGAAGTATGCCCTCTATAGCAATACCTTACTCTGACCCAAATGTTAAAAGTTGCTTGCTTCAGCTTAAAAATCATTAAGGAATAACGTACTCTAACGGCAGGTAGCCCAACATGAGTGAAACAACTTGGAACGTTCGCATCAGATACTGGTAAAAATTGCATCGGCATTAATTAGCTTGATGCTTATCTCTTCATGTTCGGCCAATGAGCAGTATTTACCGATTTATAGCAAAGATCATTGCAAGCAAATCCCTGCAACAGAGCAAGGCAATTTGAATCAATATCTCGCTCCCTTCACCGATAAAATGACATCAAGCACGGGCGTCTATGTTCTCGAACAAGGCACCGAAGCCATGCTCACCAGAGCTTGGTTAAGCCAGCAAGCACAGAAAACCATTGATATTCAGTACTTTATTTTTTCAGCTGACAATATCGGCCTAATTGCAGTTGATTACCTAGTGAGGGCAGCCAACAGAGGCATAAAAGTACGTATTCTGGTTGATGATATTTTGGTTAACGCCACAGCTGAGCAACTATTGAAGCTCTCAGCCCATAAAAACCTTGAGGTCAAAATCTACAACCCCAATATCAACATTGGTAAGAATATCGCGCAGAAGCTTTATAACGTGGTGACCGACTTTCACGGCGTAAATCAGCGCATGCACAATAAAACCTTCACGGTTGACGGTCAGGTATCGATTACAGGTGGGCGAAACGTGGCTGATGAATATTTTGGCTATGACCATACCTACAATTTTAGAGACAGAGACGTGCTAGTTTTAGGTGGCGCAACCGATGACATTCAAACGTCATTTAACGATTACTGGCAAAGCGCGTTGAGCGTACCTATCGAAAAGCTCGTTGAAACATCCACTAAATTCACCGACGACTACAGCGATTTACACAACTACGCCTGTAACCCCGACAACTTTGTCCCAAAAGTCAGGCAGATGATCAATGATCTCCCTAAGGTATTTGCTGAAATCCAACAAAGCGGCCAGCTCCACTGGTTAAATGATGTTGAATACATTGCCGACATACCAGGTAAAAATACCGAAGATGACTTCTTAGGTGGCGGCGGTAAAACCACTGATAAACTGATTGAGCTAGCAAAATCAGCCAAAACATCACTAACAATACAAACGCCCTATTTAGTAACCACCAAAACAACCAGAGCCTTATTAAAGTCACTGGTTGATAGCGGCGTGAAAGTGAAGGTCCTCACCAACAGCTTAGCCTCCAACGACAACCTTGAGGCATTTAGCGGCTATCAAAGAGACAGGGAAGAAATACTAGAAACTGGCATCGAGCTTTATGAGTTCAAACCAGATGCGCAGATCAGGCAAAAAGTAATGTCAGAAGTCATGCAAAAACAACTGCCTGAAATGCCGATATTTGGTTTACACGCCAAAACCATGGTGATTGATAATCACACCGCAGTCATCGGCACATTCAACCTCGACCCAAGAAGCACTCACCTTAACACCGAGAGCTTAGTCATCATCCCATCAACACAAATCGCCAGCGAGGTAAAACGCGGTATGCTAGCTGAAATGCTTCCAGAAAATGCCTGGCGGATAACACCTGACTCGAACCCTGACAGCGAAGTCGGCAGGCTAAAGCGAATGAAAGTGAAGTTAAGGCGAGTCGTGCCTAAAAGTATTCTTTAGTAGCTTTGATTCAGTGCTTTGATTCAGTGCTTTACAGAAAAGCGCCGAACTAAGAAGCTGCTTTAATGCAAATTTTACTCTGACCCAGATGTTAAAAAGTGCACACAAGCAAAAAGACTACCATCTTCTAATCGATTAAAAATTCACTTTACACCCAACAAACAGATTAGGGTTTAACATCTTACTCTGACCCAAATGTTACTGACCCAAATGTTACACTTTGCCCCGATGCTACAAAAAAATGCCGCTTCACTGAAGCGGCACTTTTGAACGATATTGCTATTAACTGTGGTTACTGCTTAAAACCACGATTTTCTAGCAGTGCATCTGTGGTTGGTGCGCGACCACGGAAGCTCTTATATGCTTCATCGTAATTAAGCGTATCGCCTGTACTAAATACGTATTTATATAGCTTATCAGCAGTTTGTTTATCGAAGATATCACCCGCTTCAACAAACGCATTGAAGCCATCTGAGTCTAAGATTTCAGACCACATGTACGCATAGTAAGCTGATGAATAGCCGCCAGCAAAGATGTGACCAAAGTGAGGACTACGGTGACGCATGATAATTTCTTCAGGTTTACCGTAATCGCCTAATGTCTTGTCTTCAAAAGCACGTACATCTATCGAATCTACTTTGGTCATTTTGTGATACGCCATATCAACAAGTGCTGATGCAGTAAACTCAACCGTTGCAAAACCTTGATTAAAGGTGCTGGCCTTTTTCATACGCTCAATAAGCGCATCTGGCAGTGGCTCGTTCGTTTTATAGTGCAAAGCAAACTTTTTAAGCATTTGCGGCTGGGCAATAAAGTGTTCATATAGCTGCGCCGGGAACTCAACCCAGTCGCGTGACACACTAGTACCAGCAAGCGTTGGGTAAGTTACGTCAGACAACAAGCCATGCAGCGCATGTCCGAATTCATGGAACAAAGTAGTGGCATCCGAGAAGCTCATTAAGGTTGGCTCGCCTTCAGCTGGCTTGTTCAGATTCATATTATTGATGATAAGCGGCTTAACGTTACCCGCTAGTTTTTGCTGAGTTCTAAACGCACTCATCCAAGCACCTGAACGCTTAGTAGAGCGAGCGTAGTAATCACCAAAGAATAAGCCAATAACGTTTTTGCTTGCGTCTCTTACTTCCCACACGCGAACGCTAGGGTTATAAACAGGAATGTCGGTGCGCTCAGCAAACGTTAAACCAAACAGTTGTTCAGCAACATAAAACTTAGCTTCGAGCATGTTATTTAACTCGAAGTACTGGGTGATCTCACCTTGATCTAAGTCAAAGCGGGCTTTACGTACTTTTTCTGCGTAGTAACGCCAGTCCCAAGCAGCAAATTCGTGTTTTGCCCCTTCTGCCGCCATTTGCTCTAAAATCCATTCACGCTCTTTTTTAGCTTGTTTAACAGCTGGGTCCCAAACTTTCAAAAGCAAATCCATCGCTGCTTCTGGCGACGCTGCCATGGTGTTTGATAATACGTAGTCTGAATGGTGCTTATAACCTAGCAACTGTGCGCGCTCAGCACGAAGTTTGACGATTTGCTCAACGTTTTTCTTGTTGTCGAACTCGTTGTCGTTGTCACCACGTAATGCCCAACCTTTAAAGGCTTTCTCACGCAAATCTCTGCGGTTAGAGAACTGTAAGAAGGGCTCAACACTTGAACGCTGCAGCGTAATAACATACTTACCTTTCAGGCCTTGCGCTTCTGCCGTTGCAGATGCCGCTTCAATCATTGACTGCGACATACCGTCTAGGTCAGTTTCTTCCAGCACTAGCTTAAATCCACGGCTGTCATTAAGCGTGTTTTGACCAAAGCTTGTGGTCAAGCTTGAGATTTGCTCATTAATGGCTGCAAAACGTTCTCTCGCTTCACCTTCAAGGTTTGCACCAGAACGAACAGCGTCGTTATACATGCGCTCAACTAAGCGAAGCTGCTCAGCATTAAGATTACTTTGCTCACGTGTTTGGTAAACAGTTTTAATGCGCTTGAACAGGTTTTCATTCATTTGAATGGTCGTGCTATGACGGCTTAGCATAGGTGAAATTTCACGTTGCAATGCTTGCATGTCAGCGTTTGACTCTGTACCTGTAAGGTTAAAGAACACCATAGCAACGCGAGTTAAATCAGCGCCAGCCAGCTCTAAAGGCTTAATGGTGTTATCAAATGTCGCCGCTTGCTCATTGTTGGCAATGGCATCGACTTCTTGTAAATGCGTTTCCATTGACTGCTTGAACGCAGGCAAGAAATGCTCAGTTTTAATATCGTCAAACGGCGGTACACCGTAAGGCGTGTCCCAAGTGTTGAAAAATGGATTACTACCATCCTTAAGCGAAGCTTGCGTAGCTATTTGTGCAGCTTCAGCGCCAACTGTTGCGTTCGCTGCAGACGGTTCAGCTTGTTTAGCCACTTTTGATTCTTGTTCTTGTTGATTGCTACAACCTGTTGCCAAAATTGCGATTGAAACTGCACTTGCGCAGGCAAGTACTGAAAATCGTCGATGAATGGACATGTCTCTTCCTTATCAATTGATTTAAGTGAGGCCTAGATCTTGTGTTCTTATTTATGTTTCTAAAGTTGGGCAAACTAATGCCACAAACCCCTAGCTAAAAGTGATTGATAAAACGATTCAGCTTTTCAAATTCATTAGAGGTTTCAAATATAAAGCGAATTGCATCATATGTTACAAGGTATCATTTGTCGATAACGCAAATGTAACTTTTGATAATTGATATTGAAGAGTGACTGATAGCTGTTTGTAAGATAAAGCATGTAGCGGTTTCGCAGCCCAAAGCGCAGAACTAGGGATCAGTTCAGATACAAATCTAACTCTGACCCATATGTCATAAATCAGATTATAAAATCATTTTCAGACGAACAAACAGATTAGCATTTAACATCTTACTCTGACCCAATTTGTTGGGTTTAGAGATTTCATTTCACTTTGTGCTGAAAGGTAAAGCTGCATCAGAAATAGGTTTTACTCTCGTAATGATTTAGATTACTTTAGCTACTCATTAACTAACTTCAAGTTAATCAAGCAATTAAAAAGAAAACGGAAAAAAGGAAAGTACATGCTAAACGGATTTTTAAAGCCAACTATCGCGCTGGTTGCGCTACCTTATTGCCTACTCAGTTTTTCAAGCCATGCCAACGACAGTTGCGATGTAAAAGTGACGGGCTCTGTACCTCAAGAGTATCCTGTAGAAAACATGTTACTGCGCGCTTATAACAAAGATATTCCAATCACTCAGCGTGAATTTTCTGTCTGTTTGAGCAAGCAAGACTTGGCCGTCCCGGGCAAGTTTACCTCCAATAACCGAGTCTCACTAAGCTATAAGCAAGGCGCCATTCCAAAAGGGATTTATAGTGCCGGCGTTTTTGTACAAACTACCGAGGTCGAACTTAACCCTCTTTCAAGCATGGCGGTAAATGCTTGTGACTCGCACTGCAACTACTACCTTTATCAACAAGTGCTAGCATCTGAAGATCTCGCAATAGCGGCAGAAAAATACCCTAAAGAACGTGCCAAGATTCGAAAAGATGACTGGGATGCCATTGTCAAACTAAACACTAAACAGGCTGAGGCTCTAACAGCTATCGTTAACAAAACAGCTAGTGTTCAGAGTATTGATGTTGAAAAGAACCCTGTAGATTCACCTGGCCCTTATTCAGGCTCAAGCTATAAACTTATCGACAAAGACGACTACCAAATAAGATTGTTCTTAAACGAGTTCAGCACGTCGGTTAAACGAGCAGCAATTGACAAAAAGCAGCTCAAAGCCTTCGGTAAAGCCAACAAACAAGCGTTTGATAAATTGACTAAAACAGGTAAACGCAACTGGCAAGAACAGACAGCTATAATTAATGAGTTGATCGCAAAGCTTCAAAGCGATGGCTCGGAAGTTGCCACCAAGGTAGCAAAAGCGATTGAGCACAGCCGCGACAAAGCTGACAAGCAGTATCAGGATTATTTAGCTAATGACAACCACACCCCATTCCCACGACTAAATAGCGCCAAACAACCCTTTGAGCTAGTGCTAGCTAATTGGACAATGTCGGCATATCTATCCTTCGACAACGAACAAACCTTTCCGGCATTATTTAGTGAAAAGTTCAAACAAGAAGCCACCAGTAGTGACAAAAGATCCATAGATAAACCATTGAGCCAACTCATGTACATGCCAGCATCTTTCGCACTAATGGATATCACCAAAGGCTACGAAAATATTCAGCGTGGCTATAAAGGGTTACTACCTGACTCAGAGACTAAATATCACTTTAGTGACGCCCTACACTCAGTCACTTTTGTATACGAAAAAGGTGCATGGCGATTAGATCAAGTATCTCAAATTCCATTAAACCACTACGAGTTGTAGGTTTGAACTAAACACCATTCAATCCATAGCCAGCATTAGCCCACATTGGGGTCATGCTGGCATGGTTTCTTTCAAGGATGTAGCTCTCTTACTCAAGCCATTCAAGCCCAAAATCAAATAAAGCTGATTACAAAAGCACTTTAAGACGAATAAACAGATTAAGATTTAACATCTTACTCTGACCCAAATTTTTGAGTTGTGGTAATTAACTGGAGCAAAAATTTACTTATGTAGCTTGATTCTAAACCAGTTTTTAGACTAAATTGTGAGCGCACAAACAAAACGGATTTGAGTTTAATCGTATGCTAAACGCTAAGATTTAGCATATTGAATTGTAAAAGGAATTATTCAAGTTAATGAAAGAGATCTTCATTCAATTGCTTGCTGTAGCGATCGTACTTTCAAGCATGCTGGTCACTCTTGGCATCATGTACATTTTACTAAAACGCAGAGACGCGACAGTTCAACTCCCTATAGATAGAGAAAAGCTTCAACGCCTACCCGCGTTGGGGCTTCAACAGCAAATCCAAGACCTACAAATGGACTTACTCGCTGCTATGCTAATGGGCTTAATGGCAGTCAGCCTACCCTTTGCCTTTAAAAGTGTCACCGCCTACCTCACAGTTGGAGAATTCCCTTGGTTATTTGCTTTCGTTGCCATCATAGGACTTATAGCAACTGCAGTAAAAATCACTAAAACATTTGGCAAACTCACCAAACTGCGCCTAGGACATACCGCTGAAGTTGCCACAGCTAACGAGCTAATTGCACTACAAGCTAAGGGTTATCAAGTATTTCACGATATACAGGCCGATGGTTTCAACATCGATCATCTAGCCGTAGGAACAAATGGCGTGTTCGCCATTGAAACTAAAGGCCGTTACAAACGACATAAAGACAATAAGAATAACGGCAAGAACTACCAAATGAGTTTTCAAGATGGCCGCTTAGCGTTTCCATCGTGGACTGAATCCAAGCCTATTGAGCAAGCACAAAGACAAGCTAAATGGGTAAGCCAATGGTTAACTAAGGCAACAGGGAACCCTGTTACTGCTACACCAGTGCTTGTGTTTCCTGGCTGGTACATCACCAATAAAAGCAGACCACCTTTCCCTATTTTAAATCACAAACAACTCGCCAAAACGCTACCAACGATGACTTCGAATCAACAAGGTGGAAAGCTACTAAGTCCACAAGAGGTTAAAGCGATTGTTTATCAGGTAGCACAAAGGTGTTTATCAACGACAACAAGAGAACAAATATGAATAAAGTTGTAGAACTGGAAGATGGTCTCGAATTAGAAGTGTTTATTCCAGAAGATGATGCCAGATTGATATCATCTGGCAGTAAAGTTCAAGCACGAATAGATGATATTCAAGCACTACTTTCAAAAGTTATAACCCCTATATCAAACACGTATAAAGAACTTAATAAATCTGTAAGCATTGCGGAAACTAAAGTCTCATTGGGTGTAAAGCTATCGATGGAGAGCGGATTTGTTGTTGCAAAATGTTCATCTGAAGCTCACATCCAAATTGAAATGACATTAAGGGAGTCGGAACAAGGTGAATAGTTCAATAGTAAAAGTAACAAACAAAAGTGGAAACACCTTAGGTACAGGCTTTGTTATAAAATCAGATAAAAATGGTTCATATATAGTCACATGCAATCATGCACTAGGTGATCACAGTGGAATAAAAACAAACAATATCTTATCAAGCTTAATAAATAAATGCGAAGAAAGAGACTTAGCAGTACTATATACAGAAGGATTAAAACTGGAACCTCTAAAATTAGCTGCACCTGGAAACGGAAAGGTAAAAGTAACAGGGTACTCAAAAATAATCGGCAATGAAAAGAAAGAAACCATACATAACATAGAGATAAAGAGAGACATCACAATAAGTGACAACAGCTATATAAAATTATATCCAAAAGAAAGCATCGGGGAGGGTTATAGTGGTTCACCAGTAATCTGTGAAGTAACCGATAATGTCGTCGGCGTCGTATCCATCAAACAAAAATCTGAAAACTACGCCATTAGCTCGAAACATATAAAAGACCTAGTTAACATCACAATAAACGAAGCAATAGACTCTAAAAAATCAAGGCTAAAATCAAATCTAAACCAGGTTGAAAAAGCAATAATATCTAAAGAGCTAGAAAAAAACTTCAATAACGCCCTATCATCTTTCTCAACACAAAAGAACTCTTGGGTAACTCCTAACATAAATAGAAAGGATGAATCGGAATCAAGGAAGAGTGAAAAAGTTGAACTAGAATCAATAATAAGAAATCCCTGCTCATTAGTAATAAACTCTAGACAGCAATATGGCGCAACGACACTTTCACACTATTTGATAAAAGAAGCATGGAATGACTGTGACGGCTCTTCATTTTGGTTATATCTTGACGCCACGAAGTTAAAGCCACATAAAAAAGAAATAATAAAGTATATAAACAGGAAACTATCTGATCTTTCTATAGCTATGGAAGATATTGAGTGCATAATACTTGATGAATTTTCAACATCAATCACCAATGGAAGCAGGTTACTGGAGGAAATTCACTATTTATTTGAGAGCAAACCGATTATATTAATGTACTCTATGGATGATAACCCATTAATTTCAGAAAAAATCGCACTTCCAAGAAAATTCCACGAACTCTATTTATGGGCATTAGACCGAAAAGGGTAAGAACTTTAGTAACAAACTACAATGCAATAGACATTATTGATGATGAGTCAAGAGTCCTAAATAAAGTAGTGTCAGATCTCGAAGCTTTAAACATCCCTAGAACTCCCCAAAACTGCTTAACAATATTAAAAATATCTGAAAGGGATTTCGATGACAGCCCGGTAAACAGAGCAGAAATGATCAGTCGAGTTCTTCATTTGCTATTTAACATAGATGACATCCCAAACTATAAAACAAGGCCCGATCTAAAGGATACTGAATTCACATTGGGATTTTTTTGCGAAAACATCATAAAGTCAAAAAAAATTTACTTCACTAGAAATCAATTTATTGAAGAAATTAACTCATTCTGCAAGACAAACGAGATAGACCTAGACGTAAATGTAATCTTCGACATACTTTATAAAAACAATATAATCGTAAGTAGACATGAACAATTCTGCTTCAAGTTTACATACTGGGTATATTATTTTGCAGCACATAGAATGCTACATAATGAGGATTTTTGCAGCCACATACTTAAGGATATGAATTATGTTCACTACCCAGAAGTAATCGAATTTTATACAGGAATAGACCGTAGAAGAAACGATGCTATTGTTCAGATAACGAACGACTTAAGCTCAGTAGAACGTATAGTTAATGAGAAATGTGGTTTACCAGAAGGGTTTGACATATATCAGTACGCTAAGTGGCTTCCAACTAATCAACATTTAGAAATAATTGAAGAAGAAATCACAAATGGAATATCAGCCTCAAACCTACCAGACGAAGTAAAAGATGACTATGCAGACAGAAAGTATAATCCAGAACGCCCATTAGCCCAAAATCTAAATTACATTCTTGAAGAGTATTCTCTCTTGAGATTAATGCAATGTATTAAAGCCGCTTCATTAGCTTTAAGGAACAGTGACTTCATCGATACAAACAAAAAACACGAACTTCTTGCAGTGATCTTACAAGGAATTAGGCAAGTTACAAATGTACTGGTCGCACTTTCCCCTGTATTAGCAAGTAGAAATCATGCGAAAGTGGAGGGGGCACACTTTTATCTAACCAGCGAGTTCAGTCATAAGCCAGAAGAAAAGCTCAATGAAATTATCACTTGTCTACCTAACAACATGATAAGTTGGTATGTTGATAAGCTTGTAACCAAAAAAATGGGAACGCTCATAAACAATAGAATACTCAAAGAAAATGACCATTACAAACGTCACTTACTTAATCTAATGATGATAGCTAAGCGTCCTAAAGGTTGGGAGCAGACACTTGAAAACTACATCATCTCACTAGACAAAAACTCTTTTTATCTGTTAGACGCAATCAATGGTTTGAAAGCTGAATACACTTATAGCTACACATCTCCAGCCAATATACACAAATTAGGAAACCTAATTAAATTGTGTACTGCAAAGCACATTAACAAAACTAAAAAAACTGCTATAAAAAGTGCTAAATCATTACCAGATAAATACTTACCTAAAAGACAGGTTTAAATGATTAGTTAACTATGGATACACAATAATATGACCAACAAACAGCGAACTAATCGGTTCACTTTTTCTATCACCAGATTCCCGCTCAAAAACATTGCGGGAATGACTTTTGGGTAGCTATACCAAATAGCTTTACTACCACAGTAAGACAACAAAAAAGCGACCCTAGGTCGCTTTTTTTACCCCAAGATTCCCGCTAAAAAACGTTGCGGGAATGACTTTTGGGTAGCTATACCTAATAGCGTTACTGCCGATTGTAAGACAACAAAAAGCGACCCTAGGTCGCTTTTTTAACACTCTGATTCCCGTTAAAAAGCCTTGCGGGAATGACTTTTGACCATCTATCACCATAATTGCGTCGCTGGCGAAGCTAGTACAAGGCGAACCGAAGGCTCTAGCGCGGAGTTGACTGTTGTCAATGAGCACTGGAGCCAAGGTTCAACGCAGTAATAGCGAGACTAAGCAGCAATTATTCGTAGTCGCTAAGTGGAACGCACGAGCACATCAAGTTTCTGTCACCATAAACATCATCAATACGATTCACCGTTGGCCAGAACTTGTTAGCCTTAACTGCATCGCATGGGAAAACGGCTTCTTCACGGCTGTATGGGCGTGAGTCGAACTCGCTGTCCATAATGTCTGCCATGGTGTGAGGTGCATTGCATAGTGGGTTGTTGTCCGCTGGCCACTCGCCTGCTTCTACTTTGGCAATCTCGCCGCGAATGGCGATCATTGCTTCGATAAAGCGGTCTAGCTCAACCTTAGACTCAGACTCAGTTGGTTCAACCATTAACGTACCCGCAACTGGGAAGCTCATGGTTGGCGCGTGGAAGCCGTAGTCGTTTAGACGCTTAGCAATGTCCATCTCAGTTACGCCTGATGACTCTTTGATTGGGCGTAGGTCGATAATACATTCGTGCGCTACGCGGTCATTACGGCCAGTAAATAGCACTGGGTAGTGAGCTGAAAGCTTCTTAGTCACATAGTTAGCGTTTAATAGCGCCATCTGAGTCGACTTTTTCAGGCCTTGGTTGCCTAGTAGCTTAATGTACATCCAGCTGATTGGTAAGATGCTTGCGCTGCCGTATGGCGCGGCTGATACTGCACCATTGTTGTCGCTTTCGCGGCCTGGCTTAATCACAGTATGACCCGCTACGAATGGCGCAAGGTGTTTTTTAATACCGATTGGGCCCATACCTGGACCGCCACCACCGTGTGGGATAGCAAAGGTTTTATGTAGGTTTAAGTGCGATACGTCTGCGCCGATAAAGCCTGGTGATGTTAGACCAACCTGTGCGTTCATGTTCGCGCCATCTAGGTATACCTGACCGCCGTGCTGATGCACGATGTCGCATACTTCGCGGATTGACTCTTCATACACACCGTGAGTCGATGGGTACGTGATCATGATGCACGATAGGTTGTCAGCAAGCTCAGCCGCTTTCGCTTTTAAGTCTTCTAAGTCAACGTTACCTTGCTTGTCACAAGCAGTAACCACAACCTTCATGCCTGCAAGCTGCGCCGATGCTGGGTTAGTACCGTGTGCAGATTGTGGAATTAGGCAGATGTCACGGTGCGCTTCACCGCGAGACTCGTGGTATTTTTGAATCGCTAGCAGACCAGCGTACTCACCTTGCGCGCCAGAGTTAGGCTGGATACATACTGCATCGTAACCTGTGATGTTCACAAGGTAGTCAGATAACTCATTGATTAGCTGAGTGTAACCTTCAGCTTGATCTAGCGGGCAGAATGGGTGCATGTTAGCAAATTCTGGCCAGCTTACTGGGTTCATTTCAACCGCAGCGTTTAGCTTCATGGTGCACGAACCTAATGAGATCATTGAGTGGTTAAGTGCTAAATCTTTGTTTTCTAGACGCTTGATGTAACGCATCATTTCAGTTTCGCTTTGGTAGCGATTGAAAGTTGGGTGCGTCAAGATGGCATCTTTACGGATAAGATCAGCTGGAATAGATTCAACCTTACCTGCTAGTACGTCAGCATCAATCGCTTCAACGTCTAGGCTGTGGCCTTCACCTAAAATCACATCAAATAGCTCAGAAATGTCAGAGCGAAGTGTAGTTTCATCAAGGCTCACACCGACAATGCCGTCTTCGTCATAACGTAGGTTAAGCTCAGCAGCGACTGCGCGCGCTTTAACAGCTTCAACGTCTAGACCTTTGAAAGAAATAGTGTCGAACCAAGTGTTGTTCACTAGCTCAACGCCTTTGGCTTTAAGGCCTGTCGCAAGAATGTCAGTTAGACGGTTAATGCGGCTAGCAATGGTTTTAAGGCCCACTGCGCCGTGGAATACTGCGTAGAATGAAGCCATGTTAGCTAGCAAGATCTGCGCAGTACAAATATTTGAGTTAGCTTTTTCGCGGCGGATGTGCTGCTCACGAGTTTGCATTGCCATACGCAGTGCGCTGTTACCGCGAGTATCTTTAGATACACCGATAATACGGCCAGGCATAGAGCGCTTGTGCGCGTCACGTGCAACAAAGAATGCAGCGTGTGGACCACCATAGCCCATAGGAACACCAAAGCGTTGTGCACTACCGAATACCACATCTGCGCCCATTTCACCTGGTGATTTCAGTAGCACTAGCGACATGATGTCAGTTGCTACAGTTACGATGGCTTTCTTTTCTTTAAGCGCCGCAAATAGCTCTGTGTAATCAGTAATTTGACCGTGGCGGTTAGTGTATTGGAACAATGCGCCAAATAGCTCGTAGTTAGCCGCTTCGCTTGCTGGGCCTACAACCACTTCAAAACCAAAACATTCTGCACGGGTTTTCACTACGTCTAATGTTTGTGGGAACACATCATCAGCAACAAAGAAGATGTTAGCTTTTTTCGCTTTAGATACACGCTTAGCTAGCGCCATGGCTTCAGCAGCTGCAGTTGCTTCATCAAGTAGTGAAGCTGATGCTAGGTCAAGACCAGTTAGGTCCATCGACATTTGCTGGAAGTTAAGAATCGCTTCAAGACGACCTTGAGCAATCTCTGGCTGGTAAGGCGTGTACGCTGTGTACCAACCTGGATTTTCAAACACGTTACGCTTGATCACGTTCGGCACTTCAGTACCGTAGTAACCCATACCGATGTAGCTTTTAAATACTTTGTTTTTGTCAGCTAAACCACGGATGTAAGCAGTACCTTCAGCTTCGCCACAGGCATTACCAACGGCCAATTCTTCTTTTAGGCGAATGGCACCCGGCACAGTTTGCGCGGTTAAATCTTCAAGCGATTCAGCGCCAACAAAGTTAAGCATGTCTTGCTGCTGTTGTTCGTCAGGGCCAATATGACGAGTCAAAAATAACTCATGCTGCTCTAATTGTGTCAGTGTTTGCTTAGTCATGATAAATCGTGTTCCCAATCGTCCGGTGATGTTGCTGTAGGGCACAGAGCCGGAATCTATGTTGTGTGATTTGTAGCACTCAATTAACGAGAATGCCTAAGGCGTAGTGCTTATCTTATTGTTCGATAGCAAATACCAATTAGCATAAGAATGTGCTCATTCTTACTGGTTAAAATCACTTATAACTTCGTTGCAAATTTTGTAGGTAGAACAACTAGCTAGCTTCAATTTGCGCCTTGTTCTAAGCGATTTTTCCTGCGTAATATCTGATCACTCATTTATCCTAATTGGTATAGTACGCTGATTGGCGCGGTAACGACCATTTATTAGCGGTTTTGTTACCTAATCCTTAAACGCTTAACGCATTAAGGCTTGATTAATACCCTACTCTTGGCGGCAGGCTTTGTATTAATCCAATTAGTATTAATCTGTTTATCCTCTGACTGCTTTACACAGTTGATGCGCAATCATTGCGCTTGAGGAAAAACAAAGAAGCTCCCGAGGGAGCTTCATTTATCGTCTGCGACGATTATTCTTCGTCGATTACTTCTTGGTAACCGTCAGCATCTAGTAGAGACTCTACTTCAGCTTCGTCAGAAGGCATTACGCGGAAGAACCAACCGTCACCGAAAGCGTCGCTGTTTACTAGCTCTGGTGAATCTTCTAATGCTTCGTTGATGGCAACAACTTCACCTGAGATTGGTGCGTAAATGTCTGAAGCCGCTTTTACAGACTCAGCTACTGCGCAGTCTTCGCCAGCTGATACAGTGTCGCCTACTTCTGGTAGCTCAACGAAAACCATGTCACCTAGTAGTTCTTGTGCGTGCTCTGTGATACCTACTGTGTAGCTACCGTCAGCTTCTTTGCGAACCCACTCGTGTGAAGAAGCATATTTTAATTCTGCTGGAATGTTGCTCATGGTGGTTATTCCTATATTTACTAATTTTGCTTGTTGCTTTGCCCGATTAAGACAAAGCTATTGTATTAATTCGAGACGCTAGGCCAACTAGTGTTTTACGCTATTTTGCTTCGCAATAACACCTATACGTTAGTCTTGATGCGACTTGTCTCTAAAATTTGTTTCTAAAAGGCTTGTTTGCCGTTGCGTACGAATGATGGCGCAATCACTTTTACCGGTACACGCTTCTTACGCATTTCTACTTCAGCTACTTCGCCAATACCGTTTGGTACGCGCGCCATTGCAATAGAGTAGCCTAAAGTTGGTGAGAAGGTACCACTGGTGATTTTACCTTGGTGCTCAACGCCGTCTGCATCAGTGAAAAACACTGCCATATCATGGCGTAAAACACCTTTGGCTTCCATGACCAAACCGACTAATTTGTCAGTTCCTTGTGCCTTGATTGCAGTTAATGCTTCACGGCCAATAAAGTCACGGTCTGTTGGCTCCCACGCTACTGTCCAGCCCATGTTGGCCGCTAGCGGGTTGATGGTTTCATCCATATCTTGACCGTAAAGGTTCATGCCAGCTTCAAGGCGCAGCGTGTCACGTGCACCTAAACCACATGGGCGAACGCCTGCATCAAGCAGCTTTTGCCATAAATCTTCAGCTTGCTCTTGTGGCACGATGATTTCGTAACCCGCTTCACCTGTGTAACCAGTGGTTGCGATAAACAAGTCGCCTGCTTGCGCGCCAAAGAACATCTTCATGCCTTCAACCGCTTGTTTTTGCTCATCAGAAAATACTTCAGCTGCTTTTGCTTTAGCATTTGGGCCTTGTACGGCAATCATCGCAAGCTCTGGGCGCTCAGTAACGGTTACGTCAAATGCTGCCGCTTGCTTGTTGATCCATGCTAGGTCTTTTACGCGAGTCGCTGAGTTAACAACAACGCGGTAATGAGTTTCAGATAGGTAATAAGTAATAAGGTCGTCAATTACGCCAGCGTTTTCATCTAGCATGCCGCCGTATAGCGCTTTGCCAGGTACGGTGAGCTTAGCAACGTCATTAGCTAACAACTTACGTAAAAATGCCTTAGCGTCAGTGCCTGTTACGTCTACAACTGTCATGTGTGACACGTCAAACATACCAGCGTCTTGACGAACTGCGTGGTGCTCTTCGATTTGTGAGCCGTAGTTGATTGGCATTTCCCAGCCATGGAAATCAACCATCTTCGCATTAGATTCTAAGTGCTTAGTGTAAAGTACAGTTTTGCTAGCCATTATTATCCCTTATTGTGGGCCATCACAGCGTCTTGGCGCTATGTAGGTATTTGATAAAATGCCGCGAAATTATACTCAGCCAAGCTGAATTGTATACAAGAATTTTTTCTAATCTGAGGGCTCTCGCATTAGTTTAGCTAATGCGAGAATTTAGGCTTTTTTGTATGACAAACGGCTATGTGGCTGGATCGATTGATATATAACCGTTTTTAACACTTATTAGTGAGAATTTGTTTTCTGGCACAGCTCAGGCAAATTGATTTTATTGCCCATGGCCTGTTTGATGAACACTGTTTTCAGTCCAGCGATATTATCTACCAGTGATAATCCAAGATCGCGCACAGCTTTTTTCAGTGGATTACTGCCTGCAAATAGTCGTTTAAAGCCTTCCATCGCCGCGATCATTTCCATTGCCTCAGCTTTGCGCCAGCGCTCATAACGGCGAAGGTTGGCATAATCGCCAATATCTTTACCTTGCTCATGCAGCTCTACCACAATTTGCACCAAACTTGCCGCATCTAAAAAGCCAAGGTTCACCCCTTGCCCTGCTAACGGGTGGATTGTATGGGCTGCATCGCCAACAAGGGCTAAACGGTGGCGAGCAAAATGACGGGCATAACGCATACGCAGCGGGAATGACTGACGCTCGCTCACCACTTCACACAAACCTAAGCGGCTATCAAATGCAGCTGTTAAGGCTTTATTAAACTCGCTGTCGTCTAACGCCATCAATTGCTCAGCTTGCTGCGGGTCTACCGACCACACAATTGAATTTAAGTTATCTTCAAATAGCGGCAACATAGCGAGTGGGCCATCAGGTAAAAATGCCTGACGCGCAGTGGCATCATGGTTTAACTCAGTGCGCACGCTGGCAACAATGGCGTGATGGCCGTAATCCCAAAAGGTAAGCGGGATTTGGCATTGCTGACGCACCCAGGAGTTAGCGCCATCCGCGCCAACAACCAAGGCAGCCGATAGGTTATCGCCACTTTCAAGCGTCAGCCAAGTTTCGCGCTCACCAAAGGCCACTCGCTCAAGGCGTTGGCCTTCAAGATGGGTAATATTGCTTAGCTCTGCCGCGCGTTTTGCTAGCGCATAGCTAATCGCCTGATTTTCGATAATAGTGCCCAAGGTCGACTCGCTAATACTGGCAGCATCAAAATCGATTTTACCTAGCGCATCTTTATCCCACACCGCCATTTTTTGATACGGGCCTAGGCGTTCACCATCAAGATATTGCCAGGCACTAAGGTTAGTGAGTAATTGCTGACTTGCCTTATTAATTGCGCTGACACGAAGTTTGGCATCACCTGTACTCGGCGCTGTGGTATTTGCATCAATCACCACTACTGATAAATCAGCTTGAGCTAAGCCAATTGCAGTAGCTAGGCCAACCATACCTCCGCCAACAATGGCGACATCATAGGTTTGGGTTTGATACATAGGTGTTCCTTATTCCTTGGTGATCGACAAATGACTAGTTCTAGGAGTAGCTTAGCGCCACCCCATGGCAATTTCAGCAACCGGCGTTTTTAACGGTGGCAGCCAAGATAGCAATCTTAGCCCTAAGCTGCGCCCTGCCACTAGTGGCCAATGCTGATTTGAGAAGCCGCGCACTAAAAACTCGATATTATTGAGAGTGGCATCCCTGTCTTGCTGACGACTTTGATAATAGTTGTGAATAAGCTCGCTACTGCCAAGGTCTGCTTCACCAGCAGCCAGTGCCTGCTCGATAGCCTTGATTAAACCATTAATATCGCGTAGCCCAAGGTTAAAACCTTGCCCTGCTATTGGGTGTAAGGTTTGCGCGGCATTCCCCACAAACACGCAGCGATGATAAAAAGGTCTTGCCATATAACTCAGCGTTAGCGGGTAGCTCACTAGCGAGCCGACATCAGTAAAGCGACCGCAACGATTACCAAAAGCAGTTTGTAGCTCAGCCAAAAACTCACTCTTAGGTAAGGCTTTAACGCGCTCAACCTCAGTTGGTTGCATCGCCCACACCAAAGACAATCTGGCTTTGCCTTGCACATCACTCATTGGCAGCAGCGCAATTGGCCCATGCTCGGTAAAGCGCTCAAAGGCCCAGCCTTGATGCGCTTTGTCACTAACCACGTTGGCAACAATGGCAAACTGCTCAAAATCAACCTGTTCACTTGGTTGATTAAGCTGAGTGCGAACTTTTGAAAATGCGCCATCGGCAGCAACCACGAGTTTGGCGTTAAGCTGCTCGCCTGTTGTTAGGGTGAGTTGCTGGTAATCTGCTTGCGCAGAAACTTCTTCAACACCTGCTGGGCAATACAAACTTAAGATATTTGGATGCTGCTTGCTGAGCTTTTCAAGCTCAGCCATTAACACCTGCCCACACTTGCAAGCTCAACCACCTGACCAAAAGTATCAACATTAAGCGACTCAGAAAGCAGCTCTGTCATGCCAAAGTGACCACGGTCTGACACATGGATTTGATTAATTGGCGTGCCTAAATGGGCAATGTGCTGCCAAATGCCAAGTTGTTGCAGCTGAAATATTGAGCCGTGGGCAATGGCGATTGAACGAGCATCGAATCCAGGGTGACTAGCGTCTACTTGTTTGGCTTCAATAAGCGCAATACGCAGGGGTTTGTTTGGCTGCTGAGCAGAGAGCTTAGTCAGCGCTAGAGCGAGAGTTGCGCCCGCCATTGCGCCGCCGACAATAACCACATCAAACAGTGCTTGAGATGAAGTAGCTGATTGAGATGAAGGTGCTGATTCAGATGTTGGCATCTAGCATTTCCGTGTGCGAAAAAATGTGCAAACAAAATGAAGTCGCTAGCGCTTTAGGCTCTAATATCAAGGTCTAGACTGCAGCCCTATACAAAACAGGTAAGCGACTTCATCAACATAAGTTCTTAGATAAAAGCTAACTTAGATACAAGCTAAGCTAATGAAAGCCAAGTTAGTGAATCGTCGGCTTGCTGTCATCTTCATTTGGGGTAATTTCAGGGCCAAACTCCGAGTAACATAAAATAGCTGACATACGCACAAACTCTTGAAGCTCGGTGTAAGCCGCCTCTGACTCTTCGTCATCTTGTACGTCAAACTCAACCTGAGCGATCTCAGCTAAGTCTTTAATCACTTCTTTTACATCGCTTGATGCGCTGTTTAGCTTAGGTTGAATTACCGCAATCGCGGTTAAGAAGCTTTGGGTCCATAGTGCTAATGCTTCAACGCGATGGCTCAGCTGCACTTCTTCTTCAGGTAGCAATAAAGTAAAACCAAACTCGTAATCACCTAAACGCGCTACCGTGTCTTGATAAAGCTCGGTAATTAAGTGCTGTAAATCATTTGGCAGCGGCTGACCATCATTCATCAAGTCAATAAGCGCTTTTTGCCAGGCATTACCTTGCTGCTCAACACCGCCACATATAAGTCCAACTAACGCGCCGTGAACCTCAACCGGATGCTGGCCAATTTCTGCCGCATCAAGGGCTTGTTTTAACTTATCAATACACAGTGAAGGTGGGGTTGCCATAGTCTTTTCTCGCTAGAACATTAATGACTTAATGCTAACAGAGTTGCCCCTGCTCACCAAATGATCGCCCCTATGTTGTAGGAAAAAAGTACCGATTTGCTCAGACAAACAGCAAATAAGAAAATTAACCTTGCTGTGCCTTGCTCTTTTAAATATTGCCCTATATAGTTCGCCAATATCGTGAATAAATTAAGGAAGACGCAAACTAGGTATGAGTAATCGTGCAGTAGAAATTACCCTTCTCGGTCGCACCTACTCAATCGCATGTCCTGAAGGACGCGAGGCAGCCTTGCACGCAGTCGCCAGCGAAGTTGAAAGCCAACTGAGTACCTTAAAAGCCCGCACGAACAATTTAAGCCGTGAAGAGTTAGCCATTATGGCCGCACTCAATATTGGCAACCAACTGTTTGAAGAAAAACAACAAAACAAACAGTACATGGCGCAAATGGACGAGCGTATCTCTCTACTTCAAGCAACGCTAGAAAATGCCTTGATTGAACGTAGCCACAAGGACGACTAAACTAGAATTTCTGATACACGCAACTGCGATTATCAACCCTGTTTTTGCTCCCTGGGATATGCGTTTAGCTGGTAATGTCCCTGTGCCGATATTTACAAACCCAGGGTAGATGCTTTTATTGACATTGCGCATGCTTGGCAAGTACCGAGAAGCCTTAGGAGATAAACATTTACCCGCCTTGAACCTACGGTTCAAGGGCTACACCGGCGACGGTATCTTGGGGAGCATTCCAACTTTATCTTATCTGTTATATCCCCCCTTCTGTTTAATACCTTGTCACGGGTTCAACTACTCTTCAGATAAAATCACGCCAAGTTAAACTGTGCTGTTTTGATAACCGCGCAGTCAGTGCTATTTAATTCTCTCTCCAAGGTTGCGTTTATAAAATCACGATTTGCCAGTCACATACGCCAAAGCTATCAATCCATTCAAAGAGCGCATACAAGCAAATAGTCGATACAAGTATAGGTAAATGCATCATTTATCACCGTGAAAAATAAGCGGCTTGTATCGTTTTGGTAAATCTCCCCATATGCCAATTGTTAACCAACTAATGCTGAGGTATAACGCCTTCAATATTAATGGTTTGCAGTATGGATTATGACAAATAGATTACAAAGAGGGCTGTATTGTTGCTTGTTGTCACTCACGACAATTTGGCTCATAAGCGGTTGTTCTTCCGCCCCAGAACCTATCAAACCTGCCACAGAAAAAAGACCTGCTGCACTGGCTAACTTTCCTTTAGATAGTCAATTTAGAGGAAAAGATACCGTCGATATTCAACTCGCATTAGCTGATCGCAACTTATACCTGAATATCAACGATGAAATAAAAATGTTGTCTACCGAGCAGTGTGCTCTAGACATTTCTGCACACAGGGGAGACTTTCGCCAGCCAGAGAGTGGTCAAATGGCGATTGCAAGTGCATTAGTCGACAACTTTAACAGCGTAGAAATTGATGTGATGCTGTTAAGAGACGGTACCTGGGTTAATCATCACGATGAAGAAACAGGCCGAGCAACCGTGCATTACACCGGTGAGAAATACAAACTCAACCGGATGAATTTAAAACAATACACTGAGCTGAAACTAAGGGATAAACACACCCGAGAACTCGTCAACATACGACCAATCACGGCACTTGAAGCCTTTCAAACCTTTGCCTACTACCGCCATAGAGGACAGTCCCTTAATGTAGAAATTAAATCCTCTGCCAATGTCGAGCGATTAACTGAGCTAAACCAGATGTTATTGACCTATGTTGGTCAAGGGCACTTTTACTACTCAGCTGACGATATTCGTACTTTAGAAAAGCTTCGTGACATTAACCCAAATGTTTATCTTGGCTTGGTGCAAAAAGCTCACCCAACCAGTGTCGATATCTTACTTGCCGATATGAAGAAGGGTGTCAAGAATGATGCTTACTATCTGGATAATCAGCGCAATTTCGAGCGTGGGCATCGCTACGGCACCAAGCGATATCGTAGCAGATATCAAGATCACACCAGCAGTGCGGCATTAAATAAAATACAGCAAAAACTCGGCAGTCATTCCGGCTTACATTTGGATATTCGCAGCTTCATGCAAACGCCTGCAGTAAAAGCAAGAGCCAAACAGCGAGGAATGCGGGTTTACACCTACACGATTAACGGCACGGCCTATCATCAGCAACAGTTACAACGTTTAACCTCAAATCAATTACCTAATGGCGCAATTGTCGACGCCACACCATTTGAAGTATGCCAACGCTTATTTTCAGCCGCCAAACCTAAAGGCCACTATCAGCCATCGTCCGCCATGGGCAAATACATTGCGTCATTGCCAATTGATGCTGACTTTACTCAGTTCGCACAAATGCAGGGCTACCAAAGCGAGGGTTATTACATATCGCTTAATCATGGTCTTAAACGCATTGCACACACAAACGTAGCCGTTGCTGCTGAACACAAAACGCCTGATACATCTAAGGATGAGCCATTTCGTTTCCCGACGATTAGTGATGAAAAAATAGAACGAAACAATGGCGAAACCATCATCATCACATTACCAAGTAAGCACAATGAGCAATAATAAACAAAGCCCTTTTGCCAGTGGTTTATTGAACCAATCTCCGACACAGCAGCAGATGTCGCAGGCAGAAAAACAACTAGCAGATACCCAAAAACAGCAAGCAAAAGCCGAAAAGCAACAAGCTAAACAGGCAAAGCAAATTGCGCAAATTACTGCATTAGGCAAACCATTTTGGTGGATGCTGACCATGTTTATTTGCTCGGTGGTTTACCTTTTTCCTGAGGCGGTATTTAACGCGGCGCTAGTAAATGTTGCAGGCGGTAAAAATGCCACAGAAGCCGAATTGCATGCAGTGGAGCTTTTCGGGCGAACCATTAGTGGTATCGGTGTCACCCTGTTATTAGCCGATTTATTACTTAAGGGAAAACGAGTAGCCACGATTCCAAGCGCATTAGGCAGCTTTGCATTAATCGCCATCTTAGTTTGGCCGACAGTGTTTTTTGGCCAAAAATGGTTGGTCGACTATTTCATTATTGATGCCTCTACTCCAGAGCAGCGACAACAAGCTTACCTTTCACAGGTGCTTCGTAGCGCGTTGATCGAAAAGTCGATTCAATTTGAAGGTATTGAATACGATCCAGATCTGCCCCACACGGGGTTGAGAAGACGTTCTTGTCTGTATTTGGCGGTTTAGTGTATGCCGATGATGTCTTGGTTTCAGAGCTAGAGCAACAAAAACGCCCTATTATGGAAAAGTTTGTCCGCGACCGCGCCATGGCAAACTTCGACAGCCACTATCAGCGTTACGACAATTTCCGTAGTGAGCTTCAGCAAGCTTATACGGACTACCTAGCGGGGTCAGCAGAGTACAATGATGCTTTGGCAACGTCACCCCAACGAGCTGATGAATATTGGCTCGACACACAAAACCAAGTTAAACAAGGCTGGCAGCAATACCAACAAGGTGAAGCGGCCTACGAAGCCCGAGTAGAAGCGCGCGCACAAAAAATAGCCCCACAAATTTACGCGTATTTTGAGCAGCGTAGTAAATGTGCTGACATGAAAAAAGGCAGCCGAAGAGATAACTGCTTCGAGCGTATTCAAACTCGTTACGACCGCGAATTTGAAAAAAATAGCATGCCTTATATTGAGCCCAATGAGTGGTTAATTCGCGAAGAGATTTCTACCTCAGAAAATGTCACCAACTCCATCGTAACAGGCGTAATGACCTTAGGCTTATTTACCGCTATGCAGGCCATTGATGCGGCTACTGGCGGCGATGCTGGTATACGCGATCATCGCATGGTGTATACCAATGATGTTAATCACTATAAAAATATTCTACTGGTCAAAATGGAAGGTGACTTCATAAAAGAGTCTGGTGGCTACCCGCGCGAGATAAACGATATTCACCGCTTTAGGCATCACAAACTGACCAGTGACAAGGTGCGAACCCGACTCAAGCAAAAAGGTTTACACCTTGCTGACAGCTGGCAGATGGCCAATCGAAGTGAGTTTGACAATGCTGTGGCTAGCAAAGTCAAACAAGAAGCTGACACTCGGTGGCGTAATGAAATGCGCAACAAAGGTTATAATATTCCTCCCAATTTATCTTGGCAGGCATTTCAGCAGCATCAACAAACCCAACAACGAATACAAGCTGAAATGGGTGACATGTATGTGTCTCCCACGCTAGCTGACTGGAATAATAAGCAATTTTTAAACCGAGTAGTTGAGCCTAATATTCAGCGCAACACCACTGAATTATTGCGTGTGCTCGAAGCACAAAAAGCAGAGTTTGCCGATGGTGGTGCGTTTGAAGCATCAGGAAAATCAGCACTGAGAGCGACCATCATTCCGCCAATATCTATGTCACTAAGCTTAGCCTTAGTGTTACTGACGGTGCTAAAGCTGCCTATAAAAGCATGGGAATTAATCAAAGCCGCGAAACACAACCCTGCTGAGCCGCGCACCAAGCACTCTAAACAAAAACTGATTAATGTGGGCATATCGGCGACACTACTGGCCTCCATTTTTGTGGTGCCCATGTCATTTAGTAGTAATCAGTTCACCCTTGAAGACAGCGCTACCAATTACTTTTTCAGGCAGATGGAAGCCAATGATTCCGCCAGTATTTCCTATGCTTTGCGCTGGCTATTAACCACACAGCCGCTAGTACAGCCTATTGGTGATGCACTAGATAGCAGTTTGCAAATTAGCCGCGGCTTTGACGCTATCAGTGGCCCGATTCACCACCTTGATGAGGCCATGCAAGGATTCTCAGCAAACAGCAGTAAAGCGCATCAGCCCACTCAAGAGACAACAGCATTATTGCCGCTAAGCATTATCACCAACGCCGACAATGCACGTATTGCCGTGATGAATATTAAACCCAAATACTCACCACAAATGCAGCTACCGCAGGGCGCATATGACATTAAAGTCACTGCCCCTGGATATACACCTGAGCGCCAATGGGTGAATTTAACGGCAGAAAGCACTGAGTTCACTATCAATTTACATCGACAATAATCGCTATTTAAGCATGCCATTTCACATGCCTAAATCGCTCACTCATTCATTAAGTAGTAGGATTTTACAGTGAGTCAATTACAAGCGTTTCAAGATTACATTCGCAAGAATGGCCAAGACTTAACGGGTGAAAAAGTCCCTGTAGTGCTCAGTGATGAGCAAGCAAAGTCACCTAACCTTAAGTTTCATTTTGGTTGGACAATTGAAATTGGGGTCAATAAACACGACCATGGCCCCCATTGCCCGAGCGGGGTGAACGCAGGTAGCTCTCAGCAAGCTTGTGATTGTGCCCATGAAAATGCGAAACAGTATGTTAGCGGTCAAGACCCTTTCTTTAATGAAACTTTTAAAGGCATGCTGTCTAACGATGTCGCCAAAAACTTCGTCATTCGAGATAAATCGCTAGGCTCAGCACCCGATAGGTTTGTGGGCAGCGATCCATGCTATGTCTGCCATGGTACAGGGCAATGTGATTGTGGCACCTGTCATGGTAATGGCAGTACAAGCTGCACTCAGTGCGGTGGTAGCGGCCGTAACCATGTGACTCGACAAGATCACAATAATCGCACTGTATACACAACGGAAAGCTGCTCATCTTGTTATGGTTCGGGCAGAAAAACCTGCTACACCTGCCATGGCAGCGGTAAAGTAACTTGCGGAACGTGCGATGGCGGGGGCTATCTTTATTACAGCTACACCATTGACGGCGATGCTAAACGGTCAACAAAATGGTTCTTCAACAGCACGGATTACCATGACTGGACCCAAGATTATGTGGCCAATTCGGGGCTAGATATTATTAACGGTATGACTGATATCACCGAGATTGACGTCCGTGAACCACTTGAAGGTTGTACTTTTCTTTACGGTCTCACCGCTGATCTCCCCACACTACAATTTACTGCGCATATCGATAATGTCGATACAAAAATGTGTTTCGCAGGGAGCCATAATGCCACCCATGATGCCGGTGGCGTATATGACCCTGCTGTGTGGAAACGAGCTCAAAAGCTTGGCGAAGGCAATAAAGAGTCTGATAAACAAGTATTAGCAACACCAGCGATTAAAGCTGTGATTGAAGCGCATGAAACCAATACGAAACTTGCCCTGTTGCAAGAAAACTGGGTTTCCAAGGATATAGCAGCCGCGGTAATGAGTAATTACCAAACGCTACTATCACAACTTAAAAAGCAGACTAATGCTGGTTTTACCTGGAAGCTGACTAAAAACTTAGTTCACTTTAGCTATATTTTCATAATGCTTGCAGCAGGTGTTGCGCTGCTATTGCCAGAAGTCGCTTTTGAGTCACAACACCGCTTAGGCTTGTTAGATCATCATAGGTTCTATTTTGGCGCATTTATTGGAGACTTTGGCTTATTTGGTTTTCCTGTTTGGGCCAACTACCTCATCATCATTGCCTGGTTTGCCCTGCTATACCACTTGCTCCCTAAACTGTATTGGAAACAAATTAGCCAGCAAAAAAGATGGTTACTCACCTTATCAATCGGCTTTGTCATGTCATATTTCATGCTCTCATTAGTGTCGTTTAGTCTTTCTATTGGGTACTTTGTCATGGAACCAAGCAACATGATTGTAGGGCTAGCACTATTTGTTGGTATCTACATGGTGTTCTTTGGTGCCTTTAGTCCCCAAAAGTGGCACATGAAACTGCTGGGCGGTGTGATAGCAACTATCACTGCAATAGCGCTGCAATTTTTAATGATGTACTTGGATAAGCAAATGGGGTTATTACCAGATAATAATCAAGACTATATTGAGGGACTCGCAAATTTAATCATCCCTGCGGTGGGGTATGTTGTGTTTTCAGCTGTTGAAATTGCTGCTTTGAGTATTCCATTGGCAATTATGTTTACTCGAAGACGTTTTTGGCTAAACGCTAAATCAGCCATATCTGAATACAATAGCGCAGTGTTACTCAAGTCATTAAAGCTCGATAAATAACCGTATAACAGTAGACAATCGAGATGAACGAAGGCGGCCTAGGTCGCCTTTTTTATGCTAGTAGAAGCAATATTTTAATGATACGTTTATCAATAACGCTTGGCCGCTGTAACACGCTAACAGTACCATTGTGAGTTAATCCCCTCTTAATGCCATTCACCTCAAGAGATTATTGAATGACCTTAACCCGCTTTATGACTGAGCACATGCCTCACGCAGTTCCTGCCAAAGGCAATATCTCTATTAGCACTTTTGCCAACTCGGCAAGTCAAATTCAATTATTCGACTCAAACAATATGAGTCGTCAGGCAATTCGCCGCCATATTCGTCAAGAGCGCAACAGCATAACGCAAGATGAGCAGCAACAATTAGCACTTATTGCCAGCCGCCATTTACTGGCAGAAATTCAGCGCCTCAACGCCAAGCGTGTCGCCTTGTATTTAACCCATGACGGCGAGCTAGCTACTAACAAGATTATTGATGCGCTTTGGCAGCAAGGCGTCGAAACCTACCTACCAGTGGTGCACCCGTTTAGTCCGGGTAACTTGTTGTTTTTAAAATACGACAAGCAAACTGAAATGGTAGAAAACCAGTACGGTATTGGCGAGCCAAAGCTTGATGCATCTAAGGTGATGCCAGTTAATCACTTAGATGTCATCGTAACGCCATTAGTGGCATTTGATGCCAGTGGTAATCGCATGGGAATGGGCGGCGGTTATTACGATCGCACCTTAGCTCAGGTTGTCGAAAACCAGCCTCTGGCTGTGGGTTTTGCTCACGATTGCCAGCAAGTCAGTAAACTACCTGTTGAATATTGGGATATCCCACTACCGCTCATCATCACTCCAACGAGACGTTTTTCGAGTATTGGGTAGCGTGCAAGCCGAAGTAATCCAAACATTGGATTACTTCAAATGCCGACCACCATCAACAGCAAAACTGCGGCCTGTGACGTAGTGGCTGCTTAGCAAATACTCCACCAGCGAGTGAATTTCACTGTTGCCCGCCTCTTTTGGCAAAATCGCTTTGGCAAGGGTTTTGCTCTTGTATGCATCATCATCTGACTCATTAAACAAGATCATCGCCGGCGCAATGGAATTAACCTTTACCGCTGGGGCTAGGCTAGTTGCAAAAGAGAGGGTTAAGTTATGCAAAGCAGCTTTACTCGCTGCATAGGCAATGTGCTTTTTACTGCCCTTTTCTGCGACGTAATCGGTAATGTGGATAATATTGCTCGCGCCAATGCAGTCGTCATGCAGCTTAGCATTGGCTTGTAACAATTCACTCAGGCCCAAGTTAATTTGGTATGGGGCGTTAACATGTACCTGCATCATGCGCTGCATAATCTGCTGCGGCGGCATATCGGCATTGTCTGGTAACCAGTCAGATGCGTTATGAATAATGGTATCAAGTTGAGTATGCTGGCTAACTTGCTCTATTAGGGCATCGATGGCGCCCTCTTGGCAAAAATCACAAGGGATCACCGTTGCCCCAAGCTTAGCAAGCTGCTCAACACTGCTATAGTGTGTGCGATAAGTGCCAATCACTTTATGCCCTTTCGCTAACAAATACTTGGCTAATGAAAAGCCAATGCGCTTACCAATACCTGTTATTAATACCGTACGACTCATATCCCGCTCTCAACTTTGTTTTATATTGCCATCATGACTGATGTGTCAGAATTAAACCATTGCAATTTAATGAATTATTTAGTTTTTCTGCAAATTCACTTGCCTATGTTACTCACCAACCAATACGCATCTAGGGTAAATTCAGATCGCTTTTAGCCTTAACGGGCCACAATCACCTTTGAATAAGCTCGCCTCTCAAGCAGGCTTTTTACTGCTGGGCACACCAGGTAAAAAATAAGACAGAGCATCGACCAATTCTATTTCATTTATTTTCAATGGCTTAAGTTTACACAAAACTAACGTATTAATAGATCGAATAATACCTCATTAAATTAATACGTAAATCGATAGGATACTAGCCGCCACCAGACAAGGTAAACAAGCAATTTTTTTATCTAGTCGCTTGTTATTAAACATTATTATTAATCATGAGGGTTTTAAAATGAAGAAATCAGCAATTGCTGTTGCAGCACTGTTGGCATTGTCAACTGGTATGGCAAATGCGAGCGTACTTAACGGTTTTACCGGTAAAGTAGAAAGCGAATACACTACACAAGACAAATCAGCATATGTTGAAGGTCGTGTAGGTTACGACTTCAACTTTGGCGCGGTATCTGTAGTGCCATTCTTATCTGCTGAAACTAACTACAACGACCTTGGCGACAAGCGTTGGGACAGTGGCAACCTAGGTGGTGGTATCACTATCCAAACTAACTTTGACAACTTCTACGCGTACGTTGATGGCCGTGCAATGCGTAAAGACCGCATCAAGGTTCCAGCACCAACTGGTGAATTACCAGAGCTACCAACTCCAGAACTACCTGAAATTGGCGGTGCAACACCATATGCAAGTGGCGTTAACTCTCCAAATGGCATCAACTCAGTTCTAAAAGAGTACAAACTTGAGCTAGGTACAGGTTACAAGTTCGACAACGGCATCCAAGTTGGTGTTGAAGGTAGCTTCATCCGTGAGCGTTTCGAAGGTGTTAACAGCGATCAACGTGAGTTCTTTGGTGTACTAGGTTATGAAGCATTTGAAGGCTTCACTGTATACGGCAAAGTTGGCCGTGCAGACACTAAAGAGCCACAGCCACAGCTAATGTCTAGCAAGAAAGACGAGTGGGAAACTAAGTCAGTAATTGGCGTTTCTTACCGCTTCTAAGCAGCTAGCAACCAATTTGGGCTCAAGTGAATAAGCTTCATCTTTATCCAGTCCGTAATATGGATGAAGCTTAAGATCACTCACCGGTGCACACTCTCTCATCTGTATCGCATTGCGATCTTTGAGTGGTAAATGATTTTTAAGGGTCGCACTTGATAGTCACTGGGTTAGTTAATGCGCTCTGAGCATAAGCAGAGTCGTTAATTAAACAGTTAACTATACCGGTCATTTACTTCTCACACTTGAGCCCAACCTCTTTTTGTTAATTGAGCTTCTGGTCATTGAACCAGCTTTAGCTCTATTTTCACATCTATTGCATCAAGGTGGCTCTTATGAAATTCAGCAATCAAGCGCGTCTGCTGTCAGTATGTTTTGCAACACTTCTATGCAGCCAGACTGCGTTAGCAAGTGATACTCAAGCGAGCAACTCAACCCCTGAACAATCTAAAGTAGCGCAAGCTAAAAGTGGCGCAACTTGGGTTGGTATTCTCGGTTTTGAAACTGCCCGCACGGTTAAGCCAGAATCAAAGCAAGACATCCAACAGGTTGAAGCCATTGTAAATGGCATTGGAATTAACTTCGCTGGTCTAAAATGGGACAACACCCTAGCAGCTAAAGTCAATCGCCGAGGCGAAATCAGTGTCGCCCGCAACTGGGCATACGGCTACTGGAACGACAACTTTGGTGTATCGATAGATCTCATCAAGTCAGATTGGAAAGGCACAGGCCCAATTATTGGCGCTGTGGGTTTAGCCTACAAAAATCGCTGGGATAACTTGAGCCTACGCATTAATCCAACCGTCGCTAGATTATCTAACAAACTCACCAACGGCAGCACCTTTGATGATACCGGTATGCAGTTAAACGTGCGCATGGATTATCAAATCAACGATCGTTTGAGCCTAAGATTGCACCCGCAATATGCTAGCTGGCGCTCAGACCAAATGGGCGAAACTTTAAAAGTTGAACTTGGCGCGAGCGTCAACCTTACCGAAGACAAGCGTCATAAGTTGATGCTGGTCAATGAACACTTTTTAGTGAAGAACTCAGGTACAGGAATGCGCGTAAGATACGTTGGTGAAGACTCACCTATCGGCGGTTATGTACCAGGTACAGAGCAAACCTTCAAATTGCGTTATGCCTATGTATTTTAGTTAGAACAACAAGACCTTGAGTGCCCTACACTCAAAATAAAAATGAAAGCCCTTACCAGGCTGTCATCTGGGATTCTAATAACAACAAGCCGCTTGTTCGGTGAACGTCTCCCACTCGCCACCTAGATAGGTGGCTTTTTTTTGCCTTGCGAACTCTGAAACGTAATTCTGAAGCGTAACTGAGAAACAAGGCCTTCAACCTATTAGATAAACTTAAAGGTGCTAATTCGACCTAAAAGTCGAGTTTGGGGATAATTCACTCAAGCCAAACGGCACTGAGATTTAAAACCAAATTAGCTTACACAGCACATTGAGGACACTACTATGAAAAAGTCAATTATCGCATTCGCTATCGCTGCAACAGTTTCTGCAGGTTTCGCTCAAGCATGTACCACAGCAGTATATGGCAATGACCAAGCACAAATGACCATGCGCACTATGGACTGGTTTGGTCAAGACCAAGCAGTTGTAGTTGGCACAGGCAAAGGCATGGCGACTCAGTACAGTGAAACTGACGGTGTAGAAACCACCAGCAAATTTGCTGCGCTAAAAATTGAGTCTTTTAATCCTGGCGTTGTAGCAGAAGCCATGAACGAAAACGGCTTTGAAGCACGTATTCTTTACCTAGGTAAAGAAGCAGGTACCAAGTTTGCGGCTGACACAGCAGAAAAACCAAATGTAGATGCTGGCATGGTTCCAACTTGGGCGGTAGACAACTTCGATAATGTTGCTGACGTAATTAATGCTCTGCAACAGGTGGACGTAGTCCCAACAGGTATCTGTGACCTACCAAACCACGAAGGTGAATGTATTTACCCACCAGTGCACTACCAATTTGCTGATGCAAGCGGCAACGCTGCAGTCGTTGAGTTCATCGATGGTGAAATGAAGGTATACACCGAATATGGTGCAAACTACATGAGTAACGACCCAGCATTTGACCAACACTTAAAAGCTGACGCTGAAAAAGTAGAGCCTAACGCAACGATTAACCCATTAGATCGTCGTCTACGTGCCAAGGTCATTGTTGAGGACTTATATACTCGCAATGTAACCGACATTAACAAAGCTAAGCTGTCACTAAAAGCAGTTGGTGCAACAGTATTCGCGGGTTACGACCAGTTAGACAAAGAAGTGAACGATATCTTCCCAACACTTTGGACTAACTACACCGACCGTACTAACAAAACCTGGACGCTAGATCGCTACGACAGCTGGGCAGCAGAGCAATATAGCTTTGAGCAATTCGACACCACAGCAGCAAAACGTGTGGTACTAGGTCAAAACCCAAACCTATAACTCAATAGGTAACCCACTCAAAGCGCTAGGGTCTTTACCGCGGCCTTAGCGCTTTTTCCTTTAGGTCATGTTTCGTTTGTGGTTGTGAAAACAAGCATAGACAAAACATGACTCTAACTGTCACCTCTTTAATGACAAACATTGGCAACAAGCGAGCGGACTATGAGCAACACAATCAACAAATCACGAGTATTAATGGCTGTAACGGCATTAATTAGTACCATGGTGTTAAGCATGAATGCTAACGCTGAGGTTTCCTACAAAGACACCTTTGCTGATACCAAATCAAGAACAAGCATCGTGGACGAGCAAGGGCAAATTCATCTACCTGAAGACTATGCACTTCAAGGCTTTGTGCATCTAGGTAGCAATACAGTGACTCGTCCTGATGATGGCGTGTTGCAAAACATTAACTCAGCCTACACTCAAGCCGATGCGTTAATTGAATTCAACAAAACCGGTGTGTGGCCAGACGGCACAGTCATTATAAAAGACATCCGCTTTGTATCAGAAAACATGTCATTACTGTCAGGGGAAGTGCAACATCAAGCTAGCCGTGACATTGCCTTTGTGATGGTAAAAGATTCGACCATGCGTTTTTATCAGTCTGAGCACAAGCAGCTATGGGATAGCAGCTGGGGTTGGGCACAATATGATAATCCAGAGCAACCACTCACCAATACCAACAAGAATGCCGAGTATTGTCAGGGTGCCACTTACCGCAAAAGGCAAACGACTGGTTACATCTTGAAATTTATCATCGTATTAAATTGCCTAGCTTGCCCGCATCACCCAAGCTAAAAGCGCAAAGTAAACGCGCCAATCCAACACCTGTCATCAAGCTTATTGAAATTGAGCCAGGAAGTGATTTAACCAAGGTTGCAGATGATAAGTCTGAATAGGCTCTAGGCTTTACTCGTCAAGTAAGCTATCAATAAACCATTGACCCGCCTGCCCGATGGCCTGAGACCAACACACCTCAACAGGCCATTCGAGCAAATCTGAGTCGAAATCAACCTTGAGCACTTTAACGCTGCCGTTATCAACAAGCTCTTTGGCTAAACGTTTTGGATACATGGTAAAACCAGTGCCATTAAGCAGTAGTGAGCGGATTTGGTATGTTTGATCACATGAAATCACTTTAGGGCTGTAACGCAACGACTCTATTAACTCAGGTGTTGCCACACGGCCCTGAGACGACAACAATTGAAAATGTTCAATTAAGTCTAATTTAGTTAACTCGCCGCGGCGTTTCGCCAGCGGGTGGCTGGTCGCAGCCACGAACTGCCAGTGTACTTTATCAAACATTTTGCTTTCTAAACCGCGAAGCGGAACCAGCGATGCTGGCGAGATAACGATATCGACAGAGCTACTTTCGGATGTCAGGTCGGCCTGCTCACTATCAACAATATTCACCTGCAGCTGTGGAAACTCCTGGGTTAACTCGTAAATGGCATTATTGACCTGCTCGGTAAAAGTAAAACCATGAACGGCTATGGTTAAAGATGTCTCAACCCCATCTTTTAGCGACTGCACTTTCTTCTCAATCGCTTCAAATCTTGGCATTAACTCTTGCGCCTGAAAATAAATCGCCTTTCCTGCATTGGTCAATTTGGGCGCTTTACCTGCAGTTCGATCAAATAAGCTTAAGTCGAGATCGACTTCCATATTGTTGATCATTTGGTTCACTGCAGACGGGCTAACATTTAGCACTCTGGCCGCAGCCGAAAACGAACCTTGGTCGGCTACTGTAACCAAATACATTAAACGTTCAGATGTAATAAGCATGGCAACGCAGCCTCATTTGTTGTGGATTAAACAGTGGTACTAATCGTTTGAGAATCATTACCACAATAACAAGTCATCTAACTAATACCAATCCAATCAATTACCTTGCACATCTGACATCATTGCAAGCAACAGCTTTACCAAATCTTGCTCGGTAACCTAATATTGGAGATGAGCTGTACAAATGGTAACCTCCACCCCATACAACTCACAAATTTATACGCCTGCAAATATTTAAAAGGGATAATTTGAAATTCATCGGCCAAACAAACAGTAATAAGTGGCTTATTGCCAGTATAAAAATGGCGATTGCTTCGAGTGTGTTCCAATTGCTGCCTTTATATCTGGATGCTATTTCTCGTCATTTATCATTGTCACCTTTTGAAATCACCTATATCGCCACCATCGAGATCCTCGGTTTTGCGCTGGCATCCTTTATTTGCTTTATCGCCAAGAAAACAAAGTCTTTTGAAATTAAAGAAAACGTTGCTCTGATGGTATTAGTCGTTAGTCATGTGCTAAGTGCACTGGTGACCGCAGAAGCTATTTTCTTTAGCTTGCGACTGGTTGCAGGCATTAGCGCAGGGGTTGTTATCGTAAAAACTTATGAAGTGCTGGCCAACGAACCCAACCCAGACGTGGCTTTTGGTAAAGCAATGGCGGTGCAAATGTGCTATGCAGCACTCATGTTTGTCTGCTTGCCATCAATACTGCACGGCTTTGGGTTTGACTCACTATTCTACATCTTTGCCGCGGCAGCTTTTTTAATGCTACTAGTACCAGCCAGCCCAGACTTTACAATTAACCATGCTCCTAGCCAAACACCAACTGAAGCTGCTCAGCTTTTAAAAGGCCTCGCCGCACTATTTTTATTTTCGTTAACACACTCTGGAGTATGGTCAATACTTGCGGTACTTGGACAAAAGCTCAGTATCGAACCTCAAGCACAAGGTAATGCTCTCGCTGTAGGCACTATTATCAGTTTGTTTGGCGCCTTACTTGCAGCTTGGATAGGCAAAGGAAAACATAAAACTCAGGCATTGATGCTCTGCGTGGTATGCCAACTTGGCATTATCACCTTACTATTTAACAACCAATCCCAATTTGGTTATTTCATTTATATCTCGGTATTCATGTTCTTATGGAATACCATCTTGCCTTTATTCATCGGCACTATTTCGATTGCAGACAAGCAAGGGCAAGTAATTGGTTTTATGGTTGCAGCGCAAACGATTGGCGCAGCGATTGGCCCTTCTGCTCTGGTTCATGGCTGGATAGTTGTTGAGATGTCTGTATTAATTTTAGTCTCTGTATTTTTGCTCTACCCACTGTTACCAAAAGCAAAATGTCAAAACCAGAGTAACTAGATCACAGTAACTAAATTAGAGTCACTTGGCTCAACTAACTAAACAAAATCAAGCACGATAAGTGTTTCTGCTAACCCATCAATGAACCGAATACATACTGATTCGTTGTAAAAACGAAATCCCGCTAATATCAGCCGCAGCTGAGCTAAAAGCAAGAGCTTAGCTAAAGTAGTGCTTTCGGCTGCGCTTTGCGCTAACCCTCTCAGGTCGGGAGCGCTACTTCAGCTAAGCTTTAAGTCAAACTCCAACGCTTTCCCGGCAGCTCAGCCTTTCAGTTCCTACCTTAGGAGGCAATATGAGCATCAATAACAGCCGTCAAACTTGTACGAACGAGACTTCTAAAGTAAATATCAGGCGAGTAACTAAACTTGCTTTAGTAGGTATGATACTGACGATTTCAGCGTGCAGTAATACACCATCTGGCAATACGCATACCATTCATCATGGTTGTGACTTGCGCTGCCAACATGATCTAGAGATGGAACGCAGAGAACTGCGTGAGCGTAGACTAGTGGATGAGATAATCATTCGAGATATTATTGAACGTGAACAAGAGCCTATCCCTGAGCTATATGACTAAAGCTTGGGAAATCAACTAACTACCTATTCAACAGCGCTCTAAAATTTTACTCTGACCCAAATGTTAAAAAAGCTACCTTTCTCAATTAAGAAGGGTAGCTTTTTTTGTGCTAATTTCTGGTGCAGTTAAGTCAATCTTTGACTTAACTGCTGGCATTAAAGCCTTTGTTTAGAAGTAGTAGTTAGCTTGTAACCAAGCTACTGTGTCTTCTTTCATTTTGCCGTGCTCAGTTTTCACTTCGCCTGTGTACTCAACCTTGAAGCCTGCTGATAGCTGTGGTGCTAGCATAA
Organism: Shewanella maritima; assembly: GCF_004295345.1. Classification (NCBI taxonomy): domain Bacteria; kingdom Pseudomonadati; phylum Pseudomonadota; class Gammaproteobacteria; order Alteromonadales; family Shewanellaceae; genus Shewanella; species Shewanella maritima. The sequence continues at coordinate 3,392,922 of NZ_CP036200.1, read as the reverse complement.
AACCGCCACCCACTTCGATCTGGTTGATAAATTCTTTGCTCTTGAAGTGATAAGTCGACTTAGGGTTTGCATATAACCAGTGACCAGCATCAAACGCGTACATAGCATACACACCAGCTTGTGCTAAACCTGAGCGGTCATACTTATTGGTATATTTGTTCGCATCGTCGTCAAAACGCTTCGCCTGAGTACCACCTACGCTTAGCATAGGGAATACCATGACATTGTCAGATACTTGAAACTTGTAAATCATGCCACCAAGAACGGTTTGGTTGTTTTGATCGCCAATCACGTCAACAGAATAACCAAGGCCATCAGTCACGTGGAAGTAGCGTGCGCGGCCGCTTAAGTCGCCGGCTTTGCCGTCTCGAGCTGTATTTTCGCCGTCTTTGTTCTTAAAGGTTAGGTCTAACTGGAAGATGTTCGCACCTGCGCCATACATACCGTTGATTTGAGTGTTGTCTTTCGAAGCACTCACACCAAGCGTAGTAAAGCTTGCGGTAGGATCACCATAGTTAACGTCTTCTTTAGCTTCATCTGCCATTGCGCCGAAGCAAGTCATTGTAGATAAGGCTAAAACTGATAAGGCTTTGTTGATTGATTTCATTGTGTCACCCTCGTGTTGTAATCATTGACGGGAGACATTATCTCAGCACTATAGCGATACGTTTAATTAATAAGTATCAAATATATTAATACGTCAATCCAGCCCATGCTAATTTAGCAAAGAGTCATCAACCGGTTTGGCAAAGAGTCATCAACCGGTTTGGCAAAGAGCCATCAACAAAGTTAGCAAAGAGCCATCAACAAAGTTAGCAAAGAGCCATCAACAAAGTTAGCAAAGAGCCATCAACAAAGTTAGCAAAGAGCCATCAACAAAGTTAGCAAACAGCTATCAACAAAGTTAGCAAACAGCTATCAACAAAGTTAGCAAACAGCTATCAACCACTTTAGCAAGCAACCATCAACCAAAACGCTCGACCAAAAAAATTGAGGTAAAAAAAGCTGCCTCAATAGAAGCAGCCAAAACAGGGAGTATGATGAGAGGTTAGTCATTAACCTGGCTTTAGTATCTAATAGTTTTTTGAAAACCTTTAACCAGGTACTATTCGATTTACATATATATATTACTCACCTTCAGATTATCTCTTAAGCGGCCACCAATCTGGCACCATTAAGGTCAATGCCCCAATTCGTAGATGACACTAAAAAGTTAACACTGAGGACTAAACTGGAAAACAAGCAAAAAAAAGCTGCCTCAATAGAAGCAGCCAAACAGGGAGTATGATGAGAGGTTAGTCATTAACCTGGCTTTAGTATCTACTAGTTTTTTGAAAACCTTTAACTAGGTACTATTCAATTTGCATATACATCACTCGCCTTCAAATTATCTCTTAAGCAACCACCGACCAGGCATTATTAAGCTGAATGCCCCCATTTTTAGATGACACTAAAAAGTTAACACTGAGGACTAAGCTGGAAAACGAGCAAAAAAAAGCTGCCTCAATAGAAGCAGCCAAACAGGGAGTATGATGAGAGGTTAGTCATTAACCTGGCTTTAGTATCTACTAGTTTTTTGAAAACCTTTAACTAGATATTATTCGATTTGCATATATATCACGCGACTTTAAATTATCTCTTGAGCGACCACCAACCAGGCATCATTGCGGTGAATGCTCCAATACGTAGATGACACTAAAAAGTTAACATTGAGGACTAAGCTGGAAAACAAGCAAAAAAAGCTGCCTCAATAGAAGCAGCCAAACAGGGAGTATGATGAGAGGTTAGTCATTAACCTGGCTTTAGTATCTAATAGTTATTTGAAAACCTTTAACTAGATATTATTCGATTTGCATATATATCACGCGACTTTAAATTATCTCTTGAGCGACCACCGACCTGGCATCATTAAGCTGAATGCCCCAATTCGTAGATGACACTAAAAAGTTAACATTGAGGACTAAGCTGAAAAACAAGCAAAAAAAAGCTGCCTCAATAGAAGCAGCCAAAACAGGGAGTATGATGAGAGGTTAGTCATTAACCTGGCTTTAGTATCTAATAGTTTTTTGAAAACCTTTAACCAGGTGCTATTCGATTTACATATACTTATAACTCACAGCAACTAGCTTAAATCCGTCATTAACGGGAAGCCGAAGTTAACGACAAATTAGCGTTAACAGAATGCGATAGGTACGCTCAAAACACAGCTGGATATATAAAACTGTCATGACAAATGATACGGAGCTGAATTCAAATGGAAGTAAAATTTAATTAAGCGGATACATAGCAAGAATAAGCGGATTCACAATAACAAAACGAAGCCAGAAAGGAGAGCAAGGTTGCGGATATAAACCTAAGACAGAAATGTTGAACGATCGTATTTGTAACAGCGATACATCTTAGCAAAAGGATAAATTAACTCACTACACACCAAGCTTATAAAAAAGCCATGCAGCCACTTTTTGAGCAAAAGCAAATGCCATGCTTCCATAAAGAATTGCACTTAACACATATGTTGAAGAGGCAATTATACTCACTTCACGTATTGGTGCTTGATAATCGAAACCAACATACGTGGCGGCCAACGGCCATATGACATATATCGGAGTTAACACAAAAAACCAAAGGGTGAAATAGATAACATTCCGAGCAAACTTAGCTCGCGACGTTTTTGCATCTGTTACTTTATATGATCTCATGCACTCTTCCCTGATTAGTCAGCTTCAGCCAGCCGTGGCTATTGTTTGTATATGCTAAAAATGTAAGCGAGCGCAAATCATCTCTATCCACAAGCTAGAAGTCAATCATGTCTAACTAACCAAGACTTAACTTACAATGTAAAGTAAAACACTAGTAGATAAATTGACGAGTAAACTCAACTAAAAGGTTAACCAACAATACACTTCATTGGTTCGAACCAGCATTAAATCAAACAAAATAAAGCCAACCACTAAAATTGCACTCAAACCATAGTAAAATGTGGTTAACAGTTCGCTTCGATTACGCTTACTAGCACCTGATTTTAACTTCGCCAGTTGCGACTGAACTTGTCGGTTAGATGTATATTTGTTTAGCATTGCCTCTCTCCTGCTGTGCTTCGAGGCTGCTAATTATCTACCCGTTATTAATATCATTTTAATTAGCTTGTATTCAAAAACTATATACTTCAATTCAAAGCTCCACTGAAATCACACCTTGAGCGCAAGTACAAAAACTAAGCCTTTGTTTTTATACCAATAAATCAACCCATTCGTTTTACTTATAGTACCTAACTCAAAAGTAGTATTAATTCAGGTTAATGTTGCCCCATATGCCAATCCGGCCGTTTTCTATCGAGAGGGGATTACGCCAATGAAAAGCTCGACAACACTAACCAAGATTTACCGCAATGCTCACGGCTTAACTGCCCAAAATAGCGCGGCTACGCGCAAGCTAAACTCTACAAAGAAGCTAACCGCTGCATTAAGCCTAATTGCACTGAGCTGCATGGCTACCGGTTGCAGTGACGAAGACATGCAGCAAGCCGAAGCCGCGCTGGCTAAAGTTTCAGTGCAACAGGTTTCACCTCAGGCTATGCAACTAGAAGAAGAGTTCATGGGTAAAACTCAAGCTGTTCATTCACTTGAGATTAAACCTAAGGTTTCTGGTTACATCATCAATAAAGCGTTTGAAGATGGCGCAGAAGTCAAAGCTGGCACTTTACTGTTTGAGATAGACCCAACGCCATTTGAAGTTGAGGCGAATCGTTTACAAGCGGTACTGGCGCAAAAGCAAGCACTACTTACCATGAAGGCTAAGCTAGTCAACAAAGCAAGTGCACTGGTAGAGCAAAAGGCCCTGAGTCAGATTGAGCTGGAGCAACTAGGCGCTGAGTTCAACATGGTTAAAGCTGAAGCCAAAGCTGCTGAAGCGGCGCTTGATAACGCCTTACTGCAGTTGTCATACACCAAGATTTACGCACCATTTGACGGCCTAGTCAGTGACAGCCAACATACTATTGGCTCACTCGTTGGCCCACAAAGCGCCCCGCTAACTCGTCTTATCAGCTTCGATAAGATGCACGTTAACATCCACCTTGATGAAAAAGACTACCTCAATACACTGCAAGCTATGGCTCAATCTGGCGAGGAAATTACCAACCCAGCAATGACCTTAAAACTTGCCAACGGCACCCACTATTCACACAAAGGTGAAGTTGAATTTATTGACAACGAAGTCGACAGCAACAACGGTACGATTCGTTTCCGTATCACCTTCCCTAACCCAGACAGATTGCTGTTCCCAGGCCAATTTGTCTCGGTGACATCGCAACAAACCACACCAACTCAAGCCATTGTTGTACCGCAAAATGCTGTGCAAGAGGACCAAGGTGGTCGCTATGTGTTGACGGTTAATGAGACCAACACAGTACAAGCTAAATACCTAACCCTAGGTCAACGAGTAGGTAACGATTGGTTGGTCACCCAAGGGCTAACTTCTGGCGAGCAAGTGATTGTGAGCGGCCTACAGGGTGTTCGTGCTGGCGCGCAAGTTGAAGTCGAGCCTGTGATTAAGTTAGCAAATAAGGGGTAATCACTATGGTTGAGTTTTTCATTAAACGCCCCAAGTTTGCCATTGTGTTATCGATTGTGATGACACTAGCAGGCTTGATGAGCTTAATACGTATGCCGGTATCGCAATTTCCAAACATTGTGCCGCCGTCTATTGAAGTATTCGCCGTGTTCCCAGGCGCTGATCACAACACCATTCGTAACACGGTAGCAACTGTTATCGAGCAAGAGATCAATGGTGTAGAAAACATGATCTACCTGGAGTCGAAGTCCAATAACGACAACACCTATCTTGCTTATGTCACCTTTGCTATCGGCACTGATCCAGACAAGGCTCAGGTACTGGTGCAAAATCGAGTTAACAAAGCCATGGCTAAGCTACCTGAAGAGGTAAAGCGCCAAGGTGTCACGGTTGAGAAAGTCGCTAACTCTATCTTAATGACGGTTAACCCATACTCACCAAATCAGAGTTTTGACAATCTTTATCTGTCTAACTATGCCTCACTCAATATTAAAGATGCCCTATTAAGGGTTAATGGCGTGGGTAAAGTGCAGGTCATTGGTGAACAAAACTACGCAATGCGTGTATGGTTAAACCCAGAAAAAATGGCAGCCAAAGCCATTACTGCGGGTGAAATTGCAGATGCGATAGCCACGCAAAATACCACAGTAGCGGCAGGTAAACTGGGTGAGCGCCCATCAACTGGGCAACAAGTATTCCAATACACCATTCAAACTCAAGGCCGCCTAGTTAACGCAGAAGAATTTGAAAATATTATTCTGCGCGCTAATAACGACGGTAGCTTTGTGACCCTAAACGATGTCGCGACGATAGAGTTAGCAGCAGAGCAATACTCAGCATTTGCAACATTTGGCGCTAACGACAGCCCGATTCTGGCAATTTATCAGGCACCGGGTGCTAACGCGCTTGAGGTTGCACAAGGTGTACGTCAGGAGATGGAACGTTTAAGCAAACGTTTCCCTCAAGACATGGATTATGCGGTTACTTACGACTCAACGACCTTTATTGAAGTGTCGATGGATGAGGTATTTGAAACCTTATACATCGCACTAGGGCTCGTTATTGTGGTGACCTTCCTATTCCTGCAAAGCTGGCGCGCAACCTTAATCCCGACTATCGCGATTCCTGTATCGCTTATCGGTACCTTTGCGGTGATGGCAATGCTAGGGATTGATATCAACACCTTGTCTATGTTTGGTCTAATCCTCGCTATCGGTGTGGTAGTAGATGCTGCAATTGTTGTAATTGAAAACGTAGAGCGTTTAATGGCTGACGAAGGCCTCGCAGCGCCGCAGGCCACCTCGAAAGCAATGAAAGAAGTGACAGCACCGCTTATCGCGTCAGCGTTGGTATTACTGGCAGTATTTGGCCCAGTATCAGTCGCACCAGGTATGGTAGGCCAAATGTACCAACAATTTGGTGTAACGATTTCTGTTTCGACCATTATCTCTACCGTCGTTGCACTAACACTTACACCTGCACTTTGTGCCATCATGATGCGCCATGAGCATCCTAAAACCACTGGCTTTTTAGGCATGTTTAACCGCTGTGTTACCCGTGTCACTCAAGGCTATGTTGGCTCTGTGGGCTTTTTAGGTAAACGCTTAGCATTAAGTGCAGCCCTATTTGCCATGTTGATTGCGGCTATCGCGGTGTTTGGCAATAAACTGCCATCTGACTTTATTCCAGCAGAAGATCAGGGCTCATTTATGGTGGACTTAAATCTGCCTGAAGCCTCATCGCTGGACCGCACTGACGTGATGGTAAACGACATGCTCGCTAAAATTGAGCAGCTCGATGGCGTTAAGCACATAGTCGCCGCTAAAGGTTATAGCTTGCTAAAAGGCGCTGCGTCACCTAACTCAGGCATGATGATTGTTGTGCTAGAGGACTGGACTGAGCGTACTCGCCCAGAGCAATCTGAATTTGCACTAGTGGCACAAACTCAAGCGCTAATTGATGCAAACAGTGATATTTCAGGTATGGCATTTTCAATGCCTGCGATTCCAGGTTTAGGTACTGCTGGCGGTTTGACCTTACAAGTTGAAGACTTACAAGGCCGCAGTGTTGAGGCGATGGGCCCAGCCATTGAAGACTATTTAGATGCCCTAAATCAGTCTGAAAAAATTGCCATGGCATTTTCAACCTATAGCGCCAATGTGCCGCAGCTTTACCTAGATATCGACCGTCAAAAAGCCTTTGCACTTGGTGTAAACCTAGCTGACGTAAACCAAACGCTATCAGCCATGATGGGTAGCATGTACGTCAACGACTTCACTAAGTTTGGTAAGAACTATCAAGTCACACTACAAGCTGAACAGAGCTTTCGTAATGACGAGAAAGACTTAAGCCAAATCTATGTGAAATCTGCCTCGGGCGCCATGGTTAAGCTGTCAAACTTTGCCCAATACAAGTCGCTTGTAGGTGCTGACAGCACAGCAAGATACAACCTGTACAACACAGCTCAAGTGATTGCGATTCCGGCAGAGGGTTTTAGTAGTGGTCAAGCCATTGCTGAAATGGAGCAAATTGCAGATACCGTGCTACCAAATGGCTATGCCTATGAGTGGACCGGTATGACTTATCAGGAATTAGCAGCAGGTGACAGTGCCCCTTACCTATTTGCGCTAGCACTACTGTTTACTTACCTGTTCTTAGTTGCTCAGTACGAAAGCTGGATGATCCCACTGGCCATTATCTTGTGTGTACCAACAGCACTGTTTGGTGCCTTAGGTTACACCGCATTAGTTGGCGGTACGATTAACCTTTATACCCAGGTTGGTTTAGTGCTGTTGATTGGTATGGCGAGTCGCAACGCGATTTTGATTGTAGAGTTCGCCAAAGTGCTGCGAGAAGAGCAAGGATTGTCGATTCTTGATGCTGCAAAACAAGCCATTGCCCTACGTTTACGTGCGGTATTGATGACAGCATTCTCGTTCATCCTAGGTGTACTGCCACTAGTTATCGCAACCGGTGCAGGCTCGGCGAGTCGTAACGCACTAGGTGAAGCAAGCTTTGGCGGCATGCTCGCGGCAACGGTTGTGGGTTGTCTGCTAGTGCCAGTGTTCTTTGTCATGCTGCAAAAGCTGCGCGAGAAGCTTAACCCGCAAAGCAGCGCGCAATAAATCGAGCTTAAATTGCCACAAGCAAGTTAGCCGTTAACTCAAGTTACTAATCGCCTTTGGGCTACTAAAGGCGATTAGCGTTTCCATAAAATTAGAGCCATGCGCACCGGTGGAAGCCATGTCACAGACGATTTCTGCAAACTCAATCTATACGCAGTTCACTGCCGGTGAGCCACTGAATCGCATAACCGACTCAATAACAACAAGACTAAAGAGGTTTAGCCTGCCTATGCGCCGAATCAAATACATGAACTATCAAATCGAGTATCAATTCCAGGATGAGATTAATGGCAGCTGGCGACGCTTTGGTGGCAGAGTGATCGTTCGAGATACTAGCCTTAACAACGCGAAGAAACAGGTCATGTTGCGTGCTTTAGATAAGTCACTGCAACACTTCTCAATCTCTTCTGCCGAGCTGCTTATTTGAGCTGTTAATTAATTGATTAGTTGCTGGATTCAGTCATCAGTTGTCTAAGCTGCTTTTTGTAACGCCTCATTAAACCAATAGAAGCTTATCCAAAGTACGCGGTTTCATAACATTCCAATCAACGGGCTTTACTTAGGTAGCACTCTTCGCATGAGTGGCTATAATCACATGAGCCGTAATACCTGCTTACGCGCTAGTGTACTTGCTCGTCTTACTATTTTTACCGCTTGATAGCGGCCGCAAGTTACTCCCTCAACTTTGACGCTCAGCTAGCCCCTTAACTTTGACGCACTGTTAACCCATTAAAAAACTTAATACAACCTAATTATATCAATCAAAAAAACTCCTATAACATTCGCCTCAAGTTAAACCCCGAATCTGATTTTTCAGTAGGAGACAACAATGAATTTCAAGCAATTAATGATCGCATCAACCATGGGCGTAGCGATGGCATCGACCCCAGCATCTGCTGACTACTGTGACGATACCCTAGGTAACACTGTCGGCGGCGCTGTTGAAGGCGGTCTAGTTGGCGCAGCCCTTGGCGCAATTGCTGATGGCAAAGAAGGCGCTAAGCGTGGCGCTGCTATTGGTGCCGGTATTGGTGCAATCGATGGCCTAGTTGAAGGTGAAGTTCGTCGTGAGCGTTGCCGCCGTGACCGTGAAGACCTTGAATACGCCATTGTCGAAGGTGAACTTGAAGACATGTACACAGAAGAAGTTGTCGGTGACGCCATTGTCGAAGCCGAACTTGAAGATGCGTACGACGAAGCACTGATTGAAGACGCGATCATAGACGACGCGCTTTATGGCGACTACTAAGAAGCCCAGCTAAGTAAATTTAGACATTTTCCATCAGCATCAGCCTACGCAATTTGCAACAGGCTGGTGCTGATTTAAGTTTTGAGAGAGTAACTTAAAATGAACACACAAAATCAGCGAAACAAGTTTGTGCCGCTAAAAACCATTACAGCCGCAATTGCGCTACTAGGCTGTGTATCTCACAGTCAAGCTGATTTTATGGAGCAATTTCGCGACTCAAAAGATGGCAAGTTTGATGTCAGTCAATGGATTCTAGATAACGCGGTCGGTTTTATGCCAGTACCACTTATCGTAACTGAACCTGCCGTTGGCGCAGGTGGCGGTGCTGCACTGCTGTTTTTCCACGAAACAGACGAGCAAAAAGCGATCCGTCAACAAAACCCTGACGATGTTTCAGGTATTCCACCAAGTGTAACCGGTGTTGTTGGCTTAGCGACAAGTAACGGCAGTAAGCTTGCTGGTGTTTTTCACTCAGGCAACTGGAAAGAAGATAACATTCGTTATTTAGGTGGTTTTTTCGGTGCGAGCTTTAACCTAAAGCAATATGAAAATGGCAGCGATAAGCCCAATGAATTCAATATGCAAGGTCACTACTTTTTCCAAGATATTGATTTCAGAATCGCTGGCTCAAACTTCTTTGTCGGTGCTGACTACGTCAATATGTCATCAACTACCTTGTTCAAGCTAGCCGACCCAATTGAAGGGGTTCCGTCACCTGAATTTGATAGTGTTGATGCTCATGTGGGCGTTAAACTGACATATGACAGTCTGGACAATACTTTCTCAGCTCGCTCAGGAACTAAAGCCGGTATTAAAGCTAAGTTTCACGGCAAAAAAGTCGGTGGTGACTTTGACTATCAGGACTACCATCTATTTGTTAATAACTACACTAGGCTATCTCCAAAGTGGGGCTTAGGTGTACGCCTTGATGGTAAGTCTGCTACCGAAGGCGTGCCTTTCTATGCCAAGCCATTTATTGATATGCGCGGTATGGCAGCAATGCGCTACCAGGCTGATAACACTGCTTTAGGTGAAATTGAGCTGAGTTACGATATTGATGACCGCTGGACTGTGCTTGGTTTTGCCGGCACAGGTAAAGCCTTTGACCATAACCAAAGCTTTAGTGATGCAAAATGGCAAAGTGCGCAAGGCGGTGGTTTCCGTTACTTGATTGCAAGACAGCTAGGGATCCGCGCTGGTATCGATATAGCCAAAGGCCCCGAAGAGTGGACAACTTATATTCAGTTTGGCGGCGCTTGGTAAGCAAGCCTTTCAAAAACAAGGCGAACACCAGAATGTCTAACTCGCAATAATCAGCACTTAGACATACTGAGTTTGATAAAATAAAACAGGCGATGCCCTAACGGGTATCGCCTGTTTTGCTTGTTTGAGTGCTATTACTGTTTGCTGCCAAGCTCTGTTATTTGATCAATAAAAAACTGAGCTGCTGGGCCATGTTGAATATTGGTGCGCCAGCAAATATCCAGCGAGTTAATCATAGGCGCCAAGTTAAACTCAGGCTTAAATACATTGAGTGTGCCTAATGCTTGCCTATCGCCTAACATGGCTTGTGGAATAAAGCCCCAACCAATATCTTGCTCGATTAAGCGGACTACATCATCTTGATCAGATGCTTCCCAGACATCTTGCGACAATATCGACTGGGTTCTCATGACTGAATTGTCCATCAATCCAGAGCAAATAACCTGCCTATGCGAGATTAAAGTTTCGTTATCAACCACGTCCATGTCGGCAAAACTGGAGTCAGGACTACATACACAAACCCACTCAACATTCATACACGACAGAAAGTCTAAATGCTCTGGTACGCCCTCATCAGGGAACATCATGGCGACTTGTATTTCACCACTGTGAACGGCATTAGCCAATTGGTTATTTGCTAGCTTGATCAACTTAACATTGGTAAATGGGAACTTCTGTCCGAGCTTTTCCAGGGGAGCTTCGATGAGCGCTAAAGGTGCTAATGAATCGATCCCAATAACCAAGGTATCTTCAACTTCTTCGTTAACCCCAAGGGCGTAGCTTTCCATACGCTCAGCTTGACGCAGCAGAATTTTAGCTTGCTGATACAGGCGCTCACCTTGCACCGTTAAGGTTGGATACTTAGTGCTGCGGTCAAACAGTGAAATACCTAAATCTAACTCTAAGTTATTAACGCTAATACTCACAGAGCTTTGGCTTTTACCAATATGCCTTGCCGCGGCTGAAAATGATCCCTTCTCTGCCGCTGCCACAAACGCATTAAGTTGTTCAATATTTAACATCGGATATCCATTCGAAATTAATGTAGGTTAAGTATATAAAACCAGCGCAATTTAGCTAGTGCTATATTGAGCAGTTACAACAAAGATCGCTTTTTGCTTGCCCTACGTATAACTTAGTAATTATCCAAATTTCGCGACATGTAGCGGGAGGAAACTATGCAGTTAACGATTTTCTACGACAGTGCGTGCCCGCTTTGCAGCAAAGAAATGGCGCAGCTAAAGAGTTATGACAGGTTTAACAGCATAGTGCTTCAAGATCTCAATGCTGAAGATATTAACGAGCGCTTTCCTACACTAGACACTGATTATGCTAATACCATTTTGCATGGCTGGCTGCATAGCGGGCGATCGAGCGATATTATGGAAGACAGCGGTGAAATGCTATTGGGATTAGATGTAACGGCAAAAGCCTGGCAAATGGTGGGCAAACACCCCTGGATTCAACTACTGCGACTGCCCGGCATTAAATGTGTTGCAGACAAGGCCTACTTGAAATTTGCCAGTAATCGCTATCGTATTTCTTACCTACTGACAGGTCAAAAGCGCTGCGACGGAGATTCATGTTCGCTCTAGCTGTTCGTGCTAAATATGTTTTCAGGCAATACAGCCTTTCAAATTTAAAGCTTCTGGTTTTTCTGCCCTTAAACCCGTTTGAGAAAACAAAAAGCCCTCACATCATCGTGAGGGCTTTGTTAGTTAATCTTGGCATAAACGATTAGCTTTCGGCTTGCTCGGTTGAGTTCACTTTAGCTTTAGTGCGCTCACGCATCTTCTGCATAATCACATAAAACACTGGAACTAACAGCGTGCCGACTAGGGTTGCCGCTAGCATACCGCCAAATACTGAATAACCTAATGCACGGCGACTACCAGAGCCTGCACCAGTTGCAATAACCAGTGGTAATACGCCTAGCAAGAACGAAAATGCGGTCATCAATACAGCACGAAAACGCAGCTTAGCTGCAGTTTCAGCCGCTTCCAAAATGCTCTTACCGTCTTCACGCAGCTGCTTAGCGAACTCAACAATCAAAATCGCGTTCTTACAAGCGAGACCAATCAAGAGCACCAAGCCAATCTGGGCATATAGGTTCAAGTCTCCGCCCATTGCGAGGATGTAGGCGAATGCACCCAGTACCGCAATCGGTACCGCTAGCATTACCGCAAACGGAATAGTCCAGCTTTCATATTGAGCAACAAGGAACAAGTATGTGAACACCAGCGCTAAACCAAAGATAAGCGGTGCTAGGTTACCGGCTTTAATTTCCTGATAAGTCTGCCCTGTCCATTCAAAGCTGTAACCTGCTGGCAAGCTTTCATTTGCCGCGCGCTCCATTGCAGTAATCGCATCACCCGAGCTATAACCAGGTGCTGGGAAACCGTTAATGGTAGTTGAGCTAAACATGTTGTACGAGTTCATCACATCAGGGCCAAGAATTGGCGTCACGGTTACTAACGTGCTCAATGGGATCATCTCGCCATCGCCAGAACGGACATAGAACTTATTAATGTCACGGTCTGAGTTACGGAACTCACCCTCAGCCTGCAACATCACCCTAAACACCTTACCGAAACGGTTAAAGTCGTTCACGTACATAGAGCCAAGCATGGTCTGCATGGTGGTGAAAATTTCGTTGAGTGAAATGCCTAATGCTTTCGCTTTATCACGGTCAACATCAACATACATTTGCGGCACATCAGCACGGAAGTTACTAAATGAGAAGGCTATCTCTGGCTGCTCATTGGCTTTCATAATCAGCGCGCGCATGACTGACGATAGCTCTTGTGGACTGCGCCCTTGGGTATCTTGCAGCACAAACTCAAAGCCACCGACGCTACCCACACCAGGAATTGGCGGCAGCGAGAAAGCCATTGCCTTAACCGATGGGTTAGCTGAATACTTGGCTTGCAACTTAGCCACAATCGCCGACTCTGCAAGCTCTGGTGTGGTGCGCTCTTCCCAGTCAGACAAGGTGACAATCATCAAACCACCGTTTGACGATACCGAGCCCGTCAAAATACTAAAGCCACTGGCGTGAATAACATTTTCAACCCCAGGCTCTTGAAGCGTTAAGGTCACTAGCTCACGCATCACAGCTTCAGTACGGTTGAGCGATGCGCCATCTGGCAGCTGAATATCCACCATAAAGGCTTTTTTATCTTCCATAGGCACAAAACCTGTTGGCAGAATTTTCGCCGCGCCGCCAGTTAAGCCAATCAGCACTACATAAGCAATACCCACGAGTGTAAGTTTACGAACCAGACCAGACACCAGCCCCATGTACTTGCCAGTGGCAAAATCAAAGTACTTGTTAAATGTGGCGTGGAATCCTTTGGTATGCTCTTTTGGTGGGCGCATTACCGAGGCGCACAATGCCGGACTTAAGGTTAATGCGTTGATTGATGAAATTAACACCGAAATACAAATCGTCACCGAGAACTGGGCATACATCTGCCCGGTAATACCAGGCATAACAGCCGTAGGCGCAAATACCGCGAGCAGTACCAGCGTAGTCGCGATAATCGGCCCAGTAACCTCTTTCATTGCTTTAGAGGTCGCATCTTTAGCAGACAAGCCTTCGTCTTGCATCAGGCGGGTAACGTTCTCAACCACAACAATTGCGTCATCTACTACCACACCAATAGCCAGGATTAGTGCAAACAAAGAGACGGTGTTGATGCTCATACCAAACAGCAGTAAGAAGGCAAACGTACCAATCAGTGATACCGGAATTGCAATAGCGGGTACAAGTGTGGAGCGTGCATCTTGCAAGAAGATAAACACCACGAAAATTACCAGCAAAATAGAGATAACTAAGGTTTCAACAACTTCTTTAATCGAGGTTTCTACGAAAGCTGTCGTGTCGTAAAGCACATCGTAAGTAAGATCATTAGGGAAACGCTGTGACAGGTTTTCCATCTCTGCTTTTACCGCTTTGGCCACTTCAAGCGCATTAGCATCTGGTGACTGATAAATCGCGATAATCGCCGATGGTTTATTGTTTAGCTTACCCTGAGCGTCATAGGTTTGTGACCCCAGCTCCACGCGAGCGACATCAGACACCGTCACCTTTGAGCCGTCGTTATTAGCGCGGATCATCACTCTGCCAAACTCTTCCACGTCTTTTAAACGACCTTTGGTTTGTAGCGTGTACTGGAACTGCTGATTCGGGTCGACTGGCGCTGCACCAATACGACCAGCCGCCACCTGAATGTTTTGCTCTTGCAGAGCAGCAATGACATCGGTAGCAGTCACACCTAAACTTGCCATGCTATTGGGGTCAAGCCAGATACGCATGGCGTAATCCATACCACCAATAACCTGTACTTTCGATACACCACCCTGACGGGCCAATGCATCTTTAATGTTAAGGCCGGCATAGTTGGTAATAAACAGTGAATCGAAGGTTTCTTCAGGTGAATAAACGTTGACCACCATCAGCATATTAGGGCTTTGCTTCTCTACTTTCACCCCTTGTCGCTGAACCTCTTGAGGAAGACGTGGCGTAGCTTGTTGCACTCTATTTTGTACTTGCACCTGCGCCATGTCAGGGTCAGTACCCACCTCAAAGGTCACGCTGAGCGAGTATGAACCATCATTAGAGCTCTTTGACTCCATGTAGATCATACCTTCAACACCATTTACTTCAGCCTCAATAGGTTGAGCAATGGTGTCTTTTACAATCGCAGCACTTGCTCCTGAATAGCTAGTTGAAATGTTAACCTGTGGCGGCGCAATTTGCGGAAACTCAGCCACCGACAATACTGGAATGGCAATCAGCCCCACCAGGGTGAGAATAATTGAAATAACAAACGCAAATTTAGGTCTGTTAATAAAAAAATCACTAATCATAGCAATCCCTCACTAAGACGCATCGGCGTTTGATTTGTTTAACTCTTCGAAAGGCTTCACATCTTGCTCGACAGCGTCAACCTGAATGCCTGGGCGAATTTTTTGTAAACCATCAACTACAATACGTTCGCCTTGTTTTAGGCCGCTAAGAACGCGCCAGTCGATACCAAAACGCTCACCAAGCTCAATTACACGTTTCTCAACCTTGTTTTCACTAGTCAAAACCATTACAAAGCGACCCTGTTGGTCTTCTTGGACCGAGGCTTGCGGAATAAGAATGGCTTTTTCAACAACAGGTGACTCAACAATCAAGGTGACAAACAAACCAGGCAATAGCAGGCTATTGGCGTTATCAAAACTTGCTCGTAGCTCTAGCGTACCGGTTGCGGCATCAACACGGTTACTAATAAAGTCAATATGACCTATCTCATCGAAGATGGTGTCATTTGGTAGACGCAGTTTAATTACTACGTCTTCAATTTTGACATTGAGATTTGGGTTTTTAGCAAGTTCCTGCTGGAATGAAATCAGTGACTTTTCAGCCACCTGAAAGTTAACTCGCATAGGTTGAAGCTGAACCAGACTCGCCATTTCCGTTTGCGGGGTGATAATGTCACCAGTACTCACTTTAGAGCTACTAATACGACCTGAAATTGGCGCGTATACCTTTGTATAACTAAGTTGCAATTCAGCCGCTTCCAGTGCAGCTTCCGCTTCAACAACACCCGCTTCAGTGGTTAGCTTACGACTAGTTAGCTCATCCATATCTTGCGCACTGATCATGCCGTCTGGCAGCAAACGTTTACCACGCTGCCAGTTCATAATAGCAACATCTTTAGACGCTATCGCCTGCTTTAACACCGCTTTTTGTTGAGCAAGCTTGGCTTCATATGTTGATGGGTCGATTTCAAACAACAAGTCGCCAGCAGCAACATCTTGACCTTCTGCAAAAACGCGTTTTAGCAGCTGACCCTGAATTTGCGACTTAATCACCACGTCTTCAGATGCGCGGGTACGCCCAACAATTTCTGACATTGGGCGAATTTCTTTCAACTCAGCTGTATTAACAATCACACTCGGCAGGCTTTGCGCTGCTTGCTGCTGCGGTGCATCCGAGCAGGCCGCGCCGAATAACATCACACTCAGCACCAGGCTGATTTTCATCCAAGAATTTCCAACGCGAACCATACAAGCCTCCAAAGACTTTCGATAAATCAGTATCATAAATGAGGTTATTGAAACACCTTTACACCTCAATAACAATAGCACCCAACAACACAACATACGCAACAATTACGCTTCAGTTATCGAATTTGAAGCATAAAAAAACGCGAAGTAAAAACTTCGCGTTTTTTCAATATCATTGTGAGCTTATTTTACAAACTCAACGCCGATTTTGATGTCACCTTTTAAGGTGTCTAGCATTTCGTCACGCGCATTCGCTTCGAACTCGCTAACATCACCATAAGGAAGTACTTTCTCAACACCGTTCTTACCAAGTAGTACTGGTTGAGCGAAGAATTCAGCGTGCTCGCTGCCACCATCAACGTAGGCACACTCAACAACGTTTGCTTCACCTTGAAGACCACGAACAAGTGATAAACCAAAGCGGCAAGCTGCTTGCCCCATAGAAAGTGTTGCGCTACCGCCGCCGGCTTTAGCTTCAACTACTTCAGTACCTGCGTTTTGAATACGCTTAGTTAGTGAAGCTACTTCTTCATCAGTAAAGCTCACGCCTTCAACCTGTGAAAGTAGTGGAAGAATAGTCACGCCGCTGTGACCACCGATAACGTTTAGCTTAACGTCTGCAACGTTCAAGCCTTTTAGCTCAGCAATGAAAGTTTCGCTGCGGATAACGTCTAGTGTTGTCACACCGAATAAACGGTTTTTGTCGTAAACGCCAGCTTTCTTTAGTACTTCAGCAGCAATAGCAACAGTTGTATTAACTGGGTTAGTGATCACACCAACTAGCGCTTTAGGACAAGTAGCAGCAACTTTTTCAATTAGGCTACGAACGATACCAGCATTGATGTTAAATAGGTCGCTGCGATCCATACCGGGCTTACGTGCAACACCCGCAGAGATAAGTACTACATCAGCACCCTCTAAAGCAGGAGTTGGATCTTCACCAGCAAAACCTTTTACTTCAACAGCGGTAGGAATGTGGCTTAGGTCAACAGCAACACCTGGTGTTACTGGTGCGATGTCGTATAGAGACAATTGTGAGCCCGCAGGCAATTGAGTTTTCAATAGTAAAGCTAAGGCCTGGCCAATACCACCAGCAGCACCAAGTACAGCAACTTTCATAATTATCTCCATCAATTATATGCAATTTGTGACATAGATCTTATTTCTATGGGCGTCACATTACTTCAATGTCACACTAATTTCAATTATCCATTAGTCGCTGAGCGCAATTAAGCAAAGGCTTAAGCGTAAAGCTCAGTCACTGGAATACATTAAACACTTTATGAAAATTTGGACTTGTCTAGAAGAAAACAAACTAGAGGAATTTATTACGCCTCAAACTTACCTTGGGCACGTGGGTTAACTCGAAGTTGATAGAGCGCAGCAGGTGGCTGCTCACGTTCAATAAGGTAACTCCAATAATCATCGTCTAGCGCTGTGATAAAGTTATGCTCGCCGCGACTTTTGAGGATCAGGTGCCACCACACTATCCCCAAAAGCCGAAGGTACAGATTGTTAAACAAAAATGAAGAGGATGGTTAATACTCGAAGGAAGATTAGACGCCGCTGCGCCGTGAGGAAGTCGACGTACCCGAAAACGATACCGTTTAGCATCATGTCGAATGGCCATTTTCACCTCCGGCGGCATGTTTTCTAAACCAAACATTAACAGCGACATGTTAAGCATAGTAGACTTTAGTCGAATGCCAAGTTTATAAGCTCGACATTTACTTACGACTTAACACTGCCCACTTTGGAACAGCCAAAAATGATAATTAGAAAAGCGCTTAATACCGACCTTGATTCACTAGTTGCCTTTAATCAGGCTATGGCACTAGAAACCGAAGATTTAAAGCTAGATGAGCAAACCCTGCAACGCGGAGTTAAGGGAATGCTAGAACACAGTGAACGCGGCTTCTATTTGGTCGCAGAAGTTGAAGGAGCAGTCATAGGCTCGCTGATGGTGACATTTGAATGGAGTGACTGGCGCGCCGAACAGTATTACTGGATCCAAAGCGTTTATGTGAGCCCAGAATATAGACGCAAAGGTATATATAGCGCCTTGTATAATCAGGTAAAACAAATAGCCAGAGACAAAAACGACGGACGCTGTTTTAGACTTTACGCCGAGCACGACAACCACAATGCTCACAGTACCTACAAAAAACTGGGAATGAGTGAAAGTCACTATCTGATGTTTGAAGAAACTATTTGATAATAGAACGAGTCATATATTCACTGAAGGCGCTTGAATTAAATCTGATGGTAAACTTTGCCTCGCCACACTGAAATACAACCCATACCAAACAAAAAGCATACATTCATCCAGAGCTAGTTACATCTAATGTTAACTAGCCCTTAGTTATGGGTAATAGTGATGCTTAGAATTCCAACCAGATAGATAATTCTCTTCCAATTCTTAACGGTTTGAGAGGCCGATATGTCAAGTTATTCAAAAGCTAATTCAATTGATAGTGCTCAACACACTCGTCAAGCTGAAAGCAAACACAATGACTATAGCCCTCAAACAAAGCCTTTAAAGCAAGCACATGAACAGGCACTAGAGCTATCTACTCAATCGTCTCCATCACTCGATCAACAAGCTCAGCAGCTTTTTAAACAAGATCAACAACTAACCAATGAGCAACTATCCCTTGAACAGTTGTCTCCAGAGCAAGTGGCACGCTTAGCAGTCATTGAACAACGCCGCGACCACATTGTTTTGCTGGCTATGAAAGGTAAAAAATTTAGCGATATGCCCTTGCTAACGGCTCTGGCAAACAAGTATCACTGTAGTGTACTGGATATCATGGATGACCTAGAACTGTTGACGCAACCAGCGGTTTGGAAACAACATAAATCTCGCCTTAAATCGACACAAGAGCTGCAAATTATGCGCAAACAACAATTGCAAAAAGAGCGTAAAAATACAGTTGGTGAATTTATGGATGAGTCGGTTAAGTTCAATTCAGACTTGCTAATCGCTTTATCTAAGCAGTTTGAATGCAAACCAAAACAGATTGTAGCTGACATCATGCACTACAAGAGCTATGACAACTTAATAAGCGGCTACAAACAAGCCAAGGCCAGCTTGCCCGGTGTCCGTGCTGCACTTCGTTGCGCTAAGTTAAACCTTAAATACTAAAACCAAATTAGCCAGCTCTAAGTGCCAATACTGCACTAACATCAATAGGTTGAGGCAAAGCCACAAAATCTAACTCAGTTTGGTCGACTGCGTAAATCGACATGCGGTCGGCTAGCTCATTGCCCTCAATACCCACGTGTGCGGCAACATGTTCAAGCTCAATCGCATCTTTTAAACTGTCATAAAGCTCATGGGCCTGTTGGATCAACTCAAGGTTGGCAATCTCGCCACCTTTACGTGTCCAGCCTTTGGCTTTCCAGCCATAAGCCCAATTGCTAATACAGTTAATTGAGTACTGAGAGTCACTAAAAATCTTCACTGACTTACCTTGAGCACTTGCTTGCTGAGCCATCTGTAAAGCTTGCGTTAATGCGTTAAGCTCAGCGGTATTATTGGTGCCATTCGGGTTATACAGCCCGTACCATAGATTAGTCAGCACGCCAGATTGATACTCAGCAACACCTGAACCTGCTTGCCCTGGGTTTGGGTCACAGCCGCCATCTGTGTATAACACAACATCATATTGCCCCAATACTACTTGATGCTCTGAAACCCCAGCTTTCGATTTTGCCGCAGAAGGCTTAACAGCCTTACTTGCCTGACCGATACTCTTATCAGCCGCCTGGCCAAAAGCCGCTTTTGCTTCAGCAAAGCTTGGAAATGATTTGTACTTGGCACCAGCAAACTTATCGACTTGCGCCTTGGCCTCGTTCCAATTGTCATAAATGCCAGGCTTGCGTCCTTGCCACACTACGTAAAACTTCTTCGCCATTCGGTTTGCCTTAATTTGCAATCAATGAGTGCATATGATGCCACAAAAAAACGAGCCTTAAGCTCGTTTTTAATCTGACCTTTAACCTGTTGGCTGAGATTTAGCTCATAACAAGTTATTGCACTTACGTTCTGAATTCAGGGCTTTTACCGCAATCGACTACATACGCTTGTGCTTACTCGGAACAGATATTGGGCCATTAATGTGCTCATAAGCCACTGAGCCGGAGCCTGCAGCAGGAATATTCAAACCTTGAGTGTGGGCAACATCAATACCGCCTGAACCATCATTAATGGTTACCATGCCAGCAATATGCTCCACCGTGACGCTACCTGAACCGTCATTGATATTTAAATCACCTTTAACATGCTCAACTTTAATTGAGCCTGAGCCATCATTAATTGAAACGTTACCGTGCGCTTGCTCAAGCGTAATTGAACCAGAGCCGTCATTAATATTCACAGTGTTACCGCCGCGAATATCAATACTACCCGAACCATCATTAATATTTAGATCTGCACCACCGTCAATTTTAATCGAGCCAGAACCGTCTTTAATATTGATGTTATTGTTCACTTTACTGATCTTAATCGGCCCCGAACCATCCTCAATTTCAAGTAACATCGAATTAGGTACAGTCACTTCAAGGTCGATATAAGGTGATTCTGAAGATAAAGAAAATAACGACATACCGGCTTCTGCATCCGCCTTCAGTATCGCTTTATCACCACGACGTTTTAAACTCAGCTCAATGTCACTATTATCTGTTTGGTAAATATCGGCAACCACAATCACCTGTTCGATATCTGCACCCGTTATCACCAGTTTACCTGCGCCAACCTTTGCTTTTAACGCTTCTAGATCGCTAGCTTTAAGTTCTAGCTGTTGTTGGCTATGCTGCAATTCATCCGCTAACGCAGCGCCACTTGTTGTTAATGCGCCAGCCAAACACAGCGCGACAGTTAATGGTTTGATTAAAGAAGAGCTCATAAAAATTTATCCTTAAATTCGTTTGCTTAAGCCTTACCTAAACTAATGATAACAGCTTGGCATTTATTATTGTTTACAGCACATAGGGCATTCGACTTAAATCAACAATTTTATCCTTGTGCAGCCTTACTCCAATCAAAGAAGCAAAGACTTTGCCAACTTACAGAAAAGAAAAATAAGCCAATACAAACAACAGATTAAGATTGGCAGGCAAACAAATAGGCTCTGTTAAAAATTAAATAATTAAGTCAGATCCACAAATTTTAGTGAAACTCACCAACTCAGTCAGCCTTGAAGCCCTAACCCCTGAAACCCTGAACTCCTGAAACCCTGAAACCCTGAAACCCTGAAACCCTGAAACCCTGAAACCAAAGTAACACTCCAACACTTGCTTGGAATAACCATGATTCAATCAGTAGGCAGTGACCAACACTACTGCTATGATTGCCCACATCAAGTTAAAAGCCGTGTTGATAGAGATCCCGCCAAATGACCACAACTACCATTCGCCTTATCGTTGGTTCAAAAAATCCGGTTAAAGTAAATGCCGCCAAAGAAACCTTAAACCTGTACTTTCCTGATGCCGAAATTGACTGCATGGGTATTGCGGCACCATCAGGCGTAGCCGACCAACCAATGACAGATGCTGATACCAAGCTTGGCGCCATTAATCGCGCCAAATATTGCCAGCAGCAACATCCAGAGGCTGATTTTTTTATCGCAATGGAAGGCGGCGTTGACTTATTTGACCATGGAGCCGCAACCTTCGCTTATATGGCAATCATTCATCAGGGCAAACTTTCAGTTGGTCGCGGCGCTATGCTACCTCTCCCTAAGCAGGTCTATCACGCATTAGAGCAAGGCGAAGAGTTAGGTCATGTAATGGACAGACTATTTAATACCGACAACATCAAACAAAAAGGCGGCGCGATAGGCTTGCTGACAAACAATCTAGCCACTCGTACTAGCAACTACACCCATGCCTTGATATTAGCCATGGCGCCATTTGTTAATCCTGAGCTGTTTGTTAATCACGAGTAATTTGTTCCCCCAAGAGTTGTTTGAATAAAACGTGGAAAAGAATGACTAATATCACCACCGACAATATAAATCAGGTTAGCGATCAAGACTGGCAAATCCGCCCAATTGAAACGCGAGATAATCCAGCTGTGGCAGAGGTTATCCGCAGCGTATCCGGAGAGTATGGATTAACGGCAGACAAAGGCTATGGCGTAGCAGACCCAAACCTAGATGATATGGAAGCAACTTATGCTGCAGATGGCTGGCAATATTGGGTGATTGAATATCAAGGCAAGGTACTGGGCGGCGCAGGTATCGCACCACTAAGTAGCTCATTGACGCAAACCCAATGTCAAACTAGTACCACTGGTATCGCCGAGCTACAAAAAATGTACTTTAGCAAAGCTATTCGCGGTAAAAAACTTGCGCTACCTATGTTTGAAATCTGCCAACAATTTGCCATCGCAGAGGGTTATAGCCAGCTTTACCTTGAAACCACAGCCCTACTGCCCGAAGCGTTAAACTTTTACAATCAGCTTGGCTTCAAGCGCTGCCGACACCTTGGTGACACAGGCCATGATGCCTGTGAAATCGCCATGATACTGCAGCTGACTGCTGATAAATAAAATCATCACTTCAACACTCAACGCTTGCTTATAACCTAAGCAGCTAAAACGGATACAGCTCGTCACCACTTTTCAACTCCCACAAAGCTTGTTAGGGTGAAATTACCTATCATCTTGCGGGAGTAACAAATGGAATATCAACGACTTGGTCTATCGACCTTAGAAGTCAGTAAATTGTGCTTAGGCACAATGACATGGGGTGACCAAAATACTCAAGCAGATGCATTCGAGCAGCTTGATTATGCTATCGCCCAGGGCATTAACTTTATTGATACTGCCGAGATGTACCCAGTGCCGCCACAAAGTTCAACTCAGGGCGAAACTGAGCGCATCATAGGCAACTATTTAAAACAACGAGGTAATCGCGATAATCTCGTTATCGCCACTAAGGTTGCCGCTCCCGGCGTCAAAGGCGACCCACTCAGACCTAACATGGCGCTAGACTGGCGCAATATTCATCAGGCGGTTGAAGAGTCGCTTACCCGCTTGCAAATCGACACCATTGATTTGTATCAGGTGCATTGGCCTGAGCGTAACACCAACTATTTTGGCCAGTTTATGTATGAGCATGATGAGGATGAACATGCTACACCAATCTTAGACACCCTTGAAGCGCTGTCGGAATTAGTCAAGCAAGGCAAAATTCGTTACATAGGTATTTCCAATGAAACCCCTTGGGGCTTTATGAAGTATCTAAAGCTTGCTGAAAAGCATGAATTGCCAAGAGTGGTGAGTATTCAAAACCCTTACAGCCTGCTAAATCGCAGTTTCGAAATGGGCAATTCAGAGATCAGCTTACGCGAAGAAGTACCACTGCTCCCCTATTCTCCAATGGCATTTGGTGCATTAAGCGGTAAGTACCTTAACAATCAAGCACCAGCAGATGCGCGCATGACGCTCTCGCCACGGTTTACTCGCTATACCAGCACGCCGATGGCAATTGAGGCAACTCAGGCTTATGTGGATTTAGCCCGAGAGTTTAACTTATCGCCCGCGCAAATGGCGCTCGCCTTTGTACAATCACGTAAGTTTGTTGGCAGCACGATTATTGGTGCATCAAAACTTGAGCAATTAAAAGAGAATATTGCCAGTCAGGAATTAGTACTGTCTGGTGAGCTACAAACAAGAATCGATGAGTTATCTGCACTCTATCGCTTCCCTTGCCCTTAGTCGTTTCCCTTGACCTTGATAAGAGAACGCTGGGTAAAAGCATATATAGCCAGTTTGATAGGCAGTAAATCAACTTAGAGGAAGCAAGCTTAACTTCTACTTGCAAAGGGGCGGCAATTACTTGAAGATCTTCAAGTACTGTCGTCTTTTTTATTGCCATTTATAAGCGCCACTTGCTATGACCTCTGCTAATCAATCAACCTCTACTCACTTACAACCTGCTTCCACGGAGTTTGACCACAACGCTGTTCGCGCTCAATTCCCTTTGCTTACCCTAGGGAATACTCAACAAGATGGCGACAGCGATGGCGACAATAGTGGACAAGGTGAGCAGCAAGTTTGCTATTTAGATACCGCAGCCACTAGCCAAAAACCACAGTGCGTGATTGACGCAATGACGGCTTATTATCAACGCAGTAACGCTAACGTGCACCGCGCCGCGCACCAGTTATCAGCCGCGGCCACTCGTGATTATGAAGCAGTACGAGAGCAAGTCGCCAGTTTTATTAACGCCGCCAGCAGCCGCGAGATCATCTTTACTCAAGGTACGACAAGCGCGATTAATATGCTTAGCTATGGCCTAACTGAGCAATTTGCGAAAGGCGATGTCATTTTAGTCGACGGCGCCGCCCACCACGCCAACATAGTACCTTGGCAGGAACTCGCCAAACGCACAGGCGCGATTGTTAAACCCATTCCGCTAACGAACAATGGATTAATCTGTCAGCAAGGTTATCAAACCCTACTAGTGCAAAAGCCAAAACTTGTGGCACTAGCCCACGTCACCAATGCGTTAGGCACAATCAATCCTGTGGCAGATATGCTTGCCCAAGCTCAGCAAGCAGGCGCAATGACGTTTGTTGATGGCGCACAAGCAGTGGCGCATTTAACGGTTGATGTTAGCGCACTCAATTGCGACTTTTATGCCTTTTCAGGTCATAAGATGTATGGCCCTACAGGCATCGGCGTACTTTACGGTAAGTTTGAGCAACTCGATAAACTCACGCCTATGCTCACTGGGGGCGAGATGATCAAAACGGTGAGTTTTAGTGGCACCACATTTGGTGAGTTGCCAAATCGCCTCGAGGCCGGCACCCCAGCAATTGCAGAAGTTATAGGTTTAGGTGCAGCGATTGAATTTTTAAACTCACTAGATAAAACCCACGTATCTAACCATGAGCGCGGCTTAATGAGTTATCTTCAGCAGCAGTTAAGCTTGTTAGAGGATATTAACCTATATGGTTTGGACGATAGTAGCGAAGATGGCAGCTGTGGCACACAGAGCGTTCAGCCGCAGTCAACCAATGTCGGCGCCCTTGCCTTTAACATCAAAGGTGAGCACCATCAGGATGTTGGCATCTTGCTAGATCAGCAAAACATTGCCGTGCGCTGTGGTCACCACTGCGCTATGCCATTGATGGAACATTTAGCTTTAGCGGGCTGCTGCAGAGTTTCGATTGGGGTCTACAGTAACAAAGCCGATATCGATAGATTTATTAATGGCTTAAAAGAAGTCATCGACATTTTGGTATAGAATCTCAGTAATCGTATTTAATAAGAGATAAACACCCATGTCAGCGCGCCCAACAGCTGAATCATCGTTATTCGCCGAGCTTCCACCGAGTATTTTTGATGGCGTCACACTCATCGAAAATGCCAAGAACTGGCAAGAAAAATACCGCCAAATTATGCTGCTAGGTAAGCAACTGCCAGAGCTACCTGAAAGCCTAAAACATGAGTCAGCTCAAGTAAAAGGCTGTGAAAGCCAAGCTTGGTTGTATCATCAACTAATTGATGGTAAACATTATTTTATTGCTAGCAGTGATGCACGAATCGTAAAAGGGCTCATTGCAATCATCCTAAGTCATACTCAAGCGAAAACGACCAAAGAGATTGCCGATTTCAGTATCTCAGATGAGTTTCAACGCTTAGGATTAAGCGGTCAATTGAGCCCATCAAGAACCAATGGCATTACCGCACTAGCGAACGCAATTGCCGCGTTTAGCCAAGAATAAGCACAGGTAGCCAAAAATAGACCAGGCTAGACAAACGTCGCTAAGTCTATGTTACAAAACCAAATGCAAGCCCGTATTATAGAGAACCCAAACAAGCAGATATATTCAGCATAAGAGGACACGCCATGCCAGGCTCGTTATATGACCCGAAACGCCGTCATTTACTTCAAGGGCTTGGCGCGTGTGCGCTACTCTCTCCCTTTGCCTCCATGCCAGCATGGGCAAGAAGGCAACGGCTTTATATCGACGGCCTATGCTTCCTACCAGAAGACGTAAACGACGTAAAAGCCTCTAAGCTCAACGCCTTTATTGCTGATATTTCAGATATTGAAGCGGTAAAACAAGCCGATGGCACCACCAACTACAAGCGTACCTACAACGCCTGTATCAAGAGTATTGCCAAAGCCAATGCGACTGTCGACGCTCACCCAGATGTGTATCAAAGAGGCTTAACCGGGCTGGATATCGAAAAAGCTGTCGCCCAGGACAAAACAGCGGTGTTCTTTCAAATCCAAGGCGCGGATTGCGTTGAGGGTGACAGCAACGCCAACAACTGGCAACAGCTAGAAGAGTTTCGCCAGCAAGGTTTGCGGGTACTGCAGCTAACGCACCACTATGGCAACGAGTTTGCGGGTGGCGCGTTAGACAATGATGGTAGCCTGGGGCTCGATAAACCGCTGACAGAACAAGGCCGTGAGTTGATTGCTGCGCTAAACCAAAAGAACATGCTCATCGATGTTAGCCATTCAAGCGTACAAACCGCACTTGATACTGCACGTTTAAGCAATAAGCCAATAGTGCAGTCACATGGCGCAGTGCGCAGCATCGTCAACCACGCCCGCTGTAGCCCAGATGAAGTTATCCGTGCCATTGCCGACACTGGCGGCGTATTTGGCGTATTTATGATGAGTTTTTGGCTAACTAACAACCCTGTTCCTACTGTTGATGACTTTGTACGTCAACTTGAGCATGTATCTCGCGTGGGCGGCGTCGAGTCTGTCGCCATCGCCAATGACTATCCACTGCGCGGTCACTTAAAGCTGCTTGAGCTAGAGAATGATAACGCCCAAGGGGTTAAACAATACCTGGATTGGTGGCATAGCTTGCGGGCTAAAAATGTGCTTGGGTTTGATGTTGAGCCAAGACATGTGGTGATACCAGAGCTTAATCATATTGATCGCATGAGCCGCATTGACGATGCGCTGCGCAAAGCGCGATTCAAATCTTCCGATCGCGACCGCTTTATGGGAGGCAATTTGGCTCGAGTATTGCAGTCAGTCGTTGTTTAACACCATATTAGCCAGTTTCGTCAAAAAGCTGGCTAATACCAATTAGCACAAGTATGTGATCTTTCTTACTGGCTAAAATCGCTTATAACTTCGTTAAAAATTTTGTGGGTAGAGCAACTAGCTAGCTGCAATTTCCGCCTTGTTCTAAACGATTTTTCCTGCGTAATATCTGAACACTTATTTATCCCAATTGGTATAACATCGTTTAGCAAAGACCTAGGGAATACTATGGAAAGCCTGATCATCAAGCCAAGTTACGTCGAAATGTTCAACTGCATTGGCCCGCATTGCAGTGACAGCTGTTGCAATGACTGGATGATCACCTTCGACAAACAAAGCTACAAACGCACAGTAGGCAATAAGCAACTTGCAGATATTGCCAAGTTTGCATTGACCGAAGTCAAAGACAATGAATCAACCTGGGCCATCGTTAACCTTGACGAGCAAGGCGCTTGCCCATTTCTTGATGAGAAAAAGTGGTGCCAAATCCACAGTAAAGCAGGTGAAGATGCGCTAAGTTACACCTGCAAAACCTACCCTAAACGAAACCAAATTATTGACGGGCATAAGTACATGAGCTTGTACCTGTCATGTCCTGAAACTGCCAGGTTAGTGCTGTTTGAAGATGCGTTTCAATTTAGTGCGAACCCTAGTGGAAACAATGCACCTGCAAAACCCGGCGCGCCATGGTTAGAGAAAGCCTATGACTATAGCTTAGATTTATTGGTCAACTCAGGTCTTCCGTGGCAACAAGCCTTACTGGCAATAGGCTTTTTAATTAAAACGGCTACGCAGGTAAAGCTGCGCCAAGCGCCACTATCACAACTTGATAGCCGTCATCAGCAACTATCAGCGATGGCACAAGCGGGTATGTTCAGCCAAAGTTATGGGCAAATTCCTTATACTAGTGCACCGCAGAATCAAACCTTCGTTGCGATTCATGACGCGGTAGCTAAGCTGCACTCTAGAGGGATTAGGGACAGATTCTCATCGTTAAATGACATTATTAACCAAGTATGTAATGAGCAAAACAACTACTCTATTGAGCAGTTAAATCAAGCTTGGGAGAAGGGTGTCACTAAAGTGGTGACTGATCACGACGAGCTGTTTACGCGTTTTATTTTGTATTCTATTTATCACAACCACTTCCCTATGGACGAGCAGCATGATCCAGAGTTTATGCTGCAACAACTGATCATCGACTGTTTTATGGTTCGCTGTTATTTAAGCGCACTATATTTCAAGCAACAAACACTCAGTCAAGATGATATTGTCAAATGCTTCCAAACTTATCACGTGGTTAGACAACACAAACCTAAGTTTACCGACCGTTTAAAAGAAGTGTTACTGGCAAATAATCTGACATCACTGCCAGCGGCGATTAGTTTGTTGAAAACAACATAAAATATGCATCAACAACAATAGAAGCACTCAATTACAAGGCTAGCGATTGCTTGCCTTGCAAGGATGTTGAGTTCGGTTCAAACCAATTTAAACTGTCAGAGAGCTCTACCACTTCACCGATAATCATCAGCGCTGGCATTTGCAGTTCAGGATGCTTTGCTAGGGTTGCGAGCTCACCTAAGCTGGCTTTAAATACTTGCTGCTCTTGAGTGGTCGCTTTTGAAACAATGGCGACAGGAGTTGACGCTGCGCGACCTGCATTGAGCAAACCGTCACGAATAATCTCGGCGTTTAAAATTCCCATGTACACTACTAGCGTATTATTTGGGTTGGCATAGCCTTGCCAGTCCATTGGGCGAGACTCAAGCTGGCAATGACCTGTAATAAAAGTCACCCCTTGGGCGTGATCGCGATGAGTTAATGGAATACCTGCATATGATGAAGTCCCGCTTGCTGCAGTAATACCCGGCACGACTTCAAATGGCACCTTAGCGTCGACTAAAGTTTGCAGTTCTTCACCGCCGCGGCCAAAAATAAATGGGTCGCCACCTTTTAAGCGAATGACACTTTTACGGGTATACGCTTTGGTCACTAGTAGTTGGTTTATTTGATCCTGACTTGCACTGTGTTTACCGGCGCGTTTTCCCACGGCAATTTTCTCAGCACTTGCTGGCAACAAGGCTAAGATTTCCGGACTTACCAGTGCGTCATAAAGCACCACTTCTGCTTGTTGCAGCAAACGAAAGGCTTTTACTGTCAGTAGATCGACATCACCAGGCCCTGCTCCTACGAGCCAGACCTTGCCGATTGCCTGTTGATTGGGGATTGAAATTAGCTCCATCACACCTTCCGCTATGTTTGATTTGGATCAAATATAGCGGCTTACATATTCCATATATAATAGTTAATAGTTAGTTTTTATAACCATAATGAATATATAGAGGATTTGTGATTATTAAGCGGGGCAGAAGAAAAACAAGCTAGACGCATAATTTTCATGCAGATTACTTAAAAGTTTGTTTAAATCAGAAACTAAAGAACCTCAAAAACGCAGGATACAAGCTCGACACTAGATAACATTTTTGGTGACAATATCAGCGCTGTACAACTTAGCTAGGAAGCAAGATGAATAAACAACAGTTTGGAACTATATCAAGTCGTGGGCCAGTTAGATGGGTGGCACGAAGCGTAAAACACACTATAAGCATATTACTGTTAACACTGGGCATAACTTCAGTTGCAAGCGCACAAGACTCGCTGCTAGAAGCTCGAGTTAAAGATGAGCTTGAAACCTCAGATCACGCCTTTGTGATCACCCCGCACAAAGCCAATTATATTTTACCTGTGACTTACCAAACTCGAACTAACTTTGAGCCTTTTAGGGAAAAGTACCCAGATGAAGAAGGTAAGGTCGACAACATTGAAGCTAAGTTTCAGATTAGCTTTAAATTTCCATTGTGGTACAACATGTTTGGCGACAACGGTCACCTATTTTTTGCCTATTCTAACCAGTCATATTGGCAGGTGTATAACAAAGACGTCTCATCACCATTTAGAGAAACCAACCATGAACCGGAAATGTTCATGCTGTTCAATAACGACTGGGAAGTGGCAGGCCTAACCAACTCATTTTGGGGTTTTGGTATGGTGCATCAATCTAATGGCCAATCAACAACACTGTCACGCAGCTGGAACCGCATATACGGCACCATGGTATTCGACAAAGGCCCTTTCGCACTTGGTTTAAAGGCATGGTGGCGTGTACCTGAAGATGACAAAGAGTTCGACACTGACCCTCGCGGCGATGATAATCCAGACATTGGCGACTACATGGGTAACTTCGAACTGACATCAATTTATGGTTTGGGCGATCATCGCTTTACCATGATGCTACGCAACGATTTATTTGGCACTCAGCGCGGCGCAGTAGAAGTCACCTGGAGCTATCCGATTGTCGGTAACTTGCGCCTGTATACTCAGTATTTTAACGGTTACGGTGAAAGCCTTATCGACTATAACCACCATAACCAACGTATTGGTATTGGCTTAGCGCTTAACGATATTTTGTAAATACTTCATCGAGCAAGCAACAAAAAAGGTGCTAATTAGCACCTTTTTTATTGTGATTATATGTTTATAACCAAGCTTGATAGTCTATTTAGGGAATAGGGTTATAGTACAGCTTATTTATCGCCATATTCCACTTTAGAGCCTAGTTCAATACCATTGTCGGTAAAGCGAATATCCATCGACATGTTCATATCATAGTGCTTGAACATCTCAAGCTCTGGTGGCATTTCTTCACCACTATTTTCAATCACATCAATTAACGGACCAATGGCTTTCTTGTAGTCGATTTGTGTCGCAATAAAGCCATTATTCTCAAGCTTTTGACTTGCTAAATTATCAACCATAGCAGCGCCCTTCTCACCACTGAATAACACTAAGTGGTTGCCGCGAAGCGCAAGCTTAGCCGTTACACCGTACTCAGGTGGTAGCATCAGCATCGAAGATACATCGACAGCCTCACCACCATCAGTTAATTGCACTTGGGCAAGCGGCGGATAAAACGGCGCTACCATATTCAACAACAATGATGGGTCTTGAGCAGAGACCGCAACTAATGCATCGAGGTTATCAACCTTTGGCTGGCCATTTTGCTCAGACAATTGATAACCATTGACGCTGATGCTGATACCTTTAACACCATCAGCCATGCCAGTCATCATGCCAAGCATCATAGGATTTTGCTGGGCTATCTCCTGCTGCATTTGCGCTAGCGGCGCACACTGATAGCTCGGAGTTTGTAAATCGCTCCAAATTGCATTGATGCTAGATGAAACTTCACCAACATCAATACCTAAGCCCATAGCAAACAAACTTTGCTCGCCAAAGCTAGGTACAAAACCTTGTAGCTTACTCAACGCCTTTAAAATTTTTGCGTTCTTTGACTCAACAATCACTCTGCTTGCCATGGTTGAATAACCAGATTTAACTTCTAGCTTATCGATACCCATGACAGTTTTTGGCCAATTGTTAGCAATCGACATTAGCTCAGTGTGACACTCAGTACTGCGCATCATAGCCAGCTCTTGTGAGCCTTGTAGTGCGGCGATACCTGAGATTTGTTTCGCCAGCGTATTGCCGCTCTCTGACGTCAAACCATTCACAAGCGCCTGATGGTTAATAAAGCTCACGCCATCTTTAGTGAAGTTATATTGCTTGAAAATATCTTCAACATAGCTAGTTTGCGTAATCGGGTTGCTAACTTGAGCAAGATCCAATGCTTGTGCGGTGTACTCTTCATCGATCAATGACGATTTAAAGGTAAAAGTAACCCAACCGTCTTTTTCTGCAATAACCAAATCAATTGACTCTGGCTCGCCGCTATCTAGCACAGGATAACTACGCACAGCCAAACCGCGGAGGTTTTGCGCTTGATGTAGCACACCACTTTCTACTTCAGCTCGGTCAATTTCAGCCCAGAAAGCCGCAGGATTTGTCACTTCGAACTTCATTACAGGCAATGCGCCAATAAAATAAGATGAACTACGCATGGTATCGGCGATACCAAACTGAGCCAGCACAGCTTGTGGGTCGTCTAACTTTGCCATTGCACTATTAAACAAACTAATAAACAGTGGCGAGATAGGTAGCTCTGGCGCCACATCTAACGGAATAGGCTCATGTGGCATCGCCTGATATTGCTTAGCAGACGAGGCTAAATACTGCTTAATAGGAAACGGCGTTAACTGGGCCGATAGCATCACAGTGTCTGCCGGTACATTGGCAAGCACCTGGCTATTGCTCGAGGCAGAATCTTGCATAGTGGCGACATAACCTAATGCGGCGAGTGAGACAATCCCTGCCCCGACGACGAGTTTTTTCATCTTTGCTCCATTTTTATTGTTGGACTATTGCGACTAGATTTTTAACTATCTTTAAATTAACAATCTATAAAGCGCGCATAAAACAGTGAGTTATTGTGACCTATATAAGATTTAAGTGCTATGAATTGTTGAAGTTTGTTTATGGCGGGGCGATAAAAAATAAAATCCCCAGCAGGGCAATCTTGCCCTGCTGGGGATAACTGATTTGATTTTCCTGCGCTAACAAGTCAATCAAGTGCTCGTGGAAGCGAGCGAAGCTTTTGGAGGTACTTGGATTGCAATTACAGTCCTAAAGTGTCGACAAAAACCGTCTACGGGAACTTCTAAATTTAGACCACCCTAGAGGCTTTTGCATGAGTTTTTTAACAAAAATTCATAAAAACAGCCTTTAACAGCGATTTATATGCCTATCTCGCAAAAATACCACAAGGATATCGGTCATTTAGTAAGTTCTAGCATAAATAACTGACAAGGCGTTTTTATTACAGTTTCATCGTCACTGATAAAATTCACCAAATTCACACTTTTGGACTAGCGCTATTTGACCTATCAATTAGCGCTTAAGCGCACGCAATATAGGTTAGATCTCGTAGTGCAAGCCACACTCGCGTTTCATACCGTTAAAACGTGTTTGCTCCTCTGTCATACCAGCTTCAAGTGGTTGAGATGAGTGTGTATCACCGACCGACACATAACCTTGCTCCCACAGAGGGTGATACGGCAAATCATGCTCAACTAGGTACTCGTGGATCTGCTTATTTGACCAATCAATAATCGGTAAGAATTTAAATCGTTTACCGTGAATCGCCAAAATAGGCAGCTCTTCTCGCGTACTTGACTGACTTCTGCGCAACCCTGCAAACCAGGTTCCTACACTTAATTGCGCTAGCGCTCTTTGCATAGGCTCTACTTTGTTAATGCGATTGTATTCATCTAACGCATCTAGGCCTTTTTCCCATAATTTTCCTGTAGTTGCCTCTTGCCAAGCAGCACTTTTGGTTGCGCTAAACACATGAAGATTTAACGACAAGCGCTCTGTTAGCTCTTCAATAAAGCGATAGGTTTCAGGAAACAGATATCCCGTATCTGTCAGTATCACCGGAATGTTAGCTTTAGCGCTATTCATCATATGCAACATCACTGCAGCTTGGATCCCAAAGCTTGACGACAAAGCGTGACAGTCAGGTAAGTAGGCAAGGGCCCATTCCACTCTCTGCTCGGCTGATAAGCCTTCAAGAAACTGGTTAACCTTCGCTAACCCCTGCTGCGCGGTCGCTTTTGGCGCTGCGAGCAAACTCAACAATTCATCTTTAGATATTGGCGAATTTATCGAGCCACTAACGCTTAGGGATTCATCGCCAACAGCTTGCGTGACTTGGTTATCCATGAAAATCCTTAGCGGCATCAACAACGGCCTTTACTACACCAACACGCACAGTAAAGTTACCGAAAGTTTCGCCTGCATCTCGCTCGGCTGCATAACGGCCAAATAATTCGTCTAACTCAGCCAATATTCGCGCTTCTTGGATGTTTTCTTTGTACATTTTATTCAGGCGCGTACCTTCAAAACTTGCACCCAGATATAAGTTGTAACGCCCTGGCGCTTTACCCACTAAGCCGATTTCTGCGGCAAACGGACGCGCACAGCCGTTAGGGCAACCCGTCATTCGCACTACAATAGCTTGGTCTTCAATACCATGCTTTTGCTGTAGGGCATCAACGTGGTCGATAAACTCAGGAAAGTAACGCTCAGCTTCTGCCATCGCTAGCGGACAAGTTGGCAATGCCACACAAGCAATTGAGTGGCCGCGAGTTGCCGATAGTACTTTACCTAATAATCCATGCTTACGCGCTAAGCCTTCTATTTCAGCTTTATCTTGCTCTGCAACACCGGCAATAATCATATTTTGGTTTGATGTCATGCGGAAATCACCTTTATGGATTTTGGCAATTTCGCGCAGGCCAGTTTGCAATGTTTGCCCTGGCATATCTTTAATTCGACCGCTTTCGATAAACAAGGTTAGATGCCACTTGCCATCGATACCTTCAACCCAGCCGTAACGGTCACCGCGATCGCCAATCACCACATCGCGCTTAGGCTCAAACTTCACACCAGCGCGTTTTTCAACTTCAGCTTTAAAGGCATCATAACCATGGTCGACAATGGTATATTTCAAACGCGCACGCTTACGCACCACGCGGTTACCCCAGTCGCGCTGCACAGTCATCACAGCTTCGGCAAACTTGATCACATCTTGGGTTTTAATAAAGCCAAAATCATCAGCCAGACGTGGGAAGGTTTCCACCTCACCATGGGTAGAACCCATGCCACCGCCAGCTACCAGGTTAAAGCCAACTAACTCGCCGTTTTCAGCTACGGCAATAAAACCAAGGTCATTGGTATAAACATCAACGTCGTTATCAGGTGGCACTGATACCGCCATTTTGAACTTGCGTGGCAAGTACGTTTTGCCATAAACAGGTTCATTGGTTTGGGTATCAACTAGCTTTTCTTCATCGAGCCAAATCTCAGCATAAGCGCGGGTGTGAGGCAGCAGGTGATCAGATAGCTCTTTTGCCACTGCGTACGCTTGCTCATGCAACTTTGACTCAATCGGGTTTGGATTACACATCACGTTGCGGTTTACATCACCACATGCGGCAATTGAGTCTAACGCAGCTCTATCTAGCCCCTGAATTAGTGTTTTAAGATTACGCTTAGGAATACCATGGTATTGGAACGTTTGACGAGTAGTTAAACGAATACTGTTTGATGTAGTTAAGGTAGATGAAATTCTATCGACATCTAACCACTGCTCCGGCGTACAAATACCACCTGGTACACGGGCACGCAGCATGAAGCTATATAGCGGTTCAAGCTTTTGTGCTTTACGCTCATTGCGTAAGTCTCGGTCATCTTGCTGATAAAAACCGTGGAATTTAATTAGCTGCTGATCGCCATCACTAAACGAGCCCGTCACCTGAGTATCTAACCCCTCTTGAATGGTGCCGCGCAAGTAATCACTGTCGGTTTTTAAATATTCATTTACTGCTAACTTTTGCTCACTCATGTGAAACCTCAAAATTTGTCTTGGCCGCGCCCATCGTTATTGCTTTTAGTCTGACTAATTAGTGGCGTGACGAATAATCTGTTTGCGTTCTCTAGTTCTTATCTCTAGTGAGAAAAGTTAATAAACGTCTTTCTGGTAACGTTTTTCTACGCGTAATGTATCTAGGTAACTGGCGGCATCATCGCTTGATAATCCGCCCTGAGTTTGGGCAACATCTAACAAGGCTTGATGCACATCTTTTGCCATACGCTCAGCGTCACCACATATATATATATGCGCGCCATTTTGCAGCCACTGCCATACCTGCTTAGCTTGTTCACTGATACGGTGCTGCACGTAAATCTTATGCTCTTGATCACGGGAGAACGCCACATCAAGCTGAGTTAACTCGCCCGACTTAAGGTACTGCTGCCACTCGGTTTGATATAAGAAGTCTTGCTCAAAATGTGGGTTACCAAAGAACAACCAGCTATTGCCTTCAACGCCATCACTGCTGCGTTGTTGCATAAAGGCACGAAACGGCGCTACGCCAGTACCAGGGCCAATCATAATCACTGGCGTGTCAGGGTTTTCTGGCAAGCGGAAGTTGTTGTTAGGCTCAACGTAGACTTTGACTTGTTGGCCTTCCTCGGCAGAGGCTAGGAAATGTGACGCGCCGCCAAAGCGAGCCTGACCATTACGCTCATCTTCAACTAACGCCACGGTAAGGTGGACTTCTGCTTCTACTTCAGCCTGACTTGAGGCGATAGAATATAAACGCGGCGTTAATGGGCGCAGTAAATCAACAAAAGCCTGCGCCTCAACTTTGGCAGGATAAGCCTTAATGATGTCTACCACTTGCTGAGTCAGCATAAACTCTCTGGTTTTACTCTTGTCGCTCGCAAGTGCTTGCAAAGACTTATCAGCGCTGAGTTCAGCCCAGTTTTGAATAAAGCCAGGATATAGCTGAGTTAGCTCTTTGCTGTTGATAAGTGCCTGCTTCAAAGTCGTGCTTTGTTTGCTCACTTCAACCGACTCATCACCAGATAACTCGAGCTGAGCTAATACTTCATCAACTAACTCAAGGTTATTACTAAACCATACACCTAGGGCATCACCCACCTGATACTCAATACCTGAATCACCTAAGTCAATTTCAACATGGCGCACATCGCGATCTGAGTCGCGGCCAGTCAGCTTCTGACTCACAAGGATTTCAGCTGTATATGGCGCTTTTTTGGTGTATTGACTCGCGCCTGCTTGCGCAGCAGAAATCGGTACTACACTCGCTGAGGCTGCGTTAGTTGAAGATTCAAGATGAGGTTTTACCGCCTCTAATACAGAGTCAGTCCATGCATCAGCGCTATCCTCATAATCAACGTCACACTCAACCATTGGTGTTAACGCTTTCGCACCTAACGCAGCAAGGCGCGCATCAAAGTCTTTACCGGTTTGGCAGAAGAACTCATAGCTAGAATCACCGAGCGCCAATACCGAGTAATGTAGGTTATCCAGCTTCGGGGCGCGTTTTGAAGCTAAAAACTCATGTAGCTGCATAGCATCATCTGGCGCTTCACCTTCACCATGGGTACTGACCACCACCAACAGTAAGGTTTCTTGTTTTAGCGCGCGAGCTTTGTAATCGGCCATTGAGGTCAAATTAACACTGTAGCCTTGCTCCTGCGCTTTTTGCGCCAGAGTTTCGGCCACGCCACGACCATTACCCGTTTGGCTGCCATATAAAATGGTGATGATTTGACTAGCTTGCGCTGCGGGTGCACTCGCCACAGCGCCAACAGCATTAGCACTAGCAGCAAGATAACCACTCACCCAGGCTTGCTGGATTGGATTTAGCTCGGCGGTAAATTGCTTTAGCTTTTCTACCTGCCCCTGTGATAGGGGGGAAGCTAATGCAGATAATTCTTTTAACAACATAGGGCGGCCTTATAACAAAATAATGCTGTTAGCTTACTCCTTGGCCAAATTGTCAAAAAAGAATAAAAGATAATTCTTTATACGTTTATGGAATATGCAAAGGTTATTTTTTGAGCTACAAAAGTGTGGCTTAGTTAAAAGTTTTAGTGATCTACAACGCAAAACAGTGGGATTTCTCTAACTGGCTCTTGTCACGTTTATGGCTAATGCTTCAAGCTAAGGGGCTAATTTCTTATTGAATTTACGCCACTTCGATTGTCACAAAAACAGAACAACAATCACAAAACGCGATACAAGTAAGAACTAAATCCTGGTTTCCATCACTAAGATGGGTCTGGGTCACACCATCATGTTCGACCTTACATAATGGGATGCCGTAACCGCCTAAACATCAAGGTTTAGGTACAGCCTTTTTTATTAACCATCAGGGAACAGTCATGCAGATTGGAATACCGAGAGAAAGTATTGCAGGTGAAACCCGCGTCGCAGCGACGCCGGCGACTGTAGTACAACTACAAAAACTCGGCTTTAGCGTGGCCATCGAAAAAGCAGCAGGCAATTTGTCTAGCTTTGATGATGCTGCGTTTGAAGCTGCTGGGCAGAAGTTGTAGATAGTGCGTATCAAGCTGACTTAGTGTTTAAAGTTAACGCACCAACGGATGACGAAATCGAGCAAATGCAAGCAGGCACTATCTTAGTGAGCTTCATTTGGCCTGCACAGAATCCTGAGCTGGTTGAAAAACTTTCACAAAAGAACATCACAGTAATGGCAATGGACATGGTGCCGCGTATTTCTCGCGCCCAGTCATTAGATGCGCTTTCGTCAATGGCCAACATTGGTGGCTACCGAGCAGTGGTTGAAGCAGCACATGAATTTGGTCGCTTCTTCACCGGACAAATCACTGCCGCAGGTAAAGTACCACCAGCTAAAGTATTGGTCATTGGCGCAGGTGTTGCGGGCTTAGCCGCAATTGGCGCAGCAGGCTCACTAGGCGCGGTTGTGCGTGCATTCGATACCCGCTTAGAAGTTGCCGAGCAAATCGAGTCAATGGGCGGTGAGTTTTTAAAACTTGAGTTTGAAAACGAAGAAAGCGGCTCATCAGACGGTTACGCTAAAGTGATGTCGGATGAATTTATCGCTGCTGAAATGGCGCTTTTTGCCGAGCAAGCAAAAGAAGTCGATATCATCATCACCACCGCGCTTATTCCAGGTCGCCCTGCTCCTAAGCTTATCACCAAAGAAATGGTTGATAGCATGAAGAGCGGTAGCGTGATTGTTGACCTTGCAGCGGCAACTGGCGGTAACTGTGAGTACACAGTAACAGGCGAGAAAATCGTTACTGATAATGGCGTTAAAGTACTTGGTTACACTGACCTTCCAGGTCGCCTACCGGCGCAATCATCACAGCTTTACGGTACTAACCTAGTTAACCTAATGAAGCTTATGTGCAAAGAAAAAGACGGCAATGCAGTCTTAGACTTTGACGATGTTGTCATGCGTAACATGACAGTGACTCGCGATGGCGAAATCACCTTCCCACCACCAGCAATTTCGGTTTCTGCCGCGCCGCAACAAGCCGCGCCCAAAGTAGAAGCACCCGTTAAAGAAGAGAAAAAGCCATCTAAGCTCAAGTACATTCTTGGCGCAGCAGGTATTGCCGCCTTTGGCATGATTGCCCAGGTTGCACCACCTGAGTTCCTGTCACACTTCACGGTATTCGTACTGTCTTGTGTGGTTGGTTACTACGTCGTTTGGAACGTAACCCACGCACTGCATACTCCGCTAATGTCGGTCACCAATGCTATTTCAGGCATCATTGTGGTGGGCGCATTACTGCAAATAGGAAGTGGCTCAGCACTGGTCACCGCACTATCGTTTATCGCGGTTCTCATTGCCAGCATTAACATTTTTGGTGGCTTCACCGTCACTCAGCGCATGCTGAAAATGTTCCGTAAAGATTAAGGGGTATTATCGTGTCTCAAGGACTGGTTACAGCATCATATATCGTTGCCGCAGTATTTTTTATTCTCAGCCTAGCTGGGTTATCAAAACAAGAAACGGCTAAGAACGGTAACATATTCGGTATCATCGGGATGACCATTGCGCTTGGCGCGACCATCCTAAATCCAGAAACACACGGCGTTCACTGGATCATCCTGGCGATGGTTATTGGTGGCGCAATTGGTATTCGCTTCGCGCTTAAAGTTGAAATGACTGAAATGCCTGAGCTAGTGGCAATTTTGCATAGCTTTGTCGGTATGGCAGCAGTATTAGTTGGCTTTAACAGCTTTATTGACCTGCACCCACAAGCGGTCAATGAAGTAGTGGTAACGCTAGGTGATGACGTTCATGCGTCACTGCAAGCAGCCAAAGCCGCGATTGTTGAAGCAAGCCAGCAGGCAAGCGCTCATGACGCGCACCTCACTGGCGCTATGCTAAACATTCACCTAGTTGAGGTGTTCCTAGGCGTATTCATTGGCGCAGTGACCTTCACAGGCTCTGTGGTAGCTTTTGGTAAGCTGCGCGGTTTAATTCCATCTAAAGCGCTAATGCTACCTCACCGTCATAAGCTCAACCTGGCTGCCGTTGTTGTGTCATTAATCCTAATGATCCAATTCGTACAAGCTGGCGGCGCTATGACACCGCTGATCATCATGACGCTAATTGCTTTTGCCTTTGGTTGGCACCTAGTTGCATCGATTGGCGGGGCAGACATGCCAGTTGTCGTCTCTATGCTCAACTCATACTCAGGTTGGGCAGCAGCTGCTGCAGGTTTCATGCTATCAAACGACCTACTGATTGTAGTCGGTGCGCTAGTAGGCTCTTCTGGTGCAATCCTGTCTTACATCATGTGTAAGGCGATGAACCGCTCATTTATCTCGGTCATTGCAGGTGGCTTTGGTAGCGATGGCACTGCAGCATCTGGTGATGAAGAAATGGGCGAGTTCCGAGAAACTACAGCTGAAGATGTAGCTGAGCAGCTAAAAGCATCTAGCTCAGTTATCATCACCCCAGGCTATGGTATGGCGGTTGCCCAGGCGCAATATCCAGTTGCTGAAATCACTAAAAAGCTACGCGATTTAGGTATTACTGTGCGCTTTGGTATTCACCCGGTTGCGGGTCGTCTGCCTGGTCATATGAACGTACTGCTTGCTGAAGCAAAAGTACCTTATGACGTAGTGTTAGAGATGGATGAGATTAATGATGACTTCTCAGACACAGATACCGTACTGGTTATCGGCGCTAACGATACGGTTAACCCAGGGGCAATGGAAGATCCAAACAGCCCAATCGCAGGTATGCCAGTATTAGAAGTATGGAACGCGCAAAACGTAATTGCCTTTAAACGTTCAATGAATACAGGTTATGCCGGCGTGCAAAACCCATTGTTCTTCAAAGACAATACCCAAATGCTATTTGGCGATGCGAAAGACAGCGTAGAAGCGATTCTTAAAGCGCTTTAAGCTAAACGTTAGATAGAAAAGCAAATACCAGCTCGTTGTTAACTATGCGAGCTGGTATTTTTTTACCTAAAACTCAACACTCGCCTGCAGATAAACGGCACGCCAGTAAACTTAAGCTAACACTAAACAAGTGTTTCAGCGTTTAACACTTTAGTCTAACAGCTAGCATTTTCAGTCACTTAAGCGATAAAGTGCCTGCCGACCTTTGTTTATTAACCTTTTTCTTCTCAACCCATTTTTTCAGTTTATAGAATTAGCTTTTGCCAAAAGGAGATCGGCATGCGCACTGTTTCTTCTCTGCTTAACGCCGTTATCGGTTTATTTACTGTGGTAGCTCTGCTTAGCTATAGCGCTAAGGTAAATGCAGACGACACTCACAAAAACCCTGTTTCACATAGCCTTGCTTCACAAACCCCTGTTTCACAAAGTCTTAGCTACGGTCAGGTGTTTGAACATCAATCTCAAATATTTGC
Source organism: Shewanella maritima (assembly GCF_004295345.1). Classification (NCBI taxonomy): domain Bacteria; kingdom Pseudomonadati; phylum Pseudomonadota; class Gammaproteobacteria; order Alteromonadales; family Shewanellaceae; genus Shewanella; species Shewanella maritima. The sequence goes on along the minus strand of NZ_CP036200.1, from coordinate 3,351,409 downwards.
CGCTAAACGCCGCTATATGGTTGCATTGCCTGAGCGTTATCACATGCAAATTCCGGGCACCCAAAGACACTACAGCGTGCTGTATGTTATTGATGGCGACTTCCAGTTTCGCCACGTTTCTGCCGCAGCCCACACCCTTGCGCGCATGGGCAAAATCCCACCGCTAATCGTTGTGGGCATCGCTATGCAGGGGCAAAAAGATTATCTGTACGCCAATACCTGGGAGTCTGAAAAAGAAGGCAGCGAATTTGGCGGCTCAGATAAACTGCAAGCCTATTTAAGCCAGGAATTAATCCCATTAATCGATAGCGAGTATCGCACCACTGACGCTAAAGCCCTGTCAGGCTATTCATTGGGAGGGCTATTCACCTTGTATAGCATGATACAAGAAAGCACACCTTTTAACGCATTTTTGGCTTTTAGCCCAAGCGCGTGGTACGACGGCAACAATATAGAGCAGCAACTACAGCGCTTTTTGAAAACTAAACCAAAAACCGAGCTGTTTATGACACTCGCTAACGAGAAAGGGATGGGCGTTGCCGAGTTGGATAAACTTTTTAGTGCGCATACAGATCAAAACTTGCGCTACGGCTATCAGGTGTTTGCTGATGAAACCCATTATTCGACAGCTATGCCATCCATTGTTGCGGGATTGGAGTTTCTTGCGCCCAACTATTACGTTGATTTAGACCCAATGCTGGAGTTTGCTGACTATCAGGCACTGTTGGCGCACTTTAAGCGAAAGCAGTCGCAATGGGCAGGGTTTCGCTTTGATTGGCTACAAGCCTATCACCTAGCAAAATACCTATTTCGCTCTAAACAGCACACCAAAGTTGACCAAGTATTAGCAGCTATCAAACAGGACTTTCCAGAGTCGTATTTAGAAGTTGTCATCGCATTTTCAAAGGGCTTTGTCGCCACCAAAGATCCACAAAAGTCACTGCAAATCTTAAAGCAAGTTAGCGCTCAAGGTGAGCATCACCCGAACTGGCATCAACAAATGAGTAAAACATATGAAGCCCTTGATAACAGTAGGCTTGCCAAACAACACCATCAACAAGCTGTTAAGCTCGCCAAGCAATATCAATATGAGTCATGGGGTTATTGGGAGTTGGCGCCAGATGCTTTTACCGACTAAACGCATTTACCAACTAGAGATACTTCAAGCGGGTTGAAACTATCTTCACCGCTTCGTTTGCTAGCAGGCTGAGTGACTGAGTTATAGGCATTAAAAAAGCGCTTGCTGTTTCCAGCGAGCGCTTTTTATCAGTAGGTAACTGACTTGAATTCGAATGTCTAATGCCTGATATCTAATGCTCAGGTCATCAATCATTACTACGCAGCAAGTTCTTCTACATTGTTAGTTAGTAACATCACTGAGCTACGGCCGATCAAGTTATCGATACAGCGCTCACCTTCTGCGCCTAATAACTCACCAGCTTGTTCTTTAGCATGCTCAATTGCAGTGAAGAAACTAATGCCTTTTTGACTCGCACCACACAAGCTAAAGTACAGCTTTAACACAGCAAGGTGTCGTGGCTGTTTCATAGCAGCATTCCATGACGATTCAAGCAGTTCCAGTGATGTGAAATTTAACTCATCAACAAACAACTGACCGATACGCATGTCCAGCTTAGCTAGAAACTCGGTTTTACGAGGAAAATGATGACTGATCCCGGTTCGACTTATCCCTGTCGCATCTGAAAGCGTCGTGTAAGACATGGCTTCAAATCCGATCGTCAAAATTTGGTTTAAGGCTTCATCTAAAATGTAGTTAACTGTGCGTTCAGTTTCTACGCGTGAACGTTTTGCCATACAACTAGGTCTCTCTCATCTAATTTCAAAATGAGCTTACCAGACGGCATTAGAAATATCTGCTAACTAATTTCGATTTAACAACATTTTTAACCGCATAACATACCAGCACATAACACTTTACCGAACAATAGGCTTGTAAATAATTTTTTTGCTTTAAAAATCAAAGACTATCACTTTCACAATATGTTCAGTAAATACACAAAATTGTAATCGTAAATAAATGTTTCAAAGATCTAATATTTCACAAAAAGCTTACAGAATAGCCACCAAAATACACACATGTATAGCTTGTTAATCTATGATTTATAGCGATAAATTTTCAGCCATTACAAACTGACGGCTAAGCCAAAGCTGAGTTTTGTGCTTACCCATTAATTTAACGAGGGTTGGCGTTAAGGTATGGATCAACTGCTCTTGACGCCAAAACATATAGCGGGGAAGAATTTGTATGACATCATTACCAAAAGTGCGCTGCACTAAGCTTGTAAACTCGGCAAGCTCATCATCATTCCAGTTTGGGATTTGTGCCAACGCATCAGTTGCAAAACTCGCATACCCCGTAAAACTTTGCAGTATCTGCGGCGAATATGTCTGTAACAAATACTGCAACTGCGGCGCACTCCAATGGCTAATACGACTACTATCACTCATCATCGCCAAATTACGTCTATGCAATTGCTGCCAAATTAAATCACGCCCAGCTTGATCTCGCGCCATGTGCCAAAACAAGTACATATCGGCCAGCCACTCATGCTGATAGCGGGAAAGCCGCTCGGAAAACAAGGTATCTTGCAGCAGGATATTCTGCAGGTGCCCTAACTCATGAATAATCGATAGCTTTGTCTGCTGCTCAAGTGGGATGTGATAAGGAATGAGATCAACCACACCAATGGCGCTTAACTGAGGGGCTTGTAAGTTATAGATAATCACACCAAGTAAATCACTCTGCCCTAGATGCAGCACCATAGCATGCTTGAGCCCAAGCTGACGCTTTACCGATGCTGAGCTAAACAAAGCGCTTTGACTTAAAGCTGGCGACTGAGCGAAACACTCGGTTAGCGTCAGGGCAGAACATAGCAACACCTTGTGAGCATCTATATCAAGCCAGGAGTGAGACAGCTGGTGCGCTAAGTGATGGTCAATCTTAGCGATAATATCTTTGTGGCTGTAACGTGTTGCTATTTGACCACTTGAAACCGTGTCACTCATGTCCTGGCTACTGACTTCCTGGTTACTGAACTCCTGACTCATAGAGGTTGACCTAGCTTCGACGCTGATACTCTGTCCCACTGTATTTGGCGCAAGCATTAGATTTGATAAAACCAACATGAGACAAAACCACAAACGTGCACTTAGACTGAATAAGCCAGTCGCCAATAAGTTAACGCTCGCTAAACGAGACTTAATCTTGATCATCGAGCCAAATCCATTGGGCTAAGTTTTCAGCAGTGACGAGTGTTAAGGGCATTTTCAATTCACGTATCTTAGAAATTAACCATGATTGTAACCAATATTGCCCTAGAAATGAGTTAGAATAAGCATAATTTTTAATTGTTAGATGAGTGATTTGTGGTCGAGCAAGCTCAATTTTCGGCAAAGTTATGCCACCCAAAATATTGGCTAATGTGGTTTGCAGTAGGCATGATGCGTCTTACCTTATTGTTACCATTGCGCTGGCAAATGAAAATGGGCGCTGCGCTTGGTCGCGCAGTGCAAAAGCTAGTCAAAGGCCGCTCAAAAACGGCTCGGCGCAATTTAGAGCTTTGCTTCCCAAATATGACGACAGAGCAACAACAACAGTTGCTCGATGCAAACTTTGAAGAAACCGGTAAAGCAGTATTTGATACCATCAATGCTTGGTGGTGGTCTGATGCGAAAATCCAGCGCCACATGACCATTAAAGGCAAAGAGCATGTCACCAACAATATCGACAATGGCACGGGAGTGATCTTGTTTGCAGTGCACTGCTTACCATTGGAGATGGGCGCACGTATTTTTGGTCAGTTCCAACCTGGTATTGGCGTTTATCGCCCCCACGACAACCCGGTTATGGAATACCTACAGGTCAAAGGTCGTCTGCGCTCAAACAAGGGCTTAGTCCCTAAACGTGACTTAAGGCAAATGGTAAAGTCACTTCGCAAGCCTGACGTCATTTGGTACACCGCAGATCAGGATTTTGGCCCCTCAAGCGCAGTGTTCATCCCATTTTATGCTGTAGATCAAGCTGCCACTATTACTGGCGCAACCACCCTCGCTAAACTGGGACGCGCTAAAGTGTTGCCATTTTTTGTTGAGCGTAATCAAGATGATACTGGTTACAACATTGAGATTATGCCTGCATTAGATAACTTCCCAGGTGAAGATGAAGTGAGCGATGCCATTCGCGGCAATAAAATTATCGAACAGATTATCGATAAGAATCCAAGCCAATATATGTGGCTGCACCGTCGCTTCAAAACCCGCCCGCCAGAAGCGCCAGCTTCGTTGTACGATTAATGCTTGGCTAATCTGAACAAGAGAAACATAAACAACAATGCCCCTGATACTCACATCTGGGGCATTTTTTATGGGCAAGAATTACAAGAGCAACCAAAGCGAGTCGTCAAAACTATTGAATTTTGGCAGTAAATAAGTGACGATGCGCGTTAAGTAGTATTGCCCTCTCACTCAGGATCCAGACTGATACATGAACACCCTGTTTTCACGCTGTGCAAAGTTAGTAAAATCAACCATTAAACCAGCTATGATTGCGAGCTATGCTCTGTTAAGCATTGCAGCTCACGCCGTTGAGTATCGACTACCAACTAATGGCAATAGCGTGGTAGGTGAAAACCAGTACTATGTAGTACCTGAGGGCAAAACCACACTCGAAGCAATTGCTGCTAAATTCCAGCTAGGTTTGACCAACATGATGCAAGCTAATCCGGGTGTAGACCCTTACCTGCCTACTCCAGGTAGCACCCTGATTATTCCGCATCAACTGATCCTGCCCAATACTAAGCGTGAAGGGATTGTCGTTAACATTGCTGAAATGCGTCTTTACTACTATCCCAAGAACAGCAACAGCGTTACCGTGCTGCCAATTGGTATTGGTCAAGTGGGTCGCGACACACCGGAAAACTGGGTAACTAAGGTCTATCGCAAGCGCGCGAACCCTACCTGGACACCAACAAAAAACACCCGTGAAATTTACGCAGCAAAAGGTGTCACCCTGCCGGATGTATGGCCTGCAGGGCCTGACAACCCAATGGGCTTATTTGCTTTATATGTAGGAAACTTATTTGCGCTGCATGGCACCAATGCCGACTTTGGTATTGGCCTGCGTGTAAGTCAGGGTTGCGTACGTCTGCGAGATGATGATATCGAGCATCTATTTAATAGCGTGCCAGTTGGCACTCGAGTTGAGTTTATCAACCAGCCAGTTAAAGTCGCAGAAGAGTCTAACGGAGGCCGCTACGTTGAGGTGCACGAGCCACTATCTCGCACCCAGGAAGAGTTTGAGTCTAATGAGCCAGTAATGCTGGAACTGGACCGCAAAGTCACCCGCTTTATCGCCCATGCTGAAACTGACTCATTTGTGATCAAGCGTTTACTTGAGCAACGTACAGGCATGCCAACGCGTATTAATCCATGATACCTATAATGTTAGTGTCATGACGAAAGTTAAAAGGCTTTGTTGAGAAAGCCTTTTTTTATGGTTAACCTAAATCCATTAAGTTAAGTAAACGCCTTAGATTGCTAATGGATTGCCTGTGTTAAGTCGTGACAAACTCCCCAATATTGCCAGCCCTTTGTCAGTGCTCGTCAAGTCGTTACTATTATCGAGCATCTTTGCGGCCAGCACGCTTATCTCTGCGAGCGGCTATGCAGCTAATACTAGCCATGTACCTAATACAAACCATGCCCCTAATGCAAAAAGTGCCCAGCAGTGCCAGCTCGATAGTTTTGCCAAACCGCTATTCGAACTTGAACAAAACATCGAGTATCACCAGTTAGAAAACGGCCTTCGCGTACGTTTATTGCCGCAACCACAACAGCAAACCGTAAATATTTCAACCTTGTTTAATGTGGGGTCTCGCAACGAGCCTCAAGGGCAAACAGGCTACGCGCACCTGTTTGAACATCTACTATTCAAAGGCAGTGAAAACTTGCCTGGCGATGGTTATGCCCAGCAAATGAACCGCATTGGCGCCCGCTTTAATGCCAGCACCTTTTTTGACTTCACTCGCTATTATGCTCAGCTGCCAAAACAGGCTTTAGCGCTAGGCTTATACCTTGAGGCTGACAGGTTAAGGCGACCAGTTATCACCGAGGACACAATAGCCAACCAGCAAGGCGCTGTGCTACAAGAAATGGCTGGCGCGATTGATAACCAACCTTATGTACGTCAAGCCATGGAGTATTTACTCGAGCAAGTAAAAGGGACGCCCTATGGCCACGCAGTCATTGGCTCCAAGGCAGATTTAATGCAGGCGGACAAAGCTAGCTTAATGGCATTCCATCAGCATTATTATCGCCCTGACTATGCGCAAATGACCTTGATCGGCGCCCTACCTGACAACACGCTTGAACTCATCGAGCATGAGTTTGCCGATTGGCAAAAATCGACTGCAGCGCCCAGTAGATTTAATGATTTACAGATAGATGCTAAAGCCAGTCATGGCAGTATTGTGGACGAGCGCGGCCCATGGCCAGCGGTACTAATGGCTTGGCATACAGTAGGGCGCAATCATCAAGACGCAGAAGCTATCGCCCTGCTCAACCAATACCTGTTTCAACAAAGAGACAGTTTACTGGCAAGGCGCACAACGAGAGCGCAGCAAACCATGCTGCATTTATCTTATCCCTTAGCCCTTGAGCATCATGGCGTCGCCAATATCGTCCTAGTACCTAGAGCCAACGAATCTCTAGATGAGTTAGCAACCATTGTCGAGACACTTATTGATGATGTGGTAAAAAATGGCATTAGTGAACCGCAACTGTGCAACGTCAAAGCCGCCTATTTAGAAACTAAGCTCGCTAAACTTGCATCACCATTAACCCTAGCAAATATGCTTTCTAACAGTCAGTTACGGGACAAACGCACGCCACTGACTTCACCCTGGCAAAGAACCAATCAGGTTACCAGTGACGACATGGCCCGAGTTGCTGCCAAGTATTACCAACACAAAGCCGTTAGATTAGACATGCTCCCTGCTTGGTACATTCGCAGTGGAAAAACCTTGCTTGAGTGGCTACCTAAATCCTGGTCTCAATGGTTAGAGGAGCAAGCCTTATGATGCGAATTGGCTCTCTAATCCCCTTGATAAATAAACTCGCTGCCACCTTTTTGCTGCTAATGCTAGTTGCCTGCCAGCACAAACAGACTAATGGTGAAAGCTCGGTCCAAGTCGCTGCCAACTCAACAAGTGATAGCGCCGCTACAATAACCCCAACCTTGCCGCAATTTGACTCACAAGCAACAAACTTACCGCCCCTTGCAGCAAAGCTAAGCTATCAAAGCCCGCCCGCGCCACTCAGCCATAAGCTTAATGATGCTAGCTATCAGCATTTGTGGTCTCTGAGCCAGTTTCCCCTCTCAACGCATCGTTTTTCGCTAGTTGGCATCAGCCAGACGCGAGCCATTGCCAACCCTGATATTTTGCTTAAAGCCTTTGAGCTGTATGCGCAGCAATTGGCGCTCATCGAACAAGCAGCTCTTAGGGAGTTGGCAGTAGTCAATGCTAAACCAGAGCAAATTACACGCTGCCTAAATAGCATCAGTTTTTCAGCAACTTTGCACCGCATTGTCATTAGCATGCATTGTGAGGCGAGTTATGAGACCAAGCTAAAGCTCGCTAAGCAGTTGTGGCAGCAGCTAGCTAACTTGCAGACCAAGACAAAAGCTGGGGATAAGATAACCGGGATCAACCTTGATTTGCTTAAGCGCAAACTCAAGCTAGATAGTCATATTGGCGCCTTTACTGGGAGTGAGATAAACTTAGCTTATCGTAAGCGCCTGTTAGGCATTAGTCATCCTTACGCAAGCGAGGTGAATAACCAGCAAGCCATCGACAGCCTAACGATAGAATCACTCACTGAGTTGTTCGCCAGTACCTATCAAAGCCTGCAGTGGCACGTGTTTAGCACAGCAGGTTTAAAGGAGCCAACACGCGACGTTCAATTTCTAAATACGCAATCTGTAGTAAGGCATGCTCAAACTAAAAAGCAGGCTAACCGTTCTGCAGATACGCAAAACTTGACCTTAAAACCCATTGCCATTATCGACAAGCCAGGCACAGTCCAGACTCAGCTGCGCATTGGCTATTTGTTTGCAAACTCGGTCACTGATGCGCGCTACAACCGCCTAGCATGTGAGTCATTGGCCGCACTACTTGGCCGCTCATACTCAGGACGCTTGTTTTATGATTTACGTGAAACGCGCGGGCTAACTTATGGCGTCTACGCCTATTGTGTCGATGCGCCACTTGGGCAATACCTCACCATATATGGCAGTACAGACAAAGCTGATACCACACAGTTCGTTAGCGGCATACTGCAGCACGTTGCCTTGCTGCAACGCCAATCACCTCAAGATGCTGAGCTCAAAGCGCTAAAAGACTATTTGCTTGGTAAACAACAACTGAGACATGATAGTCAGCGCGCGGTTGAAAATAGCTTTTTAACCCCATGGATTATGGGGCAAGTTGCACAAGGAACTGAGCTGCAAGATCGCGATCAAGCTTTTTATGATGCACTTGAGCAACTTAGTGCAGATGAATTGTCTCGCTTTGCTCAGCTATACCTAACCAACCCCGTCATCGTACTTAGAGGCGATAAAGATGACATTGCCAAGCCGCTGGTTAAAGGCCTAGAGGCATTGGCTAACAGTGGCGTGTTGGACAATAAATTGTCGGCAGACAAAGTGCTGGAAGTAGAAAGAAATAACTGGAAAATTGAAGAAATAAAGCCCTAAACGGGCGCTATTTACAGGGCGAACGCATGAGTAATTAATTATTAGCCATACACTAAGGGTTAAAGAACTTTGATTGCGCAAGACGCCGTATAATCATCCCCTAAGGTTACGTTAAGGGCTCCGCTTTAGCATCCCTGCTAAAGAGGCTTGCTTACTCAAAGCTCATTAATCCCATAAGAAAACGCACGAGAAATGCTCATGATCTTGCCCTGGCGCTATTTATCCTTACAAGTGAGGCTAAGCTTCAACCATTATGACTACTGACCTGCAGTATCATCTTGCACTGCAGGTTGTGGGTTATCCGAGCTATCTTTTTCTTCATTAAACAATTTAGGCTCAGCCACTTTTTCCAGCGCCTCTGTCGCTTGTTCAGCCTTGTTTTCAATACCGTCTGCTAACTCATTTTGCACGCTGTCTGCGCTCTTAACTACCGCACTTGCAGTTTGAGATGCTTGAGTAACCGAAATCGGCGCTCGTTTCTTCTCGGTTTGCGCGTTGGCATCAGGCGCGGCAAACAATTTCGGCTCACTGGCTTTTTGAACAGCAGAAACTGTTGGCTCTGCAGCCTCTAAATCATCTGAAGCCGCGCTTGTGTTTTCATCGCTTACAGCATCGTTGGCATTTGAAGTCGGTTCTGACTCAACTTCTGGCTTCGCTTGAGACTCGACTGCTGGCTTAGCTACCGGCAAAGGTTTTGCTGTTTGGGACGTAATCGTTGACGGTGAGGTTAACGGCGAAGCTGAAGTTGAATTAGTCGAGCTAGTCGATTGCAGCATTGGCCCGCCAATGATGTACACCACCACAGCCAGCATAGCGATAACGGCCACTAGGTACTTGGTAGGTAACTTATTGCTTGAACTTGACTCTGTAGCTAGTTCATCTGCTGCATTTGTTGGTGATTTAGCAGTGCTAGAGGAGACGCTAGCGGCATCGATACTTGCGCCAGCAGTTTGCGCTTCAAATCTGGCGCCTAAGCTATCGCTACTCTCAGCGGCTGATTCAATCTTAGGCGCAGGTTTACTAGATTTTGCGGCCTTGACGGTTTGCTTAGCTTGCACTGTGGTTTCGTCATCAGCAGTGTCATTAGCCTCAGAGTTGACCGTAAAATCTGGCAAGGTATCGGCATCAGGCCCTTTGGTGCGCTTACCAATAAACTGTCCGCCGTCATAGATTTCCATCTGATGGCTGGAAACCTCACCATCAACCACACCTGAGCTAACAATAATCAGCTTGTTGCAAAACAATTTACCTTTGAACTGACCACAGACTTTAACGCTTTGGCAATAAAGCTCACCTTCAACAAGGCCGCCTTGCTCAATCACAATATCGGCGCTAGAACGGATCACACCATTGGTATGCCCTGCAATCGTCGCTGGACCTTGAATATCCATCTCCCCTTGCAGGTTCATTTGCGCGCCGATCACTGTGGCTTGTTTGGCCTTGCTATTCATTACCTTGTCCTTGTGGGCAATCAAACTAAAGACAAAATACTAATCTAAAATGCATGACATAAAAAGCGTATAGCAGTCTGATTTGCTGCTCATCGGTATCAGGCTCAAATTGATAGTTCAAATTAAGCAGACTTATTAAGCAATTGTTTTCTAACAATAAGCCTCACTTCCTGAGGATTGATGGGTTTAGTGATGTAGTCTTCCGCGCCAAGATTTAATGCCCGCTGCGCATCACTGATTTCGGTTTTGGCAGACACAAATAACACTTTAATGTGCGCTGTTTTCGGGTCGGCTTTAAGGTACTGGCACACCTCAAAACCATCCATACCTGGCATCATAATATCGAGCAGAACTAAATCCGGCTGAGGTTTACGCGCTGCTATCTTCAACGCTGCCTCACCGCTAATCGCCGCTTTGACTTTATATTCGGGTTTGAGGACGCCGCTAATCACATCGATATTTTCCGGCGTATCATCAACGACTAAAATAACTGACTTACTCATGCATCAACCAGCCCAGCATCTGTAGTTTGCACACTGTTTTTAGCTTGCTCGCTGTGATCAACTAGTTCGCTGGGGCCAATTGGCTCACTGGTGTTAATTGGCTCGCTGATGTTAATTTGCTCATCGGTACTTTTCAGCGACATCGCCAAATCCTCGGTCGCAATAGTCTCAAGTAACTCACTGGCGGCGTAGTAATCATAACCTCCAATTAACGCAGACAGTGCATTAAACCTAGCAAGCACATCTTGGTTAAATGTAGCTTCATCATTGACTATCCAAGGTAAAACTTGCTCCATCACATCACTACTGTCAGTGTCATCATCAAGTAATAAGCGATATAACTCAGTAATTAGCGACTGTAGCTGCTGATCTGCTATGGATTTATTATTCAGGTTTTGGGTGATTGATTCCGCTTGTTGCTCAGTATCATCAGTGCCCAAACCTTTGCAAGTATCCACATCTAAATGCACTTTTATATCGGCAATAAGCGCGTCAACTTCGACACCAATTTGCTTAGCTTGCCGCTTGATTTCAGCACTATCAGCTTGAGATTCACAGGCAGCCTCTAGCGCTTTCGCCATCGCTTGAATACGCAGCGCCCCGATATTGCCCGCAACACCTTTTAGCGTATGCGCGTAGCGCTCAGCCTCAACAATAGAGCGCGCTAAAACATCAGTAAATTGCAGCTCAAACTCAGTATTTGCACGAACAAACTTAGCCAACAATCTGCAATACAACTTACTGTCATGCTGGCAAATGCTCAGACCAAGCCTTGTATCTAGACCTACAATAGTGATTTGAGCGGCTTGCTTTTCACATGCATCCAAGAGTGCTTGCTCAGTTGCAGGTTGCACTGTTGGTAACATTATTGATTGTTCAGCAGGCTTCTCAATAGTGTCATTACTCTTAATATCACAGGCTTGCAATACTGCTTCATCAGGCGCAGCACTTGTCCGTTCAACCCACTTGGCAATGGTGCGGAACATGTCCTTCACGCTAATAGGTTTAGCAATATGGTCATTCATACCAGCATCCAATACCTTGTCTTTATCACCCACCATGGCATTTGCTGTCATGGCAATGATAGGTATTTGCTGCCCGTCAGCATTAGTTCGTATGGCCTTGGCGGCTTCATAACCATCCATGACAGGCATTTGGCAGTCCATGAGAACGGCATCAAAACTGTGTTGACGCATGATTTCAAGTGCCTCTAAACCATCGTTGGCCACTTCAACTTTAAGCCCATTGCCCGTCAATAGCTCGTAGGCTAGCTCCTGATTAATGTCGTTATCTTCTACCAGTAAAATGCGCGAACCTTTAAGTTTGCGGGTATCGTTATTAAAAGAATCAATCGCCCCTAAACCTGTCACTGCATTGGCCTTAATACCATTTAGCTTATTAATGACAGAACTCATTAAGCTTGGAGCAAGCACCGGCTTATTAAGCAAACAATCGGGTGATAACTTATCTATTACACAATCTGCTAGCGCTTGCTCACTGCCACCCACGGTAACAATCACTGGTACCGCTTCTAGACTCTGTTTGTGTAATACTTCTTCGCGTATTTCAAGCGGTGCATCCGTTAAGGAGTGAGCGTCAAGCACAATCAAGTCAGCGTTAGCGACACTGCCTGTAGTCAATAATACCTTGGCCGAAGCCAGCGAAGGTTGACTGCTCACCTCACACCCAAATGACTGCAGCTGGCTATCAAGTACTGCCCGAGCGCTTGCACTATTATCGATAGTTATCACTCTCAGTCCTGCCAGTTTCGCTGGCACTTCTGGTAATAAAGGTCTATGAGTTTGTGTGGCGAAACTAGCTGTGAAGTGGAAACGACTGCCGCAATTTACCGCACTTTCAACCCCAATAGTGCCAGACATCTTTTCGACCAGAGATTTACTAATCGCCAATCCGAGTCCTGTACCACCATATTGGCGCGTGGTTGATGAGTCGGCCTGGGTAAAGGAGTTAAACAGGTTTTGTTGTTGCTCTTCACTTAAGCCAATGCCCGTATCTTGGATTTCAAAGCGAAGACATACATGCCCAGCGCGCTGCTGCTCAACTCGCACCTTAATCATCACCTGACCACTGTGAGTAAATTTTACTGCGTTATTACACAAGTTAATCAGTACTTGCCCAAGGCGAAGTGGGTCACCAATTAGGTTATTGGGGATTGATAGTGGCGCATCAATGAGTAGCTCAAGGCCTTTTTCTTCAGCTTTTAAGCCAACGAGATTACTTAAGTTTACTAGTACATCATTAAGCTCAAAACTCACCTGTTCTAGCTCAAGCTTACCGGCTTCAATTTTCGAAAAGTCGAGAATGTCATTGATAATTCCCAACAAAGACTTAGCTGATAGGTGCACTTTATTGACAAGGTTTTGCTGCTTGCGGTCAAGCTCAGTCTGCAGGGCTAAATACGACATGCCGATAATCGCGTTCATTGGCGTGCGAATTTCGTGAGACATATTGGCAAGGAAGTCGCTTTTCGCTCGATTTGCCTTATCTGCCATATGACGGGCGCTATCCGCTGCCTCTTTGGCTTCATCTGCCGCTTCGCGAGCACGCACCAATTCAGTCATATTGGTGGAAATACCGCCCACAGCAATGATTTCGCCGCGCTCATCCATAATGGGGAACTTGTGGGATAAATACACCCACTCGACACCGTCTTGCTTCATCCGCTCTTCAAAGGTAACCGTTTCACCGCTTTCAATCACTTCACGATCGTTTTGCCGCAAAGCGTCAGACTCTTCTTGGGTAAAAAATTCATAATCGTCATGACCAACGGCATCTATACCCTCTTTGCCAATCAGCTGATTCCACTTTTCATTCACCAATAAATAGCGACTCTCAGTGTCTTTTAAAAAAACCAATGCAGGCGAGTTATCCAAAACGGTTTGTAGCAAATTTCGGCTTTCAGCTAAGGCTTTTTCAGCGGCGACGCGCTCACTGGTATCGCGCAGTGAGCTAATAACGCGCAGTTCATCTTCGGTTTCAATCAAGCTCAGCTTAACATCAACCGGCACCTGCTCACCCAGTTTGTTCAGGGCAAACAAACTCAAGGTTTTATCACTGTCATATTGATTACCGCGAATGGTAATGGTGCGGTGACGATTAAAGTAAATATCGCGTAAATGAGTGGCGAACAGATGATCGACTCTTAAGCCATGCAGCTCTTGTTTACTAAAGCCTAAAATATCGCAAGCCTGACGGTTTACCATAGTTACGCGCCCTTGCTCGTCAGATACAATCATGCCATCTGGCGCCGACTCAATCAGGCTATGCAGCTGCGCCTGAGATCTTTTCAATTCAAGCGTTCGGCGCTCTACTCGGGTTTCTAACTCATCACGGGCATTAAGCAATACGCCATTTGCCCTTGCACCAATCCAATTAGTAAATGCGGTTAAAATCAACATCACTAGCAGTGAAATGCCTAACACGCCATAGAGTGTGTTGCGTGATAGATAATAGCCTCTAAAGCCTCATCTTCATCAATCTCAACCACCAGACCAAATTTGAATTTATCATCCCACAGCCAGGCTGAAATCGTGCGATAACCTCGGTAATCAAACGCACCATCCACATTGATACCGTTTTCGCCCAGTACAATACGCTGGGCCACTTTAGTTAATGGCAGAGGCTCGCCATCAGAATATCGCCAACCTTTATCAAGGGGTTGGCGCGGCACGGCAAGACGAAGATTAAGAATGCTCGACTCACCTCTTTGCAGTAAGTTGGCCTTGATAATGTCTTCGGTATAACGGCTTTCAGAAATCATCATCCCCCGCTGATTAACGGCGTATGTTTCACCTGTATGACCGATTTGCGTCTCCGACAAAATATGGTCGAAAGTTTTAAACGGCTCGGCCTTTGCCACAATGGCTGCGACGGGTTCACCCACATCATTTTCTAGCGGCGCAATAAAGTACATCTGCACCTTGTCGTTATTGACATTGCGCAGTGGCGGCACAAAAGTGGCACTACCGTCAGACATTTGTTGCTTGATCATGGGGGCTAGAGCCGGTAAGTCGGTACTGTTACCTACCAGAGCTTTGCCATCTTTATTCACCACCACCAGCTTCCATTCTTCTTGTTGCAGGTGATATTTTTCGTTAAGTTGCTCCAAAAGTGGTTGATGCTGCTGAGATGATTTAGTCTTGCTGATAGTATCTGCAAGATAGCTCAAATCTTGGTCGTGAGAGACTAAATCAATCAATTGGATGCGTGCATTAATCCAGGCATCCAGCGCGGTCTTGGTGGCATGCAAGGTGGCATCAATCGACTTTCCTGCCTGCAAACGTGCAATTTGCTCTTCTTTATTTAGCGACACCCAAGTGAGAGACTGCACCACAATAATGGTACAACCGATGCTAATGACGCCAAGAAAACGCATACGACCAGAACTATAAATCGCCATTGCATCACCGCGAGTGCGGCTCATAAACCAAGCGACTATTGAGAATGACAACACCACCACAAGGGCAATGAGTATCATCCGCTCGACCGGCACACTGTCAACGCGCTTCATATCAAGGCTATTGCTAACCCCTTCAAGCTCAATCCCAATCCATTTGTTGCGAATTGTATTGCGCTGAGCAGGCGTAATATCGGCTAATACCTTGTTCAGAATCGAAACTAACTGCGGCCAGTCTTTACGCACGGCAAAAGACAATTGATAGTTGTAGTTGGTCACAAAGTTCATCTTGAGATTATCTAACGCCATCTCATGAATACTGTCTAACGTAGACAGTTTGTTCGCCAACAAGCCATCAACTTTACCTTCGGAGACTAAACGTAAGCCGTCATTAATGGTGTCGACGTACCGATATGTTTGTTGTGGATACTGCTTAGTAACCCAGTCTGTACTTGAGTAGCCTTCAATAACAGCTAAGGTGCGATCGCCAAACTGCTCAAGATTTAGGTAGTTAGGTTCTTTTCTACGGGTAATGACCACAGCAGGTACTGTCATATGCGGCTGAGTAAATGACATATGTTGCTTGCGCATCTCTGTTGCGGTTGCTGAAGTCAAAATATCAATTTCGCGCTTCTCTACAGCAGTAAGCGACTCGTTCCAGGTGTCAGTGGGTTCAAGCTTAAAATTAACGTTTAGTTTTTCACTAATTAACGCTAGATAATCCGACATCATGCCTTGATGCTGACCTTGTTCATCAATGTACTCAAACGGCCGCCAGGCAGGGTCTGATGCAAAGCGAATGGTTGGGTGCTGGCGCAGCCACTCCAGCTCTGCAGCTGTCAACATGGTATTTTGCAGCTGCTTTTGCGCCACGGTTTCAGGGTTAAACCATTTTGATAAAATCGCTTGCCGTTCATAGCGGGTAATGCTGTTAATGGCTTTGGCGATAATGCCGTGTAATATTTGCTGTTCTCTGTGCACAAACATGCGCAAGCTATTGTGATCTAGCGGGCTAGCAAACGATCTCACACCGGTAATTTGATTCTCGCGGATCAAAAAGTCCACAACACTTTGCGAGTCCATCAAGGCATCAACTTCACCGCGCTGTAATCGCTCCATACTGTCTTGCAAATCGCGCGTTTCAATGACAATGACATTAGGCAGTAACTCTTTAATTTTGGCGATATTTTCATAGCCTGCTGGGATCGCAAGCGTTATATCGCTTAGCTCATCATAGTGTTGCAGTGTGCTGTTGGCGCGCACATAAATATGGTCACTTAATATCAGGTAGCTTGGGGTATGAATCGCTAAGTTATGGCGCTCTTGGGAATAATAAGCCGCAGCAATTAAATCAACCCGCCCTTGGTGAAACAAACGCTGTACATCTGCATAGCTACCGGGCTCAGATAACGTGAATTTGAGACCTGTTTTATCTTCAATGAGTTGTAAAAAATCATGGCTAATACCTGAAACCTGCCCATGCCTATCTTGGTACATAAACGGCGGCCAGCTAATCTCATTACCAATCACCACACTTGGGTTATTGGCTATCCATTGCTTTTCTGACTCGGTTAATTCAATTAGATGTAAACGGTTTTGTTGCTGCTTGCGCTGCACTTTAACGTACTGCTCAAGCTCACTGCTAAGCTGCTGGGTTGATTCAATTAGCCTAAGCTTTTTGTCTTTAAACTCGGCTGACTCAAGATACATTCGCGCTTTAGCAAACTGACCTTGGTCAACAAGCTCAAATACGTAACTATCAGCTTCCAATAGTTGTTTTGCATGCTTTAATAAAGCATCTAGAGTGGTGGGGGCAATATGAATATAGTCAACTTTAGTTTGAGCAATGGTTTGCTGAAACTGCTTGAGGGCAATACGATGTTTGTCGTACCACAACTCGTTACCTGTATAGGCATACATGGCCATCATGCGATTTAGCAGTTCAGTTTGGTAGAGAATTTCGCGATTAGATTGAGCAAGGTGAACAATTTGCTCATCGTTATAACTGACCCTTTGACTGGTATGAGCCTGAGCTTGGCTGATGAATTGACCCGCACCAAGCAAAGCGGGAAACCAAATCATCACCCCCATAAAAAGGATGACTCTAGTAAAACTCGACCACATTAAAAAGTACCACTCTAACAGCAATTAATCTGAGTTAACTCAGCCAAATAACTGAGTAATAGCCATGTAATCAACTGTCCTTGTGATCAACAAAACTTACCGCAAGCTTCTAATAGTTATAGGTTTATACGTGTTTAAACAATGCCTGCTTTTTTTCGCATACTAGACGATAAAACCAACAAAACCAACAAGTAAACTCACATAGAATTAACAACAAATTGACATCACCGCGTTCATATAAATTTCATGTCAATTCAAGATAAAGCGTAAACACTCACGGTCAATCAATCTACACATGTAACACTCTGTTTTTCATGTGTTTTACAAAATAAAAAGGGTACCTGATATCAGGTACCCTTTGTTTGCATCAGCTAAACTGAGCGAAATTTAACAAATGTTAAAAATTGTACGAAACGCTGGCGCTAAAGGTGCGACCTGCTTCAGTAATATCTTGCAAGGTATCATTGGTTTTATGACCTGCACCATTTATGTACTTAACGTACTCTTTATCTAGCAGGTTGGTGATCGCCAGATTAACTTTAAAGTCTTCAGTAACATTGTAGTTGACCAAGAAATCCATAGTTGCATAGCCAGGAATTTCTACGCTTTCTTCTGGCACTTTAGTCATGCGCGCAGCCCAGTTAACTAATAGCTCTGAGGTAAAGTCGTCATTTTCAAACCTAACGCCTGCGACA
Organism: Shewanella maritima; assembly: GCF_004295345.1. Classification (NCBI taxonomy): domain Bacteria; kingdom Pseudomonadati; phylum Pseudomonadota; class Gammaproteobacteria; order Alteromonadales; family Shewanellaceae; genus Shewanella; species Shewanella maritima. The sequence continues at coordinate 3,333,446 of NZ_CP036200.1, read as the reverse complement.
CCTGATAGCGGTGAGATGCTGGTAATATAATCATCAGTTTGATCATCACGGCCATCGGTATATGCAGCGTTAGCGTACATAGACACGTTGTCGTTTAAGTAGTATTGGCCCGCAAACTCTAAGCCTTTAATAGTGACTGAATCAATATTTTGGTACTGATAAATATTGATATTCATCGGCTGCCCCGTGTATGGGTTAGTGCCCTCTTCAATATCAATCAAAGCCGTTGACAAGAAGTCATCATACTTGGTGTAAAACGCCGCAGCCGTGAAGTAAAAATCTTCTACGTGACCACGTAAACCTAGCTCAAAGGTGTCACTCTTTTCTGGCGACAAGTCATCACTTGGCTTAATTTTGTAGCCGTATAAAGAGTTATCATGATCAAGATACGCAAGATCGTAAGCCGGTACCTTGAACCCTTGACCATACTGAGCAAATAAGTTCATGGTAGGCGCAATACGATATAGCGCACCTAGGTTGAACGACACATTATTTTCGTCAAACTTTTTGTACTCAGTGCCATCTTCTTTAACCGCACCTTTAGGGTCCATTTTGTACATGTCAAAACGCACGCCTGGTGTCACGGTTAATGCACCGTCTAAAAAGCGCATTTCATCATTTACAAATACACCTGCGCGGAATACTTCAGTAGTCGGGAACTTATCTTCTTCTTGCGGATAACCAGGTTTTGGTGTGCCTTCAACTGAGTACAGCTTACTCTCATGGCGCTTCGACTCAGACTGCTCTACATCTAACCCATAACCTAGGGTGTGAGTATCGTTTAATTCAAGGCTGGCATTAGATAAAAAGCCAACTGTGTCTTGCTCGTAAACTGCAGTTTTCCACATATCGCGAATTTCAACGACTGGGTAACCAAAATTTGCATCGATATCTAGCTTGCCGTATTCGGTATCCGTTTGCTCTGTGCTATTACGATAAACCGACACATTTAATTGATCGTAAATCGCTGTAGCATCTGTACTTTGGTAACGCAGCTGCATTGACAGGTTATCTTTCTCGCCAAGACTGTTTTCTTCAAGCACGTCATAGCCATCTAAGGTACGGAAGTAACTTAACAAGCCATAGGCGGTATCGCCTTTTACGTCTTGCTTCCAGCTATCGACAATCAAGCTCAGGTTTTGCTTTTCGTTAATGTTGTATTTGGCTTTGTAAAGAATACTCGTAGAGTCGATATCCAGCGGCGCTTTAGTTTCTTTATAGTTTTGCTGCTCTTCACCTTTACGCACAGTCGCGCTCAGTAAATGCTCGAAATCACCAGTTTTCAGCGCTAAAGTCGTACCCAAGTTATTTTGCTTGGTATTTGAGCTATGGCCAGCTTTGACCTTACCTGCAAAGGTTTCGCCTTCTTCTAGGTAGTCAGATGCATCTTTAGTGGTGAAAACTACAATGCCACCTAGCGCGTCTGAACCATAAAGTGATGATGCTGCGCCTTTGGCTACCTCGACTTGTTTTAAAGTGTCTGTTTCAATAAAACCACGGCCAACAATATCGTTGAGTCCGTCCGCACCATAACCTTCGTTCATGCGCATGCCATCTTTAATCATCAGCACGCGATCACCACCCATACCACGAACAATAATGTTTTGCGCCTGACCAGCTGTACCTGACACCTGCACGCTTGGGTCGTACTTAAACAGCTGACTCATGTCATCAACTACCTGATTTTCAATCTCATCAGCGGTAACTACTGAGATACTGCCCGCAACGTCTTTCAGCGGTTTTTCAGTTCGTGAGCCACTGACGACAATCACTTCAAATTCATTCGCAACATCTGCTGAAGCTGACTCCTGCGCGATGACATTAGGCGCCATTACAAATTGGGCAGCAACTGCGCTAGCAAGTACGGTGCGCGTAAATTTACTCATGTTTTCAATCCCTAATTAACGTTTTTATTTTTAACTGATTTTTAAAAAGCAAAACTCGAGAGCATTGCTCTCGAGCCATAAAAATTTTTCCTAGCTAGTTAAAGTTCTTCATCGAGTGAGTGAACGCTTTAACTTCTACGATCACATTGTTAACAACTCGATTAGCTAGATTGCTTTTTTAGATTACACACTCCAAACAACCCTGTAAACACAAATAAGAATTAATATCATTTGCATTAACCAAATTATTCAATGTATGATCCGCGAGTCTTTTTTCCTGAGGAAGTATTTTTCGTGAGCATACAACTATTAGAAATCACTATGGCTGAAGCAGCTGAGCTGCTGATGGCACCTGTTATCGTTATTATTTGCGCCCTTGTCGTATACGCGTTGTTTATGTTTGGCCGCTTTAGCTCGCAGTATCTGCTGCGCAAAAAAGCGCGTCTTGCCTACACCAAACAAATCGCAGCAGCTGATGTGAACAATGCTAGCGCCCAGCCGGGTTACCCAATCCATAATTACTTTGTTGCGAATCCCAATGCCAGCGAAGATGAGCTTGAAGTCGTGGCACTGAAAGAGCTAGAGAACTTACGCGTAGTTACCCGTATCGCCCCAATGCTTGGACTTATCGCCACCATGATCCCGATGGGCCCAGCTCTGCAAGCCCTTGCCGATGGCAACATTCAAGGGATTAGTGAAAACCTGATCATCGCCTTTGCTGCGGTAATTTGGGGCCTGGTGATTTCTTCTATCACCTTTTGGCCAGCATCAGTGAAAAAGCGCTGGTGTGCTAACGAGTTAATCAATATCCGCAAACTGAAAGGTCAATAGTCATGCGCTTTTTAGATGAAGATGAAGAGCTAAACCCAATCGTCAGTGCGGTGAATCTTGTGGATGTGTTTTTGGTGATCATTGCCGCCTTGCTCATTGCTCTGGCGCAAAACCCACTTAGCGTGTTTTCAGCCGATGATGTCACCGTGGTGAAAAATGCCGGCAAGCCAAACATGGAAGTGATTGTTAAAGAAGGCAAAGAAATTAAGCAGTACAAGTCCACTGGTGACATTGGGTCTGGCGAAGGTATGCGTGCAGGTGTTGCCTACAAGATGGCGGATGGCAGTTTTGTATACGTACCAGAAGGCGGTGGTGAAACTAACGCACAATCTGCAACCCAACAACAACCACAGCCGCAACCTCAGTCACAACAATTAAAATAAGCGAAACCAATCATGTTGAAATATGCATTTGCATTGCTTGTCCTGCTCGCAAGCCAGTTGGCACTTGTTGTGCCAGCACAGGCTAGCGGTAACCCAACTGCTAGCGACAAGCCCAAAGTCTTACTAATGATGTCATCCCACGCATCGAAACCTAAAGGCGATTTACTCACTAAAGTGGCACAAGGCCAGCCTTTTGAGCTTGAAGTCTACTCCCTTAAAAACAAATCTGACGAAGAAGTTGAAGCCGCTTGGGCCAAGGCAGATTTGGTCATGTTAGATGGCATCAACCCTGCGCTATCAAAGTACATGTTTGCCAAATATGAGCCGATAGCCGACAAGCATAGAGTGGCGAGCATTTCACTGGGCGATTTGGCTAACAAAACCATGAACCAAGGCGTTGATGCCAAAATCAGCGCGCAAGTAGCCACATACTACAAAAACGGTGGCAGCCTAAACTACCGCAATATGATGGATTACCTTGCCAGAGCCCAGTTTAAACTCAGCAGTAAAGCGGCCGACGAGCCAGTTAAAGTGCCTAACATTGGTTTATACCACTATGGTTTCAAAGGTTTAGTCACTGACGATGAGCAGGCATTTTTTGATTACCTAGCACCCAAAACGGATCAAGTTGTAATCGCAGTAGGTATTCATCGCAGCATTGTTGACTATGAACAAGCACAAATTGTTGATGAGCTGCTTAAACGCCTTGAAGCAAAAGGCGCTAAAGCCTTTGGTTTCTTCTTTGAAGGTGAAGACAAAGACCTAAATTACACTGACTTACTATCAACCGAGGTTGAGGGCGAAACCATCTCCAGAGTTGATTTACTCATTAACTACCGTTCACTGCATTATGCTGCTAAGCGCCGTCAGGAGTTTGAAAAACTCGGTGTGCCAGTATTGCATGCCCTTAACTACACCGAAGGATCGCAGCAAGAGTTTGAAGACGACAACGCGGGTGTTTCTCCATCGTTAACACCGTTTTTCTTGGTGATGCCAGAAGATACAGGTAGCACCGATCCTACGATCATTGCCGCCAATAACGATGGTGTAAAAACCGTGATCGATTACCAATTAGACGCTCTAGTCGATCGCGCCTTCAATCATGCTCGCCTTGGTCACATCAAACCACAGGACAAAAAAGTCGCAACTTTCATCTGGAATTACCCACCGGGTGAAAAGAATATTGGCGCAGCGTTTTTAGATGTCCCGTCATCAATAGAAAACATTGCTCAAGCTATGCACAGCAAGGGCTACAGCATAGATGTAAAATCAAACAAATGGCTTATAGAATCGGCGGGTAAGCTACTTAGACCTTATTATCGAGGTGAAGATGCCGAAGGTTTAATCAGTCAAGATTTAGCTGAATATTTACCGCTCAGCACTTACTTAAACTGGTTTGATCAACTGCCAGAAAACGTACGCCAACCGATCATCGATCGCTGGGGTAAGCCACAAGACAGTGGCATGTTACGCGATGCTTCGATCGATGGTGAGCAAGTAAAAGCCTTTGTGATCCCGCGAATGAAACTAGGCAATATGATTGTTATGCCACAAGGTGTGCGCGGCGAAGATGAACAAGAGCACGCTAACCTGTATCACGATACTAAGCAGGCCATTAACCACAGTTATCTTGCAATCTATTTATATGCCCGCGAAGTATTTGGTACTGATGCTTATATTCACCTTGGTACCCACGGCAGTCAGGAGTGGTTAAGCGGTAAAGAGCGTGGGCTTTCTGTGTACGATGCGCCAAGCCTGGCTATTGGCAACCTGCCAGTGTTTTACCCATACATTATTGATAATGTCGGTGAAGGCATGCAGGCAAAACGCCGCGGCCGCGCAACTTTGCTCAGCCACTTAACTCCAGGTTTTGCCAAAGCAGGCCTGTATACCGAAGTGGCGGAGCTGTCTGAGAAAATCAACAACTACATGGTGCTGTCAGAGGGGCAAACTCAGCTCAACACTAAAAACGAAATCATCCGCATGGCAGAAAAGCTCAACATGCTCAAAGACCTAAGTCTTGAGAAAGCCGATGTTGAGGCCAACTTTGATGTCAGTGTGGTGAAAATTCAAGATCACCTTAATAACCTAGCGCAACTAGCACAGCCTCTTGGCGTGCATACTTATGGTGAACTCCCCGTTGAAGATCACCTGTACTCAACCATGCTGCAAATGCTCGGTAGCAAGTTCACAAAGCGCGCAGCTGAGTATGAGCAAAAACACAACTTAAGCTTGCCAGAAGCCGAGCAATTTGATGAACGCAACGTGCGTAACCTGCAAGCCCTTGAAGGTTTTCAACTACTCAAAGCTCACATTAACACTCCTGAGAAAATCACCGGCGTGAATGTGCAACTGGCGGCAGATTTAGCGCAAGCAACCGAGTATTGGCACAACTTCCAAAACATTGCCGAGCTTGAAAACTTATTGCTCGCGCTTGATGCGACTTACATTCCAATTAGCTATGGCGGCGACCCAATCCGTAACCCGCAAGCAGCGCCTACTGGTAGAAACTTAATTGGTTTTAACCCAGCAAAAGTCCCTTCAAAAGAGGCTTACGATGCAGGTGTAGAACTGATGAATCAAACCATTGATGCTTATGTTGCTAAGCATGGTAAGTACCCGCAAAAGCTAGCCTTCTCGTTATGGTCTTTGGAAACCATGCGTCATCAAGGCGCACTGGAGGCGCAAATTCTGCACGCGCTGGGCTTAAAACCTGTGTGGGACGAGCAAGGCAATATCACTGATACCGAAATAATCGAATACAGCGAGCTAAAACGCCCACGTATTGATGTGGTGATTTCAGCGACGGGTCTGTACCGTGATGCCTTCCCTAACGTGATGTTATGGCTAGCAAAAGCGATTGATAAAGTCGCCAAAATGAAGGAAGAAAATAACTTCGTATTCCGTAACGCTAACGCCTTAAAGCAAGAGCTGCTAGACAGTGGTAAGAGCGAAGAAGATGCAGATTATCTGTCGTCTATTCGTATCTTCTCCAACGAGACCGGCAACTATGGTACTGGCCTAGCTGATACTTCACTGGCGTCAGATACCTGGGAGACCGACGACAAGCTAGCAAACTTGTACTTAAAACGTATGGGTTACGCCTATGGTCATGACGAGAAACGCTGGAGTGAGCATGTTGCTGACACCTTTGGCGAAGGGCAAACCTTGTATGGCAAGGTGTTATCAGGCACCGAAGGGGTTATCTTTTCGCGCTCAACCAACCTGTATGCGTTAATGACCAATGACGACCCATTCCAGTACTTTGGCGGTATTGGCCTTGCGGTGCGTAACCTAGATGGCAAAACACCTGAAATGTACGTGTCAAACTTGCGTAAAAAAGACAAGCTTAAAACCCAAACGCTGGAAGAATTTGTTAACCACGAAATGCGTAGCCGCTACTTCCACCCTCGTTGGATTAAAGCGATGCAAGACTCAGGTTATGCAGGCGCGACAGCCATTCTAGATCGCATGAACAATATGTGGGGCTGGGAAGTGATGACGCCAGAGGCGATTCGCGACGATCAATGGCAAGAGTTCTTCGAAGTTTATGTTGAAGATAAATACGACATGGATATGCGTGAGTTCTTTGAAGAGCACAACGCGGAATCACTGGCGCAAATTCTTGAACGTATGCTGGAAGCCGTGCGCAAAGGTTACTGGCAGGCAGATGAAGCGACGATTAAGAAAATGGTCGAAACCTACACTGAGCTGGCCACTGAGTTTGACGTTGCCACCAACAACGAAAAGTTCAATGAGTATATGGATACCACAGCCGCAGGGTTTGGTTTAATGCCGCTGTCTCAAGCTTTAGCACAGGCGCTACAACCACCAGCCAACGCACAAGCTGCTCAGCCACAAATGGAGCAAGTAAGTGGTCAAAAGCTTGAAGAGCAAGCGAAAGCAGAGCCTGTTGAGGCTGACTACAAACTGGCTTACCTCATGCTATTAGTATTCGCTCTGGGCTTTATTAGTCATGCACAAAGTGCCCGTAAATTACTGAAATAGATCGAACTTTTGCTTAAATAGGACAGACTTTGATCTAGCTAGGTTTAGCTAAATCAGCAAAGTTAAAGCCCCAATACACTCGTGTATTGGGGCTTTTTAATCGCTAGACAAGCCTTAAATAATAGCTGTTATCTGGTTTAGGATTCTGGCACAGCCCATTTGCCGACCATCTGCGCAGGACGCAGTTAAATCATCCCTGATGGCTTCACCGCCGCATCCCTGCGGCAAAGACCTACTTAAATGGCGCGGCAAATAACTTATCGGCGCGATTTATGGCAAGTTTGATGCAACGTAAACCATTATTAACTTACTAATATATCTACTCTTTGCTACATTTTGTTGCTTGAAGTTAAAGCGATTTGCTCTATCAAGTAAAAGGATTATTACTTTATGACGAGAACACTTTTGGTCTTGCTGTCTATTGTTTGTTTCAACGTAAACGCAAATGCAAAGGAAAGTGTTTGCTATGGCACAACCTCAAATGGACGCTTAGAAAATGGTGTTGAGCTTCCAGCTAAAGGCGACAACTATGTTACCTACAGCTACGCAGCAAGATTAGCTGGGCGAACGTATGTTCATTCAAAAGTGCGTGACGTAATCGTGTCCTCCTATGCGCACTTATATCAGCAGCAACCGAACAAAATATTTAAATACGCAGAAACAGGCTTTGAATCCGGTGGTCGTTTCAGACCACATAAAACCCATCGGAATGGCCTATCTGTAGACTTTATGACCCCGGTAATCGATAACAAGGGGAACTCAGTACATTTACCCACAAACGTCTTTAATAAATTAGGTTATAACATTGAATTCGATGCTAACGATCAATATGACGGTTTAATGATTGATTACGACGCAATGGCTGCTCATATCGTATCTTTACACAAAGCCGCACTAGCGAACGAAATCGAAATTTGGCGGGTGATTTTCGACCCACAATTACAACCTCACCTCTTTAAAACTCGATACGCAAATTACTTAAAGCAACATATCACATTCTCAAAAAAGCGTTCATGGGTGCGCCATGATGAGCACTACCATGTTGACTTTAGCGTTCCTTGTAAAAATTAAGCTAGGTACTTATCACTACAAGACAGCAGTATTATCGAAATTTACAGTACTCTATCCGACTGATTTTAAATGTTATTTCAGCAAAAACGAAATAACGAATCCATCGCAACTTTAGCCATAAACTGATTCACATCAAGCTTTTATCAATAGCTCAAGAACAACGGCTAAAACCCGACCTAGATCAAACAACTCAGATGTTAATTAGATAACAATCAAGTAAGGATTATATGACAGGATAGAATACGATATGTGTACCGACTGTGGCTGTTCCATTACACGCTCTGACAAACATCATCACCATCACGATGACATCAGCAGCAACCCGCAACTCAATGACGAGAAAACCTTATCAGTGATCCACAAGATCCTCGATAAAAACGACGTTCAAGCTAATCACAACCGCGAGCATTTCCAAAAACACAATATCAGTGCCTACAACTTGATGAGTAGCCCTGGTAGCGGTAAAACCACTTTACTTGAACATTTGGTTGATCACTGCAAGCTTAATTACGCCGTTGTTGAAGGCGATTTAGAAACCTCTCGCGACGCAGACCGCCTAAAAGCCAAAGGCATTGAAGCCTTCCAAATTCAAACAGGCTCAGCATGTCACCTCGATGCCTTTATGGTGCACGATGCCCTGCACAATGTTTCTCTTGAAAAAGCTGACATCTGCTTTGTAGAAAACGTCGGAAACCTAGTTTGCCCAGCAAGTTATGATTTAGGTGCGCACAAGAATATCGTTTTACTGTCAGTGCCAGAAGGTGATGACAAAGTTGAAAAGTACCCTGTCATGTTCCGCCGCGCCGATTTAGTGATCATCAGCAAATGCGACCTGCTGCCTTACTTTGACTTTGATGTAGCAGACGCCAAAGCCCATATCCATAAACTCAATCCTGATGCGACGGTATTAGAGGTTTCGACTAAAGAGCCTGAAACCCTAAAAGCTGTTAACCAATGGCTAGAGCAAAACCATCAAGACATCATCAGCGCCAACGCTGAAACTGCGTAACGAGGCCGCTATGTGTTTATCTATTCCATCAAAAATTGTTGAGCTGCATCCAGAAGAAACCAGCATTACCGTTGACACTATGGGCGTTAAGCGCAAAGTGAGCTATCACCTGATTGATGAGCCACTGGCCATTGATGATTATGTATTGATCCACATCGGCTTTGCCATGAACAAAATAGACAAAGCCGAAGCGCTGGAAACGCTTGCTCTATATGACGAAATGGCGCAAAAAATGGAGCCAGAGATCGCAGCACAAAGAGAATCGCTACAACAAGAGGCTATGGCGTCACTAGATACAAAAAGCGAGGTCTAAGCCATGCTTGAGTTAAAACAACTTTATCAGGGCTTTCGTGAGCCAGAAACCATCGCCAGACTCGCAGAGCAAATTAAGCAGCAGGCGGAGTTAGTGAAGCAGCGCGATCCTGCTGAGAAAATCAACATCATGGAAGTGTGTGGTGGTCATACTCACACCATCATGAAGTACGGCCTAAACCAGCTATTGCCAGACAATATTGAGTTTATCCACGGCCCAGGTTGTCCTGTGTGTATCATGCCAAAAGAGCGTATTGATCACGCCATCACCCTCGCCTCACAACCAGATATTATTTTGGTGACCTTAGGCGATATGATCCGCGTACCAGGCTCAAAAGGCTCTCTGGCACAATGTCGCGCAAATGGTCACGACGTGCGCCCAATTTATGACCCGCTCGATACCCTACAAATCGCCAAGGATAACCCAGATAAAAAAGTGGTGTTTTTTGCCATTGGTTTTGAAACTTCAACGCCAATGACTGTGGTGCTGCTTGAACAGGCCGAGAAGTTAGCGATTACTAACCTTTACTTCCACATCAACCACGTATTGGTGCCACCAGCGATTAGCGCAGTAATGGCCGACCCAGCCGTGCGTGTTAACGCCTTTATTGGCCCATCTCACGTGAGCGTTATTCAAGGTAGCGAAATCTACCGCTTTGCCGTCGATAACTACAACACACCAGTAGTCGTAAGTGGTTTTGAGCCAGTGGATGTGATGGAGTCGATTTTACGTATTACCACTCAGCGCGCCAAAGGCGAAGCCGAGCTAGACAATCAATACACCCGTGCAGTTACGCCCGAAGGTAATACTAAGGCGCAAGAGTTAGTAAACACTTACTTGTGTGTGCGCGAAGACTTCCGCTGGCGCGGCCTTGGGCCAATCCCTGAGTCGGCACTGCGCCTTCGCGATGAATATCAGCACCGCGACGCCGAAATCAAGTTTGCAGACATCTTACAACACGAACCAATTGAAGATCATAAAGCTTGTCAATGTGGCGATATTCTCCGTGGTCTATGCAAGCCAAAAGACTGTAAAGTCTTTGCTCGAGGCTGTACCCCAGACTCGCCAATGGGTAGCTGTATGGTCAGCTCAGAGGGCGCATGTAACGCCTACTACCGTTACAGCGGCGTTACCGAAAACGCCTAACGTAGCTGAGCCAATGAAGGAAATATGATGAGCAATAACCCAAAAAAACAAGTCCAGCTAAGCCATGGTGGTGGTGGCAAGGAAATGAATGCCCTGATCCACAAGCTGTTTTTCAAAGCTTTCGACAATGAAATTTTATCCAGCGAAGAAGACGCTGCTGCACTAAATTTAAACGGCCCGACTGCATTCACCACCGACTCTTTCACCGTCGCGCCGTTATTCTTCTCAGGCGGCAATATCGGCAAGCTAGCCGTAGCTGGCACAGTAAACGATCTCGCCATGATGGCGGCTAAACCTGAGTATTTAAGCTGCAGTTTTATCATTGAAGAAGGCTTCGCCATTGACGATTTAAAAACCATCGTTGAGTCAATGGCCAGCGAGCTTGCCAAAAGCGGCGCCAAAGTCGTGTGCGGCGATACCAAGGTGGTACCAAGAGGCTGCGCAGACGGCATTTTCATCAACACCTCAGGTGTTGGCGAAATCCAAAAACAAGGCATTTCAGTTAAAAACATCCAGCCAGGCGATGCGATTATTGTCTCGCGCGATATCGGCCGTCACGGTGCTACCATTTTGATGGCACGTGAAGGCTTAACCCTAGACTCAGAGCTTACCAGCGACTGCGCAACCCTCTGGCCTATGGTTGAGTCTCTACTTAACGCAGATATTCCAGTTCACGCTATGCGCGATGCTACCCGCGGCGGTTTAGCGGCCGTGCTTAACGAGTGGGCAAACGCATCTGATGTTGGCATTACTGTGCAAGAGTCACAGCTACCGATTGCCGATGAAGTAAAAGGCCTATGTGAGCTATATGGCTTTGAAGCCTTTGATTTAGCCAACGAAGGTACCTTTATCATCGCGCTACCTAAAGAGCACGCTGAGCAAGCATTGAACCTTATTCAAGCCCATGAAGATGGCAAAAATGCCGCTATCGTGGGTGAAGTTACCGAGGCGCACAACGGCAAAGTTATTCTTAAAACCCCATGGGGCAGCAGCCGTTACATCGACTTACCACAAGGTGAGTTACTACCAAGGATCTGCTAGTTATGCATGAATACTCAATTGTATTAGCCCTGATTGAGCAATGTGAACAGCACGCGGCTCAGCATCAAGCGGATAGCATTAAACGAGTAAGTATCAAGGTCGGCGTCCTTAGCGGCGTCGAGCCAGACTTGCTTAAAACCGCTTTTGATACCTTTAAAGAAGAGGGTATTTGCAAAGGCGCCGAGTTAGAAATGCATATCCAACCGCTAGTGCTGCATTGTCAGGATTGCGATAGTAAGCAAGAGATCGGTGAGTACAATATCATTTGCCCTAAATGCCAAAGTAGCAATACCCGGGTGTTGGATGGCGAGGATATGTATTTGATGCAGTTGGAAGTTGGACCAAAAGTCGCAGAGCGACTTTAGCTTTTGGGGAATAACTTTTCCCCCCTTAGCCCCAAGTTATATTGTTTTCCAAACTTCGTTTGGATTAAAGTCGTGGGATTTCATCCCACACCCAAGTTTGGTTGTTAGTAGCAATTTCATTGCAGATTCACAAATTATAATGACTTCGTCATTAAAGCCTATAAGTTTCTGTGTAGTGGCCAATTTAACTTGACCGCTACAAAGATATAGATATCTATCAGATAAGGCTTCAAAGGGTATTAATAGAATTAACGCGACAACACTACAAACACTACAAACAGGGAATTAGAACGGAATATCGTCATCCCAAACATCACTTGAAAACTTTGACTCTTGCCCTTGATTCGCAGGCACAGAGGCTGCTGCAGAACTTGTTTGATTAAAATTTGTTGGCTGGTTTACGCTTGTTGCCTGATTATAGTTGTAATCAGGCTCGCTTGGCTGAGACTGAGCAGTTTGAGATGGTTGTGCCGCTGAAAGCTTCCACACCTGTAATGCATTAAAACACCGCTCAGGCTTACCAGCTGGTTGCCACAAGCGCCCAGTTAAGTTGAACATCACTTGTAATTCATCACCAATATTAAATTGGTCAAGCAAGCTACAGTTATCCTTAATGAGCTCTAAGGCAATATAGTTAGGGTAAGCACTATTTTCATCTGGGCCCGTGGCTTTTAATACAAATTCGCGCTTAGTAAAACCGTTGTTACCATAGGTAGTGGTCTCCCCCATGCTATGGATAATACCAGTCATTTCATAACTTTTTGACATATTGCTTTGCTCTTGTGTAATCAACTAATGAGACTTCTCGCCACTGCATTTTATGCATGGTGGCGCAAATAAACTAGCAACAGATCTTAACACGCTAACGTCAATATGCTGAGAGCAAAAATCAATAAAAGTAATAAATAGAGTTACCTCTATTTATTAATCAGCACTAACCAAAAAACTCGGCCATGCATGAATGAATTTAAACTTAAAACCGACTCCTTATGGCTAAAGCACCTCAACCTCTTCTTGCTCAATCCGGCTCACATGACTGTATACACACGCCCTACCTGGGCGGCAAAATCCTGCAAGGGTGAGGTTATTCGCCTCGGCCAATTTCACTGCCATTTCGGTGGCGGCGGAAATCGCCATTAACACCTCAATGCCAGCAAGTAAGGTCTTTTGCACCATCTCGTAACTGGCGCGGCTAGTCACCAATATTGCGCCGCCGCTTAACTGATGCTTGCAGATATAGCCAATCAATTTATCTAACGCGATATGACGGCCAACATCCTCATAAATCGCCACCAATTCGCCTTCTGGCGATAAATACGCGGCGGCGTGGGTTGCGCCTGTAAGCTGATTGAGCGCTTGATGCTCACGCAATTGCTCTAGGGCGCCATCAATCTTGGCGACATTTAAAGTGAGGTTAAAACCCAGTGGGGTGACGGGTTTAGCAAAGCGGTCAAGACTTTCTGTACCGCAAATGCCGCAGCCAGTGCGGCCTGTCATATTGCGTTTTAAATCTTTCAGTTTGTGCAAGCAGCGATTGGCAAGTTCAACATGCAGCTCAATGCCGTTGCAACTTGGCACCACCTCAATATCGTGAATATCTTGATAACTATCGATAATCCCTTCGGTAAGCGAAAAACCAACAGCAAGCTCTTCTAAGTCGTTATTGGTGCACATAAGCACCACGTGGGATACGCCGTTATAAATCAGTGCGACAGGGGTTTCGACCACCAGCATGTCTTGGGCTTGTTGGCAGTGACAGTCGCGATATTGGTGGACTTGACTGCGCTGGGCGACATCGCAGCAATTATCTGCGGCGTGATTGTGTTGCTTGGCATTTACCGCCTTAACCTTGGGGCTGGCACTTCGTTCAACGACTTCATTCATTTGCATAGTGTTGCCTATTTATATCGAAACTTGTGTCAATTCTTGAGTCAGGGTTGGCGGCAGTTTCGCAATCAATAGGCCAGTCAGTTGAAGCTCGTCAGCTGGCAAAACTCTTGGAAGAGATCCCTAGACGCTGCATGCGCGACAGTAAGGTGGTGCGTTTAAGCCCAAGCTTAATAGCTGCGCCCTTAGGGCCGGCTACAATGCCATTTGTCTCTTTCAAGATTGCGATAATTTGCTCGCGCTCTAAATCTTGTTCTTCTTGAGCAGCTTTTTCATCCTGCTCCATAGATGCATCAGCTTTTGGTTTAAGTACCTGCTCATGGCCACTGGGCAATAGTGCTTTTAGTTCACTGATTGGTATGCTCAGCACCTTGCCTTGGGTGGTAATCACCGCTCGCTCAATCACATTTCTCAGCTCCCGAATATTGCCGTACCAGGGCAGCAGAGCTAGTAGCCTCAGGGTTTCAGCCGGAATAGACGTAATCGTCTTATTCATCTTGGTAGCAATTTCGTTCACAAAGTGCTTTGCAAGTAAGCCGATGTCATCACGACGCTCTCGCAGCGGAGGCAGCACAATTGGGAACACGTTCAAGCGATAATAAAGATCGGAACGGAACTCCTTGTTGTTAACCATCTCTAACAAGTCACAGTTAGTGGCGGCGATTAAACGAGCGTCAACCGGAATTAACTGATGTTTACCAACCCGCTCAAACTCGCCTTCTTGTAATACCCGCAGCAGCTTTGGCTGCAAATCAAGTGGCATATCGCCAACTTCATCTAAAAAGAAAGTGCCCTGGTCAGCCATTTCAAAGCGACCGATCCGCTGAGTTAATGCCCCGGTAAATGCACCCTTTTCATGACCAAATAAATCACTTTCAAACAGGCCTGCTGGTACCGATGCACAGTTCATCTTCACCATAGGTTTCGCTTTGCGTGCACTGAGTTGATGTACAGCCCTGGCAATTAACTCTTTACCTGTACCGGTTTCACCTAAAATCAGCACGGTACAATCGCTTTGCGCCACCATTTTTACTTTTGCTAGCACTTCAGCCATGGCCTGAGACTGACAAACAATGTCGCTAAACTCACTCTGCTCGCCAATGTCTTCAGACACAACAGGCTCATTTAGTTGAGCCGTTTGCGCAAATTCAGCATTCAAATGGAAGTTGTTCAACCCCATGGCTGCCCGCGCTCCAACCTGTTGCAGCAGGTCCAAATCACAGTGCTTAAAGTAATCTTTGTCCTTATGGCAAAACTTTAGTGCACCCCAAATATGACCTCTAAATAGCAGAGGAATTACGCAGGCCGAATTCAAATTATGAGCAATGATATGCTCGCAAAACTTGTATTTAAGCTGATAACTTTGTAATTGCTCTTTACATATAAGCAGCGGCTTTTTTGTGTTAAATACAATTTCAGCCGGTGTTTCAAAAATTTTTATTCTACGAATATTAAGGTCAGTACCAAGTGAGTTAGATTTACTGGTCAGTGCCTGTAAGCTATTTACTTTATATACATCGTGACAAACTAACTCTTGCTGCTCATGATCAATGGACATCAAACTCAAGTGCTCGATACCAAAATGCTTTTTCATATGCGACTGCAGCGTTTTTGCTAGACCTTGTAAGCTGTCTTGGCTTAATACCGCATTGGTAATATCAACTAATACTTCGCAGCTCTTTTTTTCTTCTCTTAATTGCTTTTCTTTTGTTTTAGATTTTTCTTTATTAAGCACATTACCAATACCAATACTGATAATGTTGGCTAGCTGCCTTAATTTACTAACAACTAGACTATTAAACTCATCAACCTGATTGCTTTGGAACTCAGCCCAACCAACCACTCGCCTATCAACAAGCAAGGGAATACGACAATAACTTGAAAAATTTAAGTATTTCCTCTCTCCCGCTAGCAAGGGATAACTGTGTTCAAATTGCTCAGCGCTCATAATGGCTAAGCCTGGTTCATCGTCGAAGTCGAGTATTTCGTAGTTTTTATGGGTACAGACTTCGCCGTTGATGTAGTTATATTCACTGTAGCAATCGCTATTAATCTCATTGAGCGTGCGCAGCACTACGTGAATTCGGCTTACATTGACAAATTTGAATTGATATTTATTAACAATCGAAACTAACTGTTGCACATCTGTCGCCAGTAATACTTCTTGGGCAACATCAATAAATATCGGCTCCCACTTAGTGGAAATTTCATCCATCAAAGGTGTCATTTTCAGCATGTGCTCATCTCTCGAGTTTTATCTTTATAATTATCTAATATGATTATATTTAGACGTTAAAAATTCTCAGTGATAGAGATCGAACATTGCTAACTTTTAAGCAGCTGTAATAGTAATATTCCTCACTTTCTAACTTGGACTAAAAAATATTATTTCATCTATTTAATAGTCAGGTTATGCCTGACAGGTTTTACGCTGTCAGGCAAGCTAATGCGTAACAAAGTCAGCCGATTTTCGAGCTAAATAATGACCTGAATGTTTGGCCTAGTTAGGTATTGGTTTGTCACCCAACTAGGCCAAGTTTTAGCTCGTCATTATGGCAAACTGTTAGTGACTAGCTCACAGCCTCAGCCGTACCTTGAGCTGCTTTTTTGAGCTTAGACTTCAGTGCGCTGTATTCAGACTTCACATAGTTTTCAGCCCATGCTTGATCCTCAATGCCTTCAATCTTCACCGCACAGTACTTGTACTCAGGAGTAAACGACACGGGGTCAAGGTGCTCAATGGTTAGCTCGTTGCATGCACCAATCCACCATTGGTAAGTCATATACACTGCGCCCATGTTAACGCGATCGTTAATGGCAACACGGGTAATAACTTTACCGCGGCGAGATGAAATCCAAACCAACTGCTGGTCACGCAATCCCAGCGCACGGGCATCATCTGGATGAATTTGCACATAGCCTGGTTCATCAGCAAGGGTTTGTAGTGCGCTACAGTTACCTGTCATTGAGCGACAAGAGTAGTGGCCCACTTCACGTACTGTCGATAGTACTAGCGGATACTCATGATCTGGTTGCTCAAGTGGCGCGCGCCATTCAGTGGCGAATAGCTGTGCTTTGCCATTTGGCGTGGTGAACTTACCACCTTCAAACAGGTAAGAAGTACCAGGATGGTCTTCAGTTGGGCAAGGCCATTGCACCGACTTCAAGCCTTCCATTTTCTCGTAGGTTGCACCGGCAAACAGTGGCGCTAGACTACGAATTTCATCCCAAATTTCTTTGGTATTGTTGTACTTCATTGGGTAACCCATTGCGGTCGCCATGCGACAGAAGATTTCCCAGTCGTGTAATACACCTTCAGGCGGATTAACTGCGGCAAAGCTGCGTTGGAAGCCACGGTCAGCACTTGAGTAGACACACTCGTGCTCACCCCAACTGGTTGATGGGAAGATTACATCAGCCATTTCAGCGGTTTGCGTCATGAAGATATCTTGAACAATCACCAGCTCCATGCCGCGGATTGTTTCACGTAAGTGGGCTAAATCTGCTTCTGTTTGCGCTGGGTCTTCACCAAAGATGTAATAAGCACGGCAGCTGCCGTCTTTCACACGATGGCCAAGGGTAGTGAGCGTATATCCTGGGTTTGGCGATAGCTGTACGCCCCAAGCTTGCTCGAACTTCTCACGTACGGCGTCATCGTTCACAGCCTGATAGCCTGGGTAAACGTTAGGTAGCATACCCATGTCACAGGTACCTTGTACGTTGTTTTGACCACGCACTGGACCGCAACCTACACCCGGGCGACCAAAGTTACCGGTAATTGCTGCAATTGAAGCAATACCTTTAACTACGTCAACCGCTTGACCGAACTGAGTGACCCCCATACCCCATAGGATCATAGACTCTGATGCTTCAGCATAAGTGCGGATCGCTTTGCGGATTTCGTCAGCTGTGACACCTGTGATTGATTCAACATACTCTGGGGTATATTTCTTCACGGTTTCGCAGTACTGCTCGAAGTTGTCAGTGTTTTCAGCCACGAATTCAGGTTTGTATAGGCCTTCTTCAATCAACACGTTAGCAAACGCATTGATGATAGCCATGTTCGAACCATTTTTAAGCTGGATCCATTGGTCTGCGATACGCGCGGTTTCAATCTTACGCGGGTCACATACAATGATCTTAGCGCCATTGGCTTTCGCTTTAAGGATATGTTTAGCAACGATTGGATGTGAGTCCGCAGCGTTGTAACCAAAAATTAGTAAGCATTTTGTTTTTTCAATCTCGGTGATGGCATTACTCATAGCACCGTTACCAACTGTTGTTACCAGACCGGCAACTGAAGGGGCGTGTCACACCCTAGCACAGTGGTCGACATTGTTCGTACCGATAACGGCACGAGCAAACTTCTGCATTACAAAGTTAGCTTCATTACCAGGTCCGCGAGCAGAGCCGGTAGTCATGATCGCATCTGGACCATATTGCTTTTTGATTTTGCTTAGCTTGTCACTAGCAAACTTGATAGCTTCATCCCAAGAAACCGCTTCTAAGTCTGCATCTTTAGTGCGGCGGATCATTGGGCTTTTTAGGCGTGGGGTCAGTAAATTAGTATCATTTAAGAAGTCCCAACCATAGTAACCTTTTAAGCAAAGCTCACCTTGGTTAGTCCGGCCATCAGCTGGCTCGGCACCTACTAGCTTACCGTTTTCGGTAATGAGGTTTAATTTACACCCGGTACCACAATACGGGCACACCGTCAGGGTTTTCTTCATCTCTACACTCCGTTATTTCAAAACAAGAAAGTTTTAGAAATCACTCCAGTCATCACGCTGGTACGCCAGCTAAGGCAGCGACTGCTGCTTGCTTACGTTTATCTTGTTTGATTTGGTCCATGTCTTGCGGCTCGATAAGACGAATCGCGTTAGTTGGACAAACTTCAACACAAGCAGGGCCTTTATCACGCGTGCCACAAAGGTCACACTTCAGTGCTTGAGCCTTGATGGTATTCATCTTAAATAGCTCTGAAGGTCCTTGTTGCTCAACCGGGAATGCCACGACATTCATCGCACCATATGGGCAAGCAACAGAACATGTTTTGCAGCCAATACAGCGCGACTGAATAACATGTACTTGACCATTTTCACGGTAAATAGCATTGTTTGGACAAACCTGCTCACAGGGTGCATCTTCACATTGACGGCACATGATGGGTGTCGTCACGTCACCATTTCTCACCAAGTTAAGCCTTGGATAGAATTTGCTTGGATCAAGCGACTCTATCTTGCTTACCTCTTGATGAGATAAAACGCAGGCCACCTCACAGGTTCGGCATCCGATACACTGATTGGGGTCTGCAAACACAAATCGATTCATAAGTGATTCCTTCTTCAATCGATCAACCTAAAGTTAAATCTATGGCTTAAGTAGACCTAACCACTAACACGACAATTTGACAGTTCAGCTTGTCACTAAACACGGCAAGCCGAAGTTATAGTTGTTGTATATATCTGCTGTTTTAATTTCAGATACTGGTATAAAGCAGGATGTATACCAGTTGGAATGAAATCGATTAAATTTCGATTTAGATGATTAATTTCAAACACTTAAACGCACGTAATTAGTAAGAGGTTACTAATTTACAGGCAGTTTTGTCGGTGTCGACACCCAGCTTCGACATTGGCGTCGACACCAGTGTCGTCAGATCACATTTTTGGGTTCATGGGGAATTCCCATGATTGAATTTTTGATTGGGTTTGATTGCAGCGGTTTCGCTAGACCTACCAATCTTCGTTTTAGTTTGCGTTTGATGACTTTGTCATTTGCAACCAAGGGGCGTTGAAAGAGTACCAAGCTGCGCTTGGTGAAAAGTCGTGGGATTTCATCCCACACCCGACCAAGAGGGAGTCAACAGCAACTCCCTTGCCGCTCCGGCGAAATTTTTGAAAAGCGAAAATTTCCAACGGAGTATTATCGAGCGTCTGACTTCGCTTGTAGCCTGCTTCGCTCCATTAAAAAACACCTAACGCTTCCGATGGGGCGTCCCTTCCCTCGAAAGCTAGTCAGCCATCCATGGCTGAACTCACGGTATTTTTTAATTCCACTCTGGTGGTATGAAGACTCCTAAGAAAGCAATGACCCTTGATTAGAAATTTTTGTACAAGTGTCGCTGCAGGATACATGGGTCTCCGTTGGAAGTGCCCGAATGCCTAGAGCTAATTGACGTGATGGAGGCAGGACGCCGACATAGCCTCAGGTGAGCCATGGATGGCGAATATGAGGCGGTAGTCAATTCGCTCTTTTGGCATGAGGATTAGCACTTCGCCGGAGCGTTGCGGGTTTCCAAAGGGGAACAAACGCTTTTCCCCTTTGGTCGGGTGTGGGTGGAAAACCCACGACTTTGAGCAACGGCACGTTGCAAAATGACAAAGTCATTTAAATCTATGAAGCCAAAATGAAGTTTTAACTTACTATCAAGCTCGGGTGTGGGATGAAGTCCCACGACGTTGAGCAACCGCAGGTTGCAAATGACGCAATCATTAAAATACCAATCCAAACTAAGTTTGGCGACACTCTCAACCAACTGGCAAGTTACCAAAAAAAGTGACGAGCCCTCGCGAAAGAACCCGTCACAAACCTCAAACTATTGCTCGCTAAAGTAAGCGAGCTCTAGCGAACTAGTGGTAGCAAAGAACCACTAAATCACCGCGTAGCCACCATTACCTTGCCAATTAGGCAAACGTTGGTATAGGTCGCCAACGGCGTCTTCTACCATCTCTGTCATTGGGAACGAGAACGCAACAATCGCTGGTTGTACGCCCACAAATAACACTTCAGGTACAAAGGTTTTTAAATCTTCAATTAAGAAGTTCAGCGGCAAACTGTGTGTCGACATAATAAACATATCGGCAATGGCATCTGGGTCAATCACCCTCACCTCACCTGCTTGCTCACCAATTTCTGCCGCATCAAATACAATCACCCGTTCAGGGGCAAGTTGACGAACCTTGTACACGCAATTTTCAGGTGCGCTGCCGCCGTCAATTACCGCCCAATCTTCGATTGGATTTTTGAGCATCAGCTCTGCCAGTAAAGGGCCTGCGCCATCGTCGCCCATCATGCTGTTACCTACTGCTAACAACACGTTTTTGACTTTCGCTGGCGCATCTTGATTAATGTCAGTCATCACTATCTCTCCCTAATCATCATGTACATATCAGGCTCGCGGTATATCGCACCTAGCGCCTTAATAAAATCACGGCTCAATGTTTGATACTCGTCTGTTTGCTGCTCTATGGCAGCTTCAAACGCATTAGCCAATATATGAATATGCTCTGGAAAGATGGTAATTTCGCCAAAGGTGAAAAAACCTTCCATCTTACGCCTTGCCGTACTGCCTCTGGCAAATATTCAAGCCAAGTTTGATATTGACTGCGTGAGCAAGTAACCACTGCTTTTAAGCAATCTACGACCCTAAGTGGTGACCAATGGCTAGGCCATAATAAATCACCGATTTGGCTTCTTCCGGCACATCTGTTTGTTCGTCGACAAACTTGCGACTTAAAGCGTAAAACAGCACCTTGTCTGACATAGGCAATTACCCTTGATTTACGGCGACAGCTTCGCCCATTGATGCAGGTTGCCCCATACGATTTAACACAGCGCGATTAATGCTAGTGATAATCTCGGTTAAACGTGGGTCTTCTTTTTCGTCGAGATAAGCCTTGATTTTGGCATCGACATTGGATGGATCTGCACTGGCAAGTACAGTCATAAACTCATCAGCAATTTGGGCACCATAACGGTAACCAGCAAAGCGGCGGGCTTCACGTTCAATCAAGGTTTTGATCTCAAGTGGAATGCCTGTGTGCTTCAAGGTCACGACTTCGCCTTCACGCTCATCATGGTGTTTTGCTTTAAGTTTTTGGTCTAACAAACCAAGCGCCACTGCAAAGCCATAAATGGTTGCCGCTGGCGTTGGTGGACAACCTGGAATGTACACATCCACAGGAATGATCTTGTCAGTGCCGCCCCATACGCAGTAAAGGTCATGGAAGATACCGCCGTCATTACCACAGGCGCCGTAGGACACCACAATTTTAGGATCTGGCGCCGCTTCATAAGCGCGCAGTGCAGGCATACGCATTGAGCGCGTTACCGCCCCTGTGTATAGCAAGATGTCGGCATGACGCGGTGATGCCACAACCTTGATACCAAAGCGCTCAGCATCAAACACTGGCGTGATGGCAGCAAAGATTTCAATTTCACAGGCGTTACAACCACCGCAGTCAACTCGGTATACATACGCTGAGCGTTTAATGTCTTTAAGCAAGGTGCCTTTTAGTTTTGCAGCTTGTTCATCAATCTCGACTGGTACCGCTTGGGTGTGGTCATTGCCAACGATTTTCTTAATACCCTTCATTGACGACCTCCTGTTTCAAGGCATTGCCCTGCATCAGTCCGTCACCTTCAAGCATATTGGCTTTACGACGACAATCTGGGCAGGTGTTAAGTTGTTTAGCGCGAATATCAATTTGCTCTTGGTCGAGACCGGATTGAATTAGCAAATCAAGGGCATATTGCACCGCTTTTTTTGGCGCAAATGGCGTTTCGCACTCTTGGCAATGGGCTAATTTAAATACGGCTTGCTCGTATAAATCGGCTTTGTTGGCTACCGCCAGTTCAAAGTCTTGCGACAGTTTAATTGCACCAGTTGGACAAACCTCCTCACAGCGGCCGCAGTAGATGCAGCGCGCGAGGTTGAGTTGCCAACGACGTGAGTCGTCGGCTTCTTTGGTTTCCATAATCAGCGCATTGGCTGGGCAGGCGCGAGTACAAGCCGCGCAGGCAATGCACTGCTCTGGCTCGTACTCAGGACGACCACGAAAGTCGTCACTGGTTTCATAAGGAGCAAAGGGGTATTTAGTGGTCGACTCACCCGCTTTAGCAATCGTTTTAAATAATTTAAACATGGTGTCTCCCTACTTAAGCGGTGAATGCTTACGTTCCATGCCGTAGCGTTCAAACTCTTTGTAAGACAGAGTTTTAGACTTACTCTTACGCTTATCGACAATGGTGACGCGGTCAGTACACGAGTAACATGGGTCAAGTGAGCCAATAATCAGCGGCGCATCTGACACCGTATTACCACGTAGCATGTAGCGCAGTACTGGCCAGTTAGCATAGGTCGCCGCGCGGCAACGCCAGCGGAATAGCTTCTGGTTATCCCCTGTCATGCTCCAGTGTACGTTCTCTCCACGAGGTGCTTCTGTGAAGCCAAGCGCAAATTTATTTGGTTGATAATCAAAGCCTTCGATTAGCAACTTACCTGGTGCTAAATTGTCCAAGCCCCACTCAACCATGTTGAGTGAGTCATACACTTCGCGTACACGAACTAACACACGGGCACGCACGTCACCCGTGTTTTCGTGCTGCAGCTCCATTGGCATCTTGCCGTAAGATTCCAGCGTGCCGCCATGCACAATACGCGCGTCACGTTGCCAGCCAGTACCACGTATAGCAGGGCCTACAGGGCTAAAATCACGAGCAACTTGGCGGTCTAAAATACCTACGCCACTAATACGACTATCTAGGTTTGGCGTCGCCATTAAGAAGTCCACCAGCTCGTTAAACTCATCACGCACTTCACGCACCATCTTGATACCTTGTGAACGATGCGCGGCGAGAATATCGCGGCGCACACCACCAATCAGGTTCAGGCCGTAAGTTTTACGCGCGCCAGTTAGCAGCTCAGCCAGCTCCATGGTTTTTTCACGTACGCGGAAGAACTGCATGAAACCGGTATCGAAGCCCACAAAGTGACTTGAAAGACCAATGTTGAGTAAGTGCGAGTGCAAACGCTCAACCTCAAGCAGCACGGTACGGATCATCTTGGCGCGCTCTGGCACCTGAATGCCAAGGGCATTTTCCACACTGTTTGAGTAACCCACGCTGTGGGTAAAGCCGCAAATACCGCACACACGGTCAGTCAGGAACGCCACTTCGTGATAACCCATGCGGGTTTCAGCGAGTTTTTCCATGCCGCGGTGCACATAGAACATGCGGTAATCGGCATCAACAATGTCCTCACCGTCTACGAATAAGCGGAAGTGTCCAGGCTCATCTGAGGTAATGTGCAGCGGCCCCACTGGCACAATGCGGTTTGAGTCGTCACCTAATTGGTTATCAAATGGGTAAGTCTCATCTTCAGTAGTTGGCATTGGGCGCTGACGGTAGTCCATTGCATCTTTACGCAGTGGGTGTAAGTCTTCTGGCCAGTCATCCGGTAGCACTAAGCGGCGCTCATCCGGTAGACCAACAGGACGCAGACCATACATGTCACGGGCTTCACGCTCGCCCCACACCGCTGCTGGAATGTGCGGCGTGATTGATGGAAACTCCTGGGTTTTCTCATCAATTAAGATTTTCACCGTTACCCAACTTTTCACTTCACCTTCCATCGAAAGCGCGTGGTACAGGGCGAAGTGACCATTAATGCTACGTTCGTCATTACCCCATGACACAGCTAACCAGCCGCCTTGCTCGTAGTACAACCACTTCATCACCTCAATTAAGGAGGTTGGTTTCACAGTGATAGTGACCTGGTTTTCGGTTTGCCACTCTTCTTCAATAATTGCCGAAGGAAAGAATTGATGAACCCCTGCAACATAGCCGTAACCGATTTTATTATCTCTTTTATGGTTGGCATGGCTAAATGCTTGTTTCGCGCCCCCAACTGGGGCGTCTTCGCTGCTTTGATAATTAGTATTAAAATCCACAGGAACTCCTCGCTTATTGCTGCGCTAGTGGGATTTCAGTCAGATCGGCATTGGCCTGCTGCTGAGTTTGATGAAGAGACTTGAGAGGAAGATTCAAAGTATTCATCACGCTACTTTCTTCGCTATCAAGGATGACAAGCGCTGCACTATCAATCCCTTTTAGTACAGATGTTGGAATGGCTGTCCCCATTACAACTAGCATTACTACAATCGCAGCCATTGGCGCTAAGGTCATAAAGCCAAGCTCACCTTTTTCCACTTCTTTAGGTTGCTCGCCCATCACGCATTGGGCTGCCATATAAGCTAAACCGCCAAGAACAATGGTTAAGATCAGTAGTAATACGATGGTAAATAGCACTCTGTCGTCGCCAATGGCGGCTGTCACTAAGGTGAATTCACTGACAAAGATGCTAAATGGAGGCACGCCGCCTAGAGCTAATGCACCAATCACCACTAACACACCTGTGATAGGCGCAACACGCAAAATGCCTTTCACAATACCAATGTCGCGGGTGCCGTATTTCAGCAAGATATTGCCAGCACCGCAGAACATGAGGGTTTTAGCTAAGCTGTGGTTGATAACGTGCAGTAGTGCGGCAATCACACCTAGTGGTCCAAGTGCGATAGCTAGAGTAATTAAACCCATATTCTCAACACTTGAGTACGCCAGCAGACGTTTGATGTCGCGTTGGGTGATAATAAAAAATGCCGCAGTCGCTACCGAAAGGAAACCAAAAATCAATAACAGGTTCTGCGGCAAAGCTGGACCAATCGCTTTAACCGTGATGATGTAGTAACGTAGAATTACTAACAAAGCACAATTCAAAAGCCCTGCTGAAAGCAGTGCACTCACAGGACTTGGCGCCTCGGAGTGAGCGTCGGGTAACCAAGCGTGCATTGGGAACAAGCCCACCTTAGTACCAAAGCCAATCAGCACGAAGATGAACGCAAGATGTACTAGCGTTGTATCCAATGCCTGAGCATTTTGATGAATGTCAGTCCAGAAAATGGCGTTAGCAGGGTCAGCAAACACAGCTGCTGCGTTTGAGTAAGTTAGGATTGAACCGAACAAACCAAATGCAAGACCAACCGTACAAATCACAATGTACTTCCACGCGGCTTCCAGTGACGAGCGCTGACCGTAAAGACCAACCAAGAACACTGAGCAGATGGTGGTTGCCTCAATGGCGACCCACATCATAATCACGTTGTTTGCTGTTACCGCCACTAACATAGAAACGATAAACAAGTTAAACAGGCCGTAGTACAGCGACACCTTAGTGCCAGAGATTTCACCGTGTTTATACTCATGGCCAATGTAGCCAATTGAGTACATACCGGTAAGAATCGAGACTAGACCCAGTACCCCTAAGAACAGGCCAGATAGCCCATCTAGATACAACCAGCGCCCCTCAGATATCACAGGTCCATCAAAGAACACTGTGCCAGCCAAGGTAAATGACAACACTAAAATGGCAATCATCGACAGGGCGTGACAGCCTATAGCTATCTTGCGGCCACCCTCGCCGCCTTTAATGCTAGCGAATGAGATACCCGCTGCCACTAAAGGGATCACCATAAGTAATAGCAACATATCAGTTGGAGACATCTTGATTACCCCTTAAGTTGATTCAGTTGATTCACGTCTAAGGTGTTCAACTTGTTGAAGATTTGACGGGCAAGGATCACCATGAAGATCACTGCAAAAACAGCGTCGGTAGTGATACCAATCTCGACAATGCCTGGTGCTTTGTTAGCTAATAGCGCTAAGGTTAACGACGAGCCGTTTTCCATTAAGCAGTAGCCAAAAAGCTGTTTAAGAATGTTGCGCTGACTGACGATGCACAGCAGACCTAAGAAGAAGTGACCTACCGACACAGCAAGTGCTGGTTTTAGGTGCTCAACAATCGGCAAAGCAACTGACTCAACCGCCTGAAAGCTGGCGATACAGATGATGCCCGCAATTGGGATTATCCAGCTCATGCTCAGTGCTGGCTTATCTGCACTTGGGTCACTCATTTTGCTAAGCGCGTAGTAAAGCAGCGCAGGTAATGCAATCACCTTGGTGATGAATGCGGTTATCGACCAATGGTATAACTCGGTGGCGTCAACCGACTTGGCGATCGCCAAGAAGGTCAACACTAAAACCAGCGACTGCACCGAGTAGAGAATCGCGGCAGATTTCGCCTTACTTGAGCCAATGAGCATCACGCTGGTGATGATCAGCAAGCCGGCAAGGTTGTTAATTACAATATCTGGATTCATAAATCCTTCCTTTTCTCAGTGCTATACAAGCCAGTTAGCAGCGATAACGCTTGAACACAGTGACATCACAATCAAGAAGACAATCACCACTTTCATTGACGCTGGTAATGGTTTAGCGTTGGCAACCGCCTCTGAAGGCTCGCCGACAACTGACTTACCGAACCAGTACAAGATCCAACCGAAGCTCGCGACCGACTCAATCAATGCCAAAATCATGATTGGCATTAACCAGCTGTGCTCGGCAGACAATTCAAAACCTGCTGCAAACAGTGGGAACTTACTGAAGAAGCCGTTAAATGGAGGCACACCGGTAATTGCCAAGGTCGCAACACAGAAGCCGACAGCCAGTAGCGGCGACTTTTTCACCACACCTTTAAGTTGTGGCAACATGCGCGTACCCATGGTGTAACTGAATGCACCGGCAACTAAGAAGAACAAGCTCTTAGCAAACGCGTGGTTGAAGATGTAAGTAATACCGCCTTCTAGTGCTAGCTTAGAGCCGAAGATCGACAGGGATAGCGCTAAGAAGATGTATGAAAGTTGAGTGATGGTTGAGTAAGCTAATAGGCGCTTCATGTCCTTTTGTGGCAGGTACATGATGAAGCCGTAAATTAGCGTGATGATGGCACTGACAACACCGATAACACCGATGATTTCAGGAATTTCGCCGCCTTCCATGATAGCGCGAGCAAAGATGTACACGCCCACTTTAACCATAGAAGCTGCGTGTAAGTAAGCACTCACAGGCGTTGGCGCGTTCATCGCATCTGGTAGCCATACATGCAGTGGTAACTGAGCTGATTTCGCCCAAGCTGCAAACAAGATACCCATAAATACGATGGTCTTAGTGCTTTCATCCAGTGTGGCTAATGCGCTAATTGCGAACGTGCCAGTTGCATTGAATACAAAGGCTGCTGCCACAAATAAACCAATTGAGCCCACATGGGTCACCAACAATGCTTTAAGCGCAGCTTTAAGCGATTTAGGCGACTGGTAGTAACCAATTAGCGACCAAGAACAGGCACCTGTTACTTCGAAGAAGAACAGCTGACCTAAAATGGTCGATGATAATACTAAGCCCGCCATTGCACCGATGAAGATAAGCAAGAAGGCGTAGTAACGTGGCATTCCCTCATGTGGATGCTCGCGGTTACCCTCTGACATATAGCCAAGTGAGTACAAACTCACCAGTAAACCAAGCACCACAACGGCAACGGTAATTAACGAACTAACTTTATCGATGGTGATGCCAAATAATTCAACTTGGCCAATCGACAATAATGAATAACTCACACTGGATTCGCCGCCACTTAGTAGCGTGATGGCGATACCAATCGCACCTGCAGATGCTATACCTGCAAAGCACTGACAAACCCACTTGGCGGTGTCTTTCGGCACTAATACCGTTAGGATTGCCCCGATAAACGGTGACAAAATGGTGAGTAGAGCAAGAGTTTCTAACGTCATCTTATTTGCTCCCTATAGACCGATTAAGTAGAAGATGAAGCCAAGTACAGCGATGCCAAATCCTACCCAAGTCAGGTGATATGTTTTTAAGAAGCGGGTACGAGCAACACTGTTCTCGATAACACCGGCGATTAAGAACACCACGAATAACTTGGCAAGTAAGATAGGCGTCGCCATGAGCACACCGCTAAAGGTCAGCTCAGCGGCTTTACCAAATGGGATGAACAAGGCAAGGAAGAGTTGTGCAACCACCAGCTGCTTAAGGCCAAGAGCCAGTTTGACTAAAGCAAAGCCAGAACCTGAGTACTCAGTTACCGGACCTTCTTGTAGCTCTTGCTCAGCTTCAGCGCTATCGAATGGCAGCTTACCCATTTCAATGAACACAGCGAACGCACATGCAGCACCGGCTAGCAACACCGCCCCAGGCACTTGCCAGGTTTCGGTTGCCATATAAGTACTGATGTAACCTAAGTCGAAGGTGCCTGCAGATAACGCCATAGTGAAGATAGACAGCATTAAAATTGGCTCGACTAACACGCCTAAGGTCAACTCACGGCTTGAACCCACACCAGCGTAAACACTGCCTGAGTCCAGACCCGATAGAGAGAAGAAGAAGCGGAAAATTGCGAATAAGTAGATATCGGTAATCACGTCACCGGCAATCGGGAACGGTGAGCTATTGGTCACTGTTGGTAGCGCCATGCCGACAAGCAACATAGTTGCGATCAGCACCATTGGCATTACCTTAAAGACTAACCCAGATGGATTTGGAGCAACTTCTTGACGACGAAGCAGCTTAGCGATATCGCGGTAGTCTTGCAGCACGCCAGGACCTTTACGAGAGTGCATCTTAGCGCGAAGCACACGAGTAAAACCTGTGGCCAGTGGAGCAAGACCAATCATGAATAATGCCTGAAAGACTGCTAAAGCAATCCAATCAGGACTTGGCATTTCAAGCCCTTGCATTAGTTTACTCCTAAGTTAAGTGGGACGAATAGCAACACCAGCAGTGCCACAATGATGTACAGACAGTAAGCGCGGAAGTCACCGTACTGTAGGTTTTGCACCACTCGGCCAACTCGCTGCACTAGGGCAACAACAGGCAGAATCATCTTGTTATCGAATTGCGGCTCAAGTGAGCCTGCACCGTTAGTTGTACCGGCTAAGGTTTTAGCCATTAATGGTGCTGGGTCGATGCGTTTACGTAAGGTATAAAGCGGCTTGAACATCGAGCGTACAGGCTGAGTCACACCACCTGCAGACACTGACATCTTGTCTTCATAACCATAACCACACGCCCATGGGTCACCGGCATTGCGACTCGCCATTTTTGGACCTTTAAACATGGCCACAAGCGCAATCGGTACGATGAATAGTGCAGTTAACGTGATAACAATGACTGGAGTAGACAGAATTGCTTGGCTTGCATCGCTTGGGATAAGCGCAAAGCCTTGAGTAACCGTAACAGCTTGAGTATCCACCAAGGTGCTCGCAACCGTTGAGATAACGGGCGCAATCCAAGGAGAACCTACACCTAGGATGATACAAAGCACGGCTAAGCTGCCGGTACCAAATACCATGGTCATAGGCACTTCAGTGGCTTTGGCAGCTTGTGGACTGCGCGCGCCGCCGCTAAAGCAGATACCAAATACCTTAACGAAACACATACAAGCTAACGCGCCAGTAATCGCAAGCATGACTACAGCGATTGGCGCAGCGCTTTGCATTGCAAGTGTGCCTTCTTTACTCATGGTTAATAGTGATTGATAGATAAACCACTCACTGACAAAACCGTTAAGTGGAGGCAGAGCAGAAATCGCCATAGTACCGATTAAGAAAGCAATTGCAGTTAACGGCATTAGCTTGGCAAGACCGCCCATCTTTTCCATGTCTTTGGTGTGTACGCGGTAGATAACCGAGCCAGCACCTAAGAAAAGTAGGCCTTTAAACACAGCGTGGTTAAGTAAGTGGTATAGACCACCTAATAAACCTAATGTGGCAAGAATTGGCATATCGTGAGCGATACCAATCATACCGATACCCACACCAATTAAGATGATGCCGACGTTCTCAACAGTGTGATAAGCAAGTAGACGTTTAATATCATGCTCAGCAAGGGCGTAAAGTACACCTAGCACTGACGATACGCAGCCAAAAGCTAATACCACATAACCCCACCAGGCAGTTTCAGCACCTAGGAAGTCGATGCTTACCTTGATGATACCGAACACACCAATCTTAACCATCACACCTGACATCATTGCCGATGCATGAGAAGGCGCCGCCGGGTGAGCTTGAGGTAGCCAGCCGTGCAGCGTGATGATGCCCGCTTTCGCGCCGAAACCGAAAAATGCTAATAAGAACACTGCAGATGCCTGCATGTCTGTTAGCTCAGCTTTAGCGAACTCAGCAAAGTTCAAGCTGCCTGTTTCGCGGTACAGGATGTAGAAGGCAATCATGATAAGTACAGAGCCTGCGTGAGCAATCAAGAAGTATTGCAGACCTGCTTTAACACTCTTCTCGTTTTGCTCAGCGATAACCAGGAAGTAAGACGCTAGCGACATCATCTCGAAGAACACGATGAAGTAGAAAGCATTGTCACAAACCACCAAGGCAACCATAGAGGCGATGAAGCTGTACATAAAGAAGCCCATTGCATAGGCACCTTTACCAAAGTACTCCTTCATGTAAGAGATAGAGTAAACCGAGGTCGCCACCACCAATAGTGAAATCACCATCAGCATGAAGGCCGACAAGCCATCAAGGCGAATAACAAAGTCAGAGAAATAGAACGGGCTGTAAATCGCCTTAACGATTACCTCACCCGATAACAGGGTTGGAATACTGGCTGCGATACCGGCAATACCTGCGCAGGTACCCAGCACGCCAGACAGCTTGCTCGCTAATGCCTCTTGCTTATAAAACAGCAAAGAGCCGCACGCAGCCGCCACATACAAAATGATAGATAAGAGTAAAAAATCAAGCGATGTCATGACTGTCACCCTCCGCAACGTTGGCTGGGTTACTTGCCACCAGCACAGGTTGTTTTGGCGCATCAACACCTAAAGTGATGTTGGCACCAGTGCAAGCAGCTTGCTCACGCTTATGATCAGATGCGCCAGCTAGGTTGCCCTCGTTAGCAAAGAAAATCGCTCGAGTAGGACAAGCCGCGACGCACGCAGGGCCTTCAGGATTGCTGTGGCAAAGATCGCACTTAATCGCGATACTTTTTACCCCAGGCTCCCAGGCCAATAGGTCATTACCAAAGCAGCTCGGCGTTGATGTCGACGGGTTACTTGAATGAATATCTGATGGGATATGAATGTCGTAAGAATTTGCCATCGCGATGGGGCGGCTACCATCGAGTGAAATCGCCCCGAATGGGCAGGCAATTGCACATAATGTACAACCGACGCATTCGGTTTCATTCAGAAGCACCTTCCCGTCCTTCTGAGTGATAGCTTTTACTGGGCAAACAGTGGCACATGGAGCGTCTTCGCAATGACGACACATCACAGGCGCTGTTGCGCTCTTGTGCCGCATTACCGTCAATCTTGGTTTTGCTTGCAGTCCTTTCGCCTTATGCACTGTGGAACATGCTGCCATACATGTCCCGCAACCAATACATTGCGTCGGATCTGCAATAAGAAAACTATTCATAATCAGCCTTTTGTTTTTATTGCAGTACTTGGCCTGTTATTACAAGTTCCACACCAAGTTTTAAACGCACCTCTCAGTTTGGAAAAAGCAGTTTTAAATCAATGTTTTTATTAAGATTTTTAATCAAGCAAAAATAAGATGGTGCTAATGAAAGCGTTAGATTTGGTTTAAAAATTAAACTTTGTTTAATGCTGTCGACATTAGTGTCGATGGCGAGATTCTGGGGTGACAGTGATGGGGATCACAGCTGGGAGGTTGATCCAAACCAAGTTTGGAATGTGGATTTTCCAAACTTCGTTTGGATTAACAATTAATGACTGCGTCATTTGCAACCTGC
The DNA here is from genome assembly GCF_004295345.1 of Shewanella maritima. Taxonomy (NCBI): domain Bacteria; kingdom Pseudomonadati; phylum Pseudomonadota; class Gammaproteobacteria; order Alteromonadales; family Shewanellaceae; genus Shewanella; species Shewanella maritima. Next base: position 3,301,044 of record NZ_CP036200.1, on the reverse strand, counting down.
GGTTGCGAGAGGATGACCAAGCTGCGCTTGGTGAAAGTCGTGGGATTTCATCCCACACCCGACCAAGAGGGAGTCAACAGGAACTCCCTTGCCGCTCCGACGAAATTTTTGAAAAGCGAAAATTTCCAACGGAGTATTATTTAGCGTCTGACTTCGCTTGGAACCTGCTTCGCTCCATTAAAAAACACCTAACGCTTCCGATGGGGCGTCCCTTCCCCTCGAAAGCTAGTCGGCCATCCATGGCCGAGCTCACGGCGTTTTTTCATTTCACTCTGGTGATATGAAGGCTCCTAAGAAAGCAATAAAATCCAAAAGCGGTTTTTAATACCAATGTGGTTGCAGATTACAACAACCCCCTTCGGAATTGCCGAAGTGCGTTGAAGAAAATAGCGTAAGCCTGACAGGACGTCAGGCTAGCTTTCGTTTGGCCATGGATGGCCTATCGAAAGCGTTAGGTATTTTCGAATAAGCAATGAGGAAAAACAATTTCGTTGGGGCGGCACGGGGAGATGCAAGAGGGGATTGCTGTTGATCCCCTTCTTGCTCGGGTGTGGGATGAAATCCCACGACTTTACACCAAGCGCAGCTTGGTACTCTTTCAACGCCCCTTGGTTGCAAATGACGAAGTCATTAAGTGGCAATCCAAAGGAAGTTTGGAACAAGATAAGTAATTTGGAATCCCAAAAAACCTTTATTCAAAGGTTTTATGAAACCAACTTTAACACCAAACGATCATTCTCTTGTCGTCTCACCCAACCATCTCGTTCCATACGGTTAGCTAACGGAATAGCATATTTACGACTCAAATGACTGCGGTCTTTAATCTGCGCCATCGACAATAAGTCGAGCTTTTCACAACCGCTGAGTACATCTTCAACCAGTTGATTATAAAGCTGGGTGTCGTAATAAATATGGTCATCCAACAGGGTGACGTATTTAAGCCGCGCTAGGTTTTTAATCAGCTTTTTATCATTGCCCACTAGCTGTTTGTCAGCAGCAATGCCGGCACGCTCGGCATCGCGCACTTTGGCCAGTAGGCTCTGACTGGCAGGGCATAAGTCATCTTCACTCATGCCCTGCTCTGCTACCCAGGTATCAAAACTTAGATGTACTTTTTCCTGCGCTTTTAGGCGCTGCAACACCAAATCAATCGTCACTGGCGATAGTTTCAAGCGTGAGACAAACTCGGCACTGGTAATTGCTGCTGCAGGTTCAGCCAGTAGCATTAATATTTTCTGCTCAGCCTCTTCAACAAGGCTGGTGAGTAAATAATGTTTATCGGTTTCAATCAACTTTAAATCACTGACAACATCAGAGCCTTTAACACAGGCAAATTGCTGCTTTTCAAGTACGCCATTAAGCTGCAGCTGCACCTTGGTTTGATAAGGCGAGCTAAACTCTTGCGGTAGTTGGTTTAGCAGATGATACAGCTGACGACGTTGCCAGCGCATAATCGGTGTCAGCCAGGCGATGCGACCACCAGCAATTAAGCGACTGCCACCTTGCTGAATAAGCGCCACCGACTGACCGAAATAACAGGTTACTGGCGCTTTTAGCTTAAGACGTACCAGCTGAGTGTCGGTAATTTTGATCATCTGCGCGATACCATTCCAGCTGCCAATGGCGACTTCCAGCTGACAATTGCGCAGCTTGTCGGTGCGTTTATTCAACCGCAAAATGATCTCTTGGGTGCCTTGATGCACTTGCGGCTCATTAGTTAAGCAATCGCCGCGGTGAATTAGCTTAAAGTTAACCCCTTTAATCCCCACTGCGACGCGGCTGGTGCCAGCAACATGCTCAACACTTTTATTGTAGGCTTGTAGGTTACGCACCTTAACCACTTGATTGCTTGGCATTAAGTGCAGCTTGTCGCCAACACTCAACTCACCGCCGACCAAAGAGCCTGTGACCACAGTGCCGATACCACTAATGCTAAAACTGCGATCCACATACAAATGACAAGATTGTATGCCCGTGGCAGATAACGCCTGCTCCGCTGCAGATTCAGCCCCCGCTTCTTGAGCTGCGCTAACAATTGAATCATCGTTTAGCTCATCGCTTATCAGCTGCTTTAGCTCATTAATATTGTCACCACTATGGGCGCTGACACAGATGACATTAGGGATCTGCTCACAGGTGTCCATCACCCGTTGCAAACATTCATCTTCAAGCTCGCTCAAACGGCGCTTATCAACCAAGTCCGATTTAGTAATACATACCAACACCTTGGCATGACTCATGGCGTTGACCACTTCAAGGTGAGCTTGAGTCATTGGCATCCAGCCTTCGTTGGCGGCAACAACCAACAGCACTAGATCAATACTCCACAGACCTGCCACCATATTGCGGATATAGCGCTCATGCCCCGGCACATCAATAATGCCTATTTGATGATCTTTAGCATCTTTAAAATGCGCGAAGCCAAGGTTTTGTGTCATGCCGCACTCTTGCTCGGCCTTACGCGCGGTCATAATGCCAGTCATGGCATAGATAAGCGCAGTTTTACCATGGTCAACATGCCCTGCTAACGCCACCACTGACGACAGGCTTGAGTTTTGCTCAGCTTGAGTTAGCGCGTTAGCTTGCCCATGGGAGTGATGAGTTGCGTGAGAGTCTGTTTGCAATGTCATTAGCTATTACCCTCTTGTTGTTTCCCTTGCCCAAGCTCTTGACTAACTCGCTCTTGACTAAGCGCCTTTTGACTAACAGGCTGTTGCTCAGGTGCAAACAGCGCGCAAAGTTGCTCAAATAACACTTCAAAATCATCTTCGGTCACGCTGGCTAAGTTGAGCACAAAGCGGTCGCGATTTATCACCCCAATAACAGGTATAGGACATGCGCGCAGCTGCTCACTAAGCAATTTCGCCTCACCCACTATGGCGACGCCATAACAGGGGTAATCACAATCAGGTAGCGTGCCACCGCCAACTACCGCGGTCATCGGCTGCACTTCAACCTTATCGCCAAAGTAGCAGGCAAGCTTTTCAGCGTAACGCTTAGTCAGTGGTAAGCGCTCGATTTGCGCCTGAGAAATACCCTTGCCCATGTCGCTGCGATTAAGCTTTTCAACTAGCAAGGCTTCTAGCAGCGACAAGATAATTCGTCCCGGCCTAAAGGCGCGCATCATCGGGCTTTTTTCAAGTATCTGAACTAAATCATCACGGCCACACACGATGCCGGCTTGTGGGCCGCCAATAATCTTATCGCCAGAAAAACACACAAGATCTGCCCCTTGCTTGATGTAGCGGCCTATGTCTTTTTCTTCTGGGCAAAAATCTTCAGTGGATACGCCTGAGCCTTGGTCAACCGCCAAAATCACATCTTCAGGCAATCTGGCTTTCAGCGCCTTGATATCTACCGACTCGGTAAAGCCGCGAATGGCAAAATTAGACTGGTGTACCAGCAGCACCATGGCAGTATTTTCGGTAATGGCGTTGATGTAGTCACCGCAGGTGGTGACATTGGTAGTGCCCACTTCAACTAACTTGGCACCTGACATAGCTAAAATATCAGGGATACGAAAGCCGCCGCCGATTTGAATTTGCTCACCGCGGGAAACAATCACTTCTTTACCTTGGGCTAACGCCAACAAAATTAGGTACACAGAGCAGGCATTGTTATTAACCACCAGCGCATTGTCAGCGCCAGTTAGCGCCTGAAGTAGCTCGGCGATTAGCCCCTTGCGCTGGCCACGCTTGCCTTTATGCAAAGCCAACTCAAGATTGTTGTAATGGGTGTTGACGTCTTTAACTTGATCCCACAGCTCAGGGCTAATGGGTGAGCGCCCTAAATTGGTATGAATAATAGTGCCAGTTGCATTAATCACTCGCTGCTGACGCACGAGCATCAATTTAGACAACTCACGAGTAATACCCGCTTCTAAATCAAAATGGGTAATGGTTTGCGACTGCTGGCTCGCGCGCACTTTAGCGAAATACTCTCGCACAGCCTGAGTCACTAATGGCCGACTCAACTGAGCTATGAATGGGGTAATAAAAGGGCGCTGCAGGACTTGCTCAACTTGGGGAAGGCGCAGCCTTCCATTTGAATAAATATTCATATCAGAGGAAGAAACATCACCAGTTTCACTATTATCATCGCTGACATCACTAATTTTATAAGTAGTCATTACTTATTGCTCCACTCATTGATGAAACCATCTAAATAAAGCGGAAATTAACAACATCTGCAGACGTCACATCAATAATAAACTATCAACTGGCATTGTATAAATTTGGCGGAAGAGGCAGGAATCGAACCTGCCAAAGCCTATTAGGCTCACATCGGTTTTGAAGACCGAGAAGGCCACCAGACCTCATCAACTTCCTTAATTGGCTTTCAGTATAACCACTAAGAAAAATAAATATTTGAACCAAGTCTCAATATATAAAACAAAGACAAATTTTTTAATTACCAGCAAAGACTTGATACATGTAAATAATTTTAAAACACCAATACTTACTTGAACAACGTTCAATATAATTTTCCGTGCTATGTGATTAACATCACCCAAATATAAAATTGCCCTGTATATTATTTAATAAAGGTCATGCCGAATTGACTGGTTACAGATATTAGCTTTTATCTTTGAATCATCACGATAAAAGCTTATGAGTTCGTAAACACTCGTTTACCTATTTATGGAGTAACTATGTTAAATCGCAAACCAAGCCAAGCGTTCGCAAAATTCTCAGCCATCGCTACCCTGACTTTAGCTCCTTTCTTCTGCGTAGAAGCGGCGACCTTTACCTTTACCGCCATTCCTGATGCAGATGAAAGCCAACTAAGAACCCGCTTTGAAAAAGTGGCAACCTACCTTGAGCAGCAGCTTGGGGTGGATGTTAACTATGTGCCAGTAAAATCCTACTCGGCAGCGGTCACTGCCTTTAGAAACAATCAGGTACAGCTAGCCTGGTTTGGCGGTCTGTCTGGCGTGCAAGCGCGTAAGCTAGTGAAGGACTCACAAGCCATCGCTCAGGGTTATGAAGATCAATTCTTCAAAAGCTACATCATTGCCCACCAAAGTACTGGGCTAACAGCGAGTAAAGACTTCCCCAACATTAATGGCACCACCTTTACCTTTGGCTCTAAAGGCTCTACTTCAGGCCGCTTAATGCCGCAATACTTTATTGAGCAGCACTTACATAAGTCACCAAAACAAGCCTTTAAGCGCGTAGGTTTTTCTGGCGATCACAGCCGCACCATTGCCCAGGTGCAGTCAGGTGCTTATCAAATCGGCGCGGTGAATTACAAAGTGTGGGAGAAGGAACTTTCTGAGGGCAAAATCGACACCAGCAAAGTCAGCGTGATTTGGGAAACACCCACCTACCCTGACTATCAGTGGACTATTCGCTCCGATGTGGATGCAAAATACGGTGACGGCTTTATCCAGAAGGTGAAAACAACCCTGTTAGAAATGGATAACCCAGATCTACTCAAAAGCTTCCCACGTTCGTCATTTGTTGAAGCAACCAATGCCGACTACCAACCGGTAGAAGATGTGGCAAAACAAATAGGATTAATTGACTGATGCTAACACTTCGCGACCTTAACCTATTTTACGGCGCTGACTCTGGTTCAGAGACACAACAAACGCAGGTGATCTTTAATCTCAACCTCGACTTCAGTAAAGGGGAAAAGGTCGCGATTATCGGACCATCGGGCGCTGGCAAGTCTAGCTTGCTGCATCATATTTATCAGCAACTACAAGACCAGGCAGCGCTTTGCTCGCAAGCCCAGGGCTTAGTAGATAACTTAAGTATTTATCACAACATTTATATGGGCGCGCTTGCGCGTCACCATTGGAGCTATAACTTAGTCAACCTTATCAAGCCCTTTAAAAGCCACTTGAATAAGGTACAAAGCATTTGCCAGCAGCTGGAGTTAGACCAAGCGCTTGATAAAAAAGTCGATCAACTCTCTGGCGGCCAGCGCCAGCGCGTTGCGCTAGGACGCGCGGTGTATCAACAACAAGCGGTATTCATTGGTGATGAGCCCTTCTCGGCCATCGACCCGCTTATGGCGCGGCGGCTGATCACCAAGTTATTCGATTTGCATGAAACCGTCATCATGGTAGTGCATGACAGAGATCTGGCCTTAAGTCATTTTGATAGAGTCATCGCCCTGTGTCAGGGGCAGTTGGCGCTTGATAGCCACGAAGAGACAGTCAATCAAGCTAAGATTACCGAGCTGTATCAAAAAACACTGGTTGCCAGCCAACAAGCCCTATTCACTGATCCACAAACAAAAGTAACTGATCCACAAGCAAAAGCTCTTGATACGGAAAACATTAAGCACTCTGACGAGCAGCTTAAGGACGTAGGTTAGCAATGACTCGCACGCTAAACACCAAAGCCTATGCAGCTAACAATTCAGCCCGCTACCACCTAGGGTACTGGCAAAAGGTCACCCTTGGGATCTGGCTAATCGCGCTGCTCGCACTACCTTTTGCTGACATTGAAATAGTGAGCTTTAATCCCTGGCATGAGCTTGGACTAATGGCACAAGGCATATTAGCACCTGACTTTTTTGCCACAGAGTATTTAATGTCTGCAGTTGTGCAAACCATCAACTTTGCCCTGTTAGGCATCACCTTTGGCCTACTATTTGGCGCGCCTTTGTCACTCATATACCGCCATAAAGCGGTGTCGACCTTATGCTCACTCGCTCGCGCGGTACATGAGATATTCTGGGCATTATTATTTTTGCAAATCTTTGGTTTATCGCCGGTAACCGGCATCTTGGCGATCACCATTCCCTTTGCCGCGACATTTGCCAGGGTGTTTAGTGACATTCTCACCCAATCATCTAACGCTCCTATCGATAGCATCTCCAAGCAAAGCGACATTATCAGTCGCTATAGCTACGGCAAGATAGCGCAAGTGCTGCCACAGATGATTGCATACACCCGTTATCGATTTGAGTGTGCCCTACGCAGTAGCGCCGTGCTGGGCTTTATTGGTATGCCAACACTCGGTTTCTATCTTGAAACCGCGTTTAGGCAAGGTAACTACCATGAAGGTGCGGCATTGCTGATGATTTTTATCACCCTGATTGGTTGTATCCGCTACTGGTGCAAACCCAAGTTACTGCCAATTTACTTGGTCATTGCCTTGGTCACCCTAAGCGACATTCCGCCAATTGATGGCAGTTTATTGGTACGGTTTTTCACTGAAGATATTTTGCCGCCAGCTATCGCCAATGCACAAGATATGCAGAGCATAGATTGGTCTGCCCTTGGCAGCTGGATTACCAGGTTGATTAGCGAGCAAGCCCTGCCGGGCGCCGTTACCACTGTCATTCTTGCAGTACTCGCCTTAGCCGCTAGCCATTTTGTTACCCTCAAAGGCCATGCTGTTGCCAGTCGACACCTATGGTCAAAGCCTGTAGCAGGCTTAGGTCAGTTGCTGTTGTTAGTCGGTCGCTCGGTGCCTGAGTACATTTTGGCATTTGTATTCTTAATCTTGTTTGGCCCATCCATGTTGCCGGCGATTATCGCCTTAGCCATTCATAATGGCGCGGTTATCGCCTATCTCGCAGTGCGCCAAAGCGATCAACTTAATCCGCAACAAGTCGCACAAGGTAAGTTCAACCTGTTCCACTACCATATGCTGCCAAGTATTTACCCTAATTTAATGGCACTGATGTTTTATCGATTTGAAATTATCGTAAGAGAAACCGCCGTTTTTGGCATGTTAGGCATCATGACTCTAGGTTTTTACATCGACAGTAATTTCAGTGAGATCCGCTACAGCGATGCGATTGTGTTAATCGCCTGCACCGCATTACTTAACCTGGCGATTGATACCACCTCAAGACGCTTGCTAAGCATGCCGAAAAACACCCAAGCAAGCTGCTAACCCAGTTATTGTAACCATCCTCAAGCTGTGACCGGGTTAAAAGTATCCTAAACATTCTGCATGTCGATCACATTTTAGATACCACTCGACATTAGTGTCGACACCTCGCAACCACCAGCACTTACCAGTAAAACCATCAAACACAAAAGCTATATAAAACAATGTATTAAAAATATACAAAACACTTGGCGCGGCAGTTGCTTTAAAGGGCTACCAACTTAATTTGGTATGACCTGAGAAATAATGCCAGCAGTTTGCTGGCGCACAATAAAAACGGCACCAAAGGCTGGTCAGTCAAAGTGTGCCAGGCCATAAAAGCAACCTAAGGAGGGTGCAATATGGATAACAATCCTTTTGACGCACTGCTGCCACCGGCGATGACCCGTAAAGCAGAAGATGTAGGTGTTGGTAAAGCAACCAAGAAACCACTTCAAGCGTTATTCTTAGCCATGTCGGCTGGAGTATTTATCTCAATCGCTTTCGTATTCTACGTGACCGTCACCACAGGCGCTGGGGACGCGCCATGGGGCATGACCAAATTTGTTGGCGCTATCGCCTTTAGTTTGGGATTAATCTTAGTGGTTATTTGTGGTGGTGAGCTATTTACTTCCACCGTACTTACCGTGGTTGCTAGAGCCAGCGGCAGGTTAACCAACGGCCAAATAGCCCGCAACTGGAGCGTGGTTTATCTTGGCAACTTCATCGGCGCAGTATTGTTTGCAGTAGTTATCTTCCTCGCTGGACTTTACATGGGTAAAGGCGGTGAATGGGGCATTAATGCAATGAAAATTGCCCAGCACAAGTTGCATCACACCTTCTTGCAAGCCGTAATCTTAGGCGCCTTGTGTAACCTACTTGTTTGCTTGGCCGTATGGATGACGTTCTCTTGCCGAACTAACACAGACAAAGTAATGGTGATGATCTTACCTGTGGCTATGTTTGTTGCTTGTGGATTTGAGCATAGTATCGCCAATATGTTTATGATCCCAACCGGCATTCTAATTCAAAACTTTGCAACGCCTGAGTTCTGGTCAATGACTGGTTATGACCCAGCACAATTTGCAGATCTGACTATTCGCAACTTCTTCCTAGCTAATTTAATCCCGGTAACTATCGGTAATATTATCGGCGGTGGCTTGTTAGTTGGCTTTGCTTATTGGGCGGTTCATAGAAGACCTGAGTTAGCTTTAGAAAAGTTAAAAGAGAACGCTCAGCAAAGTGAAAAACTAACCAAACAAAAAGCACGTTAGTAGTTTCCAAATATAAAAATAAATTTTATTAAAAACTATCAACTCGCTAAAAAATAAGTAAGTTGCCAAAGTATTTTTTCTAAACAAGCTTTCTAACCAAGCTATAGAAAAGGCAACTTACTTAAAAACCAAATTAGCAAATACGTTATTGTGAACAGCATCATTAGAAACTAACCCACTTTTTGCTATAACGTTATTTGCTAAATACTTTAAATAAAAAATGTTATTTATTTGCATATATCTTGGCAATAACAACGCCAACAATGAATGAATATTTATGCACAAAAATTGTTTAGGAGATATCATGAAAAAGTCATTAGTCGCTGCCAGCTTGTTTGTACCATGCGCGGCCTTCGCCCATGAAGGTCACGGCGGCATTGGGCTATTCCATCACATGTATGACTTACTGCCAGTTGTTGGCGCAGTGATTATCGTGGCAGGTCTTTGGCTTGCTAAAAAGCGCGGTTAGGCGCATCAAGGGCAATATCGCTCACTTAAGTTTTGCAGTTAGCAAACGCATACCAACGCCAAGGAGCTCAATCCATGAGTCAAGACACAGTTAAACTTACCGAATTCAGTCACGGCGCTGGATGTGGATGTAAAATCTCCCCGAAAGTTCTCAGCACTATTCTCGCTTCATCCCTACCCGAGTTTAACGACCCAAACTTGTTGGTAGGGAATTCAAGCCGCGATGACGCAGCAGTTTACAAGCTAGATGAACACACAGGCATTATTAGCACTACCGACTTCTTTATGCCGATTGTTGATGACCCATTTACCTTTGGTCAAATTGCGGCTACCAATGCCATTAGCGACATCTACGCCATGGGCGGCACACCGATAATGGCCATTGCCATTTTAGGCTGGCCAGTCAATAAAATTGCACCAGAGGTTGCGCAAAAGGTTATCGAGGGCGGACGACAAAAATGCGCTGAAGCGGGCATCATGCTTGCTGGCGGCCATAGTATTGATTCACCAGAACCAATCTTTGGTTTAGCGGTCACCGGACAGGTCAACCTTAAGCAGCTCAAGCAAAATGACACCGCTAAAGTGGGAGATAAGCTCTATCTCACCAAGCCGCTTGGTATAGGTGTACTATCTACAGCCCAAAAGAAAAAGCTCGCTGAAACTGCCGACATTGAAAACGCCATTAATGCCATGTGCACCCTCAATAAAATCGGCCAATTGATAGCTGAAATTGATGGTGTTAATGCACTGACTGATGTTACTGGTTTTGGTCTCGCAGGGCACTTAATTGAGATATGTCAGGGCGCGAAGCTACAAGCTAAGCTCGACTTTAATGCGATTCCACTACTGGATAATGTTGATAAGTTCTTGGCGCTGAACTCGATTCCAGGTGGCACCTTGCGTAACTACGACAGTCTCAAGCATCTAGTTGAGTTCAGTGACGAGCAGCGCAATATTCTGTGCGATCCACAAACCAGTGGCGGCTTATTAATTAGCGTCTCGGCTGATGCCGAAGCGAGCTTACAAGCACTACTCAGTGAGCAAGGCATTCGGCCTCAGTGCATCGGTGAACTCGTTACACCACAACCAGATAACAGCATTATTCAACTCTAGTGCTGTAAGTTTTACGATTAAACCCAAAACACGATTGAGATCCAGGTCTGGCTCTCGCCCGCCTGAATACGCCGTAATATCAAGGGGTATTCAGGCTCAATAAACAAACCAACTAGCACGGCCCTAGCCATAGTCATCACTATCACCTGCCCGTGCCATCTATAAATACCTAGGAATGATTATGCGCACTAAATTAACTTTAGCTGGGCTACTTGCGTGTAGCCTCAGTGTTTTGCCTACAGCTTTTGCAGCCGATGTCGACGTATTTAATGGCCAATCTGGCACAATTAATATCGCTGGCGGCACCGCTCATATCCCAGTGATGAAGCAAGCGGCCAAGTCGATCATGAAGTCCAACCATCAGGTTCGCGTCACCATTGCAGGTGGCGGCTCAGGTGTGGGGGCAAAACAAGTTGCCAAAGGTTTGGTGGATATTGGTAACACAGGACGCCCGCTAAAGCCTGGCGAAGCCAAACATGGTTTAGTGTCGTTCCCGTTTGCGATTGACGGTGTAGCCATTATTGTTAACCCGCACAATCCAGTACAAGGACTGACTCAAAAGCAAGTTAGCGACATTTATGCCGGCATTATCACTAACTGGCAACAGGTCGGTGGCGAGAACCGTGACATCAACCTATTTACCCGTGATGAAGCCAGTGGCACCCGCTCTGTATTTGTGAAAAAGCTGCTGCACAAATCACCTGTGATCAACTCAGCGAATGTTGTTCCGTCAAATGGCGCAATGAAAACGGCCATTGCTCGCGATCCTGGCGCGATTGGCTACAGCAGTGTTGGCTACATAGACAATACCGTAAAAGCGCCAATGCTAGATAAGGTCAAGCCGACCAATGAAGCCTGTGCATCGGGTGAATATCCTGTGGTTCGTAAGCTGTACATGAACACTAAAGGAGAGCCTCAAGGGTTAACCCGCAAGTTTATCGATTACATTTACAGTGCAGATGGAGCCAAGTTCATTCAAGAGTCTGGCTACATCCCGGTGTCAAAAAGTTAATCGATAAACTTAACCATGATGGCAGAGCGACTACAACAGATATGCAGCGCGGTAGTATTAATACTTATCCTGGCGCTATTCGGCTTTTTGTTTTGGTTTGCTCTGCCAGTGTTTATCAATCCCAATAGCTCGACATTTTCCCTCGCATGGCAGCCAGAGCAAGGTCAGTTTGGCATCTTATCTATGCTTGCTGCCTCATGTCTCCTAGGACTTGTTGCGCTCATTATTGCACTGCCTGTTGCGCTAGGAGTGTGCGGCTTTTGCCAACTCGAACAATATAAAAAGTACTCAGTATGGATTCGACGACTCATCCGCTTCATGGCAGGTATTCCAACCGTGGTATACGGCATTGCTGCAGTTTTCTTACTGGTACCTTTTATTCGCGAAACCTTTAACCAAGGCTCAGGCTTTAGCTTATTAGCCGCAAGCTTGATGTTAGTGCTGTTAATCTTGCCAGTGATGGTGATGGTACTCGATGCCTACTGCCAACCTTTGACGGCTCGATTATCTCAGACAGCTGCATCCATGGGCTTTACATCGCCGCAATTACTATTTCATGTCACCCTTCCAGCGGCAAAACCCGCCATATGCAGCGCGGCGCTACTTGGCTTTAGCCGAGCAATCGGCGACACCTTACTGCCTTTAATGCTAGCAGGTAATGCACCTCAACTAGCTAGCAGCCTGTTTGACTCTGTGCGTGCACTCACAGCGCATATTGGCTTAGTTATCGCGACTGAACACGGCAGCGCAGAATACAACTCATTATTCGCTGCAGGCTTCTTATTACTCTGTATCAACCTCTTCATCACTTTGTCGGTAAGAAAGTTAGGGCAGAGCCAGCAACAAGGCGCCGGTAAAAAAGTCCGTTCAGATTTAGCTCTAGCCACGACTCAAGTAACAAACGTAAACACCTCGATAAATACACAAAGCTGCTCTGACAACAGGCAAACAACATGAACGCAAAACTATTCCAGCTTTGGTGTTTAATGTCTGTCGCTATTTTGCTGTTGTGCCTGAGCTTAGTTATCGGCTTCATAGTGATTAAAGGCGCACCAACGCTAGGATTGAGCTTGTACTTTGGTGACACACCTATGCTAGAAGCAATACTTGGGCTAGCACCAATCTGGGATGGTATTTGGCCTGCCTGCATTGGCACAATCTCAGTCGTGCTAGGGGCCATATCTTTAGCAATCGTGCCAGGTATTGCGACAGGTATTTGGCTGACCTACGCTAAAGCATCAATATTCAAACAAGCGCTAGAGCTTAGCGTGGTAATCCTCGCTGGAGTACCATCAATTCTCATGGGGCTGTTTGGCTTCACCCTGATTGTGTTGTTAAGAAATACCATCGCCCCATCTGCCAATTCAAGCTTATTATTATCATCACTATGCTTGGCGATGCTGATTATTCCTTACCTTAGCGTCACTACCCGCACCGCACTGCAGGCACTGCCCAAGTCGCTTTCGATCTGCGCATCAGCACTCGGTATGACACCATGGCAACAGCAGCGCTATGTGTTATTACCTCAAGCAAAAAAAGGTATCGTCAGCGGCGTGATGCTATCTATAGGGCGAGCAGCGGAAGATACTGCCGTTATCATGCTTACAGGCGCAGTAGCCAATGCAGGCTTGCCTGGCGGTATATTTGAACGTTATGAAGCCCTACCGTTTACTATTTTCTATTTTAGTTCTCAGTATCAAAGCCAAACTGAACTTAATATGGCCTTTGGCGCAGCCTTGAGTTTGCTGTGTTTCACTACAATTATTTTTTCAAGCGCCAGTGCAATGGCACGTCGTTAACAGGGTTTAGAAAATGCAAACTGTAATCAACAAGCTAATCCCG